>NZ_JACJFN010000007.1:0-3948 GCF_014164785.1 Aquipseudomonas guryensis | reverse complement strand
GCCGCGAGGTGGAGCTAATCCCATAAAACCGATCGTAGTCCGGATCGCAGTCTGCAACTCGACTGCGTGAAGTCGGAATCGCTAGTAATCGTGAATCAGAATGTCACGGTGAATACGTTCCCGGGCCTTGTACACACCGCCCGTCACACCATGGGAGTGGGTTGCTCCAGAAGTAGCTAGTCTAACCGCAAGGGGGACGGTTACCACGGAGTGATTCATGACTGGGGTGAAGTCGTAACAAGGTAGCCGTAGGGGAACCTGCGGCTGGATCACCTCCTTAATCGAAGACTTCAGCTTCTTCATAAGTTCCCACACGAATTGCTTGATTCACTTGCGAAAAGCGATTGGGTTATTACCCGAGAGTAAGACGATTGGGTCTGTAGCTCAGTTGGTTAGAGCGCACCCCTGATAAGGGTGAGGTCGGCAGTTCGAATCTGCCCAGACCCACCAATTGTCAAGGGATGTGGCCAGTCCGTAGATGGGGCCATAGCTCAGCTGGGAGAGCGCCTGCCTTGCACGCAGGAGGTCAGGAGTTCGATCCTCCTTGGCTCCACCATTAACTCTTGAATCGCTGAAAGCTCAGAATTGAATGCTTAAGTATGAAGCATTGAATTCTGGTCTTTGCGCCAGAACTGTTCTTTAAAAATTTGGGTATGTGATAGAAGTAGACCGATGTGTTGCTTTCACTGGCAGCATGTCGCGTCAAGGTAAAATTTGCGTGTTCTCTATGCAAATTTTCGGCGAATGTCGTCTTCACGTTTGAGACAGTAACCAGATTGCTTGGGGTTATATGGTCAAGTGAAGAAGCGCATACGGTGGATGCCTTGGCAGTCAGAGGCGATGAAAGACGTGGTAGCCTGCGAAAAGCTTCGGGGAGTCGGCAAACAGACTTTGATCCGGAGATGTCTGAATGGGGGAACCCAGCCATCATAAGATGGTTATCTTGTACTGAATACATAGGTGCAAGAGGCGAACCAGGGGAACTGAAACATCTAAGTACCCTGAGGAAAAGAAATCAACCGAGATTCCCTTAGTAGTGGCGAGCGAACGGGGATTAGCCCTTAAGTGGCTTTGAGATTAGCGGAACGCTCTGGAAAGTGCGGCCATAGTGGGTGATAGCCCTGTACGCGAAAATCTCTTAGTCATGAAATCGAGTAGGACGGAGCACGAGAAACTTTGTCTGAATATGGGGGGACCATCCTCCAAGGCTAAATACTACTGACTGACCGATAGTGAACTAGTACCGTGAGGGAAAGGCGAAAAGAACCCCGGAGAGGGGAGTGAAATAGATCCTGAAACCGTATGCGTACAAGCAGTGGGAGCCCACTTTGTTGGGTGACTGCGTACCTTTTGTATAATGGGTCAGCGACTTATATTCAGTGGCAAGCTTAACCGAATAGGGGAGGCGTAGCGAAAGCGAGTCTTAATAGGGCGTTTAGTCGCTGGGTATAGACCCGAAACCGGGCGATCTATCCATGGGCAGGTTGAAGGTTGGGTAACACTAACTGGAGGACCGAACCGACTACCGTTGAAAAGTTAGCGGATGACCTGTGGATCGGAGTGAAAGGCTAATCAAGCTCGGAGATAGCTGGTTCTCCTCGAAAGCTATTTAGGTAGCGCCTCATGTATCACTGTAGGGGGTAGAGCACTGTTTCGGCTAGGGGGTCATCCCGACTTACCAAACCGATGCAAACTCCGAATACCTACAAGTGCCGAGCATGGGAGACACACGGCGGGTGCTAACGTCCGTCGTGAAAAGGGAAACAACCCAGACCGTCAGCTAAGGTCCCAAAGTTATGGTTAAGTGGGAAACGATGTGGGAAGGCTTAGACAGCTAGGAGGTTGGCTTAGAAGCAGCCACCCTTTAAAGAAAGCGTAATAGCTCACTAGTCGAGTCGGCCTGCGCGGAAGATGTAACGGGGCTCAAACCATACACCGAAGCTACGGGTATCACTTAGGTGATGCGGTAGAGGAGCGTTCTGTAAGCCTGTGAAGGTGAGTTGAGAAGCTTGCTGGAGGTATCAGAAGTGCGAATGCTGACATGAGTAACGACAATGCGAGTGAAAAACTCGCACGCCGAAAGACCAAGGTTTCCTGCGCAACGTTAATCGACGCAGGGTTAGTCGGTCCCTAAGGCGAGGCAGAAATGCGTAGTCGATGGGAAACAGGTTAATATTCCTGTACTTCTAGTTACTGCGATGGAGGGACGGAGAAGGCTAGGCCAGCTTGGCGTTGGTTGTCCAAGTTTAAGGTAGTAGGCAGAGTGCTTAGGTAAATCCGGGCGCTTAATGCTGAGAGCTGATGACGAGCGTTCTTTTAGAACGTGAAGTGGTTGATGCCATGCTTCCAGGAAAAGCTTCTAAGCTTCAGGTAACTAGGAACCGTACCCCAAACCGACACAGGTGGTTGGGTAGAGAATACCAAGGCGCTTGAGAGAACTCGGGTGAAGGAACTAGGCAAAATGGCACCGTAACTTCGGGAGAAGGTGCGCCGGTGAGGGTGAAGCATTTACTGCGTAAGCTCATGCCGGTCGAAGATACCAGGCCGCTGCGACTGTTTATTAAAAACACAGCACTCTGCAAACACGAAAGTGGACGTATAGGGTGTGACGCCTGCCCGGTGCCGGAAGGTTAATTGATGGGGTTAGCGCAAGCGAAGCTCTTGATCGAAGCCCCGGTAAACGGCGGCCGTAACTATAACGGTCCTAAGGTAGCGAAATTCCTTGTCGGGTAAGTTCCGACCTGCACGAATGGCGTAACGATGGCGGCGCTGTCTCCACCCGAGACTCAGTGAAATTGAAATCGCTGTGAAGATGCAGTGTATCCGCGGCTAGACGGAAAGACCCCGTGAACCTTTACTATAGCTTTGCACTGGACTTTGAATTTGCTTGTGTAGGATAGGTGGGAGGCTTTGAAGCGTGGACGCCAGTTCGCGTGGAGCCAATCTTGAAATACCACCCTGGCAACTTTGAGGTTCTAACTCTGGTCCGTTATCCGGATCGAGGACAGTGTATGGTGGGTAGTTTGACTGGGGCGGTCTCCTCCTAAAGAGTAACGGAGGAGTACGAAGGTGCGCTCAGACCGGTCGGAAATCGGTCGTAGAGTATAAAGGCAAAAGCGCGCTTGACTGCGAGACAGACACGTCGAGCAGGTACGAAAGTAGGTCTTAGTGATCCGGTGGTTCTGTATGGAAGGGCCATCGCTCAACGGATAAAAGGTACTCCGGGGATAACAGGCTGATACCGCCCAAGAGTTCATATCGACGGCGGTGTTTGGCACCTCGATGTCGGCTCATCACATCCTGGGGCTGAAGCCGGTCCCAAGGGTATGGCTGTTCGCCATTTAAAGTGGTACGCGAGCTGGGTTTAGAACGTCGTGAGACAGTTCGGTCCCTATCTGCCGTGGACGTTTGAGATTTGAGAGGGGCTGCTCCTAGTACGAGAGGACCGGAGTGGACGAACCTCTGGTGTTCCGGTTGTCACGCCAGTGGCATTGCCGGGTAGCTATGTTCGGAAAAGATAACCGCTGAAAGCATCTAAGCGGGAAACTTGCCTCAAGATGAGATCTCACTGGAGCCTTGAGCTCCCTAAAGGGCCGTCGAAGACTACGACGTTGATAGGTTGGGTGTGTAAGCGCTGTGAGGCGTTGAGCTAACCAATACTAATTGCCCGTGAGGCTTGACCATATAACACCCAAACAATTTGCTGTTTGTGTGTCTCGACAGAAGTCGACAAAGACCGAAAATTTGCCTGAACACGCAATACCAACTGACATCACATACCCAATTAGCTGTAGCGACTAAACACCGATACAGCAACCGAATTGCTTGACGACCATAGAGCGTTGGAACCACCTGATCCCATCCCGAACTCAGTAGTGAAACGACGCATCGCCGATGGTAGTGTGGGGCTTCCCCATGTGAGAGTAGGTCATCGTCAAGCTCCTATCC
>NZ_JACJFN010000006.1 GCF_014164785.1 Aquipseudomonas guryensis | reverse complement strand
GCATCGCCGATGGTAGTGTGGGGCTTCCCCATGTGAGAGTAGGTCATCGTCAAGCTCCTATCCCCAAACCCCCAATCCGTGAAAACGGGTTGGGGGTTTGGCTTTGTGCGCTAGAAAAGTTCGGGGCGCTGAGCGTGGTTTTCTAGCGGTCGAGCAGGCGCCGCTGCTTGCCTTGCGCTGCGATGGCTAACCAGAGTGCGAGCTCTTGTAAGCACGCAACTGAAGACATAAAAAAGCCACCCGGAGGTGGCTTTTTTCTTTGCAGATTCAGTCAGTCGCCGCGGTATTCGCAGCCGCTGGTACAGGTTTCCTTGATACAGATACGGGAGAGTTCTGGCAGAACTGGCTTGAGTTTCTGCCAGATCCACTTGGCGAGGTTCTCGCTGGTGGGGTTCTCCAGCCCAGGGATGTCGTTAAGGTAGTTGTGATCGAGCACATCGTAGATCGGCTTGAAGATCGCCTTGATTTCGGAGAAGTCGCGAATCCAGCCGGTGTAAGGGTCTACCTCACCCTCAATGTAGATGGCCGCACGGAATGAATGACCATGCAGGCGACCGCATTTGTGACCTTCCGGCACATGCGGAAGGCGGTGGGCGGATTCGAAAATGAATTCTTTGAACAGTTCCAATCTTTGGTGCTCTATGACGGGCTGGTCGCGAGGGGCGACCAAAGCTGGTGGATAGTTTAACAGCTTACCCCGCAGAGTCGCTTCAGTGCTTGCCGCGCAAACGCTGCAGCTCACTGTTCAGCCAGTCGGCTGATGGCTGTTTCTTGCCTTGGCAATCGACCTGATAGAGAGTGCCGCTGAAGCTGCTTTCGGTTGCCGCGCGGACAATGAAGTCTTCCGCGGAGTCCACCAGTCCTTTGTCATTCAGATAGTCGAGTTTCTTCTGCAGATGGGCACGAGCATCGGCGGGGGCGTGTTCGTCGCCGTTGCGAATGAAGGTGCAGCCACTGCTCTCGACAAAGCCAAGTAGCTCGGCGACTTCCTGCTGGCCCTGAGCGTTCAAGGCGGCTTCGGCATTACCAAGAGTAAGCAGGTAACTGCCGGCAAGTCCGAGGCGTCTGAGATGTTTCATTGGGGGGGCATTCCTTTGCGAAGTGCTGCTGCGCGTTAGAGCGGTTGTAGACGATCGGCGAGGCGACCGCTATCGGCCAGTTCGAGAAATTCGTCACCGAGGCGTTCGCTTTCGGCCATCGCCTGGCGCCAGTAACTCTCGCGACCCATGTCATTGCCTAGGAAGCGTTTGAAATCGCTACGATCCGGCAGCTTGCCGTGTGGTAGGGCGGCCAGGTACTCGCGGGAGGGGGAGAGCAGCAGTACATCCTGCAGGCGCTGTGTATCTCCACGTCGCCAGGGCAGGCCCTTGTCGAACCAGCCTGGCACAACCTTGTCGGTGAAGTGCGGATAGAGCACCACGCCGTCGCCGGCATAAGGCAAGTCCAGGTGATAGTCGAGTAGGCCGCCGTCACGATAAGCGCCCGGCTCCAGCCCTGGAATTTCGCGAATGGCTTCCATCACCATGGGAATTGAGCCGGATGCTAGCAGTGCCTGGCGCAGGTTGCTGCTGTCGAGGGCATGGAAGTGCGAGCGAAAGTCTTCAAGCTTGGCCAGTGGTGGAACCTGGCGAATATCGTGGAGAATGACCCGGTCGAAATGGCGCGCCAAACGTTGGCGGGCGAGCAGATTGTTGCCAATCACCGAGGACAATCCCAGGCCGAGTTTACCCTTGTGGTCATGGCGCAGCAGGCCATGGCTCTTCACCACGACAATATTCAGGCGGTAAAGCGGGTTGTTCAAGACTGCCGCATCTTGCCCATCGAGCAGTTCATCGAGCAGCCTGACGCAACTGCGCGAGACCTCGGCCATGCTCACACCCTTGGCGAAGCGCTGGCTGGTGTACAGCTCGCCGAGGCGCCGAATACCGGCGCTGGCGTCAGGCAGGCAGGCGCTGGCGAAGCGCCAGGAACCAATCGAGGCGCCGATCAGTGTGCGTTCACGTGGAACACGTGGCAGCCAGTCGCCAAACAGGGCCAGATCGAGCCCCTGAATCCCCAGACCTTTCGGCCCGCCAGCGGCGCCAGGCAGAATGGCGACATCGGCGGGTTGAAGGCCACGCTCACGGATAAGTGTCAGGGCCCGCTTGCCGGCACGCAAGCTGAGGGCGGGTGACTTGATATGGATGGCGCTCATACGGGTCTCCAACGGACAAGCGAGCGATTATAGTGACCTGGGTCGCCAGGCCAAGCAGGTTCAGCGGGTGAATGATGCAGCCATCTTCGAGCCGATTCAGTTTGAGTTAAGTCGCCTTGGGTATCTTGGCTCTCGTAGCAAGCACATACCGCTTACCAAGGAGAATCACCATGAAAATACTGACCGCCCTGTTTACCACCGTTGCTCTTGTCACCTCTGCTGGCCTGGCCCAGGCCCGTGATCTGGGACCGGATGAGGCGCTCAAACTGCGTGATGCAGGTACCATTCAATCCTTTGAAAAGCTCAATGCGGCGGCCATCGCCAAGCATCCGGGCGCGACGGTGGAAGACACCGAGCTGGAGCATGAGCACGGTCGCTATGTCTATCAGGTCGAGTTGCGTGATGCCCAGAACCAGCAATGGGATCTGGAGCTGGACGCCACCTCCGGCCAAGTCCTGCAAGATCATCGGGATGACTAATGAAGTTCGTGGCACGTTATAGCGGGATCGTCGTCATGGTTCTCGCGGTACTGGCACTTGAGGTGCAGGCCCGCGACCTGGGGCACGACGATGCGCTACGCCTGCACCAGAAAGGCGTCATCCTTTCTCTTGAGCAACTGGTGCAAACGGCCCTGGATCGCTATCCGGGGTCACGTTTGCTGGAGGCCGAGCTGGAGGAAGAAGACGATGTACTGGTCTATGAGGTCGAGCTGCTGAGCAGTGACGGCACGGTGCGCGAGCTGGAACTGGATGCCCGCGATGGGCGCCTTCTTAAGGACGAGGTGGAGGACTGATGCGCCTGCTGCTGGTTGAAGACCATGTGCCACTGGCCGATGAGCTGATCGCCGGCCTGGGCCGCCAAGGTTATGCGCTGGACTGGCTGGCCGATGGCCGGGACGCTGTTTACCAGGGTGCCAGTGAACCTTATGACCTGATCATTCTCGATCTTGGCCTGCCGGGTAAACCCGGGCTTGAGGTACTGCGCGAATGGCGCGCCGGTGGCCTGGCCACCCCGGTGCTGATTCTGACTGCGCGTGGCTCCTGGGCTGAGCGCATCGACGGCCTCAAGGCCGGTGCGGATGATTACCTGACCAAGCCGTTTCATCCGGAAGAACTGGCCCTACGTATCCAGGCGCTGCTGCGTCGGGCCCATGGCCTGGCCAACCAGCCGCAACTGGAGGCTGCTGGGCTGCAACTGGATGAGGGCCGCCAATGCGTAACGCGCAATGGCCAGGAGATCGAGCTGACGGCCGCCGAGTTCCGCCTGCTGCGTTATTTCATGCTGCACCCGGGGCAACTCCTGTCGAAAAGTCATCTGGCTGAACACCTCTACGATGGTGAGACCGAGCGCGACTCCAATGTTCTCGAAGTGCATGTCAACCGCCTGCGCGGCAAGCTCGGGCGCGAGGTGATCGAGACTCGCCGTGGCCAGGGTTATCGCTTCAGCGGAGTGAGCGGGTGAAGTCGATCCAGCGTCGTCTCAGCCTCGGCCTGGCCGGGGCGTTACTGCTGGTGGGGCTGGCTCTGGCCCAGGCCAGCCTGTGGCTGTTCGATCACAGCTTGCGCAGCTATCTGGAGAGCGGCCTGCGCGATGAAGCCGAAGCCTTGCTGATTGCCATCGTGCGTGGCCCGCAGGGTGTGCAGCTGGATGAACGGCGGCTGACCTCGGCCTATCAACGGCCTTTCTCCGGGTTGTACTTTCGCATCGACTTTGCCGAGCAGAGTTGGCGCTCGCGCTCCTTGTGGGATCGCCAGTTGCCCCAGGTACCGAGCGCCGGTTTGCAGGCGGAGCTGGGCGATGGCCCTCACGGTCAGCGACTGCTGGTCTGGCGTGGTGACTATCAGCGCTATGGCCAACGTTTCACGATTGTCGTAGCCCAGGACTACACCCCGATTCTGCAGAGCTTTCGGCGCATCGAATGGATTGGCTTGGGCCTCGGCGGCGGCGCTCTACTGCTGATTCTGCTGGCACAGCGTTACACCGTGCGCTCGGCGTTGCGCCCGCTTGAGCAGGTGCGCCAGCAGCTCGTCCAGCTGCAGAATGGCCAGCGCAGTGAGCTGGATGCCAGCGTACCGGTCGAGCTTGCGCCCCTGGTGACCCAGGTCAACCACCTGCTGGCCCATACCGAAGACACCCTGCGGCGCTCGCGCAATGCCCTTGGCAATCTCGGCCATGCCTTGAAAACCCCATTGGCGGTGCTGCTCAGCCTGAGCAGTCGCGCAGAGCTACGGGAGCAGCCGGAGCTGCAGAGTGGCTTGCGTGAGCAGTTGACGCAGATCGAACAGCGCCTGGCGCGCGAGTTGGGGCGCGCTCGTCTGGCTGGCGACGTATTGCCTGGTGCGCATTTCGATTGTGCGCAGGAGTTGCCGGGGTTGCTGAGCACGTTGCAGATGATTCACCCGCAGGGCTTGGAGCTCGATTGGCAGGCGCCGCCGGGGCTGCGTTTGCCCTGGGACCGTGAAGACATGCTCGAACTGCTCGGCAATCTGTTGGACAACGCCTGCAAGTGGGCGCAGGCAAGGGTCGCGTTGCGCGTTGCCAGTGATGCCGGTGGTTATACGCTGGATATCGAGGATGACGGCCCTGGAATCGCCGAAGCGCTGCGCCGCGATGTGCTCGAGCGAGGCGTGCGTCTCGACGAGCAGGTGAGTGGCCACGGACTGGGGCTGGGCATCGTGCGCGATATCGTCGAGGCCTGGGGCGGCAGCATCGCCCTGCATGACAGTGCTCTCGGCGGCTTGCGTGTGGCCATTCATCTGCCCGCGCGTGGCTTGTCTAAGTTAGGCGGATAAAAAGCCCGGCATTTGCCGGGCTTTTTCATTATCGGGCTGAATTACATGCCGTTGGCGAACGCGGCAATGTTCAGGTCGATCGATTCGCGCACCGGTTTCAGGGCCACACCGTATTTGCCGAGGATATCCAGGGCGTAATCGATCCGCTTGCGGATGCGCAGATCGTCTTCGTTGGCTGCCTGGCCAGTGTTCAGCACGGCTTCTACCTGACGCACGATGAGGTGCTCGGGTAGATAACCCAGGCGGCAGTTCTTGTAGCCGGAGGCACGCAGCTCGCTGATCGGGTAGGCACCACCGATACCCGAGGACACACCGACCAGCAGAGCCGGTTTGTGCGCCAGCTCGAACTTGCTGGCGTAGAGGAAGAAATTCTTGATCGCCGGCGCGGCCATGCCGTTCCACTCCGGAGCGATCACCACCAGCGCATCAGCCGCCAACAGTTGCCGTTGATAGGCGTCCCAAGGGCCTTGATCATCACTCGGCCAGAGCGGCAGGGGCTGTTCACCCAGGTCGATCACGCTGACGCTGGATGCACTGGCCAGATCCAGGTCGATCAGGCGTTGCTGGAGAAAGCGGGCTACCTTGGCGGATTGGCTGTCGCGACGGCTGGAGCCGGCGACCAGGACGATATTCAACATGCGCAACTCTCATCAGGGAAGACTGGGCGCAGAGGCTAGCGAGCGCTCTGGGGCGGGGCAAGGGGGATGACGCCAGGCGCACCGACGGAATGCGTCAACCCGGCACCTTGGCGGTGCCGGGGCGGTATGCTGCATCAGACGCGGAACTGATCCATCAGGCCCTGTTGGTGGTTGGCCAGTTTGTTCAGCGACTGGCTGACCTGTGCCGATTCTTCGGCCTGACCAGAGAGCGTTTCGGTGACATCGCGGATATTGGCCACGTTGCGATTGACCTCTTCGGCCACCGCGCTCTGTTCCTCTGCGGCGCTGGCGATCTGCAGGTTCATATCGTTGATCACGCTGACCGCCTCGCCGATGCTGCGCAGAGCAGTCACCGCCTGTTCGACCTGCTCGACGCTGCCTTGGGCCTGTTTGTGGCTGCTGTGCATGGTGCTGACCACTTCGCGGGTGCCGCTCTGCAGCCCCTCGATGACCTGACGGATTTCCTCTACCGAGTCCTGGGTACGCTTGGCCAGATTGCGTACTTCGTCGGCGACCACGGCGAAGCCACGGCCCGCCTCACCGGCGCGGGCCGCTTCGATGGCGGCGTTGAGGGCCAGCAGGTTGGTTTGTTCGGCGATGGCGCGGATCACTTCCAGCACCGAGCCGATCTTCTCGCTGCTGCTGGCCAGGCCTTCGACCTCCTGCATGGCTGCACTCAGCTCGGCGGCCAGTTGTTCGATCGACAGCGTAGTGCGGTCGATCACCGCCAGGCCTTCGCGGGTCGCCGCATCGGCGCTGCGTGCCGCATCGGCGGCCTGGGCGGCGTTGTTGGCCATGTCATGCGCGGTGGCGCTCATTTCCTGGGAGGCGGTGGCCACCTGGTCGACTTCGCGGAACTGCTGCTGCATGCCGGCGCTGGTCTGGCTGGCGATGGCGGCAGATTGGTCAGCGGTCTGACGGGCATCCTGCACACTGCGTTTGACGTCAGCGATCACCGGTTGCAGCTTGTCGAGGAAGCGGTTGAACCAGCCTGCCAGGGTGCCCAGCTCGTCGGCCTTGGCGTATTCCAGGCGGCGTGTCAGGTCGCCTTCGCCGCTGGCAATGTTCTGCAGCATGGCGGCCACGTCGAGAATCGGCCGGGTCACGCCACGCGCGGTCAGCCACATCAACAGCACGCCGAGGAGAATGGCGATCAAGGCCAGCAGCAGGGCCACGGCGGTGTCATCGGTACGTTGTTGATCGAGCTGGTCTTCCAGCTGCTGGGCTGGGCCGAGCAGGGTGGTTAGCGGCACTTCGAGCAGCACGGCCCAGGGTTTGGATTCAGGGATCGGCAGCAGCGGCTCCAGCACGCGCAGCATGCTTTCATGTTCGATGAACTGCGATTGGCCGCTGCCTACCAGCGCCGTCAGTTCGCTGCCTTCGCCCGGGTAGGCCGTTTCTGCGGGCTTGCCCAAGATGCCGGCATTAGGGCTATGCCCGGCCAGCAGGCCGGCGGGACTGAGGATGCTGACTTCGCCCTCACCGTCGTACAACTCCTGGCTGGCCTGGCTGCTGAGCTCTTGCAGGCTTTCCAGACTGATATCGACGCCCAGCACGCCGATGACCTTGTCGTTCTGGATCAGGGGAAAGGCGATGCTGGTCATCAGCACCTGCTTGCCGTTGATATCGTCGTAATAAGGGTCAAGCACACAGGCCTTGCGGGAGTCGCGCGGGCAGGTGTACCAGGCATTGTAGGGCGTGCCGCTGGCCCCGGCCGTGGTGTCGCTGAGCTGCGCCTCGTCCATTGCCTCGGACTCCAGCTGGCCTGGTGTGCTCTGCGACCAATATAGAGAGAAGCGCCCGCTGTCGTTGCTGCCCAGCTCTGCCTGGCCGGCAAATAGTTCGTCCTTGCCATCCAGGCTATTGCTCTCGAAGACCACGTAGAGGCCAATCAGGTTGGGGTTGGCATCCAGCGCGGTGCGCACCTGACGAGTCAGGTCTTCGCGCAGGTCGAACGCATCGAGGAAGCGCTTTTCCGCCTGATCCTTGAGGAACAGCACCTGGCGCGAGAATCCCTTGCCGTACTGGTAGGCATCCATGAAGTAGCGCTGAATGCGGATGCCCTGCAGTTCGCCACGGGCGCCCATGCGCAGGCGGGCGGACTCTTCGAGCATGTTGGCACTGGCGTCCTTGACCAGTTCGGCGCCTTGCTTGGACTGGTACAGCGAGGCGCCGACCAGCAGCGTGACGATGGCCAGCAGGCAGAGCCCGGCGAGGAGGGTGATTTTCCACTGGATGGACAGACTACGGGACTGCATCGGCAGGGTCCTTATCAGTTCAGACTACAAGCTCTGTATCGGTGCGCGCAGAGCAGACTTGATGCTTGCGCTAGCGAAATACAGAGCCACATGAGCATTCAGGGGGAGCAGCTGAAATCCAAGGCAAGAATTATGCACAGTTTGCTCAGTATCCTGCACGTCTTTAGTTTTGACAGAAGCTGACCCATCGGGCAGAGTGCTGCGCTTTTTTGTCGGGCTCTGCTGCTCGATATTTCTTATCCTGATGGGAGTGAGTCATGAACGCAGTCGTTGCCGCAGTCGGCATCATGCTGGTCCTCAGCCTGTGCCGCGTACATGTCGTGGTGGCCCTGATCGTTGGCGCCCTGGCCGGTGGCCTGTTAGGTGGTCTGGGCGTGGAGGGTTCGCTGGCGGCCTTCAACAAGGGCCTGGGCGCGGGTGCCACGGTGGCGCTGTCGTATGCCTTGCTGGGTGCGTTCGCCGTGGCGATTGCCAAGTCCGGTCTGGCCCATGCCCTGGCCGACAAGGCCTTGGCCCTGGTCGGGCGTAATGAGGCGAAGGGTTCCAGCGAGGTCAAGTGGCTGCTGATCGGCCTGCTGCTGGCGGTATCGGTGTCGTCGCAGAACATCCTGCCGATCCACATCGCCTTCATCCCGCTGCTGGTTCCGCCGCTGCTGTATGTGCTAACCAAATTGCAGATCGACCGCCGACTGATCGCCTGCGTGATCACCTTCGGCCTCATCACGCCCTACATGTTCCTGCCGGTGGGTTTCGGTAGCATTTTCCTCAACGACATCCTGCTGGCCAACGTGGTCAAGGGCGGTGTGGACGTGGTCGGCGTCAACGTCACTGAGGCCATGCTGATCCCGGCTATCGGCATGCTGGTGGGGCTGCTGATCGCGGTGTTCTTCAGCTATCGCAAGAAGCGCATCTACGACCTGGAGAAGATCGAACAGGCCGAGCAGGTCAGCGTCACCTATAACCCGCTGAGCCTGCTGGTGGCCGCAGTGGCCGTGGCGGCGGCCTTTGTCGTGCAGCTGTGGCTGGACTCGATGATTGTCGGGGCGCTGGTCGGCTTCGTGATTTTCTCGGTGTCCGGCGTGGTGCGTTGGAAGGAAGCGGACGACCTGTTCACCGAAGGCATGAAGATGATGGCCATGATCGGCTTCATCATGATTGCCGCCCAGGGCTTTGCCGAGGTGATGAACGCCACCGGTGATGTGAAGACCCTGGTCGATGCCTCGACGGCCTGGATCGGCAATAGCAAGGCCATCGGTGCATTGCTGATGCTGCTGGTTGGTCTGTTGGTGACCATGGGTATTGGCTCGTCCTTCTCCACCGTACCGATCATTGCGGCGATCTTCGTGCCGCTGGGCGTGCAGCTGGGCTTCAGTCCGCTGGCCATCGTCAGCATCATCGGCACCGCCGGTGCCCTGGGCGATGCCGGCTCGCCAGCTTCCGACTCGACCCTCGGGCCGACCTCCGGGCTGAATGTCGACGGTCAGCACAACCACATCTGGGACAGCGTGGTGCCGACCTTCCTGCATTACAACCTGCCGCTGCTGGTATTCGGCTGGGTCGCGGCGATGGTGCTGTAAAGGAAGAAAAGCCATTGCCGGCTAGACTGTGCTGACCGACTGGTCGCACAAGTTATCGACGGGGTTGCCGATAAGTCGGCAGCCCCGTTTTGCATTCGGACGGTTCAAACAAGAGGAATGGATGATGCGTCTTACCCTGAAAAGCAAAGTTCTGCTGCTGGCCTTGCTGCCGGTCATTCTGTTCGCTGTGGTCCTCAGCGGTGCGGCGGCCAAGATCCTGCTGGGTTTAGCAGAGGATGAAGTCAGGGAAACGCGCGAGCGTCTGATGTTGGAGAGCCGCCAGGAACTGCAGCACTACATGCAGATTGCCCTGGGTTCGGTGCAGAGCCTGTATGACGCGGCCAGTCAGGGCGATATGGCCAGCCGCGAGCAGGCGATCGCCATTCTGGCGCAGATCAAATACGGCAAGGATGGTTACTTCTTCGGTCACGACTCGCAGGTGGTGCGCCTGTTCCGCGGCGCCAGCCCGGTGGATGTCGGCAAGAACCTGTCTGATCGCAAGGACCCCAACGGCGTCTACGTCAACCGCGAGCTGGTGCGGGTGGCCAAGGACGGTTCCAACTACGTCGAGTACAGCTCGCCATTGCCGACCGATGACAGCGTGCTGGTACCTAAACTGGCCTACAGCTATTACCTGCCCAAGTGGGATCTGGCCCTGGGCACGGCGGTCAATCTGGATGGCGTCGAGGCACAAGTGGCTGAGGTGGAGGCGGCTATCGACGAGCGTGTCGGCACCATCCTCACCAGCATCCTGGTGATCGCCCTGGTCATGCTGGTGCTGTTCGGCGTTATCGGCCTGGCCTTGAGCAATGCGTTCCTGCGTCCGCTGCAACTCATCAAAGCCAACCTCGACGACATCGCCGCAGGCGAGGGCGATCTGACTCGCCGTCTGCCGGTTACCAGCCAGGATGAGCTGGGTGAACTGGCGGGCTCGTTCAACCGTTTTGTCGAGAAGATCCACAGCCTGGTACGGCAGATCGCCGAGATGACTGGCCAGCTGACGGTGCTGGTCGGCGAGGTCGCGACCCAGGCGCAGCGCTCGGAGCAGGCCATGGAGCGCCAGCGCCATGAGACCGATCAGGTGGCGACGGCGATCAACGAAATGTCTGCTGCCGCCCATGAAGTCGCGCGCAGCGCCCAGGGCGCGGCCGAGGCGGCGCAGCAGACCGACGGTGAAGGCCAGGCGGCCAAGCGCGTGGTGGATGGCAGCATCCAGCGTATCCATGCCCTTGTAGATGATATCCGCAGCAGTGGCCTGTCCCTCGACACCCTGCAGCAGGATGTGCAGTCGATTGTCAGCGTGCTCGATGTGATTCGCTCCATCGCCGAGCAGACCAACCTGCTCGCGCTCAACGCCGCCATCGAGGCGGCGCGTGCCGGTGAGGCCGGGCGTGGTTTTGCCGTGGTCGCCGACGAGGTACGCGCCCTGGCCAGCCGTACCCAGCAGAGCACCCAGGAAATCCAGGGCATGATCGATCGCCTGCAGGGCGGAACCCGGGATGCGGTCACGGCCATGCGCCGTTCCAGCGATGCTGGTGACGCTACCAGCGAGCAGGCCAACCAGGCCGGTGCTTCGCTGGATGCGATTGCCCAACTGATCGGTACCATCAATGCGATGAACGCGCAGATTGCTAGTGCCGCCGAAGAGCAGACGGCAGTCGCCGAAGAGATCAACCGCAGCGTGCACCAGATCGCCGTGGCGGTGGACAGCGTGGCCGAGGAAACCCGCCATGGTGCCGAGACCTCGCGCAACCTTGCGGGGCTGGGCGAGCGCCTGGGCACCTTGGTGCGGCAGTTCCGGATCTGAGTCGCCGCTGTGAGTAAAAGGGCGCCGCAGGGCGCCTTTTTCATTCTGTGTGCTGTGTGAGCGCGAGCTCTTGTAGCCCGAATGAAATCCGGAGAATGCACGCTCCCTGATTTCACCCGGCTACAAGGCGCACTCTGTGGGGGCTGCTTCAGCCCATGTTGGCCTTTTCACAGAAACAAAAAACCCGGCCTTGGCCGGGTTCTTCGTCGCGATTAACGCCTCACTGGGCGATAGCCACCAGGCCCGCCTGTTGCACCAGCTCCAGCAGCGGCTGCGGATAGACGCCGAGGAAGAACGCCAGTAGAGCGACGAACAGCAGCATCATGCCGCCGGCACGTTGCGCCCAGTGCAGCTCCGCATCGTGGCGGCGCAAGTTGGGCTCGACCATGAACAGGGTGACCATGACGCGCAGGTAGTAGAACACGCCAATCGCGCTACCCAGCACCAGTGCGCCGAGCAGCCACCACTGCTGCGCTTGCACGCCGGCGGCGACCACGTAGAACTTGCCGATAAAGCCGGCGGTCAGCGGGATGCCGGCCAGCGACAGCATCATCACGGTCAACACGGCAGTCAGGTATGGCCGGCGCCAGAACAGGCCGCGGTACTCGTACAGGGCATCGGCATCGCGGCCGCTGTAGGGCGTCGACATCAGGGTGATAACGCCGAACGCACCGAGGCTGGTCAGCACGTAGGTGGCCAGGTACACGCCGACCGCTTCCACGGCCAGGCCCTTGCTGGCGATCAGCGCCACCAACAGGTAGCCGAAGTGGGCGATGGAGGAATAACCGAGCAGGCGCTTGAGGTTGTTCTGCAGCAGGGCCAGCAGGTTACCGAAGAGGATCGAGGCGATTGCGATAACCGTCAGCAGCTCGGTCAGCCAGCCACCGGCGGTAACCGGCGAGATCTGATACAGACGCAGCAGCACGGCGAACACCGCGACCTTGCTGGCGGTTGCCAGGAAGGCAGCCACCGGTGCCGGCGCGCCTTCGTAGACGTCCGGGGTCCACAAGTGGAAGGGCACCAGCGACAGCTTGAAGGCCAGGCCGATCAGCATCATGCCGAGGCCGATCTGCGCCAGCAGGCTCGGCAGGCCGTCAGCAGCCAGCTTGGCGCCGATGCCGGCGAAGCTCAGGCTGCCGGACTCGGCGTAGAGCAGGGCCATGCCGAACAGCAGGAAGGCCGAACCGGCGGCCGACAGCACCATGTACTTGATGCCGGCTTCCAGCGAACGCTTGTTGAAGAAGGCGTAGGCGATCATGCCGTAGGTCGGCACCGACAGCAGTTCCAGGCCGATGAACAGACCAGCCAGGTGCTGCGCGCTGACCAGTACCAGGCCGCCGGCGGCGGACAGCAGCATCAGCAGATACAGCTCTTCACGGTTGCCCGGATAGCCCTTGCCCGACTCACCGCCCAGATAGGCGTGGATCAGCGTCACGCAGGCCAGGGTCGAAGCCAGCACCAGGGCCATGTAGTAGCAGGCGAACTTGTCTACCAGCAGTAGCGGGGTAACTTCGATGGGCGTTACGCCCAGGGCCGGAATCAGCGACAGCAGGGCCAGGTTGAGGCCCAGCACCGACAGGCCGAAGGTCATCGCATGGTTACGTTTCCAGGCGATGGCCAGCATCACCAGCACCGCAGTGGCACTGGTGATCAGCAGCGGCAGCAGCGCGATGAAATGTTGAGTCGTCAGTTGCATAGCATGACTTTCCATTAAGCAGCTTACCGGGCCAAAACAGGTTGATTGAGAGCGCTACCCAGCCACTGCTGCACGCCTTGCATGCTGGCGGCCGAGGTGTCGAGCACCGGTTGCGGGTAGACGCCCAGCAGGATCAGCAGCACGGCCAGGCCCAGCACCATGCTCAGTTCGCGCGGTTTCAGGCCGGGCAGAGTGGTGTCCGCCTTGGCCGGGCCGAAGTAGGCGCGATGAATCATGATCAGCGAGTAGACCGAGCCGAACACCAGGCCGGTCGCGGCCAGCACGGTGACCCACGGCGCGCTCTGGAAGCTGCCGACCAGGATCAGGAACTCACCGACGAAGTTGCCGGTGCCCGGCAGGCCCAGGGCGGCAGCGGCAAAGAACAGGCTCACGGCTGGCAGCCAGGGCATGCGTGCCCAGATCCCGCCCATCTCGCGCATGTCACGAGTGTGCAGGCGCTCGTAAAGCTGGCCGCAGAGGATGAACAGTGCCGCAGCGGACAGACCGTGGGCCATCATCTGCACCACCGCGCCTTGCAGGGCAATCTCACTGGCGGAGTAGATGGCGATCAGCACAAAACCCATGTGCGACACGCTGGAGAAGGCCACCAGGCGCTTGATGTCGGTCTGGGCGAACGACAGCAGGGCGCCGTAAATGATGGCGAACACGCCGAGCCACTGGGCGATCGGCGCGAACTCGGCCGAAGCGTTGGGGAACAGCGGCAGGGCGAAGCGCATCAGACCGTAGGCGGCGGTTTTCAGCAGGATACCGGCCAGGTCCACGGAACCAGCGGTCGGGGCCTGGGCGTGGGCGTCCGGCAGCCAGGAGTGGAACGGCACCACCGGAAACTTCACCGCGAAGGCGATAAAGAAGCCGAGCATCAGGATGTACTCGGTGCCGGCGGCCATCTTGGTTTTCAGCAGGTCGGCGTAGTTGAAGGTGAGGACGCCGGTCTGGTCGAAGTGCACGAATACCAGGCCGAGGATCGCCACCAGCATCACCAGGCCGCTGGCCTGGGTGAAGATGAAGAACTTGGTGGCGGCATAGATGCGTGTCTTGCCGTCGCTACCGCTGTGACCCCAGAGCGCGATGAGGAAGAACATCGGCACCAGCATCATTTCCCAGAAGAAGAAGAACAGGAACAGGTCGACGGCGAGGAACACGCCAACCACGCCGCCGAGGATCCACATCAGGTTGAGGTGGAAGAAGCCGACGCGGTTCTGGATCTCGTTCCACGAGCAGAGTACGGACAGTACACCGAGCAGGCCGGTGAGGCTGATCATCAGTACCGACAGACCGTCCAGCGCCAGGTGCACGCTGATGCCGAGTCGTTCGATCCACTGCAGCTGGAATTCGGCAGCCCAGACCGGATCGGCGCCCGGTGCGGGAGCAAGGCTGAAGTCGCCGGTGGCCCACAGCCACAGGCCCAGGCCGAACAGCAGGCCCATGGTCAGCAGGGCGATCCAGCGTGGCAGAGTGTTACCGAAACGCTCGAGCTGCCAGCACAGCAGGCCGCCGATAAAGGGGATCAGGATTAGCCAGGGCAGAATCATGACGGTTGGATTTCCTTAATTCAGAATCAGCAGCAGGCCGAGCACCAGTACGGCGCCCCCGGCGATAGACGTGGCGTACCAGCGCACCTGACCGGTCTCGCTGCGAGCCAGCAGGGCGTTGCCGCCCCGGGCCAGGCGCGGGATCAGGCTGATGCTGCGGTCGATCGGGTCACGCCCGAGCAGACGGCAGAGCAGCAGGTAGGGGCGCACGAACAGCTTGTCGTAGAGCCAGTCGAAGCCCCAGGCGGCAAACCACCAGGCCGACAGGAAACGACCCGGGCCGCTCTGCGCAACGGCCGTGGCGAAGCTGCGCTTGCCGAGGAACAGCAGTGCAGCCAGGACGATACCGGCCAGGGCGATGGCGCCGGACGCGATCTCCAGGCTGTGCTTGGCCTCGCCACCGGCATGGCCGAGGCTCTGCGGCAGTACACCGGCCAGCGGCGGAGTGATCAGCGCGCCGATAAAGGTCGACAGCACGATCAGCACACCCAGCGGCAGCCAGTGGGCCACACCGTGGCCAGCATGGGCCTCGGTCTGCTGCTCGCCATGGAAGGCGATGAAGATCAGGCGGAAGGTGTAGATCGAGGTCAGGAAGGCACCGGCCAGGCCGGCGTACAGCAGCCACTGGTGGCCACTGGCGAAGGCTTCCCAGAGAATCTCGTCCTTCGAGTAGAAACCGGCGGTGATCAGCGGCAGTGCAGCCAGGGCGGCGCCACCGACGATGAAGCTGGCGTAGGCCAGCGGCAGTTTCTTCCACAGGCCGCCCATCTTGAAGATGTTCTGCTCATGGTGGCAGGCGTTGATCACCGCACCGGAAGCGAGGAACAGCAGGGCCTTGAAGAAGGCGTGGGTCATCAGGTGGAAGATCGCCGCGTCCCAGGCCTGCACGCCAAGGGCGAGGAACATGTAGCCGATCTGGCTCATGGTCGAGTAGGCGAGGATGCGCTTGATGTCGGTCTGCACTAGTGCGGCGAAGCCGGCCAGGACCAGGGTCACGCCGCCGACGATGCCGACCAGCTCGAGGATGTCCGGGGTCAGCAGGAACAGACCGTGGGTCCGCGCGATCAGGTAGACGCCGGCGGTGACCATGGTCGCCGCGTGGATCAGTGCGGAAACCGGGGTCGGACCGGCCATGGCATCGGCCAGCCAGGTCTGCAGCGGCAGCTGGGCGGATTTACCCACTGCGCCGCCAAGCAGCATCAGGGTGGCGATCCACAGCCAGCTGTCACCGGCCACGTACTTCTGCGGCGCCAGCACCATCAGCTCCTGGATATTCAGGGTGCCGAGGTGCAGGAACAGGATGAACAGGCCGATGGCCATGAACACGTCGCCAACGCGGGTGACGATGAAGGCCTTCAGCGCTGCATTGCCGTTCGGCGTGTGCTTGAAGTAGAAGCCGATCAGCAGGTAGGAACACAGCCCCACGCCTTCCCAGCCGAAGTACAGCACCAGCAGGTTATCGCTGAGCACCAGCAGCAGCATGCTGAAGATGAACAGGTTGGTGTAGGCGAAGAAGCGCGAATAGCCCTCTTCACCGCGCATGTACCAGCTGGCGAACAGGTGGATGAGGAAACCGACGCCGGTGACCACGCCGAGCATGGTCAGCGACAGGCCGTCCAGGTACAGGGTGAAGCTCGGCGCGAAGCCGGCGACATTCATCCACTGCCACAACACCTGGGTGAACACGCCATTTGCTGGCGGGTTGAGGTTGAACTGCAGGATCACCCAGGCGGCGGTCAGCGCCGACAGGCCGACCGAGCCGACGCCGATCAGGGCGGAGAGGTTCTCGGAGAAGCGGCCACGGGAGAAGGCCAGCAGAAACCAGCCGAGCAGGGGGAACAGACAAGTCAGGAATAGAAGATTCATCCGCGCATCTCGCTGGCAGCGTCGATATCGAGGGTGTGGAAGCGGCGATACAGCTGCAGCAGGATCGCCAGGCCGATACTGGCCTCGGCGGCAGCCAGGGTGATCACCAGAATGAACATGATCTGCCCGTCGGCCTGTACCCAGCGGCTGCCGGCAACGACGAAGGCCAGGGCGGTGGCGTTCATCATCACTTCCAGGCTCATCAGGATGAACAGGATGTTGCGCCGCACCATCAGGCCGATCAGGCCCAGGCTAAATAGCACGCCGGCCAGGGCCAGGCCGTGCTCCATGGGAATTGCATTCATGGCGTTGCATCCTTAGCTTCGTGGCGGCCCAGGTGGTAGGCGGCGACCAGGGCGGCGAGCAGCAGCATCGAGGCCAGCTCGACGGCCAGCAGATAGGGGCCGTACAGGGCGATACCCACGGCTTTAGCATCCACGGTCACCAGACCGATGGAAGCACCGCTCGGGGCCTGGAACAGCACATAAAGCAGCTGGCCGAGGAGAATCGCGGAGAGAATCGCCGGTCCGGTCCAGATGCCGGGCGTCAACCATTTCTTCTCCTGCTCGGCGGCAGCCGGGCCGAGGTTGAGCATCATCACCACGAAGACGAACAGCACCATTATCGCGCCGGCGTAGACGATGATCTCCAGCGCGCCGGCGAAGGGGGCGCCGAGGGCGAAGAAGGTCATGGCCACGGCCAGCAGCGAGAGAATCAGATAAAGCAGGGCGTGCACCGGATTGCTCGCGGTGATGACCCTGAACGTGGACGCCACGGCAACGCCCGCAGCGAGGTAGAAAGCGAATTCCATGTCCTCTCCTTAGGGCAACAGGCCTTTGACGTTGATCGGTTCGGCTTCGTTTTGTGCAGCGCCTTTCGGCTTGCCAGCGATGGCCATACCGGCAACGCGGTAGAAGTTGTAGTCCGGGTTCTTGCCCGGGCCGCTGATCAGCAGGTCTTCCTTCTCGTACACCAGGTCCTGACGCTTGAACTCGCCCATCTCGAAGTCCGGGGTGAGCTGGATCGCCGTGGTCGGGCAGGCTTCTTCGCACAGGCCACAGAAAATGCAGCGCGAGAAGTTGATGCGGAAGAAGTCCGGGTACCAGCGACCGTCCGGCATCTCGGCCTTCTGCAGCGAGATGCAACCAACCGGGCAGGCCACGGCGCACAGGTTGCAGGCCACGCAGCGTTCTTCGCCGTCGGGGTCGCGGGTCAGCACGATGCGGCCACGGTAGCGCGGCGGCAGGTAGACCGGCTCTTCCGGGTACTGCAGGGTGTCGCGTTTACGGAAGCCGTGACTGAACACCATCACCAGGCTGCGCAGTTGGGTCCAGGTGCCATGCACCACATCCCAGATGTATTTGATCATCGCTATTACTCCTTACTGGGCCGTAGCCAGCACAACGGCGCCGGTCACCAGCAGGTTGATCAGGGTCAGCGGCAGACAGAACTTCCAGCTGAAGGCCATGACCTGGTCATACCGCGGGCGCGGAATTGAGGCGCGCAGCAGGATGAAGATCATGATGAAGAAGCAGGTTTTCAGGGCGAACCAGATAAACGGGATCTGCGGCAGGATGCCGAACGGGCCGTGCCAGCCACCGAAGAACAGAGTCACCAGCAGCGCCGAAATGGTCACGATGCCGATGTATTCACCGACGAAGAACATGCCCCATTTCATCCCGGCATATTCGATGTGATAACCGTCGGCCAGTTCCTGCTCCGCTTCCGGCTGGTCGAACGGGTGACGGTGAGTCACCGCCACGCCAGCGATGAAGAAGGTACAGAAACCGAAGAACTGCGGAATGATGAACCACAGGTTCTCGGCCTGGTAATCGACGATATCGCGCATGTTGAACGAGCCAACCTGAGCGACGATACCCATCAGCGCCAGGGCCAGGAATACCTCGTAGGACACCGTCTGTGCCGAGGCGCGCAGGGCGCCGAGCAGGGCGAACTTGTTGTTGCTCGACCAGCCGGCGAACAGCACCGCATACACCGACAGACCTGCCATGGCGAAGAAGAACAGGATGCCGATGTTCAGGTCCGCCACACCCCAGGTCGGGGTAACCGGGATGATCGCGAAGGCCATCAGCATGGCGGCGAAAGCGATCATCGGCGCCAGGATGAAGATCGCCTTGTCGGCGAACGGCGGCGTCCAATCTTCCTTGAAGAACATCTTGATCATGTCGGCTGCGATCTGGAACATGCCGAACGGGCCAACGCGGTTGGGGCCGTAGCGGTCCTGCCACCAGCCGAGCAGGCGGCGTTCGATGAAGCTCAGCAGCGCACCGCAGACCACGACTACCAGCAGAATCACGATGGCCTTGAGCACCGCGATCAGCACGTCCATCACCTCAGGTGTCAGCCAGCTCATTGCGCGGCCTCCTGGATGGTGGTGACCACGGCACCGGCCAGCAGCGCCGGGATGCCTGTTAGGCCGACCGGCAAACCGGCCAGACCAACGGCCATATCTTCGTTGATCTGCAGTGGCAGGCGCAGAGTCTGACCACCTACGTTCAGGCTGAGCCAGGCACCGTCGTTAACACCCAGACGGTCGGCTTCGGCCTTGGCCAGCGCTACATACGGCTGTGGGATGCGCTCCTGCAGCGGCGCGGCGCGGGCAGAGGTTTCTTCGCTGCCGAACAGGTG
The DNA here is from genome assembly GCF_014164785.1 of Aquipseudomonas guryensis. Classification (GTDB taxonomy): domain Bacteria; phylum Pseudomonadota; class Gammaproteobacteria; order Pseudomonadales; family Pseudomonadaceae; genus Aquipseudomonas; species Aquipseudomonas guryensis. The sequence continues at coordinate 144,636 of NZ_JACJFN010000006.1, read as the reverse complement.
ATGCAGCGGAACGGCTTGCAGGGTGCCTTGTGCTGGATTGAACGCGGCGTTGACGGCAAACCACGGCAGGCTCTCGCCTTTGGCCTCGATCAGACGCACGCCCGGATCACCGGCACGCAGGTGACCGCCGACTTCGTCCTGGAACTTGTTCCAGGCTTGCGGCGAGTTCCAGCCCGGCGACCAGGCGAACGGGATCTGCTGACGGTCTTCCTTGCTGCCCGAATAGCCTTCCATGGAGAAAGCGAAGGCCGAGTCCTGGTCCTGCGGCTGACGCGGCTCATGCACGCTGATGTTGGCGCGCATGGCGGTACGGCCGCTGTAGCGGTGAGGTTCACGGGCCAGCTTGAGGCCCTTGATGCGGAACGAGGCAGTCGGCGCAGCAGCAGTGATGCCAGTCAGCAGATTGCTGCTGGCGGCGCAGGCTGCGGTGACCTGATCCAGCTGAGTCCAGTCGACGGTCTTGCCCTGCATTGTGCTGTGCAGTGCGTGCAGCCAACGCCAGCCTTCGCGAACCAGAATGTTGCTGTCGTAGTAGCTCGGCTCGAACACCTGGAAGAAACGCTGGGCGCGGCCTTCCAGGCTGACCAGGGTGCCGTCGCCTTCGGCAAAGCTGGCAGCCGGCAGCAGCAGGTGGGCCTTGGCGCTGGTGGCGGTCTGCTGGTGGTCGGCAACGATCACCACCTTGGCGGCTGCCAGGGCGGCATCCACCTTGGCGGCATCGGCGCGGCGGTACAGGTCGTTTTCCAGCACGATCACGGCGTCGGCCTGGCCGGCAGTCAGGGCTTCCAGGGCGGTGTCCAGCGACTCGCCACCAAACAGGGCCAGGCCCATGCTGTTGGCTTCCGGGACGACCAGGCTGATGGAGCCGTTCTTCTCGCGATTTTTCAGCGCGCTGGCGATGTTGGCTGCGGCCTCGATCAGCTCCTTGCTGCCCAACGAGGCACCGGAGACGATCAGCGGACGCTTGGCACCCAGCAGGGCGTCGGCGATCAGTTGCACCAGCTCGGCGGCGTCGGCATCCAGGCCGGTCACGGCCGGGGCGCTCGGGTCGATAGCATGGGCCACGGCAAAGCCGATACGGGCCAGGTCGGCCGGGGCGGCGTGCACGCAGGCTTCGGCGATGTCGTCGAGGCGGGTCGGGGTGACGCTGGCGATGAACAGCGGGTGCAGAGCGTCCTGAGCGACGTTCTGCACGGCGGCCATGTGCCAGTCCTGGATCTTCATCGAGGCAGCGATTTCGGTGGCCTTGCCCTTGACCGCCTGGCGCAGGGCCAGGGCCATGCGCGCGGCGGTCTGGGTCAGGTCTTCACCGAGGACGAACACCGCGTCGTGGTGTTCCACCTCGCGCAGGGTCGGCACTGGCAGCGGGCCGTTCTGCAGGATGTCGCGGATCAGGCGCAGGTTGTCCAGCTCGGCAGCGGCGATCCCGCTGTAGTAGTTGGCTTCGCCGACCAGCTCACGCAGGGCGAAGTTACCTTCCAGGCTGGCGCGTGGCGAACCGATGCCGATCACGCGCTTGCCTTTGAGCAGCTCGGCGGCTTTGTCCAGTGCGGCATCCAGGCCAAGTTTTGCGCCATTGAAGAGCGGCTGGCGCGGACGGTCGTCGCGGTTGACGTAGCCGTAGCCGAAGCGGCCGCGGTCGCAGAGGAAATACTGGTTCACGTCACCGTTGAAGCGGTTCTCGATGCGGCGGATCTCGCCGTAGCGCTCGCCCGGGCTGGTGTTGCAGCCGCTGGCGCAGCCGTGGCAGATGCTCGGGGCGAACTGCATGTCCCACTTGCGGTTGTAGCGCTCGGAGTGGGTTTTGTCGGTGAACACGCCGGTCGGGCAGACCTCGACCAGGTTGCCGGAGAACTCGCTTTCCAGCGTGCCGTCTTCGACGCGGCCGAAGTACACGTTGTCGTGCGCGCCGTAGACGCCCAGGTCGGTGCCGCCGGCGTAGTCCTTGTAGTAGCGTACGCAGCGGTAGCAGGCGATGCAGCGGTTCATCTCATGGGAGATGAACGGGCCGAGCTGCTGGTTCTGGTGAGTGCGCTTGGTGAAGCGATAGCGGCGCTGGTTGTGGCCGGTCATCACCGTCATGTCTTGCAGGTGGCAGTGGCCGCCTTCCTCGCAGACCGGGCAGTCGTGCGGGTGGTTGGTCATCAGCCATTCGACGACACTGGCGCGAAACGCCTTGGATTCCTCATCGTCGATGGAGATCCAGGTGTTGTCGGTGGCCGGCGTCATGCACGACATGACGATGCGACCACGGGTGTCGTTTTCGTCGCTGTACTGTTTGACTGCGCACTGGCGGCAAGCGCCGACGCTACCGAGCGCCGGGTGCCAGCAGAAGTAGGGGATGTCGAGTCCGAGGGACAGGCAGGCCTGCAGCAGGTTGTCCGCCCCATCGACTTCAAAATCTTTGCCGTCTACGTGGATAGTGGCCATGGTTCAGGTTTCTTCTTTGCCCACCGAAGCAGGCTTGGCTAATGGAATCACGGTGTGTCACGGGGCCAGATAAGTGGCCGCCGTCACGCAAAACTTCACGCGGGGGCGAATTGCCCCGTCGTTGCCGGGGCGCTGTTGCTGGCTACGCCAGCCTCGAACTCCGGACGGAAATACTTGATCGCACTGCCCAACGGCTCGACGGCACCCGGTGCGTGGGCGCAGAAAGTCTTGCCGGGGCCGAGGAAGTTGACCAGGCCGAGCAGGGTGTCGATGTCCTGCTGGGTGCCTTGGCCACGCTCCAGCGCGCGGAGAATCTTCACGCTCCACGGAAGACCGTCGCGGCACGGCGTACACCAGCCACACGACTCGCGGGCGAAGAACTCTTCCATGTTGCGCAGCAGCGAGACCATGTTGACGCTGTCGTCTACCGCCAGCGCCAGGCCTGTGCCCATACGGGTGCCGACCTTGCCAATCCCGCCGGCATACATCAGGGCATCGAGGTGCTCGGGCAGCAGGAAACCGGTGCCTGCGCCGCCGGGCTGCCAGCACTTGAGCTTGTAGCCGTCGCGCATACCGCCGGCGTAGTCCTCGAACAGCTCGCGGGCTGGCAGGCCGAAAGGCAGCTCCCACAGGCCGGGGTTCTTCACCTTGCCGGAGAAGCCCATCAGCTTGGTACCCATGTCTTCGCTGCCCGGACGGGCGAGGGTTTTGTACCAGTCGACGCCGTTGGCGACGATCGCCGGCACGTTGCACAGGGTCTCGACGTTGTTCACGCAGGTCGGCTTGCCCCACACGCCGACGGCGGCGGGGAAGGGCGGCTTGGAGCGTGGGTTGGCGCGGCGGCCTTCCAGGGAGTTGATCAGCGCGGTTTCTTCACCGCAGATGTAGCGCCCGGCACCGGTGTGGACGAACAGCTCGAAATCGAAGCCGCTGCCGAGGATGTTCTTGCCCAGCAGGCCGGCGGCCTTGGCTTCCTCGATGGCGCGGTTGAGGTTGGCGGCCGCGTCGACGTACTCGCCGCGCAGAAAGATATAGCCGCGGTAAGCCTTGAGCGCGCGCGCGGAGATCAGCATGCCTTCCACCAGCAGGTGCGGCAGCTGCTCCATGAGCATGCGGTCTTTCCAGGTGTTGGGCTCCATCTCATCCGCGTTGCACAGCAGGTAGCGGATGTTCATGGATTCGTCGGCCGGCATCAGGCCCCACTTCACCCCAGTGGGGAAGCCCGCACCGCCGCGGCCCTTGAGGCCGGAGTCCTTGACCGTCTGCACGATATCGGCCTGGGCCATTTCGCCCAGGGCCTTGCGCGCGGCGGCATAGCCGTTCTTGGCCTGGTATTCCTCCAGCCACACCGGCTGCGCGTCGTCGCGCAGGCGCCAGGTCAGCGGATGGGTTTCTTCGCTGCGGGCTATGCGGTTGGCCGGGCCGATGGACGTCAGCGTTTTGCTACTCATACATAGGCCTCCAGCAGTTGGGTGATGCCATTGGCGTCGAGGTTGCCGTAGGTGTCGTCGTCGATCATCACCGCCGGGGCCTTGTCGCAGTTGCCCAGGCAGCACACCGGCAGCAGGGTGAAACGGCCGTCGGCTGTGGTCTGTCCGGGCACGATGCCGAGCTTGTCCTTGAGACTGTCGAGCAGGTTCTCGTGGCCGCCGACGAAGCAGGTCATGCTGTCGCAGACTCGAATGATGTGACGACCCACCGGCTGGCGGAAAATCTGACTATAGAAGGTGGCCACACCTTCGACATCGCTGGCCGGGATGCCGAGGATCGCGCCAATCGCATCGGCGGCGCCGTCCGGTACCCAGCCGCGCTCTTTCTGCACGATTTTCAGGGCTTCGATGCTAGCGGCGCGTGGGTCTTCGTAGTGATGCATCTCGTGCTCGATGGCCGAGCGCTCGGTTTCGCTGAGAGTGAAACGGTCAGTCTGGATTAGCGTGTTCATAATCAGCGGTCCACGTCGGCCATAACGAAGTCGATACTGCCCAGGTACGCGATAAGGTCCGCCACCATGCTGCCGCGGATCACCGAAGGGATCTGCTGCAGATGGGGGAAGCTGGGTGTGCGAATCCGGGTGCGATAGCTCATGGTGCTGCCGTCGCTCGTCAGGTAGTAGCTGTTGATGCCCTTGGTCGCCTCGATCATCTGGAAGCTCTCGTTGGCCGGCATCACCGGGCCCCAGGAGACTTGCAGGAAGTGAGTGATCAGGGTCTCGATGTGTTGCAGGGTGCGCTCTTTCGGCGGCGGCGTGGTCAGCGGGTGATCCGCCTTGTACGGGCCTGCCGGCATGTTGCGCAGGCACTGGTCGATGATCTTGATGCTCTGGCGCATTTCTTCGACACGGACCATGCAGCGGTCATAGGCATCGCCGTTGACGGCCAGCGGCACTTCGAATTCGAAGTTCTCGTAGCCAGAGTATGGGCGTGCCTTGCGCAGGTCGAAATCACAGCCAGTGGCGCGCAGGCCGGCACCAGTAGTGCCCCATTCCAGGGCTTCCTTGGTGTTGTACTGGGCCACGCCCTTGGTGCGGCCGATCAGGATGCTGTTCTTCAGTGCCGCCTTTTCGTACTCATCGAGGCGCTTGGGCAGCCAGTCGACGAACTCCTTGACCAGGCCGTCCCAGCCGCGCGGCAGGTCGTGGGCGACGCCACCGATGCGGTACCAGGCCGGGTGCAGGCGGAAGCCGGTGATGGCTTCGATCACCTTGTAGGCACGCTGGCGGTCGGTGAAGGTGAAAAACACCGGGGTCATCGCGCCGACGTCCTGGATATAAGTACCGAGGAACAGCAGGTGGCTGGTGATACGGAAGAACTCGGCCAGCATGATGCGGATCACGTCGACCTTTTGCGGCACGGTGATTCCGGCCAGTTTTTCCACGGCCAGCACATACGGCAGGTTGTTCATCACCCCGCCGAGGTAGTCGATGCGGTCGGTGTAGGGAATGAAGCTGTGCCAGCTCTGCCGTTCGGCCATCTTCTCAGCGCCACGGTGGTGGTAGCCGACTTCCGGAACGCAATCGACAATCTCTTCGCCATCGAGCTGCAGGATGATGCGGAACGCCCCGTGAGCAGAGGGGTGGTTGGGGCCGAGGTTGAGGAACATATAGTCCTCGTGCTCGCTGCCCCGCTTCATGCCCCAGTCTTCCGGCTTGAAGCGCGCCGACTCTTCCTCGAGCTGCTGCTTGGCCAGGGTCAGGCTGAACGGATCGAATTCGGTGGCGCGCGCCGGGTAGTCCTTGCGCAGCGGATGACCTTCCCAGGTCGACGGCATCATGATGCGGGTCAGGTGTGGGTGGCCCTGGAAGGTGATGCCGTAGAGGTCCCAGACTTCGCGTTCGTACCAGTTGGCGTTGGGCCAGATGCTGGTGACGCTAGGCACATTGAGGTCACCTTCTTTCAGGGCAACCTTGATCATGATGTCGCTGTTCCGTTCCAGCGACATCAGGTGGTAGAACACCGTGAAGTCTGCGCCCGGCAGGCCACGGCGCTGGGTGCGCAGGCGCTCGTCGACGCCATGCAGGTCGTAGAGCATGACGTAGGGGCGCGGCAGGTTGCGCAGAAAGGTCAGGACGTTGATCAGGCGGTCGCGCGCCACCCACAGCACCGGCATACCGGTGCGGGTGCTCTGCACGGTAAAGGCCTCGGCGCCAAAACGGGAATTCAGTTCGACGACCACATCTTGGTCGTCAGCCTTGTACGGCGGTATGGACAGAACGCTGTCTGCAGTCATGGTCTCGGTCGCTATCGGTCAACGGCGTCAGTAGGCGGGCTCAGTCGAGCCCAGGCTCACACTTCGTCGGGGCTGCGCAGATTGGTTACGGCGATCCGCTGTTCGCGGCGCTGTTCTTTCTGCGAAGGCATGTCGGCACGGTAAACCCCTTGATCACCGACCACCCAGGACAACGGGCGACGTTCCTGGCCGATGGATTCCTGCAGCAGCATCAGGCCTTGCAGGAATGCTTCGGGACGGGGCGGGCAACCGGGAATATAGACGTCGACCGGGAGGAACTTGTCGACCCCCTGGACCACGGAATAGATGTCGTACATGCCACCGGAGTTGGCGCACGAACCCATCGAGATCACCCACTTGGGTTCCAGCATCTGCTCGTACAGGCGCTGGATGACCGGAGCCATCTTGATAAAGCAGGTGCCGGCGATGACCATGAAGTCTGCCTGGCGCGGGGATGCGCGAATGACTTCCGCGCCAAAACGTGCCACGTCATGCGGCGCGGTAAAGGCGGTGGTCATTTCCACATAGCAGCAGGACAGGCCGAAGTTGTATGGCCAGAGGGAGTTCTTGCGCCCCCAGTTCACTGCGCCGTTAAGAACATCGGCAAGTTTGCCCATGTAGATGTTCTTGTGGACCTGGTCTTCTAGCAGCGGGTCGGAGACAGTCTCCCGCTCGCCGATCGGATACTGCTCATTAGGCGCATCCGGATCGATCCGAGTAAGTTTGTATTGCATCGCCAAAGCCTCATTGTTTTAGCTTCGCCTGCCGATTACGACGACCCTCGGGTGCCCAGTCGAGCGCACCGATACGCCAAAGATAGACAAGACCTGCCAACAGAATTGCTATAAAAACTGTAGCTTCGATCAGGCCGGCCCAGCCGCTTTCGCGTACCGAGACTGCCCAAGCGAAGAGAAAGAGAGCTTCAACGTCGAAGATCACGAACAGCATCGCGACCAGATAGAACTTTGCCGAGAGGCGCAGGCGTGCGCTGCCGACGGGCAGCATGCCGGATTCGAAGGGTTCGTTCTTGCTGCGCCCCCAGGCTTTGCTCCCCAGCAGGCTGGAAAGACCGAGCATGAAAGCGATGAGCCCGAAAACGCCGAGCAGGAATACAGCGAAAGCCCAGTTGTGGGACATGGTCGATACCGCATCAGGCATGCCGGTTCTCCTTGGGTAAGGGACGGCCTTCTATTATTGAAGAGGTACAACCCGGTTCGGGTTGCCCTGCAAAGTATGGGCGCAATTTTATGCGCGCATGGCCTAGTAAGTAAATTTTTCTGAATAAAAAAATGAACGGACTGCGATCTTGCAGAGGCGTCGCACACCTTGAGTTTACGGGTCTGTGCTCGCTGGAAGGGGCTCTAATGCTTTGGTCTGATGGTTTTTCTGGCGTTTATCTGGAGCGAGTTGACGCCTTTATGAAAGATATCCGTCAGTAATTGTTTACAGGGCCTGATTTTTCCGGGGCGTGATCAGTGTGTTCTGTATTTTTGCAGAATAAATAAATTGCTGGTTTTTGAAGAGTAGGTCTTTTTCGGCCGAATTTTTTGCCGTTGAGCGCTCGGTGGCTGTTGCTTGGTGGCGGGTGGCTCTTGCGCCAGAAACAAAAAACCCCAGCATCACTGCTGGGGTTTTTCTAGCAACACTCTCGGTTCGGGGCGTAGCCCTTGCCGGTGAGCCGGTTCCTCTTAGTGGAACTGGTTCATGGTGTTGTCTTTACCGCTTGCCTTCAGAGCTGCTTCGCCAGCGAAGTACTCTTTGTGGTTGTCGCCGATGTCAGAGCCAGCCATGTTCTGGTGCTTGACGCAGGCGATGCCCTGACGCAGCTCTTCACGCTGTACGCCTTTCACGTAGGCCAGCATGCCCTGGTCGGCGAAGTAGCCCTTGGCCAGGTTGTCGGTGGACAGTGCGGCGGTGTGGTAGGTCGGCAGGGTGATCAGGTGGTGGAAGATGCCAGCCTGAGCCGAACCGTCGCGCTGGAAGGTACGGATCTTCTCGTCGGCAACCTGAGCCAGTTCGGTGGCGTCGTACTCGACGCTCATCAGCTTGGCGCGGTCGTAGGCGGAAACGTCTTTGCCTTCGGCAACGAACGCATCGAATACCTGCTGACGGAAGTTCAGGGTCCAGTTGAAGGACGGGCTGTTGTTGTAGACCAGCTTGGCGTTCGGGATGACCTTGCGGATCTCGTTAACCATGGCAGCGATCTGACCAACGTGCGGCTTCTCGGTTTCGATCCACAGCAGGTCGGCACCGTTCTGCAGCGAGGTGATGCAGTCCAGTACGCAGCGCGCTTCACCGGTGCCAGCGCGGAACTGGAACAGGTTGGACGGCAGACGCTTCGGACGCAGCAGCTTGCCTTCGCGATTCAGAACGACGTCGCCGTTCTTCAGGTCGGCAGCGGAAACTTCTTCGCAATCCAGGAAGGAGTTGTACTGGTCGCCCAGGTCGCCCGGAGCGTTGGTTACAGCGATCTGCTTGGTCAGGCCAGCACCCAGGGAGTCGGTACGAGCAACGATCACGCCGTTGTCGATGCCCAGCTCGAGGAAGGCGTAGCGAACGGCAGCGATCTTGGCCAGGAAGTCAGCGTGCGGCACGGTGACTTTGCCGTCTTGGTGACCGCACTGCTTCTCGTCGGAAACCTGGTTTTCGATCTGGATGCAGCAAGCGCCTGCTTCGATCATGCGCTTGGCCAGCAGGTAGGTGGCTTCCGGGTTACCGAAGCCAGCGTCGATGTCGGCAATGATCGGTACGATGTGGGTTTCGTAGTTGTCGATCTGAGCTTGCAGCTCGGCTTCTTTGGCCTTGTCGCCAGCAGCGCGGGCAGCGTCAACGGCGGTGAACAGCAGGTCCAGTTCACGGCTGTCAGCTTGGCGCAGGAAGGTGTACAGCTCTTCGATCAGGTCGGAGACTGCGGTCTTCTCGTGCATCGACTGGTCCGGCAGCGGGCCGAAGTCGGAACGCAGGGCAGCAACCATCCAGCCGGACAGGTACAGGTAGCGCTTGTTGGTGGTCTTCAGGTGCTTCTTGATCGAAATCAGCTTCTGCTGACCGATGAAGCCGTGCCAGCAACCCAGCGACTGGGTGTAGACGGACGAGTCGGCGTCGTACTCGGCCATGTCCTTACGCATGATGTCAGCGGTGTACTGGGCGATTTCCAGGCCAGTCTTGAAACGGTTCTGGGCGCGCATGCGGGCCACGGATTCCGGGTTGATAGCGCTCCAGCTGCTGCCTGCTGCTTCTTTCAGGGCGGCAACGGCTTTGATGTCGTTTTGATAAGCTGACATGGTCAATCCTTCAAAGTGTGAGTTTGGTTGAGCACCGACTTCCCACCCAAAACCAACGTGCAAAAAACTTGCTGTTGCGGGCGACACAAAGCAGAACGTCGAAATATCGACCGAGACGAGAGTGGAGCAGAGAGGAGGGGGTGATGAGCAAGCAGTCCGCTAATCAGTTGACGCTGCTTGCCGGTTCGTGGAAACCGTTGGGCGCTGCACTGGTCTGGCGGTCTTACTTATACGCTTAGGCTTCCCCGTCCCTCAGGACAACTTTCGTTCCAGTCGCAACCTCGTCGAAACGCCTTGTGGGCTGTTAAAACACGGATCGTTCCGAATGGTGGTACGGAGCCGATCTGGAGGCTCTTCAACAGAGCCCCTGGCTAGCGGGAGCGGGGCAATGATGCCCTTCAAGTGGGGGTTCGTCAACGATTTTGTAGTGCCCGTGCGTCGCCACTACATGCTCTGGCAGGGCCGCTGTGGCTAATCCAGTGCGTCGACCTTGATGCGCATGCTCATGTCGTTGGCGCCTTGCGTGGAGTGGCGGCGCAGGAAGCCGTCGTCATTGCCCTGGCTTTGCTCGCTGACGCCACCCAGTGTGATCCATTCCCCCAGGCGGCCACTGACCCGGGTGTCGGCGCTCTGCACATCGATCACGCCCGGCTGATTGCGGCTGATGCGGTCGTTGTTGCTGCTGATGCTGATGTGCACGATTTCACCCGTCAGGCTGGCGGTGACGTAATAGCCCTGGGTGACATTGCGGTATTGGGTGTTCTGATAGACCTGACCGTAAGGGCCCGTGCTGGTGGTGGTCAGTGGCACGCTCTGGCCGACCTGGATCAGTGCCGGGTAGCCTTCGGTGGTCTGGATCTGCTGCACGCCGCCACGGTCACTATCCGTGGAGCGACGGATGATGCGCACCTGGTCGCGCCCATGCACTTCGCCGCGACCGGCTTCTATGTCGACGCCGCCGATGCTGGCCGAGCCATTGACGGCGTAGCCTTCGCTGTCCTGGTAGCCCGATTCGCTGGTGTCGACGCTGATCAACAGGCGCCGCGGTGCGGTGTCCAGCTGGCCGAGCAGGTTGCGTATCTCCTGGATCTTCTCTGGTGAGGCGTTGACCACCAGTTGATTACCGTAAGCACTGACCTTGCCCTGGCCGTCGAGCACCGACTGCACCACCGGGATCACCTCGTCGGCGGTGCGGTAGTTCAGCTGGATCAATTCGGTGGCGGCCAGTGACGGCAGGCTGAGGACAAGCAGCAGGGCAGCCAGGCAGGCGCGCAGGGTCATAACAGAAAACTCCGTAGGTCAGGGTCTAGCAGGCTGATGTCCCAGGCCTGGTCGAACAGTGCCTGTTGCAGGCGCACGCGACCGGGGTCGTTATACAAAGCATAGCCAGCATAGTCCTCGGGGTGCGAGCGCAGCAGCAGGCCGCGTGCGTCGGCCAGCAGGTAGGCGATTTCCTCGCTGGGGTGATCCGGGTTAAGGCGGCGGATATGCAGGTTGCTGCTGATGCGCTGCGCCAGGTTGAGTAGGCGATGGCCTTGCTTGACCGGGCGCGAGACGTCGCGCACGAGAATGCGCAGGCGGTTCTTCGGGCTGGCCAGGAGGAAGCGGGTGCAGGCGTCCTGCACGCTGCTGTGGTTGTACAGCCAGGGCTCGAGGTCGGGGGTGTACAGGCACAGGCTGTTGCGGCTCTGTTGCAGCAGGGCCAGGGCGTGGGCCTGGGCTTCTTCGGCGCTGCTGAAACGCTGCAGGGTCTGGTGTTCGCCCAGCAGGAAGGGGGCGGGTTCACGCTGTTCCAGGATGACGCCTGGGCTGGCCGGATTATGCACGGTAAAACGCCCCGGCGACTGAAAATCAATGGCCGGTAACTCGGTCTGGTTTTCGTCTGGCGGGGCGTTTTCGTCGTTCATCCGAACCTCTAGTCGCTATGGCGCACCATCATCACATGGGGGATGCCGGCTTCCAGGTATTCGTCGCCTTCGATATGAAAGCCCAGGCGCTCGTAGAATGCCGTGGCATGCACCTGGGCGCTGAGCTTCTGTTCACGCTGGCCGCGTTTTTCCGCTTCAGCGATGGCTGCATGCATCAGGGCGTCGCCGACTTTCAGACCGCGCCAATCCTTGAGCACCGAAACCCGGCCGATCTGGCCGTCGGCCAGTAGGCGGGCGGTGCCGATCGGATAGTCACCTTCGAGGGCGAGAAAGTGCACGGCCTCGATGTCCTCATCATCCCATTCGAGTTCTGCGGGTACCGCTTGTTCCGCGATGAACACGGCTTCGCGGATGCGCCGCAGCTCGGCGTTGTCCTTCTGCCAGTGGGCCAGGCGGACGTGAATCTCACTCATCAGCAAACTCCAGGCTACCTTGCTTGACCAGTTCGCAGAGCAGCTTACGCCCCTCTTCGTCAGCGAGCCATTGGCCGAGGTTGTCCCCGTGCAACGCGTCGGCGGCGCAGATCAGTTTGAGCAGCTCCTTCAGGTTGCTTGGCAGCAGGCGGCTCTGGCCGCTGGCGAACAGCACCAGGCCGACATCCACCTCGCTCCAGGCCAGCCGCGCGCTGGGGTTACGTACCAGTACGGCGCCTTGCTTGAGGGCAGCGAGGAGTTCGTCGTCCTCGACGTCGGTGCCGGCGACCAGCTCGGGGTAGCGTGGCTCGGTCATGAACTGGCCGAACCAGGTCAGCAGCAGGCGCTCGTCACCCATGTGCTCGGCGAGCAGGGCCTTGAGGCGGTCGAGGGCGTCCAGCTGGATCTGATGCGGGTCATCGGTCGGTGCGGTGCCGGCATCGCTGTAGCGTTCTTCGTCCGGCAGGAACTGGGCGAGGAAGTCGGTGAAGTGGGTCAGTACTTCGGCGGCGCTGGGGGCGCGGAAGCCGACCGAGTAGGTCATGCAGTCATCCTCGGCGGTGCCGAAGTGGGCCAGGCGCGGCGGCAGGTAGAGCATGTCGCCCGGCTCCAGTACCCATTCATCGGTCTGCGCGAAGTCGGCGAGGATGCGCAGGTCGGCGTGCGGCAGCAGCGGGCTCTCGGCATCGCACATCTGGCCGATCTTCCAGCGGCGCTGACCGTGGGCCTGGAGGAGGAACACGTCGTAGTTGTCGTAGTGCGGACCGACGCCGCCGCCCGGTGCGGCGAAGCTGACCATGACATCGTCGATGCGCCAGCTGGGCAGGAAGTTGAAGTGTTTGAGCAGCTCGGCGACGTCCGGGACGAATTGATCGACGGCCTGCACCAGCAGGGTCCAGTCGCGCTCCGGCAGCTGGCCGAAGGCGTCCTCGGCGAACGGGCCGCGGCGCAGTTCCCAGGGGCGCTCGCCGTGCTCGATGACCAGGCGTGATTCGACTTCTTCTTCCAGGGCCAGGCCGCCCAGCTCGTCCGGGCTGATCGGGCTTTCGAAGTCAGGGATGGCCTGGCGGATCAGCAGGGGTTTCTTCTGCCAGTAGTCGCGCAGGAATTCACGGGCTGTAAGACCGCCGAGCAGTTGCAGAGGTACATCAGTAGTCATGTGCAAGCCTTTGAAATAAAAACGCCCGGCACAGCCGGGCGTGCAAGTAAGAAGCGTCTGTCAGACGCGCTTGGCCTGGGCTACGGCGTTGCCGATGTAGTTGGCCGGGGTCAGTTGCTTGAGTTCTGCCTTGGCGGCGGCCGGCATGTCCAGGCCGTCGATGAAGGTCAGCAGCGCTTCCGGGCTGATGCCTTTGCCGCGGGTCAGCTCCTTGAGCTTCTCGTAGGGGTTCTCGATGGCGTAGCGGCGCATCACGGTCTGGATCGGCTCGGCGAGGACTTCCCAGCAGGCGTCCAGGTCGGCGGCGATGCGTGCTTCGTTCAGCTCCAGCTTGCCGATGCCCTTGAGGCTGGCTTCGTAGGCGATGACGCTGTGGGCGAAGCCCACACCGAGGTTGCGCAGCACGGTGGAGTCGGTCAGGTCGCGCTGCCAGCGCGAGATCGGCAGTTTGCTGGCCAGGTGCTGGAACAGTGCGTTGGCGATACCCAGGTTGCCTTCGGAGTTCTCGAAGTCGATCGGGTTGACCTTGTGCGGCATGGTCGAAGAGCCGATTTCACCGGCCACGGTCTTCTGCTTGAAGTAGCCGAGGGAGATGTAGCCCCAGACATCGCGGTCGAAGTCGATGAGGATGGTGTTGAAGCGCGCAATGGCGTCGAACAGCTCGGCGATATAGTCGTGCGGCTCGATCTGCGTGGTGTAGGGGTTGAACTGCAGCCCCAGGTCGCCTTCGATGAACTGGCGGGCGTTGGCTTCCCAGTCGATCTGCGGGTAGGCCGACAGGTGGGCGTTGTAGTTGCCTACGGCGCCGTTGATCTTGCCCAGCAGCGGCACGGCTGCCACCTGAGCGATCTGCCGCTCCAGGCGGTAGACCACGTTGGCCAGTTCCTTGCCCAGGGTAGTCGGCGAAGCCGGCTGGCCGTGGGTGCGCGAGAGCATCGGCACGTCGGCGAATTTGACCGCCAGCTCGCGGATGGCGGCGGCGATCTGCTTCATCAGCGGCAGCAGCACGCCGTCACGGCCTTCGCGCAGCATCAGGGCGTGGGACAGGTTGTTGATGTCCTCGCTGGTGCAGGCGAAGTGGATGAACTCGCTCACGGCGGCCAGTTCCGGCAGCTTGGCGGCCTGTTCCTTGAGCAGGTATTCCACGGCTTTGACGTCATGGTTGGTGGTGCGCTCGATCTCTTTCACGCGCTCGGCGTGTTCGATGGCGAAGTTGTCCGCCAGCTCGTTGAGCAGGGCGTTGGCTTCGGCGGAGAAGGGTGCGACTTCGCTGACGCCCTCATGGGCGGCCAGGCGCTGCAGCCAGCGCACTTCGACCATGACGCGGAAACGGATCAGGCCGTATTCACTGAAGATCGGGCGCAGGGCGCTGGTTTTGGAGGCGTAACGGCCATCAACGGGGGAAACCGCGGTGAGCGAGGAGAGCTGCATGGAGGCGTTCTCGGACTGTCGGTCAACGAAAAGGGCGCACATCATACATGAAATCGTGACGGGCGCCGCGCTTGCCGATGCACCGTTCAGCGCCGGCTGATGGACAACAGGCTGGCGCCGAAGATCAGCGCAGCACCGAATAGAGAGGTCAGATCGGGTGTTTCACCCCAGCGCAGCCAGGCGATCAGCCCGGCGAAAACGATGGCCAGGTAGGCGATCGGGCCAATGATGCCGGGCGGGGCCAGGGCGTAAGCCTTGGACATGACGATCTGGCTGACGGTGGCGAGCAGGCCGATCACCAACAGCAGGCCCAGGTCGTGGCTGTCCAGCGCTTGCCAGGCCCAGGTCAGCGGGATGGCGGAGATCAGCGTGCTGAACAGAGCGAAGTAGAACACGATGCGAAAGGCCGGCTCGCTATTGCTCATCTCGCGAATCGAGACGAAGGCGAAGGCGGCCAGAATGCTCGCGGCCAGGCCGACCAGGGCTTGGCTGTCGAGCAGCGCCTGGCTGGGCTTGGCGACCAGCAGCACGCCGATCAGGCCGATGCCGGTGGTCAGCAGCATGCGTCGGGTCAGTGGCTCTTTAAGCCACCACCAGGCAATCAGCGGGGTAAACACCGGCGCCGAGTAGGTGAACAGCATGGCGTCGGCCAGCGGCAGGTGGGCGATGGCGTAGAAGAAGCAGTACATCGCCGCCAGGCCGTAGGTGGTGCGCCACAGGTGGGATTTCAGGCGTCCGGTCTTCAGCGGTTGGGTGCCTTTGAGCAGCACCAGCGGCAGGAAGAACAGCACACCGACCAGATTGCGGAAGAACACCACCGACTCGTTGTTGACGCTGCTGGAGACTTCGCGGATGCCGACACCCATCAGCGAGAACAGCAATGCGGAGAGCGCCAGCAGCAGGGCGCCTTGTAGAGGTTTTACGCTGCGTGAGGGGAGGCTCATGTCAGCTGCGCAGCAGCGGATAGAGTTCCTTGAGCAGCTTGCTGCGGCTGAACACCAGTTGCCAGCGATGGCCGCCGAGCTGACGCCACAGGCGCGCCGAGCGAATGCCTGTCAGCAGCAGGGCGCGGATCTTCGCCGCGTTGTTGGCCTGTTGCAGGAAGCGCATGTCGCCCTGCACCTGGATGCGCCGGGGAAAGGTGCTGATGGTGTCCTGGTACAGCGCGCCGCAGGAGGAAATAACGTTCTCGTGTGTCAAACCGAAGTGGCCGACCTGTTGCTGGATCTGGTCCAGGCGGCTGCCGATCACCTGTAGCAGGTCGTCGCGCTTGGCCAGCTGGCGCTCCAGGCCGAGCAGGGCCAGGGCATAGCGCAGCGGCTCGCGTTGCAGGCTCGCCGGGTTGCGTTCGAGGGCGCTGGCCAGGGCCTTGTAACCCTCGCGCAGGTTGAGGTCGTCACCGCCGTAAACGTCCAGGGTGTTCTTCGGCTCACGCACCAGCAGGCTGCCGAGCAGGCAGGCGATATCGGCTTCGCTGGCCTGGCCGGTGCGGGCGATTTTGTCGACCAGGGTGGTGGCTTCGAAGACGGCGGCCAGCGCGGTGAGTTGTTCCTGAATCGGGCTCATACCAGGCCGGCTCCGGTAAACCAGGGCTCGGCGTTCTCGATCACGCCGCCACCCAGGCAAACCTCGCCGTCGTAGAACACCACGGACTGGCCGGGGGTGACGGCGCGCTGTGGCTCGGCGAACACGGCGCGATAGCCGTGTGCGGTTTGCTCCAGGGTGCAGGCCTGGTCGCTCTGTCGGTAGCGCACCTTGGCAGTCAGTTGGCGCGGGCTGCTCAGGTCGATAGGGTTGACCCAGTAGATCTCCGAGGCAAGCAGGGCGCGGCTGAACAGCCAGGGGTGTTCGTTACCCTGGCCGACCAGCAGCACGTTGCGCTTGAGATCCTTGGCAAGTACATACCAGGGTTCGTCGCCGGCGTCCTTGAGACCGCCGATGCCGAGGCCCTGACGCTGACCGATGGTGTGGTACATCAGGCCGTGGTGGCGGCCGATCACTTCACCCTCGATGGTCTCGATGTCGCCCGGCTGGGCCGGCAGGTACTGCTTGAGGAAGTCGCTGAAGCGGCGCTCGCCGATAAAACAGATGCCGGTGGAGTCCTTCTTCTTGGCGGTGGCCAGGTCGAACTTCTCGGCGATGGCGCGCACCTGGGGTTTCTCCAGCTCGCCGACCGGGAACAGGGTGCGGCCGATCTGCTCGCCGCCGACGGCATGCAGGAAGTAGCTCTGATCCTTGTTCGGGTCGAGGCCCTTGAGCAGCTCGCTGCGGCCGTCGATGTCGCGGCGGCGCACGTAGTGGCCGGTGGCGATCAGGTCGGCGCCGAGGCTCAGGGCGTAGTCGAGGAAGGCTTTGAACTTGATCTCGCGGTTGCACAGGATGTCCGGGTTCGGCGTGCGTCCGGCCTTGTACTCGGCGAGGAAGTGCTCGAACACGTTGTCCCAGTATTCGGCGGCGAAGTTGGCGGTGTGCAGCTTGATGCCGATCTTGTCGCACACGGCCTGGGCGTCGGCCAGGTCATCCATGGCGGTGCAGTATTCGGTGCCGTCGTCTTCTTCCCAGTTCTTCATGAACAGGCCTTCGACCTGGTAGCCCTGTTCAAGCAGGAGCAGGGCCGAAACGGAAGAGTCCACGCCGCCGGACATGCCGACGATGACGCGCTGGGTGCTGGGGGAGATGCTGCTGGACATAGGAATCTGGGCGTGACTGCAATAAAGACGGCGATTCTAACAGGCGCCGCGGTGCGGCGGCGAATCAGGCCGGGTCGCGAATCAGGCTCAGCGGGAAGCGTTCGCCGGCCAGGTAGTCGTCGATACAGCGCATGACCAGTTCGCTGCGCCAGCGTTCGGGCTGGGCTGCTAGTTCCTCGCGAGTCAGCCAGCGCGGGCCGATGATGCCGTCGTCCAGCGGGCTATCCGGCAGGTGCTGCAAGGGCTTGGCGGCGAAGCACACGCGCTGATAGGTGACGCCATTGCTCGGAGCTGTGTAGAGGTAAATGCCGGTTACGGCAGTCAGTTCGACCTGCCAGCCGGTTTCTTCGAGGGTTTCGCGCAATGCGGCGTCGATGAGACTTTCGTCTGCTTCCAGATGGCCGGCAGGCTGATTAAATACCGCCTGGCCGCCAGCCAGCTCTTCGACCAGCAGGAAGCGTCCCTGGTCTTCGACAACGGTGGCTACCGTGACATGGGGCGTAAAACGCATGGGAACCTCCGCAAATTTAGGGCGCGGATGTTAGTGGTAGATTCTGCCGGAGGCCAGATCAGCGCATTCTCGGGCTGAGCTGCTAGGATAAAAGTCGGTTCAGTTTGTGGTGCCGTGTAGTGCTCTCTGTAGTTTGACTACGGGAACGGCTGCAGGGCAGTATCGGTGCAGCTCTTGAGGCGCCAAAGATGTAAGGAAATGTCGAAAAGTGCGTGACTTTCTGTAGAAAAACTACAAGAATGCGGCACCTTTCCGAGACCCAAAGTTCCATTCGCCACGCCATCCGCGTGGCGGAATGTCAGACCACGAAAACAACGGAGTCAAGCATGGGATACCAGAAGATCCAGGTGCCAGCGACCGGTGACAAAATCACCGTCAACGCCGACATGTCCCTGAACGTACCGAACAACCCGATCATCCCGTTTAT
This sequence comes from Aquipseudomonas guryensis, assembly GCF_014164785.1. Classification (GTDB taxonomy): domain Bacteria; phylum Pseudomonadota; class Gammaproteobacteria; order Pseudomonadales; family Pseudomonadaceae; genus Aquipseudomonas; species Aquipseudomonas guryensis. The sequence continues at coordinate 126,637 of NZ_JACJFN010000006.1, read as the reverse complement.
CGAGGGTGATGGCATTGGCGTCGATATCAGCCCAGTGATGATCAAGGTCGTCGACGCGGCCGTCGAGAAAGCATACGGCGGCAAGCGCAAAATCTCGTGGATGGAAGTCTACGCCGGCGAGAAAGCCACCCAAGTCTATGACCAGGACACTTGGCTGCCGAAAGAAACCCTGGAAGCCGTACGCGACTACGTTGTTTCCATCAAAGGCCCGCTGACCACTCCGGTCGGTGGCGGCATCCGTTCGCTGAACGTTGCCCTGCGCCAGGAGCTCGATCTGTACGTCTGCCTGCGTCCGGTGCGTTGGTTCGAAGGCGTGCCGAGCCCGGTCAAGCGTCCGGGTGACGTCGACATGACCATCTTCCGCGAAAACTCCGAAGATATTTATGCCGGTATCGAGTGGAAGGCCGGTTCGCCTGAAGCGACCAAGGTCATCAAGTTCCTGAAAGAAGAAATGGGCGTCACCAAGATCCGTTTCGACCAGGATTGCGGTATCGGCGTCAAGCCGGTCTCCAAGGAAGGCACCAAGCGCCTGGTGCGCAAGGCTCTGCAGTACACCGTCGACAACGACCGCGAGTCGCTGACCATCGTGCACAAAGGCAACATCATGAAGTTCACCGAAGGTGCCTTCAAGGATTGGGGCTACGAAGTGGCGCGTGACGAGTTCGGCGCCGAGCTGCTGGATGGTGGTCCGTGGATGCAGTTCAAGAACCCGCGTACTGGCAAGAACATTGTGGTCAAGGATGCCATCGCCGACGCCATGCTGCAGCAGATCCTGCTGCGTCCGGCCGAGTACGACGTGATCGCCACCCTGAACCTGAACGGTGACTACCTGTCCGACGCCCTGGCGGCCGAAGTAGGTGGTATCGGTATCGCGCCGGGTGCCAACCTGTCCGATACCATCGCTATGTTCGAAGCGACCCATGGCACCGCTCCGAAGTACGCTGGTCAGGACAAGGTCAACCCGGGGTCGGTCATCCTCTCCGCTGAGATGATGCTGCGCCATATGGGCTGGACCGAAGCTGCGGACCTGATCATCAAGGGTACCAACGGTGCCATCGGTGCGAAGACCGTGACTTATGACTTCGAGCGCCTGATGGATGGCGCCAAGCTGCTGTCCTGCTCGCAGTTCGGCGACGCCATGATCGCTCATATGTAATTAAGCGACGAGTGGTAACAAAAAGGCCGGTCATTTGACCGGCCTTTTTTATTGCAAGCTCTTTATCAGGCTTCTACCGGAGTGCTTTGTGGCGAACTGATGGTCGCCGGGGATTCACTGGTTGCCAGGGCGGCGCTGATATTCACAGCATGCAGGCCCTTTGGACCTTGCAGAATATCGAAGCTTACCGGCTGGCCGGCCTTGAGAGTCTTGTAACCGTCCATCTGGATGGCCGAGTAGTGGGCGAACAGGTCCTCATCTCGGCCATCGGCGACGATGAACCCGTAGCCCTTGGCGTTGTTGAACCACTTGACCTTACCGCTAAGCATGCTGACATCCCTCTGCAAAGGACTCCATCACTGGAGTATCATCCACTTCAGTTCCGCGCATGAAATCAGCCGGGTTGGGCGAAGGCGCGGAACCCCGATACCCGAGACGGGTATTCAATGTTTGTAACACCCTTTCGCCGTTAGTCAAGGCGCTCCGGCGGCTGGCTGAGAAGCCAGTCATAAACCTGTCTAGCATCTGTATTCGCCCAGCCACGAAGCATCCACTTTCGCATGCATGCAAGCAGCCAGATTCGTCTAACATTCAATCAAGATCGTCCAGCTACGCACGAGGATGATTCCTCGGGCCTTGCTGTCCAAGAAGCCAAGCCGCGGTTGCAGGCGCCACCGATGTACAAGGTGCTGCTATTCAACGACGACTACACGCCAATGGACTTCGTCGTCGAAGTGTTGGAGGTGTTCTTCAACCACAATCGCGAGCTGGCAACCAAGATCATGCTGACCGTCCATACAGAGGGGCGGGCAATCTGCGGTGTGTATACCCGCGATATCGCAGAAACCAAGGCCATGCAGGTCAACCAGTACGCCCGGGAAAGCCAGCATCCGCTACTCTGTGAAATAGAGAAGGACGGTTAATACCGGTCGCTTGGGTAAGAGGTGAAGCTATGTTGAATCGAGAGCTGGAAGTCACCCTCAATCTGGCCTTCAAGGAGGCACGCGCCAAGCGCCATGAGTTCATGACGGTCGAGCACCTGCTCCTGGCGTTGCTGGATAACGAGGCCGCAGCCACCGTTCTGCGCGCTTGCGGCGCCAATCTGGACAAGCTTCGTCATGATTTGCAGGAGTTCATCGACTCCACCACGCCACTGATCCCACAGCACGACGAAGATCGCGAAACCCAGCCGACTCTGGGCTTCCAGCGCGTGCTGCAGCGTGCGGTGTTTCACGTGCAGAGTTCGGGCAAGCGCGAAGTCACCGGCGCCAACGTGCTGGTGGCGATCTTCAGCGAGCAGGAAAGCCAGGCAGTATTCCTGCTCAAGCAGCAGAGCGTGGCGCGTATCGATGTGGTCAATTACATCGCCCATGGCATCTCCAAGGTGCCAGGGCATGCCGATCATTCCGACAACGAGCAGGAAATGCAGGATGACGAGGGGGGCGAGTCTGCCGCTTCGAGTAATCCGCTGGATGCCTACGCCAGCAACCTGAACGAACTGTCTCGCCAAGGGCGCATCGATCCGTTGGTCGGGCGGGAGTCTGAGGTGGAGCGGGTGGCACAGATCCTCGCGCGTCGGCGCAAGAACAATCCGCTGCTGGTGGGTGAGGCTGGTGTCGGCAAGACCGCCATCGCCGAAGGCCTGGCTAAGCGCATTGTCGATGGCCAGGTGCCGGATTTGCTGTCCGACAGCGTGGTCTACTCCCTCGACCTCGGCGCCTTGCTGGCGGGTACCAAGTATCGCGGTGACTTCGAGAAACGCTTCAAGGCGCTGCTCAATGAGTTGCGCAAGCGTCCGCATGCCATCCTGTTCATCGATGAAATCCACACCATCATCGGTGCCGGCGCAGCGTCTGGCGGGGTGATGGATGCCTCCAACCTGCTCAAGCCGCTGCTGTCCTCGGGTGAGATCCGTTGCATCGGCTCCACCACCTTCCAGGAGTTCCGCGGCATCTTCGAGAAAGACCGCGCTCTGGCGCGGCGCTTCCAGAAGGTCGATGTCAGCGAACCGTCGGTCGAGGATACCGTCGGTATCCTGCGCGGGCTGAAGGCGCGTTTCGAACAGCATCACCATATCGAGTACAGCGACGAGGCCCTGCGCGCAGCGGCTGAACTGGCGGCGCGCTACATCAACGACCGGCACATGCCGGACAAGGCCATCGATGTGATCGACGAGGCGGGGGCCTATCAGCGCCTGCAGCCCGAAGACAAGCGTGCCAAGCGTATCGAAGTCGCCCAGGTCGAAGACATTGTCGCCAAGATCGCGCGGATTCCCCCGAAACACGTCACCAGTTCCGACAAGGAGCTGCTGCGAAATCTGGAGCGCGACCTCAAGCTGACCGTATTCGGCCAGGATGCGGCGATCGACTCGCTGGCGACCGCGATCAAGCTGTCACGTGCAGGCCTGAAAGCACCGGACAAGCCGGTGGGTTCCTTCCTGTTCGCCGGGCCGACCGGGGTTGGCAAGACCGAGGCCGCTCGTCAGCTGGCCAAGGCCATGGGTATCGAACTGGTGCGTTTCGACATGTCCGAGTACATGGAGCGGCATACCGTTTCGCGTCTGATCGGTGCACCTCCTGGCTATGTCGGTTTCGATCAGGGTGGTTTGCTGACCGAGGCCATCACCAAGCAGCCGCATTGTGTGCTGCTGCTAGACGAGATCGAGAAGGCCCATCCGGAAGTCTTCAACCTGCTGTTGCAGGTGATGGACCACGGCACCCTGACCGACAACAACGGGCGCAAGGCCGACTTCCGCAATGTGATCCTGATCATGACCACCAATGCCGGGGCGGAAACCGCGGCGCGGGCGTCGATCGGTTTCACCTATCAGGACCACTCGTCCGATGCCATGGAAGTGATCAAGAAGAGCTTCACGCCGGAGTTCCGCAACCGTCTGGATACCATCATCCAGTTTGGTCGCCTGAGTCACGAAGTGATCAAAAGCATCGTCGACAAGTTCCTCACGGAACTGCAGGCGCAGCTCGAGGACAAGCATGTGCTGCTGGAAGTCAGCGATGCGGCGCGTGGTTGGCTGGCCGAGAAGGGCTATGACGTGGCGATGGGGGCACGGCCGATGGCGCGCCTGATCCAGGACAAGATCAAGCGTCCGCTGGCCGAGGAAATCCTCTTCGGCGAACTGGCCGAGCATGGCGGCGTGGTGCACATCGAGCTGGTTGGCGATGAGCTGCGCTTCGAGTTCGAGACCACGGCAGAGCCGGCTTGATCTGAAAACAGGCAAACGAAAACGCCCGGCAATGCCGGGCGTTTTCATTTCAACTGGGCTTGGAACCTTTTCAAAGTCTTGCGAGCCGAGTCGTGCCGGTGCAATGTAGCGTGGCTGACCTGCAGCAGGCTTTGAACAGATTCTTAGCGGGCGCGGTAGGTGATACGGCCCTTGCTCAGGTCGTACGGCGTCAGTTCGACGCGGACCTTGTCGCCAGTGAGAATGCGGATGTAGTTCTTGCGCATCTTTCCGGAGATATGCGCGGTAACGACGTGCCCATTTTCCAACTCCACACGGAACATGGTGTTGGGCAGGGTGTCGACGACAGTGCCTTCCATTTCGAAGCTGTCTTCTTTCGACATGCAGTAAAGCCCTCGGTATCCAATGAATGGCCCGGCGCAACTGGCCCCAGGCAAAAGCGGCGTGCATTGTGCCCGAAAATGCAGTGTGCCGCCAAGGTATTCAGGTGAGGGTTGTCCAGCGTTGATTGACGAACAGCTCAATGGGGCGGTACTGGGTCTTGTAGCTCATCTTGCGGCAGTTCTTGATCCAGTAGCCGAGATAGACCGCTTGCAGGCCCAGGCGCGCGGCTTCGCCGATCTGCCAGAGGATGGCGAAACGGCCCAGGCTGCGCCGTTCCTGATCGGGATCGTAGAAGGTATAAACCGCCGAAAGGCCGTTGGGCAGCATGTCGGTGACGGCGATAGCCAGCAGTTTGCCTTCCAGGCGGAACTCGTAGAAGCGCGCGAATGGCAGGTCGCGAACCAGGAAGGTGCTGAACTGGTCACGGCTGGGCGGGTACATGTCGCCATCTGCGTGGCGCTGCTCGATGTAGCGCACGTAGAGGTCGTAGTACTCCTCGTTGAACGCCGGGCGTACGGCCTTGACCTGGATATCGGCGTTGCGTTTGAGGATGCGCCGCTGCTGGCGATTGGGCAGGAACTGGTCGGCGGGAATGCGCGCTGGTACGCAGGCGGTGCAGCGTTGGCAGTGCGGACGATACAGATGGTCACCGCTACGCCGGAAGCCCATTTCCGAGAGCTCGGCATACACCTGCACATCCATGGGCTGGCTGGGGTCGAGAAACAGGGTGGTGGCCTGTTCCTCGGGCAGGTAGCTGCAAGGATGTGGCTGGGTGGCGTAAAACTTGAGGCGAGCCAGCTCGGTCATGGTCAACCCTCGGGAAAACCTTTGAACAAGTGTATGCCAGCCTGCGGGAGTCGCCTAGGCGAGCCAGTCGGCGTTATTCGGTTGGTCAAGATGGCGCTGCAGGTAAGTCGCGAACTCGCTGCGCGCTATCGCTCGGGCGCCAAAGCTGTGCAGGTGCTGGGTGGGCATCTGGCAGTCGATCAGGACGAAACCCCATTCACGCAGTTTGCCGACCAGGGTGGCGAAGCCGACTTTCGAGGCATTGTCCGTATGGCTGAACATCGACTCACCGAAAAACAGCTGCCCCATGGCCAGGCCGTAGAGCCCGCCGACCAGTTGTCCGTTTTCCCATACTTCGACCGAGTGGGCGATGCCTTGGCGATGCAGGTGCAGGTAGGCGTTCTGCATTTCTTTGGTGATCCAGGTGCCATCGGCATAGGCGCGTGGTGCGGCGCAGGCCTGGATGATTGCGGCGAAATCGCGATCGAAGCTGACTGTGAAGCGCTGCTGGCGGATCAGCTTGGCCAGGCTGCGTGACAGGTGGAATTCATCGGGAAACAGCACCGTGCGAGGGTCTGGCGACCACCACAGTAGTGGTTGGCCTTGTGAGTACCAGGGGAAGCAGCCGTGTCGATAAGCGGCGACCAGGCGTGCAGGCGATAGATCACCACCGGCGGCCAGCAGGCCATTGGGCTCGCGCAGGGCTTTATCCAGAGGCGGGAAGTCGAGGGTGTCGCGTTGCAGCCAGGTCAGCATGCGGGGGAGGGCGGGCGCTGGGCGCCCGCCTGCTGAGGCTTAGACGTCGAGGTACTTTTCGGCGTCGAGCGCGGCCATGCAGCCGGCGCCAGCCGAGGTGATGGCCTGACGGTAGACGTGATCGGCCACGTCGCCAGCAGCAAACACGCCGTCGATGCTGGTCAGGGTGGCATTGCCTTCGTTGCCGCCCTGTACCAGCAGGTAGCCGTCGCGCATTTCCAGTTGGCCCTGAAACAGCTCGGTGTTGGGCTTGTGACCGATGGCGATGAATACGCCAGCCAGTTGCAGTTCTTTCTTGCTGCCGTCAGCCGTGTTGATCAGGCGCACGCCGGTTACGCCGCTGGCGTCGCCCAGCACTTCGTCCAGGGTGTGGTTCCAGTGCAGGCGCACATTGCCGTTGGCGGCCTTCTCGAACAGCTTGTCCTGCAGGATCTTCTCCGAACGCAGCTTGTCGCGGCGATGGATCAGGTGCACTTCTTTGGCGATGTTGGACAGATAGAGGGCTTCTTCCACGGCAGTGTTGCCACCGCCGATCACGCAGACCACCTGGTTGCGGTAGAAGAAACCGTCGCAGGTGGCGCAGGCGGATACGCCCTTGCCGGCGAAAGCTTCTTCTGACGGCAGGCCGAGGTACTGGGCGCTGGCGCCGGTGGCGATGATCAGGGCGTCGCAGGTGTAGGTGCCGCTGTCACCCTTGAGGGTGAAGGGCTTCTGCTGCAACTCGGCAGTGTGGATATGGTCGTAAACGATCTCGGTGTCGAAGCGCTCGGCGTGTTCCTGCATGCGCTGCATCAGCGCCGGGCCGGTCAGGCCGTGCACGTCACCTGGCCAGTTGTCGACTTCTGTGGTGGTGGTCAGCTGGCCGCCGGGCTGGATGCCAGTGATGATGACGGGCTTGAGGTTGGCGCGGGCGGCATAGACGGCAGCGGTGTAGCCGGCAGGGCCGGAGCCCAGGATGATCAGGCGTGAATGCTTGACTTCGCTCATAAAAAGACCTCATAAGCCTTTGTCACAAAAGAGAATGCATGCTCAAATTGAGCGGTGCGTAAGATGCTGGCCGGTATGCTACACCGAAGCAGTAAGGGCGGTAAAACGTGCCGCCCGGTGCCTGACATGGCATCGGACCTGTAAATCCGTACAATGGTCTGACTTTACGTTTTCAACTGATTGTTGGTCGCGCTCCGGGCGCAGGAATAGCAGCGTTTTGAAGAATTCCACCTCTACAGCTCAGGTCCCCCTCTGGCGTCAGCAGTTGCACTACCGCCTCAAGGAAGGTGCGCTGATCGCGCTTGGCGCGCTCTGCCTCTATCTGTGGATGGCATTGCTGACCTACGACCAGAATGACCCGGGCTGGAGCCATACCAGCAATGTCGAGCAGGTGCAGAACGCCGCCGGTCGCGCCGGTGCCTGGTTCGCCGACATCCTGTTCATGGTGCTCGGCTATTTCGCCTACCTGTTTCCGCTTCTGCTGGCGGTGAAGACCTGGCAAGTGTTCCGTAATCGCCATCTGCCCTGGCAGTGGAGCGGCTGGCTGTTTTCCTGGCGCCTGATCGGCCTGGTCTTCCTGGTGCTGGCCGGCGCTGCATTGGCCGATATCCACTTCCAGGATGGTAGCGGCTTGCCTGCCTCGGCCGGTGGTGCGCTGGGTGAAAGCCTCAGTGTGCTGGCGGTCAATGCCCTGAATATCCAGGGCAGCACGCTGCTGTTCATCTCGCTGTTCCTGTTTGGACTGACCGTGTTTGCCGACCTGTCCTGGTTCAAGGTCATGGATGTCACCGGCAAGATCACCCTGGACCTGTTCGAGCTAATCAACAGTCTGATCAACCGCTGGTGGAGCGCCCGGGTCGAGCGCAAGCAACTGGTGGCCAAGCTGCGTGAGGTCGATGACCGGGTCAGCGAAGTGGCCGCGCCGGTGGTGCCTGATCGCCGCGAACAGGCCAAGGTCAAGGAACGCCTGATCGCCCGCGAGGAAGCACTGAGCAAGCACATGAGTGAGCGCGAAAGCCGACCGGCGCCCGTGATTGCACCGCCGCCCGCGCCGAAAGCGCCGGAGCCGAGCAAGCGTGTGCTGAAGGAAAAGCAGGTCTCGCTGTTCGAAGACAGCGCCGTAGCTGGCACCTTGCCGCCGATTTCGATTCTCGACGCCGCCGAGAAGAAGCAGAAGCAGTATTCGCCGGAATCCCTGGAGGCCATGTCGCGCCTGCTCGAGATCAAGCTCAAGGAATTCGGTGTCGAGGTCATGGTCGAGTCCGTGCATCCGGGCCCGGTGATCACCCGTTTCGAGATCCAGCTGGCCGCCGGGGTCAAGGTCAGCCGTATTTCCGGCCTGGCCAAGGACCTGGCGCGTTCGATGGCGATCATTAGCGTGCGGGTGGTCGAGGTGATTCCGGGCAAGACCACCGTGGGTATCGAGATCCCCAACGAAGACCGGCAGATCGTGCGCTTCTCCGAAGTGCTTTCGTCCAGCGAGTACGACGACGCCAAGTCGCCGGTAACCCTGGCCCTGGGCCACGACATCGGCGGCAAGCCGGTGATCACCGACCTGGCCAAGATGCCGCACTTGCTGGTGGCTGGTACCACCGGCTCCGGTAAGTCGGTGGGGGTCAACGCGATGATCCTGTCGATCCTGTTCAAATCCACGCCGGAAGAGGCGCGGATGATTATGATCGACCCGAAGATGCTCGAACTGTCGATCTACGAGGGCATCCCGCACCTGCTGTGCCCGGTGGTGACCGACATGAAGGAGGCCGCCAATGCCCTGCGCTGGTCGGTCGCCGAGATGGAACGTCGCTACAAGCTCATGGCCGCCATGGGCGTGCGCAACCTGGCCGGCTTCAACCGCAAGGTGAAGGATGCCGAGGAGGCCGGCACGCCGCTGACCGATCCGCTGTACCGCCGCGAGTCCATGGAAGATGACGCACCGCTGCTGAAGAGCCTGCCGACCATTGTCGTGGTGGTCGACGAATTCGCCGACATGATGATGATCGTCGGCAAGAAGGTCGAAGAGCTGATCGCGCGCATCGCGCAGAAGGCGCGTGCCGCCGGCATCCACCTGATTCTCGCCACCCAGCGTCCGTCGGTCGACGTGATCACCGGCCTGATCAAGGCCAACATCCCGACCCGCATGGCCTTCCAGGTATCGAGCAAGATCGACTCGCGCACCATCCTCGACCAGGGCGGCGCCGAACAGCTGCTTGGTCACGGTGACATGCTCTACCTGCCGCCGGGCACCGGTCTGCCGATTCGTGTGCATGGCGCCTTCGTTTCCGACGAAGAAGTGCACCGCGTGGTCGAAGCCTGGAAGCAGCGCGGTTCGCCCGACTACATCGAAGATATCCTGGCGGGCGTCGAGGAGGCCGGTAGCGGCTTCGATGGCGGCAGCAGCGGCGAAGGCGGTGAGGGTAGCGAGGCTGACCCGCTGTACGACGAAGCCGTCAACTTCGTGCTGGAGAGCCGCCGCGCTTCCATTTCCGCCGTGCAGCGCAAGCTGAAGATCGGCTACAACCGTGCCGCTCGCATGATCGAAGCCATGGAGATGGCCGGCGTGGTCACGTCGATGAATACCAATGGCTCGCGCGAAGTGATCGCACCGGGCCCGATGCGGGACTAATTTCCAGTTTGTCTATGAAGAGGATTTCCATGCGACTGTTGCGCATGTTGTTGCTGTCCGCCCTGGCCTTTGTCGCCATCCCCGCCCAGGCGGACGACGAGGCAGCGGTCAAACGCCTGACTGAACTGCTCAACCAGGCGCAGACCATCAGCGCCCGTTTCTCCCAGCTGACCCTCGACGGTACCGGCACCCAGCTGCAGGAAACCGCAGGTCAGCTGGCGCTCAAGCGCCCTGGGCTGTTCCGCTGGCATACCGATGCGCCGCAGGAGCAACTGCTGGTGTCCAACGGCGAGAAAGTCTGGCTGTATGACCCGGACTTGATGCAGGTGACCATCCAGAGCCTCGACCAGCGCCTGACCCACACCCCGGCGCTGCTGCTGTCCGGTGATGTATCGAAGATCCGCGAGAACTTCGAGATCAGCTTCAAGGAAGCCGGTGAAGTGGTCGACTTCATGCTCAAGCCGAAGGCCCAGGACACCCTGTTCGACAACCTGCGTCTGTCGTTCCGCCGTGGCGTGATCAACGACATGCAGCTGATCGACAGCATCGGTCAGCGCACCAATATCCTGTTCCTCAGCGTGAAGATGAACGAGCAGCTCGACCCCGCGCTGTTCACCTTCGACGTGCCTGAGGGCGCCGACGTCATCCAGGAATAAGAGGCCGCTGCCGCCCGGTATGGATCTGTTTCGCTCCGCCCCCGTCGCCCAGCCCCTGGCCGCGCGTTTGCGCGCGACCAGCCTGGACGAGTACGTCGGTCAGGAGCATGTGCTGGGCCACGGCAAGCCGCTGCGCGAGGCGCTGGAGCAAGGTGCGCTGCACTCGATGATCTTCTGGGGCCCGCCTGGGGTCGGCAAGACCACCCTGGCCAGGCTGCTGGCGCAGGTCTCCGAGGCGCACTTCGAAACGATTTCCGCAGTACTGTCTGGGGTCAAGGAAATCCGTCAATCGGTGGAAGTGGCCAAGCAGCAGGCCGCCCAGTACGGCCGGCGCACCATCCTCTTCGTCGACGAAGTGCATCGCTTCAACAAGAGCCAGCAGGATGCCTTTCTGCCCTATGTGGAAGATGGCACGCTGATCTTTATCGGTGCGACCACCGAGAACCCTTCCTTCGAGCTGAACAACGCGCTGCTCTCGCGCGCCCGTGTCTATGTGCTGAAAAGCCTGGATGAGGCCGCCATGCGTAAGCTGGTGCAGCGTGCGCTGACGGAGGAGAAGGGCCTGGGCAAACAGCGCCTGAGCCTGCCGGAAGAGAGCTTTCAGATCCTCCTGGCTGCCGCCGATGGTGACGGTCGACGCCTGCTCAACCTGCTGGAAAATGCCGCCGATCTGGCCGAGGACGGCAGCGAGATCGCTCCCGAACTGCTGCAGAACCTGCTCGGCGACAGTCGCCGGCGTTTCGACAAGGGTGGCGAGGCGTTCTACGACCAGATTTCCGCGCTGCACAAATCGGTGCGCGGCTCCAACCCGGACGGTGCGCTGTACTGGTACGCGCGCATGCTCGACGGGGGCTGCGACCCGCTGTACCTGGCCCGGCGCGTGGTGCGCATGGCCAGCGAGGACATCGGCAACGCCGACCCGCGTGCCCTGACTCTGTGCCTCAACGCCTGGGATGTGCAGGAACGCCTGGGCAGCCCGGAAGGCGAGCTGGCCGTGGCTCAGGCCATTGTCTACCTGGCCTGCGCGCCGAAGAGCAACGCCGTGTACATGGGCTTCAAGGCCGCCATGCGCGATGCTGCCGAACACGGCTCGCTGGAAGTGCCCCTGCACCTGCGTAATGCCCCGACCAAGTTGATGAAGGAACTCGGCTACGGCGATGAATACCGCTACGCCCATGACGAGCCGGATGCCTACGCCGCCGGCGAGGACTATTTCCCCGAGCAGCTCGAGCCGCAGGCTTACTATCAGCCGGTGCCGCGTGGCCTGGAACTGAAGATTCGCGACAAACTGGCACATCTTGCCGCGCTGGATGCCGCCAGCCCGCGCAAACGGAGAAAGCCATGATCGGTGTGGTCATCGCGGTCGCGTTGGGCGGCATGGTTGGTACCCTGCTGCGTTTCTTTACCAGCAACTGGGTCAGCGCGAACTGGCCGCAGCACTTCTATGGCGCTACCCTGGCGGTCAATATTATCGGCTGCCTGCTGATCGGCTATCTGTACGGCCTGTTTCTGCTGCGCCCCGAGGTGCCGCTGGAGCTGCGCGCCGGGCTGATGGTGGGCTTCCTTGGCGGCCTGACCACTTTTTCATCCTTCTCCCTCGACACGCTGCGCCTGCTGGAAAGCGGCCAGGCACCGCTGGCCATCGGCTATGCGACTGCCAGCGTGCTGGGCGGTCTGCTCGCCACCTGGGCCGGCCTGACATTAACCAAGCTCTGATCTAGACGAGAACATCCCATGCTCGACTCCAAACTGGTTCGTACCCAACTGCAGGAGATTGCGGACCGCCTGGCTACCCGTGGCTTCCAGCTGGACGTGGCGCGCTTCGAGGCCCTCGAGGCCCAGCGCAAGACCGTACAGACCCGCACCGAACAGCTGCAGGCCGAGCGCAATACCCGCTCCAAGTCCATTGGCCAGGCCAAGCAGCGTGGCGAAGACATCGCGCCGCTGCTGGCGGAAGTCGACAAGATGGGCAGCGACCTGGAAGAGGGCAAACGCGAGCTGGAGTCCATCCAGACCGAGCTCGACAACCTGCTGCTGAACATCCCCAACCTGCCGGATGAGTCGGTGCCGGTTGGCGCGGATGAAGAAGGTAACGTCGAAGTTTCGCGCTGGGGCACGCCGCGCAGCTTCGACTTCCCGGTGCAGGATCACGTCGCCCTCGGCGAGCAGCATGGCTGGCTGGACTTCGAGACCGCCGCCAAGCTTTCCGGCGCCCGTTTTGCCTTGCTGCGCGGCCCCATCGCTCGGCTGCACCGCGCCCTGGCGCAGTTCATGATCAACTTGCACACCGCCGAGCATGGTTACGAGGAGGCCTACACGCCTTATCTGGTGCAGGCCTCTGCGCTGCAGGGCACCGGCCAGCTGCCGAAGTTCGAGGAAGACCTGTTCAAGATCCAGCGCGACGAGCAGGCCGACCTGTACCTGATTCCGACTGCGGAAGTGTCGCTGACCAACATCGTCGCCGGCGCCATCCTCGACGCCAAGCAGCTGCCGATAAAATTCGTCGCCCACACCCCGTGCTTCCGCAGCGAAGCCGGCGCATCGGGCCGCGACACCCGCGGGATGATCCGCCAGCACCAGTTCGACAAGGTCGAGATGGTGCAGATCGTCGAACCGTCCAAGTCCTTCGAAGCCCTGGAAAGCCTGACCGCCAACGCCGAACGCGTGCTGCAGCTGCTCGAGCTGCCGTACCGCAAGCTGGCGCTGTGCACCGGTGACATGGGCTTCGGCGCGGTGAAAACCTACGACCTGGAGGTCTGGGTGCCGAGCCAGGACAAGTACCGCGAGATTTCCTCCTGCTCCAACTGTGGCGACTTCCAGGCCCGGCGCATGCAGGCGCGCTACCGTAACCCGGAAACCGGCAAGCCGGAGCTGGTGCACACCCTCAATGGCTCCGGCCTGGCGGTGGGCCGCACCCTGGTGGCGGTGCTGGAGAACTACCAGCAGGCCGACGGCAGCATCCGTGTGCCTGACGTGCTGAAGCCCTATATGGCAGGTATCGAGGTTATCGGCTAAGCCGGACCTAAGTTGCAGAATACGGGGTGGCCAGTGCTGCCCCGTTTTGTTTTGTCTGATCGAGAGCATGCGCCATGGATTTTCTTCCCCTGTTCCACAAACTGCAGGATCGCCTGGTACTGGTTGTCGGCGGTGGCGAAGTGGCGCTGCGCAAGGCGCGGCTGCTGGTCGAGTCGGGTGCGGTCTTGCGCGTGGTGGCTCCGGAGATTCGTGACGAGTTGCGCGAGCTGGCCGGGCCGAGTGCCCAGGTTTTGCAGCGTGGCTACCAGGCGGATGATCTGGATGGGGTGTGCCTGGTGATTGCCGCTACCGACAATGAGCCGTTGAATGCGCAGATTTCCGCCCAGGCTCAGGTACGTGGCATTCCGGTCAATGTGGTGGATGCGCCGAAGCTGTGCAGTGTGATCTTCCCGGCCATCGTCGACCGCTCGCCGCTGATTGTCGCCATCACCAGTGGCGGTGATGCGCCGGTGTTGGCACGGTTGATTCGCGCCAAGATCGAGACCTGGATTCCCGCCACCTATGGCCAACTGGCCGGGCTGGCGAAGAAATTCCGTGCCCAGGTGCGTGGCCTGTTTCCCGATGTGCAGCAGCGCCGGGTGTTCTGGGAAGACGTGTTCCAGGGGCAGATCGCCGAAAGCGTATTCGCCGGCAAGCTGGGTGAGGGCGAGCGTCAGCTCGAGGCGAAGATCGCTGGCATTGCCCCGCGTGCCCTGGGTGAGGTTTACCTAGTCGGTGCTGGCCCCGGTGATCCGGATCTGCTGACCTTCCGCGCCCTGCGCCTGATGCAGCAGGCCGATGTGGTGCTGTATGACCGTCTGGTGGCGCCGGCCATCGTCGACCTGTGCCGCCGTGATGCCGACCGCATCTACGTTGGCAAGCAGCGCTCAGAACATGCCGTGCCGCAGGAGCAGATCAACCAGCGTTTGGTCGACCTGGCCAAGCAGGGTAAGCGGGTGTTGCGCCTCAAGGGTGGCGACCCGTTCATCTTCGGCCGCGGCGGCGAGGAAATCGAGGAGCTGGCGGCCCACGGCATCCCGTTCCAGGTGGTGCCGGGGATTACTGCGGCATCGGGCTGCGCGGCCTATGCGGGAATTCCGCTGACCCATCGCGACCATGCGCAATCGGTGCGTTTCGTCACCGGCCATCTCAAAGACGGCAGCAGCAACCTGCCTTGGGGCGAGCTGAGTGCGCCGGGGCAAACCCTGGTGTTCTACATGGGCCTGGTCGGGCTGCCAGCCATCTGCGCCGAGCTGATTCGCCATGGTCGCGCGGCGGATACTCCGGCGGCGCTGGTGCAGCAGGGCACTACACAGAATCAGCGAGTCTTTACCGGGACTCTGGCCAACCTGCCGCAGTTGGTGGCCGAGCATGAGGTGCATGCGCCGACCCTGGTGATAGTCGGTGAGGTGGTGCAGCTACGCGAGAAGCTGGCCTGGTTTGAAGGCGCTCAGGCGGACGTTTGAAGGCGCGTGTCCCAGACTCTCTGCGCACGGGCGAGTGCGCTCTCGCTCGGCTCGCCCAGAGCGCGTAAACCCAGGGCAATGGTGCTGAGCACCGCCAGGCGGCCATAGGCGTCTTCCGCCTCGCCATTCCAGAAGGCCAGCAGATGTGCCGGGTCAAGCTGCTCTGGCTTGACGTGGCGCTGGGCGGACAGCGCCGGCCACTCCTCGTCCCAGTTCTCGCCACCGGCGGTGCCGTACAAGTGGCATTGGCCGTCCGGGTTGACCTCGATCTCACCACCTTCGCCCTTGATCACGATGGCTGTGTCGCCGAGCAACTGGCTGGCCTCGCGGTGCGTGGCCTGGTAGCCGGGATGGAAGATGCTCTGCATCACGCAACGCGCCCCGAGTGGGTTGAGGATGCGTGCCAGCGAGTGAATCGGCGAGCGCAGGCCGAGGGTGTTGCGCAGGTCGATCATCCGTTGCAACTGTGGCGCCCAGGCGCCCAGCGGGGTGAAGGCCAGGTTGTGGCGATCCAGATTCTCGGCCACTTCTTCCCACGACTGGCAGATCGGGATGGCGAGCGATTCCAGCAGCTGCTCGCTGTACAGGCGTCCGGCGGTGTGCGCGCCGCCGCCGTGCAGATGGATGCGCACGCCGCTGGCGGCCAGGGCTTTGACGGCCAGGAGGAACCAGGGCAGGTGGCGCTTCTTACCGGCATAGCTGGGCCAGTCCAGGTCGACTGCAATCGGCGGCGTCACCAGACGTTCACGTAGGGCCTCGGTGAAACCGGCCAGTTCCTCGGCGCTTTCCTCCTTGTGTCGCAGCAGCATGAGAAAGGCACCGAGCTGGGTGTCCTCGACCTTGTCGTCGAGCAGTAGGCCCATGGCTTCGCGGGCTTCCTCGCGGCTCATGTTGCGCGCGCCGCGCTTGCCCTTGCCGAGGATGCGCACGAACTGGGCGAAAGGATGTTCCGGGGGAGCTACGAGAATCATGGGCGCTACTTTCACAGGCAGTTGGTCGGTTTTGGCAGGCCAGCCAGCTTGGCGGCGAGCTTGGCGGGCGTGCCCTTGAACAGGCGGTTGAGGTGCAAGCTGTTGCCCTTTTCCGGACCGAGCTTGAGGGCCACATACTTGATCAGCGGGCGGGTGGCCGGCGACAGCTGGAACTCGGCGTAGAAGGCGCGCAGCAGCTCGAGGATTTCCCAGTGTTCGGCACTCAGCTGCAGGTCTTCAGCGGTAGCTAGAGCCTCGGCGGCAGCGGGCGACCAGTCGTCCAGCTCGGCCAGGTAGCCATCCTTGTCCAAGGCGATGCTGCGGCCATCGACGATCAGGTTGCTCATAGCCAGCTGTTGACCTTGGCGTAGGTGGTGCACAGCTCGACAAAGGCGGGGTAATCGACTGCCTGGGCGCGGTCTGGCACTTGTAGATGGCGCGCTTGCAGGTCTTCGTCGAGGGCGTACAGGGCGATGCTTTCCGGCATCAGCTGCAAGGCCTGCAGTTGAACGGTGTTGGGCTGTAGGGCATACACGGCGTCACCGCTGAGCAGCAGGCCGTCCTGCGGGCCAAGCAGGCGCAGGCAACTGGCGAAACGGCTGTCGCTGAAGGGCGAATGGGAAAGCAGGTGCAGGGTGGCCATCAGATCGTGATCACTTGGTCGTAGCGGTCGATAAGCAGGGTCAATTGGCTGTCGTCGAGCTGCTCCACCGGCAATACCAGGGGCTGTTCACTGAGGCCACGTTCGCTGAGGCTGCGGCTGGCGACATACAGCGATTCGACGCCGAACATCGGCAGGGCCTGCAGATTGGCGGTCAGATCCTTCTGCTGCAGAGCGGCGGGTTGCTGCTGCGGCAGGAGTTGGAACACCCCGTCATCGAGAAACAGCAAACCCAGCGGCAGATCGAAGGCACCACCAGCCAGGGCTATGTCCAGTGCTTCGCGGGCGCTGGGGCCGGCCCAGGGGGCCTGGCGACTGATGATCAATAGGGATTTGCTCATCAGTGGCCTCCGAAGCAGATCAGGCGGTCGGCCAGTTGGTTGGCTTCGTGCAGCTGACCCAGTCCCGACAGCTCCCAGTGCGCGCAGAGATTGGCGGCCGGCTTCTGGTAGCGCTGCGCTTCTTCCTCGTTGAGCACGCCACGGCGCAGGGCGGCAGCAATGCACACCACGGCATCCAGCCCTTGTTGTTCGACGAAGGCGCGCCACTCGGCCGGCAGATCCACTTCGTCCTGGGCATTCACCGTATTGGCCGAGGCGCTGTGCACGCCGTCCTGATAGAAGAACAGGCGCACGATCTCATGCCCGCCCGCAAGCGCCGCCTCGGCAAAGCGCAGGGCGCGGCGTGAGGAGGGCAGGTGGGCCGGGGCGAACAGGGCAATGGCAAACTTCATGACAATCCCGCGATAACACTCTGCCGTCATGATAAAGGCAGAACGCTGCAGATGCTTGTACAGGCATGAAAAAGCCCGCCGAAGCGGGCTTCTGTGCAGCAGAAGCAACTTAGTCGTCGCTGCCCATGATGCCGAAGATCTGCAGCAGGCTGACGAACAGGTTGTAGATCGATACATACAGACTGATGGTAGCCATGATGTAGTTGCGTTCACCGCCGTGGATGATCGCGCTGGTCTGGAACAGGATGCAGGCCGAGGAGAACAGCACGAAGCCGGCGCTGATCGCCAGTTGCAGGCCGCTGATCTGGAAGAAGAAGCTGGCCAGCGTGGCGCCCAGCAGGACGAAGAAGCCCGCGGTGATGAAACCGCCGAGGAAACTCATGTCCTTGCGGGTGGTCAGCACGTAGGCCGACAGGCCGAAGAACACCAGAGCGGTCATGGCGAAGGCCGAGCTGATGACTTCACCGCCGCCACTCATGCCCAGGTAGCGGTTGAGGATCGGGCCCAGGGTGTAACCCATGAAGCCGGTCAGGGCGAAGGTCGACAGCAGGCCCCAGGCCGAATTGCGCAGCTTCATGGTGAGGAAGAACAGGCCGTAGAAGCCGATCAGCACCACAAAGATGTTGGGGTAGGGCAGGTTCATCTGCTGGGCGAAGTAAGCAACCAGGCCGCTGAAGGCCAGGGTCAGGGCCAGCAGGCCATAGGTATTGCGCAGGACTTTGCTGACTTCCTGCTGGTCGACCTGCGCATGGCTGAGCGCGTAATCTTGTTCGTGCATGACAACACTCCTGTAGTGACAAGTTGGGTCCGTGACCGCAGTCAAGTCGATCATAACAGACCGCGATAGTCTGCCAATTACGAGAGTTTGACAGTGTGTTGCGTTCCGGTAAGATTGCCGCCCGCAGCAAGCGCCGGAAGCGTGGCAGAGCGGTTGAATGCAACGGTCTTGAAAACCGTCGAAGGGGAAACTCTTCCGTGAGTTCGAATCTCACCGCTTCCGCCATATTTATCACCGAAGCCCCGCCATGCGGGGCTTCGCGTTTTTGTACTGGTGAATGCCCCATAGGTACCCCGCACACCCTACAGGCTGATTCAATCCCGCGTTGCGGTGCTGAATGTGTTTACGGGGGGATTCTTCTGTTCCTGTGATGGCCTCTACCCACGTAATAGTGTGTACTTCTTCTAGGCTGAGCCAGTAGGGGTACTGCATGCGTGTGATAATTCTTGAAGACGATGCCTGGATTGCCGATCTGTTGCGGCAGATTGTTCATAGTTTGCGTCCTCAGGCGCAGATCAGTTGCCAGGTTAGTGTCAGCGCCGCCTTGGCGGAGTGGCAGCGGCAATCAGCCGATCTGGTGATTTGTGACTGGAATCTTCCCGACGGCCCCGGCACCCGATTGCTGGAGCAGATCCGCAAGCAGGACAGCCAGATTCCCCTAGTGATGATCACCGGGCGTGCCGATCGCGACAGCGTGCTGGAGGTGCGCTCGTTGCGTATCAATGCCTTTATCAGCAAGCCATTCCAAATGCCCAAGGTGCTCGATTGCCTCAATCGGCTACTACCTTCTGCTGACCTGAGTTTCCCTGCGAGCAGCTCGCTGGCCAGCAACTTCAGTGAATTTCTCAGTAGCCAGGCCGCTGACGAACTGGATATGCCGCTGCAGGCAGGCACTCTGGACAAGCTCAGGGCGCTCGGCCGGCAGCCCGCCGATTTGCGTCAGCTGCATAATCTGGGGCGTGATGAACCGGCCATCACGGCACGACTGCTGGCCGCAGCCAACAGCGCCCAGTACAGCAGTGGCGGTGAGGTGTGCCTGAGTTTGACTCAGGCCCTGCAGACCCTGGGCGCGGGCACCAGTCTGAATATTGCCCTGGGGCTGGCGCTGAATCCGGCAGCCGAGCTGGAAGACGCCGAACTCCAACTTCAGGCCATGGCAGCCTATGAACAGATCCAGGTTCTTTGTCAGCGCCTAGCGGAACTGGCTGCTGCCTGCAGGCTTGATCCCGCGCCGCTGCACAGTGCGGCACTGTTGCATCGTATGGGGGAGTTGTGTGTGCTCCAGCAGGCCCAGCGCTGGCGCAACAGTGGTCACACGCTGAGCCTGGAGGAACTCAGCCAAGCCTTGAGTGGCGCCAGCAGTGAGGTTGCTGCGCGCCTGAAAATCCACTGGCGCTTACCTAATCCACTGCGGGAGCTGATCGGTGCTTGCTATGCTCTACCGACAATCAACACCAAGCGTGAAGCGATTGTCATGCATCTGGCTGCCAGCGAGCTGGGACCGCAGCCCGATAGCGCCAAGCTGGCACGTTTGCGCCGCTTAGCTGGATTGAGTTAAACGCAGTAAAAGGCCAGAAAGAGCCAACCATGGGTCGGAACAGTTCCACCACCATTCGCGCCATTATTTTGTTTGGTAGCCTCGGCCTAACCTTGCTCTTTGTCGGCCTTGCTTGGCGTGCTTTGGTCGAGCGCGAAAGCCTCTGGCAACTGCAGCTGGACAGCCAGAGCGAGCTGCAACGTCTGGCTCTGCTCAGTTCGCAACAACGGCAGAATGCCGAGGCACTGCTGCTGGCCGAAAGCCTAGCTGCCGACACTTTGCTGGTGGACCTGGTCCGCCAGGCTCTGGTTCTGCAAACCCAGGGGCTGAGCGCGCAGCATCCCAGCTATCGACAGATTCGCGATCAGCTCTATATCCGTCTGCTGCCTCGCTGGCGCATTCTTCAGGATAAGCATCCCTTCCGCCTCTATGTACACCTGGGACGCGAGGGGCAGGTGCTGTTGCGAGTACACAATCCGAATGCCTTCGGCGACCTGCAATTGAGCCAACGGCCTATGCTGCGCGACGTCATGGCTGGCGGTCAGGCCCGTGCTGGCCTCACTCTGGGGACGCGCAGCTCCGGGGTACGCGCCATCAGCCCGGTGCAGCTCGACGACGAGCAGGGCGTGCGTACCATCGGTGCGCTGGAAGTGGTACTCGAGGTGCTCGACAACCTGCAGGAGCTCGATCATGAGCTGGATGCGGGTATCGCCCTGCGCTTGGGGCAGTCTGTTCTAGAGCCTGTGCGCAGCGGCGAGTCGTTACGTGGCCTGGATTTGTCCGCGAATACCTGGCGCCTGGCCAGGGCCTCGCGCCCCCAGGCCGAGCGTTGGCAAACCAGCGGTTTGCTACCGGCTGCCGAGGCAGGCGACAGTATTCGTCTGCTGGAAGACCGGGGCCGTTACTATCTGCTCAACCAGGTCGTCTTGCCCAGCTATGGACAGGTGCCGGGTACAGCTGCAGATCTACAGGCGGTGGCCTTGCTGTGGCGTGATATCAGCCCTCTGTATCAGCGTCACCAGTACGAGAAAAAACAGCTGGTGGGCAAATGGGCGCTGGCCTGGCTGGGCGCCCTGAGCCTGCTTTTGCTGCTGCTCTGGGCCACCCGCGCGAGCACTCGCAAGCTGATGCTAGGGCATCAGGCCAGGCTGCAGGAGCGCCATCGCGAGAGCGAGCAGGCGCGCCAGCTGCTGGCGTTGATTGCCGAGGCCCAGGCCGCCTATATCCAGGCCGATAATCAGCGTGAGAGCTTCGATGCTCTGCTGGTCCGCATCCTGGAACTGAGTGCCAGCCAGTTCGGCTTTATTGGCGAGATTCTGCTCGACGACCAGCAGCAGCGTTATCTGCGCACCTATGCCATCAGCAATATCGCCTGGGATCAGGCCAGTGCGGATTTCTATGCGCAGCAGGCGCCCCAGGGCCTGGAGTTTCGCAATCTGGACACCTTGTTTGGCCGAGTCATCCGTGACGGCCAGGCGCTTATCAGTAACGATCCCGCCGCTGATCCACGTCGCGGTGGGTTGCCCCCCGGGCACCCGGAGTTGCGGTCCTTTGCCGGGCTGCCTTTATTTGCTAATGGTCAGTTTATCGGCATGCTCGGCCTGGCCAATCGCCCTGACGGCTATCCCCAGGATTTTGCCGCGCAGCTGCAACCCTTGCTGGCCACCCTTGGCCAACTGATCGAAGCATTGCGCCGTGATATCCAGCGCCAGCAGACCCAGCAGAGCTTGCAACGTCAGCAGAAGGCCCTGCGTGCGCTCAACGAGATTGCTGCCCTGTCTCATTTGGACAGCCAGCAGCAGCTGCGAGCAGCTCTGCGCCTGGGGGCCGATTTTTACGCTACCCCGTTAGGCCTTATCAGCCGCATCGAGGGCGATGACTACCGGGTACTGGCCCAAGTATCACCGCCGGATAGCCTGGAGGATGGTCAGCGCTTCAGCCTTGGCGATACCTACTGCAGCATCGCCCTGCAAAGCGACGACGTACTGGCCATCGACCACATGGGCGACAGCGAATATGCCCGTCACCCATGCTATCCCCTGTTCCAGCTGGAGACCTATATAGGTATCGCCATCCGCGTTGGTGGCCAGCCTTTCGGCACTCTGGCTTTCTGCGCAGCGCAAGGCCGTGAGGCACCTTTCGATCAGACCGAGCGCGAATTCTTGCGTCTGTTTGCACGCTGGGTCGGCGCCACCCTGGAGCGTCAGCAGCAGGAACAGGCCCGGCAGACCTTGCTGCAGCGCCTGGACGAGTCCCAGCGCATCGCCCATCTGGGCCATTGGGAAGCCAATCTGGATGACGGAAGCCTGTACTGGTCGCAGCCGATCTACGACATCTTTGGCTACGACCCGCAAGAATTTGTCCCGAGCCTGACAAGCTTCAAGCGCTGCGTGCACCCCGATGACTTGGTACTGATCGAGGCCAGCGAAGCGCGGGTGCTGCAGGGCGGCGAATACGACGTGCGTCACCGCATTGTTCGTCCCAATGGCGAAGTGCGCTGGGTGCAGGAGCTGGCCCGTCTGCAGCCGGATCATGACGGCCGCCTGGTACGCTTGATCGGCACAGTGCAGGACGTGACCGAGCAGGCCTGCGCCGAGGAGGCGCTCAAGGCCCAACGCGAGCGCCTGGTTAGCATCATCGAAGGTACCCACGTCGGCACCTGGGAGTGGAACGTGCAGACGGGGGCTGCGGTGTTCAACGAACGCTGGGCGGAAATCATCGGCTATCAGCTGTCCGAGTTGGGCTCTATCGATATCAGCACCTGGGCTACCTTTTGCCACCCAGATGACCTGGCGCGTTCGAATGAGCATTTGCAGGTGCACTTTCGCGGGGAAGCACCGTACTACGACTGCCAGTGCCGCATGCGCCACAAGGCCGGGAACTGGGTCTGGGTGCATACCCGTGGCCGAGTGGTCAGTCGCACCAGCGACGGTCAGCCGTTGATGATGTACGGCACCCATGCTGATGTCAGCGAAATGCGCCAGCAGCAGGAGGCGGTACGCGAGGCGCGCGCCTTCCTGCAGGCGGTGCTCGACTCGGCGACCGGGGTGAGCATCATCGCCACCGATCCGGACGGCCTGATCAATCTATTCAATACCGGCGCCGAGCGTCTGCTTGGCTACCGCGCCGAGGAGGTGATCGGCCAGCACAGCCCAGCGCTATTCCACCTGGCCGAAGAAGTCGACAGACGTGGCCAGCGCCTGACCCAGCAACTAGGCCGTCCGATCAGCGGCTTCGAGGTGTTCATCCACCACGCTCGTAGCGGCGAGCCGGAAACCCGTCAGTGGACCTACCAATGCAAGGACGGTCGCCAGCGCCGGGTCAACCTGACGGTCAGTGCCATGTTCGATGGTGCAGGAAGGATCAGCGGCTTCCTCGGAATCGCCAGCGATATCAGTGAACTGCAGCAGGCTAACCGCGCCCTGCAGAAGAGCGAGAGCCGCTTTCGCGGCCTGGTTGCCAACCTGCCAGGGTTGGTCTATCGCTGCGAAAACGATGTCGAGTGGACCATGCGTTACATGAGCGACGAGATCGCCAATCTGACCGGTTACCCGGCCAGTGATTTCATCAACAACAAGGTGCGCACCTTCTCCAGCATCGTCCATCCCGACGACCTGCACCTCACTTACCAGTCACTGGTAGCCATCGAGCGCAAGGAAAGCTTCGAGCTGACCTACCGCCTGCAGCATGCCAACGGCCATAGCGTCTGGGTGCGCGAGAAAGGGCGCGGCGAATATGACCAGGACGGCCATCTGCTCTGGGTCTCCGGCTTTATCTGGGATATCAGCGACCGCAAGACCGCCGAAGATGCGCTGCTGGTCAGCCAGCAGCGTTTCAGCAATGCCTTCAACACCGCGCCTCAGGGCATGGCGCTGGTGAGCCTGGACGGCCGCTGGCTGGAGGTTAACGATGCCCTCTGCAACATGCTCGGCTACAGCCGAGAGATACTCCTGCAACTGGATTTCCAG
Organism: Aquipseudomonas guryensis; assembly: GCF_014164785.1. Classification (GTDB taxonomy): domain Bacteria; phylum Pseudomonadota; class Gammaproteobacteria; order Pseudomonadales; family Pseudomonadaceae; genus Aquipseudomonas; species Aquipseudomonas guryensis. The sequence continues at coordinate 102,958 of NZ_JACJFN010000006.1, read as the reverse complement.
CGCCTGACCCATCCCGACGACTTGCAGGGTGACCTGCATCTGCTCGACCAACTGCTGGCCGGCGCAATCAACAGCTACCAGTTGGAGAAACGTTACCTGGATAGCCAGGGGCGCATCATCTGGATCCTGCTCAGCGTGTCGCTAGTGCGTGATGCTCAAGGCCAGCCTCTGCATTTCGTCTCGCAAATTCAGAATTTCAGTGAGCGGGTCGAGGCTGAGCGAGCTGTCCGCGAGCGCGAGGACTACTTGCGCACCCTGCTCGACAATGTCATCGACGCCATCGTCACCATTGATGAACAGGGCCTTATCGAGACCTTCAATCAGGCTGCCGAACGCGTCTTTGGTTACCCGGCAAGCGAAGTGCAGGGGCGCAATGTCAGGATGCTGATGCCTGAGCCCGATCACTCGAGCCACGATGAGTACCTGCAGGCCTACCGCCAGAGCGGCGTAGCCAGGCTGATCGGCACGGTGCGCGAGCTGCTCGGTCAGCGCAAGAATGGCGAGCAATTCACCCTCGAACTGGCGGTGTCGCAGATCACTCACCAGGGCCAATGTCGCTTTATCGCTGTGATCCGCGATATCAGCGAGCGCAAACGCATTGAGCAGATGAAGAACGAGTTCGTTTCCACCGTCAGCCATGAGTTGCGCACCCCGCTGACGTCCATCGCCGGTTCCCTGGGGCTGATCAATGGCGGCGCCCTGGGCGAGGTGCCGGCCGCCATGCAGCAGATGTTGCAGATTGCCCACATCAACAGCCTGAGCCTGAGCGCACTGATCAATGACCTGCTGGATATGGAGAAGCTGCTGGCGGGCAAGATGCGCTTTGAGCTGCGCGAGCAACCGTTGTGGTCGTTGCTGGGCGAGGCGGTGCAGCACAACCAGCCCTATGCCGATCAGCATCAGGTGCACCTTGCCCTATCAACCGTGCCGGTTGCCTGCCTGGTGCGGGTCGACAACCAGCGCCTGGCCCAGGTCTTGGCCAATCTGTTATCGAATGCCGCCAAATTTTCTCCGCCCGGCAGCACGGTGAATGTCGACACCATGATCCGTGACGGTTGGGTGCGCGTCAGTGTGCATGACCAGGGGGTAGGCATTCCCGAAGCCTTCAAGGCGCGCATTTTCAGCAAGTTCTCCCAGGCCGATGCTAGCGATAGTCGGAGCAAGGGTGGCACCGGGCTGGGGCTGGCGATCAGCAAGGAATTGATTGAGCGCATGGGCGGCCAGATCGGCTTCGACTCACGGGAGGGGCAGGGTAGTACCTTCTGGTTCGACCTGCCGCTGGAGTAGAGTCCATGAGCCAGCATCATGCACCTCGCCAGTACCTAAATTGGTTGGCCAGCCTGGGGCTGCTGCTGTTGCTAGGCCTGGGTGTCGAGCTGCTGCTGCAGCAATATGGCTTGCGCCAACAGCAGGCCGAACAGCAACGCTTGTTGGCCCATGCCAATGAGGTGCGGGCGGTGCTGCTCGGTGAGCTCAACGCCACCCTGCATCTGGCCACCGGCCTGGCCAGCTATATACCTGCCAGGCAGGGTCGCATCGACACGGCAGAGCTTGAGCCCTGGTTGCAGGGCCTGTTCCAGCAGGGGCGCTATATCCGCAATATTGGCCTGGCGCCGGACAATCGGATCGACTTCCTCTACCCCCTCAGTGGTAACGAAGCAGCCCTGGGCCTGTATTACCCGGATCTGCCCAAACAGTGGCCGACTATCCAGCGCATCATCGCTAGCGCACAGCCGCGCCTGGATGGCCCGCTGCAGCTGGTACAGGGCGGACGAGGGCTGATTTATCGGGTACCGGTGTTTCTTGCCGACCAGCGCTACTGGGGGCTTATCAGCACGGTCATCGACTTTGATCGGCTGTTCGCCGAAGTCGAGGCGGTTGCGCGCCAGCGTGGCCTGGCTATCGCGCTGCTGCCCCTGGATGCCGCACAGCAGCTTGCGCTTACCTCCACTCCTGACACGGAGCTGCATTTGCCGGTGTTTCTGGCGGGCGCCAACTGGCAGCTGCAGGCGCGTTTACTGAATCCCCAGCCGCCCTTACTCAGAGGCCTACGCCTGGTGGGCTGGGGGCTGGCATTGGCGGTTAGTGCTCTGATCGGCATGGCTCTGCACTCTCAGCAGCGCAAGACCAGTCTGTTGCTCGCTCTGAGCCAGAGTCAGCGCGATTTTCTCCAGGCCTTCGAACTGGCGCCCCAAGGCATGGCTCTGCTGGATGCTCAGGGGCGACTGCTGGCAGTCAACCAGGCCCTCTGCCGCCTGCTGCAACAGTCTCCCACCCAGTTGCTGCAGCGTTCGGTGATGCAGTTGTGTGTCCCGGCTGAGCGTGAACAGCTGCAGGTGCGGCTGGCCACACTCCGCTTCGGGCATAACGACAGCTGGTTCCTGCAGCTGCTCGATGGCCAGCAACAGCAGATCGCCGTGGAATGCAGCGCCGCCATCCTCGGTCAACTGGGTTCGGCCAGCGAGGTGCGTATCCTGCATGTGCAGGACATGCGCGAACGTTTGCGCCTGCAACGTCTGCAAAGCGAATTTACCGCTAGCGTCAGCCATGAGTTGCGTACTCCGCTCACCGCCATTGCCGGTGCGCTCGGCCTGGTCAATGGCGGAGCCCTGGGTGAGGTGCCGGCGGCTATGCGCGAATTGCTGCAGATCGCCCAGGCTAATAGCCAGCGCCTGCAAGAACTGATCAATGATCTGCTGGATATGGAGAAGCTGTTGGCTGGCAAGATGCGTTTCGAGGCGCGTGAACAGCCATTGTGGTCGCTGCTGCAAGAGGCCGTGCTGCACAACCAGCCTTACGCCGCCCAGCATCAGGTACAGTTGCAACTGCTTGGCCCGCCCTGTCAGGTAGCGGTGACGGTCGATGGTCAACGGCTGGCCCAGGTGCTGGCCAATCTGTTGTCGAATGCAGCCAAGTTTTCCCCACCAGGCAGCAGCGTTGAGGTGGCGGCTGTCGTGCAAGGGGGCCATGTGCGCGTCAGCGTGCGCGACCAGGGGCCGGGCATCGGCGAGAACTTCCGGGCGCGCATCTTCAGCAAGTTCACCCAGGCTGATGCCAGCGATTGCCGGCAGAAGGGTGGCACCGGTCTGGGCCTGGCGATCAGCAAAGAGCTGATAGAGCGCATGCACGGCCGCATTGGCTTTGACTCGGTCGAGGGGCAGGGCAGTACCTTCTGGTTCGAGCTGCCTATTAGCGTCACCAAGCCACAGGACGCCAGCACATGAATAAGCATCCGGGTCTTCCCGCCATTCCGCTCAACGAGCCAGATCGACTGGCCGCCTTGCTGGCCTTTGAATTGCTGGATACCCCGGCTGAGGAGATGTTCGACAACATCACCAGCCTGGCGGCGCAGATTTGCGGGACGCCCATCGCGCTGATCTCGCTGATCGACGCAGAACGCCAGTGGTTCAAGAGCCGGGTTGGCCTCGATGCTAGCGAAACCCCGCGGGAAGTGGCGTTCTGTGCCCATGCGATCCACGGTGACGAGATCTTCGAGATCCCCAACGCCCTGCTGGATCCGCGCTTCTGTGATAACCCGTTGGTCGCCGGTGCTCCGGATATCCGTTTCTATGCCGGCATGCCCCTGAGTGATGGCCATGGCCACAACCTGGGTACCTTGTGTGTGATTGATCGTCAGCCACGTCAGCTCAGTGCCGAACAGCGACGTACCCTGCAATTGCTGTCCCGACAGGTCACACAATTGTTCGAGATGCGCCTGCAGGCCCGGCGCCAGCGCGAGCAGGCTGCCGTGCACAAGGCCATGTTCCGCAGCGCCGGAACCGCTGTGCTGGTAACCGATCAGGAGGGGCTGATTCAGCAGGCTAGCCCCGGCGTCAGTACCTTCCTGGGCTATAGCCCCGAGGCCCTGCTGGGCCAACACCTGGGACAGCTGCTGCCAGCAGAAGGGCGCCAGCTACCCGCCGACAGTCTGCGTCCGAGTCTACCCCAGGCGGGTGAGCAGACGCAGATGCACGAGTTGCAAATGCTGCATCAGGATGGCCACGGCGTGCCGGTGTTGCTAACCCTGTCGCCGATCAACCTGGAGAGCCAGATACCCCAGGGCTACCTGTGCATCGCCCATGACCTGAGCTTTCGCGAAGAAGCCCTGCAGCGCCTGCAAAAACTCGCTGCCCATCTGCCCGGAATGGTCTTCCAGTTTGTCCTGCGTAGCGATGGCAGTAGCTACTTTCCCTATGCCAGTCAGGGTATTGCGCAGATCTACGGTCTGACCCCGGAGTCGGTCAGCGAGGATGCCGGTCCAGTATTTTCCTTGATCCATCCCGATGACCTGTCCGTCGTGGCAGCCAGTATCTCCGAGTCGGCAGCGACCTTGCAGCCCTGGCACCTGGAGTACCGGGTCATGCATCCGCAGCGTGGCATCAGCTGGGTCGAAGGGGTCTCATCACCGCAACGCCTGAGCAATGGCGAGATCATCTGGCATGGCTTTATCAATGATGTCAGCGAGCGCAAGCGCATCGAGCGGATGAAGAGTGAGTTCGTCTCCACCGTCAGTCACGAGCTACGCACTCCGCTGACTTCCATCGCCGGTTCGCTCGGTTTGATCAAGGCTGGTGCTCTGGGGCCGGTGCCCGAGGGCATGACAGAAATGCTCGGCATCGCCGAACAGAACAGCCGGCGTCTTCGCCAATTGATCGATGACTTGCTGGACATGGACAAGCTGATTGCCGGCAAGATGGACTTCAACCTGCAAGCTCAGGAACTCAATGTCCTGTTACATGAGAGCATCGCCAGCCACCAGGGCTTTGCTCATCAACATGGCATCCAGCTCAGCCTTATCGACGGCCCCAGTGTATGGGTGCTGGTTGAGCCTTTCCGCCTGCAGCAGGTATTGAGCAACCTGCTTTCCAATGCAGTGAAATTTTCTCCAGCCCATGGCGAGGTGCACTTGCACAGCCAGGTGCTGGGTGCGCGGGTACGGATCCTGATAAGTGACAAGGGGCCTGGCATCAGTCCGGAATTTGCCGGGCGGATTTTCGAGAAGTTCTCTCAGGCCGACTCCAGTGACAGCCGTAAGAAGGGCGGTACCGGCCTGGGTCTGGCCATCAGCAAGGCACTGATTGAGCAAATGGGCGGGCAGATCGGCTTCGACTCCACACCTGGCCAGGGCAGCACTTTTTGGGTGGAACTACCACTGCAGTCGGGAGTGGATGCTTGAACAGCCTGAAAGCGGTTTTGCCTCAGCTGCTGCAGGGGCTTCGTCTGATGCCCGCTCTGGTGCTGTTGTGCAGCCTGCTGGCGACCCTGCTCGCCTGGCACAGTCTGCGGCAAAGCCAGCTGGCGGCCGCCGAGCTGCACTTCCAGCAGCTCAGTGAGGAGGTGGTGGAGGCCATCGAGAAGCGCATGGGTTATCACCGGCAGATTCTGCTGGGTGCAGCCGGCCTGTTCGAAGGCAGTGAAGCGGTCAGTCGCGAGGAGTGGCGGCGCTATATTGAGCGCCTTGATCTGGGGCTCAACTACCCCGGTATTCAGGGCGTGGGTTACAGCCAGGTGATCCGTCCGGACCAGCTTGATGCCTTTGAGACGGCCCTGCGCCGCGAGGGCTTCATCAACTTCGCTGTACGGCCGCCAGGCTCGCGTCAACTGTATACCTCAATCCTCTATCTGGAGCCCTTTACCGGGCGCAACCTGGCCGCCTTTGGCTTCGACATGTATGCCGAACCGGTGCGCCAGGAGGCCATGTTCAAGGCGGCTAGCAGCGGCCAGGCCTGGCTCACCGACAGGGTCACCCTGGTTCAGGAAACCCATGGCCCGGTGCAGGCCGGATTGCTCATGTACCTGCCGATCTACCGTACGGGTAGCCACCTGAATACTCCCGTGGAGCGTCTAGAGGCTTTGCAGGGCTTCGTTTACAGCCCCTATCGGGTCAACGACCTAATGGCCGGTATCCTCGGCGGCCGCAAGTTGCAGATCGATTTCGCCCTGTTTTCTGGCGCCCAGGCCGATCACGCCCAACTGCTGTTCGCCAGTCATCCTCGCATCGAGCCACGTCAGGTCCCACAGGGCCAGGCGCAGTTGCAAATGCTCGGGCAGACCTGGACTCTGCATTTCTATGCCCAGCCCGCTTTCTACGCGGGTTTTGCACAAGGACAAAACAGCTTGTTGCTGATGGGCGGCACCATCAGCCTGCTGCTATTTTTTCTTGCTCGCGCCTTGGCCATGGGGCAGCAGCATGCCTTGGCTCTGGCCCATGGCATGACTGCACAGCTGCGCGAGCAAGAGGAGCAGGTGCGGCGCAGCGAAGAGCGCCTGCAGCGGGTGCTGCAGGGTGGGCATGATGGCTGGTGGGATCTGGATATGGCCAGCCACGGCTTCTTTGCCTCGGCCCGTGCCTGGCAGATGCTGGGTTACCCCGGCGAGGGCCCGCAACCGCCACTCGCCAGCTGGAAACAGCTGATTCACCCGGATGATCTGGACACCCTGCAGCAGCTACTGCAGCCGCCGGCTGAGCAGCGTGAACACTACCTGAGCCACGAATGCCGCCTGCTGTGCCAGGATGGCCAGAGTCTGCCGGTGCTGCTGCGGGCCCTGGTGCAGTGCTCGGACGAGGGGCAGGTATTGCGCGTCAGCGGCACCGCCATGGACCTCAGCGAGCAGAAACGTATCGAGCAGTTGAAGAGCGACTTCGTCTCCACCGTCAGCCACGAACTGCGCACGCCGCTGACCTCCATCGCTGGCTCGCTGGGTCTGGTCAATGGTGGCGCCTTTGGTTTGGTCCCTGAGGCCATGCGGCCGATGCTGGAGATCGCCCAGCAGAACAGCCAGCGCCTGAGTCATCTGATCAATGACCTGCTGGATATGGATAAGCTGGCTGCTGGCAAGCTCAGCTTCGAGCTGAGCAGCCTGGACCTTGACCAGCAACTGCAGGAAAGCCTGGACAGCAACCAGACCTACGCCAGCCAGCATCAGATTGAGCTGGTGCTTGATCATGGCTTGCCGGCACAGGTACGCGCCGATGCCCTGCGCCTGCAGCAGGTGCTGGCCAATTTCCTCTCCAACGCCATCAAGTTCTCCCCACCTGGCAGCCAGGTACGTGTGCACAGCACCCTGCGCGACAGCCGCGTGCGGATCAGCGTGAGTGACCAGGGGCGTGGCATTCCCGAGCATTTCCGCAGCCATATGTTCCAGAAGTTCTCCCAGGCTGACAGCGGTGATCAGCGTGAGAAAGGCGGCACCGGCCTGGGCCTGGCCATCAGCAAGGAGTTGATCGAGCGTATGGGCGGCCAGGTCGGTTTCGACTCCCGGGAAGGCCAGGGCAGTACCTTCTGGTTCGAACTGCCAGTGCTGGCTGACAACCCGCCCACGGTGAGCCCGCAGCAGCCGAGCATCCTGGTGGTGGAGGACGAGCCGGACATCGCTCGCCTATTGCAGGTGCTGTTGCAGGGCGCTGGCTACCGGGTGCTTCAGGCCCATAGCTTGGCCCTGGCGCGCCGGTTGCTGGCGCAGGAGTCGATTGCCGCGATCACCCTTGATCTGCACCTGCCCGATGGCAATGGCCTGCAGCTGATCCGTGAGCTGCGCCAGGACCCGGCCCACAGCGCACTGCCGATTCTGGTGATTTCCGCCGCTTACGAGCAGGGTCAGCTCGATCTGCAGGGTAGTTTCCAGGCCGTCGATTGGTTGGACAAACCCATTGATCCGCAGCGCCTGCTCAGTAGCCTACGCCATGCCACCCGGGGACTACCGAACAAGCCGCGTGTGTTGCATGTGGAAGATGACCGCGACCTGCAACAGGTGATCGCCGAGCAGGGCCGTCAGTTGGCCGACTTTGTCGGCGCTGGCAGTCTGGCCGAGGCCCGAGCCTATCTTGCGGCAGGTGGTCTAGATCTGGTCCTCCTGGATCTAGGGCTGCCCGACGGCAGCGGCCTTGAGCTGATCGAGGAAATCCACCGTTTGCATGCTGGGATGCCGGTAGTGGTACTGTCCTCGGCAGAGTTGAGCAGCGAGCAGCTCTGCCGGGTCGAAGCTGCACTGGCCAAGTCCCGCACGGATACGCAACACTTCCTCGACGTATTGGCCCGCCTGTTGCCAACCAAGGAGAACGACCATGCCTGAACTCAAGCGCATCCTGCATGTGGAGGATGATCCCTCGATCCAGGCTGTGGCCCGGGTCGCCCTGGAGGCGGTGGGCGGTTTTCAGGTTCTCAGTTGCAGCAGCGGGCAGGATGCCCTGGATCGGGTGCAGGGCTTTGCTCCCGACTTTATCCTGCTGGATGTAATGATGCCGGGCATGGATGGGCCACAAACCCTGGAGCGCCTCAGTCACCTGGTGGATATCAGCCAGATTCCAGTGGCCTTCATGACGGCCAAGGTGCAGCCCAATGAAATTGAGCATTACCGTAGTCTGGGGGCCCGCGAGGTGATTATCAAACCATTCGATCCCATGCAGCTTGCGACACAGATTCGCACGATCTGGAGTCAGGCCCATGGATAAACGGCAACAACAGTTGGCGGATCTACAGGTTCATCTGCAGCAGTTGGGCGAGCAGTTCGCCCAGCGCTTGCGCGAGGAATTGCCACAACTGGCGGACAAGGCCCAGCAGCTGCAGCAGGCCGCCGAGCCGGGCGAGCAGCTGGCATACCTGGGCGAGTTGCGTGAGCAGCTGCACAAACTGGCCGGCAGCGCCGGCACTTTCGGTTTCACCGAACTGGGCCAGCGCGCCCGCGAACTGGAACTGCAGACCCAACAATGGCTCAACAGTTTGCAGCTGCAGCAGCAGGGCTTGCAGGCCTTCGTCGAGGCCCTGCAGCAACTGGCCAGCAGCCATCAGCAGGCGGCCACGCCGAGGCAGCAGGCTTCGGCCAGCAATACCCTGAGCAAGGGGGCGCGTGCTGAAAGCGTCTACCGTATCTACATTCTCGAAGACCAGGCCAAGGTTGGTGAAACCATCCGCCTGACCCTCAACACCTTCGGCTATGAAGCGCGTCATTTTCTCACCGCCGCCGAGTTGGATGCGGCCCTGGTCGAAGGTCTGCCCGACGCGCTGATCGTCGACGTCAACTTGGGCAGCACGCAGCAAAGCGGTCTGGAGTACGCGGCAGCGCTACAAAAACGCCTGGAAGAGCCGCTGCCGCTGCTGGTGATCACCACCCAGTACGACTTTCACACCCAGTTGCAGGCAGCCCGGATTGGTGCCATGGGCTTCTTCAGCAAGCCGGTGGACGTAGCCAAGCTGGAAAGTCGCCTGGAGCGCTGTTTTGCTCAGCAGAGCGGCGAGCCCTATCGGGTATTGATCGTTGACGATGACCGCGACCTGTCCAACCGCTACAGCCTAGTGCTGCGTGGCGCCGACATGCTGGTGGAAGTGGTCAATGACCCGCAGCAGCTGTTTGAGGCTATGGCCAGGTTCAACCCGGAAGTGTTGCTGCTGGACGTCAATATGCCCGACTGCTCCGGCCCTGAACTGGCGCAAATGGTGCGCTTCAATGACGACTGGCTGCGCGTTCCGATCATCTACCTGTCGGCGGAAACCGATATCGCCCTGCAAATGCGTGCCCTGATCAAGGCCGGCGACGACTTTGTCACCAAGCCGATCTCCGACAATAGCCTGATTGCTACCGTGTTCGCCCGTGCCCAGCGTGCCCGTCTGTTGAGCAATGCGCTGTCGCGCGACAGCTTGACCGGGCTGCTCAAGCACGCCGACATCAAGGAGCAAGTGGCCATCGAGCAGGAGCGCGCCCAACGCAGCGGCAAGCCAGTCAGTGTGGTGATGCTCGACATCGACCACTTCAAGCAGGTTAACGACAGCCATGGCCACGCTGTAGGCGACAACGTCATCCGCGCTCTGGCCAATCTGCTACGCCAGCGTTTGCGGCGCATCGACAGCCTGGGCCGCTATGGCGGCGAGGAGTTCATGGCGGTGCTCCCCGATTGTACTGGCGAGCAGGCTTTGCACATCCTCGACGGTATCCGTCAACAGTTCTCACTCATCCGCTTCGCCGGCGAGCTGAGCGAGTTCAGCGTCAGCCTCAGTGCCGGGGTTGCCTGCGGTCAGGGACTCAGCGCCGCCGAGCTAATGGAGCAGGCCGACCGGGCGCTGTATCAGGCCAAAACCAGCGGCCGCAACCTTGTGCGACTGGCTACGGAAAACTGAATCGATTCGCGATGATCGGCCAGTTGTGATCAGCGCTAGCTGAGAACGTCTGGCCATTGCTGGGCATGAATACGGGTCTTGGCTTGTTTGGCGCAAGCCTGCATAGTTAGGCGACCGGCGAAAGTCTTTGAAAACCAATGGGTTCAGAGGTAAGTGCGGTGCGAAGCTGGAGGGCGTTTCTAGTTATGCCTATCCGATCTGGATACAGTTCGTGTGGTTAAGTATTTGCTCTTAAGTTGTGTCGAGCATGTTGTCATCGAGTGCATCGAGCTGCTGAAATCAGCTCGATCAGCGCGCTGGTGCATGCCGATCTGGAAGGTATTATTGACCACCCTGTAGGTCTTTAATGTTGGGCAGGGGGTATTTGAGCCGGCTGGTTCAGGTCTTTTTAATGGCGCACTGGAATAGCCAGAAAGGACTCCAGTAGAATCTCGCGCCCTCAACCCCGGGCTCGGTATGAATCGGTTGTGCCGTGGCTTCTTGCCGAATACGGTTTTCTGGCGTTTGCTTTCTGACGTTATTGCGCCAAGCTCCACGTATTGCGCCTACGGCAGTGGCTTTCAGCGAGGTGTCGCTTGATTAAGGTACTTGTGGTCGATGACCATGATCTGGTTCGCACAGGCATAACCCGCATGCTAGCCGATATCGATGGCCTGCAAGTAATCGGGCAGGCGGACTCCGGTGAGGAGTCGCTGAAGAAAGCTCGCGAACTCAAGCCGGATGTCGTCCTGATGGACGTCAAGATGCCAGGCATCGGCGGTCTCGAGGCCACCCGTAAACTGCTGCGCAGTTATCCCGACCTGAAAGTCATCGCCGTCACAGCCTGCGAGGACGACTTGTTTCCGACCCGTTTGCTGCAGGCCGGTGCCGCTGGTTACCTGACCAAGGGCGCGGCACTGGAGGAGATGGTCCAGGCCATCCGCATGGCGTTTGCCGGCCAGCGCTACATCAGCTCGCAGATTGCCCAGCAGCTGGCGCTGAAGTCGTTCCAGCCGAACAACAGCGGTTCGCCGTTCGACTCTTTGTCCGAGCGGGAAATCCAGATCGCCCTGATGATCGCCAACTGCCACAAGGTGCAAACCATCTCCGACAAGCTGTGCCTGTCGCCGAAGACGGTGAACACCTACCGCTATCGCATCTACGAGAAACTCTCCATCACCAGTGACGTGGAACTGGCTTTGCTGGCCGTGCGTCATGGCATGGTCGATGCCATCAGCTGAGATGTCCGCGCCGTTCGACTCGAGTGCCTTCCTTGCCACCTGTAGCGGCCGCCCCGGCGTGTACCGGATGTTCGATGGCGAGGCCAAGCTGCTTTACGTGGGCAAAGCCTCCAACCTGAAGAAGCGCCTGGCCAGCTACTTTCGCAAGACCGGCCTGGCGCCGAAGACTGCCGCCTTGGTGGCACGCATCGCGCAAGTCGAAACCACTATCACGGCCAACGAGACCGAAGCGCTGCTGCTGGAGCAGACACTGATCAAACAGTGGCGCCCGCCGTACAACATCCTGCTGCGTGACGACAAATCCTACCCCTACGTGTTGCTCTCCGATGGCGAGTTCCCGCGGCTGGGCATTCATCGCGGGGCGAAGAAGGAGAAGGGCCGCTATTTCGGCCCGTACCCAAGTGCTGGTGCGATCCGCGAAAGCCTCAACCTGCTGCAGAAGACCTTTCTGGTTCGCCAGTGCGAGGACAGCTACTTCAAGAACCGCACGCGGCCTTGCCTGCAATACCAGATCAAGCGCTGCAAGGGGCCTTGTGTCGGCCTGGTCGAGCCGGAGGAATATGCCGAGGACGTTCGCCACTCGGTGATGTTTCTCGAGGGGCGCAGCAGTGCGCTGACCGACGAGCTGTCCGCGGCTATGGAAAAGGCGGCGATGAGCCTGGAGTTCGAGCGTGCTGCTGAACTGCGCGACCAGATCGGTCTGCTGCGCCGCGTGCAGGATCAGCAGAGTATGGAAGGCGGTACCGGTGACGTCGACGTGGTGGCGGCCATGGTCAATCCGGGTGGCGCCTGTGTGCATTTGATCAGCGTACGCGGTGGGCGGGTGCTGGGCAGCAAGAACTTCTTTCCGCAGGTGGGGATCGAGGAGGAGGGTGGCGCCGTGCTGGCGGCGTTCCTTGCGCAGTACTACCTGAGCAGTCACGAGCGCGACCTGCCCAGCGAGTTGATCGTCAATGTCGTGCATGAAGACTTGCCCACTCTGGCTGCGGCGCTGGCCGAGCTGCGTGGACGGGAGCTGGCGATCAGCCATCGGGTGCGCGGTACGCGGGCGCGCTGGCAGCAACTGGCGGTCACCAATGCCGAGCAAGCCCTGGGCGCACGCCTGGCCAATCGGCAACATGTGGCGGCGCGTTTCGAGGCGCTTGCCGAGGCGCTGGAGCTGGATGAACCGCTGCAGCGCCTGGAGTGCTACGACATCAGTCACTCCAGTGGCGAGGCGACCGTGGCCTCGTGTGTGGTGTTCGGTCCGGAAGGACCGCTCAAGTCCGACTATCGACGCTTCAATATCGAAGGTGTGACGGCCGGTGACGACTATGCCGCGATGCACCAGGCACTCACCCGGCGCTTCAGCCGCCTGAAAGACGGCGAGGGCAAGCTGCCGGATATCCTGCTGGTAGACGGCGGCAAGGGGCAGATGGCCATGGCCCGCGATGTGCTGCAGGAGCTGGCAGTGCCCGAGCTGATCCTGCTCGGTGTGGCCAAGGGCGTGACGCGCAAGCCGGGCCTGGAAACCCTGTACCTGAACGATGCCGAACACGAGTTCACCTTGCCCGCCGATTCGCCGGCACTGCACCTGATCCAGCAGATTCGCGACGAAGCACACCGCTTCGCCATCACCGGGCACCGCGCGCGGCGGGGCAAGGCGCGGCGTACTTCCAGCCTGGAAGATGTGGCGGGTGTCGGGCCCAAGCGCCGGCGCGAGTTGCTCAAGCATTTCGGCGGCTTGCAGGAACTGACCCGCGCCAGCATCGATGAAATCGCCAAGGCGCCAGGGATTAGCAAAAAGCTCGCCGAGTCGATTTATGCGGCCTTGCACAGCGAGTAGAATGCCCGCTCACTTTGCTGGCCAGTAGTCCTGATGAACATTCCGAATTTGCTCACCGTTCTGCGCGTTGCCCTGATTCCCGTCATCATCCTGTTCTTCTATCTACCCTTTTCCTGGAGCTATCTGGCAACCAGTGCGATTTTTTCCCTGGCGGCCATCACCGACTGGTTTGATGGCTACCTGGCGCGGCGCTGGGAGCAGAGCACGCCGCTGGGCGCATTCCTCGATCCGGTAGCAGATAAGCTGATGGTGGCCGTGGCGCTGGTATTGCTGGTGGAAGAGCATGCCAACCTGTGGCTGACGCTGCCGGCGGCCATCATCATCGGGCGCGAGATCGTCGTGTCGGCGCTGCGCGAGTGGATGGCCGAGCTGGGCGCGCGGGCGCATGTCGCCGTATCCCAGCTGGGTAAGTGGAAAACCGCCGCGCAGATGGTGGCGTTGGTGATTCTGCTGGCCAATCCGCCGCTGCTGACCTTCTGGGTCGGCCTCGGTTACGCGCTGCTGATCATTGCCGCCGGTTTGACCCTGTGGTCGATGGTGCAGTACCTGCTGGCGGCCTGGCCGCATCTCAGCAGCAGCTCGGAAAAGAAATAAACTTTTTTGAATCAAGGGGTTGACGGCTCGTTCTGAAAGTATAGAATGGCGCCCGTCACCAAGACGCGGGAATAGCTCAGTTGGTAGAGCACGACCTTGCCAAGGTCGGGGTCGCGAGTTCGAGTCTCGTTTCCCGCTCCAGTTTGTTGACGTTGACGCCGCTTTTTGCGGCGTCTTCGTTTGAGGCCGATTAGCAGAGTGGTTATGCAGCGGATTGCAAATCCGCGTACATCGGTTCGATTCCGGTATCGGCCTCCAGTATCAAAGCCCCGTAGATCAACGTCTACGGGGCTTTTTTATTGGCTGGCCGAAAGCACCGTATCGGCCAATTCCACGATCGTTTCCGCAGTCATTACTCGCTTGAGATCCTTGTCTGCAAAGGGGCGGGGCATGGCTATCCCTGTGCGACTCTTCGATACCTGCTTTCCATGCTGGTCAGCACCAGCGTGATGTGCGTACTGTGTCGTGGCGAGTTCTATTCCGCGTACTACAACCAGATGCCCTGCACCTAGACCCCGTTGCTGGCGTCAGCCAAGGAGAAGTCGAATGACCCTGCCTTTCTGGTGTGTTTTTATCAGTGCTGTGCTGATCTTCCTGTCGAAGATCCCCGTGGCCAAGGCGATGAATGCCGATGGCGGTTACGACAACCGTCACCCGCGGGCCCAGCAGGCTCGACTTACCGGCTTTGGTGCGCGCGCGCTGGCGGCGCATCAGAACAGTTTCGAGGCTTTCCCGCTGTTCGCCGTCGGGGTGCTGATGGCGCATGTCACCCAGACCCACGGGCAACTGGTGAATATCCTGGCGGTCACTTTCGTCATCGCTCGGGTGCTCTATCTGCTGCTGTATTGGGCCGACCTGCACTGGCAGCGCAGTCTGGTGTGGGTGGTGGGGCTGTTGTGCAGCCTGCTGCTGATGATCAGTCCTGCGTTGGGCTGAAACGAAAAAGCCCGCGTGAGCGGGCTTTTTCTTGGCTATGGCTTACTGGCCGTCGATGGCGTCTTTGGCTTCGTCGCCGGCATCCTGAATGGCGTCGGCGGCATCATCAGCCGCATCTTGGATTTCCTCGCCAGTGGTGGGCTCGGTGCCCAGCACCTGATCGGTTTTCTGCTCGATGGCCTCACCGGTGTCCTTGGCGGCATCACCTAGCGACTCCATGGCTTCGGAGGCGGACTCCTTAGCGGACTCCATTTTGTCTTCCGGAGTTTTTTCGCAGGCGGCCAGGCCGAGCGTGGCGGCGAGAAGCAGGGCGTAGGTAAAGGGCTTGGACATGGGCAGCACTCCTTCTGTGGCTTTCCTGACGAGGACTATCCTCGTAACTCGAGATAAGAGGCGGCAGACTGGCCAAAGTTCCGCTGGATATGGTCACGTCGGTGATTCATTACTGTGGAGTGGCTGTGTGCCCGTATCGGCGAGCGGGTATGATGCGCGCCTTTTGCAACGTCGCCTGGGAAAGCAGTCATGAGCGATAACCCTGTTCTAGAGCGCGCCGAGCGCTTTTTGTCGGCCTTGCGCCATTGCCAGGTATTGGGCATTGCCGTTCATGAGGCAGTGCCGTCTGGTCTGACCCTGCGTCTGCCCTATAGCACGCAGATCATTGGCAACCCGGAGAGTGGCGTGATCCATGGCGGGGCCATCACCACCCTGATGGACACCACCTGCGGTATTTCCACGGTCTGCGTGCTACCGGAGTTTGAGATCTGCCCGACCCTCGACCTGCGTATCGACTACATGCGCCCGGCTCAGCCGCATAAGGATGTCTACGGCTTCGCCGAATGCTACCGGGTCACCGAGAACATCATTTTCACCCGTGGTTATGCCTATCAGGACAATCCCGACGAGCCGATTGCCCACGTGGTCGGTGCTTTCATGCGTATGGGTAAGGCTGCGCAAGGCGATAGCGTCCTCAAGGGAGGTGCCTGATGGCCGCATTGAACCTCAATACCCTGGTGCGCCAGGCCCACGAGCAGAATGACTACGACAGCCTGATCAGCCTGATTCCCTATGCCAAGCTGATCGGCATCGAGTGCCTGCGCCTGGGGGACGACATGGTGTTTCGCCTGCCGGCGAGCAAGGACAACATCGGCAACCCGATTCTGCCGGCCCTGCATGGCGGGGTGATCGCCGGTTTCATGGAACATGCGGCGATGCTCCATCTGCTGATGTTCATGGGCATCCCACATTTGCCGAAAATCATCGACTTCTCGATAGATTACCTGCGCGCTGGCCATTATCGTGACACCTACGCCCAGTGCCAGGTCTGGCGCCAGGGACGCCGCGTCGCCAACGTCGCCATCACGGCCTGGCAGACCAATCAAACCGAACCCATTGCCACCGCGCGTGCGCACTTCAAGGTCGACGAGCCCTGAGCAGCGCCCAGCGTAGCGGCGGCCAAGAAAAATAAGGAATCCTGGATGGATGCGTTGCTGATCCTTGGCGGCCTGCTGCTGATGCTGAGCGGGCTGGTCTGGCTGGTCATGCGGGCTTTCGCCACCAGTCTGTTGTGGGGTTGGGGCAGCCTGCTGCCACCGCTCACGCTGATCTATGTGTTGCGCCACTGGCGTCGTGCACGCAGTGCAATTGGCCTGCTGGCTCTGGGTTTTATCCCGCTGATCGTGGGGCTGGTGCTGATGGCCAACAAAGATGCCGAGCGCCTGCAGGCGATCCTTAGTCTGGAGTGGCTGAAACCTGCCGCACAGGCCCCTGCGGAGCTGGATATCCAGTTGCGTGGTGAATTGAACCACCAGCCGTTCATGCCGCAGCATGCCGAGCTGATCGATGGCGTACTCAGCTTGCGCGAGGGGCAGGACTTCTTTGCTCGTCGCGAGGTGAAGATTCGCCTGCCGCAGGCTACACAGGCGCCTATCCGCCTGGATGTGCTGCCGGAAGACCAGGGTGAGCTGCCCGAGGTCGAAGTCAGCTGGCTGCTGCCCGAGCAGGACTTGCCCGAGGCGCGCCGCCTGAGCAAGGGCTACACCCTGCACCTGGACCTGCAGGCGCTGCCGCCGAACAAGCTGAATGGCGATTTCCATCTGGTATTGCCACCGCAATACGGCACCACCCTGAGTGGTCGCCTGGAGTTGTTCACCGATCGCCTGCGCTACCGCGACGGGCAACTGGATACCGCGTTCGACTCGCAGGAAACCCTGGCTCATGTGGTCGAGGATTACCTTCAGCGGCGCTTCAACAGCCGTGTCGTGCAGTTGCTGGAGTTGCCGGCAGTAAGCTTTCCGGCCAGCAGTGTGCCGCTGGCCGTGGTGGCGAAGGTCAATGGCCAGGAACAGCGCTTGGATCTGCAGCTGGAGAAGGGTGCGCGTGGCTGGCAGGTCAAAGGCGATCGTTACCCGGCGCTGAGCTTGCCGAGCGTGGTGGCCGCCAAGCCGGTGGTGAGCGAGGACGTGGCTCTCAACGAGCCGGCGCGAACCAAGCCGGACCGCCGCCAGCGTTTCTCGCTGCTGCGTCTGTTGAGCAACCCGCAGCAGTACCAGAACCTCAGCATGCGTGTGGTCAAGCTCAATGGTGGCACGGCCGAAGGACGCTTCGCCGGCCTTGCCGCAGACGGCAGCATCCGCCTGAGCCAGCAGCATGGTGGTGCCGGACAGGCCACCTTTGCCCTGCATCCAGATGAAATCAGCCGGGTCGAGCTACTCGAACCCTGACCCGGTTTTTCCCCAAGCCCTTGAAATTCATTCTGAAGTCCCCATCTGCATGACATCCGCCGCGTTTGCGGCCTGTCCTGCATGTGGAGTTAGACGACCATGAGTGTGGAAACTCAAAAAGAAACCCTGGGCTTCCAGACCGAGGTGAAGCAGCTGCTTCACCTGATGATTCATTCGCTGTATTCGAACAAGGAAATCTTCCTTCGTGAGCTGATTTCCAACGCCTCGGATGCTGCCGACAAGCTGCGTTTCGAAGCGCTGGCCAAGCCGGAGCTGCTGGAAGGCGGCGCCGAGCTGAAGATTCGCCTGACCTTCGACAAGGACGCCAAGACCGTCACCCTCGAAGACAACGGCATCGGCCTGAGCCGCGAGGAGGCCATCGCCCACCTCGGCACCATCGCCAAGTCCGGCACCGCCGATTTCATGAAGAACCTCACCGGCGACCACAAGAAGGATTCGCACCTGATCGGCCAGTTCGGTGTGGGCTTCTACAGCGCCTTCATCGTCGCCGACAAGGTTGACGTGTACAGCCGCCGCGCCGGCCTGGCCGCCAGCGAAGGCGTGCACTGGTCGAGCAAGGGCGAGGGCGACTTCGAAGTCGCCACCGTCGAGAAAGCCGAGCGCGGCACCCGCATCGTCCTGCACCTGAAGGCAGGGGAAGAAGAGTTCGCCGATGGCTGGCGCCTGCGCAACATCGTCAAGAAGTACTCCGACCACATCGCCCTGCCAATCGAACTGCTGAAGGAATTCCACGGCGAAGAGAAGGACAAGCCGGCCGAGCCCGAGTGGGAAACCGTCAACCGCGCCAGCGCGCTGTGGACCCGCGGCCGCACCGAGGTCAAGGACGAGGAATACCAGGAGTTCTACAAGCACGTCGCCCACGACTACGAGAACCCGCTGAGCTGGAGCCACAACAAGGTCGAAGGCAAGCTGGAATACACCTCGCTGCTCTACGTGCCGGGCCGTGCGCCGTTCGACCTGTACCAGCGCGAAGCGCCGCGCGGCCTCAAGCTGTATGTGCAGCGCGTGTTCATCATGGATCAGGCCGACGAGTTCCTGCCGCTGTACCTGCGCTTCATCAAGGGTGTGGTCGACTCCAACGACCTGTCGCTCAACGTGTCCCGCGAAATCCTGCAGAAAGACCCGGTCATCGACTCGATGAAGACGGCGCTGACCAAGCGCGTGCTGGATATGCTGGAGAAACTGGCGAAGAACGAACCCGAGCAGTACAAGACCTTTTGGAAGAACTTCGGCCAGGTGCTCAAGGAAGGCCCGGCGGAAGACTTCGCCAACAAGGAGAAGATCGCCAGCCTGCTGCGATTCGCCTCCACCGCAGGTGATGACGGCGAGCAGTCCGTGGCCCTGGCCGACTACCTGGCGCGTGCCAAGGAAGGCCAGGACAAGATCTACTTCCTCACCGGTGAAACCTACGCCCAGGTGAAGAACAGCCCGCACCTGGAAGTGTTCCGCAAGAAAGGCATCGAAGTGCTGCTGCTTACCGACCGCATCGACGAGTGGCTGATGAGCTACCTGAGCGAGTTCGATGGCAAGAGCTTCGTCGACGTGGCTCGTGGCGACCTCGACCTCGGCAAGCTGGACTCGGAAGAGGACAAGAAGGCCCAGGAAGAAATCGCCAAGACCAAGGAAGGCCTGGTCGAGCGCCTCAAGGGTGCCCTCGGCGAGCAGGTTGCCCAGGTGCGCGTATCGCACCGCCTGACCGATTCGCCAGCGATCCTCGCCATCGGCGAGCAGGACCTCGGCCTGCAGATGCGCCAGATCCTCGAAGCCAGCGGGCAGAAAGTGCCGGAATCCAAGCCGATCTTCGAGATCAACCCGGCCCACCCGCTGATCGAGAAGCTGGACGCCGAGCCAGACGAGGAGCGCTTCGCCGACCTGTCGCACATTCTCTTCGATCAGGCCGCCCTGGCCGCCGGCGACAGCCTGAAAGACCCGGCCGCCTACGTGCAGCGCCTGAACAAACTGCTGGTCGAGCTCTCCGCCTGACCTGCAGTTGTTGAACAAGCCCGCTTCGGCGGGCTTTTTTATGCCCGAAGGAAGCGCTCATCGCGGTGACCCTAGACTGGTAGATAGTGCTGGAGTTTGCCCGGTGATACCGATTTGGGATGGCAGCGGCTACTCCAATGGCCTCAAGGGTGAGCAGATCCTAATCACCATACGTATCGTTGCCATAGCCGACGTGTTCGACGCACTAACCAGTGTGCGTCCATGCCAGGCAGCCTGGTCGGTGGGGGAAACCCTGCCACTACTGCATCGCGAAAGTGGCAAGCACTTCGATCTGCAGATGGTGGAGCTGTTTTTGGGCTGTCTGCCGGAGATCCTGGTGATCAAGGAGCGCTGGGCGGAGCAGGGCTTAACAGGGTGTAATAGTTGCCTTGTCGATTTGCCCTGCACTGGAACCCTTATGACGCTGCAAACCTGGGAACTGCTGTCCTACATTGTCACCGTGGTGGCCTTACCTTTTGCTCTGGGGGTATTCCTCTTCGAGCAGCGCAAGGAGCGCGAGAACGAGGAGGAGGCCATCTGGCAGCAGATTTCCGATGCCTACATCGACTTTCTCGAAGTGGTACTGGCTAACCCTGATCTGCGCCTGCGCAGCCAGGCTGCTACGCCGGATCTCAGTGATGAGCAGCGTGAGCGCATGTGGGTGATCTTCGACATGCTGATCTCGCTGTTCGAGCGAGCCTATCTGCTGGTCTACGAAGACGACATGGACGCCAAGAAGCGTCGTCGTTGGCACTCCTGGGAGGACTACATGCGCGAATGGAGCCGGCGTGAGGATTTCCGGGCGCGCCTGCCGGAGTTGCTGCGCGGTGAAGATCCCGGTTTTGCCCATTACATTCGCCAGCTTGCCGCAGAAGAGCAGCAGGCCTGACGCATTCGCGTTGTAAATCCGGTCTGGCCAGCACAGCAACTGTTCGATAGCGGCTATCGGTGCCGCCACTTACCCCATAGTGCAGGGCACTAACCCCTCTGCGGGTGCAGCCGGAGCGACTTAGATTCGCCAGCAAAAAACAACGGCGCCAGTAAGGCGCCGCAAGGCCAAGGAGCGTAGGAGGCCGACCTTCAAGGTTGTGACAAAGGTGGTTACAGGCCGAGTTCGCTGAGGCTGGGGTGGTCTTCCGGACGGCTGCCCAAAGGCCAGTGGAACAGGCGATCCTCTGCGCTGATGGCCAGGTCGTTGATGCTGGCGTGGCGCTCGCGCATCAGGCCGTGTTCATTGAATTCCCAGTTTTCGTTGCCGTAGGAGCGAAACCACTGGCCGCTGGCATCGTGCCACTCGTAGGCGAAGCGCACGGCGATGCGGTTGTCGGTGAACGCCCAGAGCTCCTTGATCAGGCGGTATTCCTGTTCGCGCTGCCATTTACCGGTGAGAAAGGCGCGGATCTGCTCGCGCCCCAACGGGAACTCGTTGCGGTTGCGCCAGCGACTGTCGGCCGTATAGGCGAGGGCCACGCGCTCGGGGTCGCGGCTGTTCCAGCCGTCTTCGGCCATGCGCACTTTCTGTATGGCGCTGTCGCGGGTAAAGGGGGGCAGGGGTGGGCGTTGCTCGGCATGGTTCATGGCACGGTCCTGATGTGGGTTAGAGATCGAGTAGCAGCGGTTTGTCGCCGGCCGGTATGGCGCAGCAGATCAGCACCTCACCGGCTGCGGGCGCTTCGGCAGGTGGCATGGGGTAGTGCACCTGGCCAGCGAGCAGGCGGGTGCGGCAGGTGCCGCAGGAACCGCCGCGGCAACTGAATTCCGGGTTCAGACCGCGGCTCTCGGCCAGCTCCAGCAGGCTGCCGCTGCCGGGTGTCCAGCGCGCTTCCTTGGCCGAGTGCTGGAACAGCACGGCAACCGGCGTGGTGGCGGCTGGCGGTTGCTCTGGCGCCGGGGCTGCCTGGCTGACCTGGCGGCGCAGGCTCGACGGGCCGAAGGTTTCCGCATGGATGCGCTCATCGCCGATATTCAGCGCGCGCAGACCGTCGTAGAGATCCTGGGTAAAGGCACTCGGCCCGCACAGGTAGAAGTCGAAGTCGTCGAAAGGCAGCAGCTGCTTGAGCAGGTCGATATCGATGCGTCCGCTCAGCTCGAAGTCCTCGCCCTCGCTGGCGTGCACTTCCGGCTGGCTGAGCAGGCGCACGGCCTGTATCGACTCACCGCCGCGCTGCAGCAAGGTCTGCAGCTCCTCGCGAAAGGCCAGATCGGCCAGCTGCCGGGCGCTTTGTACGAACCACACACGTCGCGAGCGGCGTAGGCGCAGGTTCTGGTAGATCACCTCGCGCAGCATCGCCAGCAGGGGCGTGACGCCAACCCCGGCGGCCAGCAGCACCACAGGCCGGCGCTGGTCGGCATCGAGGCTGAAGCGGCCCTGCGGCGCCCGGCATTCGAGACGGCTGCCGACGCCGATCTGCTCGTGCAGGTAGGTCGAGACCAGGCCCTCGCGCTTGACGCTGATGCGCAGGAAGTGGTCGGAAGGTGCGCTGCTCAGGCTGTAGGTGCGGATCAGCGGCTGCTCCTGGCCGGGAAGGCGCAGGCGTAGCGGCAGGTGCTGGCCGGCCTGGAAAATCGGCAAGCCGGCGCCATCGTCTGGCTCCAGGTAGAAGGAGCGGATATTGGCGCTTTCCTCGACGATGCGCGTCACGCGCAGCGTGCGCCATTGCTCGCGCAAGGCTTCGGCAGCCAGGCGCGCCTCGGCTTCGCTCCAGCTGCCGGTCATCAGGCTGTTCGGCGAGTAACCCTCGAATTGCCAGCGCAGCCGGAGTGCGGCGGGGCGCCGTACCAGTCGCTCGACATCCAGCTGCCAGAGCCGCTCCGCACCCTGGAAGGCGGCGATCTGCGGGCCCTCGAGAATCAGCTCGGTGCGTCCGCTGAGCTGCAGCAGATCGCCGCTGGCGAAGTCGATGAACAGCAGGCCGGCGCGTGGGTTGAGCAGCAGATTGCCGAGGGTATTGAAGTGCAGGTTGCCGGCGAAGTCGGGGATGGTCAGGCGATTGCCTTCTACGCGCACGAAGCCGCTCTGCCCGCCGCGATGGGATACATCCACCGAGCGGCTGCCGTCGGCGTGCTCGACATAGCTTGCGACGAAGAAGGTATCGGCCTGGCCGATCACGGCGCGGGCGGCGGCATCCAGGCTGTCGCGCTGTTCGGCTTCCACAGTGGTAGCACTCGGTGCCTGGGGCTGAAGCTGCAACTGGCGTAGCTGGATGTATTGCGGGCAGTTGCCGAAGGCATGTTCGACCGCAATGCTCAGGCCGTTTTCGCCATGCTGCTCGACCGTTCCATTGACCCGGTTACGCCGCCGCGTGTGCAGCTCGATGCCGAGCAGGCCGACCGCCGCGCCGGCTTGCAGGGCGCTGGCCGCAGGGTCACTGGGCTGCGGCGAGGTCGCCAGCTGCAGCCGGCGTGGATCAGGCGAGTGGGCAAAACCCGGCTCGCCTTCGAGAATACTGGCCCAGGGGCGGCCTTCGGCATCCACCGTCCCCAGCAGAATGAACGGTAGTTGTCGGTAGAAATTGCGGTGCTGATCCGGCATGTAGTCGCGGATCACCTTGCTGCCGAACACCGCCATGCGCTCGGCGACCCCGAGGCTGGCCTGCAACTGCTGCTCCCCGGCATGCCAGGGCGAAGAGGTGGGTTCGGGAGGCAGGTTCATATGTGGTCTCCGTAAGGGGGGACTGGCCAGCGCGCTATCCAACGCGACGCTGGCCAGGCCCGATGGACTCAGGCGCTCTGCAGGCCGATAGCCGTACGCTGCATCGGTACGAAACCGGGCAGGGCTTCGATACGCGCCAGCCAGGCACGAACATGCGGGTAGTCGGCGAGCGACACGTTGCCTTCCGGGGCATGGGCGATATAGGTATAGCCGGCCACATCGGCCAGGGTCGCCTGGTCGCCGGCCAGGAACGCGCTGGCGCTTAGCTCCTGGTCCATCACCTTGAGCAGGGCGTGAGAGCGGGCAATGGTTTCCTCGGCGTTGTACGGCGCGCCAAAGACGGTGATCAGGCGGGCAGTGGCCGGCCCCGAGGCGATTTGCCCGGCGGCGACCGAGAGCCAGCGCTGTACCTTTGCAGCGGCCAGCGGCTCGCTCGGCAGCCAGCGGCCGTTGCCGTATTTCTGCGCCAGGTAGACCAGGATGGCGTTGGAGTCGCTGAGCACGGTGCCGTTGTCGTCGATCACCGGAACTTGGCCGAAGGAATTAAGGGCCAGGAACTCCGGCTGCTTGTGCGCCCCCTTGGCCAGGTCGACGAAGACCAGCTCGGTGGGCAGGTTGAGCAGCGAGAGCAGCAGCTCGATGCGGTGGGCATGGCCCGAGAGTGGGTGACGGTAAAGTTTGATCGGATTGTGCGACATGCTGGGCTCCGCGCTTGAGTGAGTGAGGGCTCAGCGGGCCGGGGTTACCTGAGTGGGCCGCGCTGATGGGAGCCATACTCTGCCTAAGCGTGAATCAGCAGAATCACCAAAAATCGCAATCCTTTATTTCAGCAACTGCAAGAAAGCAATGTGGCTCGGCGCCAGGCCGCGCTGCTGTGCTCAGCGCAGCGCCGGGTGTTGCCGCAGCTGCTGGCTGGCGAAGTCGACAAAGCTGCGCACGCGCGCGGCGGCCTTGCGGCCTTCGCGATAGGCCAGGTGCACGGGCACGGCGGCTGGTTCGAAGGCTTGCAGCACCTGCACTAGATGGCCCTGGGCGAGTTGCTCATGCACCTGATAGTTCATGCAGCGAGTCAGCCCGGCATGCCGGCAGGCGGCGGCGATGGCGGCCTGGTTGGTGGCACAGCTCAGGCGTGGGCGCAGGGCAATGTTGAGGGTCGTGGCGCCCTCGCGAAAGCGCCATTCGGGCAGACGGGCGTCGGCGCTGGAGTGAACGACCGCATGACTGCGCAGCTCCTCAGGATGCTGCGGCGTGCCCTGTGCCGCCAGGTAGTCCGGGCTGGCGCAGACAATCCGGCGGATGTCGCCGACTTTGACGGCGAACAGCGAGGAGTCGGCCAGCTCGCCGGCCAGCATGGCCACGTCCACCCCTTCTTCGTGCAGGTTGGGAAAGCGGTCCATGAAGCGGGCAAAGACCTGTACCTCGGGATAGTCGTTCAAGTAGTCCAGCACGATGGGTATCAGCAGTTGCTGGCCAAACAGCAACGGCGAGGCCAGGTGCAGATGACCGCGTGGCTGGGCATGCAGGCCGCAGGCGGAGGCTTCGGCGTCGCTGACATCCTGCAGGATGCGCCGGCAATCATGGGCAAAGCGCTCGCCAGCCGGGCTGAGGCTGACGCCGCGTGTGCTGCGTTGCAGCAAGGTGACTCCTAGGCGGTTTTCCAGCGAGGCCAGAGCGCGGGTCACGGTGGGCGCGGAGATCTGCAGACGCCGCGCTGCCGCAGCCAGGCTCAGCTCGCTGGCCACCGCCAGAAACACGCTCATCTCATGGTGGCGATCCATGTCAGCCCTTGCGCCCTGGGTTGAGGGCGACGTCCTGGCTCAGGCGGGCGGCGCAGAAGTCGACAAAGCTGCGCACCTTGGCGCTGATCTTGCGCCCGCCCTGGTAGACCACGTGGATAGGCAGCGGTGGCTGCTCGAAGTCCTGCAGGACGACTTCCAGCTCGCCGGCGGCAACTTTGCCGGCCACCTGATAAGAGAGTACGCGGGTCAACCCCCAGCCCATGCAGGCCGCATTGATCGCGGCCTGGTTAGCGGTGACGATCAGGCGCGGCTCGGTACGCACGCTCACGGGGCCATCGACGCCGGCGAAGTGCCAGTCGCTGAGCAGGTGACTGGCAGACGACATGACGATGCGGTGTTGCTGCAGTTGCTCGGGATGCTGCGGGTGGCCATGTTCGGCGAGGTAGGCAGGGGAGGCGCAGATGACCTGGCGCACTTCGCCGACCTTGACGGTGTGCAGGCCGCTGTCGGGCAGATTGCCGATGCGGATGGCCACGTCGATACCATCGTCGACCATGCTGACCACCCGATCGACCAGCAACGCCTTGATGTTCACCGCCGGGTATTCGTTCAGGTAATCGACCATCACCGGGGTGACATAGAGTTCGCCAAACAGCACCGGCGCGGTGAGGGTGAGTTGACCGCGCGGCATGGCATGGCTGCCGGCGGCGGACTCTTCGGCTTCCTCCAGTTCGGCGAGGATGCGTCGGCAATCTTCCACATAGCGCTGACCGGCTTCGGTGATATGCACGCTGCGCGTGGTGCGGGCCAGCAGCAGGGTGCCGATGCGTTCCTCCAAGGCCGCCACGGCGCGGGTCACACTGGGCGGCGACATGTTCAGGCGGCGCGCCGCCGCGGCGAAACTTTGTTCCTCGGCGACGGCGAGCAACACCTGCATTTCCTGGAATCTGTCCATGGGCGGCTCCTTGTAGGCCAGCAAGTGTGGTCGATTAATTCCATTGGCTGCAATTGTTCCTTGCAAAAAGCGTCTGTTCTTGTCCGTTTCTTGTTTCCTTAGAGTGATTCCACGTCGACGGTATGACCCTCGACGGCGACCCGATCACCTCATAAAAGTCCTAAGGAAACGCCCCATGAACCTGAAAAAATCCGTTATCGCCAGCTCCCTGGCCGCCGCACTGACCCTGGGTGCTGGTGCACTGCTGACCGTCACCAGTAGCTACGCCTACGACGAGACTTCTACCGCCGCCATCAACGTCGATGCCCAGGCCGTCATCCTCAAGGGCTATGACAGCGTGGCCTATTTCACTAAAGGCATGCCGACCCTCGGTGACAAGCGCTTTGCCGCCAAACATGACGGCGCCACCTACTACTTCGCTTCCGCGGAAAACCTGCAGAAATTCCAGGCCAATCCGAGCCAGTACGCTCCGCAGTACGGCGGTTATTGCGCCATGGGCGCAGCGCTGGGCAAGAAGCTCGACGTGGATCCGACCCAGTTCAAAGTGGTCGACGGCAAGCTCTACCTGAACGTCAACGCCGATGTGTTCCAGAAGTGGTCGCAGGACGTGGCGGGCAACATTCAGAAGGCTGAAGCCAACTGGCCGCTGATCAAGGACAAGGCCGCCAACACTCTGTAACTCCTGAACGGCCTGGCGCCATCGGGTGCCAGGCCGGTTCACTTGCCCGAGGAATGCAGCATGAGTGCTCGTCCGCTTTTATCGCGTCTGCCTGGTTTGTTCAGCAGCGCTCCGGTGTTGCTGGCGCGCCTGTTTCCCGGTGCGGTGTTCTGGCAGTCCGGCCGTACCAAGGTCGATGGTTGGCAACTGAGTGATAACGCGCTGTACCTGTTTCAGGAGGAATATCGCCTGCCACTGTTGGCGCCCATTACTGCGGCCTGGTTAGCGGTGGGTGCCGAGCATCTGTTGCCATTGCTGCTTCTTTTGGGCCTGGCCACCCGCCTGGCGGCGCTCGGCCTGCTGGGTATGACCCTGGTGATTCAGACCCTGGTCTATCCCGATGCCTGGGCTACCCATGGCACCTGGGCGGTGGCGTTGCTGCTGTTGATCAGTCACGGCGGCGGACGACTCTCCATCGACCACTTGATCGCCCGTGCCTGGCGGCGTCGACAGCATCCGCACAGTGCCTGCCAAGAGGTGATGGCGGGCGAGAGTGAGGCATTTGCCGAGCAGATTCAGAGGCTGGGGCAATGATCGAGCTGTACACCGCCAATACGCCGAACGGCGTGAAGATACCGATCGCCCTGGAAGAGTTGGGCCTCGACTATCGGCTGATCACGCTCAAT
Source organism: Aquipseudomonas guryensis (assembly GCF_014164785.1). Classification (GTDB taxonomy): domain Bacteria; phylum Pseudomonadota; class Gammaproteobacteria; order Pseudomonadales; family Pseudomonadaceae; genus Aquipseudomonas; species Aquipseudomonas guryensis. Next base: position 75,857 of record NZ_JACJFN010000006.1, on the reverse strand, counting down.
CTGGCCGCCGGTGAGCAGAAGCGTCCGGCATTTCTGGCGCTTAACCCGAATGGTCGCATCCCGGTCATCGTCGATCCTGACGGGCCGGCCGGTCAACCGATCTCGGTGTTCGAGTCCGGGGCCATCCTCTTGTACCTGGCGCAGAAAACCGCAGGGCTTTTGCCAGATAACGCCTCCGCACGCTGGCGCGCCATGGAGTATCTGTTTTTGCAGGTCTCTGCAGTCGGCCCGATGTTCGGCCAGGCGGGCTGGTTTCTGCGCTCGACCGCACAACCGATTCCGGTGGCAGTCGAGCGTTATCGCAGTGAGTCCGTGCGCCTGACCGGCGTACTCGAGGCACGTCTGAGCCAACAACCCTGGCTGGCGGGTACCGAGTATTCGTTGGCCGACATCAGCCATTACGGCTGGCTGCGGGTGGTGGATTACGCCGGTGTCGAGCTTTCTCGTTTTCCTGCGGTACAGGACTGGGTGGCGCGTATCAGCGCTCGCCCGGCGGTGCAGCGGGCGCTTGCCAGGCTGCAGTGAGCCTGGCGTTACCCTTGATTGCATGAGGAATTGAATATGGATCGTCGTACCTTCAACGCCACGCTGGCGCTGTCTCTGACCAGTGCCTTGCTGGCCAGCGCCACGAGCGTCAGTGCCGCGCAAACTGCGGTCAACGCCGGCAAGGAAAAGTGCTACGGCATTTCCCTGGCCGGGCAGAACGATTGTGCTGCTGGCCCCGGAACATCCTGTGCCGGAACCTCCAAGGTCGATTACCAGGGCGATGCCTGGAAGCTGGTGCCCACAGGTACCTGCACCACGATCGTGACGCCCAAGGGGACTGGTTCGTTGACTCCGCTCAAGCGCCGCTAGGGCACGCCGATGAACTGCAAACCACTGCAAGCTGGGGCTGGTGTGGCGTTCAAACCACAGTATTTCGAGGCGCTGCTGGCCGATCCGCAGCGGCTGGACTTTATCGAGATCCATGTCGAGAACTACTTCGGCGCCGGTGGCTTGCTGCATGCGCAGATGGGCGCCTTGCGCGAACATCTGCCGCTTTCCGTGCACGGTGTCGGCTTGTCCCTGGGCGGCGCTCAGGCGCTGGATGCCGGGCATCTGCAACGGCTGGCCGAACTATGCCGGCGCTATCAGCCGGTGTTGGTGTCCGAGCACCTGGCATGGTCCAGTCATGCGAGCGTTTACCTGGGCGACCTGCTGCCGATTGCCTATGACCGTGCGACCCTGGATCGTCTGGTCGAGCATGTCGATCAGTTGCAGTGCGCGTTGCAGCGCGAAGTGCTGATCGAAAACCCGGCCGCTTATCTGCGCCTGGCGCAAAGCGATATGAGCGAGGTCGAATTTCTGTGCAGCCTGAGCCAGCGCAGTGGCTGCGGGTTGCTGCTGGATTTGAACAACCTGCTGATCAGTAGCCACAACTGTGGCGGCGAGCCCCGGGATTACCTGCAGCAGTTACCGGCGGAGCGAGTCGGTGAGGTGCATCTGGCCGGGCATACACGGGTTGAACTGCCCGGCGGTGAGTTTGTACTGGTGGATGAGCATGGCAGCGCGGTCGCCGATACCACCTGGCAACTGTATGCCGAATGGGTGCGCCACGCCGGCAAGTGCCCGACGCTGGTCGAATGGGATCGCAACTTGCCGACCTGGTCGGTACTGGCAGCGGAGGCCGACTGTGTGCGCTCGCTGCAGTGTGTGCCATTCATGCCAGCGGTCGCGCTGGATGTGCCGCTATGAATGCTGCGGATCAGGTCGTATTTGCCCAGGCCCTGGATCGGCTCGAGGCCGCTATCCCCTGGCAACTGGGAAGCCTGCCAGAGCGCCGTTTCGCTCAGCGCTTCAACATTCTGCGCAACACTGTGCATGCCGGGCGCATCGAGGCGTTGCGGCAAGTCTACCCGGCCGTGGAGAGGTTCCTGGGCGCGGACTATTTCACGGCGCTAGCGGCACTGTTCAGCAGTCAGCATCCGCCAAGCTCGGCGGTGCTGCATGAGTACGGTGCGCATCTGGCAGTGTTTATCGAGCAGTTCCCGCCCTTGGCCGACTGGCCTTTTCTGGCGGACGTTGCTCGCCTGGAATGGGCGCGTTTGCAGGCCTTTCATGCTGCCGATGCGCTGCCCCTGCAACTCGATGGTCTGGGCGAGGAGGCGCTGCACCGACTGCTGGATGTGCGTCTGCAATGGCATCCTAGCGTGACCTTACTGCGCTCGACTTACCCGCTCTGGGCGCTGTGGTCCGGTGCAGAGCTGCCGCAAGATAATTGGCCGGGCGAAAATGTACTGGTCTGGCGCCAGGGGCTGCAGCTGAAGACCCGTAAGGTGGATAACAGCAGCGCGGATCTGCTTGAACACTTGCAGCATCGCAAGTCTTTCAGCGAGGCGGCGCTGGTTTTGCAAGCGCAGATGGATATGGCACAGCTCTGTGCGCGGTTCAGCATGCTCGTGTACTGGCAGGTTTTCAGCTAGGTGGCTGCGGCCACGGCACTCGAATAGCCTGTTGCACCCCCAAGTGTGGATGGGGCGGGGCGCTTATGCAGTCCAAGTGGCGCAGTGCCAGTTGCGGAATTCAGTCCTCGTTGAATGCATCGAAAAACTCCGCATAGGGCTGCTGCGCCTGCACCTCGCGCAGGGCTCGCTCATAGCGGGGCAGATACTGGTTGCCGTTCTTGCGGGAAAACACCGAGTACACCCGCAGCGGCTGCTCGGGCATTGTCAGGACCTTGATCTGGACCTGGTTGCCAAGGTTTTTTGCTTCGTATTTCAGGGTGAAGTCGTCAGGGAAGTAGAAGGCATCGACGCGCCCGGCGGCGACCATTCTCAGACCCTTGTTCATCACGTTGTCGCCGCTCAGGGTTTGCAGTTGTAGCCGTGGGTCGCGCATCAGGGGAGAGCGATAGCCGTCCTGCCAGATCCCAATACGCAGCGCCAGCAAATCCTCTGCCGAGTGGATCGCGGCAAGGGGGTTGCTGGCCTGTACGGCCAGCACTGAGGCGGTACTGAACAGGGCCTGTTGCGGGTAAAGAAAGCGCGCGTCGCGCTCCGCGTCCTTGGCTAGGAGCAGGATCATGTCCAGCTCGCCCCGTTCGAGCATCTTCAGCAGCCGAGGCAGTGGCAGTCTGCTGTAGCTGACACCGCGCAAATCCATCTTTCTGGCGATCAGCTCGAAATACGCCACGCTAATGCCGCCAGACGGTTGCGCGCCCTCGGTTCGGGTGTGCGGTGGCAGATCGAAGTAACCCACCCGCAAGGATTCGCCCGCCGCCTGGGTGGTGGGTGTGACGAGCAGTACGCCGAGGCTGAGCAACAACGCCTGGAACAACAGTTGGGCAGAGGGCATGGCGCTTCATCGGTGATGGCGGGTTGCCATTGAGGGTGGTCTGCTTTGGCTATCTCGGCAACTCGATACGCTGCAATTCGCCCGGCACCTGCGGCCAGTCTCCGCTCGCCCAGCGCTGCTTGGCTTGCTCCAGAAGGGCCGGGTCGCTGGCGACGAAGTTCCAGTACATCCGCCGTGGTCCCAGCGGTTCACCGCCGATTAGTGCCAGGTGGCATTCGCTGCAAGCGCTGAGCAGCAGTTCCTCGCCTTCGGGCAGTACGGCCAGGCTGTGTAGGGGGAGATCGGTGTCCTCCAGCCTGGCCTCGCCGTCGATCAGGTACAGCGCTCGCTCGCGCTGCTCGGCCGGGATCAGCAGGCTGGCGCCGGCCTGCAGTTTCAACTCGGCGTAGAGGGTGGGCGAGTGCATGGGCACGGGCGATTCGAGGCAGAAGCCAGCCCCGGCGATCAGGGTGATCTGCACGCCCATGGCCTCGCTGCGCGGCAGGCTGGCGGCCGGGTGGTGGCTGTAGCTCGGCTCGCTCTGCTCAAGTTCCTGCGGCAGGGCCAGCCACACCTGCAGGCCGTGCAGGCGTGAACCGCTCTGGCGTAGTGCCTCGGGCGTACGTTCGACATGGGCCACGCCGCGTCCGGCAGTCATCCAGCTGACATCGCCGGGGCGCACGTGCTGATCCGAACCGAGGCTGTCTTTGTGCTGCAGCTCGCCCGCGAACAGGTAGGTGAGGGTGGACAGGCCGATATGCGGGTGCGGGTTGATGTTCATGCCGCTGCCAGCCGGGTAGGCCTGTTCCAGCATATGGTCGAAGAACACGAAGGGGCCGACGCTGCGGCATTTGGCCGAAGGCAGCGGGCGCAGGATCGGCTGGCCGGCGATGTCTTCCGCGCGCGGCTGGATCAGCAACAGGCCAGCCATCTCAGGCCTCATCGAGTTGGGTGGTGATTTGCACCTCGCTGCTGGTCACCAGCTTGTGCACCGGGCACTTGTCGGCGATGCGCAGCAGCTGCTGGCGCTGGGCATCATCCAGCGCACCGTGCAGGTCCAGTTGTACAGCCAGGCGATAGATGCCTTTGCGCTCTTCGCTATCGTCGCGGGCCACGCGCACGTCCAGGCTGTCCAGCGGCATGCCTTTCTGCTTGGCGTAGAGCATCAGGGTCAGCGCCTTGCAGGCGCCGATGGCGGCATCGAACAGATCATGAGGTTCGGGGCCGGAGGCCTCGCCGCCAAGCTCGACGGGGACGTCGGTGTGCAGCAGGTGCTCGCCGATTTCGATGCTGTGGCGCAGGCCGTTCTCTGTACTGATGCGGATCATGGCTATTTCCAGGCTGGCGGGTAGAGGCTTCAGCCTAGCCCAGGCTACTGTCCTCAGACCAGCACGCATAGGCGCACATCGGCGCCAAATACCTGCGGCAGACGGCCATTCTGAGGGCGGATCGGCACCGCGACGCTGAATTGCTAGCCGAGTGGCAGTAGAACGGGGTGATAGGGCTGCGCAGGTCGTCACTCAGCGGACGCAACCAGGGGCGCTGGCCAGTTGCTGGGCCGGGGCGGTGGCGCTGTTCGTTCTACTTGGGGGTGGCCGGCTGGTACCAAAGCTCTTCACGGGCGAAAGGCGTCAGCTCAGGCAGGTCGGGGTTCTTGAGTTCGATGACCTGTCGCTTGTCCAGTTGAGCCTTGCGCAGGGTCGCGCCGTGATGGCTGTCGAACAGCTGGTCGAAACTGCCGTCGGCGATCATCCGTTCCAGGCCGCGTTCGATATCCGCGGCCAGATCGGCTCGTGCCCGTGAGGTGAAAAAGTAGAAGGCGGTGGGGTAGTGCAGCACCACATGTTCATCCACCGTCAGCTGCAAGCCTTGCTGATTGGCGCGGGCCTGCTCGTCCCAGGCCACCACCACTTCCCGTGGGAACAGGTCAAAGCGCCCGGCATCGAGCATGCGGAACAGGCTCGAGTAACTCTGGCTGGTGACCACCTGCAGGCCATTGCTGCGCAAGATGGCAGTGTCCGGCCAGTCGCTGCGTTGGCCGAAACGCATCGGCTTGAGATCAGCCAGGCTACGCACTGACTTCAGCCAGTGGCGGTCTTCCTCGCGCACCAAGGCCACGCGCCAGCCGATCAGGCCCTTGTAGATGGGGATGCGGACCGGCAGGAGGATCTGCTCGCGCTCCTTGGTGGTCATGGTCCACATCAGCTGCACGCTGTTGTCGTTCTGCTCCAGCGATTGCTGCGCGCGACTCTGCGGCATGGCCAGGCGGGAAGGCACCAACTGGTGGCCGGCACCACTCTTGTCGAGGGCCTGGCGCAAAAGTTCGACCACATAGGCCTCGGGATCATCCTCGCTGGAATGCAGCGGGTAGACCAGGCGCTCGCCGGCCAGCAAGTGGCCGCAGCAGAGCAGGGCAAGCAAGGCGAGCAGACGAGGCATTGGGTAACTCATGGGTGGTGGCTTCGTTGTTCAGCATGGCTGCTTGCGGGGTTGCTGGCCAGCTGACCGACGAAGACCACGCAATGACGCCTGCGGACTTTGGCTTGTCATCAGCCTGTCATGCTTTGGTCATAGGCTCGCGCCATCCCAAACAAGGAGCGCGAGATGAAAGTGTTGAGCCTGACTGCCCTGGCCCTGAGCCTGGCATCCAGCCTGGTGATGGCCGATGTGCGTGTCGAGGGGCCGATCGAGTACGGGGTTTTTGCCACCCAGTTCAAGGACCCGCAACCGGGCGAGCGGATACTGACCCGTGCCAACCAGCAGATAGAGCAGACCGAGCAGGTACCGGCCCAGCTGGGTACCAAGTTCGGCGTACGTTATCGCCTGGCCGGCAAGACCGAAAGCGGCGAGCCGCTGACCCTGATGTACTTCACCCCAGGTCTGGTCGGCCCGGATGGCCGGCGTCAGGACAAGATCGAGGTGCTGCAGAAGCTGGCTCCAGGCGCGGAGCAGGACGTGATGGCCTTCGAGTTCACCGAACATCACGAAGTGGTGCCGGGGGAGTGGCGCTTCATGGTGTTCCAGGGCGATCGCAAACTTTTGGAGCAGCAATTTCAGGTTCGCTGATCCCTCTTGAATTTCCGCAAGGCCCGATCACGCAAGTGGTCGGGCCTTTTGCGTTATACCGCAGGCATGGGCCAGGCAATACAAGCGACAAGGTCGCGCTTGCGGGTACTGATCGATGGCCTGGCAGGGGGGCTTTTCCAGCGTGCTGGCTAAAGGCCTTACTGTTGGCGTCGATAACCTGTTGCTGAAAAGTATTTCCAATCTTTCGTCGGCTGGTATCAGACCATGCCGCTGGTTATAACTACCGTTAGCTTGTCGAGTGATTACCAGGAAACCTGCCATGTCTCTAAGAAATATTAAAATCGCTACACGCGCTGGTTTGGGCTTTGCCATCCTGGCGTTGTTGGTGATGCTGGTTGGGGGCTTTTCTCTGCAGCAGATGAAGCGCATGAATGGCGCGGCTTCGGAAGTCAAAGAGGTCTGGCTGCCCGCTATTCTGGCGCTCAATGACATGAGTCAGAACATCCTGCGCATCCGCGCCGCCACCCTGCGCCTGATCGTGATCCGCGATCCAGCCGTGGTGCAGCAGAACACCTCGCAGCTGAACCAGCTCAAGAGCGATTTGAGCGAGTCTCAGGCGCGTTTTGAGGCGTTGATTACTCTTGATGAAGAGCAAGAGCTGTATGAGCGCTACAAGATTGCTCAGGCGGGTTATCTGACCGAGCAGGACAAGGTTATGCAGTTGTCTGCCCAGGACGATATTGATTCGGCGATTGCAGTCGCCAGCGGTGAGCTCAACCAGCATGCCGCCGATATGACCAAGGTTCTGATCGACCTGACCCATCTCAACGAGAAAGGGGCCAAAGAAGCCGCTGAGCTCAGCAGTAAGGTATACGAGGATGCCATGGGCCTGGTGATCATATTGATCGTCGCGGCGCTGGTAGCGACCATCTTCCTGGCGCTGATGCTGACCCGCAGTATCGTCCGGCCATTGACCGAGGCGGTTGAGGTTGCGCGAGTAGTGGCATCCGGCGACCTGACGCAGAACTTTGAAATCATTGGTCAGGACGAACCAGCACAATTGCTGACGGCCCTGCGCACCATGCAGCAAAGCCTGCGCAGCACCATTCAAAGCATTGCCGACTCATCCAACCAGCTGGCTTCCGCTTCGGAAGAGCTGCATGCAGTGACCGAAGACTCCACCCGTGGGCTGCATCAGCAGAACAACGAGATCGAACAGGCCGCTACGGCGGTCAACGAGATGACCGCTGCAGTGGAAGAAGTGGCGCGTAATGCGGTGAGCACCTCGGAGGCCTCGAAGGAGACCGATCAGACCGCTCAGCAGGGCCGCGAGCAGGTGCGCCAGACCGTCGACTCGATCAGTCACCTGGCTAGCGACGTGACGGCTACTGCTGGCGAGGTGGAATTGTTGGCCGGCAAAGTGCGCGATATCAGCCAGGTGCTTGACGTGATTCGCTCCATCGCCGAACAGACCAACCTGCTGGCGCTCAACGCGGCTATCGAGGCGGCTCGTGCTGGCGATGCAGGCCGAGGTTTTGCCGTGGTGGCTGATGAGGTGCGCGCCTTGGCTCACCGTACCCAGCAGTCGACCCAGGAAATCGAGCAGATGATCAGCGGTATCCAGCAGGGTACCGAAAAGTCGGTCAGTTCCATGCAGAACAGCAACCAGCGCGCTCGTTCCACTCTGGAGGTGGCTCGTGCCGCGGGACAGGCGCTGGATAACATTACCCAGGCGATTGCCTCTATCAATGAGCGCAACCTGGTGATTGCCAGTGCTTCCGAAGAGCAGGCGCAGGTTGCCCGCGAGGTGGACCGCAATCTGGTGAACATTCGCGATCTGTCGTTGCAGACTTCGGCGGGTGCCAACCAGACCAGCGCTGCCAGTCAGGAGCTGTCGCGTCTGGCGGTCGATCTCAATTCACTGGTGGCGCGTTTCAAGATCTGAGTCTTGCCCGCTAACAAAAACGGCGCCCGCAGGCGCCGTTTTTCATGGGGCCGAAGGATCAGCCCTTGTAGCGTTGCAGGACCAGAGTGGCATTGGTGCCGCCGAAACCGAAGCTGTTGCTCATCACGGTATTCAGTTCGGCATTCTCACGGGTCTGGCGCAGGATTGGCATGTCGGCCAGTTCCGGGTCCAGTTCGTCGATATTGGCCGAGCCGGCGATGAACTTGCCTTCCATCATCAGCATGCAGTAGATCGCTTCCTGCACGCCGGCGGCGCCCAGGGAGTGACCGGACAGGCTCTTGGTCGAGCTGATTGGTGGTGCCTTGTCGCCGAACACTTCACGCACGCCGCGGATTTCCGCGACATCGCCCACGGGGGTGGAGGTACCGTGGGTGTTCAGGTAATCGATGGGGGCGTCAACGGTAGCCAGTGCCTGCTGCATGCAACGGATCGCGCCTTCGCCGCTCGGCGCAACCATGTCATAGCCATCGGAGGTGGCGCCGTAGCCGACGATTTCCGCGTAGATTTTGGCGCCGCGCTTGAGCGCGTGTTCCAGTTCCTCGACCACCACCATGCCGCCACCGCCGGCGATGACGAAACCGTCACGCTTTGCATCGTAGGCACGCGAGGCTTTTTCCGGGGTTTCGTTGTACTGGGTGGAGAGGGCGCCCATGGCATCGAACAGGCAGCTCTGGGTCCAATGCTCTTCCTCGCCGCCGCCGGCAAATACGATGTCCTGCTTGCCCAGCTGGATCTGCTCCATGGCCTGGCCGATGCAATGCGCGCTGGTGGCGCAGGCCGAGGAAATGGAGAAGTTCACACCCTTGATCTGGAACGGCGTGGCCAGGCAGGCCGACACGGTGCTGCCCATGGTGCGGGTGACGCGGTATGGGCCGATGCGCTTGACGCCTTTTTCGCGCAGGGTATCGATGGCTTCCATCTGGTTCAGCGTGGAGGCGCCGCCGGAGCCGGCGATCAGGCCGGTACGCGGGTTGGACACCTGCTCGGGGGTGAGGCCGGAGTCCTTGATCGCTTGTTCCATCGACAGGTAGGCATACGCCGCCGCATCGCCCATGAAGCGCAGGACCTTGCGGTCGATCAGCTCTTCAAGATTGAGATCGACCGAACCGGAAACCTGGCTGCGCAGGCCCATTTCGGCGTAGGCCGGATTGAAGCGGATGCCCGCCTTGCTGGCACGCAGGTTGGCGGAAACGGTGTCTTTGTCATTGCCCAGGCAGGAAACGATGCCCAGACCGGTGATCACGACGCGGCGCATGCGAAAAATCCTTTAGAAACTGTCGGTAGAGGTGAACAGGCCAACACGCAGGCCTTCGGCGCTGTAGATCTCGCGGCCATCGACGCTGACGGTGCCGTCGGCGATGCCGAGGATCAGCGAGCGACTGATGGTGCGTTTGATATGGATGTTGTAAGTGACTTTCTTGGCGGTGGGCAGCACCTGGCCGAAGAACTTCACTTCACCCGAACCCAGGGCGCGGCCGCGGCCCGGATTGCCCTGCCAGCCGAGGTAGAAGCCAACCAGCTGCCACATAGCGTCAAGGCCCAGGCAACCTGGCATCACCGGGTCACCTTCGAAGTGGCAACCGAAGAACCACAGGTCCGGATTGATATCGAGCTCGGCGACGATTTCGCCTTTGCCATACTTGCCGCCGGTTTCGCTGATGTGCACGATGCGGTCGATCATCAGCATGTTCGGGGCGGGCAGTTGCGCGTTACCCGGGCCGAACAGCTCGCCGCGGCTGCAGCGCAGCAGATCTTCCCGGGTAAAGGCGTTTTGCTTGGTCATGCGAGCTCCTCAATGGCCCCGCCGCACGGGGCTATGTGTTACATCCTGATTGCCGTCTGGCGGCAGCGTAGTCATAGACTGTTGCGTTGTGGTGAAAGTCACAGTCCGCGGTGAACACTTGTGTCCTCGAATCGTGACGACCCCCGCCAGGCCACTCTGGCTCTGACTTTAGCACCCTCAGTGGCTCCGTTTACTGAGCCAGCGCAGCAATATGCGCTCGAGATCGGCGCGCTTGAATGGTTTGGCCAGGTAATCGTTCATCCCGGCCTGCAGGCAGGCTTCGCGATCGCCCTGCAAGGCATTGGCCGTAAGGGCGATGATCGGGGTCTTACTGTACGTGTGCAGCTGGCGAATCTGCCGGGTGGCTTCGTAACCATCCATGACCGGCAGGCGGCAATCCATGAGTACCGCTGCATAGGCGCATTGGCTGGCACTGTGCACTGCCTGGACGCCATCGCTGACCAGGCTGACCCGATAGCCGAGGCTGCGCAGCATGGCTTCGATCACGGTCTGGTTGACGGGGTTGTCTTCTACCAGCAGCACTTCCTGGCCTTCGCCATAGTGACCGAGTGGCTGATTGCCCGGCTCCTCTGTGTGCGTGCGCAAGCTGAACGGCAGGGGGATTTCCAGGGTGAACACCGAACCCTGGCCCTCCGTGCTGCGCGCATGCAGGGTGCCGCCCATGCGCTCGGCCAATGTGCGGGCGATCGACAGGCCGAGGCCGGTGCCACCATAGCGCCGGGAGATCGACGAGTCGGCCTGCTGGAAGGCGTCGAACATGCGTTCCAGCCGCTGCGGTGCGATGCCGATGCCGCTGTCATGTACGGCACAGGTGAACCACAGCACTTCGTTATCCAGCGGCTGCCAGTGGGTCTCGATGCGAATGCCGCCGTCTTCGGTGAACTTCAGCGCATTGCCCAGCAGGTTGACCAGGATCTGGCGGATCCGCGTCGGGTCGCCCTGTACCTCGAACTGTTCCAGACCCGGCTGGTTCTCCAGAGTCAGGTGCAAGCCATGTTGCTGAGCGCTGTGCTGGAACACCTGGATCGAGCCCTGCAGCAGCTCCAGCAAATTGAACGGAATGCGCTCCAGCTCCAGGGCGCCGCGTTCGATGCGGGAGAAGTCGAGGATGTCGTTGATCACCTTGAGCAGATGTTCCGTCGACTCGGTGGCCAGGGCGGCGTATTCGTCCTGCTCCTGGGTCATCTCGGTAGTTTCCAGCAGCTGCAACATGCCCAGCACACCGTTCATGGGGGTGCGCAGCTCATGGCTCATCATTGCCAGAAAGTCCGACTTGGCCCGGCTGGCCTGCTCGGCTTCTTCGCGGGTCTTGATCAACTGGGTCATGGCCAGTTGCTGCTCATGGCTGGCATCGGCCAGGCTGAGCGCCAGCTTGTTGATATGCCGGGCCAGGTCGCCCAGCTCGCCGGTGGCGGTTTCCGCCAGCGGCGGCTGGTAGTTACCACTCTGCAGGGCTTGCAGGGCTTGCAGGGCTTGCCCCATGTCGCTGATCGGCTGGGCCAGGCGCCTTGCCAGCTGGCGCGCCAGGAGAAAGGTCAGGAGCAGGGCGAACAGGCCCAGCACGGCGGCCTTGAACAGAATGGCCTGCTGGCGGCTGGTGAATGCCTCACCGGACATGCCGACCACCACACGCCCCAGGTAGTCGTCGCTGAGCTTGTTGCGAATGCCTGGCTGGCCGGCTTGCTGCAGGTGGATGGGGGCATGGAAAACCTCCACCGACGTGCTGCCTGGATGACTGTTCTGCTCGACATAGACCAGGATGTTTTCTTCACGGTCACGTACTTCGAGAAAGCGTACGTGCGAGGTGGTCAGCGTGGAACGCAGCAGGTTGTCGAGCACCTCCAGGTTGCCAGAAATGACCCCGTATTCGGCCGCCGGGGCCAGCTGGCTGGCGATCAGCTGGCCAGTACGATTGAGTTCCTGGCGCAGGTCCTGCAGGCGTTCATAGGTGAAGAAACTGATGAGTAGCACGGTCAGCAACAGGGCGGGGCCGACGCTGATCAGCTGGGTACGACTATGAATAGTCCAGTTACGGCCGAAGATCATGGGTGTCCAGCTCCAGCCAACAGGTGCAGAGCCTGCAGCGGCGGAATCTGCTGGCGTGAGTGGGATGGGCGGCGGAGGGACAGGTTCGGGTACACACAACGGCCTTGCTATAGGGCGGAATGCCCCGCATGTTAATCGACAAACGCGTATTTGCCAGTCTGTCGCTGCGCGCAAGCGCTCTGAGGGCTGGTCGGTCGGCGGATGCTCCGCAATAATGCCGCCCATTCGCCATCTCGATGGCTCTGATTGGATCGATCATGACCGAGCAACAACCAGTCGCCGTCTTGGGTGGCGGCAGCTTTGGCACCGCTATCGCCAACCTGCTGGCGCAGAATGGCCAGCGCGTCCGCCAGTGGATGCGCGATCCGGAGCAGGCCGCCGCGATGCGTAGCCAGCGCGAGAACCCGCGCTACCTGAAGGGCATCAAGCTGCACCCGGGCGTCGAGCCGGTGACCGACCTGGCCGAGACCCTGGCCGCCTGCGAGCTGGTATTCGTCGCCTTGCCGTCCTCGGCCTTGCGCCAGGCCCTGCAGCCGGTAGCAGGTGCGCTGGCCGGCAAGCTGCTGGTCAGTACCACCAAGGGCATCGAGGCGCAGAGCTTCAAGCTGATGAGCCAGATCCTCGAGGAAGTAGCCCCACAAGCGCGCATTGGCGTGCTGTCCGGGCCCAACCTGGCACGCGAAGTGGCCGAGCAGGCACTGACCGCCACCGTGATCGCCAGTGAAGACGAAGCGCTCTGCCAACGCGTACAAGAGGCCCTGCACGGGCGCACTTTTCGCGTCTACGCCAGCCGCGACCGTTTCGGCGTGGAGCTGGGCGGGGCGCTGAAGAACGTCTACGCGATCATCGCCGGTATGGCTGTGGCGATGGGCATGGGCGAGAACACCAAGAGCATGCTGATCACCCGTGCCCTAGCGGAAATGACCCGTTTTGCGGTCAAGCTGGGTGCCAATCCCATGACCTTCCTCGGCCTAGCCGGGGTTGGTGACCTGATCGTCACCTGTTCGTCACCGAAGAGCCGCAATTATCAGGTCGGCTTCGCCCTTGGCGAAGGTCTCAGCCTGGAAGACGCCGTGGCCAGGCTTGGCGAGGTGGCCGAAGGGGTCAACACCATCAAGGTGCTCAAGGCCAAGGCCGAGGAATTGCAGATTTACATGCCTTTGGTCACGGGTTTGCATGCCATTCTCTTCGAGGGGCGTACCCTGGCCCAGGTGATCGAGGCGCTGATGCGCGCCGAGCCGAAGACCGACGTCGATTTCATTTCCACCAGTGGTTTTTGAAACCTAGCGAGATTGGGAGAGCGACATGAGTGAACCAAGTAAAGAACTGGAGCGTGAATCCATCCTGTTGCGCATTCTGTGGATGGTGATCTTCACCATCGTCTGGCAGCTGGCGGAAATCATCCTCGGCGGTGTGGTGCTGCTGCAGCTGGGCTACCGCCTGTTCTACGGCGCCCCCAATGGCGGTCTGCAAGGCTTTGGTGACAGCCTCAGCCAGTACCTGCAGCAGATCGGCCGCTTTGGCACTTTCAACACCGAAGAAAAGCCTTGGCCGTTCGCTGACTGGCCGACCCCGCGAGCGCCGCAAGACAACGAGCCGCACAGCATTCCGCCCGCGGCCCATCCGGTGGTGGACGAAGAGCCCAAGCTGTGAAGTTATGGCTGTTGCGGCACGGTGAGGCTGAGCCCAGGGCGCGCAGCGATGCGGAGCGCGCCCTGACTGAGCACGGGCGCAAGGAAGTCCGCCATGCGGCCAAGCATTTGCGCGGCGTGGCGCTGACGAAAATTCTCGTCAGCCCTTATCGGCGCGCCCAGCAGACGGCCGAACTGGTACGCGAAACCCTCGGCTTGCAACTGCCGCTGACCACCTTCGACTGGCTCACTCCGGACGACGACCCACGCGCCGTGCTGCAGCAACTGGATGCCGACGCTGCCGATGAATACCTGATCGTCAGCCACAACCCGCTGCTAGGCTCTCTTGCCGGATTGCTGGTGCATGGAAACCTGCAACAGCCGATCACCCTGCATACCGCCAGCCTGGTTTGCCTCTCCGGCGAACACCTGCTGGCCGGCGCGCTGGCGCTCGACGCGCTGCATCACCCGCACTAGAGCTGTTGCGGGAACTGAAACATTTCTTAACTTGCACTGCCTCCTGACGCATGGAATATTCAACCAAGCAAGTGCTTGGTTGCTCCCTGTGACAATAAGAAAAAACAAGGAGGCCCCGTGGCCAGTGCAGTCCGTTTACCGCTCGAGGTGTTTTTCGAGCGTGAGTCGCGTCATCCGAACAAGACATACCTGATCCAGCCCCAGGGCAATGGCCAGGTCGAGGAACTGAGCTGGTCCGAGGTCGGTGAGCAGGCGCGGCGCGCTGCCAGCTGGCTGCGTGGCCTGGAGCTGGAACCGGGCAGCCGGATCGCCATCATCTCGAAGAACTGCGCACACTGGATCGTCACCGACCTGGCGATCTGGATGGCCGGGCATGTCTCGGTGCCGCTGTATCCCAATCTCACCGGTGACTCCGTGCGCCAGGTGCTGGAGCATGCCGAGGCCCGCGTGGCCTTTATCGGCAAGCTGGATGACTGGCCGGCCATGGCTCCCGGCGTACCCGAGGGCGTTGTCACTGTATGCCTGCCGCTGCATCCGCACGGCCGATTCGATCGTACCTGGCAGGACCTGCAGGCCAGTGCGCCGATCCAGGACACCCCGCGTCCTGCAGCCGACCAGCTGGCCACCATCATCTACACCTCCGGCACCACCGGCATGCCCAAGGGCGTGATGCACAACTTCGGCAACTTCGGCTTCACCGCCAGCCATGCCACTGAGTTGTTCGGGGTTTCCGATAATGATCGGGTGCTGTCCTACCTGCCGCTGTGCCACGTGGCCGAGCGCATGTTCGTCGAGCTCAATTCGCTGTACAGCGGCCTGACGGTGTACTTCGCTGAGAGCCTGGATACCTTCCTCGCTGACTTGCGCCGCGCCAGACCGACGGTGTTCTTCGGCGTGCCGCGGATCTGGACCAAGTTCCAGATGGGCGTCTATTCGAAGATGTCCGCCAGCAAGCTGGATTTCCTTCTCTCCCTGCCGCTGCTCGGGCGACTGTTCGGTCGCAAGGTGCTGCGCGGCCTGGGTCTGGATGCCGTGCGCTATGGCCTGTCCGGTGCGGCGCCGGTGCCCGAGGCGCTGCTCAACTGGTACCGCCGCCTGGGCCTGGAGCTGCAGGAGGTCTATGGCATGACCGAGAACTGTGGCTACTCGCACGTCTGTCGTCCCGGCAAGTTCAAGCAGGGCTGGATCGGCCAGAACAACCCCGGCGTGGAAGTACGCATCAGCGAGGAGGGCGAGGTGCTGGTGCGCAGCGGCTCGACCATGCAGGGCTATTTCAAGGAACCGGGCAAGACTGCCGAAGCCATGACCGAGGACGGCTTCCTGCGGACCGGCGACAAGGGTGAGCAAGATGCCGACGGCAACCTGCGCCTGACCGGGCGCATCAAGGAAATCTTCAAGACCAGCAAAGGCAAGTACGTGGCCCCGGCGCCGATTGAGAACCGCCTGGCGGTGCACTCGCACATCGAGCAGGTCTGCGTGGTTGGTGATGGCCTGCCGCAGCCGCTGGCGCTGTGCGTGCTCTCCGAAGCCGGTCGCAAGGAGCCGCGCGAGCAGCTGGAAGGCAGCCTCAAGCGTCTGTTGGAGGAAACCAACCAGGCGCTGGACAAGCACGAGAAGCTCAACGGGCTGGTGCTGGTGCCGGAAGTCTGGGCGGTAGAGAACGGCTTCCTGACGCCGACCCTGAAGATCAAGCGGGCCTCGGTCGAGGGCGCTTACAGTCCGCATTTCCACGCCTGGGGCAGTCGTTCCGGCGAGGTGGTCTGGCAGGAATAGCTGCCGGCTGGCGTCCTGCTGCAATGCGCGCGGCTGTCTCGCGCCATTGCAGCAGGTCTGGTGCGGTTAAATAGTCGATTTATTTGACCGGGGCCATGATTCGGCAATCCGGCGATTGAAGCTGTGCGCCCGCTTGGGCACCCTTGCGCCTTCTGCAAACTCCAGGAAGGAGGTTAAGGCGTGAGGGATGCCAATCAAACGCTTATTTCCCTGAGCATTCAGGGTATCGCCAGCGACCTGCAGGTACTGGCGTTCGAGGGCCGCGAGGAGCTCAACCAGCCGTATGAGTTCAGTATTGATCTGGTCAGCCAGGACTCGCAGCTGGATCTGCAAGCGCTGCTCAATCAGCCGGCCTTTCTCGCCTTCGGCCCCGCTGGAGGCGGTGTGCATGGCCTGGTCTACGCCATCGAACAGGGTGATTCCGGCAGGCGCCTGACCCGTTACAACATCAGCCTTAGACCGCAGCTGGCCTACCTGCAACATCGCTACAACCAGCGCATCTTCCAGCAACTGAGCGTGCCGCAGATCATCGCGCAACTGCTCGAGGAGCACGGCATCCAACAGGGCGCCTACAAGTTCCAGCTCGGCAGCGTCTATCCCGCGCGCGACTATTGCACTCAGTACGACGAATCCGACCTGCACTTCATTCAGCGCCTGTGCGAAGAGGAGGGCATCAGCTTTCACTTCCAGCACAGCGCGAATGTCCATGCACTGGTGTTTGGTGACGACCAGACGGTGTTCCGCAAGCTGCCGCCGCTCAACTACCAGCAGGACAGCGGCCTGGCAGCCGAACATGCGGTAGTCCGTGCGTTCAACGTGCGCCTGGCCACGCGCAGTACTCAGGCCAGCTACCGCGACTACGATTTCGAGAAGCCGCGCCTGACCCTGCAAGCCACCCAGAGCAGCGCTTTCCAGCCCAGCCTGGAGGTCTACGATTTCCCCGGCCGCTTCACTGAGCGCGAACGCGGCAAACATCTGGCCAAGCGCGCCCTGGAGCGCCTGCGCAGCGACTACACCCAGGCCGACGGCAAGAGCGATGCGTACCTGGCCTGTGGCCACTTCCTCAGCCTGCAGCAGCACCCCAGCGCAGCATTGAATGACCTGTGGCTGCTACGTGAGGTATGGCACGAAGGCAAGCAGCCGCAGGTGCTGGAAGAGTCGGTGACTGACTTCATCGGTGGCAGCCGGGCCGGCCAGATGCTGGATGGTGAGGATTTCCAGCAGGGCTACCGAAATCGCTTCAGCGCCACGCGCTGGGCCGATCCATTCCGCCCGGCCCTGCAACATGCCAAGCCTAAAGTGCTCGGCAGCCAGACGGCCGTGGTCACCGGCCCCAAAGGCGAGGAGATCCACTGCGACCAGTACGGTCGGGTGAAGGTGCAGTTCCACTGGGACCGCGAGGGCCAGGCCGACGACAAGACCAGCTGCTGGCTGCGCGTGGCCAGCAGCTGGGCCGGCGACCGCTACGGCGGCATCGCCATCCCGCGGGTCGGCATGGAGGTACTGATCACCTTCCTTGAAGGCGATCCCGACCAACCGCTGCTCACCGGCTGTCTGTACCACGCCGAGCACGTGGTGCCCTATGACCTGCCGGCGAACAAGACCCGCAGCGTGTTCAAGACCCTCAGCTCCCCCGGTGGCGGCGGCTACAACGAACTGCGCTTCGAGGACCGCAAGGGCCAGGAACAAATCTACTTGCACGCGCAGAAAGACTGGGACGAAAACGTCGAAAACGACCAGAGGATCCGCATCGGCCACGAGCGCCACGACACGGTCGAGGCCAACAGCTACACCGAACTGAAGGCCGAGGAACACCGCATCACCCACGCAGACCGCAAGGTCGAGGCACGCAGCAATGACCACCTCACAGTAGCAAGCACTCAGCACATCAAACTGGGCTCGGCCCAGTTCACCGAGGCCGGCAACGAAATCCACTACCACGCCGGCAGCAAGGTGGTGATCGAGGCCGGCATGGAGCTCACCGCCAAGGGTGGCGGCAGCTGGCTCAAGCTCGATCCGGGTGGTGTGACCCTGAGCGGGGCGATGATCAAGATCAACTCGGGTGGGGCGCCGGGCGTGGGTAGCGGCATCGCCATCCTACTGCCTGGAGCAATGCTGCAAGCCGATACCAGCAAAGCGGGCAATCTGCTGGAAAGCGCCAAGAAAAACAGCTCCTGGCTCGAACTGAACCTGCACTACCCGAATCTCGAACCTGTGCCAGAGGCTGCTTACCGTGTCGAATTCAGTGATGGGTCGGTACGTGAAGGGATACTGGATAAGCGAGGCTTTGCTCGATTGGAGGATGTGCCGCCAGGCCCCGCCAAAGTTCATTACGGAGAAGATCCTCGCCCCTATACCAGAGGCTCCATCAAAACCCTCCAGGTCACGGATCGAGACATAAACGATGATTTGCGCAAGCTTGGCCTAGATCCGGCCAATGTGGATCTGCAGCACTTGATCAAAGCAGCAGCAGGGAGGCTGGAATGAGTAAGGCAACAACCAAAAGCAAGGAAGAACTCGAGCGCCAGGCAGCCTACGAAGAGGCATTGATAGAGCTGGCGGCAGGCATTGCCTTGGGGGCCGTTCCTTTCTTGGGGCAGGCCGTCGATGCCTACGACACGATCGAATCAGCAGTACATCTCTATAACGCCGATACGCCTGCGCATACGGAAGATGCCCAGTTCGATCTGCTATTAGCCATTGTAGGTTGGGTGCCAGGTCCGGGTGACGGAGTAAAAAAGAGCCTACGTATCGTCAACAAGGATCCCGAGCGCTTTGCTCCAGTACTCTTCGATCTTCTGCGCTTCGTACTGGCAGAGTGCGGTATTAAGACCAGCCCCGAAGAGTTGCTGTCCGATATCTTCAACGCCTCTGCACTGCGATCCGAACTCGACGAAATTATTGCTGGTGTGAAGGGATCTTCGGCCTTTCAAAGTCTCCCCAGACTTCTCCAGTCAGCCGTGCTCACCGTACTGGCTACATCGCGTGATCAGATGCCGATGATGGTCGGCATCGTTGAGAAACGCTTGAACAAATGGAAACGAATGCAACGTAATAGCTCCGCTTCGGCCACCGGTAGCAGCAACCCCGCAGAGCAGAAAAAACCAGCAGGCAAAGACCGTAATGTCGCCGCCGAAGGTAAAGACGGTGGCCGCGGAACCGCCGCCCAAAAAGCTGACAATGCGACACTCGGGCAACAGGCACTGCCTGATCTAAGCAATGAAGGGCTCGGCGTCAGCGGCGAACACATCGCCGACTATATCTGCGCATATAAGCTGGGTTGGGGAAAAGACTGGGACGGCCATGACAAGGGCGTCGAGGGCAGATGGCAAAAGGGTAAACCCAGCGCGACCAAACTGGGCAAGCTATCGAAGGGAGGTAGCCCCAAAACTCCACATGTACTTTATAAACTCACCGACGGGGCAAACGGTACTGGAATAGATGCCATCTGGCGTGCCGATCCAGATCAAAACGACAATAAGCTTTTTGCCATTGTGGAGGCCAAAGCAAGCAAGAATGAAGATGCCCCAAAATTCCTGCGCAAGCCGAACACAACACGCAAGCCGAGCATCACCTCAAAGCTGGGAACTTCCGGCATCACTGACGCCAGCGAGCTCTTGGAGCCGCGAGAAGAAGAGTCAACAGCAGGGAAAAGCCCCGAAAAGAAGAAAAGCAAAGCCAGTGGGAAAACAGGGGGCGCGGGAAAAACGGCCGACTCAACCAGCACCAGCAAGAAAAGCCGAATTTTGGTGCAAATGAGTCGCGACTGGATCAGGAACAACCTGAAATCTCTAAATAACCGCGTGCTCCGCGACAGTATATTGAGCTCTTATAGCCGTCATCTCTTCTATACCCCCCTTTATCACCCCAGCCAAAGCCCCAGCAAGCACGCCGAGGCACGACTGAAGAATCACTCAGAAAAAAGCCACAGCGATCATCAGGCTTTCCACTATGGGGAAGAAGAGATTCGTATCGCCGTAAATAAGCGAAAAACCGCTCTGGCCAAGAAGTATGGCGAGCAGCCCACTCTGCAACTCGAAAAGGCCTCTGTATGAATAGGCGCCAACCCTTCATCACCGAATCTTACTACCGGGCAGCCATTACCTTCTTTGATGAAACGCCTGATCGCTGGGCGAACCGGAAAATGGAGTCCGACACCCCGGAGCAAGAGCTAGCCCTGCGTGCAGCGCACTTTAAAGATGCGACCTTGGATGGCTTGTTTATCTGCTATACCGCTGGCGATCCTATTGAGGCCCTGCCCACACGTTTGGAGCAGCTGATCAAGGATTACGAGACTTATCAGCATGCCCTGGCAGTCCAGGAGCAGATACCTGATATATCGCCATTGGCCATCGACGACTGGCCAGGGGAATATGAAGAGTGTGTGCAGGTGATAAGTTTGTGCATCCTGCTGCATCGCACAGACCTGTTACAGCGTTTCGTCGCCCTGCTGGACAACGCCGGATACGCTCGTGATGACACCCTTTATGAAGACCTGTTGCGCAAGGTGCTCCCCAATCGCTCTGACCTAGACGAGTGGTATCACGATCTCTATACGCCACTGATCCAGGCCATTTATGCCCCTACGCCAGAAGAAGCATCCGCTCTACTGAAGCAGTACTGCAATCAGTGGTATTCGGCCTTTGCTGATCTTCAGACCAATTGGCATGACAGTCATCTAGACATAGACGGCGATGAGGGTAGCTATGTTGGCTATTGGGCCTTCGAGGCTGGTGCCATCGCCTATCTTTACAATATCGATGACAGCCAGATCGACCATATGGTCTACCCCAAGGATCTGGTCGCCTATGCGCGCAACAACACACCCAAGCACAATACCCCTGGCCCGGTGCACGCAGGCCAGTCCTGCCCCCAAACCGGTTACTGGTTCAGCCCGGCCCAGCACAACTCGCGGCGTCATTTCACCCAGGGCGAGACCATGCCGGAGTTCAAGGGATCGTCTTGGGGGGCTACCGTCTGGTATTGGGCCAGCGCTGAGTGAGTGGGTTCTTTTCGCCACTCCCAACCTGGCCAAGGAGCACTCTCTACCCTGGGATCTGCGCAAAAAAAATGCCCGGCCAAAAGGCCGGGCAAAGCATTTCTCCGCAGGAGCGAAGGGGATTAGGCAATCTCTGCCAAAGCGTGAATCTGTTGCTGCGCGGCCACTTCACCGATCACCAGGATCGCCGGGCTCTTGAGCTGAAAGTCGTGGGCGTCCTGTTGCATGCTCGCCAGGCTGCTGCGGCACTCGCGCTGGTGGGGCAGCGAGGCGTTCTCGATCATCGCCACCGGCATGTCGGCGCGCATGCCGCCGGCCAGCAGGCTTTCACGGATGTCCGGCAGCTTGGCCACACCCATGTACACCACCAGGGTGGTGCCGCTCTGCGCCAGGGCCGGCCAGTTGAGGCTGCTGTCGTCCTGGGTGTGGGCGGTGACCAGGGTCACGCCGCGGGCCACGCCGCGCAGGGTCAGGGGGATGCCGCAGTTGGTGGCACCGGCCAGGCCGGCGGTGATGCCGTTGACCATTTCCACTTCGATGCCGTGCTCGGCTAGCCAGTCGGCTTCTTCGCTACCCCGGCCAAAGATGCACGGGTCGCCGCCTTTCAGGCGCACCACGCACTTGCCCTGGCGCGCGTAGCGCAGCATCAGGCGGTGGATGAAGGCCTGCGGAGTGGAACGGCAGCCGCCGCGCTTGCCCACCGGGACGATGCGCGCATCCGGGCAGTGCTCCAGCACGGCCGGGTTGACCAGGTCGTCGATCATCACGATCTCGGCCTGGTTGAGGGCTTTCACCGCCTTGAGGGTCAGCAGGTCCGGATCACCAGGGCCTGCGCCTACCAGCCAGACTTTTGCGCTCATGGTCATCTCCTCAGGCAGTCGCTACTGCTGGCACGACGTGGGTCGCCAGCAGACGTTTGATTTCCGGTACGCAGGAGCCGCAGCTGGTGCCGCATTTCAGCTCCTGCTTGAGGCCGTTCAGGTCTAGGCCGCGGGCGATGCCGGCGCACACCGCGTCCTGGCTGACGTTCAGGCAGTTGCAAAGGGTCTTGCTGAGCTTCTTGCCGTCGCTGCCAGGCGGGGTGGACAGCGGGGCGAGCAGCCAGCGGCGCAGGTCGGCGTCGGCCTGGCCGTCGTTCCACAGGCCTTTCAGCCAGTCGCGGGCGGCGGTTTCGCCGGCCAAGCGGATGCTGACGATGCGCCCGTCCTCGATGCGCACGCGCTTGCCCACAGTGCGCCGTGGATCGTCGTAGGCCAGCACCGGGCCAGCGTCGACCGCCAGCAGGGCGTCGATCTGTGCCAGCAATTCGGCGGGCGGCGCCTCACCGCTGGCGGCCTTGATCAGCAGGGCCGGGCGCTCGCGGCCAGTGAGGGTCAGGCTGGCGTAGGTGAAGGACTCGAACAGCGGGCGCAGCGCCTGGAAGCGGTGCTGCACGTCGCCTTCGACCAGGGCGAAGAACTGCCAGGGCAGCTCGGCCTTGCTCACTTCGACACCGCTGAGCTTGAGCTCCGGCTGTTTGGACAGCGGGTCGAAGGCCGGCTGGGTCAGCACGTTGGTGCCCAGACCCTTGAGGAAGCGATTGCCCCAGTGCATCGGCAGGTAGGCCTGGCCGGGGCGCACGTTTTCGTCGGCCTGTACCGGCAGGCTCAGCTCGCCGCGGCGGCTGCGCAAGGTGACCAGTTCGCCAGTCTGCAGGCTGCGTCGGCGCAGTTCATCCGGGTGCAGGCTGAGCACGGCCTCCTCGGCGTGGCCGAACAGGCGCGCGGCGGTGCCGGTGCGGCTCATGCCGTGCCATTGGTCACGCAGGCGGCCGGTGTTGAGCAGTAGCGGATAGCGCGTATCGCGCTTCTCCTTGCCCGCGCAGTACGGGTCGGCAACGAACTGCGCGCGCCCGCTGGCGGTAGGAAAGTGGCCATTCTCGTACAGCCGCGCGGTGCCCTGCTGGGCGCCGGCCGGGAAGGGCCATTGTTGCGGACCTTGGTTATCCAGGATCGCGTAGCTCAGACCGGACAGGTCGAGGTCGCGATTGCTGGTCAGGTGTTTGTATTCCTCGAACAGCGCTTCGCTGCTGAGGAAGGTGAACAGGCTGGGCAGGCCGGGGCGGAGCAGTTGTTCCAGACGACGGGCGAAATCACAGGTGATCGCCCAATCCGGCCGCGCCTCTGCGGGCGCTGGCACGGCGCGGCGCACATGGGTAATGCGCCGCTCGGAGTTGGTCACGCTGCCTTCTTTTTCGCCCCAGCTGGCGGCCGGGAGCAGAAGGTCGGCGTAGTGGCAGGTTTCGGTGGTGAAGAAGGCTTCCTGCACCACCACGAAGGGGCAGGTGGCCAGGGCCTCATGGATTTTCTGCTGGTCCGGCAGCGATTGGGCCGGGTTGGTGCAGGCGATCCACAGGGCTTTGATCTGGCCGACGCGCACCGCCTCGAACAGCTCGACGGCGGTCAGGCCAGGGCTGTCCGGCAGGCTGTCGACGCCCCAGTAGCGGGCGACTTCGGCGCGGTGCTCGGGGTTGCCGGCCTCGCGGTGGCCCGGCAGCAGGTTGCTCAGGCTGCCGGTCTCGCGGCCGCCCATGGCATTCGGTTGGCCAGTGAGGGAGAACGGGCCGGCGCCGACCTTGCCGATCTGCCCGGTGGCCAGGTGCAGGTTGATCAGCGCGCTGTTCTTGGCGCTGCCTGCGCTGGACTGGTTGAGGCCCATGCACCACAGCGAGAGGAACGCCGGCGATTTGCCGATCAGCTCGGCGGCGCGCAGCAGGTCGGCCTGGGCAATGCCGCAGATATCGGCGACGGCTGTCGGGGTAAATTCGCGTACCAGGCTCTTCAGGGCCTCGAAGCCTTCGGTGTGGGCGGTGATGTAGGCGTGGTCGACCCAGCCTTCCCACATGAGGATGTGCAGGATGCCGTGGAACAGCGCCACATCGGTGCCCGGCAGGATCGCCAGGTGCAGGTCGGCCAGGTCACAGGTGTCGGTGCGCCGTGGGTCGACGACGATGATCTTCATCTCCGGGCGTGCGGCCTTGGCCGCTTCCAGTCGGCGGAACAGGATCGGGTGGGCGTAGGCCATGTTGCTGCCGGCGATCAGCAGGCAGTCGGCCTGCTCGATGTCCTCGTAGTTGCACGGCGGGGCGTCGGCACCCAGGCTGCGCTTGTAACCGACCACGGCCGAGGACATGCACAGGCGCGAGTTGCTGTCGATGTTGTTGGTGCCGACCAGGGCACGGGCCAGCTTGTTGAAGGCGTAGTAGTCCTCGGTCAGCAGCTGGCCGGAGATGTAGAAGGCCACGCTGTCCGGGCCGTGCTCGCGGATGGTCTCGGCGAATACATTGGCGGCGTGATCCAGGGCGCTGTCCCAGTCCGTGCGCGAGCGGGCCAGGCCCTTGCCCAGGCGCAGCTCGGGGTAGAGCGCGCGGGCATCGAGGTCACCGGTCAGGTGCAGGGTCGAGCCCTTGCTGCACAGTTTGCCAAAGTTGGCGGGGTGATTCGGGTCGCCCTGGACGCCGAGGATCTTCTCGCCGTCATGCTCGATCAGCACGCCGCAGCCGACGCCGCAGTAGCAGCAGGTGGCGGCGGTGTGCTGGGTGGCCGGAGCCATGATGGGTTGCAGGCTGAGGTCAGGCACGGGCGGTATCCTTGGCTGCGCTGGCGTTTGCCGCATCGATACTGGCCTGGCCGAACATCAGGTGATCGCGCACCTGGCTGATATCGGCTGCGCCGCAGATCTGCTGGAAGTACCAGCCGCCGTCCAGGGTGTCGCCGTACAGGCAGCCACCGACCAGCACGTCGTCCTTGATCACCAGCTTCTTGTACACGCTGCCGATGGGGTCGGAGAGGGTGATGGTCTCGGTGCCTTCGGCGCCCATGAAGTCGCCGGCGGAGAACAGGTCGATGCCGGTCACCTTGAGCTTGGTCGAGGTCACCGAGCCCTGGTAACGCGCGGTGCCGAGCATGGCCAGGTGATTGGCGCAGACCTTGGCCTGTTCGAACAGCGGGGCGACCAGGCCGTAGGCGATGCCACGGTGATTGGCGCACTCGCCGACCGCATAGATGCGTGGGTCGTAGGTTTGCAGGCAGTCGTCGACCAGGATGCCGCGGTTGCACGGGATGCCGCTCTTCTCGGCCAGTTCGGTGTTGGGACGGATGCCGGCGGCCATCACCACCAGGTCGGCGGGGATCACGTCACCGCTCTTGAACTGCACGGCGCAGACGCGGCCGTTGCCGTAGTCCTGCAGCTCCTCGGTCTGCTCGCTCAGGCGGAAGTGGATGCCGCGGGCCTCCAGAGCCTGTTGCAGCAGCTTGCCGGCGGTCTTGTCCAGTTGCCGCTCGAGCAACCACTCGGAGAGGTGCACCACGGTCACGTCCATGCCGCGCTGGCGCAGGCCGTTGGCCGCCTCCAGGCCGAGCAGGCCGCCACCGATGACCACGGCATGGCTGTGGGTGCGAGCGGTTTCCATCATTTTCTCGGTGTCGGCGATGTCGCGGTAGGCGATCACGCCTTCCAGGCGGTTGCCCGGCACCGGCAGGATGAAGGGATTGGAGCCGGTGGCCAGGATCAGGCGGTCGTATTCGGCCGTGCTGCCGTCGTCGGCGGTAACTACGCGCTTCTTGCGGTCGATGCTGACCACCTTGCGTCCCAGGCGCAGCTCGATGTTGTTGTCGAGGTACCAGTCGAGGCCATTGAGGACGATTTCCTCGAAGCTCTGTTCGCCGGCCAATACTGGCGAGAGCAGGATGCGGTTGTAGTTCGGGTGCGGCTCGGCCCCGAACACGGTGATGTCGTAGAGGTCGGGAGCGAGCTTGAGCAGCTCCTCCAGCGTCCGCACGCCGGCCATACCGTTGCCAACCATTACCAGCTTGAGTTTTTTCATGCCGGCCATCTCCTGCGTAGAAATCACGAGAAAAAACTGTCGGGAGCAGTTTTTAGCGTCGCTCCGCGACGACTTGAAAAGTGGCTGCCAGGGATGGCAAGCCATAAAACAAAAAAGGCGTCCCGCTAGTTGCCTAGCGAGGACGCCTTTGTCCTGCCCCGATCTGTCGGGAAGCAGCGCCTTCTACGTTGAAGGCAGTGCTTTTATGTACTGTCGATCTCTCTAAAGCAGGCAGCATGCCAACTCTGTAGATATCTGATTTTCAGGGGCTTCCAGTGATTTTTCGGGGACTCTGGGCGCCTCTGGCGCACCCCTATAAAGCAAGTCGCGCTGTTGTGGTGCGTTGGCTTATTTCAGCAACAGCACCAGCAAACCCAGATTCAGCAGCAGCGAGACCAGTGCCACCGTGCGCCAGACCTTGAGCGGCTCGCGCTCCAGCAATGGACGCGGGCGCAGGCTGAGGGTCTGGCGTTCGCCCTGTTCCAGGGCCAGCAGCCATTCCTCGGCGGTTTCGAAGCGCTCTGCGGGGTTGACTGCCACTGCACGCAGCAGGCAGTCGTCGAGCCAGGTCGGGATATCCGGCCGGTAGCGGCTGGGCGCGGTCGGCTTGCCGAAGCGCGGGTGCTGGAAGGCCTCGATCTCGCCGTAGGGGTAGTGTCCGGTGAGCAGGTAATAGAGGGTCACGCCGGCGGCGTAGATATCCTGTTGCGCGCTGGGTTTGCCGCCGGAGAAGGCTTCGGGGGCGATATAGCTGGGCGTGCCGGGCAGGGCGTGGGCCTCGTCGCGGGACAGGCCCGGGCAGTAGGCCAGGCCGAAATCCAGCACGCGCAGCTCGCCGTCGTCGCACCACAGCAGGTTTTCCGGCTTGATGTCGCGGTGCAGCAGGTTGCGTCGGTGCAGCATGCCGAGGGCCTTGAGCAGGCGTGGCGCCAGCTCCAGCCACTCCGGCAAGCCCAACGGGCCGGACAGGCGAAGGTGTTCGGCCAGGGTCTGGCCCTGGTGCTCGCGCTGTACGTAGTAAAGATGTTGGCGCTGCGGCAGCGGGTGGGCTTCGGCGAAGTTGCGTCCGGCCACACGGCGCAGGAACCATTCCTCAAGGAGCAGGGCGGGGCCGGCCTGTTCTTCGTCATGGCGGCTGGCCGGCAGAGTTTTCAGCAGCCAGCGCCGGGCCTGGTTGTCACGCACGCGGTAGACCAACGACTGGCGCGATTCGGCAAGCAGGCGTTCGACCTGCCAGCCTTCGAAGCTCTGCCCCTCGCGCAGGCGCGGCGGCAGCGGCCAGTGCTTGAGCTGGGCCAGGGTGTCGGCCAGGTCGTTGTCCGGCAGATTCTGTACCTGCACCAGCACGGCGCTAGCATTGTCCTGGCTGCCGGCCAGATGGGCGGCGCTGACCAGGGCGCGGCAGGCCGCAGCCGGGTCGCTCTCGTCCTTGAGCATGCTGTGGATGCCCTGGTCACCGAGGGTCGACCAGACACCGTCGCTGACCAGCAGGAAGCGTTCGCCTTCGCGCAGTTCACCTTCCAGGTAATCCACCACCAGGTGCTGATCCAGACCCATGGCGCGCTTGAGCACATGCTGCATGCCCGGCTGTTCCCAGACATGGTCTTCGCTGAGGCGTTCGATCTGTCCGTCCAGGCAACGATAGGCCCGGCAGTCGCCGACATGCGCCAGGGTGAAGCGGCGGCCGCGCAGTACCAAGGCGGTGAGGGTGGTCAGCAGCGGCTGGCCGCCACCGTTGGCCTGCAGCCAGCGATTATGGGCGACCAGCAGGCGATCCAGCGATTGCGCCACGGCCCAGGTTTCCGGGGTGGCGTAGTAGTCGAGTGCCAGGGCCTGCAAAGTGGCGCGGGCGGCCAGGCCGCCATCGGCGCATTGACTGACGCCATCGGCCAGGGCGAACAGGAAACCCTTGCTCGCCGCCAGCGCGGGCGCCGGCGTGACTACCCGGATAGCGTCCTGGTTTTCGGCACGGGGGCCGGTTGCTGTGGCTTCGCCGAAGCTGAGTTGCAGGGCCATCGGGCTCTCTCGTGCGAAGAGCGCCCTGAGGCGCCCGAGGATTCAAGTCGGTTGAGACAAAGGCCGAGCCACCTAGACGCCCTGGAGTGTTGCCACTCCACCTTTCCTGACCAGTGCGGGGAGTCTGTGGTCGCCCCGCCTTTGTCGCAACCGACCTGTGTGGCGCCGGGCAGTGAGCCCGGCACCGGGCACAGGGTTATACGCGGGCGGCAGTTACTGCTGCGCTGCCCCAGGTAGTGCGCCAGCGCAGCTTGACGCCGTACAGGCCGACCCAGGCCAGGATGCCCAGGCTGGCGAACAGCCACAGGCCGAGCTGGTAGGAACCAGTGGACTGCTTGATCGCGCCGAGCCCGGCGGTCAGACAGAAGCCACCGATGCCGCCGGCCATGCCGATCAAACCGGTCATCACGCCGATTTCCTTGCGAAAGCGTTGCGGCACCAGCTGGAACACCGCGCCGTTGCCGGCACCCAGGCTGAGCATGGCGACCACGAACAGGGCCAGGGCGGCCAGCGAGCTGGGCAGGTTGAAGCCGACGGCGGCGATGCAGATCGAGGCGCAGGTGTACATCACCAGCAGCGAGCGGATGCCGCCGATGCGGTCGGCCAGGGCGCCGCCGAGCGGACGCATCAGGCTGCCGGCGAATACGCAGGCGGCGGTGTAGTAGCCAGCCTTGACTGGGTCGAAGCCGTACTGGTCATGGAAGTAGCCGGGCAGGGTGCTGGCCAGGCCGAGGAAGCCGCCGAAGGTCACGCTGTAGAAGAACATGAACCACCAGCTGTCGCGGTCGCCCAGGGCCTTGAGGTAGTCGGCCATGGATTTCACCGGCGGACGTTCCGGGGCGTTGCGCGCTACCGTGGCGAAGATGATCAGCGTCAGCACCAGCGGGATCAGGGCCAGGCCGAACACGTTGCTCCAGCCGAACATGGCGGCCAGGCCAGGGGCGAACAGGGCGGCGAGCACGGTGCCGGAGTTGCCGGCGCCGGCGATGCCCATGGCCTTGCCCTGGTGCTGCGGCGGATACCACTGCGAAGCCAGCGGCAGGGCGACGGCGAAGGAAGCACCGGCGAAGCCGAGGAACAGACCGAGCAGCAGGGCTTGCTCGTAGCTATGGATGCCGTGCAGCCAGGCCACTGCGAGGGCGGCGATGACAATGACCTGGCCAATCAGGCCGGCGGTCTTTGGCGATGTGCGGTCAGCCAGCAGGCCCATCAGGAAGCGCAGTACGGCACCCGCCAGGATCGGCGTGGCCACCATCATGGCGCGTTGCTGGGTGGTCAGGCCCAGGTCGGTGGCAATCTGCACACCCATCGGGCCGAGCACGTACCAGACCATGAAGCTCAGGTCGAAATAGAGGAATGCGGCGAACAGCGTCGGTGCGTGGCCGGCTTTCCAGAAACTTGTATTCATCCAACACCTCGTCAGCAAAAGAGAGTCCCGGCAGGCTGCAGGTTGCCGTGATCGTGGGCACGTCGCCTGCAGTTGCCGGGGGAGCCAGGCGCTTGTGGCGCCCAACCCTGCGGCCGAAGCCACAGCCAGATTGAGTACCTATTTACGATCTCCTGGCCGTCGGCCATCCCGCGTTAAAAGCAGCCTCGAAATGCTCATTTACAGCTCGTAAACTGCGCTTTCTCGGCTGCTTGATTCGCTAGCGCTCACCCTTCGGGCCAGCCTTCCGGCTGTTACTCCCGTTGGTCGTTGTGCCTTGTCTGGCTCTAGTCCAGAAAATCGTAAACAGGTTCTGAGAGAGTTACCGGTCGACGTCCGGATCGCGGCCCGTCGACCCACCCCATGCGTTGGGGCTGAAACGCAAAAAGCGCCGCACCACCTGATCGCTAGTTAGCGGGGTAGTGCGACGCCTTTGTCGTATCTGGGGCAACCGCCTTTGGATGCCTATGGCAGTACTACAGCAAGAGCCGGGCCAATGTGCCTATTGGCAAGTTGTGCGGCCTGTGCAGCGCAGTCGGGCGATATGGGCGGCTCAATACGGTGCGCAAATAGCCGGTTTCGCACTGTATTGATGCGCATCACTCAAGGTTGTGTAGGCGGTTGCGGGAACTGCACCACCGGGCCTTGAGCGGCTTGTCCGGGCGGCAACGCGGCGGGTGCCGGCTGGCCGGCTTCACCGAGTTGTTTGGCGAAGCGGTGAATGCTGCGCAGATCGTCTTCTTCCATGATGCGCAGCGCATGGTTGGGCATGGGCGGGCGGTAGTTGGCATTGCGCGCTAGCTGCAGCCACTGGTCTTCGGTCAATTTGGGCAGTACCAGGCGCAGGTTGCTGGCGTAGGTAACGCCCCAAGGCCCGCTCCAGCCCAGGCTGTCGCCCAGCAGCCAGGCGCTTTCCGGTACCTGGTCCGGGGCCATGATATAGCCGGCGGTATGGCAATCGTTGCAGCCGGCCACCTGTACCAGGTAACGGCCACGCTCGATGGAAGGTTCGGCCTGGCTGGCCATGGGCAGGGCTGCCAGGCTGGCCAGCAGCAGGGGTTGAAGGGGATGACGTATGCGCATATCAGGGCTCCTCGGTTAATGCCTCTTATTGGGCAATCCGTGGTTAACCCTAGAACTGGCGCCAGCCTCAGTCCAGCCAGTTGACCGCAGGGAACTTGGCGCGGAAATCAGCTGGCATTGCCGCCACCTTGCCGAGGCGGTAGTCGAAGAACACGAAGCCGGATTTGGCCAGGGCGATTAGCGTGTTATCGGCCGGACGGGTAATGCGGAAGATGATGTCGCCGCCGTAGCGGTTGAAGTCCATCACCCCGACTTCAAACAGCAGTTGGTCGCGGGCATGGGATTCGGCGCGGTACATGGTGGCCAGGTCGGTGACGATGATGCCGTCCGCCTCGGCCGCTTCGCGGATGCCGAAATCGAACAGAAAGCGCGCCCGTGCTTCGGAAATCATCGAGATCATCGAGTCGTTGCCCAGGTGATTGCTGGCATTGATGTCGGTGCTGCGCACGGTCATATGGGTGCTGTAGCAGAACTGCTGCTGGGAAAAATCGAGCTTGAGACGGGCCATGACTGCTGCCTGTGCGGGAGGAGGGCGCACAGTCTAACTGCGGTGTGCCGGTGCGGAAGCATTGCTGTGTTGAATGGGCAGCGACTAGGCTGCGGACAAACGGATGGAGTGGACATGGACTGGAACGTAACGCTGCAGGCCGGCCTGTGGGGGCTACTAGCGGCCAGCAGCCTGCTACTTGGCGCGCTGCTCGGGGTGTTTTTGCGCCTGCCGAGCAAGGTCGTGGCGTCGATCATGGCGTATGGCAGCGGCGTGCTGATCGCCGCGCTGTGCTTCGAGCAGATCCCCGAGGCGCTGCGCCTGGGTGGCCGCACACCGACCCTGCTCGGCCTACTGTGTGGCGGTGTGGTCTTCGTCCTGGCCAACGCCTGGCTGGATCGCGTTGAGCGGCGCCACCGGCAGAAGGTCGGGCGACGTACCTCGATGCTCGGTCTGCTGATCGCCGCCGGCGCCTTTCTCGATGGCATTCCCGAGTCGCTTGGCCTCGGTCTGGGTCTGCTCGGTGGTGGTTCAGTGAGCCTGGTGCTGCTGGTGGCGATCTTCCTGGCCAACCTGCCGGAAGGTCTGGCCAGTGCCGTGGGCTTGCGCGCGGAAGGGCACAGCAAGAGCTATGTGTTTGGCCTGTGGGGCAGCATCGTGCTGTTGTCCG
Organism: Aquipseudomonas guryensis; assembly: GCF_014164785.1. GTDB lineage: Bacteria > Pseudomonadota > Gammaproteobacteria > Pseudomonadales > Pseudomonadaceae > Aquipseudomonas > Aquipseudomonas guryensis. The sequence goes on along the minus strand of NZ_JACJFN010000006.1, from coordinate 44,276 downwards.
GACTAGCGGCGATGGCCGGGCCGGGCCTGTTTGCCGGTGTGGCGCCGATGTGGCTGGCCTTTGCTTTGGGTTTTTCTGCCGGTGCGGTGCTGTGCATGCTGGTCGATACGCTGATTCCCGAGGCCTTTGCCAGTACCCATGCGCTGACCGGGCTGATCACCCTGGCCGGTTTCATGACCGCCCTGGCGCTAGCAGGCTAGCGGGCAGCAGTTCTGACGCCGGCGCCTGCTTTCGCTACAATGCGCGGCGTTTTCGACTTGCTTGTGAGCCCGCCATGTCCTGCCAGACCCCGATCATCGTTGCCCTCGACTTTCCTTCCCGTGACGCCGCGCTGGCCCTGGCCGATCAGCTCGATCCCCAGCTGTGCCGAGTCAAGGTGGGCAAGGAGCTGTTCACCCGCAGCGGTCCGGCGGTGGTGGAAACCCTGCAGGCCAAAGGTTTCGAGGTGTTCCTCGACCTGAAATTCCACGACATCCCCAACACCACGGCGATGGCGGTCAAGGCCGCCGCCGAGCTGGGCGTGTGGATGGTCAACGTGCACTGCTCCGGCGGCCTGCGCATGATGGCGGCCTGCCGTAACGAGCTGGACAAACTCAGTGGCACCAAGCCGCTGCTGATCGGGGTGACCGTACTGACCAGCATGGAGCAGGACGACCTGGCCGGCATCGGCCTGGATATTGCCCCGCAGGAGCAGGTCCTGCGCCTGGCTGGCCTGGCTGCCCAGGCCGGCATGGACGGCCTGGTCTGCTCGGCCCAGGAGGCGCCGGCCCTCAAGGCTGCGCAACCGGGCCTGCAACTGGTGACCCCGGGTATCCGCCCGGCGGGCAGTGCGGCCGATGATCAGCGGCGCATCCTCACCCCGGCCGATGCACTCCAGGCCGGCTCCGACTACCTGGTGATCGGTCGTCCGATCAGCCAGGCCAGCAACCCGGCCAAGGCCCTGGCCGAGATCGTCGGCGAACTCAATTAACTGCAAGATTAATCCATATCGATGATGGAGGCCTCAGGGTCTTCATCATTCGGATGGATAGTCTTTTACACGGCACCCTGATAGTGCTGCTCGTGACGCGGGCGGCTGGCTAGACTGCGCTCATTCCCAACTCCCTGCGAGGACACAGACATGAGCATGACCTTTTCCGGCAAAGTAGCTCTCGTAACCGGTGGTGCCGCCGGCATCGGCCGTGCCACTGCCCTGGCCTTTGCGGGCGAAGGCCTGCAGGTGGTGGTTTCCGATGTCGACGTGGCCGGTGGCGAAGGCACGGTACAGCTGATCCGCGAAGCCGGTGGCGATGCGCTGTTCGTACGCTGCGACGTGACCCGCGAAGCCGAGGTCAAGGTCCTCATGGAACGCACCCTGGCCGCCTATGGCCGCCTGGACTACGCCTTTAACAACGCCGGCATCGAAATCGAGAAGGGCAAGCTTGCCGAAGGCAGCGAAGCCGAGTTCGACGCCATCATGGGTGTCAACGTCAAAGGTGTGTGGCTGTGCATGAAGCACCAGATCCCGCTGCTGCTGGCCCAGGGTGGTGGTGCGATCGTCAACACCGCCTCGGTGGCCGGCCTCGGGGCGGCGCCGAAGATGAGCATCTATGCCGCCTCCAAGCACGCGGTGATCGGCCTGACCAAGTCGGCTGCGGTCGAGTACGCGAAGAAGAAAGTGCGCGTCAACGCCGTATGCCCGGCGGTGATCGACACCGACATGTTCCGCCGCGCAGCTGAAACCGATCCGAAGAAAGCCGAGTTCGTCGCCGCCATGCACCCGGTCGGGCGCATCGGTCGCGTAGAGGAAGTCGCCACTGCGGTGCTCTACCTCTGCTGTGACGGGGCAGGCTTCACCACCGGCCACTCGCTGACGGTGGATGGTGGGGCTACCGCAATCTGAACCAGAGGGCGCCGCAAGGCGCCTTTTTTGCATTATGTAACAGCAGCACCGCCCCTTGGCGCGCAAAGCCAGTTACAAGAGTGCTGGTAGTCGTGAAGAATCGGCCGACTCGTTTCGGAGAACAACAAGAATGACCGCAAGTGCCTTGAATACCCTGTTCCTACCCATCGCTCTGGGCATCATCATGCTCGGGCTGGGCCTCTCGCTGACCCTGGCGGACTTTGCCCGGGTGGTGAAGTTTCCCAAACCGGTACTGATCGGCCTGGGCTGCCAGCTGCTTCTGTTGCCGCTGGTGTGCTTCTTCATTGCCAAGGGCTTCGGTCTGGCACCGGCGCTGGCGGTAGGCCTGATGCTGCTGGCGGCTTCGCCCGGCGGTACCTCGGCCAATCTCTACAGTCACCTGGCCCATGGCGACGTGGCGCTGAACGTGACCTTGACCGCGGTGAACTCGGTGGTGGCCATCCTGACCATGCCGTTCATCGTCAACCTGTCGCTGGCGTACTTCATGGAGGCCGATCAGGCCCTGCCGCTGCAGTTCGCCAAAGTGGTCCAGGTGTTCGCCATCGTGCTCGGTCCGGTGGCCATCGGCATGGTGGTTCGCCGTCTGGCGCCCGGCTTTGCCAACGCCATGGAGAAGCCGGTGAAGATCATTTCCGCGCTGTTCCTGGTGCTGGTGGTGGTGCTGGCTTTCATCAAGGACTGGCAGACGGTGGTGGACTACGCCCCGGTGGTTGGCCTGGCAGCGCTGCTGTTCAATCTGATCAGCCTGGCGGTGGGGTACGGCGTGCCCCGCCTGATGCAGCTACCGCGGCGCCAGGCGGTGGCCATCGGCATGGAAATCGGCATCCACAACGGCACCCTGGCGATTGCCCTCGCGCTCAGTCCGATGCTGCTGAACAACGCGACCATGGCCATTCCGGCGGCGATCTACAGCTTCATCATGTTCTTCACGGCTGCAGCCTTCGGCTGGTGGGTCAACTTCGCCCACGGCAAGGAGCTGGCCCGCGAGGAAGCCGAGGCCGCCTGATACGCTGCGCCACGAGAAAGCCCGGGCATGCCCGGGCTTTTTGTTTGCTGGAAGTACGCTTCTAGTCCGGATGCAATCCGGGACTGCTGGCGACACCACCCCCGGATTAGATCCAGGCTACGTTTTGCGCCAGTTGAGGATCAGCAGGGTCAGCGCGCCGCCAATCAAACCCCAGAAGGCCGAGCCGATACCGAGGAGGGTCATGCCCGAGGCGGTGACCATGAAGGTGATCAGCGCGGCGTCACGCTCGCCAGGGTTCTGCATGGCCTGGGCCAGGCCGTTGCCGATGGAGCCGAGCAGGGCCAGGGCGGCGATGGACAGCACCAGGGCGGCCGGTAACGCGGCGAACAGCGCGGCCAGAGTCGCCGCGAATATCCCGGCGACGCCATAGAACACCCCACACCAGAGCGCCGCGGTGTAGCGCTTGTGCCGATCCTCGTGGGCTTCGGCGCCGGTGCAGATCGCCGCACTGATGGCCGCCAGGTTGATGCCATGGGAGCCGAATGGCGCCAGCAGCAGCGAGGCGATGCCGGTGGTGGAGATCAGTGGCGAAGGTGGAACGTCATAGCCATCGGCGCGCAGTACGGCAATCCCGGGGATGTTCTGCGAGGCCATGGCCACCACGAACAGCGGAATGCCGATGCTGATCACCGCGCTGAAGGAGAAGCTCGGTGTGGTCCACACCGGCACTGCCACTTGCCACTCGAACTGGCTGAAATCCAGCAGGCCCAGCACACCGGCCACGCTTGCGCCGACCAGCAGCGCCGCCGGCACCGCATAACGCGGCAGCAGGCGCTTGCCGAGCAGAAAGGTGAAGAACATGGCCAGCACCAGCAGGCTGTTGCTTTGCGCGGCGATAAAGATTTCGCTGCCGATGCGGAACAGGATGCCGGCCAGCAGCGCTGCGGCCAGCGAGGCCGGCAGGTGGCGCATGACCCGCTCGAAGGCGCCGGACAGGCCCAGCAGGCTGAGCAGCAGGGCGCAGACGACAAAGGCGCCGATGGCTTCCGGGTACGTTACCCCCGGCAGGCTGGTGATCAGCAGCGCCGCGCCGGGTGTCGACCAGGCCACCACGATCGGTGCGCGGTAGCGCAGCGACAGGCCTATGGTGCAGATCGCCATGCCGATCGACAGGGCCCACAGCCAGGAGGAAATCTGCGCAGTACTCAATCCGGCCGCCTGGCCGGCCTGGAACATCAGCACCAGCGAGCTGGTGTAGCCGGTTAGCATGGCAACGAAGCCGGCGACGACTGCCGATGGCGAGCTGTCTGCCAGCGGGCGCAAGGGCAGGGGTTGAGCCTGGGTCATCAGAGCTGTCCTTGGAAATCGCTAAGAATAGGGTAGAGCGAGGCCACCAGCAGCAGGGCCATGCCGATATTGAAGGCTCGCAGCACGCGCGGTGTCTCCAACCAGCGGCGCAGGTAACTGCCGGCCACGGTCCACAGGCCGACGCTCGGGCAGTTGACCAGGGCGAACAGGGTGGCGATCAACAGCACGTTGAGCAGAAAACCTTCATGCGGGGTGTAGGTGGTGATGGCGCCGATGGCCATGATCCAGGCCTTGGGGTTGACCCACTGGAAGGCGGCGGCCTGCAGGAAAGTGAACGGCTTGCTGTTGCCGCTGGCGGCATCCGGTGCGCCGGCGCCGGCGATCTTCCAGGCCAGGTACAACAAGTAAGCCGCGCCACCGTAGCGCAGCGCGCTGTACAGCGGCGGAAACTGTTCAAACAACTGGCCAAGTCCCAGACCCACGGCAATCACCAGGATCATGAAACCCAGGCTGATGCCGAGCATGTGCGGCACGCTACGGCGCACGCCGAAATTCACCCCGGAGGCGAGCAGCATCATGTTGTTCGGCCCCGGGGTAACCGAGGTGACGAAGGCAAAGGCGATAAAGGCGAGCAACAGTTCAGTAGTCATGGCAACACTCCGGGCTTGCTGGCAGCCTATGCCCTGTTAGGCTGAGCGTCGCGGTACAGCGGTGCATGCTTTGAGCGATACAGTTTTCGCCAGAGTCGAAACTGCACGGTACTGTTCCTTTCATTGCAGACACAGGAAGTCGTATGGAGCAAAACAACCCTTATGCCGCGCCACAGGTGGCGCTGGTCGATCAACAAGCCCCCCAACAACTGCAGGGCTGGAGTGCAGGGCAACTGCAGGTGCTTGGTTGGCTATGCCTGGTGTCGCTGCTTGCGTCCTTGGTGGACCTGGTGCTGGTGTTCGTCGTCGACGAGCAAGCCGATGCCGCTTTGCAGCAGGGCTTGGTGGCCCTTGGGCTGGTCACCGTCTTGCTCGGCACGTACGTGCTGCTGCGCTTCAAAGGCTTTGCCGAGCAGCGTTTCAATGCCCACGGCCTAACCCTGCCGGTGTGGCTTTCGGTCATCTTTATGCTGGTGCTGGAGGGGCTGGACCTGGCTTTCGGCGATGTCGAGCTGGCTCAGTTCGGCTGGCCGATGTTCGTCTACTTCGGTTTGCTGGCCATGCTGGGCGGAGTGACTTTGTGGCTGGGGATCAGGCTGTTGCAGGTCAAGGACGTCTATCCGGTGTTCCGCGTGATGGCCTGGATGGAAATCGTCGGTGGCGGTTTGCTGGCCACCATCCTGCTGATGGTGCTGGCCGTTGTGCCGCTGGTGGGCGCCACGCTGTGCATGATGCTGGTGTTCTTCCGCGGTGCCGAGGAATTACGCGGGCAGCCTGCCCAGGGCTGATCAGTCTTCGCCGAGCAGCACCTGGCGGGTGTTGCCGAGCCGCTGGTTGACCGCCAACCAGCTGCTCACCGCATCGGCGCCGGCTTCTGCGAGCATGCGCTCGAGCAGTTTCACCTGCTCGCGGCGCAGCGCTTGCTCCAGCTTGGCGCCGTCGTCGGTCAGCGCCAGCAGACGTTTGCGTTTGTCATCCGGCGCCGCCAGGCTTTCCACCAAATGCATTTCCAGCAGTTGACGCAGTGGAATGTTCAACGCCTGCTTGCTCACGCCCAGGTAGCCGAGCAGCTGCTTCATGCTCAGCCCCGGATAGCGGGCGATGAAGAACAGAATGCGATGGTGGACCCGTGACAGCCCGCGGCGGGCGAGCATTTCATCCGGTTTGGCGGTGAAGGCCTGGTAACCGAAGAAGAAGGCTTCCATGGCGGCCTGCTGGCTGGTCGGCTTTTTCAGGTCAAGCATATTGACGTATCTGTCCGAGTCGGCGTAGTTTCGGTCAATCAGTTTGACCCAATTTGTCCCGCCTTTGCTACCGGTGATTTGTCATGGCCTTCTCCGAACGTGTTGCCCGCCTGAAAAGCTCCCTGATCCGCGAAATCCTTGCTGCGGCGCAGCGTCCGGAGGTGATGTCCTTCGCCGGTGGCCTGCCGGCCGAGCCGATGCTGCCCAAGGTGGACTGGAGCGACATGCCGGCGAGCATGGGCCAATACGGCATGAGCGAAGGCGAGCCGGCGCTGCGCGAGGCCATCGCAGTCGAGGCCAACAAGCTGGGGGTGAAGTGCGATGCCAGCCAGGTGCTGATCGTTTGCGGTTCGCAGCAGACCCTCGATCTGGCCAGCAAGCTGTTTATCGACCCGGGCACCGAGATCCTGGTGGAAGCGCCGACCTACCTGGCCGCGCTGCAGTCCTTCCAGCTGTTCGGCGCCGACTGCATCACCGTACCGCAGGAAGCCGACGGCCCCGAGCTGGAAGCCCTGCGCCAGCGCCTGCAGCAGCACAAGCCGGCCTTCGCCTACCTGATTCCGACCTTCCAGAACCCGTCTGCCGTGCGCTACAGCGAGGCCAAGCGTGACGCGGTGGCGGCGCTGCTCGACGAGTTCAACGTCACCCTGATTGAAGACGAGCCGTACCGCGAGCTGGTGTTCGATGCCGGCAGCGCCACGCCGATCGTCAGCCGCCTGCAGCGCACCAGCTGGATCTACACCGGTACCGTGTCCAAGACCCTGCTGCCGGGGCTGCGTGTCGGCTTCCTGATCGCCAGTCCGGACCTGTTCCCGCATCTGCTGCGCCTGAAGCAGGCGGCCGATCTGCACACCAACCGCATCGGTCAGTGGCAGGCCCTGCAGTGGCTGGGTACCGACAAATACCGCGCGCACCTGGCCGAGCTCCGCGACTTCTACCGTGTGCGCCGCGACGCCATGCAGGTGGCGCTGGAGGAACACTTCGGCGAGCTGGCTACCTGGGAGATTCCCCAGGGTGGCCTATTCTTCTGGCTTACGCTGAAGGACAAGCTGGATACCCGTACTCTGCTGCAGCCGGCGATGGCGCAGAACGTGGCATTCATGCCCGGCGAGCCGTTCTTCGTCGAGCCGGATGCCAACCCCGGTCACCTGCGACTGAACTTCAGCCACGTACCGCCGGAAAAACTCGGCGAAGGCCTGCGCCGCCTGGCGGCCGTGGTTCGCGAAGCGCAAGGGAGCCGCGAAGCTCAGGGGAGTAAGTAGCCATGCTCAAGGTCTACGGCGATTACCGCTCGGGTAACTGCTACAAGGTCAAACTGATGCTGCACTTGCTCGGCCGCGAGTGCGAGTGGCTGCCGATCGACATCCTCAAGGGTGAAACCCAGACCGCCGAGTTTTTGGCCAAGAACCCCAATGGCAAGATCCCGGTGCTGGAGCTGGAAGACGGCACCTACCTGTGGGAGTCGAATGCCATCCTCAATTTCCTCGCCGATGGCAGCGAGTTCATCCCCAGCGAGCCACGCCTGCGCACGCAGATGCTGCAATGGCAGTTCTTCGAGCAGTACAGCCATGAGCCCTACGTGGCGGTGGCGCGTTTCATCCACCTGTACCAGGGGCGCCCGGCCGAGCGCGAGGAAGAACTCAAGGTGTGCATGGTGCGCGGCCACAAGGCGCTCAAGGTGATGGAGCAGCAGCTCAGCCGCACGCCCTATCTGGTCGGCGAGCAGTACACCATCGCTGACATCGCTCTGTACGCTTACACCCACGTGGCCCACGAGGGGGGCTTCGACCTCAGCGCCTATCCGGCGGTGCAGGCCTGGCTGGCTCGGGTTGCCAGCCACCCCAAGCATGTGAGCATGCTCGGCTGACGCCCTTAGGGGCAGGGCGTTGCGCCTTGCCCCACAGGCTTACTGCGCGGCGAAGCGCTCGTTCAGGTAGGTGCTGATGGCCTTGGACTCATACAACCAGCGGCTCTCGCCCGACTCATCGATACGCAGGCACGGCACCTGGATCTTGCCGCCTTGTTCCAGCAGCTCTTGGCGGTGAGTGGCGTCGTTTTTGGCGTCACGCAGTGCTACCGGCACGTTCAGACGGTGCAGGTTGCGGCGGGTCTTCACGCAGAACGGGCACGCATGAAACTGATACAGCGCCAGGCCGGCGGCTTCGCGTTCGACCTGGGCCTGGGCTTCTGCGCTGCGCTTGAGTTTGCGTGGGCGAGTGATGAAATCGATGAAGATGATGATCTGGCCGAGGCCAATCCGCAGTGCCTTGATAAGCATCGCCGGTCATTCCTGTAGGAGTGTCTGAAAGGGGCGGCAGGGTACCCGACTTGCTCGTGCTTGGCTGTACCGGATATCGATTAGCTCGCCATAAAAAACCGGCCCTGGGGCCGGTTTTTTGTTGCAGCGGCAATCAGCCGATCAGGCTGAGGAACTCGCTGCGGGTGGCGGCGTTCTCGCGGAATTCGCCGAGCATCACCGAGGTGACCATCGACGAATTCTGCTTCTCCACGCCGCGCATCATCATGCACATGTGCTGCGCCTCGATGACCACGGCCACGCCGAGGGCACCGGTGACCTGCTGGATCGCCTCGGCGATCTGCCGACTGAGGTTCTCCTGGATCTGCAGGCGGCGAGCGTACATATCGACGATGCGCGCCACCTTGGACAGGCCCAGCACCTTGCCGCTGGGGATGTAAGCCACATGGGCCTTGCCGATGAACGGCAGCAGATGGTGTTCGCACAGCGAGTACAGCTCGATGTTCTTCACCAGCACCATTTCGCTGTTGTCGGAGCTGAACAGGGCGCCGTTGGTGACTTCTTCGAGGGTCTGCTGGTAGCCCTTGCAGAGGTACTGCATGGCTTTGGCGGCACGTTTCGGGGTGTCGAGCAGGCCTTCGCGGGACACGTCCTCGCCGAGCTGGCCGAGGATCGCGGTGTAATTCTGTTCCAGGGACATGGATCTTCCTGTGGGGATGCAAATGCACAGGGGCGCAGGGTAGGGCGGCGCAGCGTGGCTGGCAAGGGCACGCTACGCCAGATCGCCCAGCTTTTAAGGCCGCGGAGTCAGTTGCGCGGCCCAGTTGTCGGCCCATAGCGCCAGTGGCAGACACTGCTGCACCAGCTCCCGACCGAGGGCGGAGAGCTGATAGCCGCGCTCACCGTTCTCCAGCAACTGTGCCTCACGCAATTCACCCAGGCGGGTATTCAGTACCGAGGGCGAGACTCCTTCGCAGCGCGCCTGCAGATCGCGAAAACTGGCCGGGGCCTGATGTAGCTCCCAGAGCACACGCAGGCTCCAGCGGCGGCCGAGCAGATCGAGCAGGGCCATGATCGGGCGACCCGTGGTCGAGCCGCGTACTGCGTCGCCGGGCTGAGGAAAGCTCATTGCAGTTCCTTGCTTCTTTTTTAGTAGCGGGTTAGGTTCTGTTTGCTACTTATTTCGTAGCATATCAGTGGAGCAGGAGCTTTGCCCATGTCCATACCCCGTGTACAGCCGCTGCAACCACCCTATGCCGCCGAGGTGCAGGCCGCCTTCGAGCGGGTCATGCCACCGGGCATGCCGCCACTGAAACTGTTTCGCAGCATGGCGCACAACCCGCGGGTGCTGCAGCGCATGATCGCCGGCGGCTTGCTCGATCGTGGCAGCATCGAGCTGCGCCAGCGCGAACTGTTGATCCTGCGGGCGACTGCACTGTGCGGGGCGGAGTACGAGTGGGGCGTGCATGTGGCGGGTTTTGCCGGCAAGGCTGGATTCAGCCCGCAACAGATTGCCGATACCTGCAATACGCCGATTGATCCAGCCTTGTGGAGTCCTGCCGAGCAGGCATTGCTGGCGTTGGCCGACGGTCTGCACGCGCAGGCGCAGGTGGACGATGGGCTGTGGCTGCGCCTGGAGCAGCATTTCAGCACCGAGCAGTTGATCGAGTGCCTGCTGCTAGTCGGTTTCTACCACGCGGTGTCGTTTGTGGTGAACAGCTTGCGCGTGGAACATGAGGCCCACGCGCCGCGCTTCCCGGCCTGAGGGTTACTCGTCGCGGCCATCCATCATGGTGCGCTTGAGCAGCACATAGACTGCTCCGGCGCCGCCATGCCTGGGCAGACAGGAGGTGAAGCCGAGCACCTGCGGGTGCTGGCGTAGCCAGGTGTTGACGTGGCTCTTGATCAGCGGGCGCTTGCCATCCTTGCGCGCGGCCTTGCCGTGGGTCACGCGTACGCAGCGCACTTCCATCTTGGCGGCTTCGGCGAAGAAGTCCCAGAGGATTTCGCGGGCTTTTTCCACGCTCATGCCATGCAGGTCGAGGCTGCCTTCGAAAGGCACCTGGCCGGCCTTGAGCTTGCGTAGCTGGCTGTCTTGCACGCCGTCGCGGGCCCAGTACAGCTCGTCCTCGGCGCCGACGTCGATGACGAACAGGTCGGAGAGGCCGTCAACCGTGATGCTGTCGGTCTTCAGCGTGGCGGCCTGGCGCAGAGTGTTCAGGCGCTGGCGGTCGGCCTTGGCTTTGCCGGTATCGGCGCGGTCATGGCTGATCGGTTTGACGCCACGCACGGCGGATTGAAACAGGGACAGGTCGTCGTCTTCTTGCATAGTGCCTCCACACAGGAGGCCAGTTTACCGGGATCAGCCGCGCTTTTTCAGCAGGCGTGGCGACAGGCTCAGTTCGTTGCTGTAGCGCTGGCGCATATGCCGGCGGCAGCGGCGCCAAAGGCCCACGCCGAGCCACAGCAGCAACAAGCCACCTAGCAACAGGGTAATGGCGGCGCCGATGCTGTCATTCAGCGGGCCTAGCGCGGCCGGGCGGCCAAGCAGGGTAGACGCTCCAGCCAGCGTCAGCAGGACGCCCAGGCTGGCCAACAACGCTGCGAACACGGCGCCGAGGCGCCAGCGCAAGCCACCGGGGCCGCGTGGGCGCAGTCGGCGAGCATCAAAACCATCAGACAACTTCATCCCGATTTCCTCATGGGCTATCGGCGCTATGACCGGCCTTGGCTGCCAGGGTTCCATTCGCGGGGCGCAGCCTTGCAGCTGCTGAGTGACTGGTTCAGATCAGCGCATGAGCCTGGGGCACGACAATCGCGTAGTTGTCGGCCAGGGCAGCCATCTCCATGCGGTGCAATTGGCGAGCGCCGATCAGTTCACCGGCATAGGGCAGGTCGCGAGTGGCGCAGGCGCTGTCTACCAGGGTGCAGCGGTAGCCGTAGTCCTTGGCCGCGCGCACGGTGGTGCTGATGCTGGAGTGGGTCATGAAGCCGCAGACGATCAGGTCGAGGTGGCCGAGTTGCTGCAGACGCTCGTGCAGGTCGGTGCCGGCGAAGGCGTTGGGCAGGCGCTTCTCGATTACCGGTTCGCCACCTTGCGGCTCCAGTCCGGCGAGGAAGTGGCCGCGTGGACCTTGCGGGTCGAGCAGGCCACCGGGAATACCGAGGTGACGCACATGCACGACCGGGGTGCCGAGGCGGCGGGCGGCCTGTACCAGGGTGGTGATTTCCGCCACGGCGGCGTCCACGTCCGGCAGCTGCAAGACACCGCTGCGATACTCTTCCTGCGCGTCGATGATCAACAGGGTGGCCTTGCTCAAGGTGGCTGGTGCATAACCACGACCAGTCAGCTGGAACAGGGTTTTGGGATCGGACATGACGCAGGCTCCTGATGTGGCTGTGGTTCTATTCTCTGCTTGCTAGAGCCATCTGTGAACCTTTGCAGCACAACGCGCCGATTCGACCGGGCAAAACGCTTGCACTTGCGGCTAGAATCGCCCACCCGTTCTGGAGGTCTGTCCCGTGTCCCAATCCCGCCTGCGCACCGTGCGCGACCACATTCGCTGGGCTGTCAGCCGTTTTCATGACGAGCAGCTGTTCTTCGGCCATGGCACCGACAATGCCTGGGATGAGGCACGCCAGTTGGTGCTCGGCGCCTTGCACCTGCCGTGGGAAATCGCCGATGGCTACCTCGATTGCCGTCTCGAAGAGGACGAACAGGAACACCTGCTGGCGTTGTTGAAACGCCGCATCGAAGAGCGCGTGCCGACCGCCTATCTGTTGGGCGAAGCCTGGTTCTGTGGCCTGCCCTTTATCGTCGATGAGCGCGTGCTGGTGCCGCGCTCGCCGATTGCCGAGCTGATCGGCCAGCACTTCGCGCCCTGGCTGCCCGCCGAGCCGGCACGCATCCTCGATCTGTGCACGGGTTCGGGCTGCATCGGCATCGCTTGCGCCCATGCCTTCCCCGAGGCCGAAGTGGTACTGGCCGACCTGTCCTTCGAGGCCCTCGAAGTGGCCAACCAGAACATCGAGCGGCATGAGCTGGAAGAGCGTGTGTACACCGTGCAGGGCGATGGCTTCGCCGGGTTGCCGGGCCAGCGTTTCGACCTGATCGTGTCCAACCCGCCCTATGTCGATGCCGAGGACTTTGCCGACATGCCGGCCGAGTACCAGCACGAACCGGAGCTGGGCCTGGCCTGCGGCGATGATGGCCTGGATCTGGTGCGGCGCATGTTGGCCGAGGCGGCCGATCACCTGAGCGAGCAGGGCATCCTGATCGTCGAAGTGGGCAACAGCCAGGTGCATGTCGAAGCGCTGTACCCGGAGGTTGACTTCACCTGGCTGGAGTTCGAACAGGGCGGTCACGGCGTGTTCCTGCTGGCAGCCAAGCAGTGCCGCGAGCATCAAGCTCTGTTCCGCTCGCGGCTGAATGGCTGAACCGATGTAGCCCGGATGAAATCCGGGGGCGTTCAGCCAGGCAGTTTTTCCCGGATTGCATCCGGGCTACCGGCTAAGTGCTGCTTGATGAATGATCGCTTTAGCGGGTAGCGATCCAGATCAGTAGCCCGGCCTGGAATAGCGCCAGGGTCACCAGGCAGCCGATGGTGAAGCGCAGGCTGCTGTCTTCGCGCTTGAGCAGTTCGATCTTGCGTTCCAGCTTGCCGATCTTGACCTCCTGCTCGTGCAGGCTCTGGTCGGCCTGCTGCAGCATGGCGCCGGCTTCAAGTGGCTCCACCTGCTGCAAACGTTCGCGGTTCCATTCACCGATCAGCGCGCTAACGCTTTTTGCCCCGTAGGTGGCTTTCAGCTGCAGCAGGTCCTGGTACTCGACTTCGAAGCCCAGGGCGCGCAGGAAGTGGTCGCGGCGCAGGCGGGCGTCGTCGGTGAGGATGTCCTTGACCGCCAGGGCGCCGCCCTCGACCTGGTAGTTGGGCCAGCGCTGGCGGGCCCAGAGAATGCCCTGGGCCATCAGGAAGCGACCGATGCCGCGATTGACCGGTTCAATCTGCAGGCCCTTGTCGGCGCCGAAACGCACTTCGCGGCTGCGGTGGTCGGCCCAGACTTCCAGCACATTCTGCTCGCGGCGCACGCGCTGCCCTGGCAGGTCGATGCTCAGGCGCAGCAGGCTCTGTTCCGGGCTATGGCGTTCGGCGCGGCCGAGTTGAACAAAGCGCAGCGGCCGCGCACCGGTATGTCGGTCGGTCGGCAGCGGAGCCAGGCGCAACAGGCGCAACTGCTCGGCCGGCAGATCCTGCCAGGGATGCGGCTGTGGCGCGGCGGGCACTTCATCTGCGGGTTGCTGGGCGTCGGTATCGGTCATGGCGGGCATCCTTGGGCCAGGCGGGCAGGGCACTGGTATGCGAATTATCGACTGTTTCTGCGCATTCTGGAGGCTGGCAGAGCGCCAGCCTGATGCAACTCGCCATCGAGGGTGAACTGGTCGGGCACCGCAGGTATACTGGCGCCCCCTCGTTCAGGCCCTCGCGGAGCTTTCTGCATGTCCGGCAATACCTACGGCAAGCTGTTCACCGTCACCACCGCAGGCGAAAGCCATGGTCCGGCGCTGGTCGCCATCGTCGACGGTTGCCCGCCGGGCATCGAGCTGTCCCTGGAAGATATGCAGCGTGACCTGGACCGGCGCAAGCCGGGCACCAGCCGCCACACCACCCAGCGCCAGGAAGACGATGAAGTCGAGATCCTCGCCGGCGTCTTCGAGGGCAAGACCACCGGTTGCGCCATCGGCCTGCTGATCCGCAATACCGACCAGAAGTCCAAGGACTACTCGGCGATCAAGGATCTGTTCCGCCCGGCTCACGCCGACTACACCTACCACCACAAGTACGGCATCCGCGACTACCGGGGTGGTGGCCGCAGCTCGGCGCGCGAAACCGCCATGCGTGTCGCTGCCGGCGCCATCGCCAAGAAGGTGCTGGGCGCCTTCGGTATCACGGTGCGTGGCTACATGAGCCAGCTCGGCCCGATCGAGATCCCGTTCAAGACCTGGGACAGCGTCGAGCAGAACGCCTTCTTCAGCGCCGACCCGGACAAGGTGCCGGAGCTGGAGGCCTACATGGACCAGCTTCGCCGTGACCAGGATTCGGTCGGCGCGAAAATCACCGTGGTCGCCGAAGGCGTGATGCCAGGCCTCGGCGAGCCGATCTTCGACCGCCTGGATGCCGAACTGGCCCACGCGCTGATGAGCATCAACGCTGTGAAAGGCGTGGAAATCGGCGCCGGCTTCGCCTCGGTGGCCCAGCGCGGCACCGAGCACCGTGACGAGCTGACCCCCGAAGGTTTCCTCTCCAACAATGCCGGCGGCATCCTCGGCGGCATTTCTTCCGGTCAGCCGATCGTTGCTCATCTGGCGCTCAAGCCGACCTCCAGCATCACCACCCCGGGCCGCTCCATCGATGTCGACGGCAACCCGGTGGAAGTGATCACCAAGGGCCGCCACGATCCCTGCGTGGGCATCCGCGCCACGCCGATTGCCGAGGCGATGATGGCCATCGTGCTGCTCGACCACCTGCTGCGCCACCGCGCGCAGAATACCGGCGTGCAGGTCACTACACCGGTACTCGGCCAACTGTGACGACAGCCGCGCTGCCGTACTGGCGCCTGTCCGGCTTCTACCTGTTCTACTTCGCCCTGCTGGGTGCCACGGCACCCTTCCTGGCGTTGTATTTCGACTTTCTCGGCTTCAGCCCGGCGCGCATCGGCGAGCTGGTGGCCATCCCCATGCTGATGCGCTGCGTGGCGCCCAACCTGTGGGGCTGGCTCGGTGATCGCAGTGGCCAGCGCCTGCGCATCGTGCGCTTCGGCGCGGTCTGCACGCTGCTCAGCCTGAGCCTGATCTTCGTCGATCAGAGTTATGCCTGGCTGGCCCTGGTGATGGCCTTGCACGCCTTCTTCTGGCACGCGGTGCTGCCGCAGTTCGAGGTCATCACCCTGGCCCACCTGCAGGAACAGACGGCGCGCTATTCGCAGATCCGCCTGTGGGGTTCGATCGGCTTCATTCTCACCGTGGTCGGCCTGGGTAAGCTGTTCGAGGTCTACAGCCTGGCGGTCTACCCCTGGACGCTGCTGCTGATCATCGCCGGTATTGCCCTGAGCAGCTTCTGGGTGCCTAACGCCACGCCGCAGGCAAACAACAGCGTGGCCAGCGAGGGCGGTTTCCTGGCCCAGCTGCGCCGGCCGGGTGTGCTGGCCTTCTACCTGTGCGTGGGGCTGATGCAGATGTCCCATGGGCCGTATTACACCTTTCTCAGCATTCACCTGGAGTCGCTTGGCTACAGCCGCGGAGTGATCGGCCTGCTGTGGGCCTTGGGCGTTGTGGCGGAGATCGTGCTGTTCCTGTTCATGACCCGCATCCTCGCGCGTTTCTCCCTGCGTCAGGTGCTGGCGGCCAGTTTTGCCCTGGCGGCGCTGCGCTGGTTACTGCTGGGCAACCTGGCCGATCACCTGGCGGTGCTGCTGTTCGCCCAGCTGATGCATGCCGCCACTTTCGGCAGCTTCCATGCGGCTGCGATCCACTTCGTCCAGCGCAGTTTTGGCGCCAACCAGCAGGGCCAGGGACAGGCGCTGTACGCGGCCATGGCCGGCATTGGCGGGGCGCTGGGGGCGCTGTACTCCGGCTATAGCTGGAACAGCCTGGGGCCGGCCTGGACCTTTGCCATCGCCAGCTTGGTCGCGCTGGCCGCGACCCTTATCATTGCCACCCGATTGCGCGAGGAGCAGGCATGAACCGCGAACAACTCGCCGAGCAGATCATCGAGGCCGGGCGTTTTCTCTACGGTCGCGGCTGGTCGCCGGCCACCAGCAGCAACTATTCGGCGCGCCTGAGTGCTGAGCAGGCGCTGCTCACCGTCTCCGGCAAGCACAAGGGCCAGCTAGGGCCGGACGACGTGCTGGCCACCGATCTCGACGGCAACAGCCTGGAGCCGGGCAAGAAACCCTCGGCCGAGACCCTGCTGCACACCCAGCTGTACCGCTGGCAGCCGCAGATCGGCGCGGTGTTGCATACCCACTCGGTCAACGCCACGGTGCTGTCGCGCCTGTGTTTGAGCGATTCACTGGTGTTTGCCGATTACGAACTGCAGAAGGCCTTCGCCGGCGTCAGCACCCACGAATGCCAGGTCGAGGTGCCGATCTTCGACAACGATCAGGACATCGCGCGCCTGGCGTCCCAGGTGCAGGTCTGGCTCGATGAACACCCGGATTGCGTCGGCTACCTGATCCGCGGCCACGGCCTGTACACCTGGGGCGCGCAGATGAGCGACGCCCTGCGCCAGATCGAAGCCTTCGAATTCCTCTTCGAATGCGAACTCAAGGTACGCGCCCTGCAACGCTGAGGCGCCTGCGTGGTGCGCATGGCGCACCCTACGGAACATGAGAGCCCGCCGGGGCCGGAGATTGAACATGAGCAGCCTGACCGTCTACCACCAGTCCAGCCCGGACGTGCCGAACAAGGTGCTGACCCACCTGGAAGACATCGCCAGCACCCTGGGCGAAGTCGGTGTGCGTTTCGAGCGCTGGCAGGCCGCCGCGAAGATCCAGCCCGGCGCCAGCCAGGACGAGGTGATTGCCGCCTATCGCCCGCAGATCGACCAGCTGATGCGTGAGCAGGGCTATGTCACGGTCGACGTGGTTAGCCTGAACAGGGATCACCCGCAGAAGGACGAACTGCGCGCCAAGTTCCTCGACGAACACCGCCATGGCGAGGACGAGGTGCGCTTCTTCGTCGCCGGGCGTGGCCTGTTCAGCCTGCACATCGACGACTACGTGTACGCCGTACTGTGCGAGAAGAACGACCTGATCTCGGTACCGGCCGGCACCCGCCACTGGTTCGACATGGGCGAGTTCCCGCATTTCGTGGCCATTCGCCTGTTCAACAATCCCGAGGGCTGGGTGGCCAATTTCACCGGCGACGAGATCGCCAGCCGCTTCCCGCGTTTGGAAGACTGATTACCGAGCGCCCCCTAAATGGCGGAGGGCGGCGCGTAGTTGCCAGCAAAGCACAAGCCGTTTGTCTCCCCTCGCTCGTTTACGGGAGAGGGGACTGTTGCGAAGCTGCCTGTGTCGTGTCAGCCCGTCTGAGCGCGCCAAACCGCCTGTCTCACCTCACTGCTTGTGGGGGAGATCGTCACCCGAAATCTGGAGTTTTCCCATGCCGATCAAAGCCATCCTCACCGATATCGAAGGCACCACCAGCTCGGTGAGTTTCGTTTTCGATGTGCTGTTTCCCTATGCCGCGAGGCATCTGCCGGATTTCGTGCTGCACCACGCCGATGAGCCCTTGCTGATCGAACAACTGGACGCGGTGCGGGCGCAAAGCGGCGAGGCGGATGCCGACCTGATCCGGCTCATCGAGATCCTCCTTGGCTGGATCGCCGAAGACCGCAAGGCCACGCCGCTCAAAGCGCTGCAGGGCATGATCTGGGCCGAAGGCTACCAGGCCGGGCAACTCAAGGGGCATGTCTACCCGGATGCGGTGGAGGCGCTCAAGCGCTGGAAGGCCGAGGGCTATGCGCTGTATGTCTACTCGTCGGGGTCGATTCAGGCGCAGCAGTTGATTTTCGGCTGTTCCGAGGAGGGCGACCTGACTCCGCTGTTCAGCGGCTATTTCGATACCACCAGTGGACCCAAACGCGAGGTGGGCTCGTATCGGCGTATCGCCGAGAGCATCGGCCTGCCAGCCGACGAGATTCTGTTTCTCTCCGATATCGTCGAGGAGCTGGATGCCGCGCAGCAGGCCGGTCTGCAGACCATCGGCCTGGCCCGCGAAGGGGGCGAGCTGCGCGGCCACGACACGGTGGCCAGCTTTGCGGTGATCGACCTGCAGCGTTTCTGAGCGTAGCCCGGATGCAATCCGGGAACAGAGTTGCCTGCTTCCCCGGATTGCATCCGGGCTACAGCAATACGAAGGCCGCCCGAAGGGCGGCCTTGCTGTTTCAGTGCGCCTGCGGCGCGTCGTTGCGCTGGTGCCGGTACACGCTCACTGCTTCATACACGGCCTTGCGCAGGCGGTTGATGCCGCCAATCGGCCGATGCTCGGGCAGGGCGTGCCAGGGGTTGAACGACAGGTTGTCGCAGAGCAGGTTCTGCTCGCGGCTATCGAAGTCCTGGGCCGGCACCTTGATGGTTGCCACGGTCTCGAAAGGCGAGATGGCTTCGCTCCATTCCACGCTGGGGTCTTCGATCGGCATGTAGTGTTCGGGGTTCTGCCGCTGTACCTGCAGGGCGAAGCAGGCCGGCACGCGATCCAGCGACAGCTGCTGGTACAGGGCGCTGCGCAGGAAATTAGGCAGGTCTTCGTTCTGTTCCGGTAGTGCGTAGGACGGGCAGCTGGCCGGGTCGGGAATCACCCGGTATTTGATGTTGTGTGGGCCAAGCTTGAACGGAGCGATGGAGTTGTAGGTGGTTGCCACCGGGCTCTCCGGCGCCGGGCTTAGGGTCTTCAGGGCGATGATCAGGTGACGGAGCTCCCAGCTGCGCGGATCCCAGCTGGGGAAGAAGGCGAGGATCTTCTGACCGTTGGCCTGGGCTGCGAAGTTCTGTTTGTACTCGGCCACATCGCGCACGAAGAACACCGGGTGGTTGAACATCACGAAGTCCTGGTCGCCGGCCGTGGCCGGGCTGCTGAGCAGCTTGTCACCGGGCACGTCGAGCAGCTTGATAGCCATCCCGCGGGCATCGCGGGCGCGGTCGAACTGCGGGTAGGCGTTGCCGTTGGACAGGCGCATCCAGGCTTGCCAGGTTTTGCCCGGCTCGCTGAGTACACCCTGACGCAGGGTCGCATCCAGGGTCGGCAGTACGGTGACTTCTGCTTTCACACAGCCGTGGGCCTTGGCATGGGCATCGCGCAGCACGCGGGTGTTGTCACGGTGCTGTTCGACCACACTGATGGCGTCTTCGATGATGCCCTGGGTGAGGGCGGCCTCATCGGCCGGGATCTGCTCCTCGGTCGATACCGGGCCGGAAAACTTCCAGCCGTAGTACAGCGCGCCGATCGCCCAGCCCAGCAGGCCGAGCAGGAGCAGGATGAGAAGCAGCTTGCCGAGCAGGCGGCCGAGCCAGAGCCAGAAACGCTTGAGCATGGTGGATATCCTTGTCAGATCTGGCAGCTGGGGCCAGGGGTCCAGGCTTTGCTTTCGACGGGCTTGAGCTGGCCTTCCAGCGCCGGATCACCCATGACCTTGAGATACTCGATCAGCGCCCAGCGCTCTTGCGGGGCCAGCGCGCGGCCGATTACCCCGTCGACCCGGCAGCCGTCGCGGAATTCGTGGCCGCGGTTGCTGTTGCCGGTGATGCGGGTGTCGAACAGAAAACCGCCGTCGAACTGGCCGGTGAGGAAACCGGCGCGCTTGGGGTCGTACTCGAAGTTGCCGACCCAGAATTGCTTGTCCCGTTCGACCACGGGCGACAGCAGCTGAAACAGGTTGGGTACAGAGCCGTTGTGCAGGAAAGGCGGGGTGGCCCAGATACCGTTTAACGGGCGCGCCTTGTAACCTCGCTTCTCCTGCACGCCGATGGCCAGGCCGTAGCCGTCCATGCGCCAGCGCTCACGCGGCTGGATGCCGGCATCCTGGTAAGCGCGGTTTTCCACATAGGCGGTGATGTAGGCCAGGCCCTTGGCGCTTGAGATACTGGCGAAATCGACTTCGTCGAGACTGGCGCCGAACAGTTTGACGTCCAGCTTGGCCAGTTCTTCCTTCTTCCAGCCCAGCTTGCTGATATCGAAGCGGTGGTCGGCGATGTTGTCGGCGGTGGTCGGGTCGGTGCCGATGATCCGCGTCGGCACGATGCGCATGCGCCATTCCGGATCACGCGCTGCAGCCAGACGTTCGTCACGCGGCTTGGGATCAGGCGCATGGCAGTAGGCGCAGTTTTCGCTGAACAGGGCGCGGCCTTGGCTGGCCAGCTCGATATCGACCTTGCCCAGCACTGCTTCCGGCCAAACCGGCGGTTTCAGCTGCTTGAGGGTTTCTTCCAGGGTGTAGAGATCACGCAGGCGCACGCTGGAGGGATAGCGCTCGGCCTCGCTCAGTTGCCCGCCATTCTCGTCGAACAGGTGCAGGGTGGCTCCTACGCCCAGGGCCTCGCCGATATTGCGCGCCATCGGCTGCATGGCCGAGCCGTTCCATTGCACCCAGTCGAACTTCCAGATGTCCCACACCTGCGGGTAGCTGACTGGCGCGTTGGCCACCCGGTAGTTGCTGGCGTCGATGGCATCGCCAAACACGCTGTTGGCGATGCGGCCGAAGGCATCGGTACGGCCGAAGCCTTCCTCGGTGGGGTAGAGGCCGCGGTGCCAGTCGTTCATCGCGGTGCCCAGCAGGCGGTCGAGTACCACTTTGAAGTCGCTGCGCAGCTGTTTTTTGCCTTGTTCGTAGTTGTCGCCCAGCACCGTCTTGGCAAAGCGCTTGAACTTGATCGGGTTGTAATAGGTAAACGCCATGCTCATGCCCAGCGCCTGACCAAAGCTGCCGCCCTTGAGGGTAGGCACGGTGGAGGCCAGCGAGTGCAGGGCGGCGCCGCCGTCGATGCGGATGGCCTGGCCTTGGTAGCGCAATTCGCCGGTGTGGCAGGCGGAACAGGTGATATCGAGGAACTGCGCGCCACTTTCCACGTCCTGGTGGCGAGCGAAACCTACAGGTAGGTTGCCGGGGTTGAGCGCGCTGGCTTGCTGCTGCGGATCGGTGAGGAAACCGAAGCGGGCCAGGTAGTCGGGGGTAGCGAACTTGTCGGTGGAGAAGGGCAGTTCCAGCGCAGTGAACCAGTCGTAGCGCAGGCCTTTGACCTGAGTACCCTGCGGTGTGTAGTAGTAGGTCTGGCGCGCTTTCTCATCCCATTGGCCGAGGTAATGCACCTGGCTGGGCGGGCTGAACTGCGGCAAATTGGGCTTGGCGATGTAGTAGAGCACTACGGCGCCGGCGAGCAGGGCGAGCAGTACGACCAGATACAGGGCACGGCGCAGGGTTCGCATACTTCAACATCCGTGTGGCGATTTTGTTATGGGGTACGTTTATGCCAATCCGGTGGCTGGATGGCAAGTAGCCATTCCAAACTTGTCAGTTAGCTGCCTGAGTACAGCCAGAAGCCTACTGATGCCTGCTAAGTTGGCTGTTAACCCTTACAAGGAGCAAGACATGTACGATTTCAATGCCAGTCATCCGCCGCTGTTGGCCAGGCTGCTGGGTTATGCCGGTTTGCTACCGTTCATTTCCGGCGCTTTGGGGGTGTGGCTCATCCCCATAGGCTGGCGCCCTTGGGTACTAGAGGCCTTGCTCGATTATGCTGCTGTGATCCTGGCCTTCATGGGCGCCATTCACTGGGGATTGGCCATGCGTGCGGACCAGCAGGAAACCGCTGCACGCCTGCAGTTGGGGCTTTCGGTGATTCCGCCCCTGCTGGGCTGGCTGGCGATTGCCGGCAATTTGCCGCACGGCCTGGCGTTGCCCTTGCTGTTGCTGTGCTTTGTCGCACTCTATCTGGGCGATCTAAGGGCTGTGAGCCTGGGGCTGGCTCCGCGTTGGTACCCGGCCTTGCGCAGGCCGTTGACCCTGATCGTCTGCGTGAGTCTGTTGCTGGCCTGGGGTGGTGTACTGCAGGGCTGATGCCCTAGCAGTCCAGGCTGTCGGCCTGGCGATAGAGTGCCAGCAGCTTGCGGGTGATAGTCTGCTGGATATCGTCGCGCTCGAAGGTCGACAGGCGAGTAAGCCGCTGGACCTGCAGGCGGTGCAGGTGGATGTAGGGCATCTGCTGGTCGAACTCGCGCAGGTCGCCTTTCATCATGATCGGCAGGAACACGTCACCGATCTTCTTCTGGTTGCTGATGATCTGCGCCAGGGCCTGTTTGAATGGCATGGTCTTGGGCGCCGGGCCGCCATTCTTCATTTGCGTGGTCAGCAGCAGCCCCGGCTTGCCCAGCACCACACCGGGCAGTACGCAGAGCCCGGTCTGGCGCACGGCGGCGATCTCGATGCCGTGCAGGGTGTCGTGGAAGGCGTAGGGGTTGGGTAGCACCACCATCTTGCGCCCCTGGTCACTGGGGAAGTGCAGGTTGTAGTTGGTATAGAGCTGGCGTACCGACTCGGAATAGACGCACAGGCGGTTCTCGAACAGCTTGATGAAGCGTTCGGCCAGTTCGCGGCGGGCGATGCTGTTCAGATCCCAGATCAGGTCCTGGTTCTGTGGCCGGCTCAGGTCGACTTCCTGGTGTTCCATGCTGCTCATTCAGCCCTCATACGCGAAATTGTCCCAGCAACTGGTTGAGTTGCCTTGCCAGGTGGCCCAGGTGCTGGCTGGCCTCACTGGATTGATCGGCGGCCAGGGCATTTTCATGAGCCAAAGAAGCCGCCTGGGTGACATTGTGGTTGATATCGTCGACCACATGCGACTGTTGCAGAGTGGCACTGGCGATCGAAGCATTCAAGCCCGTGAGGTTACGCAGTGAGCTGGCGATCTGGCTCAGGCTTTCCCCGGCCTGGCGCGCCTGCTCGACAGTCTGCCGGGATGCCTGGCTGCTGGTATTGATCACCCTGACCGCCGCTTCCGAGTTGCGCTGCAGGCTTTCGATCATGCCCTGGATCTCCGCCGTAGACTGCTGGGTGCGCTGAGCCAGCAGGCGCACCTCGTCGGCGACCACGGCAAAGCCACGGCCCTGCTCGCCGGCGCGGGCGGCTTCGATGGCGGCGTTGAGGGCCAGCAGGTTGGTCTGTTCGGCGATGGCGCGGATCACTTCCAGCACGCTACCGATCTGCGTGCTTTCCGCCGCCAGGGCGCGCATCACTTCGACGGCCTGCTCGATGGTGGCGGAGAGCTGGTCGATCTGCTGCAGGCTGCTGTCGATGTTGTGCTGTCCCTGCAACG
Source organism: Aquipseudomonas guryensis (assembly GCF_014164785.1). GTDB lineage: Bacteria > Pseudomonadota > Gammaproteobacteria > Pseudomonadales > Pseudomonadaceae > Aquipseudomonas > Aquipseudomonas guryensis. The sequence goes on along the minus strand of NZ_JACJFN010000006.1, from coordinate 21,079 downwards.
CCTGCTCCTCGGCCAGGCGCACCTCGCTGGCGGCATGTTCGGCATTCTTCGCCACATCCTGCACGGCGTAGGACACCTGGTTGATCGCCGTGGCCACCAGTTCCATTTGCTGCGATTGCTGCTGGCTGTGCTGCTGGGCATTGCCAGCAATCGTTCCGAGCGATTGCGAGGCCTGATCCAGGCTGCCGGCGGCCTGCAGGGACTGACCGATAACCCCGCGCAGTTTGCCGGTGAAGGCGTTGAAATGGCTGCCCAGAGCCGTCAGCTCGTCACGCCCGCTGTGATCCAGGCTGCGGGTCAGGTCGGCCTCGCCGCTGGCGATGTTGGCCATGGCATTCACCGCTTCGTCGAGCGGCCTGGCGATGCTGCGGGCGATGAGGATGACCAGGCCAGCCAGCAGCAGAGCGATGATCAGCAGGAGGCCCAGGGTGCGCAAGGCCTGGGCACGGAACTCGTTCTGCACATCATCGACGTAGATGCCCGAGCCAAGAATCCAGCCCCAGGGCTGGAACAGCTCGACATAGGACACCTTGGGCACAGGCTCGGCCGAGCCCGGCTTGGGCCAGCGGTAGTCGACCAGGCCGGCGCCGTCCTTCTTCGCCACGGCGACCATCTCGTTGAACAAAAACTTGCCGTCCGGGTCTTTGTTGGCCGAAAGGTTCTGTCCTTCGAGTTTCGGGTTGGTCGGGTGCATGATCATCACCGGGACGAGATCGTTGATCCAGAAGTAGTCGTCCTGGTCGTAGCGCAGCCCGCGGATCACCTCCATCGCCTGTTTCTGCGCTTCGGCTCGCGCCAGTCCGGCGTTTTCCAGGCCATGGAAGTGCTTGAGCACGCCGATCGCGCTTTCCACCACATGCCGCGTTTTCAGGGCCTTGGCCTGGTACAGGTCGCCGTGAATCTGTTGCAGCATCAGGCCGGCCAGCGCCAGCAGCATGAGGATAGAGGACAGCAGGATCAGCCACAGGCGGCGGCTGATGGGCAGATTGCGCATACTGTTCATGGGGGCAACTCCCTGTTCTTGTTCTGGGGCAGGTCACAAGACTATTGACCAGTCTAGAAGCTGTGCCATTAGCCGTAGGTCAAGGCGGCGTGGGCCTGGCGTATCTGCTAGCATGCCGGCGTTTTTCCGCCTGCTAAGTCAGGCTCAACCTGTTATCGGCCGCTTTCCATCGGAGGCCAGCCTGAGGTAATTCATGGATTTGTGGACAGCCCTGCAGGCAGTGATTCTAGGTGTAGTCGAAGGGCTGACCGAGTTCCTGCCGATTTCCAGCACCGGTCACCAGATCATCGTCGCCGACCTGATCGGCTTCGATGGCGACCGGGCCAAGGCCTTCAATATCATCATTCAGCTCGGCGCCATCCTCGCGGTGGTCTGGGAGTACCGGCGCAAGATCCTCACCGTTGCGTTCAACGTGCCCCGCCAGGCACAGGCGCAGCGTTTCACGCTCAATCTGCTGATTGCCTTCATGCCGGCGGTGGTGTTGGGCGTTGCCTTTTCCGACCAGATCCACCATTACCTGTTCAACCCCATCACCGTTGCTGTGGCTTTGGTAGTGGGCGGGATAGTCATGCTGTGGGCCGAGCAGCGCCAGCATGAGGTGACGGTCGAGGAAGTCGACGACATGACCTGGAAGGAAGCCTTGAAGATCGGCTGTGCCCAGTGCCTGGCGATGATTCCCGGCACCTCGCGCTCAGCCTCGACCATCATTGGCGGCCTGCTGTTCGGCCTGTCGCGCCGTGCGGCTACCGAGTTTTCCTTCTTCCTCGCCATGCCGACCATGGTCGGCGCGGCAGTATATTCCGGCTACAAGTACCGCGAGCTGTTCCAGCCCAGTGACCTGCCGGTGTTCGCCCTGGGCTTCGTGGTGTCTTTCGTTTTCGCCATGATCGCCGTGCGCGCCCTGCTCAAGTTCATCGCCAACCACAGCTATGCGGTGTTTGCCTGGTACCGCATTGGTTTCGGTCTGCTGATCCTCGCCACCTGGCAGTTCAGCCTGATCGACTGGGCCACCGTGCAGGCCCACTGAGAGCATGCTGGCGACTGAGAAACGCGGCACCCTGAAAAGCTGGAACGATGCCAAGGGCTTCGGTTTCATCCTGCCGGAGCAGGGCGGTGAGCAGCTGTTCGTGCATGTCTCGGCGCTGCGCGGTGAGCGCCGTCCGCAGCCGGGTGATACGGTGCTGTTCGTGCCCGGCAAGGATGCCCAGGGGCGCCCGCGTGCCGAGCATATGCGCTTCGAAGGCTTGAGCCTGGATCGTCCGGCGATTCGGCGCAAACCGCGCGCTGCGGCAGAGGAGTCCGTGCCGCGCGCATCTCGTGCTGCCACAGGGGCTATTCAGCAACTGCCGCTTAAGCTGGTCGTTCTGCTGATGCTGTGTGCGCTACCTCTGGCCGGGGCCTTGCAGCTTTGGCTTGGCGCCGGGGTTGTGTGGGCATTGGGCGCCTATCCGCTGCTCAGCCTGATCAGTTTCGGCCAGTACTGGAACGACAAGCGCTGCGCGCAGAAGGGGCGCTGGCGTATCCCGGAAAGCCAATTGCAGCTTGTGGCCTTGCTCGGCGGCTGGCCCGGTGCGCTGGTGGCGCAGCAGGTGTTTCGGCACAAGACGCGCAAATTGCCGTTCCAGCTGCTGTTCTGGCTGATCATCTTGCTGCATCAGGGCTTCTGGTTCGACCATCTGCTGCTGGATGGCCGTTTTCTTGGCGATTATCTGCGCGGTGCCTTGCCTTACTGATCGAGCAGCAGGCCGACCTGGCGAACCTTCGGCAGTTTGCGCACCACCAACTGGTGCGAGCGACGCAGTAGCTCGCGCAGTTCGTCGTCGCCGAGCGGCAAGGGTGGCGCCATGCTGATCCAGAAGGCCCGCGCCAGATAGGGCGCAGGGCGGATGCCGGGGCGGTCGACGAAGCCGAGAAACAGCTCCTTGTCGACCTTGAAGGCCAGCTCGTTGCCGAGAAAATCGAGGATGGCGAACATCTTGTTGCCGGCGACGGAGAACACCCGATTGCTGCCCCACTTGAGGTCTTCGCGGGCGCCGGGCAGGCTCAGGCAAAACTCGGCTATCTGTACGGCGGTCATCAAGATGCAGTCTCCCTTGGCTGAACTGCAGCTACCCTAGCAGAGTCCGATGGCCATTCTTCATACAGGAGTTTCTTCGATGTCGCTTTCCATGTACCAGGTTTCCATTCCGGTGTTCGTGCGTATGTTCGGCAACCTCTCGACCATCCTCGACAAGGCTGCCGCCTATGCCGACGCGAAGAAGATCGACCCTGCGGTATTGCTCAATGCGCGTCTGGCGCCCGATATGCACCCGCTGACCCGCCAGGTGCAGATCGCCAGCGATGCCGTCAAAGGCTGTGCCGCACGCCTGGCCGGCGTGGAGATGCCCAGCTACGCCGATACCGAGAGCAGCTTCGCCGAGCTGCAGGCGCGCATTCAGAAGACCGTGGACTTTATCGAGGGCTTCAGTGCCGCGCAGATCGACGGCAGCGAGGGCAGGGAGGTCGTGCTCAGGTTCCCGGGCGCCGAGATGAAGTTCACGGGCCAGGACTACCTGCTCAACTTCGTGTTGCCGAACTTCTATTTCCACCTGACCACGGCCTACGCCATCCTCCGTCATAACGGCTTGGAGATCGGCAAGATGGATTTTCTCGGTCGTCCGTAACGGCCGCGTCGTAACAAAAAAAGCCCCGCATCTGCGGGGCTTTTTCATTGCGGTCAGGCTCGGTCAGACGATCACGCCCTGGCTGCGCAGGTAGTCATCGTAGGTGCCGCTGAAGTCGGTGATACCGTTAGCCGACAGCTCGATGATGCGCGTGGCCAGGGAGCCGACGAACTCGCGGTCGTGGCTGACGAAGATCAGCGTGCCCGGATAGTTCTCCAGCGCCAGGTTGAGCGACTCGATCGATTCCATGTCCAGGTGGTTGGTCGGTTCGTCCATCACCAGCACGTTGGGCTTCTGCACGATCAACTTGCCGAACAGCATGCGGCCTTGCTCACCACCGGAGATGACTTTCACCGACTTGAGGATCTCGTCGTTGGAAAACAGCATGCGCCCGAGGGTGCCGCGCACCATCTGCTCGCCCTGGGTCCACTGGCTCATCCAGTCGAACAGGGTCACGTCGTCTTCGAAGTCGTGGGCGTGATCCTGGGCGTAGTAGCCGATTTCCGCACTATCGGTCCATTTTACCGAGCCGGCATCCGGGGTCAGTTCGCCGACCAGGGTGCGCAGCAGGGTGGTTTTGCCGATGCCGTTGGGGCCGATGATGGCCACGCGCTCGCCGGCTTCGACCTGGAAGCTGAAGTTCTTGAACAGCGTTTTGCCGTCGAAGCCCTTGGCCATCTTGTCGACCATCACGGCCTGGCGGTGCAACTTCTTGTTCTGCTCGAAGCGGATGAACGGGCTGACGCGGCTGGACGGCTTGACCTCGGCCAGCTGGATTTTGTCGATCTGCTTGGCGCGGCTGGTGGCCTGCTTGGCTTTCGAGGCGTTGGCCGAGAAGCGGCTGACGAAGCTCTGCAGTTCGCTGATCTGCGCCTTCTTCTTGGCGTTGTCCGACAGCAGCTGCTCGCGCGACTGGGTGGCGGCGATCATGTACTCGTCGTAGTTACCCGGGAACAGGCGCAGCTCGCCGTAGTCCAGGTCAGCCATATGGGTACAGACCGAGTTCAGGAAGTGACGGTCGTGGGAAATGATGATCATGGTGCTGTTGCGCTGCACCAGAATGTTTTCCAGCCAGCGGATGGTGTTGATATCCAGGTGGTTGGTCGGTTCGTCCAGCAACAGCACTTCCGGGTCGGAGAACAGCGCCTGGGCCAGCAACACGCGCAGTTTCCAGCCCGGCGCGACTTCGCTCATCGGGCCGAAGTGCTGCTCGAGCGGAATGCCCAGGCCCAGCAGCAGTTCGCCCGCGCGGGACTCGGCGGTGTAGCCGTCCATCTCGGCGAACTCACCTTCGAGCTCGCCGACCTTCATGCCGTCTTCTTCGCTCATCTCTGCCAGCGAATAGATGCGGTCGCGCTCGGCCTTGACCGTCCACAGCTCCTCGTGACCCATGATCACGGTGTCGATCACGCTGAACTGCTCGTAAGCGAACTGATCCTGGCGCAATTTACCCAGACGTACGTTCGGCTCGAGCATCACCTGGCCGCCGGAAGGCTCCAGATCACCACCGAGAATCTTCATGACGGTCGACTTACCGCAGCCGTTGGCCCCGATCAGGCCGTAGCGGTTGCCGTTGCCGAACTTGACGGAAACGTTCTCGAACAGCGGCTTGGCGCCGAACTGCATGGTGATGTTAGCGGTAGAAATCACGACTGGAATCCCGGGGAGCGAGGGCGCGGCTGCGCAAAAGGGCGCGATTGTAGCGGTTTAGGGCGGCGAAGGGCAGTCGCGTGGGACAGGCGGGATAACAGAAGCTTGCGCACAGGTGGCTCAGTCGCGGTAGAACACCTGCACCAGGTGATAGCCGAACTGGCTCTTGATCGGGCCATGCACGGTGCGCAGTTCTTTCTTGAAGATCACCTGGTCGATTGAGCGAACCATCTGCCCCGGCCGTACTTCGCCCAGGTCGCCGCCTTTCTTGCCAGACGGGCAGGTCGAGTACTTGCGTGCCAGCACATCGAAGGCCTCGCCAGCGGCGATGCGTTTCTTCAGCGCAGCGGCTTCTGCTTCGGTCTTGACCAGAATGTGGCGGGCCATTGCCTTTGCCATGACGGGCTCCTCATTTTCTTCGGGCTGCTATTGTGCCAGCATTTGCTGCGCCATCAGAATGGCGCCGGTTTTCAGGCTTGTTCTCGCCGGAAGAAGCGGCAAACATGGCCTAACTTGTTAACTCCACACCGATGGAAGCGCGCCCCATGGACCTCTCCGCAATGCTCAAGATCCTGTCCAGCCAGGACGGTTCCGACCTTTATCTGTCCACGGGAGCACCGCCCTGCGCCAAGTTCAATGGCGTACTCAAGCCGCTCAGCGCCGAGCCGCTGAAACCGGGTGAGGTTGCGGCGATTGCCGCTGGCGTGATGGATGCGGAGCAGCGCGCGGACTTCGACCGTGAGCTGGAGATGAACCTGGCGATTTCCCTGCCCAATATCGGCCGCTTCCGCATCAACATCTTCAAGCAGCGCAACGAAGTGTCCATCGTCGCGCGTAACATCAAGATGGAAATCCCCAAGTTCGAAGACCTCAAGCTGCCGGAAGTGCTGCTCAAGACCATCATGGAGAAGCGTGGCCTAGTGCTGTTCGTCGGTGGCACCGGCTCGGGCAAGTCGACCTCCCTGGCAGCGCTGATCGACTACCGCAACCGCAACAGCGGCGGACACATCATCACCATCGAAGACCCGGTGGAATACGTGCACCGGCACAAGAAATCGATCATCAACCAGCGCGAAGTCGGCGTGGATACCCGCAGCTTCCACGCGGCACTGAAGAACACCTTGCGCCAGGCGCCGGACGTGATCCTGATCGGCGAAATCCGCGATCGCGAGACCATGGAACATGCCCTGGCTTTTGCCGACACGGGACACCTGGCGATCTCCACCCTGCACGCCAACAACGCCAACCAGGCGCTGGACCGCATCATCAACTTCTTCCCCGAAGAGCGTCGCCCGCAACTGCTCAACGACCTGGGCAACAACCTCAAGGCCTTCGTCTCCCAGCGCCTGGTCAAGACTGTGGATGGCAAGCGTCGCGCGGCGGTCGAGGTGCTGCTCGGCACGCCGACCATTCGCGACCAGATCAAGCGCAACGACTTCTCCGAGATCAAGGAAACTATGGAGAAGTCGAAGAACCTCGGCATGCAGACCTTCGATATGGCGCTGATCGACCTAGTCCACGAAGGCAGCATTGATGAAGAAGAAGCGGTGAAGAACGCCGACTCGGCGAACAACGTGCGCCTCAAGCTCAAGCTGCATCGCGAGAACCCGGCTAACGCCGCCGCCCAGGTTGCCGCAGCGTCCCAGGCTGCTCCCGCACCGGCCGCGCCGAAGCCCGCGGCCGATGTCGCGAACTGGGGCATGGAGCTGAAGCTGGAAGAAATCGAGGAAGAGAACCCGCCGGAAGATCCGGGACGGGCGGGTATCTAAACCCTGCCCTGGGCTGAAACGCTGCAGCCATGCATCATGGCTGCAGCCTTGGCTTTATCGATAGCGCCTGGCCGACGGTCCCTGTATAGAACACAACCAGCTTGACCGGCACCTGGCCAGTGTTGCGCCCGTTGTGCAGGGTGTTGACCACCTCGGCCAGTGCCTCGCCGGCTTTCAGGTGTTTGACTGCGCCGTTTCTCAGCTGCACTTCCAGCTCACCCTCCAGCACCATGCCGAATGACGGCAGCGGATGCAGGTGCCAGCCTGTCTCGCCACCTACTGCGATCTCGATGAGCATACCGGTGACCTCGGCTTGTCCTGTGGGATAGGCCAGTGGCTTGCCGTCCCAACTATTCTGGGTCTTCAGCACGGTAGCAATCTTGACGCTGTTGTTCTGCTCCAGCGCCAGGGCGGGCGGCAGGCAGAGCAGGGTGGCAAGGGCGGCAAACAGCTTGAATCTTGGCATGGCGACTCCTGATGGTGGGTGCTTGCTACTCTGCGGCGTCAACGTCGGCGGTTTAGGGTTGTGGGTACGTTTCGCTCAGCCAGCTCTGTTGTTCGGCAAGCCGCTGGGTGCTGCGCTCTAACTGTTTGCGATCCAGAGTGCCGTTGGCCTGAGCCTGGCTCAGGCAGTCCAGCAGTGGATAGACCTTTTCATGATCGTAGGACACCAGTAGCAGATCCACGCCGGCATTCAGCGCGCCGATTGCGACTGTGCAGAGCCCGCGGTTGTAGGCCGCTGCCATGGTCAGGTCATCGGTGATCAGCACGCCCTGGTGCTGCCATTGGCCGCGCAGCAAATCCTCAATCACCCGTGGCGAGGTGGCGACCAGATTGTCAGGATCGATCGCGCTTAACACCACATGGCCGAGCATGATCAGCGCGTGCGTCTGCCCGGCGACCTCACGGAAAGGCCGCCAGTCTCGCTGGTTCAGCTCTGCCAGCGGTGCATCCAGGCTGGCGGAGAAGTGGTGCGTGTCGGCGCTGACCCTGCCCAGGCCGGGGAAATGCTTGAGCGTTGGCAGCACGCCCTGGCTCTGCAGGCCGCGGCTGTAGCCCAGGGCGATGGTGCTGACCGTGCCGGGATCGCTGGCGATGGCTCGTTGGCTAATACGGCTGTGGAAGTCCAGCAGTTGTCCCGGCGTCTCCGGCTTGATATCCACCACCGGGCTGAAGTTCAGGTTGATCCCCAGTCGGGCCAGTTCTGCCCCCTGCACAGCCCCGTACTGCTCGGCACGCCGCAGTTGTTGCGCGGTGTTAGGCGAGTCTGCGAGAAGGCTGGCCAGCGGCGCGCGCTGCGGCAGGGGTGGCGACAGGTGGGAAACCAGGCCGCCTTCCTGGTCGCTGGCGATCAGCAGTGCCGGCAGCCCGGCGGCGTGGCGCAGCTGCTGCAGTTCGACGATTTCAGCCTGCAGTTGCTTGAAGGTTTTCTCCTGCAGATTGCGCCGGGTGATGAACACCCCGGCGACCAGGCCCCGGCCAACCAGCATGCGCAACTCATCGAGATCGCTGTAGCCCACCAGCAAATGTGCGCCCACCACGCGGGCGCCGCTCAGTTCCCCCGCCTGCACCGCCGCTTTCTGGCGCTGCAGCGTCCACTCGCCATAAGCGCTAAAGCCGGCGCTGCCCAGCAGTACGGCCATACCCAGCACGCAGGCCCGGCGCCCCTGGTAGCGCTGGAACAGCAGCGCCAACAGCAGGCACAGGCCGATCAGCAACGCGCTTTCATAAGGGCGCAGCGCCAGCAGATGGGGATCTTTCAGGTTCCAGGCCCACACAGCCAGGAGCAGGGTGGCAAGCCAGAGCAGGGCAGAGAGGCCTTTACGCACGCAGGTATTCCTTTACACAACGAAGCGGTTTGGCGGGGGGCGATGGCGCCCGACAGGGCGGTGATACCCGCGCGTGCAACGACTACGAACTGGATTCAGGAGCCCTGTTCCAGTGTCGCGGCTGCCGGCTTGATGCCCTTGTTCTGCGGCTCCTCGAACTGCTCATAGCCGAGTCCCGGCGTGGGCGCCTTGCGTACCAGTTTCATGCTGCGGATGTCTTCGATGCGAAACACCATCTCGCCGCTGTTCTGCAGGTCGCGGTAGGTGTGAATCAGGTCGTCATCTCCCCAGTAATGCATGTCCTGCAAGCGCAGGAAACCACTCTGCAGGCGGTTGCTGCTGATCAACTGATAGAGGCTTTTCGAGACCTTGCCGTAGTAATAAAAGGACTCCAGCCCTTCATCTTCTTCCGGCACGTTGAACTGGACGAAGGTCCAGACCTGCTCTTCCTTGGCATTGGCCTCCAGAGCCAGGGTTTCATCGTCTAGCTGGCAACCGGCCATGGCGAGGGTCAAGGTGAGCAGGAGGAGGGTAGTTTTCATCGCGGGTCCTTGTGATGGGGTGAGTCTTTACAGGCAACATATCAAGCAGATCCCGAGCAGCTCGCTTGCCTTGGCCTCTGGTCTGCTGCGGTGAGTGGGATTCTCGCCGACGTTTGCGGCGGGTGGCCAGGCTTGGCGCCCAATATGGCAAGGTTCTTGCCATCGCGAGTGATCAGCACCCAGGAAAGCGCTACTTGATAGTTATAGTCAGCGTGCAGGGTAGAGGTCATGCAGCCTGGCAGTTGGCTGATCAAGGCCAGAAAGGCGCTAGTCAACATTAATCGTTGGCGCGGATACATCCTTGTATCCCCATCCGTCAAAAAGTGCTTTGTTGCGGGGAGGGCGCTTGGATCTTTGCTCGTTGACCATCATGAAATCTGGCGGAATTATCGGCCAGCAAATAACACGCAAAGCGCACCAAAGTATGAGCCGCGTCTGCGCACGGATCTTGGCAGTAAATATCGTTGTACGAATTGGCTCACGCCAGCAGCCGTTTCCGGCTCAACCCGGTGGTGCAGGCGGTCTCGATCACAGAGCCAAAACTCATGCCTATGGCTTGGGCAGCGTCGCAGTGGGAATGGCATCGGTATTGGTGATCACCTGACGCTGCGGTATGTAGTCAAGCAGCAGGTCTGTTTCTTTCTTTACCACTGAGTAGCACTCGCAACTCAGTTGCTCAAGTTTTGACCGATCAAGTACTTTGATCAATCCGCGCGAATATGAAATGACGCCGAGGTGCTGCAACTTCAACGCGGCCTGGGTAACACCTTCGCGGCGCACACCGAGCATGTTGCCGATGAACTCCTGCGTCATGGTCAAATGGTTGTGTGACAGACGATCCATGGACAGCAGAAGCCAGCGGCAGAGCTGCTGGTCGATCGAGTGGTGCCGATTGCACACAGCGGTCTGCGAGACTTGGGTAATTAGCGCCTGGGTATAACGCAGCATCAGCAGCAACAACTGGCCGTGGCGGTTGAACTCCTCTTTCACTCGCTGCCTAGGGAGCCGATAAGCGTAACCGGCACTCTGTACCAACGACCGACTCGGTGTACTTTCCCCGCCCATCAGCAAACTGATGCCAAGCAATCCCTCGTTGCCCACCACCAGAATCGCGGTCGATGCTCCGTTCTCCATCACGTACTGCAGCGAGACGATGGCGTCAGTTGGAAAGTAAACATGGCGCATCGGGCGCCCGGACTCATACAAAACGGAACGCAGCGGCAATGGCACCAGTTCCAAATGTTGGAACAAACGAGTTTGTACCTCCGGTGACAAGGCTGCCAGAAGATGATTCTGCTGCGGTTCGGGCTGGGGCGTAGCGGACATTGCGGTGCTCTGGGCACTGAATCGTTGGGGAGGCGCGTTCAAAACTGTATGAGGGTACGTTTTGTACGGCACGCATTCGGTGCGGTAGCCCACATAGGGTTGGGCGCTGAGAGCGGGCATGAGGTGAGTTTCTGCCGGGCCTCAGCAGCGTAGGAAGAGTTGATTGATGAATCTTAAGAGGGGAAAGCTCAGTTGTCGCCTAACGTTTGGTTAAGGGGCCGCGGAACGCGGTCCCGAACGAGCGAAGCGAGTGACTTGAACCAGTTCTTAGGCAGCGGGCATTGAGTCGGACGCAGGTGATGAATAGACATCGGATTGCTCCATACGCACAAGCTCCAACTGCTTGAATTCGAAGGCGCGTGACTCAAGCATGGCCGGAGTAATGGACAAAAATGACTCCGGCTTCCGCGTTTGATCTCCTTCCCAGCAAGCAAAGAGTTCAACTTTGGCACCTTGACTCATTGCTTTCCGTACGGTTTGACCAAGTGCCGCATAGTTCCCCAGGCATTTCTCTAAGTCTTCGCCAACCTCTCCATCCTTGGAGAAGCCGCAACCGCACCCTTCATGAGAGCCCGCGTAGTAGACATGAGGAACCGAGAAGCGCTCACGAACTGATGCAGACTCTTCAACAGCCTCAACGTAAAACGCTGGTGCATCTTTATCCCATTCAACTTCTGGAACTGGGCAACTGCTTCCAAGATAGACCGCGAGACACATAGGCTTCCTCTTTGATGCCTAACGTACAGGTTAAGGGGCCGCGGAACGCGGTCCCGAGTGAGCGAAGCGAACGGCTTGAACCGTTTGTTAGAGGCTCCCCTTGGTTTTGTTTCGTACGATAACTGCGTGAATTGATATGCCGAAATTTAGAGCAATGAACGCTGCTGCAATATAGCTGATTTCAGGGCCGTAAACGAAGAAGCCTCCAGCTAGTAATATTATGGTGCAAAGAGCCACCAGTTTAACTTGCTTTGAAAAATGCTCTTTAAAACCTGTTGCGACATATGTGATTGCTAAAGGTAGACCTAGAAGAAAAGCGTAAATTGCTACGGTGCTGAGTATTAATCTGTACCCGACAAATCCGGTGCCGAAGCAATCGTACATTTTTGATTGGCCTCTAACGTTCAGGTTAAGGGGCCGCGGAACGCGGTCCCGAGTGAGCGAAGCGAGCGGCTTGAACCGTTTGTTAGGCAGATACGCAGATGTGTCAGGTTGAAAATACTAGCCTTGTATTGAGTTGAACTCATTTTCGAGGTCCTTAATTCTGCCTGTTCGATATTCTTCGTTCTGCCAACTTTCTATGAAGTATTTCTTTATTGACTCGAAATCTTGCTTGTTGAGTGACTTCAGCAGACCTGTGCGTAGGTCTCTGGATTTTGCTATCGGTATAAATAGGTCTTCTTCAATTTCTGCGTTGCAACTGGCTGCAGGATTTTGGTCGATCCACTTAACGTAAGAAATAACCTTTTTAAGGTTGCAGGTCTCGCCAAGATTTATAGCTTCTTTGAGGATAAAGAAAAGAGGTTGTTGGATCAGTGCGCCAGAATATGCTGCTGCTTGAGCGGCACTCTGATGTTGTGGGGAAAGTTTAATAAATTCGCGTCGCCAGCCAGACACTGTGCTGCCTTCCTTTGCCTAACGATTAAGCTAACGGGCAGGCAAAAGCGCAGCTTTTGACTGTCCAGCGAACGAAGTGAGCGATAGTTGAGCGCATTGTTAGGCGCAAACACGCAGAAATATTGATTGGCCAAGCTGTAGCGTGAGACGCGCATGATCTGAGCCATTTTCTCGAAGTGCAATGCGTTCAAGAGTATTTGATGTTAGCCAGGTTTTGGCTCGATCAGGATTTTTTCCGTTCCATATAGTTGTAAACCCAAAACAGTAATCGCCTGGATTGGTGCGAGAGTTCAGAACCTCTCCAGTGGGGGTTACAATTTCAAACCGGAAGCCACTGCGAACTGCCTTGCGCTGGGATAGTTCAGAAAATATTTCCTCTGGAGTAATTGACTCATCGTGAGCTTGAGGTGGCTCTGGGTATAGTTCTTCGATGGTTTTGCCAATAAGGGATGTTTCGCCTTGTTCGTGAAGGGAAACCTCTATCTGATCGTTAGGTTGGAGTACCTGCTCGTTTAACCAAATTAGGTGTTTGCTCTCGCTATCTGGTTCGTACCGTCCGCCAGAGAAATCAATGGTTGCAAACGTGTCTGCAAGAATGTCTCCGCTAACTCTCACGGACAGAATGTTGAGGTTTCCTGTTGAAACCTTGGCAATTAGGTTGCCATTCAAGGTGACGGAGATGGCTGGCATATTTATTTTGTGCCTAACGATTAAGCTAAGGGGCCGGCTTTAGCCGGTCCCAGTGAGCGAAGCGAGCGATTTGAGCGCATTGTTAGGTGCTACTCATTTCTTGATATTTACGCCTGATCTTTGTGATTAGTTCAGGCTCGTCAATGCCGTAATCCAAGCAAACAATTTTGCCTTTAATTTTTCCCCAGTTTTCTGGCTTATACTCCATGTCGGGGTTGGGGTAGTAATTGCTATATTCTCCGTCGTTTGCGATTTTGATCTCTTCAAAAGTTACTGGTTGGAGTGCTCTGTACATAACAAGAACGAGTCCCAGAGGGTCGCAGAATCGAACTGGGCATAAGTGTGCCCATCCGAATTTTGGCCTCCATTCTCTCCACATCTCTGCTTCCCATCTATTGCAACGTGCCCCTCGAATAATATTTCTTATTCGAGGCACCTTTATTGCCCATCTTGATGTAATAAAAACTCTTCTATATACACCTGTAGGCATTCGATGGGTACCTAACGATTAAGCTAACGGGCGGCCAAAAGCGCAGCTTTTGGACGTCCAGCGAACGAAGTGAGCGGTAGTTGAGCGCATTGTTATGCTTTACTCGAAAGCTTATTTTTGACGAGAACGGCTACGCCAAATGCTATGAACGCCACTCCCGTAAGAAACAAACCAGTTTCTCTCGGATACCCGGATAGCCCAGACCAAGATACTGCTAGATACGACCCATAAATAATGGTGAGTATTGGCAGCCAGACACGGAACAAGCTTGCAAAGCTTTGGCTTGACGCCTGGCGGTTAAGTAATTTAACCCGTTGCTCGCAACTGCCTTTGCAGGATAGCGACGCATCTACTTCCTGCGCGCACTCATGGCAGAGCCCCTTCATGCAGGACTTACATACTCCAACTGCTCCAGTGTCTCCGTGTATGTAACAGTTCACGGCATCTCCTTTAGGGCATAACGATTAAGCTAAGGGGCCGGCTTCGCCGGTCCCAGCGAACGAAGTGAGCGCTTTGAGCGCATTGTTAGAAAACACCACTCATGACTGATGTAACAAATGCACCTATGGCGCTCTTAGTTACTTCTGACGACCCGGTGGCTAAGCCTTTTTTGAGCTTTGCAATTACTGTTTCATCTGGAGCCAGCGACTCGGGGGTGGCATTTAGTGCCGAAAGACCTTTGGCTGTAAGGTAACAACCATGGTAAGTCCCAAAATTTCCGCCCTCCGCCACAATAAAACCTTCATTGCGTAGCCAGCGAACTGTGTCAGAGCCAAAAGAGGTTTTTGGGCATACTTTAAGTTCGTATTCATCTATTTCACCGCCAACTAAGATGTGGGTCTGTATTGCTGTTGGGGATGGAAATTTGTCGTATAGATGAGAGAGGATTTTTGCACAATAGTCGTTAAATTGGTCGATGTTCTCTGGCATGTATCCCTCCGTGGTTTCTAACGATTAAGCTAAGGGGCCGCGGAACGCGGTCCCAGCGAACGAAGTGAGCGCTTTGAGCGCATTGTTAGAGAATTGCACGCTGTGATTTTTGTAAGTATCCGAAAGCAGACGCCAAGGAGAACATAAAAGCAAATCTTATAATGGCCACAGCTGCGATGCCAAGCTGTGAAATTTTCTCTTCTAATCCATAGGTTTGGGATGAAATTTGAGCTATTCCGATTAGGCAGAAGATGAACCCATAGAGTGCACCTGCGATCGCGCCATTTCTGATTGGGGAAAACTTAGACTTGTAACCAGCGACGAGGCCGCCAGCTAACCATGGAAGGTTATAGATAGCTTCCAGCATGAAGTCTGCAAGGCTGCTGCCCAGTGTGGCTTTGAGAAGCTTAACGACTAGAAGTGCAATTGCTGCTGCGGCCAGCCCAAGTAGTATCGGGTTACGTTCCATGTTTTTCTCTAACGTTTGGTTAAGGGGCCGGCTTTAGCCGGTCCCGAGTGAGCGAAGCGAACGGCTTGAACCATTAGTTAGAGATGCCCATGGAGTATGGATTTTCAATTTTTTGCTTTTGTATTGCTGCTTTGACGGTGACGCATAGTACTAGAAAGGCTATTTGCGGAACTATAGTTAATGAGAGTTTTATAAGTGCTTCTATTATGCTTGGCGCTATTGTTGGGTGAAGCCAGAAGTCTGTGTCGAAGATGCTTTTTCCGGATACTTGCCTAAGAATTTCAATTACACCTGTTATTGCCAATATTTGATATGCAAGTTGTGTAATCCCATAAGCAATTGCAAAAAAGTAGTGTCTTGAAAAGTTATGTCTGTTTCGGGCTGTAAAAAATATGAGTATAAGCATGGCGATGCTGGAAAAAGCTCTGAAATAAGCGATTTCAAATGGGATGGCTTTTATATATATGTAATGAAGTATTGAAATTTTAGCTGCTTGTGCCAGTGAGTCATTGTGCGTGACAAGTAAGTGCCTTAAGTCTTTCGTCAGCATGTAGGAGGCAATGATAGATAATAAAAGCAATAGGATGTTCAAGCTTGTTGAATTTGCTGTGGCTCCGCCGTCTTCATATGTGGGGGTTCTGAATGGATTGTGCACAAATATTATCTCTAACGATTAAGCTAAGGGGCCGGCTTCGCCGGTCCCAGTGAACGAAGTGAGCGCTTTGAGCGCATTGTTAGGTGTTGCTCCACTCAAGTTCTATGTTTGATTTTTCACCAGTGGCAAATTTTGAAAGCTGTTTCCCGAAGCTGTTTATTAGTGTTGCTTCGCATGGCATGTAGAAAAGGCCTTCTGCTTTTTCTGGAATTGCGCGCCGATTGTCATACTTTAGCTCGATAACTGGATGCCCGCTTAGGTTGCGAAGCTTCGCGGAAAGCTTGAATAGGCAGCAGTAGCTTGGGTCGGTACCGTACTCAAAACTAGCGTGATTATTCGGAGTAAACGGAAATTCTATAAGAGCTTTAGAAAAATCTGAAATCTCTTCTGGGTACGCATAGAACTCAATAGTCGCTGATTGCGGCCCATTAGAAGCTTGGAAGCTGACTTGGATCATGCCATCAGTGTCGGTCCAAGTTCTGTGAAGACGCATGTAGAACATCAGCTACACCTAACGGTTAAGCTAAGGGGCCGGCTTCGCCGGTCCCAGCGAACGGAGTGAGCGCTTTGAGCGTATTGTTAGGCTTGTGGCTCTGGATGGTAAGTGTATTTTTCATAGCGGTTAATCCAGAACTCCGACAAGCTTTCTCTTGACTCGAACAGCTCGGACCAAAGCTCGTATCCATCAATTAGATTTTCTCCATCCTGTTTGTAGGCCACTTGCTCATTGTGGGCTATGAACTCATTGTCTTCGGCGTATTGCTGTGACTCGTATGCAGCTTTTTCGTGCGCCTCATCAGGCGTTTCTGCTTCAAAGCATACAGTCCGTTCTTCAAAGATATTCGTGCCATCAGCTTTAGTGCCGAAGTGGTAGATAGATCTAATGGCATACCACGCCATAGTTCCTCCATGAGCCTAACGTTTGGTTAAGGGGCCGGCTTTAGCCGGTCCCGAGTGAGCGAAGCGAGCGACTTGAACCATTTGTTAGGGCTAGTAGGGAGCATAGTTTTGAAGCTCCTTTATTCGCTGTTTGGCGCGCTCTTCTTTGCAGGCTAGATAGATGCTATTGCGAATAGTCCCTGATCTGTGCATTTCGTACTGAGCAGCGCAGTCCGCTTCCCTGAATGTAATCCATGCTCTTTGGGCGGTTAAAAGCTTTTTTCTGTATTCGGTGTAATTTTCGTACTCAGTGTTTGGTTGGGAAAGATTTTCCACCAATTTTTTATAGGTTAAATTCAGCTCTTTCTCTGTATTTTCGAGAGAGATAGATGCGCACTGCTCAATGTCCGGCGTTGAGAATGCATTGGCGCAGTCAATGTTGTTCTCCGGTTCTGCGTATGCCTCAATAGATAAGGCTAGTAGGCAGGCAGCTAGTGAGCGATGCATTGGATGCCCTAACGATTAAGCTAAGGGGCCGGCTTCGCCGGTCCCAGCGAACGGAGTGAGCGCTTTGAGCGCATTGTTAGACGTTACGCGAATGTGCATTGTATAACTCCATGAGCTTTTCAACTGTTAGTTGCTCAATGTGTCTAAGAGCTGGTTTGTTTCTGATTCCTACTTTTTGTGCAAGTAGCTTTAGGTAGTAGCTCCATGACAGAAGCTCCGCTTCAGCGTGGAAATACTTAAACCAGTTCACATCAATGGTTTGAGGCTGAAATTCTGTATTTAGCTCTTCAATAAGTTCTTCAGCATCGTCGCCGTCGATACCTAAATCATCAACAACTCTGCTGCTCAGGCTGAAATTTGCTTGAGCAGTTTTATGCTTTCGGACTAGCTCAAGAAATTCGGCGTGGCTGTTCATGGCCCTACGTCTAACGATTAAGCTAAGGGGCCGCGGAACGCGGTCCCAGCGAACGAAGTGAGCGCTTTGAGCGCATTGTTAGGGGCGGCTCCGCTCCCAGAGATCGTACCTGTTTATGCTCTCGATTGCTCCGCTGTTCATGCCCATGTGACCTGTGTTTTCGGAGTTGAATACTCCCTCAATGAGCACGTACTTTCCATTGAGCTCTTCTAGCTTTTCTTGCGTTGCTCTAATGGACTCTGGATCGACGCTGATCCAGAGGCAGTTATTGGATATTCTATGCACGATGTCATCTTTTGATAGGCATATTGCATTTCCCTCGAATTCAAGTCTACCAGCACCTATAACCCTGACTTTTTTATTGTGATATTTTTCTGGTGTGGCTATTAAATTTATAAGACTGATTCTGTATAGGTCGTCGCCACGGTATGCGTCACCATAGCCATAACAAGTAGTCGCAAGGAAGAGTGCTGCAAGCCCGGCGAGCTTTTGCATATGTTTTGTCCCTAACGTTTGGTTAAGGGGCCGCGGAACGCGGTCCCGAGTGAGCGAAGCGAACGGCTTTGAACCAATTGTTAGGCTTTCCGCTTGGCTGCATATGAACCAACCATGATGGAAGCAAAAGTAACAATTAAGGCCGTTGAGAACCAAACTTGCGGAAGCGGCGAAAAATCCGGCCTAAAGAATTTATATGTGGTTGCTAATGTTGCCAGCCCTAGCGCGCCATAAAGGGGGATGTTCTTTATTGTTTTAGTGCAGATGGCTCCTATGCAAAGTCCGGCGACAGCTATGGAGATTACCAAGGAAAGATAAACACTTTCTATTCCACCCTGCAGGGCATTCGCAAGAGGAAGCATGATAATAAATTTTGTTATGAAGGCTGCAATGATGTAGCCAACGAGAAGCAAGAATATTTTTATTGAGAAATTGAGATGGTTCATGATTGCCTAACGATTAAGCTAAGGGGCCGCGGAACGCGGTCCCAGCAAACGAAGTGAGCGCTTTGAGCGCATTGTTAGCGGCCACTTTCACCTAACCGTAAAAAACTTTCGTTAGAAAGTGGTTCGATATTTTCAATGTGGTGTTCTGTGCAGTTATTGCCTGTACAGTATTCGGCAAGAATTAGTCCTGATTCGTCTTTGTAAAGACTCATTCTGGCAATCAACTCCATGTTGATTTTTTTAATAATTTCTCGATTTTTTGATGTAACACTGATTGATGCATTTCTGCGCACGGGCTTTTCAGAGCCAACAGGGCCAATTTCGCGGTTCTGTTTGTCGTAGTTGATCGTTGCCTGAAACTCTCCACAACTGAAAGTGACTTGAGGGGAATCGTAATATCCGTACCATTCATTGAAGACATAAATATTATTTTCGCGCTCAAGCCGTTTAAGTAGTTGGACGTGTTTTGTCCAGTCATAGTCTTCTGGCCAGATGGCTTGCCTTATGTTCCAGTAACTAATGCGATTGACTTCGAAGCTGGGGATTACTGTGGAGCAGTTGAATTTATAAAATTCATAGCGCTCATCGGCTAAGGCTGAGTACGTGGACAAAATTAACAGTATTGCTGTTATGAGTCTCATATAACTCCCCGTGGCCGCTAACGTTTGGTTAAGGGGCCGGCTTTAGCCGGTCCCGAGTGAGCGAAGCGAACGACTTGAACCAGTTGTTAGCGGGCTTTTGACGCGCGGAGCAATGCATCTGCGGTTGCCTCAATATCGTTACGCATGTGAAGCAGCTCCAGCCAATGCGCTGGAATATTACTAGCCCCGTAATGTGCTCCTGCCAACTGCCCGACTATAGCGGCGGTCGTGTCGGCGTCGTCCCCAAGATTGGTAGCTTCTAGAACAGCAGCCTCGAAGCTATTTGTATGGTGAAAGCACCATAACGCAGCCTCTAGTGACTCGACTGAGTATCCCGAGCCAGTGATATTGGCGCGTGTTTTTTCAATAAAGGTTCCTGCTGCAAGTTGGACTACCTTTGTTTCATTGAATTCTTCACTTTGAAGCTTAAGCAGTGCGGATTTTGGCTCCCCGGCAAGTGCCTTTGTCAGCAGCAAGCCAAGAAGCATGCAACATTGAATTGCCTCAGGTGCTCCGTGCGTAGTTCGCGAACTATTTGCGCAAGAAGTAAGTACTTGCTCTACGTCTGGGTAGTAAAAGAGCACGACGGGAGCAAGACGCATAAGAGATCCGTTTCCTGCGCTCTGAGGATCAGTAGACCCAGCGTAGGGGTTGCCTGTTGTTTGAAACGTATTGAGTGCTTGACGCACCGTCATTCCAATATCGAAACAGTCACCTGTGGAGCTTAGATACCCCCACTGCCACCAGTTGAGATATCGTCCCATTTGGTCTTTTGCGTCGAAACCATTTTTGTTCAGGAGGCTTTCAGCGAGACAGAGAGTCATTGAGGTGTCATCAGTCCACTTACCTGGCTGGAGGCCAAAGGGGCCTCCACCAATCATGTCTGTTATTTGTGTGAATGAACCCCGAGATCGAAACTCTACAGCTGTACCAACGGCATCTCCGCAAGCCAGCCCAAGTAAGCTTCCGCGATATCTTTCTGAGAGCGTAGGAGTCATGCTAAAGCCTGCTAACGATTAAGCTAAGGGGCCGGCTTCGCCGGTCCCAGCGAACGAAGTGAGCGCTTTGAGCGCATTGTTGTAGGAATGCACTCCGATTGCTTTATTCAAAATAGGACTCTCCATCAAGAAAATAAAGCTCATATTCTTTATTAATTCGCCGAAGTATTGGGTCAATGTCG
Organism: Aquipseudomonas guryensis; assembly: GCF_014164785.1. GTDB lineage: Bacteria > Pseudomonadota > Gammaproteobacteria > Pseudomonadales > Pseudomonadaceae > Aquipseudomonas > Aquipseudomonas guryensis. The sequence goes on along the minus strand of NZ_JACJFN010000006.1, from coordinate 886 downwards.
GCTGCAAGCTGAAGGGCTTGTAACAGATCTGCGCCATAGAATATTGAGTTGAATTTACTGGTGCCTAAACCTTTGAATTCAACACGGCAGCCTGAGGTGCCTGGAGCGAAATTAAACGAGACCTGCCCCGGCTGAAGCTGAAACGGTTTGAATACTTCAATCGTAAGCGGGGATCGAGCTGTTTCTCCTTTGGGTGAGAACTCAAGCTCTCTCGTTGCAACTGCTTCCATGCTCATGACCTTCTCATGCCTACAACGTTTGGTTAAGGGGCGGGCTTTAGCCCGTCCCAGTGAGCGCAGTGAACGGTTTGAACCAGTTGTTATGCGCCATTTGTATTTCCAGAATAATTGTATAGATCGAAATCAATGCATAAGTTCAATGATGCGCATGACTTTATAAGCTCTGCGCTTAGATGGAAGCCAGGGTTAACATTTGTGTAATAACCTACGCAGGATATTCCTGTTTCATATTTTAGCTGTAGCTGTGCTATTTCGTTTTTTAACGGTGCAAGCATGGAAAGTAAATTTTCCAAGTGTGCGTCTTGGAACATCTCTGTGGTTGGCAACGAACTTCTAAACTCCCAAAAGCTTTTTTTCCTAACGGTATGAGTTGCGACGTTTAACTGCTCTCCTTTAAGAACGACTCTGCTAGGTTGTATTTTTAGCAGGTCAGTTATCTCTGATGGGTCGCAGTCAAATTCGCCAACCCAGAAATATGCATATGTATTAAATTCTTCCATGTACGCATTCCTGGTTTTGGTGCATAACGTTTGGTTAAGGGGCCGGCTTTAGCCGGTCCCGAGTGAGCGAAGCGAGCGGCTTGAACCACTAGTTAGGGGCTCACACTACGGGCCTGGATACACGTCATACACAATGGACGCTCCAAG
>NZ_JACJFN010000005.1 GCF_014164785.1 Aquipseudomonas guryensis | reverse complement strand
CTCAGTAGTGAAACGACGCATCGCCGATGGTAGTGTGGGGCTTCCCCATGTGAGAGTAGGTCATCGTCAAGCTCCTATCCCCAAACCCCCAATCCGTGAAAACGGGTTGGGGGTTTGGCTTTGGGCGCTAGAAAAGTTCGGGCCTTGAACGTGGCTTTTCTAGCGGGCGAGCAGGCGCCGCTGCTTGCCTTGCGATACCTTATGCCCTGTTGCTCTACTCGATTACTTGCAAGCAGGCCTTTTCTGCTTATTGTGGGGAAATTTTCCCTAGGCATCGTCCGTTCTGGAATGGAGTCTGATTTCGATCATGACCGAGCTAAAAACAGCCAAAACCCGTCGCACAACCAACTGGTCGGCGATCTGGATCCTCCCCCTTATCGCTTTGTTGATCGGCGGCTGGCTGGGCTGGCGTGCCTACAACCAAGCCGGTATCGAGATTCAGGTGTACTTCCCCAGCGGCGACGGGATCCAGGCCGGCAAGACTGAGGTGATTTTCAAAGGCATGCCGATTGGCAAGGTCATCGGGCTTGAAATTGACGACAGTGGCAAGCAGCGCGGCGTGCGTGCCACGATCGAGATGGATAAACGCGTTGAGCAGCATCTGCGCAGCAACACCCGCTTCTGGCTGGTCAAGCCGAGTGTTTCGCTGGCGGGTATTACCGGTTTGGAAACTCTGGTTTCCGGTAATTACATTACGGCCAGTCCAGGTGATGGCGAGCCGACTCGTGAGTTCACTGCCCTGACCGAGCCACCACCATTGGCGGATACTGTTCCGGGGCTTCACCTGACGCTCAAGGCTGATCGTCTCGGCTCGCTGAACCGTGATAGCCCGGTGTTCTACAAGCAGATCCAGGTTGGCCGGGTGAAAAGCTACCGGCTTGCCGAAGACCAGAGTACGGTTGAAATCAAGCTGTTCATCCAGCCGGAGTTTTCCTCTCTGGTGCGTAAACATACGCGCTTCTGGAATGCCAGCGGTGTGACCATAGATGCCGGCCTGTCTGGGGTCAAAGTGCGTACCGAGTCGCTGGCGAGCATCGTTGCAGGTGGCATCGCCTTTGCTACACCTGAGCATCGCAAGGACAGCCCGCCTACTGACCCGAGCCTGCCATTCCGTCTCTACGAAGACTTCGATGACGCCCAGGCTGGCATCAAGGTCGCGCTCAAACTGCATGACTTCGATGGTCTAGAGCCGGGCCGAACGCCGGTGATGTACAAAGGCATCCAGGTTGGCTACATGAAAACCTTCAAGGTCGACCAGGATCTGAGTGGGGCCAGTGTCGAGCTGATGCTGGACCCGCGCACCGAAGACTATCTGGTTGAGGGTACGGATTTCTGGATGGTCAAACCGTCGATTTCCTTAGCCGGCATCACGGGTTTGGAAGCCCTGGTCAAGGGTAACTACATTGCCATTCGTCCAGGCGAAACCGGAGGCGCACAGGTTCGCGAGTTTGTTGCTCGCGACAAGGCACCGCCGCTGGATCTGGGCGCGCCGGGCCTGCATCTGGTTCTATTCAGTGACAATTTGGGCTCTCTGGAAGTGGGTAGCCCGATTCTCTATCGCCAGGTCAAGGTCGGTAGTATCCAGAGTTACCAGTTCGCCAAAGATCAGAAGCGTGTGGTCCTAGGGGCGCACATCGAACCCGAGTACGCCAAGCTGGTTAACAGCTCTACACGTTTCTGGAACGCCAGTGGCATCAGCCTTACCGGCGGGCTCTCGGGGATTAAGGTCAAGAGCGAGTCCTTGCAGAGCTTGCTGGCCGGCGGTGTGGCATTCGATACACCGAATCTGAGTGCTCCTGTCAGTCGCAAGATCCAACGCTTCACGCTGCATGAGGATCGGGAAAAAGCACTGCAGGAAGGCGTAACCATTCAGATCAAGGTTGTCAGTGGTGATGGCCTCAATCCAGGCACACCGATCCGTTACAAAGGCATCGAGGTGGGCAAGGTAGAAACCGTCGAGCTGACCGATGATCTGCAAGCCGTGCTGCTCAATGCCCGTATTACCAAGGCGACTGCGCGGATTGCCAGTGTTGGCAGCACTTTCTGGGTGGTCAAACCCGAGTTGGGTCTGGCGCGCACTGCCAACCTGGAAACGCTGGTCAGTGGCCAGTACCTAGAAGTTTCTCCGGCGGACAAGGCGGGCAAGCCTCAGGCCTATTTCGAGGCGCGTATGCAGGCGCCCACTGCTGATGTGCGCGAAACAGGCCTGCGTGTCGTACTGAGCACCGCTCGCCGGGGGTCGATCAAGCCGGGCGTGGTGGTGAGCTACAGGGAAGTTCCGGTGGGCAAGGTGACCCATTTCGAGTTGGGGCCAACCTCTGATCGCGTGTTGATCCACGCGCTTATTGAACCGCGTTATGCACCTCTGGTGCGCAGTGGTACGCGCTTCTGGAATGCCAGCGGTATTGGGGTCGAAGCAGGCTTGTTCAAAGGTCTGAAAGTACGCACCGAGTCGCTTGAGGCCTTGCTGGAGGGCGGTATTGCGTTTGCCACTCCGGACAATGCATTGATGGGTGGACCTGCGCAGCCAGGGCAGACCTATGCGTTGAACGATGAGGTCAGCGAAGAGTGGCTGAAGTGGGCGCCGAAGATCGTACTGGACAAGTAAGGTGAGGGCGCTGGGCAGATTCAGCTTGAGTTAAGTCGCAACGGTTATCTTGGTTCCTGTCGAAACCAACTACCCCTAGCGGAGACTGAACATGAACAAGCTGACTGCCCTGTTTGCCATCACTACCCTTGCCGCCACTGCCGGGATCGCCCAGGCCCGAGACCTGGGCCCGGATGAAGCGCTGAAACTGCGCGATGCTGGCACCATCCAGAGCTTCGAGAAACTCAACGAAGCAGCCATTGCCAAGCACCCAGGCAGCAAGGTCGAGGAGACCGAGCTGGAAGAGGAATACGGTCGCTACATCTACCAGGTCGAACTGCGTGACGCGCAGAACGTGCAATGGGACCTGGAACTGGACGCCACCAATGGCCAGATCCTCAAAGACCAGCGCGACGATTGATTGATCGCCAGATAACGAAAGGGCCGCTGATGCGGCCCTTGTCGTTTCCTGCTCCCGGATTGCATCCGGGCTAGCCTCAGGCCGGCTGGCCTTCCGGCTCGGCGGCTTTCACCACCTCGCGGCGCTTGATGTACTTCCAGTCTGCCTCGTCGATATAGATACCGTTCGGCCCGCTGCCACCTTCCAGGTCGATGGCCACCGTGGCCGACACCTGCGGTTTCACCGAGGCGAGAATCGGCACGAAGCCCAGTTGCAGGCTGGTCTCGATCAGCGCCTGCTGGTTGCGCTCGTCGATGTCCGCCGCCTCGTCGAGGTAGTAGGGCAGGCGCACCTTGCCGGCCTGCTCGCGATCCATCAGGTGCAGCAACAGGTACATGTTGGTCAGCGCCTTGATGGTCATGGTGGTGCCGTTGGATGCCGCGCCGTCGATGTCGGTGTGCATCACCGGCTGGCCGCCGACCTTGGTGATCTCGAAGGCCAGCTCGAACAGGTCCTTGAGACCCAGCTGGTTGTGGTTGGCCGCGACCAGGCGCGCCAGGTACTCCTTGGCTTCCTCGTTCTTGGCGTCCTGATCACCGCTCTGCTGCAGGTCGAACACCGACAGGGTCTCGCCTTCCTCGTACTGGCCAGCGCTGTGGATGATCTGGTCGATGTGCTTGAGGGCGTCCTTGTTCGGGGCCAGAACGATGCGGAAGCTCTCCAGGTTGGACACCTGGCGCTTGTTGATCTCGCGGTTGAACAGCGCCAGCTGGTGTTCCAGGTTGTCGTAGTCGCTGCGGATATTGCGCAGGGTACGGGCAATATCCGTCACGGCAGCACGGCGCGCCTTGGCCAGGGTGAGGGCTTCGTCCTGGCGGTGCGCGTAGGCGTTGACCAGCAGGTGCAGGCGACGCTCGACGTCGTCTTCGCTGTCGAACTTGGCCACGCCCTTCAGGCGCACCTGGGCGTACAGCGCCTCGATCTGCCCGTCGATGCGCTGCAGCGCCTGCCAGCTGTCCTGGTAGTCGTTGAGCAGCGGTTGCAGGTTGTCCAGAGAGTCGTCGACCGGGTCCATGAACGGCGTGCCGAACGGCAGATCGGCCGGCAGCAGCTGGCGACGGCGCAGGGCGTCTTCCAGGGTGCGCTGCTTGGCTTCCAGATCGGCCAGTTGCCGACCGACCAGCTGCAGCTTGGCGGACAGTTGCTGCACGCGCTCGGTGAAGGCATCCGCCGCACGCTTGAGTTCGTCCTGGGCGGCCTCCAGCTGCGCCAGCTGCTCCAGCTTGCTGGCATCCTCGGCGGACAGGGTCTGGCAGCGGCGGAAGTCTTCCAGCGCCTTCTGCGCGTCCAGCACGTCCTTGTACAGCTGCTCGGCCTGGGCCTTGCTCGCCGCGCGGTCGGCGGCCACCGCCTGCTGGGTCTTCAGTTGTTTGAGCTCGCGCTCCAGGCGGTCGCGCTGATCGCGTAGCGCCGCGCGGTCGGCCAGGGCCTGCAGGGCCGGCGGCTCGATGTGTGAGAGGTCGATGGACAGGCCGGGCACTTCGAAGTGATCGCCCTTGAAGCGATCCAGCACCGCCTCGACGGCCTTGACCCAGTCATCGCCTTCGGCCTGGATGCCTTTCTCGCCCAGCGGCAGGCTGAACAGCTGGCCGTTGAACAGGCGCATCAGGCGGTCGACATCGGCCTGGCTGAACTCCTCGCGCAGGCGCGAGTAGCTGTTGTTGTCGGCGTGGTCGAGCTGCTGCTTGACCGACTTCAGGCGTTTCTCCAGATCGCGCAGACGCTCGTCCAGGTCCTCGGCGGAGAACTGCCGCGACTGCGCAAGGGCGCCGGCCAGTTCGTCGTGGGCATCCTTGGCGGCGAGCAGCTGGGCTTCCAGCACTTTCACATCGTCGACCAGGGCGAAGCGGTTCTTAAGTACCGCCAGCTCACCCATCCAGCGCTGGATCTCGCTGATCTCGCGCTCCAGTCGCATCAGCTCCTGGGTGCCGCCGCGCTGTTCGTGCTGCAGGCCATCCTGCTCGGCGCGGTAGTGCTCATGTTGGGTCAGCAGCTCGTCACGGCGGGCGCCGGCGTAATCCTGCCAGGTACCGAGCAGGCTATCCAGCAGCGGCGACAGGCGATGCAGCTTGCCGCGCAGCACTTCGCGCTGGGCCACGCCAGCGGACAGCGCCTCGATCAGCGGGCCGGCGGTGACCAGCGCCTGGTAGTCCTGCTCCATGCGGCGCACGTCGCGGAAGGCTTCTTCGGTGGCGGCGATGTAATCGACGCTGCCCGAGCGCAGGCTGTGCTCGAAGGCATCGAGGAACAGCTGCTTGAGCTTGGCCGCGGTGATCTCGCGCATGTGCAGCAGGTTGATGAACAGGGCGCGGAAGGTCTTCAGGCTCTGCTCGCTGGTGGAGCGCAGCGGGATCAGGGTCAGGTCCAGCGGAATCGAAGTGTGCCCGCCGACCAGCAGGCGGCGCAGCTCTTCCGGTTTCAGCTCATAGGCGACGATGCCGGCCTGGCCGAGGTTGTTGAACAGCTCGCGCTGGCGCAGGCAGGTGCCGTTGCTCTGGTAGTGCTGCAGGTCCAGCTCGCCGCGGTAGGCGAAGAACTGGTGACCGAAGCCGCCACCCGGGCCGCGCCCGGCCACGCCGATCACGTGGGGGCCGTGGGGCAGGGCAATCTCGACCAGGATGTAGCTGGTGTCGCTGGCGAAGTAGAACTTGCGCGAGGCCTCCAGGCTGTACTTGCCGAAGCTCATGTCGGACATGCGCGCCAGGATCGGGAACTGCAGGGCGTTGATTGACGCCGATTTACCCAGGTTGTTGGCGCCGTACACCGACAGCGGGTTTTCCAGCGGAAACAGGCCGAGGCTGTAGCCGGCGGTGTTCAGCAGGGCGAAGCGGCGGATGCCGTAGCGTTCCTGGCTCATGCGTCGATCTCCTGGGCTTCACGTTCTTCGGCCATGGCGCGGGCCAGGGCGTCTTCCTCGTTTTCTTCGCGGGCGATTTCTTCGGCCGGCTCGATGATCACGATCTCGTCCTCGACCTCATCGGCGACCAGCACCGGCGTCGGCAGCGGCAGGGCGCTGTGCAGGCTGGCAGCCAGATCGCGGTCCTGTTGCACGGACAGGCACACGTCGAGGAAGCGGTGCATCGGCGCGAGGAAGCGGTACACGCCGTTGTCCTCGCTGGCGAAGCCGAGCTGGACCAGGCGGCGCATGACCTTCTCTTCCAGTTCTTCCTGGGTGGTGACTTCGGCCTGCAGGAACAGGTCCTTGTACTTCTCTAGCAGCGGCGGCAGCTCGTCGCGGCCGAGGCTGCCGCCATCGAGCACGGCCAGCGGGTCGCGGCCCTGGTCGGCGAGGTGCTCTACCAGGATGAAGGTGAACAGCGCCAGGCGCTGGGCGGTCTTGTTGACCTGGGCGCCCATCTGCTCGGGGACGAAGTAGTAGAAGCCGCGGGTGTCGCAGGTAAGCTCGTAGCCGAGCGACTTGAACAGCGCGCGGTACTGGTCCTGCAGGTTGGACAGCTGGGTGTACAGCTCCGGGTCGCGGCGGCTGATGTGGTAGCCCTTGAACAGCTCGCGGAAGATCGGCGCCAGCTGGGTCAGTTCTTTCAGGTCGATATTCATGCGGTAGTGGTCCCGGCCGGCTTGATCAGGGCGTAGGAGCTCAGGCTGACCTGATGCTCGCGGGTGAGGTAGTCGCGGCGCTCGAGGCGCTCACGCTGGAAGCGGCTGTCGCGGGACAGGCGCGAGAACCAGTAAAGCAATTCGTCGGTGGCGCCAGTCGGTTCCTGCTCCAGCAGCCAGCCCATCAGGTCCGGCAGCGGCAGGGCCTGCTCGCAGCGCTCGATCATCTCGCGGGCGGTGCGGGGCGCGCGTTGCGGCTCGCCCTTGCGCGTGCTGCTGGCCTTGGGGAACTGCGATGGCTTGGGCTCGAAGCGGGCCAGGGCGTAGACGTAGGCCTCGACCTGCGAGGCGGTGCCGAGGAAGGTGCTCTGCGGGCGCGTGTGCAGTGGCAGCGAGGCCTGCGGCACGGCGTCCAGGCCCTTCTTGCGGATCGCCGCCAGGGCCAGCGCCGCGCCACGGGTCACGGCATTGTGCCGGCGCGCTTCCTCGCGCAGCGGCAGCAGCAGCTCGCGGGCCTTGCGCAGGGTCAGCTGGGCGGTGGTCTGCATTTCCAGAATGCGCGCGTGGGTGCGCAGCAGCAGGTCGTCGTCGACCAGTTGGCCGAGGCGCTGCTGTTCGCCGAGCAGCTTGAGCAGCACCTGCTCGACGCGGCGCACGCCTTGCTCGAAGGCACCGTCGGCGGCGACCAGCTGGATCATCGGCTCGACGTACTCGTCCCAGGTCGCCAGCACTTCGGCGTAGCGCTGGCGCAGCGGAATCTGCCGGTCGCTGGTCTTGGCCCGTTCGGCCACGCCGATCAGTGCCTGCTCGTCGTTGCCGAGCTTCTTCAGTACATCGCGTACGCGCATATCGAGCAGACGTAGCTGACGCGCCAGGTCGTTGCCGTCGCGGATCTCGAAGGCGTCCTGGATATAACCGGCCAGGCGCTCCAGGTGGCGCAGGTAGGCTTCGATCTCCAGGCACAGGCCCAGGCGGTGTTCGCGGCGCAGGTAGGCGAGGAAGTCGTGGATCTGCGCGTTCAGCTCGAAGCGATTGGGGCTCTTGGCCACCGGCACCAGGATATCCAGGCGAATCCACTGGTCGAGCAGGGCGGTGATGTCGGCGGGGCTGCCCTCGGGCAGCTGGGCACCGAGCTGGTTGCGCAGTTCCACCAGGCTCAGGGTGCCGGCATCGAAGCGCTCGCACAGCGGTTCGAGTAGCGTCCAGTGCTCGGCGAGGGCGCGCAATACGCGCTTGGGGTCAATCATCGGGGCATCCGTTCTGCTGGCTGCTTTCTTATAAAGCGCGGAATTGTACTGCAAAGGTCGCGGACTGGCCGACCGGGTGTCGAAACGCCCGTCGGCCTTCCCCGAAGCGGCGATTCAGGCCACAATTCCCGCCCATCAGAGCGGACCCGCCGCCCGCCACAGGAACTGTCAGCCTTGATCGAAGAAGCCCGTCGCCGCGCCTATCTGACTGCCATGCAGGTGGTCAGCTGGCTGCCGCGTAGTGTGTTGCCTTTTGCCGCGCCGTCGCGGGCCGAGCTGCTGCTGCCATTGCTGGAGCCGGAGCCGCAGGTTGTCGCGCCGCCGGTGGTGGCTGCCGCCCCTGCCGTAGCACGCGAAGAAGCGCCGGCGTCCCGCCCGAGCATCGAAATACCGCGCCCGGCGGTGCCGATGCCCAAACCGATGATCAAGGCCGAACCGGCCCCCGCCGAAGACGACACCCCGGCGCCGACTCGGGCTGCCCCCGTGGCGCCGCCACGCTTCGCCCTGCAGCTGCTGCGGGCCGGCGACTGCGCCCTGCTGGTCGAACTGCCCACCGGCGAGTCGTTCCAGAGCCGCGACCCGGCCTACCTTCTATTGAAAGACCTGCTGCGCGCCGCCGGCCTGCCGGACAGCCCGCAGCAGGTTGGCGACGGCTCGCCGATCCGCTGGCCGCTGCTGTCGCGCGGCAACCTCGACCAGGGCCCGGATGCGGCCCGTGACTATGTGCAGGGCGTGCTCGCTGGCCAGCTGGAAAGCCAGCCCTGTGCCTGCCTGTGGCTGGTTGGTCTGCCGGCCATCCGCTTCGCTGGCGAAGGCGATGCCGACAGCTACAACCGCGAGCTGACCATCGACGGCCTCGGTCCGGCCTGGGCGCTGCCGGGGCTGGAGCTGCTGATGGACGAGCCCGCGCGCAAGCGCGAGCTGTGGCAGGCCATGCGCCGGGTGATGCAGCGCTGGAAGCCGGCCGTATGAGTGGCGCCATCAGCTTCCGCCCGATGACCGAGGCGGACCTCGACCGCGTGGTGCAGATCGAAGCCGCCGGCTTCAGCCATCCGTGGAACCGCAACCTGTTCGCCGATGGCCTCAAGTCCTACGACTGCTGGGTAATGTTGGAGGGCACCGAGCAGATCGGCCACGGCATCATCCAGGTGATCATCGACGAGGCACACCTGCTCAATATCACCGTGCGCCCGCAGAGTCAGGGCAAGGGCTACGGCCTGCAGCTGCTGGAACATCTGATGCGCCGGGCCATGCAGCTGAACGCTGGAGAGTGCTTCCTCGAAGTACGTGCCAGCAATCAGTCGGCTTATCGCCTGTACGAGCGCTATGGCTTCAACGAGATCGGCCGCCGGCGCGACTATTACCCCGCGCCGGGCGGTCGCGAAGATGCCTTGGTGATGGCCTGCACCCTGCTCGACTGAAGCCCCATCGGCGCTGCACTTGCGGCTGGCTTGTCAAAGCGCCAGCCGCTCCGTATGGTGCGGCGCGAACCGTGAGGATTAAGCCATGAGCGATCTGCAGCACCTGTTCGACAACAACGCGCGCTGGGCCGAATCGGTCAACGAGAAGGACCCCGAGTTCTTCGCCAAGCTGGCCAAGCAGCAGACTCCTGAGTTCCTGTGGATCGGTTGCTCGGATGCGCGGGTGCCGGCCAACGAAATCGTCGGTCTGTTGCCGGGTGATATCTTCGTCCACCGCAACGTCGCCAACGTGGTGCTGCATACCGACCTCAACTGCCTGTCGGTGATCCAGTACGCGGTCGACGTGCTCAAGGTCAAACACATCCTGGTCACCGGCCACTACGGCTGCGGCGGTGTGCGCGCGGCCATGCAGGACCGCCAGTTCGGCCTGATCGATGGCTGGCTGCGCTCGATCCGCGACCTGTATTACGAGCAGCGCGAGCACTTCGCCGCGATCGCCGACGAGGAAGACAAGGTCGATCGCCTCTGCGAGCTCAACGTCATCCACCAGGTGGCCAACGTCAGCCACACCACCATCGTGCAGAACGCCTGGCATCGCGGCCAGGAGCTGTCGGTGCATGGCTGCATCTATGGCATCAAGGACGGTCGCTGGAAGAACCTCAACGTCACCGTCAGCGGCCTGGAGCAACTGCCACCGCAGTACCGCCTGCGCCCGGCCGGCCAGTCCTGAGGTGCCGCGCGCGCAACTCCTCGCCTGGCTCGGCCTGGCCCTGGCCAGCCTGTTCTGGGCCGGCAACTCCTTGGTGGCACGAGCGTTCAGCGGGCCGATCCCACCGCTGTCGCTGGCCTTCTGGCGCTGGGCTGTAGCGCTCGCCATAGTCTTGCCCCTTGTCGCCCCCTCGCTGTGGCGTTACCGCCAAGCGCTACGGACCGCTGGCTGGCGCCTCTGGGTCGCGGCGCTACTGGCGATCACGCTCTACAACTGCCTGCTCTACACGGCGGCGCTGAGCACCGCGGCGATCAATCTCAGCCTGATCAGTACCTGCCTGCCGCTGGCGACTTTTATCGGCGCAGGTCTGTTGCTCGGCGAATGGCCGGCACGGCGGGCCTGGGGCGGGCTTGGCCTGGCGCTGCTCGGCCTGATCTGGCTGATCGCCCAGGGCAACTGGCAGATGCTGAGCAGCCTGTCGTTTGCCCAGGGTGACCTGCTGATCTTGCTGGCAACCCTGGACTGGGCGCTTTACTCCTTGTTGCTACGGCGCTGGAACCGTTACTTCCAGATTCCACCCTTCACCTTGCTCGGCGCGCTGATCCTGCTCGGCCTGCTGATGCTGGCGCCCCTCTATGCCTGGGAGCTTGGGCAGGGCGCGCGGTTCGAGCCCAACCTGGAGAACCTCGCGGCGATTGCCTACACCGCGCTCTTCGCTTCGGTTCTGGCGTACCACCTGTGGAATATCGGCCTGCGCGAACTCGGCGCGGCGCGTACGGCGATGAGCAACTTCCTCATGCCGGTCTTCACCGCGCTCTTGGCTTGGCTGCTCCTGGGCGAGGGCTTGCAGAGCTTTCACTGGATTGGCGGTGCCCTTATCTTTGCCGGCCTTTTGCTGGCTGGCCGTACGCAGCAAGCCTAGTGGTACAAGGCAGGTTGCTAACACCGGCGGGGCGCCAACCGTGGTGCTGTACAGTGCGCTGGGGCTTCTGCATAATTCGCGGCCCGCTTTCATGCCCGGATGGCGAAATCGGTAGACGCAGGAGACTTAAAATCTCTCGGCCGCAAGGTCATGCCGGTTCGAGTCCGGCTCCGGGCACCATTCAATTCCTTCCTCATTTCTTGATGCCATAACTTTGTGCTTTTGCAGCCAATAGCTGCTTTAGTTTTTTATTGCGCGCAAAGAAAAAGGGGTTAGCTTTCGCTAACCCCTTTCAAATGTTTGGTGGCTACGCAGGGACTTGAACCCCGGACCCCAGCATTATGAATGCCGTGCTCTAACCAACTGAGCTACGTAGCCGTTTGAGGCGCGCATTATTCTCGTCACAGCGTTTGCTGTCAAGCGTGTTTCGAGAAAATTTATGCGCGCTATCAAATGCTTAGACGTTGAAGCGGAAGTGCATCACGTCGCCATCCTTGACGATGTAGTCCTTGCCTTCCAGGCGCCATTTGCCGGCTTCCTTGGCGCCGTTTTCGCCCTTGTACTGGATGAAGTCGTTATAGGCGACCACTTCGGCGCGGATGAAGCCTTTCTCGAAGTCGGTGTGGATCACGCCGGCGGCCTGCGGGGCGGTGGCGCCGACCTTGACGGTCCAGGCACGCACTTCCTTCACGCCGGCGGTGAAGTAGGTCTGCAGGTTGAGCAGCTCGTAGCCGGCGCGGATCACGCGATTGAGACCAGGCTCTTCGAGGCCGAGGGCTTCGAGGAACATGTCCTTCTCTTCGCCGTCGTCGAGTTCGGCGATTTCCGCTTCGATCTTGTTGCACACCGGCACCACGATGGCGCCTTCTTCATCGGCGATGGCCTTGACCACGTCGAGCAGCGGGTTGTTGTCGAAGCCGTCTTCGGCGACGTTGGCGATGTACATCACCGGCTTGCTGGTGAGCAGGTGGAAACCGCGGACCAGTTGCTTCTCGTCGTCGCCCAGGGCCTTCAGCAGGGTGCGTGCGGGCTTGCCTTCGGTGAAGTGCGGGATCAGCTTCTCGAGCAGGGCTTTCTGCGCCACGGCCTCCTTGTCGCCGCCCTTGGCGTTGCGGCTGACCTTCTGCAGTTGCTTCTCGCAGCTGTCGAGGTCGGCGAAGATCAGTTCCAGTTCGATGATCTCGATGTCGCGCTTGGGGTCGACGCTGTTGGACACGTGGATCACGTTGTCGTCTTCGAAGCAGCGTACGACGTGGGCGATGGCGTCGGTCTCGCGGATGTTGGCGAGGAACTTGTTGCCCAGGCCTTCACCCTTGGAAGCGCCCTCGACCAGGCCGGCGATGTCGACGAACTCCATGGTAGTCGGCAGGATGCGCTCGGGTTTGACGATCTCGGCCAGCGCGGCCAGGCGCGGGTCGGGCATCGGCACGATGCCGCTGTTCGGCTCGATGGTGCAGAAGGGGAAGTTCTCTGCCGCGATACCGGATTTGGTGAGGGCGTTGAACAGGGTGGACTTGCCGACGTTGGGCAGGCCGACGATGCCGCAATTGAATCCCATGGTGTGTCCCTCGCGCCGATAAGGCGGTGAAAAGTGATTAGGTGGCTTTCTGGCTGTGCAGCTTGTGCATCGCTTTGGTCCATTCGCCGGCGAGCATTTCCGGCAGCACGCCGAGGGCGAAATCGATGCTGGTGTCCAGCAGCTCCTGCTCGCTACGCGGGGCGCGGCTGAGGACGAAGTTGGAGACCAGGCTGCTGTGCCCAGGGTGGCCGATGCCGAGCCGCAGGCGGTGGAAAGTGTTCTGATTGCCGAGCTGGGCAATGATGTCGCGCAGCCCGTTATGTCCGCCGTGCCCGCCACCCTGTTTGAGTTTGGCGACGCCGGGAGGCATGTCGAGTTCGTCGTGGGCCACCAGAATGGCGTCCGGAGGTATCCGGAAGAAATTCGCCAGTGCCGCTACGGACTGGCCGCTGCGGTTCATGAAGGTGGTGGGGATGAGCAGACGAACGTCGCGGCCCTGATGGCTGAACTTGCCCACCAGGCCAAAATACTTTTTGTCGAGGCTCAGGCTGACGCGTTCGCGGTCGGCCAGGCGCTCAACGAAAAGGGCCCCCGCGTTATGCCGGGTCTGGTCGTATTCGGGGCCTGGATTACCCAGGCCGACGATCAGTTGCACGGCAGTCACGACGGGGGCCCTTCCTTAAGACGAGCTGAGTGGATTACTCGGCTGCGTCTTCTTCTTTGGCAACGCGGGAAGCGTGGATGTTGGCAACAGCCAGGTCGTTGCCGTGGGCCAGGGCCACCAGCTCGACGCCTTTCGGCAGTACCAGGTCGGACAGGTGAACGATCTGACCGACTTCCACTTTGGCCATGTCGACGTTGATGAATTCCGGCAGGTCTTGCGGCTGGCAGGAAACTTCAACTTCGGAGATGGTGTGGGACACTTCGCCGCCTTGCTGCTTCACGCCAACCGAGGATTCCTGGTTGAGGAAGTGCAGGGGAACGTGGGCGGTCAGTTTCTGGCCGGCTACGACGCGAACGAAGTCAGCGTGCAGAACGAAGCCTTTGGCCGGGTGACGTTGCAGGGCCTTGATCAGAACGGTTTCGGCGGTGCCGGCAACGTTCAGGGTCAGCACGTGGCTGAAGGCAGCTTCGTTTTCCAGCAGCTTGGCCAGGTCTTTAGCCAGCAGGCTGATCGATTGCGGGGCTTTCTCGCCACCGTAGATAACAGCCGGTACCAGGCTGGCGATACGACGCAGGCGGCGGCTCGCACCTTTCCCCAGGTCGGAACGCGCTTCGGCATTCAGGGCAAATTCAACAGTCATTTCACTTCTCCAAAATAACCAAACCGCCAGCTGCGCTTGCGACCAGCGTGCGGGCGGTTGGGCAAAAAGCCCCGCACAGCGGCGGGGCACAGGTCGCCAGGGATGTTCGCGTTAGCGGAACATCGCGCTGATCGATTCTTCATTGCTGATGCGACGCATCGCTTCAGCCACGACTGCTGCCATATCCAGTTGACGGATACGCGAGCAGGCTTGCGCCGCAGCGGACAGCGGGATGGTGTTGGTCACCACTAGTGCGTCCAGTACGGAGTTTTCAAGATTTTCAATGGCGCGGCCCGACAGTACCGGGTGCGTTGCGTAGGCGAACACCTTGGCGGCGCCGTGCTCTTTCAGCGCCTTGGCGGCGTGGCAGAGGGTGCCGGCGGTGTCGACCATGTCGTCGACCAGTACGCAGGTGCGGCCGTCCACGTCACCGATGATGTGCATCACTTCGGAGTGGTTGGCCTTCTCGCGGCGCTTGTCGATGATCGCCAGGTCAACACCCAGGGACTTGGCCACGGCGCGTGCGCGCACTACACCGCCGATGTCCGGGGAGACGATCATCAGGTTTTCGAAACGCTGGTCTTCGATATCGTCCACCAGAACCGGGGAACCGTAGATGTTATCTACCGGGATATCGAAGAAGCCTTGGATCTGGTCGGCGTGCAGGTCGACAGTCAGCACGCGGTCGATACCGACCACGGTCAGCATGTCGGCCACCACTTTGGCGCTGATTGCCACGCGAGCGGAGCGCGGGCGGCGGTCCTGGCGGGCATAGCCGAAGTAGGGGATGACTGCAGTGATACGAGAAGCCGAGGAGCGGCGGAAGGCGTCAGCCATCACCACCAGTTCCATCAGGTTGTCGTTAGTCGGGGCACAGGTCGGCTGAATGATGAAAACGTCTTTACCGCGAACGTTTTCATTGATTTCAGCGCTGATTTCGCCGTCGGAGAATTTGCCTACGGAGGCGTCGCCGAGGGGGATGTGCAGTTGGCGCACGATGCGACGCGCCAGGTCGGGGTTAGCATTCCCCGTGAAGACCATCATCTTGGACACGCGCAGTACCTGCCTGAGGGTGGGTCCGATGAATTAAAAAGCTGTTCAAAAAGCCAGGCTCTTTGAACAGCTCTCGAATATATGGCAGGGGCGGCTGGATTCGAACCAACGCATGGCAGGATCAAAACCTGCTGCCTTACCGCTTGGCGACGCCCCTGTAGAGTTAACGCTAATGCACGATCTGGTTTACGTAACCTCTGGGAGGTTATGGCAGGGGCGGCTGGATTCGAACCAACGCATGGCAGGATCAAAACCTGCTGCCTTACCGCTTGGCGACGCCCCTGTATCGTATAACCGAATGCTAGGCATTCCCTTCCGTTGCTAGTTTTTCGAGCTGCAGATGCACCGGAGACCGATTGCAACCACGTGCTGTGAAACTTGGCAGGGTGGCCGGAAGTTGGCGCGAGACTTTATCAGCATCGGCCTGATTTGGGAAGCTCCCAAATACACAAGCTCCGGTTCCGGTCATTCTTGCTGGAACAAATTTGTTCAACAAGTTCAAAGCGTTACGCACTTCTGGGTAGCGCTTCTCGACAACCGGTTGGCAGTCGTTATGACCACCCCCCGCGGGAAGGCTGCGAACTGTAATGGCCGGGGTATTCCGTGTCAACTCGGGGTCGGCAAAAACTTCGGCGGTGCTGATGGCCACCTGCGGCACGGCGACCAGATACCAGGGTTCGGCCAGTTCGACCGGCTGCAGACGCTCGCCGACACCCTCGGCGAAGGCGGCGCGGCCGCGCACGAATACCGGCACGTCGGCGCCCAGGCCGAGGCCCAGTTGCGCCAGGCAGTCTTCGTCCCAGCCCAGTTGCCATAGGTGGTTGAGGCCGAGCAGGGTGGTCGCCGCATCCGAGCTGCCGCCACCGATGCCGCCACCCATGGGCAGGCGCTTATCCAGCCAGATGTCGGCGCCCAGTGTGCAGCCGGCTTGCTGCTGCAGTTGGCGCGCGGCGCGCACGATCAGGTTGCTGTCGTGGGGCACGCCGGGGATCTCGCTGTGCAGGCGGATCTCGCCGTCGGTGCGGAGGGCGAAGCCGAGCTGGTCGCCGTAGTCGATGAACTGGAACAGGGTCTGCAGCTCGTGATAACCGTCGGCGCGGCGACCGAGGATGTGCAGCATCAGGTTGAGCTTGGCCGGGGCCGGCAGGGTCAGTTCGGCGTGGGCTGGAATTGTGGTGGCTGTCATTGCGGTTGGCCGTTGTGTAGGAGCGTGCTCGCTCCTACAGGTTGTGCGTGGGAAAGGGCTTACTGGCCGAGCTGGCGTGGCTGCCAGTCCTTGATCACCAGGGTCACGTCGAGGTTCTCGCCGTGCAGTTTGATCCGTTGCGGCAGGCTGTAGCCGTTCTGTTCGGCGTAGCTGAGGTATTCGACATCCCAGCCATCCTGCTGCAGGCGTGCCAGCTGGCTGTCGCTGCTCAGGGTCACCCGGCTCTTGCTGTCCGGGGCGGGCAGGCCGCGCACCCACCAGAGCAGATGCGAAACCGGCAGGCGCCAGCCGAGCTGCTCTTCCAGCAGGGCTTCTGGTGATTCGGCTTCATAGCGGCCCTGGTTGGCCACTTCCAGCAGGATGGCTCCGGGGCGGCCGGTCAGGCGTGCGGCGCCACGGCCTAGCGGGCCGGACAGGCGAATGTCGTAATAGTCCTGGCGCTGCAGCCAGAACAGCGTACCGCTGCCGGAGTCCTTGGGTGCGCGGATGCCGACCTTGCCGTTGATCTGCCAGGCATCCAGGGTGCTGATCTGCGCCTTGTGGGCTTTCCACAGTTGCGGGTCGCCCTGGCCTTCGATGGCCTCGCGGTTGGTGAAGCCGGCGCAGCCGGTGAGCAGGGCAAGCAGGCTGATAGCGATAAGCTGACGGAACATGGATCAGGGTTTCTCGGAACCGGTGAGGCGCAGCAGGGTGCTGCGCAGGATGGTGCTGTCGGGTTGTGCTTCCAGTGCGGCGGCCCAGACCTTACGCGCTTCACGCTGTTTGCCCTGGGCCCAGAGTACTTCGCCCAGGTGCGCGGCAACTTCGTGGTCCGGGTATTTCTCCAGGGCCTGGCGCAGGTAGCGCTCGGCTTCCTCTAGATTGCCCATGCGGAAGTTGACCCAGCCCAGGCTGTCCAGAGTGGCCGGATCTTCCGGGTCGAGCTGGTGAGCCTTCTCGATCAGCGCCTTGGCTTCGGCGTAGCGCGTAGTGCGGTCGGCCAGTGTGTAGCCGAGGGCATTCAGTGCTGAGGCGTTATCCGGCTCGCGCTCGATGATGTTGCGCAGGTCTTTCTCCAGGCCCGGCAGGTCGCCACGCTTCTCGGCGAGCATGGCGCGGGTATAAAGCAGGTTGGTGTCGCCCGGGAACTGCTGCAGCGCTTGTTGGATCAGTTGCCAGGACTGCTCCAGCTGGTCGCGATTGGCCAGCGCTTCGGACTCGATCAGGTACAGCTGGATGGCATAGTCCGGCTGGCTGTCGCGGGACTTGGCCAGGCGGCTGGCGGCCTCCTCGGCGCGCTGGCTGTCGAGGAGGATCTCGTTCTGCCGAGACTGCGCGGCCAGGTAGTCATCACCGGGGCCGACCAGGTTGTATTCGATCAGGGCACTTTCCAGGTCGCCGCGCTGCTCGTAGATACGCGCCAGGTTGAAGTGCGCGGCATCGGTGTGGCTGTCACGCTCGACCAGCTCTTCCAGATAGATGGCGGCTTCGTCCCAGGCTTCGTCTTCCAGGCAGACCAGAGCCAGGGAGAAGCGCAGGTCGTCATCATCCGGGAACTGCTGAAGCAGGCCGGCGAACTCGGACTTGGCCTCGTCCAGGCGCTCTAGTTCAACCAACTGGCGGGCATAGGCCAGGCGCAGGCGCTTGTCGTCAGGGAACTGCTTGATGCCTTTTTCCAGCAGCGGGATGGCTTCGTCGCCCCGTTGCAGGCCTTGCAGCAAGCGCGCGCGCAGTAGCAGTGGCGGCACTTCCTGTTCGCTGGCGACATGCGCTTCGAGCAGTTCCAGGGCTTCCTGCGGGCGGCCGTCCTGGTGCAGCAGCAGCGCCTTGCCGAACAACAGTTGGCCGTTCTCCGGGTATTTCACCAGCAGACGCTCGAAACTCTGCAGCAGGCCGTTGCGGGTGTCCGCGTCGGTTTCAGCGGCAGACAGGGCGAGGAAGTCGAAGTGCGTATCGCCCTGGGCCTGCAGCACCTTCTCCATATAGTGCATTGATTCGTCGTAGCGTCCGCCACGGGCCAGTTGCACGGCGGCGGCGCGCTGCGCTTCGAGGCTGTTCGGGGCGTTCTTGGCCCAGATCAGCGCGGTATCCATGGCAGCCTGCTCGGCACCGAGGTACTCGGCGATGCGGAAGGCACGCTCGGAAACGGCCGGGTCCTGCGTCGCATTGGCCTGCTGCACATAGTTGCCCAGGGCAATGTCGAAGCGATTGCGCTGCCCGGCCAGCTCGGCGGCGAGCAGGCTGTAGACGGTTTCCTCATTGAATGAGGCATACACCTTGGGAGTTTCTGCTGCCGGGGTGGCAGCCGTTTCCTCGACGGGCACAGTGCCATCGGGAGAGGAGGGGGGCAGTGTCTGGCAACCGCCGACAAGCAGCAGGGCGGTCAGCAACGCGAAGGATTTATTCATGGGTAAGAGCGACTAACCTGGGGTCTCGGCATCATGACACAAGCGCTCTGGCAAGCCCAATGGGCCATGGCCGTTCCGCGATGTGTTGAGCACTTGATCTGTTGGGACAATAGCTAGCGGCAGTTGTTCTCGCCCCGGTGACGTAGGACAATTGCGCGCCTCCCGTTTCCGTTAGCGACCCTGCATGGCTTTTATCGCCCTTGGCATCAACCACAAGACCGCTTCGGTGGACGTTCGCGAGCGCGTGGCGTTTACCCCCGAACAGCTGGTCGAGGCCTTGCAGCAGCTGTGTCGCGTCACCCCCAGTCGGGAGGCGGCGATCCTCTCCACCTGCAACCGCAGCGAGCTGTACCTGGAGCAGGAACAGCTGTCGGCGGACGAAGTGCTGCAGTGGCTGGCCGACTATCACCGCCTGAACCTCGCCGATCTGCGCGCCTGTGCCTATATACACAGCGACAACGACGCGGTGCGGCATATGATGCGCGTCGCCTCCGGGCTGGACTCCATGGTCCTCGGCGAGCCACAGATCCTCGGTCAGATGAAGTCCGCCTACGCCGTGGCGCGTGAGGCCGGCACCGTCGGCCCTTTGCTCGGCCGCCTGTTCCAGGCCACCTTCAGCACCGCGAAGACCGTGCGTACCGACACCGCTATCGGCGAGAACCCGGTGTCTGTGGCGTTCGCTGCGGTCAGCCTGGCCAAGCAGATCTTCGCCGACCTGCACCGCAGCCAGGCGCTGCTGATCGGCGCCGGCGAGACCATCAGCCTGGTTGCCCGGCACCTGCATGACCAGGGCATCAAGCGCATTGTCGTCGCCAACCGCACCCTGGAGCGTGCCAGTTCGCTGGCCGAGCAGTTTGGCGCGCATGCCATCCTGTTGGCCGATATTCCCGACGAGCTGATCAACAGCGATATCGTCATCAGCTCCACCGCCAGCCAGCTGCCGATACTTGGCAAGGGCGCGGTGGAGCGCGCGCTGAAAAAGCGCCGGCACAAGCCGATCTTCATGGTCGATATCGCCGTGCCACGCGACATCGAGCCGGAAGTCGGTGAGCTGGACGACGTCTACCTGTATACCGTCGACGACTTGCACGAGGTCATCGAGGAAAACCTCAAGAGCCGCCAGGATGCCGCCCAGGCCGCCGAACAGCTGGTCAGCGCCGGCGCCGACGACTTCATGCTGCGCCTGCGCGCGCTGGCCGCGGTGGATGTGCTGAAGACCTATCGCCAGCAGGCCGAGCGCTTGCGCGACGAGGAGCTGGCCAAGGCCCAGCGCCTGCTGAACAACGGCACGCCGGCCGAAGACGTCCTCGCCCAGCTGGCCCGTGGCCTGACCAACAAGCTGCTGCATGCGCCCAGCGTGCAGCTGAAGAAAATCTCCGCCGATGGCCGCCTCGATGCGCTGGCCGTGGCCCAGGAACTTTTTGCCCTCGACGAGGGCGAGCCGAAACCATGAAAGCGTCACTGTTGAACAAGCTGGACATCCTCCAGGACCGCTACGAGGAACTTACCGCGCTGCTTGGCGACGGCGAAGTGATCAGCAACCAGACCCAGTTCCGTGCCTATTCCAAGGAATATGCCGAGGTCGAGCCGGTGATTCTCGCCTACCGCGAGTTCTGCAAGGTGCAGGGCGACCTCGCCGGTGCCCAGACGCTGCTCAAGGACAGCGACCCGGATCTGCGCGAGATGGCCGAGGAGGAAGTCGCCAGCGCCCGTGCGCAGCTGGAAGAACTGGAAGGCCGCCTGCAACGCATGCTGCTGCCGAAAGATCCGAAGGATGGGCGCAATGTGTTCCTCGAAATTCGCGCCGGTACCGGCGGCGACGAGGCGGCGATCTTCTCCGGCGACCTGTTCCGCATGTATTCGCGCTATGCCGAGCGCCAGGGCTGGCGGGTCGAGATTCTTTCGGAGAACCCCGGCGAGCACGGCGGCTTCAAGGAAGTGATCGCCCGCGTCGAGGGCGACAACGTCTACGCCAAGCTCAAGTTCGAGTCCGGCGCCCACCGCGTACAGCGCGTGCCGGAAACCGAGTCCCAGGGCCGCATCCACACTTCGGCCTGCACCGTGGCCATGTTGCCCGAGCCGGACGAGCAGGCTGCGATCGAGATCAACCCGGCCGACCTGCGCGTCGACACCTACCGCGCCTCGGGCGCCGGTGGTCAGCACATCAACAAGACCGACTCGGCGGTGCGCATCACTCACCTGCCGACCGGCATGGTGGTCGAGTGCCAGGAAGAGCGCTCGCAGCACAAGAACCGCGCCCGCGCCCTGGCCTGGCTGGCGGCCAAGCTGCAGGACCAGCAGGACGCCGCCGCGCACAAGGAAATTTCCGAGACGCGCAAGCTGCTGGTTGGCTCCGGCGACCGCTCCGAGCGCATCCGCACCTACAACTTCCCCCAGGGGCGGGTCACCGATCACCGCATCAACCTGACCCTCTACTGCCTGGACGATGTTCTGTCTGGTGGTGTAGAGGCGGTGATCGAGCCGCTGCTGCAGGAATTCCAGGCCGACCAGCTGGCCGCCCTGGGCGATTGAGTGCGCACCCAGGGTTATGCCCGCCGCATAACCTGTAGGAGCAAGCTTGCTCGCGATGCTGTTCTGATGTGGTTTGCCCCTGATCGCCAGCAAGCTGGCTCCTACGGAGAGACCCCGTGGTGACGATCCAATCCCTGCTCGATAGCGCCGACCTGCCCGACTCGCCGAGTGCGTCGTTGGACGCCGAGCTGCTGCTGGCATCCGCCCTGGGCAAGCCGCGCAGCTACCTGCGCACCTGGCCGGAGCGCGAGCCGAGTGTCGAGCAGCAGGCTGCCTTCGCCACCATGCTCGAGCGCCGTCGTGCGGGCGAGCCGGTGGCCTACATCCTCGGCCAGCAGGGCTTCTGGAGTCTCGATCTGGAAGTGGCGCCGCATACCCTGATCCCCCGTCCCGACACCGAACTGCTGGTGGAAACCGCCCTCGAACTGCTGCCGGCCACGCCGCTGCGTGCGCTCGACCTAGGCACCGGTACCGGCGCCATCGCCCTGGCCCTGGCCTGCGAGCGGCCAGGCTGGCGGGTCACTGGTGTGGATCGGGTCGAGGAGGCCGTGGCCCTGGCCGAGCGCAATCGTCAGCGCCTGCAACTGAACAATGCCGAATTCCGCCTGAGCCAGTGGTTCAGCGCCCTGGCCGGCGAGCGCTACGGGCTGATCGTCAGCAACCCGCCGTATATCGCCGCCGATGATCGCCATCTGGGTGAGGGCGATGTGCGCTTCGAGCCGGCCAGCGCCCTGGTCTCCGGTGCCGATGGCCTGGACGATATCCGCCAGATCATCAGCGCCACGCCCGGCTATCTGCACGCTGGTGGCTGGCTGCTACTGGAACATGGCTATGATCAGGCCGAGGCCGTGCGCGCGCTGCTCGCGGCTGCCGGCTTCATCGCTGTGGAAAGCCGCCGCGACCTGGGCGGCCACCAACGAATTTCCCTGGGGCAATGGCCAGCATGAGCCTGGAACTGAGCGACGACGAACTGCTGCGCTACAGCCGGCAGATCCTTTTGCCGCAGATCGATATCGCCGGGCAGCTCAAGCTCAAGCACAGCCGTGCGCTGATCGTCGGCCTCGGCGGTCTCGGCTCGCCGGTGGCGCTGTACCTGGCCGCGGCCGGGGTGGGCGAGTTGCACCTGGCCGACTTCGATACGGTCGACCTGAGCAACCTGCAACGACAGATCATTCACGACGCCAGCCAGATCGGCGTGAGCAAGGTCGACTCGGCGCTTAGCCGGCTCGCCGCGCTCAATCCGCAGATCAAGCTGCTGGCCCATCGCACTTCACTCGATGAGGACTCCCTGGCCGCTGCCGTGGCGGCCGTCGATCTGGTGCTGGACTGCTCGGACAACTTCACCACCCGCGAGTCGGTGAATGGCGCCTGCGTGGCTGCGGGCAAACCGCTGGTCAGCGGCGCGGCGATCCGCCTGCAGGGCCAGCTCGCCGTGTTCGATCCGCGCAATAACCTGAGCCCCTGTTACCACTGCCTGTTCGGCCACGGCGACGACAGCCAGCTGACCTGCAGCGAAGCCGGCGTGGTCGGTCCGCTGGTGGGGCTGGTCGGCAGCCTGCAGGCTCTGGAGGCGCTCAAGCTGCTGGCCGGTTTCGGTGAGCCGCTGGTGGGGCGCCTGTTGCTGATCGATGCCCTCGATTCGCGCTTTCGCGAGCTGCGCATCAAGCGCGACCCGGCCTGCAGCGTGTGTGGTGGGCGGCCATGAGCAGCAACGCGCCGGTCGGCGTATTCGATTCCGGGGTTGGCGGCCTGTCGGTGCTGCATGAGATCCGCGCGCGCCTGCCGGACGAGTCGCTGCTGTATGTGGCCGACAGCGCTCATGTGCCCTACGGCGAGAAAAGCCCCGAGTTCATCCGTGAACGCAGCCAGGCGATTGCCGCGTTCCTGCTGGCGCAGGGCGCCAAGGCGCTGGTGCTGGCCTGCAACACCGCCACAGCGGCGGCGGTGGCCGAGTTGCGCGAGCGTTATCCGGACTTGCCCATCGTCGGCATGGAGCCGGCGGTCAAGCCCGCCGCAGCCGCTACCCGCAGCGGCGTGGTCGGCGTGCTGGCCACCACCGGCACGCTGAAAAGCGCCAAGTTCGCCGCCTTGCTCGATCGCTTCGCCCATGATGTGCGGGTGATCACCCAGCCCTGTCCGGGGCTGGTCGAGCAGATCGAGGCTGGCGAGTTGGCCGGCCCACGTACCCGCGAGCTGCTGCAGGGTTGGGTTGAACCTTTGCTGGCCGAAGGCTGCGACACCCTCATTCTCGGCTGCACGCACTATCCTTTTATCAAGCCGCTGCTGCGCGAACTGGTGCCGGCGAGTGTGAGCCTGGTCGACACCGGCGCGGCAGTGGCGCGGCGCCTGCAGCAACTGCTCGATCAGCGCGAACTGCGTGCCGAGCCGGGTAGTGCGCAACCGACCCGGCTGTGGTCGAGTGGCGAACTGGCGCAACTGCAACAGGTATTGCCGGTGCTGTGGGGCGAAGCGCTCACCGCGCAGGCACTGCCAGAGGCTGGCAAAAACTGATTAAGCCGCCTTCCACTAATAGCAGTTGTTTCTATACTCAAGACTGAGTGTGGCGTGGCCCAATCATCCTTCGGTTACAGGACGTGAGCATGAAGAAGATCCTTTCCTTGGCTGTCGTCGCAGCCCTTGGCCTGAGCAGCCTTTCTGCCCAGGCAGTCGATTTCACTGCCGCTGTTGGTCAGAGCAGTGACTCCAACATGGTCTATCGCCTGGGTGCCCAGTGGAACTGGGACAAGAGCTGGATGCAGAGCGATGTCGGTCGCCTGACCGGCTACTGGGATGCCGGTTATACCTACTGGGACGGCGATGAAACCTCGAGCAATCACAGCCTGTCCTTCACCCCGGTATTTGTCTACGAGTTCGCCGGCGAAACGGTCAGGCCCTATATCGAAGCCGGTATCGGCGTGGTCTTCTTCGAGAACACCGAAGTGGAAGACAACGACCTCGGCTCCTCCTTCCAGTTCGAGGATCGCCTCGGTGTTGGCCTGCGCTTCTCCGGCCAGGAAGTCGGCATTCGCGCGGTGCACTACTCCAACGCCGGCCTCGAGCAGCCGAACGATGGCGTCGAGGCTTATACCCTGCATTACCGCCTCAGTTTCTAACGGCTGGCGGATATGAAAAAACCGGGCTTATGGCCCGGTTTTTTTATGGGTTCACGCCGGCGCTAGCGGTAGATCGCGCCCATCCCGCCGCGCTCGTCGACGCACTCGGGGGAGCCCATTTCAAACTCGCGGCAGATCAGCGGGCGCAGTTCGTAGATGGTGCAGCGCATGCTGTCGCGATCCAGCGCCGCGCACCAGCCATCGTCCAAGCGGCGCATGACTTCGCCGCCCCAGTCGTCGGTCTCGATGAAACGCTGCGGCACGCCGGTATCGGTGATCAGCATGACTTCCAGCTGGCAGCAGCAGGCGGCGCAGTTGGAGCAACTGACGGCGGGTTCGGCGGGGAGTTGGGTGAGGGGGATCTGACTCATGCTGCGCAGTTTACGGCAGGCCAGGATGGATGGCTCGCCTGGCCGACCGACGCGGTGCTGGGGTGGTGCTTGAATATGCAGGAGCCCCGCTCTGGATGAGCAATCTGTGCCGGGATGATTACTGAGTTGCCTGATGATTCTGGTTTCGCCCTCCCGGGCGAGTCACTTTTGCCAAACGCGGCAAAAGTAACCAAAAACGCTTGCCCCCTGCATCCGGGTCTCGCTGCGCTCACTCCATCATTGCTCCAGGGGGCCGCGCCGAAGGGCCATCCCAGGCCCATCGGCGCTCTCGCGACATCCATGTCGCTCAACCCCTTACGCAACGATTCCGTTACTCGCTTCGCTCGCCCTTCGGGCCAGCCTTCGGCTGTTACATCGCTTCGCTACGTTTCGGCCTCCTGAAAGGGGGAGACTGGAGTTGCCTGAGGGCTCGTATCAATGCAGGGAGGAAACCTGGAATGTTTGCGCTGCTCTGGCTCAGCTCTTGGCAAGGTTCAATTGGTTGAAGTCCTTGATGAAGTCACGAAGGATTTCGTCAAGTGCCAGCTTGGTAGATTGTTGTATTGCGTTCTTCATGGCAAATGGGCCACCCCAGAACATTTTTCCGCCCTGGCTATTGCCTTCAACTTTGTAGGCTTTCTTGAACAGGCTTTGGCCAGCAGAAGTTACTTCGATGTTCAGGGTGACGTAGGCACGGAAGTTTTCGAAACGGTAGTCCTGCAGTTCGAAGGTCAACAAGGGCCCAGCGCTGCCATGTTTTGGTTGGAGAGTGCCGAAGGCTTGTTGCACATCGGTAGATTCGAGAGTGGCGTCGAGTACCTTTCCAAAGTCGACGACCCATAGATGGGCGTAGCCAACTGTCGCGGAGCGAAACTCGTAGTGGTGGGTTTGGGTATCTGTCGCCAGTTCGTATTCTGCTGGACTGATTGCCTTAGGCAGGTTGTTCTGGCCCTTGGTGTTATTCAGGTAGGTTCCGTAGTCCTCAGCAATCGGGTGATTGAAGCTGCAGCCGGTAACGCCGGCGCAGAGGACTAACACCAGTAAGTAAGCGAATTTTTTCATCTGTATTCCCTGTGGATACTGCTTGGAATACCCAACGAACCTGCACCATAAAAATGGCCCCGCTCCCTGGGCGTCATGCAGACTAGCGAGAGCAAGTGATGATGGCAAATTGCTGTTTTTCGATGCAGATAGAATCAGATCAGTCGACGACTCGTGCTACTGGTCGGCTCGAAAGTCATATGCGCGCAGACTCCCCGTCAGGAGGCCGAGCGTAGGTGTTGCGTAGGGGGACGAGCCGCATGGATGCGGCGAGAGGCTTAAAGGGCCAGGGATGGCCCTTGTAAGCCGGCCCCCGGAGCGGCACCGGAGGGAGGGGAGTTTCGCGTAGCGAAACCCGGATGTCGGGGTGTGTTTCTTTGCTTACTTTCTTTGCACAAGCAAAGAAAGTGAGGCGCCCGGTAGGGCGAAACCAGTGGCTGAGCGCATCTCGGATTTGGTTTCAGATTAAGGCTTTCGCCCGATACATCCCCGCAAACCCATTCACCACCACCATCACTACCGCCCAGATCCCTGCCAGCAACAGCAGCGTCGGCCACAGCCCCAGCGGCATGCCCACGCCTGCCAGTTTCGCACCGCCCAGGTAGGACAACGGCCCGCTGACGGCACCGAGCAGGCTGCCCAGCCACCAGGGACGGGCCGTCCAGGCAAGGCTGTGGTTCAGCGTGGTGGCGAACAGCGCCCACAGCAGCGCCAGCCAGGCGGGGAGCAGCAGGCTGTCACCGGCGAAGTCGAAGACCCCGAGGTTGAGCAGGAAACTGTCCAGCGCCGCGCCGAACAGCATCACGCTGGCCACCAGGCGGCCCTCCTGGCGCCAACTGGCAATCCAGAGGAAATGCGCCGCCAGGCACGCCAGGGCGACCAGCAGCAGCCAGGGGCGTTGCGCACCGAACACGCAGGCGAACCAGCCGATCTGGAACAGCGCGGCATTCAGCAGTAACGAGCGGGTGGGTGACAGCGACATGGGCACGATCCTTGGATTACGGTGGCAGGCTTCCCTCTCCCCCGGCCCCTCTCCCATGAATGGGAGAGGGGAGACAGGCTCAGGCGTTGAAGCGGCCGAGCAGCGGCGCCGGTACGGCTTTCTCCTTGGCCAGCAACAGTTGCGCGGTGCCGATGGTGCGTTCGAGGAAGCCGCCCTCGCAATAGCACAGGTAGAACTCCCACAGACGATAGAAGTAATCGTCGTAACCGAGTTGCTCCAGGGCCGGGCGGGCATGGCGCAGGTTTTCGTGCCACAGGCGCAGAGTCTTGGCGTAGTGCAGGCCGAAGTCCTCCATGTGGTGCAGGTTCATGTCGGTCTCGCGGTTAACGATCTCCAGCATCTTGTGCACCGAGGGTAGGGCGCCGCCGGGGAAGATGTAGCGCTGGATGAAGTCCACCGAACGCTTGGCCTGTTCGTAGCGCTGGTCGCGGATGGTGATGGCCTGCAGCAGCATCAGTCCGTCGTCCTTGAGCAGGCGTGCGCACTGTTTGAAGTAGGTGGGCAGGAAGCGATGGCCGACCGCCTCGATCATCTCGATCGACACCAGCTTGTCGTACTGGCCGGTGAGGTCGCGGTAGTCCTCCAGCAGCAGGGTGATGCGCCCTTGCAGGCCCTGTTCCTCGATGCGTCGCTGGGTGTAGGCGAACTGCTCCTTCGACAGGGTCGTGGTGGTGACCTTGCAGCCGTAGTGGCTGGCCGCATAGATGGCCATGCTGCCCCAGCCGGTGCCGATCTCCAGCAGGTGGTCGCCGGGCTTGAGTTGCAGCTTTTGGCAGATGCGTTCGAGCTTGTTCAACTGCGCCTGTTCCAGGCTGTCGTCTTCGCGCTCGAACATCGCTGCCGAGTACATCATGGTCGGGTCGAGGAACTGCTCGAAGAGCTCGTTGCCGAGGTCGTAGTGGGCGGCGATGTTCTTCTGCGAGCCCTTGCGGGTGTTGCGGTTGAGCCAGTGCAGGCCCTGGATCAGCGGGCGGCCGAGGCGGGCCAGGCCGCCCTCCATGGCATCCAGCACGTCGAGGTTGCTGACGAACACGCGGATCACCGCGGTCAGGTCCGGGGTGCTCCAGTAGCCATGGATATAGGCCTCGCCGGAACCGATCGAACCGTTGCCGGCGACCAGGCCCCACACGGCCGGATCGTGCACGTGGATCTCCGCATGCAGCGGCGAGCCGGCCTGGCCGAACAGCAGGCGTTCGCCGTTTTCGAAGACGGCCAGTTGGCCATGGCGCAACTGGCCGAGCTGGCGTAGCACGGCGCTGCGCAGCAGGCTGGCGCCCAGGCCGCTGCCGGCGCGCACGCTGGATTTTGCAGAGGTCAGGCTAGGGGTTTTCATGGCGAGGCTCCTGATCAGAGGGGCTGGCTACGCGGTATTCACCTTGCGCGGCTTGATGGGAAAAAATCGGTATGCGTTTGAGCAGCAGGCGCAGGGCCTGCCAGTAGATGCCGAGCACGGTCTTGCCGGTCATCCAGGGAAAACTCATTAGGTGGCGGTGCAGGCTGGCGCGGCTGAGAGCCTGGCGCTGCAGGCCGAGGCTGGCGACGAACAGGCGCTCCTCACCCTGCCAGTCTTCCATCTGGATGCTCAGGCGCTCGTCTGGCTGATTGAAGCGCATGCGGTATTCCAGCTCGCGCGGCAGGAACGGCGAAACGTGGAAGGCCTTGGCCACAGCGAAGTGTTGAACCCCTTCGCCGCCGGCCGGCAGTACGTAGTGGTAGCGCTCGCGCCAGGGCGTGTTGCTGACCTCGCAGAGGATCGCCGCCAGGCGCCCGTCGGTTTCGTAGCAGTAGTAGAAGCTCGCCGGGTTGAAGGCCAGACCCCAGCTGCGCGGCTGGGTCAGCAGGCACACACGCCCGCCCGGCACACGACCAAGGGCTTCGCCGATGCGCTGGCGCACCGCGTCGATCAGGCGCATGCCCTGGCGAGTGAACTGCGGCAGATAGTCGGTTTCGCGGAAGGCGAATGGCGCAAAACGCCCGCGACCGGCCAGGGGCGACAGGCCCAGCACGGCGTCCTGTTCGTCGAGGTCGAGCAACAGCATGCCCATGCGATAGCGGAAGTCGTGGCCGCGCGGCAGGAAGCGCCGGTGGCCGACCCAGCCGCTGTACAGGGCGCTGTTCACAGGCGCTCCCCGAAAGCCTCGGCGACGCGCAGGGCACTGACCACGCCGTCTTCATGGAAGCCGTTGGCCCAGTAGGCACCGCAGAAATGGCTGTGCTGCACGCCGCTGATCTCGCTCCAGCGTGCCTGCGCAGCAATGCCAGCCAGGCTGTACTGCGGATGGGCGTAGCGGTAGCGGCCGAGGATCTTCGCCGGGTCGATGGCGGCGGTCTGGTTGAGGCTGACGCAGAAGGTGTGC
Source organism: Aquipseudomonas guryensis (assembly GCF_014164785.1). Classification (GTDB taxonomy): domain Bacteria; phylum Pseudomonadota; class Gammaproteobacteria; order Pseudomonadales; family Pseudomonadaceae; genus Aquipseudomonas; species Aquipseudomonas guryensis. The sequence goes on along the minus strand of NZ_JACJFN010000005.1, from coordinate 276,830 downwards.
GGCGCCTGGATGTCCTGCAGGATGTTCATGTTGTAGGTGACCGCCGCCGGCTGCTCGCTCGGACCACCCAGGCGGTAGTTCCAGCTAGCCCAGGCCAGCGGCCGGTCGGGCAGCAGGCGGGTGTCGGTGTGCAGCACCACGTCGTTATCGGCGTAGCGCAGGTCACCGAGGATCTGCCGTTCGGCCTGGCTCGGTTCGGCCAGCAGGGCCAGGGCCTGGTCGCTGTGGCAAGCGAACACCACCTGGTCGAAACGTTCGGCGCCGGCGGCGCTGTGCACGGTAACGCCTTCAGCATCGCGCTCGACGCGCTGCACCGGGCAGTTCAGGCGGATCTTCTCGGCAAAGCTGGCGCTCAGCGGCGCCACATAGCTGCGCGAGCCGCCGCTGACCACGTGCCACTGTGGACGATTGCTGACCGAGAGCAGGCCGTGGTTCTTGAAGAAACGCACGAAGAACTGCAGCGGGAAACCGAGCATGTCGGCCAGCGACATGGACCAGATCGCCGCGCCCATCGGCACGATGTAATGGTCGATGAAACGCTGGCCGTAGCCACGTTCCTGCAGGTAGGCGCCGAGGGTGGTGTCGGCGGCGATGCGCTGTTCGGCGAGGTCGCCGAGGGCTTCCTTGTTGAAGCGCAGGATGTCGCTGATCATGCCCCAGAAACGCGGTGACAGCAGGTTGCTGCGCTGGGCGAACAGGCTGTTAAGGGTGTTGCCGTTGTACTCGCTGCCGGTCGCCGGGTCATGCACCGAGAAGCTCATTTCGGTGGGTTGTGAAGCGACGCCGAGCTGGCCGAGCAGCTTGATGAAGTTGGGGTAGGTCCAGTCGTTGAACACGATGAAGCCGGTGTCTATGGCGTAGTCACGCCCGTCGACCTGGACGTCGACCGTGTGGGTGTGGCCGCCGACCCAGTCGCTGGCTTCGAACACGCAGATGTCGTGCTGGCGATTGAGCAGGTAGGCACTGGTCAGACCGGCGATACCGCTGCCGATGATGGCAATTTTCATGCGTTGGATTCCGCGTTGGAGGTACGTGCCATGCGCTTGCCGATGGCCAGTTGCAAGCCCTTGGGCAGGTGGGCAAGGAGCAGCAGGGTGGCGATGAATGGGCCGGGGAAGGCGATTTCGTAGGGGCGCTTGTCCAGGCGCTCGGCGATGTGCCGGGCGGCTTTCTCGACCGGCCAGCGCATTGGCATGGGGAAGTCGTTTTTCTGCGTCAGCGGGGTGTCGACGAAGCCCGGGCTGACCAGGGTTACGGCGATGCCCTCGGCGGCCAGGTCGATGCGCAGCGTTTCGAACAGGTAGCGCATGGCCGCCTTGGAGGCACCGTAGGCTTCGGCACGCGGCAAGGGCAGGTAGGTCACCGAACTGCCGACGCCGACCAGGTGCGGCTGGGCGCTCTGCCGTAGCAGTGGCAGAGCGGCCTCGATGCAATAGCTGGCGGAGAACAGGTTGGCGCGCATCACTCGCTCAATCATCGCCGCCTCGAAGTGGCGGGTGTCCACGTACTCGCAGGTGCCGGCATTGAGGATCACTGTGTCGAGCACGCCCCATTGTTCAGTGATGCGCTCGCCGATGGCCTTGACCTGCTCGGCATCGCTGAGGTCGCCGGGTGCCAGCAGCACCTGTTGCGGGAAGCGTTCGGCGAGGGCGTGCAGGGCCGTGGCATTGCGCGCGCTGACGGCCAGATGATGGCCCTGATGCAGGAGAACTTCTGCCAGGGCAGCGCCAATCCCGCTGCTGGCACCGGTGAGCCAGATACGTTTCATGCCAATCTCCCTTTTAGCCACGCAATCACCCGACCGAGGATCGGTAGGTGTTCATAGAGCAGAGCGCCGGCATCGAAGTAATCGCGATGCTGGTAGACCTTGTCGCGCCAACGCAGGTGCGAACAGCCTTCGACGCGGATCAGGGCGCCGCCGCGCAGGCGCGGGTGGCGATAACTCATGGTCCAGCGCAAATAGCCTTCGCCCTCGGCACTCTGGTCGAAGCCATAGAAGTCGAAGCGCAGCTCGCTGACGTTGGCATACAGCTCGCCGAAGTAGCCGCGTACCGCCGGCAGGCCGCGCACCTCATGCAGCGGGTCGCGGAACAGGATGTCGTCGCTGTAGAGCTCGCGCAGGCGGTCAAGGTTGCTGGCATCCAGGCCGGCAAAGCGTTCGGCGAACTGGCGGAGGAAGTCAGCCATGGGCGGCCTCCAGCTGCGGCAGATTCTTGAAGGCCGCCAGGGCACGGTCGCGCGAGCGGGCCAGGTCGACGATCGGCCGTGGGTAGTCGGCCAGGCCGAACAATCCGCCCATGGCCGCCGGGTTGTGGATGTCACGCTTGTTCAGGCCGACCAGCTCTGGCACCCAGTGGCGGATGAAACGTCCGTCCGGGTCGAATTTCTGCGACTGGCTGAGCGGGTTGAAGATGCGGAAGTAGGGCACCGAGTCGGTGCCGGTGGACGAGCTCCACTGCCAGCCGCCGTTGTTGGCGGCCAGGTCGCCGTCGATCAGGTGACGCATGAAGAAGCGCTCACCCTCACGCCAGTCGATCAGCAGGTTCTTGGTCAGGAACATCGCCACCACCATGCGCAGGCGGTTGTGCATCCAGCCGGTAGCCAGCAGTTGGCGCATGGCCGCGTCAATGATCGGGATGCCGGTGCGGCCTTGCTGCCAGGCGGCCAGCTCGTCCGGTGCATGACGCCAGGGCAGGGCCTCGGTTTCCGGGCGGAAGGCGCGGTGGCGGCTGACGCGCGGGTAGCCGACCAGAATGTGCTTGTAGAACTCGCGCCAGAGCAGTTCGTTGATCCAGGTGATGACGCCTTGGCTGCCGCTGTCGAATTCGCCGTGATTGTGGCGTAGCGCGGCGTGCAGGCACTGGCGCGGCGACAGCACGCCGGCAGCCAGGTAGGCGGCCAGCTGGCTGGTGCCGGGCAGGGCGGGGAAGTCGCGCTGGTTATGATAGGCGTCGAGCTGTTCTGCGGCGAAGCGCGCCAGGCGCTCACCGGCTGCCGTGGCACCGGCCGGCCAGAGCTGGCGCAGGCTGTCGCTGGGGCTGGCAAAGCCTTCGACCGCACTCGGCACCACGTCACGGGTGATGTGCATCGGCGCTTGCGCCGAAGGGGTGCCAAGCAGGGCCGGCAGGGCCATGTGCAGGCGCTGGTAACAGACCTTGCGGAACTGGCTGTAGACCTGGAAATAACCGCCGGACTTGGTCAGCACGCTGCCAGGCTGGAACAGCAGCTGGTCGAGGTGATGGCGAAACTGCACGCCCTGCTTCTGCAGGCAAGCGGCCACGGCCTGGTCGCGCTGGCTTTCGTGGATGCCGTATTCCTCGTTGACCTGCACGCAGTCGATGCGCAGCTCGCGGCACAGCTCGGCGAGAACGGCGGGGGCATCACGCCAGTGCGGCGCCGAGCGGATCAGCAGCGGCACATTGAGCGTCGCCAGCTCGGCGGACAGCTCGTGCAGGTTGCGCAACCAGAAGTCGACTTTGCACGGGGCGTCGTCGTGCTCCAGCCACTGCTGCGGGCTGAGCAGGTACAGGGCGATGGTTGGCCCGGCGGCCATCGCGGCCGTCAGGGCGGTGTTGTCCTGTACGCGCAGGTCGCTGCGCAGCCAGATCAGTTGCATGGGCAAGTCCTTCACAGCAGTTGCTGCTGGTGCAGCAGGCGGTCAGCGGCCATGGGCCCGGTGGCCAGGTGCAGGCCCGGCAGGTTGTGCAGCTCATCGGCGTGGATCTGCGCGGCTGGGCCGGCCAGCAGCAGCGGCACGGCACAGGCGCTATTGAGCCTAGGCAGCTCGCGGCGGATCTGCGCGGCATCCAGGGCTTGGCTGGCATACAGCAGCAGGGCACGTGGCGTGATGTTGTCGACGGCGATGGCCAGCTCAGCCAGCGGCATGGGCCAGTCATACACCTCTACCGGGCAACCGGCGCTGCTGGCCAGCCAGGCGCACAGCCACAGGTTTGGCTCCAGCGGCAGGCTGGACAGGTTGACCAGCAGCAGCGGCGCTCCGTGCTGCTGGCGGTTGTGGTGGTACAGGCGAGCGCCGAGCTTGCTGCGCAGCCAGGAATGGAAGAACACCCGCTGCAGTTGCGCGCCGAACGGCGCACCGTGCCAGCGCTGATCCAGATCTTCGAGCAGCGGTAGCAGCAGTTGCTGGCACAGGGTATGCGGTGGGTAGAGCGCGAGGGCGCGGTTGAAGTGTTCGTCGAGCTGGCGTTCGGCCTGGCGCTCGATGCTTTGCAGCATGGCCTGGCGCAGCTCATCCCACAGGTTGCTGCCGGCGGCGCTGGCCGGCACGCGTTGTTCGAGCAGTTCCTTGACCTGGCCGACCGCCACGCCACGCGCCAGCCAAGTGAGGATGGCCTGGATGCGCGCGACATGATCCTGGGAGTACAGGCGATGGCCCTTGGGCGTGCGGTAGGGCACCACCAGACCGTAGCGGCGTTCCCAGGCGCGCAGGGTAACCGGGTTGACCCCGGTGCTGCGCGCCACTTCGCGGATTGGCAGGTAGCCCTGGGCGAGGGCGGCCTGGTAGTCGTCGGGCTGGCTCATAGGGCGTTGCGCAGGCTGAGGTTTTCCGGGTGCGGCTGCAGGTAGGCCTGGCGCGCGATGTACGGGTGCGGGTGCTGGCGGAAGTGGTGCTTGAGCAGGGTCAGCGGCACCACCAGCGGCACGATGCCACTGCGGTACTGGTCGATCAGTGCCTGCATTTCGGCCTTTTCCGGGCTGCCGAGGGCCTGCTTCAGGTAGCCGCACAGGTGCTGCAGGACATTGCTGTGGGTGCGTCGGGTGGCACATTTCTTCAATGCCGCCATCAGCTGGCTGAAATAGCACGGGCCCAGTTCGGCCGGGTCATGCTGGCCGAGCTCGCCGAGCAGGCGGCCGAGGGCCTTGTACTGCAGCGGGTTGCTCGCCATCAGCTGGTACTTGTAGCGGGCGTGGAAGTCGGTGATGGCGCGGCGGGTCAGGCCGTTGGCCAGCAGGCGTTGCCATTCGGCGTAGGCGTAGACACGGGTGATGAAGTTCTCGCGCAGCACCGGGTCATTCAGGCGGCCGTCTTCCTCGACCGGCAGATCCGGGCGCAGACGGCAGAAGGCTGCGGTATACAGGCCGGTGCCGCCGCCTTCGGCGGGGTAGCCGTTTTCCAGGTAGACCTTGACCCGTTCCAAGCCGCAAGAGGGCGACTTCTGCATGACGATATAGCCACTGATGTCGTGCAGCTCGCCCGCCATGCGCGTGCCGTAGTCGCTCAGCGCGTCGGTGACATCGCGCTCGCGGTGCACCGTGCCGAGTGCGCGCGGCGCTTGTGGATCGCCGACCAGGCGGATCGGCTCACGCGGGGTGCCCAGGCCGATGGCCACTTCCGGGCAGACCGGGACGAAGTCGAAGTGCTCGGCCAGGGTGCGGCTACACAGGCGCGACTCCTTGTGCCCACCGTTGAAACGCACCTCGGCGCCGAGCAGACAGGCGCTGATGCCGAGTTTTAGCTTGTCGCCGTTAGTGTGCTGCATGGCAGGCCTCTGATGAATTAGTTGTACATGTTTTTGTGTTTGTACAGGCTTTGGTCATCATAGGAGTTGTATTGTACAAATGCAAAGGGCTTGTACAGCTTTTGTATCGATACATTTTACCGGGCGTGACAAGGCGCCCTGTGAGCGGTGGTTGTCGGCAGGCGGGGGGAGTGGTGTCGCGGTGGGGTTGGTCTCGCCAGTACCCCTCTGCCACTGGTGGCAGAGGGGTAGAAACAATCCTGCACCCGGCACTATGGCGCGGCAGCAGGATTGCCTGGCGGGGCTCAGGGATAGCCGAGCAGGCTCCGGATCTGTGTCAGGTGGGCAGCGACCCAGGCCCGGTCGATCGGCCCCCAGGCACGGATTTCGTAGTGGCCGGCGTTATTGCGCTCGCCGTCGTGCTGGCTGAAGACGCAGTCGATATCGAGCTCGGCCAGCGCCGCCAGGGTGTCCTGGGCGGTGCGCCGAGGCATGCCGGTGGCGGCCATCAGCGCCGGTACCGTGGTGGCGCTGCCGCTGTCGATCAGCCAGGCCACGTACAGGCGGCGGTAGAAGCTGGTGCGGGTCTTGCTCGCTTCCGCGCTTGGCATACTCACAGGCTAGCCATCCCGATATAGGTGGCGGCGCCGGCCAGGTAGCCGAGCAGGGCCAGCCCGCTGATCTTTTTCAAATACCAGATGAAGTCGATCTTCTCCATGCCCATGGCCGCCACACCAGCCGCCGAGCCGATGATCAGGCAGCTACCACCGGTGCCGGCGCAGTAGGCGAGCAATTCCCAGAAGGTGCCATCGACAACGAAATTGCCCAGCCAGCCGGCTTCGCTGCCGGCGGCGGCCAGGGTTTCGGGGCTGACCAGTGGGTACATCTTCATTGCCCCGGCCACCAGCGGCACGTTGTCGACCACCGAGGACAGCAGGCCGATGGCGATGTTGATGGCGTAGACGTTGCCCAGGCTGTCCTTGAGGGCGCTGGCGACCTGAGTCAGGTGGCCGGCGGTGGCCAGGCTGGACACGGCGAGGAGGATGCCGAGGAAGAACAGCACGCTGGTGGTGTCGATCTTGCGCAGCACGCCGACCACCGACAGCGGGTGGCGGTCTTCGTCATTCTTGCCACGGTGCAGCAGCTCGGTGACCACCCACAGCACGCCGAGGCCGAACAGGATGCCCATATACGGTGGCAGGTGGGTGACGGTCTTGAATACCGGGACGAACAGCAGGGCGCCGATGCCGAGGATGAACACCAGGTTGCGCTCGAACGGGGTGGTCGGGTCGCGCTGATCGTCGTCGTTGGCGCTTGCCGCCGGCCGCTCGAACTCGCCCTTCATGGTGAAACTGAGAACCAGCAGTGGTACCAGCAGGCAGACCAGGCTGGGCACGAACAGCTCGGTGATGATGCCACCGGCGCTGATCTGGTTACCGATCCACAACATGGTGGTGGTCACGTCACCGATCGGCGACCAGGCACCACCGGCGTTGGCGGCAATCACCACGATACCGGCGTAGAACCAGCGCTCGCGGCGGTCGTCAATCAGCTTGCGCAGCAGCGAGACCATGACGATGGTGGTGGTCAGATTGTCCAGCACGGCGGAGAGGAAGAAGGTGATAAAGCCGATCAGCCACAGTAGCTGCACGCGCTTGTTGGTACGGATGCGTTCGGTGATGACCTTGAAACCGTCGTGGGCATCGATCAGCTCGACGATGGTCATGGCGCCCATGAGGAAGAACAGGATCTCGGAGATCTCGCCCAGGTGATGGCGCAGTTCGGTGCTGATGCCGTGACTGCCAGCACTTTCCAGTGCCGGCAGGATGCTCTCGGCACCCAGCACCAGCACGGTCCAGCAGAACACTGCGGTGAGGATGGCCGAGGCTGCCTTGTCGATCTTGAGGGGGTGTTCCAGGGCTATGCACAGGTAGCCGGCGACGAAGATCAGGGCCATCAGTACGTACATGGACGATTCCCTTGTTGTTGTAGTTATGGGTGGCCCGCGAGCATGCCTGATCGTACCGCCAGCGGAAAGAGGCCGGCACCCGCTCTGGAACGCCGTCGCCAGGGCGGCTGCGCCGAACATTGGAGGTACAAGCTGCTTTAGCGGCGAATGACGCTAATCCGAGCGACAACGCGCAGGCTGCCGTCCGCGCAAGAAAAAGGCCCGCGGTCTGACGACGGCGGGCCTTGTTCAGGGTGCGGCTGCGTTACAGGTTGGCGATCTTCTCGCGCTGCTCGACCAGCTTGGCCAGCGCCTGTTCGGCTTCGGCCAGTTTGGCGCGCTCCTTGTCGAGCACCTCGGCCGGCGCCTTGGCGACGAAGCCTTCGTTGCTCAACTTGCCGCCGACGCGCTGCACTTCACCGGAGAGGCGCTGGATTTCCTTGTCCAGGCGTGCCAGTTCGGCGTCCTTGTCGATCAAGCCGGCCATCGGCACCAGCACTTGCATCTCGCCGACCAGGGCGGTGGCGGACATCGGCGCTTCTTCGCCGGCAGCCAGCACGCGAACCGACTCCAGCTTGGCCAGCTTGTTCAGCAGCGGCGCGTTGTCATTCAGGCGACGCAGGTCTTCGGCGCTGGCGTTGGCGACGATGATGTCGATGCGCTTGGCCATGGAGATCTTCATCTCACCACGGATCTGCCGCACGCCGAGCATCAGCTGCTTGACCCACTCGATGTCGCCTTCGGCGGCGGCGTCGATGCGGCTCTCGTTCGCCACCGGCCAGGCCTGCAGCATGATGGTGTCGCCGCTGACACCTGATTGCGCCTTGATGCGCTGCCAAATTTCTTCGGTGATGAACGGCATGAACGGGTGAGCCAGGCGCAGGATCACTTCCAGCACGCGGATCAGTGTGCGGCGGGTGCCGCGCTGGCGCTCGATTGGCGCGTTTTCGTCCCACAGCACCGGCTTGACCAGTTCCAGGTACCAGGCGCAGTACTCGTCCCAGATGAACTCGTAGAGGGCCTGGGCTGCCATGTCGAAGCGGAAGGCGTCGAGGTGGCGGGTGACGTCCTGCTCGCAGCGCTGCAGGGCGGAGATGATCCAGCGGTCCACCGAGGACAGCTCGACCGTTTCACCATTGATGCCGGTGTCCTGGCCATCGGTGTTCTCGAGGACGAAGTTGGCGGCGTTCCACAGCTTGTTGCAGAAGTTGCGGTAACCCTCGACGCGGCCCATGTCGAACTTGATGTCGCGACCGGTGGAGGCCAGCGCCAGGTTGGTGAAGCGCAGGGCGTCGGTGCCGTAGGCGGCAATGCCGTCGGGGAACTCGGCGCGGGTCTGCTTGGCGATCTTCTCGGCGAGCTTGGGCTGCATCAGGCCGGTGGTGCGTTTTTCCAGCAGCTCGTCGAGGGTGATGCCGTCGACGATATCCAGTGGGTCGAGCACGTTACCCTTGGATTTGGACATCTTCTGGCCCTGGCCGTCGCGCACCAGGCCGTGCACGTACACGGTCTTGAACGGGATCTGCCCGGTCAGGTGGGTGGACAGCATGATCATCCGGGCGACCCAGAAGAAGATGATGTCGAAACCGGTGACCAGCACGTCGGTGGGGTGGAAGGTCTTGAGTTCCGGGGTCTGCTGCGGCCAGCCGAGGGTGGAGAAGGTCCACAGGCCTGAGCTGAACCAGGTGTCGAGCACGTCTTCGTCCTGGCGCAGGTTGGCGTCGCCGAGGTTGTGCTTGGCGCGCACTTCCGCCTCGTCACGGCCGACATAGACGTTGCCAGCATCGTCGTACCAGGCCGGGATGCGGTGGCCCCACCAGAGCTGACGGCTGATGCACCAGTCCTGGATGTCACGCATCCAGCTGAAGTACATGTTCTCGTACTGCTTGGGCACGAACTGGATCTCGCCACTCTCGACCACGGCGATGGCCTTCTCGGCCAGCGGCTTGGTGGAGACGTACCACTGGTCGGTCAGCCACGGCTCGATCACGGTGCCGGAGCGGTCGCCTTTCGGCACTTTCAGGGCGTGGTCGTCGATGCTTTCCAGCAGACCGGCGGCCTCGAAGGCGGCGACTATCTGCTTACGGGCGACGAAGCGGTCGAGGCCGGCGTATTCGGCCGGCAGGCTGCCGTCGAGCTGGCTGTTGACGCTGCCGTCGATGTTGAACACCTGGGCCTTGGCGAGAACCTTGGCGTCTTTGTCGAAGATATTCAGCAGCGGCAGGTTGTGGCGCTTGCCGACTTCATAGTCGTTGAAGTCGTGGGCCGGGGTGATCTTCACGCAGCCGGTGCCGAACTCGGGGTCGCAGTAATCGTCGGCGATGATCGGGATGCGGCGGCCCACCAGGGGCAGCTCGACGAAGGTGCCTATCAGGGCTTTATAGCGCTCGTCTTCTGGGTGCACGGCCACGGCGGCGTCGCCGAGCATGGTTTCCGGGCGAGTGGTGGCGACGATCAGGTAATCCTTGCCGTCGGCGGTCTTGTTGCCGTCGGCCAGCGGATAACGCAGGTTCCACAGGTGGCCCTTCTCGTCGTGGTTTTCCACTTCGAGGTCGGAGATGGCGGTGTGGAACTTGGTGTCCCAGTTGACCAGGCGCTTGCCGCGGTAGATCAGGCCATCGTTATGCAGGCGCACGAAGGCTTCTTTAACGGCTTCGGACAGACCTTCGTCCATGGTGAAGCGCTCGCGCGACCAGTCCACCGAGCTACCCAGGCGACGGATCTGCCGGGTGATGGTGCCGCCGGACTGTTCCTTCCATTCCCAGACCTTCTCCAGGAACTTCTCGCGGCCCAGGTCGTGACGGCCGATGCCGTCGGCGGCCAGCTGGCGCTCGACCACCATCTGCGTGGCGATACCTGCGTGGTCGGTGCCCGGCTGCCACAGGGTATTGCGGCCCTGCATGCGACGGAAGCGGATCAGGCAGTCCATGATCGAGTTGTTGAAGCCATGGCCCATGTGCAGGCTGCCGGTGACGTTCGGCGGCGGGATCATGATGGTGTAGGGCTCGCCGGAACCTTGCGGGGCGAAGTAGTTGTTCTGCTCCCAGGTCTGGTACCAGGAAGTTTCGATGGCGTGGGGCTGGTAGGTCTTGTCCATGGGTGCGGCGGGACCGTATTGGCAACTGAGCGGGAAAGCCGACAAGTATAACGGCAAAGGCCAGGCGGCCAAAGGCCGGCGCTACGAGAGGCGCACGGCGGGTGTTGATCGGGCTTTCAGGCTGGCAGATGGCGGCGCTGCCGGGTATGCGCACGGCGCACCCCTATGGCAGCGCAGCCCGATCCCGTGGGTGCAGGGCCTGGAATAATCGCCAAGCTGCTTAGCCAGCAGCCATCAGGCGCTTGTACAGGCGGGTACGGCGTGCGGTTTTCAGTTGTTCCGCGAGCAAGGCGCGTAGCGGCGACACGTTCGGCTTGGGCCGGCCTCCACGGCTGAGTCGGCGCATCTGGAACTTCACCATGGCCATGTAGGCCAGCGAGGCCAGGGCCTTGTGCTTCCAGCGGATCGGCGCCAACTCGGCGCTAATTTGCCGCTCGCCGGCCTGCCAGCGGCGCGGCAGGTTTGGCTCGATGGCCAGGGCGGTGGCGATGCCGGCCATGGCCACGCCGCTGGCCAGCACCTGCTCGACCACCGGCAGGCGGCGGATGCCGCCAGTGACCATCAGCGGCATCTTCGCCACGGCGGCGATCTCCCCGGCGAATTCGAGGAAGTAGGCCTCGCGCGCCAGGGTGCGGCCGTCGCGGGCATCACCCTGCATGGCCGGCGCCTCGTAGCTGCCGCCAGACAGCTCGACCAGATCGACCGGCAACTCGCCGAGCATCTGCACCACGCGCTTGGCGTCGGCGCCGTCGAAGCCGCCGCGCTGGAAGTCTGCCGAGTTGAGCTTGACCGCCACGCAGAAGCTCGGCGCCACCATGGCGCGCACCGCCTTGACCACCTCCAGCAGCAGGCGCGCGCGGTTCTCCAGCGGACCGCCCCAGCTGTCCGTGCGCTTGTTGCTGATGGGCGAGAGGAACTGACTGAGCAGGTAACCGTGCGCGGCGTGGATTTGCACACCGCTGAAGCCGGCCTGTTCGGCCAGTTGCGCGGTGCGCGCGAAGCGCTGGATCAGTCCGCCGATTTCTTCGTCGCTGAGTGCCTTGGGCACGGGGAACATCTTCGACAGGCCGCCCAGCTCCAGGGCCACCGCTGAGGGCGCGACGGTTTGCTGGCCGAGGTTGGCCTGCATCTGCCGGCCGGGGTGGTTGATCTGCATCCAGAACTGCGCGCCCTGGGCGCGGCCGATGCGCGCCCACTCGCGAAACTTGTCCAGCTGGCGTTCGTCTTCCAGCACCACGCCGCCGGGGCCGGTCATGGCGTGACGATCGACCATCACGTTGCCGGTCAGCAACAGCCCGGCGCCGCCTGCGGCCCAGGCCTGGTAAAGGCGCAGCAGCTCGGCGGACGGGCCCTGGCTGGCGTCGGCCAGGTTTTCTTCCATCGCCGCCTTGGCGATGCGGTTGGGGATGACGGTACCGTTGGGCAGTTGCAGTGGTTGGAAGGCGGTCATGGCGGACTCCGGGGGTAGCAGGTGGAGTAAGCCTAAGGTTAAAGTCAACTTCAAGGTCAATAGCTTGGAGCAGACAAAATGAAAATCGGTGAACTGGCCGCGCGCACCGGCCTGGCCCCGTCGCGTATCCGTTTCTACGAGGCCAGCGGGCTGATTGCCGCCCAGCGCCAGGCCAACGGCTACCGCAGCTATCCGGAACAGGCGGTGCAGACCCTCGGCCTCATTGCCTGCGCCCAGCAGTCCGGTTTCAGCCTGGAAGAAATCCGCCGCTTGCTACCGGGCAGCGAACAGCAGGGTTGGGCCCACGACGAACTGCTGTCCAGCTTGCAGCGCAAGGTCGGCGAGATTGAGGCCATGCAGCAGCGCCTGGCGCAGAACAAGACGCAACTGCTGAGCATCATCGCCAGCATCGAGAGCAAGCCGCTAGGCATGCAGTGTGCGGAAAACGCCGAGCGGGTACTGGCCAATCTGCGGGACGCGCGATCGGGCGAGTAGGGCGCCGGCAAACTGTCGACACAGTCTCGGGGGGCTTTATGAATACGCCGCGTTTGCCTGACCGGCGCGACTGTAGTAAGACTTAGCCAAGGACTGAATTCAACCAGCCTTGGCCCGAGTGCCAGGGCTGCTTCGATGTGTTGTGGCAGAGCAGGGGGAGAGGGGCAGTCGAGCCGTTCGCTAACGCGCAGACCTTTTCGCTGTAAGCCCTTGCAGCAGCAGGCGCCACCATGGGAGATGTGTCACACAGCCTGAACCTTTGCAGTCGCAGTACCTCGAAACAACACCCCAGTAAAACGAGGAAGCCCTATGCAAGTTCAAGTTCACACGAACCAGATTGAAGGCAGTGCTCGGCTTCAGGAGTGGGTCAGCTCCGCCGTCTTGGACAAACTCGATCACTTCGACGAGTTCCTCACCCGAGTGGTCGTCCATATCAGCGATGACAACGCACACAAGGCAGGTGCCGACGACAAGCGCTGCCACATCGAGGCCCGCCCGAAAGGTCATCAACCTATCTCCGTCACCCACAAGTCCGATGAAATGGGCATCGCCGTGGATGGTGCCGTGGAGAAAATGCGTCACGCCCTGGAACACTTGTCCGGCCGTCTGGAAACCAAGGTGGTTTCCACCGGACGCATCGGCGAACCCGGCGAAGTGATCCTTACCGATGCCTTGCTGGAGGAAGAATTCCTGGCCAAGCAGGAAGAGCTGGACCGCGGCTAGATGATGAATCGTCTCCTCGCTGCGAGGTGAGTGAGCCCAGTAATCCGCAATAAAAAAACCGCCCGATTGGGCGGTTTTTCGTTTTTCTGCGCTTCAGTTACAGGTGTTATCGGCGTACTGCGCGATCGAGGTTCCGCGGTCACATGGCAAGTGCGCGCTGGTGTTAACCGACGGCTTCAGCCAAGAAGGGCTTGTGTGTCAGGCAACAAAGTCGGTGGACAATGCCAGGTCTTTCCACTGGGCCAGCTCCGCGTTCACGAGTAGATGCTTCGCTTCGATGCGCGCAACTGTATCGCTGCCTAGCGGTAGGCGCTGAGGCGGGTTGGCCGCGTCGACCAAAGCCATGATGGCTTCTGCCAATTTGGCTGGGTTACCCGGCTGAGCATGATTGGCTCCTTGGGCGAAGCGTCGCATGGCCCCTACGGTTTCCTCGTAGTCGGGCAACTCCAGGGCGGTCTTTACCAGCGACTGCTCATCGAGGAAATCGGTGCGGAAGAAACCTGGTTCGACCACGGTGGAATGAATCCCTAGCGGAGCCAGTTCCTGTGACAGTGCCTCGCTGATCCCTTCCACGGCAAACTTGGTTGCCCCGTAGACGCCCCAGCCCAGGTAAGCCTGATAGCCGCCGATGGAGGAGATATTGATCACGTGTCCGCTTCGTTGCCGACGCATCTGTGGCAGCACGGCACGAGTCACGTTGAGCAGGCCGAATACATTGGTGGCGAACAGGCGCTCGGCTTCAGCAGCGCTGGTTTCCTCCACAGCACCCAGCAGACCATAGCCGGCGTTGTTGACCAGTACATCAATACGACCAAAGTGCTTGAGGCCCGCTGCTACGGCCTCCAGCGCCTCGCTCTCGCGGGTAACGTCCAGGCGGACGGCCAGCAGATTCGGGTGTTCGCCCAAACGGGCAGCTATATCGGCAGGGTTGCGGGCAGTTGCAATCACCGCATCCCCAGACAGCAGAGCCTGTTTTGCAATCAAGGCACCAAAGCCACGGGAAGCACCAGTAATCAACCAAGTACGCATATCAACTCCTCCTCTCTGCAACCCTGCACCGTGCCGGGTTATCTCGATGGGTTGATGTCACTCTAGAGCTTGGTTATTAGTGTGATAATCCCAATAAAATTTGATGAGTTATTGAGTGAAATTCACAAATGAAATCAGTCTCTGCCGCTGATCTTGCCATCTTCCTGTGTATCGCCAGGCACCTGAGTTTCAGTCGCGCTGCGATCGAACTGGACTTGTCACCATCTGCTCTCAGCCATGCCTTGCGTAGCCTGGAGCAGCGTCTGGGCGTCAGGCTGTTCAATCGCACCACGCGCAGCGTGGCTCTGACCGAGGCAGGCGCACGACTGTATACAAGGGTCAAGCCTGCCTTCCGCGATATTGACGATGCGCTGGAGGACCTCAATCAGTTCCGCGATACCCCGTCAGGAACCCTTCGGATCAATGCTGGCCGCCCCGCTGTACAACTGGTGCTGCTGCCGTTGGTCGAGCGATTCCTCGATATCTATACGGATGTAAGGATCGAGGTATGCGTCAATGACGCGCTCGTGGACGTGGTGTCTGCCGGTTTCGATGCGGGCGTGCGTTTCGGGGAGCGCCTGGAGGCCGATATGGTGTCCTTGCCCATCGGCCCATACATGCGCTCGGTGGTGGTCGGCTCACCAGCATTCTTCCAGCGCCATCCCATGCCACAGAAACCCCAGGACCTTCACGGACTGCCCTGCATCCGCCACCGCTTCCCCAGTGGCGCGCTGTATCGCTGGGAGTTCGAACGGGCCGGAATTGTCCAGGAGATCGAGGTGGACGGTCCACTGACCCTGGACGAAGTCGGTCTGATGGTTGGGCCGGCTCTGCATGGCTGTGGTCTCGCCTACGTCTTTGCGGACATGGTCGCCGAGCAGATTGCCGATGGTCGCTTGCTGCAAGTGCTGGATGACTGGTGCCCCTTCTATCCGGGACTGCACCTCTACTACCCGAGCCGTCGCCAGGTGCCGGCTGCGCTCAGAGCGTTCATCGAATTCGTGCGCAGCACCGGAGCGGCTGCCTGAGCTGCACGTATTGCAGGCCAGGCACCCGGTTGGCCAGAGCCGGAGTTCTGCGCGGCATCAGGCATTCGCGATGGCCCAAGGGCTTGCTCCGGCGTTTTCTGCTGCCTTACTTCGGCGCCGGGGTGGTACGCAGGTAAGGCAGCTTGATGTCGATACTGCCGTACTTCTCGCGGGCCTGCTCGTCATTGAGGGCGAGGGCGACGATGACATCCTGGCCCACGGCCCAGTTGGCAGGGGTGGCCAGCGGCACGTTGTAGGTCAGCTGCAAGGCATCCAGCGCGCGTAAAACTTCGGCAAAGTTGCGCCCGACCGACATGGGGTAGGTCATGGACAGCTTGAGCTTCTTGTCCGGGCCGATGATAAACACGGAGCGTACGGTGGCAGTGTCGGCGGCGGTACGGCCGTCGGGTAGGTAGGCTTCGGCGGGCAGCATGTCGAACGCCTTGGACACGACCAAGCCCTCATCAGCGATGATCGGGAACCCCGCGGTGGTGCCACAGAAGCCTTCGATATCCCCTTTCCATCGCTTGTGCGCATCCACTCCATCCACTGACACGCCGATCACCCGGGTACCACGCTTCGCCCACTCGCTCGCCAACTGGGCGACCGCGCCGAATTCAGTGGTGCACACCGGGGTGAAGTCTTTCGGGTGGGAAAACAGAATGGCCCAGCCGGAGCCGATCCAGTCGTGGAAGCTGATGGGACCCTGATCGGTATCGGCGGTGAAATCCGGTACGAGGTCATTGATGCGCAAGGCCATGATGATTCCCTCCAGAGCAGTGTGAGGCGTTGTAGTCCTGGCTCAGCTTAGTACGAATCCCGGCGTCCAAGTCCGGGTCGCCGTGTTCGCAAAGGATCGCCCATGAGGCGCTGTGCCTGTACTTATGCGGGGATTGACGGATTTCCTCAGCTAGCGCGTCTTGCCTGGGCAGAACTAATGCAGGTGCCGACTCAGGATGCTCTAGAGTGAAGGCAACGATGGAGCAATGCATGCCTGGCATGCAGGGGAGCACGTTTGAAAACATGGCTGTTTGGCTTGCTGTGGCTGGGCTGTTGGGTGCCGCTACAGGCCGTCGAACAAGTCTTGTTGTTCAACTACCAGCAGAAGCCACCCTATATCGTTGATGAGGCACACCGTCAGGGGCTGTATTTCGATCTGGCCGAACGGCTGAATGCCAGCTTGCCGGCCTATCACTTCGTCGTCCGTGAGATTCCGCGCAAGCGCCTGGATTACCTGTTGTCCAGGGATCAGATGCATGGCCTGGTGGTGGGGGTTAGCCCGGACTGGTTCGCCGATGCGGCGCGGCATCGCTGGACGCAAGCATTCATCGACGACGCCAACCTGTTGGTTTCGCGCAGCGCGGGGGAGGTCAGTCGGTTATCGGCGAGTAGCCTGGACGGCCACCGCCTGGGCCTGGTCAGTGGCCATCGCTATCCGGAGCTGAAGGCCGTGCTGCGGCATGGTCTGGTCAGGCGTGAGGATGCGGCCAGCGAGGCGGCCAATCTGGAGCGGCTTATGCGCGGTTGGATTGATGCCACGGTAGTCGGGGTGCGTACCATGGAGTTCCATGTGCAGCACCAGCCAGAGCTGCGCCAGCAGTTGTTTATTGCCGAGCCGCCGCTGTATCGCTACCGGCGGCACCTACTGGTCCCCGATGGTTATGCCGGGTTATTGCCGGAGCTGAATCGGGTGATCGCCCAGCTCGAGCAAGATCCTGTCTGGCAGACCAGGCTGGCGCATTACCGCGAGTGAGGGGGCGGTGTGGCTAAGGCAGCTCCGCCTCGCTGCCGGTCAGGCAGGCCACCAGGTCGGCGGCAAAGCGTGACAGTTGCTCGCGTTTGCGTACGCAGACTTTCAGGTCGCGCTGGGCCCAGGACTCTTCCAGTTCGATGACCGCCAGCGGCTCGCGGGGCGGGCCATCGGCCACGGCGCTGCGCGGTACCAGGCCCAGGCCAACCCCGGCGCTGACCATGCGGCACACCGCCTCGAAGCTGCGCACCTGGATGCGCACTTCGAGGTGCCGGCCCAGTGCGGCTGCGGCGTTCATGGTGAAGGTGTGGATGGCCGAGCCGGAATGCAGCATCACGAAGGGGTAGTCCAGCACTTCGGCGAAGGGCGTACGGGTGCGTTGGGCAATCGGGTGGTCGGCGGGCGCGATCAGCACCAGGCGGTCGGCCCGGTAGGGCAGCAGTTCGACTTCCGCGCCTTCTATCGATTCGGCGACCACGCCGACTTCCACTTCGCCGCGCGCTACGGCCATGACCACTTCCGGGCTTGTGTGTTCCTCCAGGGAAATGCTCACCTGCGGATGGCGTTTCAAGAAGGCCGCCAGGCTGTCCGGCAGGAACGCATGGGTAGCGTGGGTGTTGGCCCACAGGCTGACATGCCCGCGCACCCCTTTGGCGTAGGGCGTGAGGTCGGCATGCATCTGCTCGAGCTGGGCGAACACCTGACGCGCATGGCGCAGTAGCGCATCACCGGCGCGGGTCAGGCTTACCCCGCGCGGCTCGCGAACCAATAGGGGCGTGCCGATCGACTGTTCCAGCAGGCGCATGCGATGGCTGGCCGAAGAGGCTGCCAGGTGCACGCGCTCGGCGCCACGGGTCAGGTTGCGGGCTTCGGCAATCGCCACGAAGAGGCGCAGGTCGGTCAGGTCATAGTGCATGGCGTTGGTTAAATCCGAACGATGCATTGTGCAGAACCCAATTTAACCTGGATTCCATTCTCGTGATCATTCGCCTGGATAAAACTCTGCAGGACTCAATCAGCCATGCCCTGGAACATCTGGTCTGCCGAACGCCTGGGTATCGTGTTGGCCGTGCTGGCCGCCTTTGGTTTTTCCTTCAAGGCGATTTTCGTCAAGCTGGCCTATGCCGCCGCGCCCGTCGACGCGGTCACGCTGCTGACGCTGCGCATGACCTTTGCCTTGCCGATCGCCCTCTGGGCGGTGTTGTGGCTGTGCCGCGCTGCCACGCCGCTGACGCGCAAGGATTACGTGCTGTTGCTGGCGCTCGGCCTGCTGGGCTATTACGGGGCGAGCATCCTCGACTTCGTCGGCCTGCAGTACATCTCTGCGGCGCTCGAACGCCTGATCCTGTTCATCTACCCGACCATTACCGTGCTGATTGGCGTCCTGGCGCTGGGCAAGCGTCTGGAGAAGCGCCAGGTGGCGGCCCTGCTGCTGTCCTATGCCGGCATTGGCCTGGCGTTTGCGCATGATCTCGACGTGGCCGGTGACATCCGTGCGGTGCTGATCGGCAGCGCCTTCGTCTTCGCCTCGGCGCTGTCCTACGCGCTGTACAGCTCTGGCGCCGAGGTGGCTATCCGACGGCTGGGCAGCATCCGCTTTGCCGCCCTGGCGATTATCGTCTCGACCCTGGCCACGCAGCTGCACTTCGTCGCCAGCCAGCCGCTTGCCGCGCTTAACCAGCCTGTGCCGGTGTATGCCTATGCAGCGGCGATGGCGATCTTCTCCACGATATTGCCGGTGTTCTGGCAATCGGCGGCGATCCATCGCATCGGTGCGGCGCGCACGGTGCTGATCGGCACGCTGGGGCCGATCCTGACGATCTTCTTCGGTTGGCTGTTATTGCGTGAACCGGTTTCCCTGGCGCAACTGCTAGGGGCCGGCCTGGTGCTGGCGGGGGTGCTGCTGGTCAGCCAACGGCGCTGGTTCAGGCGGGAAGAAGTTGCTGCCGAGGAGCAGAGCAAGCCACAGGCAACTTCGCTGTCGTAAGCGCGTTGGCAGTAGCGACGCGCAGCGGCAAAAGCATAGAGGGATGGGCAGTGGGCTGACGCCGCACAAACGCTGCGGTCTGGTACAGCCGCGACCTGGCCCGGGATTGCCCCGGATCAGGTCTTGGCCAGGTATGCCAGGCCGGTCAAGGCCTGGCGTACAGCATCACGCCAGGTCGAAGCGGTCGAGGTTCATCACCTTGTCCCAGGCGGCGACGAAGTCATTGACGAACTTCGCCTGTGCATCGCTGGTGGCATAGACCTCGGCGAGCGCGCGCAACTGCGAGTTCGAACCGAAGACCAGGTCGACCACCGTGCCGGTCCACTGCAGATCACCACTCTTGCGATCACGCCCTTCCAGCACGCCCGCGGTGGCCGACTTCTGCCACTTGGTGCGCATGTCGAGCAGGTTGACGAAGAAGTCGTTGCTCAGGGTTTCCGGGCGCTTGGTGAACACGCCATGCTGGGCTTGACCGACGTTGGCGTTGAGGGCGCGCAGGCCGCCGATCAGCACGGTCATTTGCGGGGCGGTCAGGCCCAGCAACTGTGCCTTGTCGATCAGCAACTCGGCCGCCACCGCTTCCAGCCCTGGCTGGGCATAGTTGCGGAAGCCATCAGCCTTTGGCTCCAACACAGCGAACGACTCGACGTCGGTCTGCTCCTGGGTGGCGTCCGTACGGCCCGGTGAGAAGGGCACCGTGACGTTGACCCCGGCCTTCTTCGCGGCGGCTTCGACGGCTGCGCAGCCGCCCAGCACGATCAGGTCGGCCAGCGAGACTTTCTTGCCGCCGGCTGCCGAGGCATTGAAGTCCTTCTGCACGCTTTCTAGCGCCGCTAGAACTTTGGCCAGCTGTGCCGGCTGGTTGGCGGGCCAGTCCTTCTGTGGCGCCAGGCGAATGCGTGCGCCGTTGGCCCCGCCGCGCTTGTCGCTGCCGCGGAAGGTGGAGGCCGAGGCCCAGGCGGTGCTGACCAGCTGGGCGATGGACAGGCCGCTGGCAAGGATCTTGGCCTTCAGGGCGGCGATGTCCTGCGCATCGACCAGCGCATGATCGACGGCGGGAACCGGGTCCTGCCAGATCAGCACTTCCTGGGGCACCAACTTGCCCAGGTAGCGGGCGCGCGGGCCCATGTCGCGGTGCGTCAGCTTGAACCAGGCCCGGGCGAAGGCGTCGGCGAACTCCTGCGGGTTCTGGTGGAAGCGCCGCGAGATCTTCTCGTAGGCCGGGTCCATGCGCAGCGACATGTCTGCAGTGGTCATCATCGGCGGGTGTTTCTTCGACGGGTCGTGGGCGTCGGGAATCATGTGTTCCGGCTTGACGTCCTTGGCCACCCACTGGTGAGCGCCGGCGGGGCTCTTGGTCAGCTCCCACTCGTAGCCGAAGAGCATGTCGAAGTAGCCCATGTCCCATTTTGTCGGGTTGGGTTTCCACGCGCCTTCGATACCGCTGGTGGTGGTGTGCACGCCCTTGCCGCTGCCCAGCTTGTTGATCCAGCCAAAGCCCTGTTCCTCGATGCCCGCCGCTTCCGGCTCGGGGCCGACCAGGGTGGGGTCACCAGCGCCGTGGGCCTTGCCGAAAGTGTGGCCGCCGGCGACCAGCGCCACGGTTTCTTCGTCGTTCATGGCCATGCGCGCGAAGGTTTCGCGCACGTCGCGACCAGAGGCCACTGGGTCAGGGTTGCCGTCCGGGCCTTCGGGGTTGACGTAGATCAGGCCCATCTGCACCGCGGCCAGCGGGTTGGCCAGCTGGCGATCACCGGAGTAGCGGCTGTTGGGTTTGTCGCTGGTGGCAAGCCATTCGGTCTCGGCACCCCAGTTGACGTCTTCTTCCGGCGCCCAGATGTCGCTGCGCCCGCCGCCAAAACCGAAGGTCTTGAAGCCCATGGACTCCAGCGCGACGTTACCGGCGAGGACGAACAGGTCGGCCCAGGAGAGTTTGCGTCCGTACTTCTGCTTGACCGGCCATAGCAAGCGCCGGGCCTTGTCCAGGTTGCCGTTGTCCGGCCAGCTGTTCAGCGGGGCGAAGCGCTGGTTGCCGGTGCCGGCGCCACCGCGGCCGTCGGCGATGCGGTAGGTGCCGGCAGCGTGCCAGGCCATGCGGATCATCAGGCCGCCGTAGTGGCCCCAGTCGGCCGGCCACCAGTCCTGGGAGTCGGTCATCAGGGCGGTGAGGTCTTTGACCACGGCGTCCAGGTCGAGGGTCTTGAATTCCTCGGCGTAGTTGAAGTCCGCATCCATCGGGTCGGACAGCGAGGAGTGCTGGTGCAGGATCTTCAGGTTGAGTTGGTTAGGCCACCAGTTGGCATTCGACTGGGCGCCAGCGACGGTGGGGCTGCCAGCACCGCCCGAGAATGGGCACTTTGCTTCGTTCGACATGAATTCATTCCTTTTGTTGTTTGCACCTAACTACCCGGATGAGTCTTGACCCTGCACCCCAAGCGATCAAATAGGTTTTGGGTATGGAACTGATAGTAGTCAGGGAATATGAAACTCATGGGCGAGAGTCAGGATTTGCGCAAGGAATTGCAGGTCTGTGGCTCAGGGCCTGTTCATGAGGGATGCCCGTCGCGATCAACCCGGCATCGGGCCGTCCGGGTTTGCACCCAGCTTCCTGCGCCGTGCGTAGCGCAGTGATCGTATGGGTTTATGGGGAAATCCTAGACTGCGCTTTTAGTGCGCTGCTTCCGAGTGGCACTCGATGCGATTGCGGCCGCTGCGTTTGGCGCGGTACAGCGCTATGTCACTGCGCGACAGCGCGGCTTCGGGTGTCAGGTCGCCGGCGTGAATGGCAGCAATGCCGACGCTGACCGCCAGGGGGATCTGTTCACCAGCGTGAAGCAGGGGGCTGCTCTCCAGCTCGCTGCGAATACGTTCACCGAAACTCATGGCCTGAACGATATCGGTATCGCTGAGCAGCACGGCGAACTCTTCGCCTCCCATGCGTCCGGCGGCATCGGTCTTGCGCAGCTGTGCGCTGAGGATCGCCGCGAAATGGCGCAGCGCCTGGTCACCGACGAAGTGGCCCCAGCGATCATTGATGTCCTTGAAGTGGTCAAGGTCGAACATCAGCAGCGTCGCGCAGTGCCCGGCGGTGCGCTGCACCCGGGACAGCTCGGTTTCGAGTTGCAGCATGAAACTGCGGCGGTTGCACAGCTGGGTCAGGAAGTCCGTGGTGGCGAACTCCTGCAGCTCGGCTTCGATCAGCTTGTGCTCGGTGATATCGGCAATGAAGCCATGCCACAGCACACTGCCGTCCTCCAGGCGCCTGGGGCAGGCATCGCCCTGGCGCCAGAAGGTGCCTTGCTGCGGCAACTGCACCCGGTACTCCAGGTGCCAGGGCGTCAGGTTGGTGGCGGAGATGGTGAGGGAGGAGAGGTAGAAGGCCCGGTCATCCGGATGAATGATCTCGAGCAGCAGGTCCGGGTTTGCCAGCAATTGTTCTGCGCTGAGGCCATAGATCGTGCGTACCCCGCTGCTGGCATAGGTAAAGAAAGACCTGCCGTCCGCCTGGCGCTGGTACTGGAAGGCCATGCCGGGAATTTCGTTGGTCAGATCGGTCATCAGGTCGGCGGTCTGCTGCACCTGTTCCGACAGGAGGCGCATGGCGCTGATGTCCGTGGTGGTGCCTATCATGCGCAATGGCTGGCCGGCAGCATCACGCTCGACTACCTTGCCGCGGCTGCAGACCCACTTGTAGCTACCGTTACGGCACAGCAGTCGGTGTTCGACTTCGTAGGCCTCGGTGTGCTGCTCGAAATGTGCCTGGATGCTCGCCTGGACATAGCTCAGGTCGGCGGGATGGACGCGCGTGTAACTTTCCTCGATGCGGTTGCCGACTTCGTGCTCGGCATAGCCCAGCAAGGCTTTCCAGCCGGTGGAGTAGTGGATTTCCCCGGTGGCGACATTGCGATCCCAGATCCCGGTGCCGCTGCCGGTAATCGCCAGGGCCATGCGCCGTTCGTTCTCGCGCAGCAGATCCAGCTCCCGTTGCCAATCCGCATCGGCGGCTTCGCGGGCAAGTAGTTGCGCCGCCAGTTGGGCAAGCTCGTGCAGCACTTGTTGCTGGGCCATGTTCAGCTCGCGGGGTTGGTCGTGCAGCAGAAAGAGGATGCCGAGCACTTCGCCGGCTGGCGCCCGTAGTGGACAGGCCGCCAGAAAACGCACATCGGGTGCCACAGCGAGCAGGTCGAGATCGCGCAAGCGCTCATCGCACTGCACATCGGGCACCACGAACAGCGCATCGGGGCAGTGCCAGGGGGCCTCGAGATGGCCGAGGCTGACAGCATTGTCGAGTGCAGCACCTGCGCAGGTGCGTATCCGTGGCCGATCTTCGGCGCCTGCAATCACCAGCGCCGACATCACGCCGACATGTTGCCTGGCCAGACGGGCCAGGCCATCGAATAGCTCATCGTTGGCGCTTTCGGGCGCTCTGATAGAACTCAATGACTGCATCGGGACTCTACTTCGCCAGGATTGAAAAACGCCGCCCAGCAGGTTCGGCCATACAGATTTGCAGTCTAACCATACTGGCACGCTGCCGTCATATTCCCATGCGCACACGCCGTCGTTGCGATGGTGCATTTGTGTTGGCGGATCGCGTTTGCATGAGTTGATTGAAGGTGCTGACCCCCACAATTGTCCATCTGCCCTGTGATTTGCCTGTTTTACCTGCGCATTACCGTCTGTCCAGATTGTGGTAAAGCTCATCTTCCTGGGCGAAATGCAGGGCCAGCACGGTGTCCAGGCGTTGCAGCATGGCCTGGATATCCTCCGTGGAAGGCGCTGTGCTGCTGGCGGAGAAGTCGGCGTTCATCCGCGCCAGCAGTTTCACCAGGCGGAAGATCTCGCGATGGGTATGGCTCATCGCCGCCAGTGGGTCATCGCCCTTGAGGTGCCGGGCCAGCAGGGGGTAGAGCTGGTCCTCGTCGTTCTGTTCATGGGGCACCAGTTTTTCCTCGAGCAGGCGCACCAGGCTGTCCAGCGCGGTGCGCGCCTGTTCGGTGGTCTGCTTGGGTAATTGCCGGGCCAGCGTGCGTACCGCCTCCAGTGGCTGGGCGAGGTCGTCATGCTCGCGCTTCAGGCGGTCGATGCGCTCACCTTCCAGCGCCTTGCCTGCCCCGTTGTGCAAGCCGCCGCCCAGGGCGCGCAGCGCGTTGAGGATGACGGCGACGTCGATACCTTCTTGCAGGATCGCCCCGGCCAGTGGCGGCAGGTAGCCAAGGGCGGCCAGGAGCATGGCCAGCAGCGACAGGCCCATGCCGACCAGTACACCCTGGCGGGCAATCCGTTGCGAGCGCCGGGCGATCTGCAGGGCTTCGGCGACGCGATCAAGGCGGTCGACCAGCAGCACCACTCCGGCTGCTTCGGAGGAGGCCGTGGCGCCACTGGCGCCCAGGGCAATGCCGACGTCCGCGGCGGCCAGGGCCGGAGCATCGTTGAGACCGTCACCGACCATCAGGGTCTTGCCCAGTTCGCGCCCTTGCAGCACGGCGGCGACCTTGGCCGCCGGATCCAGCCCGGCGCGCACTTCATCGACGCCGGCGGCGAGGCCGATCATCTGCGCGGTTTCTGCCCGGTCACCGGTGAGCATGATGATCTTGTGGATGCCGGCGCGGCGCAGCAGGCGCAGGGCGTGGGGGGATTCCATGCGCAGGGGGTCGGCAAACAGCACCGCGCCGGCGAGCCTCTGGTCCACACCGATGAAGCTGCCGCCGGCGGCCTGGTAGTCCATGCGCCGCAGGATGGACTGCGCCCAGGCATCGGCGGCGGCTGAGGGGCTGACGAACTCCAGCGCCCCAATGCGCACCTCATGCCCATCGACCTCGCCTTGCAGGCCCGCGCCCGGTTGCTCGCGCACCTGTTGCGGCGTGCCGAGAGGCCGCGTGCCATTTTGCGCGGCCTGGACGATCGCCGCCGAGATCGGGTGGGGTGAGGCCTGGGCCAGTGAACCAGCCAGGTACAGCAGCTGTTCCTGGCTCTGCACGCCGGCGCTTTCCACCGTCTGAATGCGCGCATGGCCGGAGGTCAGGGTGCCGGTCTTGTCGAGGAAGAGAATCTGCGCCGCGGCCAGGGCTTCCAGGGTGGCCCCGTCCTTGATCAGGATGCCGCGGTGCGCACAGCGGGAAATGCCGGCCATGATGGCAATCGGCACGGCGAGGATCAGCGGGCAGGGCGTGGCGACCACCAGCACGGCGAGGGCGCGGATCGGGTCGCCACTGAGCAGCCAGGCCGCGCCGGCAATCAGCAGGGTCAGCGGCACCAGGGCCAGGGCATAGCGGTCGGCCATGCGCACGAAGGGCGCGCGTGACTGGCGCGCGGCCTCGGCCATGCGCACGATACCGGCGTAGGTACTCTGCTCGGCGGTGTGGCTGGCGCGCAGCTCGAACGGTGCGCCGACATTGACTCCACCACTGCGCAGCGTGGCACCCGCGGCATAACTTACCGGCAAGGACTCGCCGGTGAGGGCGGACTCATCGACGCTGGCATTGGCGCTGAGCAGTTCGCCATCGACCGCCAGCACCTCGCCCATGCGCAGCAACAGACGATCGCCCAGCGCGACCTGTTCGACCGGGATCTGCACCAGTTGGCCATCTTGCAGGCGCCAGGCAAAGCGTGGTGCACGGTTGATCAGGCGCTTCAGCTCGCGCTCGGCACGCTGTGAGGTGAAGTACTCGAGGGTTCTGCCGCTGGCGAGCATGACCGCGATGACTGATGCCACCAGCGCTTGCCCCAGCAGCACCGCGCCGAGGATCGATAGCAGGGCGATCAAATCGACGCCCAGCTCGCGGCGCAGCAAGCGCAGGATGATTTCGACCAGTAACAGGACGCCGACCAGCAGGGCGCTGCCGCTCCACAGCTGGCTGGCCAGCAGCACATGGTCGAGCAGGTGCGCCACGCCGCCAGCCAGCAAGGCCAGAATCGTGAGTCCCAGCAGGCCGGGGTTGAGCCAACTGTTATTCATGGGCTGACAGCCCTGTCGTCGCGCATATTGTGCTCCCTGTGACGCCCCTATTGCGAACCAGCGGAGGCTTGAGCGCCTGCCCATAGCGTAGGCGGGTTTGCGTACCGCGCGACGCTGGCCAGGCCGGCGTCTCTTCGTCATCATCCGCCGCCCTTGTCCTTGCTAAGCCGACGCGCGGGCTGGAACTGCCTGTCTATCCCGGTCTGTTTTTCGCGGCATTTGCCGCGGCCACGCTGCTGCCGGCGCATGCGGTGGCGTTGTTGGCCGCGCTGTTGCTCAGCAGTACCTGGCCTGGCTGCTGCTGGCGAAGCTGGGCAGGGGCCCTTCAGCCGCGGTTGAACTGTTCGCTGAGGAAATCGATCAACACCCGCACCTTGGCCGGCACCAGGCGGGTCTCGGTAATGGCGTAAACCGGCAGGGCTTCTGCCTGCCATCCGGGCAATACGCGCTGCAGGCGGCCTTGGGCAAGATCCTCGCCGATCATCTCGTCCACCAGCATGGCGATGCCCTGGCCGAGCAAGGCCAGGCGGCGCAGCATGCCGATGTTGTTCAGCAGGTAGCGGCCCTGTACCGCCAGGCTCACTTTCTGCTCGGCATCGTACAGGACCCAGGGTGCATCCAGCATGCGCAGACACTGGTGTTGCAGCAGGGCTGCCGGGCTGTCCGGCATGCCATGCCGGGCCAAGTAGCCCGGGCTGGCAAAGAGGCTGCGCTGCAGGGTGCCAAGGGGCCGGGCAATCAACTGCGAGTCGGGCAGGGTGCCGATACGAATCACCAGATCAACCGGGTCGCGGATCAGGTCCAGGCGCTTGGGCGTGAGATCCAGGTCGAACTGGATCTGCGGGTAGCGTTCGGCGAATTCGGCCAGCAGCGGTGCCAGGTAGACCACGCCGAAGTCGATGGGCATGGACAGGCGGATCAGCCCGCTGGGGTTCTCCACCAGCTCGGAGAGCTCTTCATGGGCCAGGCGCGCCTCGTCGACGATACGCCGGCAGCGCTCGTAGTACAGGCGACCGCCTTCGGTGAGTTCGATGCGCCGCGTGGTGCGGTTGAGCAGGCGCAGACCGATGCGCCGCTCCAGTTCGGCGATGCGCCGCGAGACCGTGGAGTTGGGCATGCCGACTGCCTCGGCGGCACCGCGAAAGCTGTTGGCCTTGATCACTTCGACGAACAGGGCCATGTCATTGAGCAGCTTCATACAACACTCCATTGCTCCACTGGTGGAGCAATCATTTCTGATTTGGTGACTTTATCCTATACATGCCCGGCCGGATGATCCGTTCACGCCTGATATCCCTCTGCGTGAACCTGGAGACTTTCCCATGACAGCTCAACTGCTCAGCCCGGCTCGCCTGCATGATCTTGATCTGCGCAACCACATGGTGATGGCGCCGATGACCCGCTCACGGGCCGATGCTGCCGGGGTGCCGCGGGCGTCCACGGCCACCTACTACGCCCAGCGTGCCAGTGCCGGGCTGATCATCAGTGAGGCAATCAATATCTCGGCAGACGCCGTCGGCAGTCCGCTGACCCCCGGCCTCTACAGCGAGAAGCAAATTGCCACCTGGCAACAGGTGACGGCGGCGGTGCATGCGGCCGGTGGCAAGATATTCGCGCAGCTCTGGCATACCGGCCGGGTCGGTCACTCCAGTGTGCGCGGCGGCTTGTTGCCGGTGGCACCCTCGGCAGTCGCGATCCAGGGACAGCAGCATTTCACCCTGGATGGCATGCGGGATTACGAGGTGCCGCGCGTACTGACCCTGAGCGAAATCCAGACCGTCATCGGCGATTACCGCCGCGCCGCTGAAAACGCCAAGCGTGCGGGGTTTGACGGTGTTGAGTTGCATGCCGCATTCGGCTATCTGCCGAACCAGTTTCTGGTGGACTCGGCCAATCTGCGTACAGACGATTACGGCGGCAGCATTGCCAAGCGCAGCCGGTTCGTGCTGGAGGTGATGCAGGCGCTGATCGAGGTGTGGGGCTCCACTCGCGTGGGGATCAAGCTGTCGCCGGTGATTCCCTTCAACAGCATGATCGACAGCGATCCGCTGGCGCTCTACAGCTACCTACTGGGCGAATTGAATAGGCTGCAGCCCGGGTATGTGCACCTGATGCGCGCGCTATTTCCGCTGGACAACTTCCCTCACTGGCCGCGCGACGTACTGGCAACGTTCGGCCCGCTGAGCCGCAGTCCGCTGATCGCCAACGGTGGCTATGACGCGCTGAGCGGCGAGGCGGCACTCAAGGCCGGCGAGGCCGCGCTGGTGTCGTTCGGCACCCCCTTCGTCGCCAATCCCGATTTGCCGGAGCGCTTTGCCCGTGGCGCCGAACTGGCTCAAGCCGACCGCGCCACCCTGTATGGTGGCGAGGATGCGGGCTTTATCGACTACCCGACACTGTGAAGGAGGCCACCATGACGCGTGCAGCACTGGGTAAAGGTTTGCTGGGTTTCGCCATTGTCGCCACTGTGGCGATAGTGGCCATCGCCGATGTATTCAACGCTACTCACCTGTTCAATCCGGACTGGCCAGGCCATGCGCGTTTTCATATCGGCATGCAGTTCACCACGCTGGTTCTGGTCAGTCTGTTTTCCCTGGCTGCACTGAGGCAGGGTCAAGTATGGGCGGCGGCATTGGCGCCGGGCAGTTTCTGGCCGGGTCTGTTCATCGCCTACTTGATCCCCGGTACCGATGTGTATGCCAGCCAGGCGCTACGCGAGCTGGGTGTGCCGATCAATCTGCTGTTGGCGGCCGTGCTATTGGGCATTACCGCCCTGGGCATCGCGCTGCAGGTGACCAAGGCGCGTTGATGGGGGCGGCCCTATACTCAGCTCACCAGGGTCGGACGTGCTGGGCGTTCCGTTGGAGCGGGGGCGGGCCAGGCTGCGCAGCTGTTCTGCAGCTTGCCGGATGAGATGCGTGGCCCGTAGCGGGCTGTGAGGCGGTTGCGCGGTATGTGCAGAGCAAGGGACTCGGTCGTCAGCCGTGCCCAAACGCTTGGGCGGCTATGCAGACCGACGCTGCAGGCCCTGCTCGTCGCCTGGCTGGTGACGCTGGCCGGTTGCGCCAGCGATCCGCCGGTGGCGGTCTCCGCCAGTACCTGGCGTCAGGTCGACCGCGACATCGCCACGGCATCGCAGGCCGCAGCCGAGCAGGCCAGGGAGCATGCCCTGTTGTCCATGCAGCACTGGATGGAACGGGTCTACCAGCAGACCGACGATGAGTTCATTCCCTGGTTTTCCGGCTACTGGACCCAGCAGTGGCTGGGTATGAAGGTGTCCTGGTACAAGCTCAGCACGGGGGGCGACAAGGACCCGACTGTCAGCCGCCTGGCCCTGTATCTGCAGGAGCAGTACCAGGAGCGCGTGCTGGAACCGGTGGCCGAAGAGGATGATCCGGATCAGATCATGGAGCGCAGTACCCGGCTCTATGTCCAGGAACTCGACCAGCGACTGCAGGGCCTGGCGCAGCGCCATGCGGTGCCGCAGGAGCAGTTCGAGCAGCGCTTGCAGGCGGTTCCCGCCATCACCCAGGCGCCCGGTGCGTCGCTCCATGAACTGCTGCAAGCCGACCCGCTAAAACGGCTGCCGGCCTATGTCGGCCTGATCGAGCACATTCGCGCCACTCCCGGCGGCCTGCGCGACTGGTCGACCGACCCCGGCATTGCCTCGGTGGCGCAGCGCACCAGTGAGCGACTGGTGGATGAGCTGACCACCAGCAGCGCGGCCAGCGCCGTCGGCGCCATGGTCGGGCGGGTGGCCGGCACCACGCTGTCCTTGGGCGTGGCGATCTTCACCGCCATCGCCCGTGAGAACAAGCGTCCGCAAACCGAAGCGCAACTACGCCAGAACCTCAAGAGCGCATTCGAGGCGGAATGGCAGGAGTTGATGCGCAATACCGATCACGGCGTACTGGCCGGGGTGCACCAACTCTCCTGGCGGATCGAGAGCGGCCTGGAGGTACCGTTCCGTTACCAGCCGCCGCGTTAGCAGGCTGTTGAAAAACTACCTGCGTTGCCATCGCGGCGTTAAAAACAGGCTCAAAATGCTCATTTACAGCTCGTAAACTGCGCTTTTTCGCCTGTTTCTGCCTTGCGCTGACTACCTCGCCTAAGTTTTTCAACAACCTGCTAGCGACACGGCATGATTGTTTAGTAATCCTGAATCTGAATGTGTAAAAAATCCGATTTAACCAACGCTCGCCGGCATGCGAGTCTCCTTGTCCATGATTTCCCCAATGCGTGTTTGCCGCCATGTACCTCGCTTGGGCCTGTTCAAGGCCGAGGCTCGGCTCGCTGCCGATCAGGTCAACGCGCGGTTGCCTGAAATTCTCGCCTTCTGGGCGCTCTGGCATTGCCGCCATGCGCGTCCACCGGATGGTCTGTACTCAGCATCCTGAACCAGGCGGCTGCGCCATGTCCGCAGCCCCGTTGCCGATTCGATTGCCTGCCAACCCCCGGTCATCCCCGGACTCTATTCGGGCTACTTACACGCTATCCCGTGGAAAGGGTTTCGCGCCCTCCACGCCCTATCAACAAGGAACATCGCATGAACGCCGCCATCCAGCCCGTGGTCCCTGCCGCCGAGCGCTGCAAGTCGTACTACACCGCCACCCTCAACGAGGAGACCGACTATCCGACCCTGCAGGGTCAGGTCAGTGTCGACGTGGTGATTATCGGCGGCGGCTTCACCGGCGTGGCCAGTGCGGTGGAGCTGGCTGAGCGTGGCCTCAAGGTGGCCATCGTCGAGTCGCACAAGATCGGCTGGGGCGCTACCGGGCGCAATGGCGGCCAGGTCACCGGCAGCCTGTCCGGCGATGAGGCGATGCGTACGCAGATGCGCAAGAGCATCGGTGAGGAAGTTGACGACTTTATCTGGCACCTGCGCTGGCGCGGTCACGAAATCATCAAGAGCCGGGTCCAGAAGTACGGCATCCAGTGCGACCTGCGCCACGGCCACCTGCATGCGGCGATGAAGCCGGTGCACATGAGCGAGCTGGAAAGCACCTACGCCGAAGCCCAGCGCCGCGGCATGGGCGATGAAGTGACCCTGCTGGATCGCGATGGCGTGCGTGCCCATCTGGGCAGCGATCTGTACCTGGGCGCACTGAAGAACACCCGCAACATGCACTTGCACCCGCTCAACCTGTGCATCGGCGAGGCCAAGGCTGCGGCCAGCCTGGGCGCGCTGATCTTCGAACACTCCGAGGTGCTGGAAATCGTCCACGGCGCCAATCCGGCGGTGATCACTGCCCAGGGCCGCATCGACGCCAAGCAGGTGCTGCTGGCCGGCGACGTGTACCACAAGCTGGAGCCCAAGCAGCTCAAGGGCAAGATCTTCCCGGCCATGGGCGGCATCGTCACCACCAAGCCGCTGGGCGAGCTGGCCCAGGAGCTCAACCCGCACAACCTGGCAGTGTACGACTGCCGCTTCGTGCTCGACTACTACCGCATGACCGCCGACGGTCGTCTGCTGTTCGGCGGCGGCGCCAATTACTCCGGGCGCGACTCGCGCGATATCGCCGGCGAACTGCGCCCCTGCATCGAGCGCACCTTCCCACAGCTCAAGGGCGTCGACATCGAGTTCCAGTGGAGCTGCGCCATGGGTATCGTGATGAACCGCATCCCGCAGCTGGGCAAGCTGTCGGACAACGTCTGGTACTGCCAGGGTTACTCCGGCCACGGCATCGCCACCACCCACATCATGGGCGAGATCATGGCTGAGGCGATGACCGGCAGCCTCGGCCACTTCGACACCTTCGCCAGCTGCAAGCACATCAAGGTGCCGCTCGGTGACGTATTCGGCAACCCGATGCTGGCCGTGGGCATGTGGTACTACGGGCTGTTGGAAAAGCTGCGCTGAGAGGTAATGTTTTTCTGCCGTGGGAAGCCTGTCGGAGATTGCCCGCCGTCTTCGACGGAGCGCAGTCGCGCAGCAAACCCTGTAGGAGCCAGCTTGCTGGCGATGCTTTTGACCTACCAGGATCGCCAGCAAGCTGGCTCCTACGCTCTGGGCGCGAAAATCTTTCAGATAAACAGCAAGCGTTCAGGCCTGGCTGGTCATCGGCAGCAGGCCCTTGCCGCGCACCAAAGCATCGAATTCGGCAGCCGGTAGTGGTCGGCTGAACAGGTAGCCCTGGACTTCCTGGCAGCCCATCAGTGTCAGCTGTTGCAGCTGCTCGCTGGTTTCCACCCCTTCGGCGATGGTTAGCATGCCCAGGCCGTGGGCCATGCCGATAATCGCCTGGACGATGCGCTGGTCGCTGCCGTCGCGGTTGATGTCGTGGACGAAGGACTGGTCGATCTTCAGCTTGTGCACCTCCAACTGCTTGAGGTAGCTCAGGGAGGAATAGCCCGTGCCGAAGTCATCGATGGCCAGGCGCACGCCGAGTTTGCGCAGCTCGCGGATCATCTGCACCACGCTGGCCGGCTTGTGCATGGCCACGCTTTCGGTCAGTTCCAGCTCCAGGCAGTGGGCGGGCAGGCCGCTCTGTTGCAGCACGTCGGCAATCAGCTTGAGCAGACCCTGGGCACGGAACTGGGCCATGGACAGGTTTACCGCCATCGTGGTGTGCGCCGGGTAGCCAGCTTCCAGCCAGCGCTGCATCTGCGCGCAGGCAGTGCGCAGCACCCACTCGCCGATTCGCAGGATCTGCCCACTGCTCTCGGCGATGGGGATGAACTCGGCGGGGCTGATGAAGCCCAGCTCGGGGTGCTTCCAGCGCAGCAGCGCCTCGGCACCAACCAACTGGCCGTCCACGGACAGCTGCGGCTGGTAGTAAACCTCCAGCTCGCCCTGGCTGAGTGCATTGCGCAATGCGCTTTCCAACTGCAGGGTACGGGCCGACTGGGCCTGCATCTCCTGGGTAAAGAACGCATGCTGGTTGCGCCCGTCCTGCTTGGCCCGGTACATGGCGATCTCGGCATGCCGGGCCAGGGTTTCCACAGTGCTGCCATCCTCAGGAAACATGGCGATGCCGATCGATGCGCTGATCTGCTGGTTGTGCGTATCGATCCGGAAGGGCTGATCGAGCAGGCTCTGGATATGCCGGGCCAGGTGCGCGGCCCCCTGGGCATCGACATAGGGCAGGACCAGGATGAACTCGTCGCCGCCCTGGCGCGAGAAGGTGTCTTCGTCGCGTATCAGCGGCTGGATGCGCCGCGCCACTTCCACCAGCAGGGCGTCGCCCACCGGGTGGCCGAGCAGGTCATTGATGTTCTTGAAGTGGTCGAGGTCCATGAACAGCACGGCCAGCGTCTGCTGGCTACGTTCGCACAAGATCAAGGCCTGCTCGACGCGCGAGGCGAACAGGGTGCGGTTGGGCAGGCTGGTCAGCGCATCGAAGTGGGCCAGGTACTCGATATGCTGCTGGTCACGCAGGCGCTGGCTGATATCGCGGGCCAGCATCACGAAGCTGGTGTTTGGCCCCTGGTGCAGGGTGGATACCGACAGCTCATAGCAGCGCGTTTGTTCACCCTGGCTGATGAGTAGTTGCTGACCGATGCTGAAGCCCTGCAGGCGC
This sequence comes from Aquipseudomonas guryensis, assembly GCF_014164785.1. Classification (GTDB taxonomy): domain Bacteria; phylum Pseudomonadota; class Gammaproteobacteria; order Pseudomonadales; family Pseudomonadaceae; genus Aquipseudomonas; species Aquipseudomonas guryensis. The sequence goes on along the minus strand of NZ_JACJFN010000005.1, from coordinate 243,365 downwards.
GCCTCCTCCAGTGCCCGTTGGCAATTGTCCGCAGCTTCGGCGGGGAGCACTTCCAGCAGGTTGCAGCCCGGTGGCGAGTTGCGCGGATCGATCAAGGCACCCTGCGGCGGGGTATGCACACTCAGGCAGCGGCCCTGGCCGTCCAGTTCGAACAGCTGATCGGGAATCGCCTCGATCACCGCCTGCGTGTGCTTGCGGGTTTTATCCAGGGCCCGGTAGGGCGCATAGATGGTTTCCACGAACATCACCCGGTATAGCACCAGGTAGGCCATCACCTTGTATAGATGGCCGCCCAGGTTGTAGAGATCGGTCACCGAGGAGTAACGGGTGAACAGCAGCTCGCTCATGATCATGGCCAGCAGCGCACCCATCAGCAGCCGTACATCGACCCCCGTGCGCCGGCGCAGGTGGCGGGCGAGCAGGGCGATGCTGAGTAGGTGGATGGCGATTACGCCGTACTCGCTGGCCACCTTGAATGCAGTCAGGCCCTGACCCTCGATGAAGGTCTGCGGCACCCACTGCGGGAACCAGAAGAAGATGATGTGGGCGGGGACCAGCAGCAGGAACATGCCGAGCATGCACAGCAGGCGCCAGGCTCCGGTATTGGCTGCGCCGTCCTTGTCCGCCGGGCGCCAGGGCAGCCAGGCCACCAGGAGCAGGGCCAGCGCCGCCAGGTAGCGAGCCAGGAGCCAGAAGTTGATACCCTTCTCGATACCGTTGGGCGTGATGAAGTCGGGCATGCCGCGGTAGGAAAGCATGTGCGAGAAATCGGCAATCGCTACGCCGAGAAAGGCACAGGAAACTACCAGGATGTTGCGCTGCCGGTGCAGGCGGTAGGTGTTCCAGCCCACGGCAAAGATCAGCGTGGAAACCACGATGGACAGGGTTTCCAGCAGTTGGTGCCAGCTCAGGTAGTGCGGGCTCGGAGGCACGTGCGGACTGCTCAGCTCGATCAGCAGCAGACCGGCGAATAGGCTGGCGAGTAGCAGCAGGATCAGCCGAGTCGAGGTTTGTTGGGGTGAGTTGAGCCGGCTGATCTCGTCGGGCACGCGGCAGTTCCTTGTGGAGAAGCGAATGGTCGGTGTGGCCGCCTCACGGCATTGGAATGCCTACGCGTGATTCCGTCAATTAGCCAGCAGTCCAGAGCCTGCTGCCATCGAGTTTCGACGATCTGCCGCCGGCAACCCGTGATCTTTTCACGCTATCCTGTTCAGCCTAGTCCGAATTACCGCCTCAGGATCACCACCATGAACGCCCAACTCCTCGAACTCATCACCCTGATCAGCTCCGGCTGCATGACCGACGAGGAGATCGCCCGCATCGCCGACGAAGCCGCCCAGGCCTACGCCGATCCTGCCGCCTTCCTTGCCGCCAACCCGGACATCAACTACGACGACACGTTCCCCATCCCCCTGGGCGAGTGGGTGGTGATCGGCAGTCTGCCGGAAACCGTGCTGTTCCAGGCCGACAGCTACGAGGAGCTGCTGCAGCACATCATCGACTCCTTCGGCCCGGACGTGCCCTTCAACATCAAGCCCAAGCAGCTGGCCAAGGTGGAGCCACTGAAAGCCCTCAACCGCATCCAGGTGCAGCTCTCCAGCATGTACAAGGAGAAGGGTGGTTATGTGCTGGTCGACCTCAGCGAGCCGCTGGACGATGAGTTGCAGTGCGTACTCGTATACACCAGTGACCTGCCACGGGTCATGGAGTTGGCGGTGGCCGTGGGCATCTACGCTGCACCTGCCTATGAGGCGCTGAAGGCGGCGCAGGAAGGTTAAATAGCCGAGGCCGCAGGGCGCTTGAACACCAGCGCCTTCAGGCCGCCCTCTGGCTGGCTGTCGGGGAACTCCGGCGGATTGTCCAGGCGCTGGACGAACACCAGGCCGGGTGCCTCGCTGGCGAAGCCCGCAAGCAGGAAGTCCACGCCAATCGCCGGATCGTTCATGCAGGCCAGCACTGTGCCTTGCTCCGTGAGCAGGTCGGGCAGGCGGCGCAGGACTTTCTGGTAGTCCTGGGTCAGCACGAAGCTGCCTTTCTGGAACGACGGCGGGTCGATAATGATCAGGTCATAGGGGCCTTCGCGCTTGAGCTTGCCCCAGGACTTGAACAGGTCATGGCCGAGGAAGCTGACCCGGTTCAGATCATGCTGATTCAGGCGGTGATTCTCGCGCCCGCGGCTTAGGGCGGCCTTGGCCATGTCCAGGTTGACCACGTGCTCGGCGCCCCCGGCAATGGCGGCCACCGAGAAACCGCAGGTGTAGGCGAACAGGTTCAGCACGCGCTGGCCGTGCGCCTGTTCCTGCACCCAGCGCCGGCCATGGCGCATGTCGAGAAACAGCCCGGTATTCTGCTTGCGGCCCAGGTCCAGCTTGAACTGCAGGCCGTTTTCACAGACCTGCCAGTGCTCGACCGGCTCGCCCAGCAGCCACTCGTTGGTGCACTCGGGCTGGTAGCGGTGTTGCAGCAGCAGGGCTCGGGCGCCACTGGCCAGCCATTGCGGCGATGCGCTGAGGCTTTGCAGCATGCTGTTCAGGGCGAGCAGCTCATCGGCAGCCGGTTCGCGGAACAGGGTCACCAGCACTACCCCTTGCAGCCAGTCGACGCTGATCTGCTCCAGTCCCGGCCAGCATTGGCCGCGGCCATGGAACAGGCGCCGGGCTTCGTCAGGCACGTTTGCCAGGGCGGCGCTCAGGTGTTGTTGCAGGGTGTGGATGGCGTCGGAATTCATGGTTCATGGTTCATGGGTCTGGTTGCGCGGCCGCACATGGTAACCGAGTCCCTCGGCTTGGGTGCTGGCGGCGCGGCAACGGACCCATGAGTCGCGTGTGGAACAGGTGGATCACGGGGGCTCAGCTCGTACCGCTGCCCAGTCCTGGCTGCAAGGTTTCCGGCAGCTGCAGGCCGCGCCGCAATGCCCGGAAGTGGCTGGCCGAGCCCTTGAAGAAGGCGCTCGGCAGGATGGCGTAGCGACTCAGTGCCGCCTCCACCTGCGCCAGTCCGGCCTGCTCGGCCATTTCGTAGGCGCGCAGGCCTTTTTCGATGCGCTCGGCGGTCGAGGCGAAGTCGCTGAATTTCATCTCGCGGCTGCTGGCGAAATAGGCGAATTCGATCCGTGGGCGCAGCGCCACCTGGCGGATCAACGGCCAGTCGAGCGCCGCCAGTGCCTGCTCCACCGCCGGGCCGACGATGAACGCCTGTTCCCACAAAAAGAACGCCTCGAACAGTTCGCGGCGTTGTTCGGCGGGCAGCGGCCGTTGTTCGGCCTGGGCACGGTGGCACTGGTTCAACGCGTCGAGCAGCGGTTGCTGGACATAGGCTGCAGCGCCCGCGGCAGAGCCATGCCGCTTGCTGAAGTGATAGGCGCAGTAGGCTTCGATGCACACCCGCCGGTTGATGTCGCGAAAGGCATCGGCGAAGGCCTGCAAGTGCCGCAGCTTGTCGCGGCGCACGATGGGCTGGAACAGATACTGGGCGGAGAGCAGGGCGCCGACCTTCATGCCTAGGGCGAAGTAGCCGGCGCCCCACAGCGCGCCATGGGCGGCGATCAGCGGGAAGACATTGCGCCCGCCGGAGTCCTCATACAGGTGGTGGTAGACCGAGGCGCGCTGGCAGAGGTCGTTGAGCCCTCCGGCCAGTAGCGTGGCCTCCCGGTGAATCAACTGGTAGTCGCGTGCGAGTACAGAGTCTTCATCGTCCATTTCCTTGGCTCCCGGAGAGAATCTACTGATCTCACTCTAAGAGCCGGGAGCGCACCGCGCCGTGTGGCATATTGCCTCAGAACCTGTTCGCGATCTTTTTTGCCAATGCCGAAAAGCTGTGTGGGGCGGGTGCGGATCGCTTTTGCTCCCTATCCCCAGCCCCTCTCCCAAAAGTGGGAGAGGGGCGTTTCCGAGATCCTAAACAGATTCTCAGGCGACTGCCGTTACAGGCTGAAACCGCCGTCGATGGGGATGATGTTGCCGGTCATGTAGGCGCCTGCCACGCTGGCCAGGCTGATGGCCAGGGCGGCCATTTCCTCTTCGCGGCCCCAGCGCTGCATGGGGATATGCGCGACGTCTTCGGCCATGGCCGCTTGGTCCTGGGCGATGTGCTTGGTCATCTTGCTCGGGAAACGGCCGGGGGCGATCACGTTGACGTTGATGTGCTCGCCGACCAGCTCGCGGGCCAGCAGGCGCGACAGCTGGTGCAGCGCGGCCTTGCTCGGGCCGTAGGCGTAGGCCTGCTCGCCGAATGAGCTGATGCCGGCCACCGAGCCGATGTTGATCACCCGCGCCGGGCTCTGTGTGTTGCCGGCCTTGCGCAGCAGCGGCAGCAGTTGCTGGATACAGCTGAATACCGAGGTCACGTTGAGCTGCATGACCTTCTCCCAGCCTTTCACCGGATAGCTCTCCAGCGGCCCGCCCCAGGTGGTGCCGGCGTTGTTGACCAGGATATCCAGTTGGCTGAGGCGGCCACTCAGCTCGGCAGCCAGGGCCTTGGCGCCTTCCTCGCTGGACAGGTCGGCAGCCAGGCCGATGCATTCGCCATGCACCGAAAGCTCTTCGGCTGTCTGCAGGCAGGCGGCGCCATCGCGGGCGCAGATAAACACCCGCGCGCCTGCTTCGAGGAAACCCTGGGCGATCATCCGGCCGATGCCACGGGTGCCGCCGGTAACCAGGGCGGTGCGGCCTTGCAGGCTGAAGTAGGAGTGCATGGGAAAATCCTCGGGCAAGTTGGCAAAGGCCTAACCCTAATACCCCCGACGACTCTGGATGAAGCGTGCATTGGCGTTATAGCAAGTGGAAATGCCGAGGTATTGCTGGATCAGCCCCGGCGCTGGCGCAGCGGGTCGAGCAGCGGCTTGAGGCCGTTATGGTCGATCTCCTGCATCAAGGCCAACAGGCGACCGATCTCGCCCTTGGGGAAACCTGTGCGGGCGAACCAGTTGAGGTAGTGGCCGGGCAGGTCGGCGAGCAGGCGGTCCTTGTACTTGCCGAAAGGCATGGTACGGGTGACCAGCAGGAGGAGGTCTTCGGGATTCATGGGCGAACTGGATGCGGGGGAGGGCGACAGTTTGCCCGTTGCGGCGCTCATGACAAAGGGCCCCGGAGGGCCCTTTGTCTGTGCGCTGCAGCCGATCAGCTCTGGCGGATCAGGTGGTCGAAGGCGCTCAGCGAGGCCTTGGCACCTTCGCCCACGGCGATGACGATCTGCTTGTAGGGCACGGTGGTCACGTCGCCGGCAGCGAACACGCCGGGGATGTTGGTGCCGCCCTTGGCATCGACGATGATCTCGCCACGCGGGGTCAGCTCCACCACGCCTTTCAGCCAGTCGCTGTTGGGCAGCAGGCCGATCTGCACGAAGATGCCTTCCAGTTCGACAGTGTGCAGTTCATCGCTGTTGCGATCCTTGTACACCAGGCCACTGACCTTCTGCCCGTCGCCTTTGACCTCGGTGGTCAGGGCGCTGGTGATGACCTTGACGTTGGCCAGGCTGTGCAGCTTCTTCTGCAGCACGGCGTCGGCGCGCAGCTGGCTGTCGAACTCGATCAGGGTGACCTGGGTGACAATGCCGGCCAGGTCGATGGCCGCTTCCACGCCGGAGTTGCCGCCGCCGATCACTGCCACGCGCTTGCCCTTGAAGAGCGGGCCGTCACAGTGCGGGCAGTAGGCCACGCCCTTGCCACGGTATTCCTGCTCGCCCGGTACGTTCATCTCCCTCCAGCGTGCACCGGTGGAGAGAATTACGGTCTTGGCCTTGAGGCTGGCACCGCTGTCGAACTTGACCTCGTGCAGACCGCCCGCGCTGCTGGCCGGAATCAGGGCGCTGGCGCGCTGCAGGTTCATGATGTCGACGTCGTATTGTTTGACGTGCTCTTCCAGAGCGCGGGCCAGCTTTGGCCCTTCGGTTTCCTGGACCGAGATGAAGTTCTCGATGGCCATGGTGTCCAGTACCTGGCCGCCGAAACGCTCGGCAGCCACGCCGGTGCGGATGCCTTTGCGCGCGGCATAGATGGCCGCCGCAGCGCCGGCCGGGCCGCCGCCGATGATCAGCACGTCGAAGGCGTCCTTGGCACTCATCTTCTCGGCATCGCGGTTGGCGGCGCCGGTATCGATCTTGGCGAGGATTTCCTTCACTTCCATACGGCCCGAGGCGAACACCTCGCCGTTCAGGTAGATGCTCGGCACGGCCATCACCTGGCGGCGCTCGACTTCTTCCTGGAACAGCGCGCCGTCGATCGACACGTTACGGATATTGGGGTTGAGCACGGCCATCAGATTCAGCGCCTGGACCACGTCCGGGCAGTTCTGGCAGGACAGCGAGAAATAGGTCTCGAACTCGAACGTGCCTTCGATGGCTTGGATCTGCGCGATGGTCTCGGCGTCCAGTTTGGACGGGTGACCACCAACCTGCAGCAGGGCTAGCACCAGCGAGGTGAACTCGTGGCCCATGGGGATACCGGCGAAGCTGACGCCGATATCGGCGCCCGGGCGAACCAGGGCGAAGGACGGACGGCGCGCATCACTGCCGTCGGTCTTGAGGCTGATCTTGTCGGTCAGGCCGACGATGTCTTGCAGCAGTCCGAGCAATTCCTGGGACTTTTCGCCGTCATCGAGGGAGGCGACGATTTCGAACGGCTGGGTGACCTTCTCGAGGTAGGCCTTCAACTGGGTTTTAAGCGTGGCATCCAACATGACGAAGTTCCTTTTATACAAATTGCGGACAAACAAACGCCCGGGCGGATCGCGCCCGGGCGTTCGGGCACTTGGAGGGTTGGATCTCAACCCGCAAAGCGCAAGGCGATTGGGGCCGGGACGGCCCCAGGCAGATACTTAGATCTTGCCTACGAGGTCCAGGGAAGGAGCCAGGGTCTTCTCGCCTTCTTTCCACTTGGCCGGGCAAACCTGACCCGGGTTGGCGGCGGTGTACTGGGCAGCTTTCAGCTTGCGCAGGGTTTCCGATACGTCACGGGCGATTTCGTTGGAGTGGATTTCCACGGTCTTGATCACGCCTTCCGGGTTGATCACGAAGGTGCCACGCAGGGCCAGGCCTTCTTCCGGGATGTGTACGCCGAAAGCGTTGGTCAGGGCGTGGGTCGGGTCACCGATCAGCGGGAACTGAGCTTTGCCAACGGCCGGGGAGGTTTCGTGCCAGACCTTGTGCGAGAAGTGGGTGTCGGTGGTGACGATGTACACCTCGGTACCGGCCTTCTGGAACTCGGCGTAGTTGTTGGCGGCGTCTTCGATCTCGGTCGGGCAGTTGAAGGTGAAGGCTGCCGGCATGAAGATCAGTACCGACCACTTGCCCTTCAGGGACTGCTCGGTCACTTCGATGAATTCGCCGTTGTGGAAAGCGTTGGCTTTGAAAGGCTGAACTTGGGTGTTGATGAGGTTCATCAGTGAACTCCTTAGGGGGGTTGGTAATTTGATGGCGCCATCCTAACGGCGATGACGCCAATCTGTTAATTGATTGAAAGCATGATATCGATTGCTTCGGCCTATAGCTGCACGGCAAACCCTGTGGTGCAGTCTATGGCGACTGGCAGTTTGACCGGCAGTCATGGCAGTTCATCGTCAGCGTGCTGCAGGGTATCAGCTGACTGCCTGCAATTGCGGGTTCTGCTGGCGATACTGTTCGAAGATGAACTGGCGGATGCGCTCGGTATGTTCGTTGTGGCTGAACAACAGGCTGTAGGCCGCTCGCTGTCCGCTGCTCTGGCGGATGCGCCGAGCGTGCACCGGGATGGCTTCCTGCCCGGGTAGGGGTAGCCAGAGGCTGAATTCCTCCGGCAGGGCCGTTTTGCCGCGCGGCCCGATCAGCAGGCTGTCGGGGGCGATTTCATGCACCAGCAGGCTGCTCGCTGCACCATCTTGTTCCCGCAGGGGCAGTGGTTTGGCCAGTACCAGGCGCCATGGGCGGCGGATGACTCCTTCTTCGTAGATGCTTGGTGCGCCCATCTCCAGTTGCAAGCTGTGCATTTCGTCCTCCACCAGTTGCAGCGGGAAAGACATGCGATAGTTGCCCATGCGCGCCTTCAGATTCAGCTGGGCGTGCTGGCCCAGGCGGCTGAGCAGGGCATTGGCCAGGGCACCACCATCGACTTTGAAGCTTGGAATGTGCAGGGGCTTGCCAATCAGCTGGCTGCTGAATAGCTGGCGGAGGAAGTCCAGCTCTTCGCTGGACAGTGCACTTTGCTCGGACATGCTGCCCTCCAGAGGGCATGGGTGAAGGCCCGTCGCAGCGGTTATCGAAACGGCAACAGGCCTAGCTGACCGCAAGCAAAAAATGCGCCCCCGACCGTTCGGGCTCTGCCGATTATCGATCTGCTGGGTTCAGCGGGCGCTGCAGTGCGCCCGAATTGGACTCAGTGGGAAGCCTTGAGTGCCGCGAGTTCGTCCTTGAGACGGCTGACTTCGGCCTCAAGTTCCCGAACCCGCTCCTTGGCTTCCACTTCTTCGCTGACATCCTTCTGGATACCGATGTAGTAGGTCAGCTGGTCGCCTTCGTTGAACACCGGGGTGATCGACAGTTCGTTCCAGAACGCACTGCCATCGCGGCGGTAGTTGCGGATGATCTGCCGGCACGGCTTCTGGTTGCGGATCGCCTCGCGAATGGCTTGCAGGCCAGGCTGGCCGCGGTCATTGCCCTGCAGGAAGCGGCAATCCTGATAGAGGATATCGTCGCTGCCATAGCCAGACAGACGCTCGAAGGCCGGGTTGGCGTAGATCAGGATGTTGTCGTCGCCTTCCTGTTCGGCGACCACGATGCCGTCGTTGGAGGCATCGATCACCAGTTGCAGTAGCTTGGCATTGATCATGGGATGGGCTCTGGGTGCGCTATTGGCTGCATTCTATGCCATCCCGATCCGCTGTCCACTTGCGGCATAATGCACGGCGTTTATCAGCATGTTTCGGAGTTCTGCATGAAAGTCGCCATTCTGTCCGGCTCGGTCTACGGCGCCGCCGAAGAAGTTGCCCGTCGCGCCGTCGAGTTGCTCAATGCCGCCGGTTTTTCGGCTTGGCACAAGGCCGGGGCCAGCCTGGCGGAAGTGCAGGCCTTCGACCCCGAGGCGCTGCTGGCCGTGACCTCGACCACCGGCATGGGCGAGTTACCGGGCAACCTGCAGGGCTTCTATTACGAGACCCGTGACCTGTTCCCGGCCTGGAGTGGCAAACCCTTTGCTGTGCTGGCACTCGGTGATTCCAGCTACGACACCTTTTGCGGTGGCGGCGAGCTGATGCGCGAGCTGTTTGCCGAGCTGGGCATGCGCGAGGCGCTGCCGATGCTGCGCCTGGATGCCAGCGAAAGCGTGACCCCGGAAGACGACGCCGAGCCCTGGCTGGGTCAGCTGATCGCGGCCCTGCGCGCCTGATGCACCCGCGCGCTGCCGAACTTATCCGCGAGCTGCAGCTGGTCGCCCATCCGGAGGGTGGCTATTACCGCCGCCTGTTCACCTCGGCGCAGCTGTTGGCCGATGGCCGCGCGGCGTCCAGCGCGATCCTCTTCCTGTTGCCGGCCGGCGCGGTCAGCCGCTGGCACCGGGTGGATGCCGACGAGTTGTGGCACTTCCACGAAGGCGAGCCGTTGCAGCTGCTGAGCGCCGCAAGCCCGCAGCAGGTGCAGGTCGAGCGCCTGGGCCCGGTAGCGGCGGGGCAGTTGCCGCAACGGGTGGTACCGGCGCACGCCTGGCAGGCGGCGCGCAGTCTAGGCGCCTTCAGCCTGGTCGGTTGCACCGTGGCGCCGGAGTTCCGTTTCGAGGGCTTCCGCCTGCTCGCCGATGATGCGCAGGCGCAGCACGACTGGCCGCTGCTGGCGCGTGACTATCCCGAACTGCTCTGACCGCCAGGGCCACTAAGCTGGCCTGCAAGGCGACTAGCCGGCCACTCGGTGAGCGCTAGACTCCTCGGCACAACAACTCGCCGAGGATTGCCCGATGACCGCTGCCCAAGCCCTGCCTCAACTGAATGTGCGCGACCAGGTTTCCGCCGCTGAGTGGCAGACCCGTGTCGACCTGGCCGCCTGCTACCGGCTGATCGCTCTGTATGGCTGGGATGATCTGATCTTCACCCACATCTCGGCCAAGGTGCCCGGCACCGAAGACTTCCTGATCAACCCCTATGGGCTGATGTTCCACGAAATCACCGCCTCCAGCCTGGTCAAGGTCGATTTGAGCGGCAAGAAGCTGATGGACAGCCCGTTCGACATCAACCCGGCCGGCTACACCATCCACAGTGCGGTACATGAGGTGCGTCACGATGCCACGTGCGTGCTGCATATCCACACACCGGCGGGCATCGCCGTGTCCGCGCAGAAGCAGGGCCTGCTGCCGTTGTCGCAGCAGTCGCTGTTCGTTCTCTCCAGCCTGGCCTACCACGGTTACGAGGGCGTGGCCCTGAACCATGACGAGAAGGCCCGTCTGCAGGCCGATCTGGGCGACAAGAACTTCATGATCCTGCCCAATCACGGTCTGCTCACCGCCGGTGGCAGCATCGCTGACACCTTCCTGATGATGTTCACCCTGCAGCGCGCCTGCGAAGTGCAAGTCATGGCGCAGAGCGGTGGTGCCGAGCTGATCCATATTCCGCAGCAGATCCTCGCGGGCGCCAAGGCCATGGTTGCCGGGGTGATGAAGACGCCGCAGGGCATGGGTGGTCATCTGGCCTGGCCGGCCCTGCTGCGCAAGCTCGATGCGCAGATGCCGGGCTACGCGGCGTGACGACGCTGCCAGGCATCGCCCTGGATGAATGGCGCGCGCAGGGGCAGGGCTTCACCTTCAAGGGCCACGCCATCCGCTACTGGGTGGCGGGGGCGCTGGATGCCGAGCCGCTGCTGCTGATCCATGGCTTCCCTACTGCCAGCTGGGACTGGCACTACCTGTGGCAGGCACTGGCGCAGCGTTACCGGGTGATCGCCTGCGACATGCTTGGCTTTGGCTACTCGGCCAAGCCGCGCGGGTATAGCTACAGCCTGCTGGAGCAGGCCGACCTGCAGCAGGCGCTGCTGGCTCAGTTGGGCATCGCCGGCCCCGTGCATGTGCTGGCCCACGACTACGGCGACAGCGTGGCCCAGGAGCTGCTGGCGCGGCACCACGAAGGGCGCATCCGGCTGGCCAGCTGCGTGTTCCTGAATGGCGGGCTGTTTCCGGAAACCCATCGCCCAGTGCTGATGCAGAAATTGCTGCTCAGCCCGCTGGGTTCGCTGCTCGGCAAGCTGTTCTCGCGCGGCAAGCTGAAGGCCAACCTGACCAAGGTGTTCGGCCCGCACACCCCGCCCAGCGAGGTGGAGCTGGACGCCTTCTGGAGCCTGATCGCGCACAACGACGGCCCGGCGGTGATGCACCGGCTGATCCGCTACATGCCCGAGCGCCGCCAGCAGCGCGAACGCTGGGTGGCGGCCATGCAAAAAGGCGGGGTGCCGCTGCGGGTGATCGATGGTGCACTCGACCCGATTTCCGGGGCGCACATGGTGGCGCGCTACCGCGAGCTGATTGCGAACGCCGACACCGTGTTGCTGGAGCAGATCGGCCACTATCCGCAGACCGAGGCACCCGCAGAGGTGCTCGCTCACTATCTGCAGTTCCGTGAATGGCTGGAGGCCAAAACATGCAGCGACGTACTGTCTTGAAGGGGGCCGCCGTGGGCGGTGCGGTGGTGCTGGGGGCTGGATTCTGGGCGTTGCCCACAGGTGTGGCGCCAGCCGCGCTTACTCTGGACGGTGCGCAGCAGGCGCTGGTCGCGCTAGCCAGCCACGAACTGACCAGCCTCAAGGGCTGGAGCCCGAGCGAGGTATTCAACCACTGCGCGCAGAGCGTCGAGTACTCCATGGACGGCTACCCGCAGCTGAAGCCGGCCTGGTTTCGCCACAGCGTCGGGCCGCTGGCCTTCAGCGTGTTCAGCGCTCGCGGCGCCATGCGCCACCCGCTCGATGAAGTGATTCCCGGCGCCGCTCCGTTGGTCGAACCCGCCAGCACTGTGGCCGCCATCGCCCGCCTGCAGGCGGCACTGGTGCGCTTCGCCGCCCACACTGGCGAGTTACAGCCGCACTTTGCCTACGGTGCCCTCAGTCATGCCGAGTACACCCAGGCCCATGTGCTGCATCTGTATAACCACCTGAGCCTGATTCGCGTGGCGGATCAATCTGCCTGATTTTACTTTGCAGTAATCATCTTCCTGTCTTATCGAACACCATTCAGTCGTGCGGCAGATGATTGCCGAGTGCCCGCTACTGCCGGACACTCGGAGCCTTTCCCACCTGCCGAGGTAGCTGTTTCATGAGCGAAGCCATCCGTTTCGAAGACAAGGTCGTGATCGTCACTGGCGCCGGTGGTGGTCTCGGACGGGCCCACGCACTGCTGTTCGCCAAGCATGGCGCGCGTGTGGTGGTCAACGACCTGGGCGGCAGTGCCCACGGCGAAGGTGCCAACGCCTCGGCGGCGGACAAGGTGGTGGCCGAGATCCAGGCGGCCGGTGGTACCGCTGTGGCCAACCATGACTCGGTGACCGATGGCGGCAAGATCGTGCAGAACGCCCTGGATGCCTTCGGTCGCATCGACGTGGTGGTCAACAACGCCGGCATCCTGCGCGACAAGTCCTTCGTCAAGATGGAAGACGCCGACTGGGACCTGGTCTACAAGGTCCACGTCGAGGGCGCCTACAAGGTGACCCACGCCGCCTGGCCGCACCTGCGCGAGCAGAACTTCGGTCGGGTGATCTTCACCGCCTCTACTTCGGGCATCTACGGCAACTTCGGTCAGTCCAACTACGGTATGGCCAAGCTCGGCCTGTATGGCCTGACCCGTACCCTGGCCATCGAAGGGCGCAAGAACAACGTGCTGGTCAACGCCATCGCCCCTACCGGCGGTACGCGCATGACCGAAGGCCTGATCCCGCCGCAAGTGTTTGACCAGCTCAAGCCGGAACTGGTCAGCCCGCTGGTGGTGTACCTCGGCAGCGAGCAGTGCCAGGACACCGGCGGCCTCTACGAAGTCGGCGGCGGCTGGGTCGGCAAGGTGCGCTGGGAGCGTAGCCTGGGCGCCGGTTTCGACCCCAAGGCTGGCTTCAGCCCGGAAGACGTGGCCGGCCACTGGAAACAGATCGGCGACTTCGAGGGTGCCGTGCATCCGGATGACAACGTCACCGCACTGCGCGAGATGATGGCTAACCTGCAGAAGTACATGAAGCTGGGTTAAGCCTCACCGCAGGTTCCGGAGATTGGCCAGAAGGCCGGCGCATGCGCCGGCCTTTTTGTTCTATGGTGCTGCGAGTCCTGCAGGAGCGACGCCGCCATGAATGTTCTGGTCGAGAAGCACGGCCCGGTTACCACTCTGATCCTCAACCGCCCCGAAGTGCGCAACGCCGTCGACCGGCCGACTGCCGATGCTTTGGCCGCCGCGCTGCGCGAGTTCGAACGCGACGAGTCGGCACGGGTGGCGGTACTTACCGGTGCTGGCGGTACCTTCTGTGCCGGCGCCGACCTGGCTGCGGTGGCGCAAGACGGTGAGCGGAGCAATCGACTGCAGGAGGATGGCGACGGGCCCATGGGACCGAGTCGCATGCTGCTGAGCAAGCCGCTGATCGCCGCCATCGAAGGCCATGCGGTAGCGGGCGGCCTGGAGCTGGCACTGCTGGCTGACCTGCGGGTAATGGCGGCGGATGCCGTGCTTGGGGTGTTCTGTCGGCGCTTCGGCGTGCCGCTGATCGACGGTGGCACGGTGCGTTTGCCGCGCATCGTCGGCCAGGGCCGGGCGCTCGATTTGATCCTCACCGGACGTGCCGTGATGGCCGAGGAAGCCTTGCAGATGGGCCTGGTCAATCGCGTGGTGCCCAGTGGCAGCGCGCGTGCCGTGGCCGAGCAGCTGGCGGCGCAGCTCGCCGAATTCCCCCAGCTGTGCATGCTGACGGATCGCGCCAGTGTCTATGGCCAGTGGCAGTTGCCGCTGGATGCGGCCCTGCATGCGGAGTTTCGCGCTGGCATGGCGGTGGTGGCGAGTGGTGAAACCCGCGCCGGTGCCCAGCGCTTCAGCGCGGGAGCGGGCCGGCACGGGGAGTTCAGCAAACCGCAGGCCTGATTGCCCTGGATCGGACTGCGGTGAGTTACTAGCGGGCTTGCAGCTTGAAGTTATCGTCCGAGGGTTCCTTGGTGTAGGCGCCCTGGTCATGCACCAGCTTCTGCGTGCCATTCATCAGGGTGGTGATGCGGCTGTCAGAGGTCTTGGCCGAGGCGGCCTGGTTGCTGGTGCCGGTCACCAGGGGTGGATTGAAGCTGAAGGACCAGAGGTAATGCCAGACTGCGGCATTGTGCTTCTCGGTGATCTGTACGGAGTTGAAGTACCAGGGTTTCAGCTCGCTGAAGGCGGTCATGTTCATCAGCCCGGAGTTGGCATCGCCGACGAAGATGGTGCTGGTGACCGCCGAAGTACGGTAGGCCTCGAAGATCACCCCTTTGCCCTTCAGCTCGCTGACATAGCTGCGGCTGACCGCGCCGGTCCACTGGTTGCCGAGCCAGCTCTTGGCGTTGTTCGAGTAGAAGGGGTCAAGCAGCGCCACACGCTTGGGCAGCAGCTTGCTGTTGACGGTGCCGGCCGTGACCGCATCGCTGATCTTCTTGCTCAGGACGATGGCTACCTGGTTGCCCAAGGAGTGACCGAGGATGCGGATGTTGCTGCCGCTGTAGCCGGCCAGATTGTCCTTGTAACTCTTGAACAGCAGGTCGCCGACTGACTGGCTCGGGCCGCTGGCATACACCCCGCTGCTGTTGCGCCAGCGCATGGCGCGCGGGCCAGTGGCGCTCCAGATCTTGGCTTCGGCGTCTGTCACTTCGCCCTCGTCGGCGAACTGGTTCCAGTACAGCACGCCGACGTTGTAGCCGGCCCGCAGCCAGGAATCGGCCAGGTCCAGCGCCGGGCCACCGGCGCCCTCGCGGTTGAAGGTTTCGCGGTCCTTGCGCGCGGTCGTACCGTTTTGCCAACCATGGATGTAGATCACCGTGGGTTTGCTGGCGCCGTAGTAGGCGTTGCTTTGCCCAGGTACGGCTTTCTGCCAGGTGTCGCCATAGCCGAACCAGTACAGACCGTAGTCGAGGTTGTTGAAGGTGGAATCGGGGAAGACGCCGGGGGCGGCGTGGAGCAGCGATGAAAAACATAGCAGGCACAGCAATATGAGCTTGCGCATCGTGGACGTCCCTAATGTTGTTATTGTGTTGGGGGCGTGCCGATTAAGCCGAGAGTTTTTCGGGTTGTCCAGACCCTCTTCAGTGCAAGGCCGGCGCGCGCTCTAGCTCGTGCAGTCGCTGGCTCAGGCGCAGGCTTTCCTGGGCGTCGTCGCACAGCAGCAGCGCGCGCTCCAGATCGAAACGCTCGGCCTGCGGGCAGTCCAGTTCGCGGTAGATCATCGCCCGTACCAGGTGGTCGGCGACATTCGGTGGCGCCAGTTGCAGCACACGTTCGGCATCCTTGAGCGCGGCCAGGGGCTCGCCGGCGGCGCCATGCAGATGACACAGGTTGCGCGACAGGCGCAGCAGCAGGCCGCGGGCATCGCAGGTCAGCAGATGGCCGGCGTTGAGTTCAGCGGCCGGGCCGGCCACACGCTGCAGCAGTTCACGGCAGTCCCGCGGGTACAGACGGCGTCCGCTGCAGGGGTCGAGCAGGTGGTCGGCGCCGGGCACGCGCAGCAGCAGATGCCCGGGGAAATTCACCGCCTGCAGTGGAATCTCCAGTTGCCGGGCCAGCTCCAGGGCGATCAGCGCCAGCGACAGCGGCTGCCCACGGCGGCGCTGCAGCACCCGATGCAGCAGGGCGGCATGGGGGCGAGTGGGCAGGTCATCGTCTTCGTGGAAATCCAGCTCGTTAAGGCGGCGCAGCAGCGGCTGGGCCAGCTCGCCTGCGGGCAGGTTGGGTAGCCCGGCTTGCACCTGTTGGCGCAGGTTGGCGAAGTCACGCAGGATCGCGGCAGGCTGCAGCTGGGCATCGTGTTCGGCGGCGATGCACAGGGCGGCTTCGAACAAGGCGGGCGGCTGTGCATCGAGGCAGTCGAGCCAGGCCGGACGTGAACTCATTGCGGTCTCCTGTGACGGGGAGCTGTCTGCCTAGCTTGTAGCGCGTGGCGTCAGGCTCGTCCAGTCATCAGGACCTAAGCAGGTCTTCAGAACCTGGTTACGATCTTTTGAGCTAGAGCCAGGCAAGGCGCAACGACCAACGGGAGTAACAGCCGCAGGCTGGCCCGAAGGGTAAGCGCCAGCGAATCAATTGGGCGAGGACGCGGAGTTTACGAGGTGTAAATGAGCGGTTCGAGCCCGATTTCAACGCAGTATGGCCGACGATCAAGAGATCCTAAACAGGTTCTCAGGCGTAGACGCGCTGGCCGCGATACATGCGCACCGAACCACGCGGGGCTTCTTCGTGCGCCACCGGGGCTGCGGCAGCGACAGGCGCGATATTGTCGATGGAGCGTACGTGGCCGCGGTATTGCTGGGCCGGAGCGCTGGGCTCGCTGGCTTTGGCCGGGCTCTGGAAGTCGCTCATTTCTGCCAAGCGGATACCCAGGTTACGGGTTTCCTGATCGGAGGAACGCAGGCAGGCCATGAGCATGGCTTCCACCGCGTCTGGCTGGCTCAGGCGGATATCCACACAGAGTTCGTCGCGCAGGCGTCGACGCAGTGCCTGCATGCAGTCCAGTACGGCCTTGTTGAGTTCCATGGCACTTCCCCCAAACAGTTGAACCATTGCCAGCCGAATGGCCCGGCGGCGCTTTTGCGATACCCCGCCAGAGCTTTAGCAAGGGCCGTACCAGCTGCGCAACGCCACGAACTGTGCGGCTTGTCACGTTGTCTGGTGCTTGCAACTGCCCACGGCTGGTGCAGGTTGCACTCGTCTGGCGCGACGCTGAAGGCGGGGCGCGTAACCGGTATACTGCCGACTCTGTTTTTTGCCGCCGTGCTTTCCCCTGAAGGTTTACCCATGCGCAACGATGCTCGCGACGAACTCGACCATATCCCCAGCCTGACCACCGGAGGGCGTCACCAGGACGATTTCGCACCGGTGCATGCGGCGCCCGCCGATCATGCCCAGGCACATCACGGGCGCGCCCAGGCTGCGCCGGCCAAGTCTTCCGGCAGCACTGGCGCGTTGTGGGCGCTGGTCGGTGCCCTGGCTATCGCCTTGGGCGCGCTCAGTTGGTGGAGCCTGCAGCAGATCTCGCTGATGGAGCAGCAACTGGTGGCGACCCAGGAGAGCTTCGTCAAGATCAGCGAAGATGCTGCCGGGCGTATCCAGGACATCTCCGGCAAGGTAGTGGCCACCGAGTCCAGCGTCACCACCGATACCGAGCAGCTCAAGCTGCGGGTCAAGCAGCTGGAGAACAAGCTGGCCGAGCTGGGCAAGTCGCAGCAGAACGTCGCTGTTCAGCAGACGGGGCAGGGCAAGCGCATCGAGCAACTGGCCACTGAGCTGAAGAGCCAGAAGACGGTGACTGGCCAGTTCGATAGCCAGCTGGAAAAGCTGGCCAGCGAACAGAAGACCGGCCTGGCTGGGGTCGGCAAGCTGGAAGGTCAGCTGAAAAGCCTGAGTGGCGATATCGAGACGCTGAAAAAGCAGGGTAATCCGAGCCAGGCTATCGGCCGTCTGGAGCAGGACCTGCTGGTGCTGCGCAGCGAGCTGGACAACCGCCCGGCGCCGACGCAGAACACCGCCGAGTTCGACGCCTTCCGCGCGCAAATGACCCGCAACATCAGCACCCTGCAGTCTCAGGTGCAGAACCTGCAGCAGCAGATCAACGCCCGCTGAGTGTTCGCTGCATGAAAAAGCCCCGCTATTGCGGGGCTTTTTCGTTTCAGCGGTGCGTTACAGGCTTGGGTAGTCGATATAGCCCGCCGGGCCCTGGGCGTAGAACAGCTCCGGACGCGCCTCGTTCAGCGGCGCGTCGCTGGCCAGGCGTTCGACCAGGTCCGGGTTGGCGATATAGGGCACGCCAAACGCCACCGCATCGGCCTTGCCCTCGGCCAGCCAGGTGTTGGCCTGGGCCTTGGTGAAGCGCTCGTTGGCGATGAACACGCCGCCGAAAGCCTCCTTGAGCTGCGGGGTCAGGCTGTCATCGTCGATCCGCTCGCGGGCGCAGATAAAGGCGATCTGGCGCTTGCCCAGTTCGCGCGCCACATAGCCGAAGGTCTCGGCACGGTTGGAATCGCCCATGTCGTGCAGGTCTGCACGCGGCGACAGGTGCACGCCGACGCGGCCGGGCTCCCAGACGCTGAGCACCGCATCGGTGACTTCCAGCAGCAGGCGGGCGCGGTTCTCCAGGCTGCCACCGTACTGGTCGCTGCGCTGGTTGGTGCTGTCCTGGAGGAACTGGTCGAGCAGGTAACCGTTGGCCGCGTGGATTTCCACGCCGTCGAAACCGGCGGCCTTGGCGTTCTCCGCGCCGCTGCGGTAGGCCTCGACGATCTCGGCGATTTCCTCGGTTTCCAGGGCGCGCGGGGTGACGAAGTCCTTGATCGGCCGCACCAGGCTGACATGCCCGGCCGGTTTGATCGCGCTCGGCGCCACCGGCAGTTCGCCGTCCAGGTAAAGCGGATCGGAGATGCGTCCGACGTGCCACAGCTGCAGGACGATGCGCCCGCCGTGGGCATGCACGGCGCTGGTCACGTTGTGCCAGCCACGCACCTGGTCGTCCGACCAGATGCCGGGGGTGTCCGGATAGCCGACGCCCATCGGCATGACCGAGGTGGCCTCGCTGATGATCAGCCCGGCCGAGGCGCGCTGCACGTAGTAATCGGCCATCAGCGCGTTGGGCACGCGGCCGGCATCGGCGCGGCAACGGGTCAGCGGGGCCATGATGATGCGGTTCGGCAGTTCGAGGTCGCCGATCTTGATGGGGTCGAAGAGTGTGGGCATGGGATGGATCTCCGCAGGTGGGTCAGTTGGGGACGGCGATGGCAGCGCCAGAGGCGTTGCCGACAGAGAAGGTCAGCAGGGTGGCGAGCAGGGCCAGGCCAGCCAGCACGGCGGCGGCCAGCGGTACGCTGGTCAGGCCCAGGCCCTGGCTGATGACCAGGCCACCGATCCAGGCGCCGAGGGCATTGCCCAGGTTGAAGGCGCCGATATTCAGGGTCGAGACCAGGTTGGGGGCGGCCTGGCCGAAGGTCATCACGTTGATCTGCAGCGCCGGCACGGCGGCGAAGGCGGCGGTGGCCCAGAGGAACAGGGTGATCTCGGCCGGAACCAGCGCCTGGCTGGTCCAGCTGAACAGGCTGGAGAGCAGCGCCAGGACGATGAACACGCCGCACAGGGTGGTCGCCAGGCGCCAATCGGCCAGCTTGCCGCCGAGCAGGTTGCCGAGGGTCAGGCCGAGGCCGATCAGCAGCAGGCTCCAGGTGATGCCGCTGGGCGACACGCCGGTGACCTCGCCGAGCAACGGCGCGATGTAGGTGAACAGGGCGAACACCGCAGCGGAGAACAGCACGGTGGTCGACAGCGCCAGCCAGAAGCCGAGGCCACGCAGGGCCGCCAGCTCGCTGCGCAGATCGGCCGGCTGCTCGTCGCGCTTGGCCGGCAGCACCCGCCACAGGCCGATCAGGGCCAGCACACCAATGACCGTCACCGCCCAGAAGGTCGAGCGCCAGCCGGCGTATTGGCCGAGTGCGGTGCCCAGCGGTACGCCGAGCACGTTGGCCAGGGTCAGGCCGGTGAACATCAGCGCCACCGCCGAAGCCTTGCGGTTTTCCGGCACCAGGCTGGCGGCGACCACCGAGCCTATACCGAAGAAGGCGCCATGGCAGAGGGCGGTAACCACCCGGGCGATCATCAGCAGTTCATAGTCGCTGGCCGTGGCGCAGAGCAGATTGCCGAGGATGAAGATACCCATCAGCGCCAGCAGGGCGGCCTTGCGCGGCCAGTTGGAAGTGACCATGGCCATGAACGGCGCACCGATGGCCACGCCCAGGGCGTAGCCGGTGACCAGCCAGCCGGCGCCGGGAATGCTCACGCCGAGGTCGGCGGCCACGTCCGGCAGCAGGCCCATGATGACGAATTCCGTGGTGCCGATGGCAAACGCGGACAAAGCGAGGACGAGAAGCGAAAGCGGCATGGGCCGGCTCCTGAAACGGGGTGAACGGATTGGCCTGGCGGGGCAGGCTGGGTGTTTAGAGTTGAGTGCTGAAGTCTTTCAGAAAGGCCTGAATGACCTCCTCGTTGCGCTTGAAGAAACTCCACTGGCCGACCTTGCGACAGGTCACCAGGTTGGCCCGCTGTAGGGTGGCGAGGTGGGCCGACACGCTCGACTGCGACAGGCCGCAGCGTTCGAACTTGCCGGCGCATACGCCGAATTCCAGCGGGTGTTCCTGGTCGGCGAAATGCTTCTGCGGCTCCTTCAGCCACTGCAGGATCTCCCGGCGTACGGGATGGGCCAGGGCCTTGATGATTTCGTCGAGGTCGAGCGGGGTGTTCATGACGCGGGTTACCGGTATATCGAGATGGGACGAACTGTATATCGGGTCTTTCCGATATGGAGATCGTTTGTGCCGATACTGATTATCGACAGTGCTGATGCGTTCGGCGTGGGCAGTGCAGGCAGGCGCATGGCGGCAGCGAATCAACTCGCTGCCGCAGAAGAGGAGAGAGGGGCTGCTAGTCCTCCAGCCTGGAAAAGTCCGCCTTCACCCGCACCGCGCAGTCCGGGCAGGTGAAGGTGTCCGGCAGTTCCTCCCAGGTGGTTCCTGGCGCATAGCCTTCATGGGGTTCGCCATGGCGCTCGTCGTAGCGGTAGCCACATTCCGGGCACAGGTACTGGCTCATGCCGCGTGCTCCTGCAGGCCATAGCGCTGCATCAGCTGCTCACGCAGGCCAGGCTGGAAGTTGATCCGCGTGACATCGCCGTGCACCGCCGCCAGCAGGCGCGGGTTCATCACGCGGAACCACAGCGGCGGGCAGTAGGCCAGCAGGTACATGCCGAAGTAGCCACTGGGCAGGCGCGGCAGATCGGGGAAGTTGCGCAGCGACTGATAGCGCCGGGTCGGGTGGGCATGGTGGTCGGAATGCCGTTGCAGGTGGAACAGCGCCCAGTTGGAGAACAGGTGGTTGCTGTTCCACGAGTGGTGCGGCTGGCAGATCTCGTAGCGGCCGTTGTCCAGCTTGCGGCGCAGCAGGCCGTAGTGTTCCAGGTAGTTGGCCGAGGTCAGCTGGAAGCCGCCCCAGAAGGCAGTGAGCAGCAGGTAGGGCAGCAGCACCAGGCCGAACACGGCGAGCAGGCCTCCATACAGCACCAGGCTGAACAGCGCCGGTTGCAGTACCTCGTTGTCCAGGCTCCACACCGATTTGTTGCAGCGCGCCAGGCGTTCTTTTTCAAGTTGCCAGGCGCGGCGGTAGCCACCGGGCATCTCACGCAGGAGGAAGCGGTAGATGTGTTCGCCCATGCGCGAGGACGCCGGGTCGACCGGGGTGGCCACGTCGCGGTGATGGCCGCGGTTGTGTTCGACGAAGAAGTGCCCGTAGCAGCACAGTGCCAGCGCCAGCTTGCCCAGCCAGCGCTCCAGTTCGCTCTTCTTGTGGCCCATCTCGTGGCCCAGGTTGATGGCGAAGCCGAGGCCGCCGCCGGTGGTGATGATCATCGCCAGCACGCCGTACCAGGGCAGCGCCTGGGTGGCGACGAACATCGCGTTGAGGATAAAGCCCAGCCACAGCAGCGGCACCAGCAGGTAGGTGATCCAGCGGTAGTAGGCGTCGGCTTCCAGGCCCGGCACCGCTTCTTCCGGCGGGTTGCTCTGGTCCTCGCCGATCAGCGCATCGAGCAGCGGGATACCGAAATAGAAGAACGCGGGCGACAGCCACAGCCAGAGTACATTGGCCGAAACCAACAGGTACAACGCCGGGCCGAGCAGGCCAAGGGTAGGGACGAACAGCGAGATCAGCCACAGGTAGCGCTTGCGGTCGCGGTAGGGCTGATCCATGGCCGGGGTGGGAACGAGGGTCGTCATCTTGTTATCTCCAGAGGTTCTTTGACCTGTGGCCAGACTGCGCTTGTCCGGGAAGATGACGTACCGTTGTACCGGGCAATAAATCGTCATATGGTGACAGCCCGACTGGCTGGTGCTGGATCACCCCATGAACTCGACCGTCTCGCCGCTGCAACCCTGCCTGCACCCGATCTATGCGCGGCTGCTGTGCGCCGCATTGCGTCAGCGCGGCTTCGACGAGGCGCAGATACTGCTTGGCACCGGGCTGGATTGGACGCAGCTGCACAGCGACAACCGCGCCCTCAACTTCGCCCAGGTGCAGCGCCTGGTGCGGCGTGCCGTGCAGCTCACCGACTGCCCCTGGCTGGGCCTGCAGGTGGGCTGCGCCACCCAGGTTTCCGCCCACGGTCCGGTCGGCTATGCGGCCCTGGCCTGCGCGGACCTGCGTGGCGTGCTGCAGGTGCTCGAACGCTTCAGCGTGTTGCGCCTGAGCAGCCTGCGCCTGACCGGTTACCTGGAAGGCGAGCGCTATTGCGTGCGCGCCGACGAGGAGTTCGATCTGGGCGATGTGCGCGAGCACATTCTGGCGACCATCGCCGGCACCTTCCTGCGTCTGCTCGAAGCGGTCTGCGGCGCGTTGCCGGTGGGCGAGCTGCGTTTCACCTTCCCTTTTGCCGAACCAGACTGGGGCGCGCGCTACCGCGAGCTGCTCGGTCCGGGCGTGGAGTTTTCTGCCGACTGCTACAGCGTCAGCCTGCCGCTGGCGTGGCTGGATCGGCCGAGCCTGAGTGCCGACCCGCAGGCCGCGCGCATTGCCCTGCGCGATTGCGAACACCAGTTGCTCGGCGTGCGCGAGGGCGGCGACTGGACCACCCGCGTGCAGTTGCGCCTGCTGGCCTGCGAGGGGCGCTACCCGACCCTGGGCCAGTTGGCTGACGAGTATCACCTGTCCGAGCGCACGCTGATTCGCCGCCTGCGCGATGAGGGCAGCAACTACCAGCAGTTGCTCGACGAGGTGCGCCAGGAGCTGGCCTGCTGGCTGCTGCTGAACACCCCGCTGAGCGTCGAGGCGGTGGCCGAGCGCCTGGGCTACCAGGACACCAGCAACTTCAGCCGCACCTTCCGCCGCTGGCTGGGGATGACGCCCAATGCCTGGCGCAACGGCCAGCTCGCCGGGCCCGCCCGATGAACTACCTGGCCCATCTGCATCTGGGCGGCGACCAGCCCGCGCAACTACTGGGCAGCCTGTATGGCGACTTCGTCAAAGGTCGACTGGAGGGGCGCTTTCCGTCCGAGATCGAGGCTGCCATCCGCCTGCACCGGCGCATCGATGTGTTCACCGACAGCCACCCGCTGACCGAGCGGGCCCGCGCGCGCTTCCCGGCCGAGCGGCGGCGTACTTCGGGGATTCTCCTCGACCTGTTCTTCGATCACTGCCTGGCCCGGCACTGGCACGACTACGCCGCCGAACCGTTGCCGCAGTTCACCGCGCGGGTCTATGCCGTATTGGCCGAACAGCCTGAGTTGCCGCCGCGCCTGGCGCATATCGCCCCGCGCATGGCGCAGCAGGACTGGCTGGGCAGCTACCGCGATTTCGCCGTGCTGGAACAGGTGCTGTGGGGCATGAGCCGGCGCCTGTCGCGCCCACAACTGCTGGACGGCGCGATGGCCGAGCTGGAACGGCTTTATGAGCCGTTGCAGGAGGATTTTCGCGCCTTCTATCCCGAACTGCGGTGCTTTGCAGACCGGGCAATAAACCGCGACCCAGGCCTGCCGTTGTAGGAGCCAGCTTGCTGGCGATGCTTTACCGCACGGCTATCAATAGATCGCCAGCAAGCTGGCTCCTACAAATGTGCGGGGGCTTCAGGCGGCTTGCTGGGCTTGCTCGCTGAGCTCGCCGAACAGCGCCACTTGCACCGCGCGCTGCGCCTGGCGGGCCAGGGCATTGCGCTCCAGGCCGTGGCTGGCGATGGGTTCGAGCAGCTGGATCTGCACCGTGCTGCGTTCGCTGGCGAACAGGCGCAGCAGGTGCGAGGGCAAATCGTCGTCGCCGATAAAGGGCGCAATTAGATCGGGCTTGCCCGCGCGCAGGTAACGGATCGCCACCGGTTGCACAGGCATGCCGGCTTCGATGGCGCCGGTCAGCAGGCGGCCGTGGAAGGTGCGCACCTGCTGGCCGTCGGTGGTGGTCCCCTCGGGGAAGATCAGCAGCGCATGGCCGCCCTGCAGGTAGCGCTGCAGCTGGCGGGCGAGCAGGGCGCTGTCACCCGAGCCGCGGCGGATAAACAAGGTGCCGGCCTTGTGCGCCAGCCAACCGGCCAGCGGCCAGGTGCGCACCTCGGCCTTGGACAGGAAGGACAGAGGCAGCAGTTGGCCGAGCAGCGGGATGTCGGTCCACGACACATGGTTGCTGAGCCACAGCATCGGCTCGCCGGGCAGCTTGCCCTGCAACTCGACGTCGAAGGGCAGGGCATGACTCAGGCGGCGCAGGAACCAGCAGGTCAGGCGCTGGCGCAGGCCGAGCAAATCGTGGCGGCGCAGGCGTTCAGCCAGGGCGACCCCGCTGGCCAATAGCAGGCCGAGTAGCAGTACGCCGGCCAAGCGGGCCAGGCGCAGGTAAAGACGCAATTTGTTCATCGCTGAGCCTGGTTAGGGTGCCGCCGTGAGTGACTGCTCGCGGTCGCTATAGGGTAATGGTGGAGGGGTGCCCCTCTCCCACAAGTGGGCGAGGGGAGCGCTATACCGCGGCCTTGAAGTGCCGCGCATAGCGCGGACACAGCTCGTCGCGCTTGAGCAGGATGAACACGTCGGCCACCTGGAAATCCTCGTCCCAGCACGGTTCGCCGCAGATCTTCGCACCCAGGCGCATGTAGGCCTTGAGCAGGGGCGGCATCTCGGCGATGACGTTGCTCGGCACATCCAGGCTCGGCAGCGGCTTCTTCGGTTCGGCGCGCAGGTGTTCGTTGCACAGGTAGCGCTCGCGCAGGCGCTGCATGATCGCCTGGGCCTGGATGCCGCCGTCCTGCATGGGGATGCTGGCGCAGCCCATCAGGTAGCGGTAGCCGCCTTCGTTGAGCACTTCGGCCAGCTCGCTCCACAGCACGGCGATGGTGCCGCCGTTGCGGTAGGCCGGGTCGACGCAGGTGCGGCCCAGTTCCAGCACCGGCCCTTCGAGATGGGCCAGGCCGTGCAGGCAGAACTCCTCCTCGCTGTAGAAGCGGCCCAGGCTGGCCGCGGCGTGGTGGTCGAGCAGGCGGGTGGTTGCGACCAGGCGGCCGCTGTTCAGGTCGCGCACGCCGATGTGCTGGCAGTGCGGGTCATAGTCATCCATGTCCAGGCCGAGCTCGGCGCCATTCAGCTTGGCGTCGAATTCGCTGCTGAAAACGCTGTAGCGCAGAGCCTGGGCCTCGCGCAGGGCATCGGCCCCGAGCAGACGTTCGGCGTGCAGGCGGCGTTCGGCAGTGGTGTCGCGGGTGCGGGCGCTCTCGGTCATCATGTAGCCTCCGTAAGCCGGCCTTCAAAGAGTTGCGGCCAGTCGACTTTGTTGGGCAAGCTCAGGCTAGGAAGCGCCGGTGTCACCTCCGTGAAGCTTTGGTGATGCTTGCGTGACAGCCACGTCCTGCTGCGCGTCGGCCAGGCTGTGTTGCAACGCAGTAACAGCCGCAGGCTGGTAAATTGGGCTCGGAAAGCGGCTTGCCGCTAACGCGCTTTAGCGCGACCCGGAGGGCGAGTGAAGCGAGTACTGCTCATTTACGCTTTGTAAACTCCGCGTCCTCGCCCAATTTCGCCTTGCCTTGCCTTGCCTTGCCTGGCTCTAGCTCGCGAGGCCGTACATCGACTCGGTAGAGGATTATTGCAATGCCCTGGCAACCCTTGCTGCAAACCCGCGATCGCCTGCCAGCGAGCGACCTGGAAAGCTGGTACGCCGCGCTGCTGGAGCGGCTCGGCGAGGCCACTCCGTTCACCTTGGCCTTGCTCGGTGGGCGTTTGGCAGCGACGCCGGGGCTGGCTTTTCTAGCCGGTTACCAGGCAGCGTTGCGTGCCCTGTGGCCGGCGGCGCCCTGGTCGTTGGGCGCGCTGTGCGTGACCGAGAACAAGAGCACTCGCCCGGCGGACATGAGCACGCGCATCAATGATCTGCACCTGTCCGGGCGCAAGGATTTCGTCACCGCCGCCGAGGCCGCCGACTGGTTGCTGGTGGCGGCGCGCGAAGACGAGGAGGGGGCACGGCCGCGCCTGGCCGTCGGGGTGGTGCGCAATGGCGCGCCGGGGGTGTGCATCGAAACGCTACCGGCGCTGCCGCTGATGCCGGATGTCAGCCATGGTCGCCTGCACCTGGAACACGCCCACTGCGAGCGCCTGCCGGGCGATGGCTGGGATGCCTACGTCAAACCCTTCCGCAGCATCGAGGACCTGCACGTACTGACCGCGCTGACCGCCTGGCTGTACGGCGTGGGTCAGGACAGTGCCTGGGCACAGTCGCTGCAACTGCGCCTGCTGGGCCTGCTGGCGGGGTGTGCGGAGGTGACCCGCTTGTGCCCGACTACGCCGAGCAACCACCTGCTGCTGGCCGGGCTTTTCGCCCAGTTTGCTGCGCTGCGTCCGGAGATCGATGCTGCCATGAGCGCCGGACCTGGCGAATGGGCGGCGCTGTGGCAGCGCGATCGAAACCTGTTGGAAATCGCTCGCACGGCGCGGGCGAAGCGCCAGGAGAAAGCCCAGGCTGCACTGCAGGTTTAGGGTGGGGCGCGCTGCACCGACCCACCGTGCGGCGGTGGTGGACTGTAGGAAGCTTGCTGGCGATAGGCAGGCAGCGTCCCGCTGATCGCCAGCAAGCTGGCTCCTACAAAAAAGCTTGTGCGGAATAACAGTATGTAGGGTGTGGGCCGGCTACCGGAGCCCTGCGTGAAGCTCTCGGCTTGATCCAGGTCAGTGAGGCAAGTGTCGGCTTCGACTATGGTCGCCTCGCGATTTTCCTGTGAGGTTTCCATGCGCCGCGAGCCCATCGTGCTGTTTGATAACGGCACTCACCAATGCCTGATGTTCGATGACCTGGTCAGCGGCGAAGGTGTGCAATCCAACCAGTTCCTGATCACCGACAACGAGCAGTACCTGCTGCTCGATCCGGGCGGCGACCTGACCTATACGCCGCTGTCGCTGGAGCTGTCCAAGCACATTCCGGTGCAGTCGCTGACCTATATCTTCGCCTCGCACCAGGACCCGGACATCATCGCCTCGCTGGACAAGTGGCTGCTGCACACCAAAGCGCGGGTGATCTGCTCCAAGCTGTGGGCGCGCTTCCTGCCGCACCTGACGGCCAACTACCTGGCGCTGAGTCACGGCATCAACACCTACGACCGCATCATCGCCCTGCCGGATCGCGGCCAGTCGTTCACGCTCGGCAAGTGCAAGCTGCACGCCGTGCCGGCGCATTTTCTGCACTCGGTGGGTAACTTCCAGCTGTACGACCCGGTCAGCCGCATCCTGTTCTCCGGCGACATGGGCGCCTCGATGGTCGACGATGCCAGCCCGGTGAATGACTTCGTCAACCACATCCCCAACATGGCCGGCTTCCACCGCCGCTACATGGCCAGCAACAAGGCCTGCCGCTTCTGGGCGCAGATGGTGCGCGAGATGAACGTGGCGATGATCGTGCCGCAGCACGGCCGGCCCTTTGTCGGCGAGGCGATGATCAATGCCTTCCTCGACTGGATCGAGCGCCTGGACTGCGGCCTGGATCTGCTGACTCAGGAAGACTACCGCCTGCCGGATTGAGGGGCGGACGCTGCCACAGCAGTGTTGCTTGCCGATGCTGTTGTTCTTCATCGGCCACGTGCTAGGGTCGCGGCTTTCGATTGCCGTGAGAACGCCCGATGTCCCTTGCCCTGATGCGTCGCCTGAGCCTGGCCGGCCTCTGCGTGCTGGCTGCCAGCCAGGCGCTGGCCGAAAGCTGGCCGGCTGCCGAGTGGTCCAGCCAACCGGTCACCCCGAGCCCCGCGCTCGAGGCGCTGGAGGCCTACGCCTTTCCCGCCCGTGATGACAGCACCCGTCTGGGTGTGCGTACCGATGCGCTGCTGGTGATCAAGGATGGCGTGCTGGTCTACGAGCGCTATGCCGGGCCGAACAACGCGCAGACCCCGCACCTGGCCTGGTCGATCAGCAAGAGCCTGTTCGCCAGCGTGCTCGGCGTGGCCTACGGCGAAGGCCGCTTCAAGCTGGACGATCCGGTGGCGCAGCACTATCCGCCGTTCGCCAAGCATCCGGCGGTGAAGATGGGCCACCTGCTCAACTGGGCTTCGGGTCTCGACTGGCAGGAAGGCTACGAATACGCGCCGTTGACGTCCTCGGTGGTGGCCATGCTCTACACCCGTGGCCGTGGCGACAGCGCCGCCTTCACCGCCACGCACGAACTGGATAGCGTGCCCGGCACGCAATTTCGCTACTCCAGCGGTGACAGCAATGTGCTGTCCGCGGCCCTCAAGCAGATTCTCGGTGAGCCGACTTATCGCGACTATCCCTGGACCGCGCTGTTCGAGCCGCTGGGCATCACCTCGGCGACCTGGGAGCGCGACGCCAGCGGCACCTTGGTTGCTTCCTCCTACGCCTACCTGAGTGCCCGCGACCTGGCCCGTGTCGGCCTGCTCATGCAGCGCGACGGCCGCTGGGGTGAGCGCCAGCTGTTGCCGGCATCCTGGGTGGCGTTCAACCGCACGCCGTTCGCCAACTATCAGCCCGATCCGCAGAAGCCCAATGACGCCGTACCCGGTGGCCAGTGGTGGCTCAACGTGGCCTTGCCGCAGAGCGCCAAGCCCTGGCCGGATGCGCCGGCAACCACCTTCGCCGCCCTCGGCCACTGGGGCCAGGGGCTGTATGTGCTGCCCGAGCAGAAACTGGTGATCGTGCGTTACGCCGATGACCGTGACGGCAGCTACCAGCACAACGAATTGCTCAAGCGGGCCCTGGCCGCCTTTGCCGGAGAACAGCCATGATCAAGCGCCATCCGTTTCTTGCCATTGGCTTGCTCGCACTGCTGATCCTGGCGTTGCTCGGCTGGAGCTACCGCGTCCATCTGATGGCCTTCCCCGGCATCATCGGCGCCTACTCGGCCAAGGAGTACTGCTCCTGTCGCTACGTGGTCGGCAATCCGGCCGACTATTGCGCCGGCTACATCAAACAGTACCTGCCGCTCAGCGAATTGCTCGACGATGCCGCCGGCAAGCAGGTAACCGCTAGCAGCCTCGGCAGCAGCCATACGGCGCTTTGGCTCGGCGTGCGCGAGGGCTGTCAGCTGCAGCCCTAACTCTCTCCCCCGGCTCCTCGGCTTTGGCTTCCTGCGTCGCCCTACCTCCTGCCTCCATGCAGTCGTCTCCCGTGAACGGGAGAGGGGAGCCAAGCGCTTTGAGTGAACAGCATTACGCAATGGCCGGGGCGGCAGGCTTTGCATTGCCGGCCCGGGCCGCTATCGTTGCGCTGAAATAGCCAAGCCCAGTGAGCCCATGTCCAAGCTCTATGCCTTTCTGATAGCCGCCTGCCTGGCCCTGCCGGCGCAGGCCGACTGGTACCTGGATAACGAGTCCTCGCGCCTGTCGTTCATTTCCACCAAGGCCGGCAACCTCTCCGAGGTGCATCGTTTCCTCACCCTGCATGGCAAGGTCGATGCCAAGGGCGCGGTACGTATGCGTGTCGAACTGGAGTCGGTGAGCACCGGCATTCCGGTGCGCGATGAGCGTTTGCGTAATCTGCTGTTCCAGGTCGACAGCTTCCCCGAGGCGAAGATCATGGCTCAGCTCGGCCTGGCGCCAATCACCGACCTGGCCCCCGGCGCCCAGCTGGAGCTGAGCCTGCCGATCCAGGTGGAAATCAGCGGACGCAAACGCGGCTACATGGTCGAATTGTTGGCCACTCGCCTGGATGACCGGCGCTTTCAGGTGGTGACCCTGGCGCCGCTGGTGCTGCATGCCGATGAATTTGGCCTGGCCGATGGCGTCGAGGCCCTGCGCAAGACGGCGCGGCTATCTTCCATCAGCCTGTCGGTACCGGTGGGAGCCGTGCTGATTTTTACCTCGCGATGACGGGCAGCATCTTCCCCTGGAAAGGCGGTAACCACTTTCAGCTGCTGGTCGACGGGCCGGCGTTCTTTCCCGCCATGCTGGCGACCATTGCGCTGGCCGAACGACGGGTGGCGCTGGAGTTGTATCTGGCCGAAGACGGCCGTTGCAGTGAGGCCCTGGTCAACGCCCTGGTCGATGCGGCGCGGCGCGGCGTGGCGGTGCATTGCCTGTTCGACGGCTTCGGCTGCCTGGGCTTTGGCAAGGCATTGCGCCAGCGCCTGGCCAGCGCCGGCGTCGAGTTGCGCCTGTACAACCCGCTGCGCTGGCGGCGCGGGGTACGCAACCTGTACCGCGACCACCGCAAGATCCTGGTAGTGGACGAGAGGGTCGCCTTTGTCGGCGGCACCGGCTCCACCGACGAGTTCTGGGACCCGCAAGCCAGTGTCAGCGCCTGGCACGAGGTGATGGTGCGCATCGAAGGGCCGCTGGTGGCCCACTGGCTGCTGCTGTTCGATTTCCAGTGGCTGGCCTGCGAGGGGCGCCAGCCCTGGCGTGCCGATGGCAATTCGGGCCTGCCGCGCCTGCCGCCCAGCCCGCAGGCGGGGCAGGGCATGGGGAGGGTGGCCTATGCCAACGCCCGCCAGCACCGCGATATTGCCCACTCGCTGTTGCGCAGCGTGAGTCGTGCCAAGCAGCGCATCTGGCTGGCCACTCCGTATTTTCTGCCCAGCTGGAAGGTCCGCCGTTACCTGGTCAAGGCCGCCAGCCGTGGCGTGGAGGTGCGTCTGCTGCTGACCGGCCGGCATACCGACCATCCGCCGATCCGCTATGCCGGCCAGCGCTACTACCCCCGTCTGCTCAAGGCCGGGGTGCGCATCTACGAGTACCAGCCACGCTTCCTGCACCTGAAGATGGTGCTGGTGGACGACTGGGTCAGCGTCGGCTCGTGCAACTTCGATCACTGGAACCTGCGCTTCAACCTGGACGCCAATCTGGAGACCCTCGACCCGGCGTTCAGTCGCGAGGTCGCCGAGTGCTTTGTCAGCGATTTCGCCGCCAGCCAGGAAATCACCCTGCAGGACTGGCACCAACGTCCGTTGCTCAGTCGGATCCGCCAGCGCCTGTGGGGCTGGCTGGATCGCCTGGTGGTCAACCTGCTCGACCGTCGTCGGTAAATCATCGGTAGTAAAGCGCTCCCACTAGGCGGATGCTCGGGACAGCTGTTCCCCTCCTTCCAGAGCCTGCCGCCATGTCCGTCGCCTTCTGGTTCTTCCTGCTGGGTGTCCTGCTGATCAGCATGGTGCTGGTGCGTACGCTGCTGGCCCGCCTGCTGCTCAGCAGTGCCATGGTCTACCTGGCAGTGGGTGTGGCGCTGGGGCCGCTGGGGTTGGCGGTGCTGCGCCTGGACCCGGCCGAGCATGTCACGCTGCTGCTTTGGGCTGCCGAGCTGGCGGTGCTGATTTCCCTGTTCAATGTCGGTCTGAGCATGGGTGCGGTGCCCTTGCGCAACCGCCGTTGGTTGCTGCCGCTGCGCCTGGCCTTTGTCTCCATGGCGCTCACCGTCGGCCTGATTACCCTGGTCGGTGTCTGGGGCCTGGGCCTGTCGCTGGGTGGCGCGGTGCTGCTCGGGGCGATCCTCGCGCCGACCGATCCGGTACTGGCTTCCGGGGTGCAGACCAAACTCAGTGCCCATCCGGATCGCCTGCGTTTCAGCCTGTCGGGCGAGGGCGGCCTCAACGATGGCACGGCCTTTCCCTTCGTCATGCTCGGCCTCGGCCTGCTTGGGCTGCATGAACTGGGCGCCGGCGGCTGGCGTTGGTGGTTGATCGACCTGCTCTGGGCCACCCTCGGCGGCCTGCTGATCGGTGCCCTGGCCGGGGCGTTGATCGGCAAGCTGGTGGTCTATCTGCGTACCCGGCACAGCCTGGCGCTGGGCCTCGACGAATTTCTTTCGCTCGGTCTGATCGCCGTGGCTTATGGTGCGGCGCAACTGTGCCTGGCCTACGGCTTTCTCGCGGTGTTTGCCGCCGGCCTGGCCTTGCAACGGGTCAGGGAACAGCCGCAGCGCGGTACCGCCTCCCTCGGTGCGGCGCCGCGCTTGAGCGGGCACAGCGAGGATGAGCTGGCCGCTCATTCGCACCATGCCAGCGAGGCCATGAGCCATGCGGTGCAAGGGTTCAATGAGCAGCTGGAGAGCCTCGCCGAGCTGGCCCTGGTGCTGCTGGTGGGAGCGATGCTGGCCTACACCCAGCCCACCCTGAACATGCTCTGGTTCATTCCGCTGTTGCTGCTGGTGCTGCGCAGCGTGGCGGTGCTGCTCGGTACCCTGGGCGAACCCATGCTGCCGCGTCAGCGCAGCATGACCTGCTGGTTCGGGATTCGTGGTATTGGTTCGCTCTTCTACCTGATGTTTGCCCTGCAGCAGGGGGTGAGCGGGGCGCTGGCCGAGCAGTTGGTCAGCCTGACGCTGCTGACGGTGGCGGCCTCGATTGTGCTGCACGGGATTTCGGTAGGGCCGCTGATGCGCTGGTATCTGCGCGGCGATAAAGCATGAGTGACTTGGAGCGTATGGCCTGATGGCAAAGATTGAATCCCTGCTGCTGACTGCCGCGCGCATCAGCACCTTCGACGGCAGTTACCTGCTGACCAGCGCCAGCGGCTTCTTCTTCGCCCGTGACGAGCGCCTGTTCCTGGTGACCAGCCGGCACGTGATGATCGACGAGCCGAGCCAGCATTTTCCCGACCGCATCGAGATCGAGGTGCATACCGACCTGCACAACGTGGCGCAGTCCACCGGCTTCTCCATCCCGCTGTATCGCGACGGCAAGAGCCTGTGGCGTCAGGGCGAGGATGGCGCCGGTGAGATCGATGTGGCGGTGATCGAGATCGAGCGGGCGGCGCTGCCGGCGGCGATGATCTATTACGCCTTTACCCCGGCGCACCTGCCCCGTGCCGATCAGCCCGTCGAGGTCGGCACCTCGCTGCTGGTGGTGGGGTTCCCCCTGGGCTTCCACGATACCCTGCACCACATGCCGGTGGTGCGGCATGCGGTGGTGGCGTCTTCCTTCGGCCTGCGCTTCCAGGGGCAGGGCTATTTCCTCACCGATGCACGCACCCACCGGGGCACCAGTGGTGCGCCGGTGGTCATGCGCATGCCGGGGCAGGCCGAGTTGCCCTGGCTGCTGCTCGGCGTGCATTCGGCGCGCCTCGATCTGGGCACGCGCGACCTCGTCCTGGATGAGGCGCTGGGCCTCAACTGCACCTGGTATGCCGACATCCTGCTGACCCTTACCGCGTGAGCCGCGACTCGCATTGAATCCGCCCTAAGAACAGGTTCTAAGCTCGGTAGCGCACCGACAGCCTTTTCCCCGCCTGCCATTGTCCTCTACCCGGATTGCCGCATTTTCGCGGCGCTCAGGATTCCAGAGGTCACCATGAACAAGCCTATTGATCAACGCACTCCCGGCAGCCCGAGCAAAACGGCTGCGCCGACCCAGAAGGGCGGCAACAGCAGCACCCAGCCGTTCTACAAGGCCAATACCCTGAACAAGCAGGACGGCAACCAGGGCCCCGCCAAGGATAACCGTCAGGCTCAGCAGCCGCTCGCCAAGGACCCGGTCAAAGCGCCGCCGCGTGCGGCCCAGGGTGATGACGATCTGATGAGTCAGGAGCCGAAGAAATCATGAGCCTTCCCAGCACGGACGAACTCAAGGGCAAATGGCAGCAGCAGGTAGGCGCCGCCAAGATTGCCTGGGGCAAGTTGACCGAGGATGAGCTGCTGAAATCCGAAGGTCATGCCCAGAAACTCGCCGGCCTGGTGCAGGAGCGTTACGCCATCACCCGTGAAGAGGCGGACGAGCAGGTCAAGAGTTTCATCAAGAAATGCAAATGCTGATGTAAGCCCGCTTCACCGTTGCGCCCAGGTGCAGCGGTGGGCCGGGTTCGTCGGGAACAGTCACTTGACTGCTCTCAAGGCATCACGTCTTTTCCCGAGTGGAGAAACACCATGAACATGCACAAGCAACCGCGCAAACTATTCCTCGCCTCCGCTATCGCCATGGCGATGGCCACCACCAGCTTTGGTGTCATCGCGGCCTCGGCTTCTCAGGAAGTCACCAATGCCCGCCAGGAAACCCAGATCTGGACCACCTACGCGCTGAGCCCTTACCTGCGCGCCAATGACCTCAAGGTTACGGTGGACAACGGCAAGGCCACGCTGACCGGCAATGTTGCCGAAGACGTCAACAAGGACCTGGCCAACGAGATCGCCCTGGGCGTCAAGGGCATCACCGAGGTCGACAACCAGATCGTGGTCAACGCCGACTACCAGCCGGCCAAACCAGGCACCGAGCGCAGCTTCGGCGATACCATCGATGATGCCGGCATCACCGCGACCATCAAGTCGAAGCTGATGTGGGGCAAGAGTACCGATGGCATGTCCACCAATGTTGATACCAAGTACGGCCGGGTGACCCTGCGCGGCACCGCCCAGAACGCCGCCGAGCGCGACCTGGCCGGGCGCATCGCGAAGAATACCCAAGGGGTGGTCGCGGTGGATAACCAGATTAAGGTCAATGCCCTGAAGCCGACCCTGGCCGAAAGTGGCAAGAGCATGGCCGATGAAGCCGGCGATGACATGTCCGACAGCTGGATCACCACCAAGGTCAAGTCGACCCTGCTCTACTCCAGCAATGTGGCCGGTACGGCCATCGATGTCACCACCAACAATGGCGTGGTCAGCCTCCGCGGCCAGGTCAATAACGGCGCCGAGCGCGACCTGGCGATCGAACTCGCGCAGAACGTGCGCGGGGTGAAAAGCGTGCAGTCCAAAGAGCTGCTGTTTTAACGCAGCGCACCTTGCTGCGGGGTCATCACGCCGGCGCATCAGCGGCGGCGTGGCGATCCGTTTGCACCGATTCCAGGGAGAGGCTGCTGTCACGCACCGGGCCTTGCTGGCCGGGCCGCGCTAACTCCATAGCCCTCCATTGTCCGGAGGGTTTTTTATGTCCAGCGTCGGCTGCTTGAAGCTGAAGTTGCTGCCTATGCTGCTGTGCCTGGCGCAGCTGACGGCATGCAGCGTATTGCCGACCCTGGTGCCGGACATGGCACACAGCAAGTCGCCCGTGGCCCTGGACAGCAGCGCCGGGCCGCTGTCGGCGGCACGCAGCAAGGCCGTCATCGAGCGCCTGCAGGCCAGCGGCGCGCCGACCCATATCTTCGACCTGCACCTGGCGATCGAGGAGTCGATCAGCGGCAGCCCGCTGATGACCGGCAACCGGGTCGACTTACTGCAGGACGGGCCGAACACCTACCAGGCGATGCTCGCGGCGATCGACACGGCCCGCGACCATATCAACCTGGAAAGCTACATCTTCGACGGCGACGAGGTCGGCAAGCGTTTCGCCCAGGCGCTGATCGCCCGGCAGCGCGCCGGTGTGCAGGTCAACCTGATCCACGACAGCGTCGGCACCCTGGGCACACCGCAGGCGTTCTTCAAGGAGTTGAGCGAGGCCGGCGTGCAGATCGTCGAGTTCAACCCGGTCAATCCGCTGACCGCCAAGGCCGGTTGGGAGATGAACCAGCGCGACCACCGCAAGCTGCTGATCATCGACGGGCGCATCGCCTTTCTCGGCGGGGTCAATATCAGCAGCGTGTACTCCGGCAGCTCGCTGCGCCTGGGCAGCCAGGCCGACCCGGAGCAGGCCTTGCCCTGGCGCGACACCCACCTGCGCCTGGAAGGGCCGGTGGTCGGCGAGCTGCAGAAACTGTTCATCATCACCTGGGCCAAGCAGCACGGCCCGCCGCTGGTGGCGCGGCATTACTTCCCGCCACTCGAACCGCGCGGCAACGAAGTGGTGCGCGCCATCGGCAGTTCGCCGGACGATCCCTACAGCCTGATCTACGTCACCCTGATCTCTGCCCTGCGCAGTGCGCAGAGCGAGATCTGGCTGACCAACGCCTACTTCGTACCCGACCCGCAGCTGCTCGCCACCCTCAAGGAGGCGGTGACGCGCGGCGTCGACGTGCGCCTGGTGCTGCCCAGCAGCACCGACTCCTGGCTGGTGTTCCACGCCGGCCGCGCCTACTACGACGAACTGCTGCAGGCCGGCGTGCGCCTGTACGAGCGCCACGATGCGCTGCTGCACGTGAAGACCGCGGTGATCGATGGCGTCTGGTCGACCGTCGGCTCGACCAACCTCGACTGGCGCAGCTTCCTGCACAACCAGGAAGTCAACGCCGTGGTGCTCGGCACCGACTTCGGCGAAAAAATGCGCGCGGTGTTTCGCGCCGATCTGGCCAAGTCGCGCGAAATCACTCTGCAGGCCTGGCAGGACCGCGCCTACCCGGTGCGCGCCCAGGAACTGTTCGCCCGCCTCTGGGAGTACTGGCTATGACCCCGACCCGCCTGCTGTGCCTGATGCTGCTGTGCGCCCCGAGCGGCCTGTTGCAGGCGGCTGATGCGCCGACCCTGCGCGCCCGCCACCAGGCGCTGGCGGCGCAACTGGCGAGCAACCAGTTCCAGCGCCCGCTGTACCTGGAGTCGAGCCAGGCCGACAACCAGTTGCAGGGTGATATCTACGCCGAAGTGGCCCAGCCCTTCGCCAAGGCCGGCCCGGCGCTGCAGGGCATCGAGCAGTGGTGCGAGCTGCTGATCCTGCACCTCAACGTCAAGGGCTGCCACGCCTCGGCGGCCGGCGCCCAGGCCGTGCTCAAGCTGCATGTCGGGCGCAAGTTCGATCAAGCGCTGGCCGATGCCTACCCCTTCGCGTTTCGCTACCAGGTCCAGGCCGCGACTGCCGACTACCTGCGCGTAGCGCTGCAGGCCGCCGAGGGGCCGCTGGGCACCCGCGACTACCGCATCGTCCTCGAAGTGCTGGCGCTGGATGAGCAGCGCAGCTTTCTCCATCTGTCCTACGCCTATACCTATGGCGCCGCGGCCAACCTGGCCATGCAGGGCTACCTGGCCACCACCGGGCGCGACAAGGTCGGCTTCAGCATCATCGGCCAGACCGCCAGCGGCCAGCCGGTCTACCAGGGCGACATGCGCGGTGTGGTCGAGCGCAACACCATGCGCTACTACCTGGCGGTGGATGCCTACCTGGGCGCCCTGGGGCTGCCTGCTGCAGCACGCCAGGAACAGCGCCTGAACGACTGGCACAGTGGCGTCGAGCGCTATCCACGCCAGCTACACGAGTTGGAACGGGCGGACTACCTGGCCATGAAATATCAGGAGATCGAACGCCAGCAGGCCTTGCAGCAGGGGACGGTGGTCGAGTGAAAGAGGCCCTGTGTGTGCGACGGCGTACAGATCAACCGCACGCCGTGCGCCCATGCTGTGAGCATGTAGGGCAACGCTGCACCGCCTGCTAAACCCGTCCATTTCTTCACGCTGCAAGGGGAATCCCATGAGCTTGGGTACCATACTGTTGATCGTCCTGATCCTGCTGCTGATCGGCGTCATCCCGGCCTGGCCACACAGTCGCAGCTGGGGCTACGCGCCCAGCGGAGGCCTGGGGCTGGTGGTGATCATCCTGATCGTGCTGTTGTTGCTCGGGCGTATCTGAACGCTGCCCAGACCTGTGCGTACACGCGTACGTGCAGGTCTGGGCATAGGCGTTAGCCCATTATTCGAGGCGGACTTCGCGCGGTGTAATGACCATGTCGATGTCCTTGTACTCGCCTGCCGATGCCTTGATCACCTCACGGGCGATGGCGGTTTCCTGCTCGTTGTAGGTTTTCGCCACCAGCACCACGTCACCCTGAGTGATGGCCCCGCTGATCATTTCGGTGAACCTCCCGCCCGGCGCGCCCGGGCCCCGCGCCGCGCCAATCGCGCTGCCGAGAAAAGCCCCGATGAACGCGCCCCAACCCAGCAGCATCAGCGGCGCCAGCAGCGGGCTGGCGCTGAACAGGTTGATGTCGTTGACGATCAGCATCATCTCCACTGCGGCGCCCAGGCCGATACCGATGCCGGCGCCGATGGCGCCCACGACCAGCATGTCCTTCAGTACGCCATTGCTGCGGCGTTGCGGTGTGGGGGCGGGCGGGGCATTGCCGTCGCCGGTGAAGATCTGCAGGTCTTCGTTGTGCAAACCACGTTGAATCAGTTGCGCCAGGGTGCTTTCGGCCGGCGCACGCTGGGGGAAGAAACCCGAG
Source organism: Aquipseudomonas guryensis (assembly GCF_014164785.1). Lineage (GTDB taxonomy): Bacteria > Pseudomonadota > Gammaproteobacteria > Pseudomonadales > Pseudomonadaceae > Aquipseudomonas > Aquipseudomonas guryensis. Next base: position 205,236 of record NZ_JACJFN010000005.1, on the reverse strand, counting down.
ACGTTGTGGCAATAACGATCCATGGTGGTACTCCAAGGCGGGAACCGTACGCGACGGTTGAGCCCCGAGCCTGGGCGCCCGCGTCCTTGCCGTCTGTGCGCCCGCGAACGCAGGCGCGCGTGGCCGGCCTGGGTGCGCTGGCGCACGGTGATGCAGAGCTTGGCCAAGGCATGCTGATGGGTATCGAGCCGGGGCCACGGGGGTTCCGGCAGCGCCACCTTCGCGAGGCATAGCCATGCACAAGCCACATCTTCTCCTGCTGCCGGGGCTGCTCTGCGATGCACGGCTCTGGCAACAACAGGCGGCGGACTTGGCCGATCGGGCCCATATCACGGTCGCCGACCTGAGCCAGGCCGACTCCATTGCCGGGCTGGCCGAGCAGGTCCTGGCCCAGGCGCCTGCCGAGTGCTTTGCCCTGGCGGGCTTGTCCATGGGCGGTTATGTCGCCCTGGAGATCCTGCGCCGCGCGCCGCAACGCGTGCTCGGCCTGGCCTTGCTGGATACCAGCGCACAGGCCGACAGTGATGCCGCAAAGCGGGCCCGCATCGACCTCATGGGGCAGGCTGAAGAGGACTTTGCCGCGTTGGTGATCAGCCTACTGCCGAAGTTCGTGCACCCTGCACATTTGCGTGATTCGGCGCTGCTCGAGGTGATCACGGCCATGGCCCACAGTCTCGGCCGAGAGGTGTTCCTGCGCCAGCAACGGGCCATGCTCGGGCGTATCGACAGCCGCCTGGGGCTGGTGCAGATCAAGTGTCCGACCCTGGTGCTGTGCGGCTGGGAAGATGCCATCACGCCGCTGACCCTGCACCAGGAGCTGGCTACGGCCATCGTCGGCGCACAACTGGTGATGATCAAGGAGTGTGGCCACCTGTCCTGCCTGGAACAGCCGCAGGCGGTGACCCGCGCCCTCGAGACCTGGTTGCAGCGTTTGCCAGGCTGAGCGCGAGCCGCCTAGGGTGGATCGTGCTTCAGCGATCCACCGGGGGAGCCGGTGGTGGATCAACAGAGCGTCATCCACCCCGCCCTACGGCCTGATCCTGTAGGAGCCAGGGGGACGCCTAGTCCTTGCTGGCGATACGCAGATAGCGTCCCGCTGATCGCCAGCAAGCTGGCTCCTACAAAAGCTTGTGCTGGAAAACAGTATCTACGCATTCTGCAACCCCGCGTCGACCTGGGTGCGCGCGGGCCCCGGGAGACGTGGACAGGCTCTTACATCAATTGATCGATAAGAACCGCGTTGCTGTAGATCAGACTGCCATCGTTGAGGCGATGGCCGACCAGGTGGAACTGGCCGCGCTGGTCATCCTCGCGCAGATAGACGCGCAGCTTGCAGTCGGCCAACGGCCCGTAGCCCACGGGCAGGTGCAGGTCCAGCGTGTCCAGGTCGACCTCGACCATGACTTCCTTGGCGTGCCCCTGCTGCAGCTGTTCCTCGGCCTGTTCAAGGTGCAGGTGATCGTCGCCATTCAGATAGAACTCGATGTGCTCGATCGGCGTGGACTGTTCTGCGCCACTGGGTTTGCACCAGCCTTCGATGCTGAAGCTGCTCATGGTCATTCCTCGTGTTGTAGGGGCACGACACGGGAGTGCCTTGCCGGATAGGGGTTAGGGCAGCAACTGCCAGACCTCGGTATTGGCCAGTTCCTGGATGCTGGCGTGCTGCGGTTCGCCGTGGATCGGGCTGAGCTCGTAGCTGCAGGTCGACTCGTAGGTGGCGGCGTAGCGGATGCCGCTGAGTTTGTGCAGATAGAGCAGCAGTGGGTGGCACTGCGCATTGATGTGCTGAACCAGGTGGGATTCGATCATGCCGTTCATTGCGTGGCCTGCTGCAGCGCATGCTGCGGTGGTTTGTTTCATCCTGCGCGCCGCCAGGGGCTCGGTCTGTACGCCATCGAACTCAGTACGCCAATCACCGAGCCGGCCCCGCTAGCCGCAACGGCTGTTGCACGCGCCAGCGGCGTGGCAAGGCGCCGAACTCTGTACGCCGCCGCACCGACCAGGCCAGGTACTGCGGGCAAGCTGGACAGCCCACAGACAAGGTGACCGTCATGCATAGCAAAGCGCCTTTAAGCAGTGTCGAAACCCTGCGCCAGCAGGCCCGTCAACATATCGAACAAGGGGCCGTCACCGCCGGCTATACGGCTGACCGTAACGAGGTGCTCCGGCTGCTCAACGAGGCCCTGGCCACGGAAATCGTCTGCGTGCTGCGTTACCGGCGCCACCACTTCATGGCGCGGGGGATTCACGGCAAAAGCGTCGCCGATGAGTTCCTCCTGCACTCCAACGAGGAGCAGGGCCATGCCGACCTGCTGGCCGGGCGTATCGTGCAGCTGGGCGGCGAACCGGATTTCGCCCCGGACAGCCTGAGTCGCCGCAGCCATGCGGAGTACGTGGCGGGCGCTTCGCTGCTGGAGATGATTCGGGAGAATCTGGTGGCCGAGCGTATTGCCATCGACAGCTACCGCGAGCTGATCCAGTACCTCGGCGATGAGGACCCGACCACCAGCCTGTTGCTCAAGGGCATTCTCGCGGTGGAAGAGGAACACGCCGACGAACTGGCCGACCTGCTGGAAACCCTGCCGGTCAAACCCTGGACGCCGCACGCCGCGATCCTTGAGTGAAGCTGTCCAGGGTCGGGTGCCGTTTCGGCTGTGAGCGAAACGGCAACCGACCCTAGCGCTCGTCGTCGGGCGCTGGCAGCAGCGGCGGGTTGTGCGTGGCCGAATGCAGCAGCCTGGCCAGCAGCAGGGCACCGCCCAGGCCGCGCACCAGGCGCGGGCCGAGCAGCACCATGGCCACTTGCGAGGCCAGGCGCAAAGCCACGGCGGGGCGCTGGGTGATCAGGCGCATGGTCAGGCTGCGTGGAAAGACATCGTCCGCCGGGCCGCTTGGCGCGAGCAGATGACGGATGCGTTGACGTTGCACAAGCAGGCGCTGACGCAGGGCCAGACGTTGCTCGCGCAGGGTGGTGACGGGGTCTGTGCTCATAACCTGCTCTTGAGTAGGGCCAGATCCGCGGCCAGCTCTTCGCGGGTGGCGGCAAAGCTCGCGCTGCTGCGTGCCGCCAGCAGCCGGAAGCGGTACCAGGCAGCGGCGCAGCCGAGCCCATGCACCAGCAGCAGGCCGAGCAACGCGGGAATCCGGTAGGGGGTGGCCCAGCTCAGCACCAGTACCAGGGTGCTGCACAGCAGCAGCAGGGTCAGGCCACAGGCAAAGCCGAACAGGGTGGCCAGCAGCATCTGCAGCAGGCGATTGCGTTCTTCTGCCCACTCCACCCGCGCCAGTTGCCCATGCAGAGCCGTTTGCGCCAGTAGCGCACGGCCTGCCGAGCGCAGCAGACGCAGCAGCGCGAACAGGTTGAGATCGTTAGGCGGCGGGCCCAGGTGGGCCTGCGCATCGGCGCGCGTCTCATCGACGGGCGCCGCGTGCTCCTCAGGTTGTTGGGTCATTGCGCAGGCTGGCTATGGCTAGCTGCGACGCGCGATCACGAGACCGAACAAGAAGGCGATGGCGGCACTGGCACCGACGGCTTTCCAGGGTTGCTCGTGGACGTAGGCGTTGGTCACGTTGGCGGTCTGCCGGGCACGTTGCACCACCGTTTCACCCATGTCCTCGGCGGTAGCCTTGGCGCTGGCGATCCGGGCATTGAGCTTGACCCGTGCACGCGCCAGGTCGTCGCCGGTCAGCGAGGTGGTTTCCTTGATCAGGTCCTCAATGTCCGAGAGGAAGTTGTGAAACTCGCGGGATACGCTGGACTGCGTGCCGGCATGGTTGCTTTTGGCGCTGTTGGCGCCTTGGCCGAGGTTGCCTGGCTCGTTGATGTTCGTCGGATTGTGCATGGTTGACTCCTTCTGGATGGCATCGCCGCAAGGCAGCGGGTACGCAACCGCTGGTAAGGCGAGTCGGTTGACGCGGTGATTGGCAAGCCTGGGCGCTGCGAGCCAGAGCGTCTGTGCGTCAGCGAACGGACGCCAATATTTTCCTGCAAAGGGGGAAATTAGCTGCGCTTATGCGCGCCAGCGTACGGACGGGCCCTAGACGGGCTGGCATCGTCCTCATCCCGAGTTGCGTCCTTTACTCGCTGCCGGGGGGTCTACAGGAGGTCACCATGCACAAGCCGATTGATCCGCATCGCCCCGTAACACCTGGTTCGCCTGCAGAGCGACCGAATCCGGACGTCACTCAGCCACCTGTCGGCGATCCGCTGCAGCAGCCACTGCCAGGCGAGCAGCACGACCCGCTGCTCGATCCCCGACCGGAGATCAAGGAACCCAGGCGTAGTGAGCGTGAAGAGCTGCTGGACGGCTATGCAGGCCCCGCCGAGGACGATGAGCGATTTGCCAGCATCGAGCCGTATCAGTGAGCGGCTTGCCCAGTGCCGCCAAGTTGTGTGGCCAATGCAAGCAGCAGATCGGGGTGGTCACGCTGGCCTGGGGCCATTTGACCGACAACCAGCGGCTGATCAGTCGAGGCCAGGCTCTGCGCCTGGCGGGGCTGTTGCAGGCGCGTTACGCCTTCTCGCGTGACGAAGCCGATGCCCAGGTCAAGGCGTTCATCGAGAAGAGCAAGTGTTGAGCTGAGCTGAGCCAGGCTGCCTGACGCTTCGTCCATCGCTGTGGACCTCGGCATCTGGAGCTTTCAGTGGAGTTTCCACCTTTTTCGGCGTGGCGCCGCAAACAGCCGTCACGCTCGTTGGAGAAACAGCATGAGCACCTATTCGCGCACTCTGATGCTCGCCTTCGGCCTGGCCCTGGCGATGTTGGCGGTCGGCAGCCTGGCCGTTGCCCTGAGCCTGTCCCAGGACGCTGCGGCGGCACGCCAGCAGGCGCTGGTGTGGAAAACCTATGCCCTGGCGGTACATAGCCAGGGCCTGCTGGCGACCCATGACGAGGGTCAGGGCTGCAGTGATTCTCCGTGCTGCGTGGCGGCACTCGAGCAACCCGTCGAGTGGTTGCCCGCGCACGAGCCATTGCATGCCGTGGAGCTGGAAAGTTTCGAACTGCAGGCGGCCATCACCGCCAGCGACCGCTTGCTGGTGCGCGGCTTCAGTTTCTGAGCCTGCGTATTTGGCACACCCACCCGCACAGCGGCTGCTCCGTTGCAGCGCTGTTGCCTTCGAGGACAACACCATGAACCTGCCCCCGCAACCTACTCACCGCACTACCGCGTTACGCCTGCTCGGCGCCTGTGCCGGCCTGCTGTTGCTTGGCGCCTGTGCCTCACCCGAACCGCCCAGCCAGGCCCTGCAGGCCGCCGAATCGGCGATCAGCAATGCCGAGCGTGCCCGCGTTGCCGATTACGCCGCACCGGAGCTGGGCGTGGCCCGCGACAAACTGCTGGCCGCCAATAACGCGGTGAAGCTGGACGAGATGCTGCTCGCCGAACGCCTGGCCCAGCAGTCCCGTGCCGAGGCCGAACTGGCCTTGGCCAGGTCCCAGGCCGCCAAAGCCAAGGTGGTGAACGACGAGATGCGTAAAAGTACCGACAGCCTGAAACAGGAAATGCAACGCAACACGGGAGTACAACAATGAACACTGTGCAGAACCTCCATCTCTTCAGCGCGCTGGCCATCTGTGTGGCAATCGCTGGTTGTGCCTCACCGAGCGCACCACAAGGCGCTGCCGCCACCCGTGACAAGCTGACCCTGTTGCAAGGCGATGCCGAGCTGGCCAACCGTGCCCCGGTGGCTCTCAAGGACGCGGAAGTCGCGGTGATTGCCGCCGAGCAGCCGCGCAAAGGCAATGATGCAGAACAGGCACTGGGCCAGCACCTGGTGGTGATGGCTGACCGCAAGGTGGAAATTGCCCGTGCCGTGGCCCAGGGACGCTTTTATGAAGACCAGCGCCAGCTGCTCAGCCAGCAGCGCGAGGGCGCCCGTCTGGATTCGCGTACCGCAGAGGCCGATGAACTGCAGCGTCAACTCAATGCGCTGAATGCCAAGCAGACCGAACGCGGCATGGTCATGACCATCGGTGACCTGTTGTTCACCACTGGCGGCTCGGAGTTGCGCAGTGCCGGCGCCAACGATCTGGGCCGGCTGGCGCAGTTTCTCCAGCAGCATCCCGATCGCGATGTACTGATCGAGGGGCATACCGACAATGTCGGCAGCGACGACGCCAATTTCAACCTGTCGCAGCGCCGAGCCGAGTCGGTAAAGGCCTACCTGCAACGCCAGGGCGTGGCCTCCAGCCGCCTGGATGCTTCCGGCAAGGGCGAGAACTCCCCGGTGGCGGGCAATGACTCGGCTTCCGGTCGCCAGCTGAATCGGCGTGTGGAGGTGATCATCAGCAACACCCTCAGCTCCCTGCGTTAAGACACAGCGTCCGTGTAACTCGTGTAGTCGGTTGTGGCGTGGAGCAACAATTTGGGCAAAGGAGAGTGGCTATGACCTATAGAGTGCTGATTGTCACGGCGGATGCGACCGACTGCGACGGGCTGCAGGACATGCTGATCGATGCGGCGGATGGCTCTTTCGTCAACGAACGGGTCACCCGTCTGGATCTGGCGCTGACCCGTCTGCAGAGCAGCGGCATCGACGCCGTGCTACTGGATCTGGCGTTGCCCGATAGTGTGGGCCTGGATACCTTTCTGGCGGTCTTCGCTGCCGTGCCGCATCTGCCCATCCTCACCCTGTGTGCCCCGGAGGACGAGCCGCTGGCGCTGGAGTCTCTGCGCTGCGGGGCCCAGGGCTATCTGCTCAAGGGACGCTTCGCCAGCTACCTGGTGGCGCAGTCGCTGAGCAATATCATCCAGCGCAAGACGGTCGAGGCGCGCCTGCTGGTCGAGCAGGAACGTGCCGAAACCACCCTCAACTCGATCAGCGATGCGGTGATCGGTACCGACCTGCAAGGCTGTATCGACTACCTCAACCTGGCGGCCGAGCGCATGACCGGCTGGACGCGTGAAGAGGCGCGTGGGAAACCCGTCGCGCAGGTCTTGCAGCTGATCAACGGAGTCAACGATGGCGTGGTGCCCAGCCCGGTCGACCAGGTGCTGCAGCAGGGCGCTGAGGTTGGCATGGCCGCCGGCACCATCCTGGTTCGTCGCGATGGCAGCAATGTGGCGATCGAGGACTCGGCCGCGCCGATCCATGATCCTGATGGGCAGATCAGCGGTGCGGTGGTGGTGTTCCACGATGTCACGGCAGCGCGCGCCATGGCCATGAAGATGGCCTACCTGGCCCAGCACGACTTTCTCACCAAACTGCCCAATCGGGTGCTGCTGAACGACCGTATTGCCCAGGCGATCAGCCTGGCCGAGCGCAGTGGCAACTCCATTGCCCTGATGTTTCTCGACCTGGACAACTTCAAACACATCAACGACTCGCTCGGCCATGGCGCTGGCGACAAGCTGCTGCAGTCGGTAGCGCTGCGCCTGGCCAAGTGCGTGCGCAACTCGGACACGGTGAGCCGCAATGGCGGCGACGAGTTCGTCGTGTTGTTGGCCGAGGGGCGCAACATGCAGGACGCCAGCCTGACCGCGCAGAAGATCCTTGCTGCACTGGCCGAGCCGCACCGTATCGACCAGCACGAGCTGCATGTAACCAGCAGCATCGGCATCAGCGTGTACCCCACCGATGCCGGCAGTGCCGAAGCCTTGCTGAAGAACGCCGACACGGCCATGTACCACGCCAAGGAAGCGGGGCGAAACAACTACCAGTTCTTCAAGCACGACATGACGGCCCGCGCGGTCGAGCGCCAGGTCATCGAGAGCAGCCTGTGGCATGCCCTGGAACGGCACGAATTCGTGCTGCACTACCAGCCCAAGGTTAATCTGCAGACGGGTAGTATCACCGGTGCCGAAGCCCTGCTGCGCTGGGTACATCCGCAGTGGGGCATGACCTTGCCCGAGCGTTTCATGACGGTGGCCGAGGAGTGTGGGCTGATCGTGCAGATTGGCCAATGGGTGCTGCGCGAGGCCTGCGTGCAGACCCGCCTGTGGCAAGCGGAGGGGGTGCTGCTGCCTTCGATCGCAGTGAATGTCTCGGCCCTGGAGTTTCGTCATCCGGGCTTCGTCGACGGGGTACGCAGCATTCTCGAGGAAACCGGCCTGGCGCCCGAACGCCTGCAGCTGGAAATCACCGAGAGCGTGCTGATGCGCGATGCCGATACCAGTGCCACGGTGCTGCATCAGCTCAAGGCCATGGGCGTGCAACTGGCCATCGACGATTTTGGTACCGGCTATTCCAGCCTGAGCTACCTGCTGAAGTTTCCCATCGATGTGCTGAAGATCGACAAGTCCTTCGTGCATGCCATCAGCGCGATCCAGGGTAACGGCATCATTGTCCGCGCGGTGATCGCCATGGGCGCCAGCCTGCACTACCAGGTGGTTGCCGAGGGCGTGGAAGACCAGGCGCAGCTGCATTTCCTCAAGGCCGAGCAGTGTGGCGAAGGGCAGGGCTTTCTGTTCGGCCAGGGCCTGGTCGCCATGCAGTTCGCCACCTTGCTGCTGGCCAGCGAGGCTAGCGTTACGGCTGCTGCGCTGGCGCCGGTGGACTGAGCGCCTGGCTACGATCTCCCCTGGGAGGCACTGTGCTCTGCGCCTAACTCATGCGGGTATTCAGGTGCGCTGCGCTTTTGCCCCCTCTCCCGGCACTGGGAGAGGGGCGTTTGCGCAATCCGCAACAGCCGCTCAGGCGGGCGCAGCGGCCGGTGCGTTGAACAGCCGCGCATAGTCGGCGCTGAGCGCGTTGTAGCACTCACAGGCAGCGGCCTCCAGGCCCGGGCGGTCGAGGATGGTGATCAGCCCACGGCTGTAGTGGATCAACTGGCGCACCTGCAGGGCGCCGGCGGCGATGGTCACGCCGCTGCGGCGCACACCGAGCATTTCGGCGAGGTATTCGTGGGTCAGATGGAAGTTGTCCGCATGGGCGCGGTCGTGGGTCATCAGCAGCCAGCGCGCCAGGCGTGGCTCGACTTCGTGGAAGTGCCCGCAGGCGGCGTTCTGCGACAGCTGGGTGAGCAGCACATAGAGATAACGCTTGAGGGTGCGCAGCAGGCGCGGACATTCCTGTAATAGCTGGCGCAACTGCGTGGCACTGATGCGCCAGGCGCTGCCGGGGCCCTGCACCACGGCGCGGCACGGCGCAGCGTTGACGCCCAGGGCCAGGGTGGCGCCGAGCATGCCTTCGTTGCCGATCAGGCCCAGCTCCAGCGGTGGGTGTTCACCCAGGGCGGTGACCAGGGAAATGAAGCCGGTAAGGGGAAAGTACAGGTAGCGGAAAGGTTGGTCGGCCTCGCAGAGGATCTTGCCGAATACCAGCTCGACCTGTTCGCAGTCTTGCAGGATTCTGTTGCGTTCCTTGCGTGGCAAACCGTCGAGCAGCAGATTGCTGACGGGCGGTGGCTGAGCTGTGAGCATGGGAGCGTCCTGCAGCACCGGGCGAGCCGACTGTGGCGCGGGAAGGGTGCTTGGCAGTCCCGTTTCCGCAGTCTGCGCGACGGGCGGCCGGCGATCTGTACGTTACTGCACCCAGTCACAAGATTATGCCGTGCTAGGGGCGCCGGCAGTCTTGCGCTGCGGGATATAGGGCAACAGGCGGTCGGTTTCCTTCCTCACCACTTCGTAGCATTCGCAGCTCAGCTGTTCGAGCTTGTGCCGGTCGATCACGGTGATATGCCCGCGGCTGTATTCGATCACGCCCTGGCGTTGCAGCTTGCCGGCCGCCTCGGTCACCCCTTCGCGGCGCACGCCGAGCATGTTGGCGATCAGTTCCTGGGTCATGGTCAGGTGATTGCCCGGCAGGCGGTCCAGTGACAGCAGCAGCCAGCGACAGAGCTGCTGGTCGATCGAGTGGTGGCGATTGCACACGGCGGTCTGCGCCATCTGGGTGAGCAGCGCCTGGGTGTAGCGCAGCATCAGCACCAGCAGTTCACCATGGCGGTTGAATTCGTCCTTCAGGCGCTGGCCCGGCAGGCGATAGGCGTGGCCGCCGCTCTGCACGATGGCGCGGCTCGGCGTGCTTTCACCACCCATGAACAGGGCGACGCCAACCAGCCCCTCGTTGCCGACCACGGAAATTTCCGCCGAGGCGCCACTTTCCATGACATACAACAGCGAAATGATCGAATCGGTGGGGAAGTACACGTGGCGCAGGGTGTCGCCGGACTCGTAGAGCACCTTGCCCAGGGGCATCTCGACCAGCTCCAAGTAGCTGAACAAGCGTTGCTGTACTTCGCCCGAAAGGGCCGCCAGCAGGTGGTTCTGCTGCGGCATTATGGCTTCGGCCATGACAATCTCCATCCTAGAAATGAGCGGTACAACCTCATCAGCATACGCGCCTGCAAATTGCGCTCTGTTCGGTATCGCACATAAGAACGGAATTGCCAGGGCCGCTGACCGATGGCGCTGCCTGGCGCGCTAGACGGCTCAGAGCCGGTTGACGAGCTTTTGCACCAGAACCAGGCAGGCGCTACGAACAACGGGAATAACAGGCCGCGGCTGGCCCTGCGGGTCGCGCTAAGGCGATTAGCGGCAAGCCGTTTTCCGCGGCGGTTTTTAACGCGCTATGGCTGACGGCCAGGAGATCGTAAGCAGGTTCTCACAGCACGTAGCGCAGGATCGCCACGTAGTGCAGCAGGCTGCCGGCCATGACGAACAGGTGCCAGATGCCGTGCCAGTGGCGAAAGCGGCTGTCGTAGGCGAAGAAGATGATGCCCACCGTGTACAGCACGCCGCCGCTGGCCAGCCAGATGAAGCCGTCGCGGCCGAGGGCGGCGAGCAGCGGGTCGATGGCCACCAGCACGATCCAGCCCATCACCGCGTAGATGACGATGGATAGCACCCGTGCTTCCGAGCGCGGCTTGATCTCCTGCAGCATGCCGATCACGGCCAGGCCCCAGACGATGCCGAACAGCCACCAGCCCCAGGGGCCGTGCAGGGTGACCAGGCAGAAGGGGGTGTAGCTGCCGGCGATCAGCAGGTAGATGGACAGGTGGTCGAGCTTGCGCATGACCAGCTTCTTCGGTCCGCGCAGGCTGTGGTAGAGCGTGGAGATGCTGTACAGCAGGATCAGCGCGAGGCCATAGATGGCCACGCTGATGATCTTGCGTGGCTCGCCGTCCAGGCTCGCCAGCACCAGCAGCCAGATGGCGCCGATGGCCGCCAGCAGCGCGCCGATCAGGTGCGTCCAGGCGTTGAATTTTTCCCCTTGATACATGTGTAGCGACCTCGAACCGCGATAACTGTGGGCTGGCAGGTAGGGCCAGCCGCGGCACTATACGGAATTCAAGTGTACGGTTGTACTCTGACTTGCTGGGCAAGCGTCCCGCCAGCCACTCAGCGGCTGCCGGTGCACCTGGCGTCTGCTACCCAGCCTTGCAGGTCGGCGGCCGGACCGGGTTTGGCGAACAGGTAGCCCTGGTAGAGCGAGCAGCCCGATTGCAGCAGGGCATCACGCTGCTCGACGGTTTCCACGCCTTCGGCGATCACTTGCAGGTCCAGGCTCTGCCCCAGGGCGACGATGGTGCGCACGATGGCGGCGTCGTTGGCATCGCTGAGCAGGTCGCGGACGAAGCAGCGATCGATCTTCAGGCGGCTAAGGGGCAGGCGCTTGAGGTAGCCGAGGGAGGAATAACCGGTGCCGAAATCATCAAGGGAGAAGCGCACGCCGTGGTCCTGCAACTGCTGCATGCGGCGGATCATTTCCTCGATGTCGACGGCCAGGTGGCTTTCTGTCAGTTCCAGCTCCAGGCGCTCGGGGTTGGCCCCGGTTTCCGCGAGGATGGCCAGCACGTCGGCGACGAAATGCGGGTGGTGCAACTGGCGTGCGCTGACGTTGACCGCCAGGGGCAGCTCGGCCAGCTCCGGGTCGTTGCTCCAGGTCACCAGTTGCTGGCAGGCCGCCTGCAAGATCCAGCGGCCCAGCGGAAGAATCAGGTCGGTGCTTTCGGCCACCGGGATGAACTCGCCAGGCGCGATCAGCCCATGCTGTGGGTGCTGCCAGCGCACCAGGGCTTCGGCGCCGATCAGCTGGCCGTGCTGGTCGACCTGGGGCTGGTAGTGCAGCAGGAAGTGCTGCTCGGCAATGCTATGGCGCATGTCGGTTTCCAGGCGAATGCGCGCCATGGCGGCGGTCTGCATCTGCTGGTTGAAGAAGCGCAGGGCGTTGCGTCCGGCAGCCTTGGCCTCGTACATGGCCAGGTCGGCGCGCTTGAGCAGTTCTTCCACGGTGCTGTGGCTGTCGGAGAACAGCGCCACGCCGATACTGGCCGTGCTGGTGTGCTCGTGGCCCTGCAGGTCGTAAGGAGCCGCCAGGCAGAGCAGCAGCTTGTTGCCGACGGCATCGATCTCCATCAGGGCCTGCGCCGGGTCAGTCGACAGGCGCTCCAGCATCAGCACGAACTCGTCGCCGCCCAGGCGCGCCAGGCTGTCCTCTTCGCGAATCTGGCTGCGCAGGCGCAGGGCCACCTGTTGCAGGAGCAAATCGCCCATGGCATGGCCGAGGGTGTCGTTGAGGGTCTTGAAATTGTCCAGGTCGATGAACAGCAGGGCGCCTTGCTGGCCGGTGCGGGCGTGGTAGGCCAGGGCATGCTGCAGGCGGTCTTGCAGCAGGCGCCGATTGGGCAGGCCGGTGAGCGAGTCGAAGAACGCCAGTTGATGGATCTGCTCGAGGTTGCGCTTGTGCTCGGTGATGTCGGTGGAAATGCCGCACAGGGCATAGATGCTGCCATCCGGGCGGTGCAGGGGGAGTTTCACCGACAGGTAGGCATTTTCGCAGCGGCCGTCGGCACTGCGATTGACCTCTTCGATCTGTACTCGCTCGCCTTGCTGCAGGACGCGCAGGTCGTTGCTGCGCAGGTTGTTGACGGTGGCTTCGTCGAAAAAGCTGCTGTCGGTGTGTCCCAGCACCTGCTCGCGCGGCTTGCCAAATAGCTCGCAGACCTTGCGGTTGACGTACTGGTAACGCAGCTGCGGGTCCTTGATGTAGATGTAGGCTTCGACGCTGTCGAGGATGGTGTTCAGGCGTAATTCGTTGGCGCTCAGGTCGCGAGTCTGCCGGGCCACCTGGCGGCGCAGTAGCACGGTTCCGCCGAGTGCCAGCAGTAACAGCATGGTCAGGGTGGCCAGTGCCCACCACAGGCTAGGCGGAATGTTGAGCTGCGGCGGTTTGCTGCCCCAGCGCTGGATGATCTGGTAATAGGGCGAGCCGGCCTGCTCCTGCCAGGTCTTCAGGTGAGCGTCGATGGCGGCCAGCAGATCGCCGTTCTGGTCTTTGCGGGTGGCAAAGAACAGGCGCGCCGGCTGAAACATGATCGGTGTGCTGCGCAGGCCGAAGCGCTCGCTGTTGTAGTCACCGTACCGCTGGTTGGCGACCACGGCATCAGCGCTGTCATTGGCGACCAGTTCGAAGCCTTGCTGCAGGCTCTGCACGGGCAGCAGCTCGGCGCGCAGGCCAAAGCTGTCGAGCAGCGTCAGAAGGTAGGCCTCCTGCACCGAACCGGCCAGCACCGCGATGCGCCGGCCATTGAGATCAAGCTGGGAATTCAGGCGCAGGTCCTTCTGGCTGTAGATCTGCGACCAGCTGAAGAGTGCCGGTAGTTTGTGGAAGTCGAGGAACTGGGCGCGCTCATCGTTCCAGGCGACATCCGGCATCAAGTCGATCTGCCCGCTGCGGGTCAGCTCCAGGCATTGCTGCCATTCGCAGGCAACCGGTTGCAGCTGCCACTCTTCGTGCTGAGCGATTTCGCGCAGCAGGTCACCCAGGATGCCGGACAGCTGGCCATCCTGATTGAGCATGATCTTCGGCTCGTTGGCATACACGCCGACCTTGATGTTTCGCTGCTCCGCCATGGCGGCAGAGGTAAGAAAAACACTGCAGAGCAGCAGAAGAAGGGGCCTGAGGCGGTACTGCATGGGCGCAACAACTTCTGTCCGTTGAAGATAGAGCAACGATAGGCCGAAATGCCGGCTTTGGCTTGTCTGCTATTGCCTGGCAACGCAGCAGGTTAGAAGCGCCGCAGGCGATGAGCGAGGGTGCAGGGGCAGCATGACAGGCACGCTGCAGTCGTGCGGCAAGGCGATCCTGAGGTCTTCGCGAGTTGTTGCCGGTCATCGCCAGCGCCGTGCAAATGCGCTTGGCTGATCAGCAGGGTGGCAGTGCCGGCACCCGCAGGTGCCGGCCGGTTACCTTCACTTCGTCATCGGGCTGTTGTAGCTGTGTTTCTCGTGGCGCACGGTGGCCCAGATGGCGAACACGGTCAAGGCCACCGCCACGACCAGGATGAAGCCCATCACGGCGGGTTTGTCGGCAAAGGTGTAGATGGTGCTGGCACCTTCCCAGCTGCTAATCGGACTGCTCATGGCATTTCTCCCAGGTAGGTCGCGCGGGGCTGTGCCGCCGCGCGACAGCTTTCAGTTTCAGGCGGGTTTGGCTGCGCCGACAGCGACTTCGCTGGCAACCGGCGCACTGGTGACGGTGATACTGGCGCCAGTCAGCGCCCACTCCGGGTAGGCCTTGGCTGGTACTTCGGTCAGATCCAGGCCGCGCTCTTCGGCATGTGCCGGGACGCGCAGGACACCCAGCTTTTTCAGCAGCAGGGAGATCAGGTAGCCGGGGATGAAGCCCAGCAGGGCCAGCACCACGGCGCCGCCGGCCTGGCCGAGGAAGTTCACCGGCGGTACACCTTCAGCCATGTTCGGGTAACCGGCGATGAAGATGCCGCTGAGCACGATGCCAGTGAAGCCGCCGAAGCCGTGTACGGCGAAGGCGCCCACGGCGTCATCGATGCCGCGCTTGACCAGGAACTTCTGCACCAGTGGCGCGGCAGCGGCCACGCCCATGCCGATCACGTAGGCGAGCGGTGGGTAGTAGACGTCCAGGCCCGGGGCCACGGAGATGATGCCGATCAGGCCGCCGGACATCATCCAGAACGGTTCGCGGGTGGTCAGGTAGGCACCGATCAGGCCGCCGGCAAAACCCATCAGGGTGTTGAAGGCGAAGGCGGAGAGGGTGGTCGGCTGGCCGTAGATGTTGGTCCACTGGCCGCCGATGTTGTAGATGATGCAACCGCCGAGGAAACCGAAGAAGCCGACGATCACCAGCATCAGGCCGATCACGCTCATCGGCATGCTGTGGCCGACGATTTCGTTGGCGCTGCCATCGGCATTGAAACGGCCGATACGGGCACCGACGTTGATTACCACGCCGAGGGTGAAGAAACCGGCGATGACATGCACGCAACCAGCCGCACCGACGTCATGGAAGCCCCACTCGGTAGTCAGCCAGCCGGCCGGGTGCCAGCTCCAGGCCGCGCCGAGAATCCACACGCCGGAGCCGAGGATGATGGCGAGGATGATGAAGGCGCTCATGCGGGTGCGCTCGATAAGCGCGCCGGACATGATCGAGGCCGTGGTGGCGGCGAACAGGGCGAAGGCGGCCCAGAAGATGCCGGTCGCGTTGTCCTTGATGTTCGGCCCCATGCTGGGGCTCCACGGCAGGCTGGCGGCGGCGCCTTCCAGATTCGGCACGATGCCGCTGGCGAAGCCGTTGTAGATCCACCAGCCGAAGAAGAAAAAGGTTGGCACGATGAAGGCAAAGGCGAGGATGTTCTTCACCCCGGCGGTCAGTACGTTCTTCAGGCGCGAGGCGCCGATTTCGTAGGAGAGGAAGCCGGCGTGGATGACGACCATCAGGGCGATACACCACCAATAGAAGATTTCCATATTGATGGTGTCGGACATCCGGATGAGCTGGTGCAGCTCTTCCAGGGTTGGGGTTGCCTGTTCCATGTGCTGAATCCTCGCTGCAATGTCTAGAAGTAGGTTCTGTTCGGCAGATCGAGAGGTCGGGCGTACCCAGGCGGTTCGTATAGTTATCGTGAGTTATGCAGAAGCGCCTTGGGCGAAAGAGCAAGGCTTGTGCCACTCGCCTTGCAAGGCTCTAGCCCGCTGCTTTCGCGATTCTTGTGGCGCGTTGGCGAGAAAATCGCCCCGTTTCTGTTCAGCACCTGCGGCGCACGCCAGATATTGGGTCGCATAACCGTTCGTTTGCCGAAAGGAAACCAGCAGCGCATGTGTGAAGGGGCGCTGCATCGCGCTGGGGCCGTTGCGATGGAGTGGGCGTGGGCTGGCGGCGTGCTTTGCATGCTCCAGCGGCCTGTGTCGGGTTCAGCAAGGGGTGTAAGGCGGGGCGGCATCGGCAGTCCTGCGGCTGGCCGCAGGAGCGAGTAGATAGGGGGATGGGGAGGGTGTTGCTCAGCGAGCGGCTACTTGCACAGCACGATCAGGCTACGACTGGAGAAACCGGCCGGGTTGAGGCCGAAGACGAAATCCGCAGGGTCATCTTCACCGCTCTCACTGCCGGCTTTGGCCATGACCTTGTAGCCCTTGTTGCCGCAGGCGATGGTGGCCTTCTTCTCGCACTGCTCCCAGCTGGAGGTCAGCCCGGAGCAATTGATATGCAGGCCTTTGCGGCCCTTCTTCTCATACGTCTTGGCAGTGGCAGAGCAGCCGGCAAGCGCCAGCACAACGATTAGCAGCACAAGCCTGTTCATGAGGGTCCCCGGTTGGCTTGTCTGTTTCTGGCGTGCCG
This sequence comes from Aquipseudomonas guryensis, assembly GCF_014164785.1. Taxonomy (GTDB): domain Bacteria; phylum Pseudomonadota; class Gammaproteobacteria; order Pseudomonadales; family Pseudomonadaceae; genus Aquipseudomonas; species Aquipseudomonas guryensis. Next base: position 188,702 of record NZ_JACJFN010000005.1, on the reverse strand, counting down.
TGGCCCGCCATCCCCTTTTGTAATGGTTCAGCCGTGGCGCAGTTCGTTATGTGTAGTGACTGCGTTGCACCCTGGTCGGCCAGGTCAGCTAAACGATTGAGAAATATCACAAAGCCGGGGGAACTGGCGAGATAAAAAAGGTGTCGGGTGCTTACTCTGGGGGCGGGTTGCCAGCGCTTGTTCCGGCAAGCGGCTGTGCGGAGCTTGGCCGTACTGCATTCGCTTAGTCCGGGGCGGGCTAGAAGCCCTGTTCTTCAGGTGACAAAAAAAGTCAGTTTAGGGCGTAGTGCTGGTTTCGGTGGCGGCAGTATTTCTTCTCGAGCCCGCATTCTGCGGGGTTGCAGCGCTGGCATGCTTCTGGCTATCTATCAGGTACTTGCTGGCAGACTGCCAGTAACTTCTGGCTGCTCAGGGAAATCGGATGTCATGAACAGTGCTGAACCTAAAGTGATTCATCTGCGCGAGCGCGATGCGGAAGGGGCATTGGAGCGCCTCAACCGTATCACCGGCTTGCGCTTTGCGCGCTGGCCACAGTCGCTGGCGCCCTTGGCCCGCCAGGTCGCTGCCGAGGAGGCGGCAGGCCAGGAGCCCGAAGCCGTCGAGCGCAATGTGGAGAGTGCCTGACCCGCAAAATGCAAACCCCGCGTCTGGGCGCGGGGTCGGTGTTGGCAGCTAGGGTGAGTCAGGCCGTGGCTTGGCGGGTATCGCTGTTGAGCAGCTCAACGGCCTGCACGAACAATTCTTCGACCACCAGGGTCTTGGCCGTTACGGCAGAGCGCAGGCGTACCTGCATATTCTCGATCTTCTGTTTCACCGGCAGACGGGCCACACCGGACAGCATGACCTTGTTGTGCGCATTGACCTTGCCATGGTCTACCGCGACCTCGCGCTGCTGGCTGCCATCGTGGTAGCTGACGATCAGTGATACCGGCAGGTTGGCCAGCCCTGGCAGCTGCAGCCAGACGGCCACGTTGAACTCTGCCACGCGGCCTTCGTACGGGGTGACACTGGTACGGGCACTATTGACGATGCTGGAAGGTACTGGGCCGATCAGCTTGTCGTGGGCTTGGGACATTGGGCGGGCTCCGCTTTGCTCTTTTAGGTGTTGGAGTGGAGCGATTATAGAGGCGTGCAGAACCGTGAAACTGTGCGCTCTGGCGCCGATGGCTGTGACCTTGCTCGCAGTTTCAGGCCAGGCGCAGCGGGTGGCGTACCACTGACGGAGTAGTCAGGTTCGCTGCCGGCAATTGCACCACGGCCTGGTTGTTTACATTGGCCAGCTGCAGCCAGAGATTTTCCCCTTCAACGAACTGCCCGCCGGGCAACCACAGGCCGTGGTGCCAGCCATTGCCGGGCGCCGGGGTGCTTTGCAGGACGCCGGGGTGAGTCTGCGCGCTGGGCGTGCGGCGTAGCCAGACCGGGCGCGGCAGCCCTTTCAGGTAGCGCAGCCCCAGGTGCAGGCCTTCGCTGTTGAGGTGGCGCCAGCGCACCACTGCCAGGCTGGGCGTGCCCTTGCTGGCGAGTACCAGCACCAGTTGGCCGACGGGCAGTGGTCCACCCTGGTCGGCATTGCAGTGCAGGCGCGCGCCGCCCGGGCTGGCATCGAGCATCTGCGCCGGGCAGGCCTGAGGGCGTTTTTCCAGCAGTTGTGCATGGATGTTGGGCAGGCCGATCACCAGGCTGCAATCGGCGCTGAAGTCGGCGCGTGGATGGCGGCGCTGCTGGCGGCCGAGCCAGTGCGGCTTTACCCGTTCGAGCAGTTCCCGTTCTGTCGGCGTCTGCAGGGGCGCGGGCTCGTGCAGGGCCACCAGCAGTGCGCCCAACTCAAGGCGGCGCAGGTTGCTGGGGTCACTATCCTGCGGCTGATCGACTGTCAGGCACGGCTGGGACAGGCTCAGGTCGACGATGTGGGCTTCGTTGTCTTCGTCTTCTTCCCAGGGCAACAGGCTGGCCAGGCCTGCGAGGGGCGTCAGCGCACCGAACAGGATGGGGCATTCACCTTCGGCCAGGTGAAAGGGGTTGCTCATGGCCAGCAGCAGGGTCTGCTGATAGAGACCGCGCAGCGTGGCGGCGGGTGTTGGCTGGAAGGCGGCGGCGACATGCTCGTCGAGGCAGTCCTGATGCTCCGCGATCCAGTACAGCAGGTGGCTGTCGCGCCACAGCCCTTCTGGCGGTTCCTGGTAGAGCTGGTAATGGCGCATCAGGGTCTGGGCGATGAAGTGCTCGGCCATGTACAGGCACCAGGCCAGGTGCGGGCGCGAAGGGTGGCGTCCCTGGAGTATCTGCAGGAGCAGGCGTTTGAAGCCGATGGCCAGCTCGTTGCACAGGCGCACGAACAATGCCGGTGGTGCACTGCTGTCGGCATAGCGGGCGGCATAGTGGCGGTATTCTTCGCTGAAGCTTTGCAGGGCGCGTTGCCTTTCAAGTAAGGTCATGGCGCTGCGATTAAGCTGGAACAGCAGGCTCAGCGCCTGCTGCAAGGCATTTTCCACCGACTGCTGGCGGGCTGCGGCCAATTGCTCGCCGAGGTCGGCCAGCGGCAGGACAACTTCTTCACGAATGTCCGGTACTTCGAGGCGCAAGGCGTCCAGTGTCATATCAACCCTGTGTGCACGAGGATCGAATGCATGGGAATGCGGCTCCAGTTTGTGGTGGGAATTCTGACCGGTCTTCTGTTGGCCGGCTGCGCCGAGGACTTGGGCGTCGATCAGCATGGACGAAAGGTAACGGCTGAACAACTGGATGGCCAGTGGTTAGTGATTAATTACTGGGCGGAGTGGTGCGGCCCTTGCCGTACCGAAATCCCGGAATTGAACCGTCTTGCCGAGCAGACGCAGGGGCGCGCGGTGCGGGTACTTGGCGTTAATTTCGATACCTTGCAAGGCGACGCCTTGAGCAAGGCTGCGGAGGGGCTGGGGATTCGTTTCACCGTATTGGCGCAGGACCCGGCAGCGCGCTATCAGCTGCCGCGCAACGATGTGCTGCCGGTAACCTATATCGTCGATGGTGACGGGCGCTTGCGCGAGCGTCTGCTTGGTGAGCAGAGCGCCGCCGGGCTGCTGGCGCGACTCACTGAACTGCAAGGCAAGGAGTAGCACGATGGCGCGTATCTGCATGCATGGCTATGTCAGTGGCAAGGTGCAGGGTGTGTATTTTCGCCAGTCCACCTGCGCCGAGGCCGAGCGCCTCGATCTGGATGGCTGGGTGCGCAACCTGGACGATGGTCGGGTCGAGGTGCTGGTCGAAGGTGAAGAGGGCGCGGTGCGCGAACTGGCCGCCTGGCTCGAACAGGGGCCGGAGCAGGCTCAGGTCAGTGGTGTCGAGCTGCAGGAGCATGCGCTGCAGGGGATTGCCGGTTTCATCGCCCGCCGCTGAGCGCAGTTTGCTGCGCTCGTTGTGCGGATCGTTTAGTCGCTGCCGGGGTCGGCAACCAGCCGCCCGGCATCCTTCATCAGCTTGCTCAGAAACTCCTGCTGCAGCTCCGGATCGTTGCGGGTCAGTTCGATCAGGCTCTGCTCCAGTTCACTGGCTTCTTCTTCCAGGCCCAGGTCGGACAGGCGCTTGACCCGGTGCACCCACTGCGCCACTTCGTCGTCTTCCAGATCGTCGTAGATCAGATGGTGGGCTTCCTGCAGCTTGCCACGCAGGGTGCGACTGACCAGCAGGCTGGCGTCGGCACGGGTGTTATCCAGTGGGTCTTCGACACTCAGCAGCAGGGTGCCGATGCGGGTCACGTCTTCTTCGGCAAAGGGATCGTCGAGCAAGTTGAGGCGCAGCACGCCATTGCGGTCAGTAGTCAGTTCATGGGTCGTATCACCGGCCTTGACCAATACCGGGCGCTCGATCCAGGGCAGGCTCGAATAGTCCATGCGCTTGTCCAGCTGGCGCTCGTCAAGGCTGGCCAGGTTCTGTTGCGAACGGCCGTTGGACTCGACGTTCATCGCCGGGTTTAGGCCGGCAAAGCCGTAGCTGATCCAGTCCTTGGTCGCGCTGTCGGGCAGGCGGCCGAGCATGATCACGTTGAGCACGTTGGCGCCCACGCCAGCGACCACCGCGACTGCCCCCAGTGGCACTTCGTAGAGCTCGCGCCAGAGCTGATAGGGGGTGTAGCGGTCATAGCGGCGGGTGACTTCGAACTCGGTGACTTCGAAGGTCTTCTGCTCCTGCACGCGCACCCGCCGTTGTGGCAGTTCGAGTACGCGCGGCTCGCCCACATCGATCTGCAGGCTGTGGTCGAGCAGTCTGCGCTCGAAGCGTTCCTCCTGCTCACTGCGTTGTGGCAGATGGTTGGCGCAGCCCACCAGAAGGAGGGCGCCAGCCAGGGAGGCGCCGAGGCGCAGGGTGCTTCGCTTGAACATGATGGCTCTTGTTGACTGCCTGGATTAACGACCGGTACGGGCCTTGATGAACGACAGGATATCGGCGGCGGATACAGGCTGCGCCTCGGTATCGCGACGGTTCTTGTACTCGAGGTTGCCCTCGGCCAGGCCACGGTCGCTGACCACGATGCGATGCGGAATGCCGATCAGCTCCATGTCGGCGAACTTCACCCCGGGGCTGGTCTTCTTGTCGCGATCATCCAGCAGCACTTCATAGCCGGCTGCCGTCAGTTCGGCGTAGAGCTTGTCGGTGGCTTCACGCACGGCTTCGTTGTCGTACTTCATTGGCACCAGGGCAATCTGGAACGGCGCCAGGGCGTCGCTCCAGAGGATGCCGCGCTCGTCCCAGTTCTGCTCGATGGCGGCCGCCACCACGCGCGAGACGCCGATGCCATAGCAACCCATGGTCAGGGTGATCGGCTTGCCGCCTTCGCCCAGTACCTTGCAGCCCAGAGCTTCGCTGTACTTGGTGCCGAGCTGGAAGATGTGTCCGACTTCGATGCCGCGCTTGATCACCAGGGTGCCCTGGCCATCCGGGCTCGGGTCGCCGGCCACCACGTTGCGCAGGTCGGCGATGGCCGGCAGCGGCAGGTCGCGTTCCCAGTTGACGCCGAAGTAGTGCTTGTCGTCGATGTTGGCACCGACGGCGAAGTCGCTCATCAGGGCCACGGAGCGGTCGATGATGCACGGCAACGGCAGGTTCAGCGGGCCGAGGGAGCCCGCGCCGGCACCAATGGCAGTGCGCAGCTCGGCTTCCGAGGCGAACACCAGCGGGCTGGCGACCAGTTCGTGGTTTGCTGCTTTGATTTCGTTGAGTTCATGATCGCCACGGACGATCAAGGCGATCAGCTTGCCTTCCTCGGCGGCATGCACCACCAGGGTCTTGACGGTCTTTTCGATGGCCAGGTTGAACTGGCTGACCAGTTCCTCGATGGTCTTGGCGTTCGGCGTATCGACCAGGCGCAGTTCTTCGCTGGCGGCGACGCGGCTGGTTTCACGCGGAATGGCTTCCGCTTTCTCAATGTTGGCGGCGTAGTCGGAGCTGTCACTGAAAGCGATATCGTCTTCGCCAGACTCGGCCAGCACATGGAACTCGTGGGAGCCAGTGCCACCGATCGAGCCGGTATCGGCCTGTACCGGGCGGAAGTTCAGGCCCAGGCGGCTGAATACGTTGCAGTACGCCTGGTGCATGCGGTCATAGGTTTCCTGCAGCGACTCCTGGGTCATATGGAAGGAGTAGGCGTCCTTCATCAGGAACTCACGGCCACGCATCAGGCCGAAGCGCGGGCGGATCTCGTCGCGGAACTTGGTCTGGATCTGGTACAGGTTGATCGGCAGCTGCTTGTAGCTGTTCAGCTCGTTACGCGCCAGATCGGTGATTACTTCTTCATGGGTCGGGCCGACGCAGAACTCGCGGCCGTGACGATCCTTGATGCGCAGCAGCTCGGGACCATACTGCTCCCAACGCCCCGACTCCTGCCACAGCTCGGCGGGCTGGATGGCCGGCATCAGCACTTCCAGGGCACCTGCGGCGTTCATTTCTTCGCGCACAATGGCCTCGGCCTTGCGCAGCACGCGCAGCCCCATTGGCAGCCAGGTGTAGAGGCCGGATGCCAGCTTGCGGATCATGCCCGCGCGCAGCATCAGCTGGTGGCTGATGACCACGGCGTCGGAAGGGGTTTCTTTGAGGGTCGAGAGCAGGTACTGACTGGTACGCATGTTTGGCCGTTCTGTCGGTTGCGAGGGCAAAGAATGACTCGGCATTGTACGGGGACAGTCCTGTGGCGTACAGGATCAGACCGGGAGTTGAAGGTGGCAGAGTTGACCGCTGAGCAGGTGCAGGCGCTGATTCGCGCCGGGGTGCCGATGGCCGAGGATATCGATCTGCGGATTGATCACCTGGATACGGAGCGGGCGGTGGCCAGGGTGCCGTTTCACGGCAAGCTGGTGCGCCCTGGTGGCACGTTGTCTGGGCCGACCATCATGTCGCTGGCCGATGCGGCCATGTATGCGGTGGTGTTGGGGCGCCTGGGGCGGGTGGAGATGGCGGTAACGTCCAACTTGAACATCAACTTTCTGGCCAAGCCGAAGCCAGTGGATCTGCTGGCCGAGGCGCGCATTTTGCGGCTGTCGAAGCGTCAGGCGGTGTGTGAGGTGCAGTTGTATTCGCTAGGCGCGGAGGAAGAGTTGGTGGCGCATGTGACAGGGACCTATGCCTTGCCTATGTGAATCGCACTGGCGGATAAAAAAGAACCCGGCCTAGGCCGGGTTCTTTTTGCACTGATTTAAGTACTACTTGGACTTACAGCACGTCCAGCGGGTACTCAACGATCAGGCGGGTGTCGTTCAGGTCAGCGCTGTAGTCAGCGTTGTACGCGTCGTTGGCACGCCAGATGGCGTGACGAACGCGGAAGGACAGGTCCTTGGCGGCGCCTTCCTGGATGACGTACTTGGTCTCGAAGTTCCACTCGTGCTCTTTACCTTCTTCGCCCGAGGTGGTTTCGATGTCGTCACCAGTGATGTAGCGGGTCATAAAGCTCAGACCCGGTACGCCATAGGTGGTCATGTCCAGGTCGTAGCGAGCCTGCCAGGACTTCTCATCTGCGCCGTCGAAGTCAGAGAACTGAACGGAGTTGTTCAGCCATACGGTGCCGCCGCCGTCTACGAAACCGTAGGAGTAGCGGGTGTCACCCGAGGAACGCTGGTGGGCCAGGGTGAGGGTGTGGGCGCCGAAGGTATAACCGGCTGCCAGGCTCCAGATTTTGTTGTCGATCTCGCCGGCCAGAGCATCGCCCTGATCGGTGGTACGGTAGCCGTTGAAGTCGAAGTTCAGCGACTGCTCTTCGGCCAGCGGTACAGTGTAATTCAGGTTCAGGTAGGTCTTCTTGTGGTAGTCCTCGAAATCACCGTAGTGGAGGGCACCGCTGAAGTTGTCGGTAAAGGCGTAGCTGGCACCGAAGATATCGCCTTCGGTCAGTTCAACGGTGTCACGATCACTGGATGCTTGGCTGCTCAGAGCGGTGAAGCGACCTGCGCTCAGCTCCAGGCCTTCGATTTCATTGCTGACCAAGTAGGTACCGGTAGCAACTTCCGGCAGAATGCGGCTGTCGTCAGTGGAAAGTACCGGGCTGCCGACAAACATGTTGCCGTGTTTCAGAACAGTATCGGAAACACGGAACTTGATGGCGCCGCCTACTTCAGTCTGGGTGTCATCAGCACGGCCGTCGCCGGTCTGGTCGAACAGGCCGTTGCCGTATTTGCCGCGACCGCTATCGATCTTGATGCTGGAGAGCGAGTGGGCGTCAACACCAACACCAACGGTGCCTTGGGTGAAGCCGGATTCCAGCAGCAGGCGAATGCCCAGGCCGGTTTCTTCACGGTAGCCCGCCGGGTTGGCGGAAGTGCTGGCGCCGTTGGAAGCACCATTGCGGAAGTCGCGGTTCATGTACAGGGCGCGGTTGAAGATGTCGAAGCTGGTATCTTCAATAAGGCCTTTCGACTCGGATTGTGCGCTGGCGAAAGCCAGTTGGGTGGTACCGGCGGTTACGGCCAGGGCCAGTGCGCTCCACTTCATCACTTGCATTGTGATTGCTCCTTTGGTTTAGAAGAGTTGTGCTGCCCAATTAGTTGTTGTATGGGCGGCTCTTTCTTTTTGTGTCGGCGCTAACTTATAGCACGACGAATTAGTTGGCGACAGTTGCTACTTATTCCCTACGTTTTATTTACGGTGATGTCGCAAAAACCTATGCGCCATGTCGCAATTTCGTAGCTTTCAGTCGCTTCGATCATCAGCTTTTCGCTTCCTGAAAGGTCTGCAAATCCAATCGCTTAGGCCTCTTCCTCAAGGCGTTGCGAGGCGGTCTGGCAGTCCGATAGGCATCGAGTTTTTGCCGAATGCGGGATGTATAGCAACATCCGTGCACAAAATGCGAGATCCCCGGAAAAACTTGCCTGAACGGCTTGTTTAATCGGCTTCCGGCTTCTGTTTCGGGGCTTCTTGCTGTGTGTTGGCGCCTGTCATAGAGGGCTTCGTTGGCTGCCGGATCGGAGATTTCGTTACCGCAGCTTGATTCTGTAAGGCAAAAACTACCCGAAGGTAACGCTGAGTCGAGTTTGCGTTGCGGTTATGCACGATAGTGGTGCGGTGATGCATTGCGTCGGGGCGTCAGGCCGGATGACGCTTGAAATCGGTGCGTGGGTTGCCTTTCAGGATGGTCAATCTGGCTCCCGTGGCATATGAAACCTGCCCTTCGGGTTCGGTTTAGCGTACGCGGCCTGGTCTGTGCCGGCAGGCTGCAGCAGGGCTTTATGGTCTGTTCTTGTGCATCTGGTGGGGAGGACGCCTTGGTGTGGGGCGCTCCGCTGGATGAGGGTGTCGGGCTGGATGGGTGAAGTTGAGTGAACTGACCCGGTTCTGCCGTTATTCTGTGTGCCTGTTATTGATAGGCTTTCGAGCTTGAGGAAAAGTCTGATGTTTACCCTGGATTCACGCTTGCAGCAGGACACATTGCTGATCGGAGATTTCCCCCTTTGTCGTCTTCTGCTGATGAATGATGCCAGTTACCCCTGGTTCATCCTGGTGCCTCGGCGTGAGGCTGTCAGCGAGCTGTTTCAGCTCGATAATGCCGATCAGCAGGCGCTCTGGCTGGAAACCACGCGTTTGGCGGAAACGCTCAAGGATGCCTTTGTGGCTGACAAGATGAATGTCGCGACTTTGGGTAACGTGGTCAGTCAGTTGCACATGCATGTGATTGTGCGGCGGCGAGAAGATGCTGCCTGGCCTGCGCCGGTCTGGGGTAAGCATCCCGCCAAGGCTTACGAGCCTGAGCAGATTGCTGCTGTGCGCGAGCGTCTGCGTCTGGTTTTGACTGGGGATTTCTGCTTTGCCGAGGATTGATGCATGAATCTGGAACAGCGCATTGTCGAGCTGGAAAGCCGCCAGGCTTTTCAGGATGACACTATTGCTGCGCTCAATGATGTTCTGGTTGAGCAGCAAAGAATTGTCGAGCGCCTGCAGTTGCAGCTGGCGGCTCTGGCCCGGCGCCAGGAAGAAATGCAGGGCCAGTTTGGCCTGGATGAAGGCGAGGCGCCGCCACCACATTACTGATGCCCACAAAAAAGCCCGCGCAGTGCGGGCTTTTTTATGGTTGTCGCTTTAGCGGCGGCTGGGTAGTGCGGCAATAACGTCTTCTGCTTGCAGCCCTTTGTCACGCTGCATGACCGAGAACTCCACGCGCTGGCCTTCGACCAGGATGCGGTGACCTTCGCCACGGATGGCACGGAAGTGCACAAAAATATCTTCGCCCATGTCGCGGGAAATGAAGCCGAAGCCTTTGGATGTATTGAACCACTTCACTGTGCCGGTTTCGCGATTACCCAGGTCCTGGGGGATGGCGGCCGAGCGCTTCTGGCGCAGCTTGCAGTGGATGCCAAGGTGCAGCGCCACGGCCAGGGCGGCGGCGGTCAGGCTGAGCAGAATTGCCGGTTGACCACCTACCAGTGGCAGCGGGGCAAGCAGAACCAGGGCTTGAAGCAGTACGGCGAGTACCAGCAGGACGGAAACCAGTGTCTGCAATTGATTGCGAATGCCGGGCTGGCGGAGCGTCAGCAGGGGGGCGACTAGCAGATTGCTCATGCCGAGAAGGGCGAGGTATAGCGCGTCAGCTTGTTGCAGATAGGGCAGGGCTTCAGGGTGCAGGCTGGGGATGAAGGAAAGCAGCAGGGCGGTGACGCCCGTAAACAGGTGGACAATCTTCAACATGTTCAATGAACTCACTGTTAAACGCTGGCAAAAAAGGACGAGCGATGTGTTGCGCGGTGCCCGGATATTGAGTAGGCAGGGGTGAAGCGGGGGTTATCCCGCCTATGTTGCGGCCGCTCAGGGCCGTGCAACACGGGCGTATTTAACCGCAAAGCGGATGGCTACTCAAATCATGCGCTTAGCGCAGTTTCCGGGGTGGCGGGGTGGATCTGATTGCGGCCATTGCGTTTGGCCTGGTAGAGGGCGTCGTCGGCTCTGGTCAGCAGGCTTTCGAAGGTGTCGCTGTTGTTCGCCAAGGCCAGGCCGAAGGAGGCAGTAACCGTGTCGAGAATCTTGTCGGTGCTGCGTACCTTGATGCGCAATGCCTGGATTTTCAGGCGCAGTTGTTCGGCAAAAGCATGGGCGCTGTGCAGATCGAAACAATCGCGCAGAATCACGCAAAACTCTTCGCCGCCGTAGCGAGCGGCAACCCCGCGAGGTGGTAGTAGGTCGCGCAGTAGTTGGCCGACATGCTGCAGCACCCGGTCACCCAGGGGGTGGCCATACTGGTCGTTAAACTGCTTGAAGTGGTCGATGTCGAGCATGACCAGAGCCAGGCCATGCTGGTCGGTGCTCAGCGCCTGTTCGAGCAGGCGGGTGAAAGCGTGGCGGTTGAAGACGTTGGTCAGGCTGTCCAGAGTCGCGGCAATATGTGCTCGTTCCAGCTGGCTGCGCAGATGCTGGATCTCGGATTGAGCGGCGCGCAGGCGGTAGAGGAATTTTTCCTGCTGCTCCTGCATTTCCTGAGTGCTTTGCTGCAGATCGCTGAGCACGTTGGGCAGGTCTTCGGTGACCGGCTCCTGTAGTGCGGCCAGGCCCAGGGTCAGGCTGTTCTGGTAATGCTGGCTGCCGGTCACACTGTGCGACACATCGACTTCGATGTCATCGACCAGGTCCATTACTTGTTGCTGGCCGGCGCGGGCGTCTTCGATTTCACCGCGGATGATGAAGTCGCGGAACAGTTTGAGCGCGCTTTCCGGTGGGAAGCTGTCGAAGTCCTTGACGATCTTGTCCAGGCGCCGATTCAGATCCGGCTCCAGGCCTCTGCTGTAGGCGTACCAGAGCGCGTAGTGCATCGGATTCGGTGGGATATCGTGACGCATCATGTGCGGCACGGCCTGCTTGAGCAGCGCCGCAGCTTCGCGGGTCTCTTCCGGGAACAGTTCGAGAATGGAAGGAGCTTTTGGCGGCTGGCTCATGCACGTCACTGTGGCAGGGTGGGCGAATAGGCAAAGGTTAGATTAGACAGCGCTGGTGCGCCTGGCAAAAGGCCCGGTCTAGCCGGGCCTTTGGTCTGGTTGCTAGAGGATATCAGGCGGCCAGCAGGCTACGCAGCATCCAGGCAGTCTTTTCATGCACTTGCATGCGCTGGGTGAGCAGGTCCGCAGTCGGCTCGTCACTGACTTTTTCCAGCAGCGGGAAGATGCCGCGCGCGGTACGCACTACGGCCTCCTGGCCCTGAACCAGCAGTGTGATCATCTCTTGGGCACCCGGCACGCCTTCCTCTTCCCTGATCGACGACAGGCGAGCGTAGGCGGCGTAGGTGCCAGGTGCTGGAAAACCTAGGGCGCGGATGCGCTCGGCGATCAGGTCAACGGCCAGTGCCAGTTCGGTGTACTGCGCCTCGAACATCAGGTGCAGGGTGTTGAACATTGGGCCGGTCACGTTCCAGTGGAAGTTGTGGGTCTTCAGGTACAGGGTGTAGGTGTCCGCCAGCAGGCGGGAAAGTCCTTCGGCGATGGCGGCACGATCCTGTTCGGCGATGCCAATGTTGATTTCCATTCCTTGCTTCTCCTCTCAGGTGGCCGGGGTAGACGCTCCCCGTAATGGCTCGAGCCTATCACGGGGCACCCCAGGTGCGACCTTGGCTTATATCAATAGATGCGATGTTCTGGGTCTATAACGCTGCACTTATGGGGTTTCAGAGGCGCGCCAGTTCCGGGTGCTGTTGCAGTGTGCGGTTGAATACCTCGACCCAGTGGGCACTGAACTGCCTGTTGGCCAGGTTGTTGATCTCCAATATGGCGCGTAGGCGCGGACGCTTGCTCAGGGTCTGGTGGGCGCGCTCATGGGTGCGTGCGTCGAAGGTGTCGGCGATATTGAGGATCAGCGCGCCGGGATGGATTTCGCTCTCACGCAGCCCCTTTGGATAGCCACTGCCGTCGGCATGTTCCTGATGCTGCAGGATTATTTCTGCCGCACTAGCCCAGGTTGGCATGCGCTTGAGCAGTTCATAGGCCTGGCGCGGGTGGGCCTGCATCTGCCTGCGCTCCTCGCGGCTCAGGTGTTCTTCCTTGTGTAGCAGGTCGAGCGGCAGAAAGGCCATGCCCAGGTCGTGCAGGCATACCGCTGCGGCTAGTTGTGCCGGCTCTACTGGTCCGCCCGCCGTCGCATTCATGCTAAGGGCCAGGCTGAGCAGGCGCTGACCACGGCCATGCCAGTAATGCGAGCGGTGCTCGCCGGCCTCCATCAGCTCGCTGAAGAACAGCAGGTCCGCATCGGCTTGGATGCCGTGCTCGGCGAGCAGCTTGTGAGTATGCGATTGGCTCGGCAGCGCTACGGGTTGCAAGCGGGTAGCCGGGTCCAGGTGTTGCAGCAGGGTGCGGCGGATTTCCGTTTGCCGTGCCGCCGGGGCGGCAGCCAGTGCTTGCAGGGCCTGGCACAGGCTGTTGAAGGCGCGCGGGTCGAGCGCGGCGGGTGTGCCGCCGAGGGCTTCGTCGATCAGGTTGCGCAGGTGGTCGAGGCTGAGCAGGAGGATGTCGCCCAGCAGGCTGTCGAACTCCAGTTCGCCCTCACGCAGGCGGGCCAGTACGTCTTCCATGGCCTGGGGCAGGGCCATCAAGCTGTTCAGCTCGACGTAGCCCAGGTTGCCCTTGAGCGTGTGTACCACGCGAAACAGTTCGCGCAGCCTGGCGTTGTCCTGAGGATGGCGCTCCAGTTCGATCAGCAGTTGCTCGCAGCGGGGCAATTGCTCGGCCGTGTCGAGGCGAAAATCATCCAGCAGGTCGCTGGAAAGGTCGGCAGGGCGTGGCGTGGCCATGTCAGGTCTCCGCAGGGGCTGAACCGACAGTATAGAAAGCAGTGGCGAAAGCGGCGGGGCGGGCGGCTGCGCGGTGGCAATTAACCATATATAATCCCGCCCCTTGCCCCGGATGCGGGCATGCGCCTGCCTGCTGCACCGCTGGTCGATTGCTTGACCTGCTCCGCGTCCGAATTGAAGAAAATGCTCGTCCTGGCCCTTGTGGCAAGCCCCGCGCGGCTTACGAGTGCTGTGTAAACGGCCCCGGCGCCGCCAGTTGGCCGCCCCGACGAATTCAAGACTGATTAGAGAAGCGAACCACCATCATGATGCGCAGCCACTATTGCGGCCAGTTGAACGAGAGCCTGGACGGTCAGGAAATCACCCTTTGCGGTTGGGTCCATCGTCGTCGTGATCACGGTGGGGTGATCTTCCTCGATATCCGTGACCGTGAAGGTCTGGCCCAGGTGGTGTTTGACCCGGATCGCGCCGAGACCTTCGCCAAGGCCGACCGCGTGCGCAGCGAGTACGTGGTCAAGATCACCGGCAAGGTGCGCCTGCGTCCTGAGGGCGCGCGCAACGCCAACATGGCCTCCGGTGCCATCGAGGTGCTGGGTTACGAGCTGGAAGTGCTCAACGAAGCGGAAACCCCGCCGTTCCCGCTCAACGAATACACCGACGTTGGCGAAGAAACCCGCCTGCGCTATCGCTTCATCGACCTGCGTCGCCCGGAAATGGCCGAGAAGCTCAAGCTGCGTTCGCGCATCACCAGCAGCATCCGTCGTTATCTGGACGAGAATGGCTTCCTCGACGTCGAGACGCCGATCCTCACTCGCGCCACTCCGGAAGGCGCGCGCGACTACCTGGTACCGAGCCGTACCCACGCCGGCAGCTTCTTCGCCCTGCCGCAGTCGCCGCAGCTGTTCAAACAGCTGCTGATGGTCGCCGGCTTCGACCGCTACTACCAGATCGCCAAGTGCTTCCGCGACGAAGACCTGCGCGCCGACCGCCAGCCGGAATTCACCCAGATCGACATCGAGACCAGCTTCCTCGATGAGAAAGACATCATGGGCATCACCGAGACCATGATCCGCAACCTGTTCAAGGAAGTGCTGGACGTCGAGTTCGGCGAGCTGCCGCACATGACCCTGGCCGAGGCCATGCGTCGCTTCGGTTCGGACAAGCCGGACCTGCGCATCCCGCTGGAGCTGGTAGATGTCGAAGACCAACTGAAAGACGTCGACTTCAAGGTCTTCGCCGGCCCGGCCAACGACCCGAAGTGCCGCGTCACTGCGCTGCGTGTGCCGGGCGGGGCGAGCATGCCGCGCAAGCAGATCGACGACTACACCAAGTTCGTCGGCATCTACGGCGCCAAGGGCCTGGCCTACATCAAGGTCAACGAGCGCGCTCAGGGCGTCGAAGGCCTGCAGTCGCCGATCGTCAAGAACATCCCGCTGGACAACATCAACGTGATCCTCGATCGCGTCGGTGCAGTTGACGGCGATATCGTGTTCTTCGGCGCGGACAAGGCCAAGATCGTCAGCGAGGCTCTCGGTGCCCTGCGCATCAAGCTGGGTCATGACCTGAATCTGCTGACCTGCGAGTGGGCGCCGCTGTGGGTGGTTGACTTCCCGATGTTCGAGGAAAACGACGATGGCAGCCTGACCGCCATGCACCACCCGTTCACCGCGCCGAGCTGCAGCCCGGAAGAGTTGGAAGCTAACCCGGCGACTGCGCTGTCGCGTGCCTACGACATGGTGCTCAACGGCACCGAGCTGGGTGGCGGTTCGATCCGTATCCACGACAAGGCCATGCAGCAGACCGTGTTCCGCGTGCTCGGCATCAGCGAAGAAGAGCAGCAGGAGAAGTTCGGCTTCCTCCTCGATGCGCTGAAATTCGGTGCGCCGCCCCATGGTGGTCTGGCCTTCGGCCTGGATCGCCTGGTCATGCTGATGACCGGCGCCAGCTCGATCCGCGAAGTGATCGCCTTCCCGAAAACCCAGAGCGCGGCGTGCGTCATGACCCAGGCGCCGGGTGTGGTGGATAACAAGGCGCTGCGCGAGCTGCATATTCGTCTGCGCGAGCAAGCCAAGGCTGAATAAGCCAGAGTGACAAGGAGCCTGGATTTGCCAGGCTCCTTGCATTTGGGTCGTCTAAAAGTGAATTGCAACAACCGGAGTGAGTTATGGCTGGTCATTCCAAGTGGGCCAACATCAAGCACCGCAAAGGGCGTCAGGACGCCAAGCGCGGCAAGATCTTCACCAAGCTGATTCGTGAGCTGACCGTTGCGGCCAAGCATGGCGGCCCGTTGCCGGCGGATAACCCGCGTCTGCGTCTGGCCGTGGACAAGGCGTTGACCGCCAATATGTCGCGTGACGTGATCGACCGGGCAATTGCCCGCGGTGCCGGCAACAACGAAGCCGACAATGTCGTCGAGTTCAGCTACGAAGGCTATGCGCCGAGCGGCGTGGCCATCATCGTCGAGGTCATGACCGACAACCGCAACCGCACCGCCGCCGAAGTGCGCCATGCCTTCACCAAGTGTGGCGGCAACCTCGGCACCGATGGCTCGGTGGCCTACATGTTCGACCGCAAGGGGCAGATCAGCTTTGCTCCGGGCGTCAGCGAAGATGCCCTGATGGAGGCGGCGCTGGAAGCCGGTGCCGATGACGTGGAGATGGGCGAGGACGGTTCGGCGCTGGTGTCGACCAGTTTTGCCGAGTTCCTGTCGGTCAACGAGGCGCTGACGGCGGCCGGTTTCAAGGGCGAGGAGGCGGAAGTCGCCATGATCCCTTCGATCAGTGCGCCGGTTACTGACCTGGAAACCGCAAAGAAGGTCATGAAGCTGATCGACATGCTGGAAGACCTCGATGACGTGCAGGAGGTCTACCACAACGCGGAAATCCCCGACGAGATCATGGAGCAGCTGGACTGATCTCTCTTTGGGTAAGAAGCCGGAAGTCGCCCCAAGCGCTTCCGGCTTTTTTATCTGTGCGGCCGGGTGACGCCACTGGTAGTCGGCCCGTATACTCCTGGGCTGGATAAATAGACAGTGTGGCGGCGTTTGCCGGCACCCGGAGCGAACGGCAGGGCATGACGCTGATTTTGGGTATCGACCCCGGTTCTCGTATCACTGGCTATGGCGTGGTTCGCGATACCGGTCGTGGCTGCGAGTATGTCGCTTCGGGCTGCATTCGTACCGGCGACGGCTCGCTGCCCGAGCGCCTGCAGATCGTCTTTCGCGGCGTCAGCGAGGTGATTCGCCTGCATGGGCCGGTGACCATGGGCATCGAGCAGGTGTTCATGGCGAAGAATGCCGACTCGGCGCTCAAGCTCGGTCAGGCCCGCGGCGCGGCGATAGTCGCCGGGGTCGAGGCGGGCCTGGAGATCAGCGAGTACACCGCTACCCAGGTCAAGCAGGCGATTGCCGGCACCGGCGGGGCGGACAAGCAGCAGGTGCAGATGATGGTCATGCACCTGCTCAAGCTGGTGCAGAAGCCGCAGATCGATGCCTCCGATGCTCTGGCTATCGCTCTGTGTCATGCCCACCATCGGCAAAGTCTGATTCCCCATGGCCTGGTCGGCGCCAAGCGGCGCGGCGGCCGTCTGCGCCTGTAATAGATAGAAGGAAGACAAGTCGTGATCGGACGCCTGAAAGGCACCTTGGCGGAAAAACAGCCGCCGCACCTGCTGGTCGATGTGAATGGCGTCGGCTACGAGCTGGAAGTACCGATGACCACGCTGTATCGCCTGCCGTCGCTGGGCGAGCCGGTGACCCTGCACACCCATCTGGTGGTGCGCGAGGATGCCCATCTGCTCTACGGTTTCGCCGAGAAGCGCGAGCGCGAGCTGTTTCGCGAGCTGATTCGCTTGAATGGTGTCGGCCCCAAACTGGCCCTGGCGCTGATGTCCGGTCTGGAAGTGGACGAATTGGTGCGCTGCGTGCAGGCCGGCGATACCTCGACCCTGGTGAAAGTCCCCGGCGTCGGCAAGAAAACCGCCGAGCGGCTGCTGGTTGAGCTGAAAGATCGTTTCAAGGCCTGGGAAACCGTGCCGTCCATCGCCACCCTGGTGGTGGAACCCCGTGCCGGCGTGGCAGTCTCAAGCGCGGAGAGTGACGCCGTGAGCGCGCTGATTTCCCTCGGCTTCAAGCCGCAGGAGGCCAGCAAGGCCGTGGCTGCAGTACAGGAAGACGGCCTCTCCAGTGAGGATCTGATTCGCCGCTCATTGAAGGGAATGGTTTAACCCGTGATTGAAGCCGACCGCCTGATAACCGCCACTGGCCGCGAGCGTGACGAGCAGCTGGATCGTGCCATCCGTCCGCTGTCGCTGGCCGACTACATCGGCCAACCCATTGTTCGCGAGCAGATGGAGCTGTTTATCCAGGCCGCCAAGGGCCGCTCGGAAGCGCTGGATCACACTCTGATCTTTGGTCCGCCCGGCTTGGGCAAGACCACTTTGGCTAATATCATCGCCCAGGAAATGGGCGTGTCGATCAAGAGCACGTCCGGCCCGGTGCTGGAGCGTCCAGGCGATCTGGCCGCGTTGCTGACCAATCTGGAGGCCGGTGACGTACTGTTCATCGACGAGATTCATCGTCTGTCGCCGATCATCGAGGAAGTGCTGTACCCGGCGATGGAAGACTTCCAGCTCGACATCATGATCGGTGAAGGCCCGGCCGCCCGTTCGATCAAGCTGGATCTGCCGCCGTTCACCCTGGTCGGTGCCACCACCCGTGCCGGTATGCTGACCAATCCGCTGCGCGACCGTTTCGGCATCGTCCAGCGCCTGGAGTTCTATTCCAGTTCCGACCTGGCGACCATTGTCAGCCGCTCCGCCACCATTCTCGGCCTGGCCCTGGATGCCGAGGGTGCGTTCGAGATTGCCCGCCGCGCCCGGGGTACGCCGCGTATTGCCAATCGTCTGCTGCGTCGTGTGCGCGATTTCGCCGAGGTGCGGGCGGGTGGACAGATCAGTCGTAGCGTTGCCGATCAGGCACTGAACATGCTGGATGTCGATGAACGTGGCTTCGATCACCAGGATCGGCGTCTACTGCTGGCCATGATCGACAAGTTCGACGGCGGGCCGGTCGGCCTCGACAACCTGGCTGCGGCCATCGGCGAGGAACGCGGAACCATCGAAGACGTGCTGGAGCCCTATCTGATCCAGCAGGGGTATATCATGCGCACGCCGCGCGGACGGGTGGTGACGCGGCACGCCTACCTGCACTTCGGTCTCAATGTGCCGGGGCGCATGGTCGAAGCGCCGGTTGCCGACCTCTTCGCGGGCAGCAATGAATAGTTTAAAAACAGGGGGCTTGGCCGATTGGCAAGGCCGGGAGTAAGCACTAGAGTATGCGCGCGCAAATCGAGGCCCAGCCTTTTGCTCACCGTTGTCGGGTGTATTACGAAGATACCGATGCCGGCGGCATCGTTTATTACGTCAACTACCTCAAATTCATGGAGCGGGCTCGCACCG
This sequence comes from Aquipseudomonas guryensis, assembly GCF_014164785.1. GTDB lineage: Bacteria > Pseudomonadota > Gammaproteobacteria > Pseudomonadales > Pseudomonadaceae > Aquipseudomonas > Aquipseudomonas guryensis. The sequence continues at coordinate 170,026 of NZ_JACJFN010000005.1, read as the reverse complement.
AGCGCCTGCGTGAACTGGGTTTTGCCCAGTCTGCGCTGGTGGCGGAAGACCTGCTGTTCGTTGTGCATTCTGCCGAGGCGCGTTATCACGCGCCCGCCAAGCTGGACGACGAACTTTTTGTGACGGCCGATGTAATCGAGTTAAACCGTGCCAGCCTGCGCTTTCGTCAACAGGTAAGGCGGGTCACGGACAAGGCACTGCTCTGTGAAGGGCAGTTCGTGGTGGCCTGTGTGCGCGCCGACAGTTTGAAACCCCGGGCCATTCCCGAAGCGCTGCGTGCAGCCTTCGCCAGTGTCGCGGGTCTATCCCCTGCAGGAGAGTAAGCGTGGAAGCTAACGCCGCCGTAGACCATATGTCCATGTGGAGCCTGATCAGCAACGCCAGTTTCGTGGTGCAGTTGGTCATGCTCATTCTGGTGGCCGCCTCGGTCATGTCGTGGATCATGATCTTCCAGCGCAGCACCATGCTGCGTGCCGCCAAGAAGTCGCTGGAAATGTTCGAAGAGCGCTTCTGGTCGGGTATCGACCTGTCCAAGCTGTATCGCCAAGCCGGCAGTAATCCGGACCCGGACTGCGGCGTGGAGCAGATCTTCCGTGCCGGCTTCAAGGAGTTCTCCCGCCTGCGCCAGCAGTCCGGCGTCGATCCGGATGCAGTGATGGACGGCGTGGCACGTGCGATGCGCGTAGCCATTTCGCGCGAGGAAGAGAAGCTCGAGCAGAGCCTGCCATTCCTCGCCACCGTCGGCTCGACCAGCCCTTACATCGGCCTGTTCGGTACCGTGTGGGGCATCATGAACTCCTTCCGCGGCCTGGCCCAGGTACAGCAGGCCACCTTGGCTACCGTGGCCCCAGGTATTGCTGAAGCGCTGATCGCTACCGCCATCGGCCTGTTCGCCGCCATCCCGGCGGTTATCGCCTACAACCGTTTCTCCGCACAAGGCGAGCGTCTGATCAGCCGCTATTACACCTTCGCTGACGAGTTCCAGGCGATCCTGCACCGCAAAGTGCATACCAGCGAGGACTGAGGCTGCCCATGGCCAGAATTCGCAATAGACGCAAGCCAGTCGCCGAGATGAACGTCGTGCCCTATATCGACGTGATGCTGGTGTTGCTGGTGATCTTCATGGTGACCGCGCCGATGCTCAACCAGGGCGTCAAGGTCGACCTGCCCAAGGTTTCCAGTGAGGCTTTGCCGCAGGATAACAACTCTCGCGTGCTGACCATCTCGATCAAAGCGGACAAGACCTACTACTGGAACATGGGCGAGGAAGTCGACCAGGATCAGAGCAAGCAGAGCGAGACCGCTACCGCGTTGCCGCAACTGGTGCAGACGGTCACCGCGATCATGCAGCAGAACGCCAGTCAGGGTAAGAAAGTGCAGGTCTTCGTGCGGGGTGACAAGGCGGTCGACTATGGCTCGGTGATGGCCGTCATGGGTGGTCTGCAAGAAGCCGGCGTGGGTAACGTCGGGTTGATCACCGAGGCGCCCTGATGCAGCAGAGCGCACGCTCCTCGTCAGAAAGCTACTTCTGGCCGACCATCTGGGCCGTGGCTCTGCACGCCCTGATGTTTGCCATGCTGTTCGTCAGCTTTCAGTTCGCCCCTGATCTGCCGCCGCCCAAGCCGATCGTCCAGGTGACCCTTTATTCGCCTAAGTCGCAGAGCCAGGCGACTACCCAGACCAATCAGAAGATTGCCGGCGAAGCCAAGAAAACGGCTGCGCGTCAGTACGAGCAGGAACAGCTCGAGGCGAAGAAGGAAGAACAGAAGAAGCAGGAGGCCGCGGAACAAAAGAAAGCCGAGGCAGCCAAACAAGCGGAAGTGGCTGAGAAAAAGGCTGAGGCGAAGAAAGCGGAAGAGGCCAAGAAAGCCGAGCAGAAGAAGCTCGCCGATATCGCCAAGAAGAAATCTGAGGAAGAGAAGAAGAAAGCCGCCGAGGAGGCCAAGAAGAAGGCCGCCGAAGCGGCGAAGAAGAAAGCTGCAGAAGACGCCAAGAAGAAGGCGGCTGCCGAAACAGCCAAGAAAAAGGCTCAGGAAGCTGCGCGTAAATCAGCTGCCGATCAGAAAGCGGCGGCACTGGCTGACCTGCTTTCTGATACTACCGAGCGGCAGCAGGCGCTCGCTGATGAGGTAGGGGATCAGGTAACCGGCAATTACGATGACCTGATTCGTGAACTGGTGACGCGGAACTGGATTCGCCCACCTTCGGCACGTAATGGCATGAGTGTTACTGTGCAGGTGAATATGTTGCCGGGTGGTTCCATCGTCAATGCCTCGGTGGTGCGCTCCAGTGGCGATGCTGCCTTCGATAGCTCTGCCGTAACGGCGGTGCGCAACGTGGGCCAGGTTACTGAAATGCAGAGCATCAGCCCTGCGGACTTCGCGCCTTATCGCTCGTTCAAAATGACATTTACACCAGAGGATCTGGACCTGTGATCAATATTCTTCGAGGGTTGCTTGTTGTTCTCTGCTGCGCAGCCGGCCTGGCTGTCGCCGATGAAAAGAACATCTCCGTAACCGGCGGGGCCAACCGGGCCATTCCGATTGCCGTAGTACCTTTCGGTTGGCAGGGCGGTACCGTGCTGCCCGAGGACATGGCCGATATCATCGGTAATGACCTGCGTAACACCGGTATGTACGAGCCGATTCCACGGCAGAACATGATCAGCCTGCCGACCCAGGCCAGCGAGATCATCTACCGCGACTGGCAGGCCCTGGGCGCCCAGTACGTGCTGGTTGGCAGCATCGCGCCGACGGGCGGGCGCCTGCAGGTGCAGTTCGCCCTGTTTAACGTGGCCAGTCAGCAGCAGGTCGCGGCCGGCAATGTGGCCGGTACGCCGGACCAGCTGCGCGACATGGCGCACCATGTTGCCGACCAGTCGTTCGAGAAACTGACCGGTATCAAGGGCGCCTTCTCCACCAAGATGCTCTACGTCACCGCCGAGCGTTTCTCGGTCAACAACACCCGTTACACCCTGCAGCGTTCTGACTATGACGGTGCCCGTGGCGTGACCCTGCTGCAGTCCCGCGAGCCAATTCTGTCGCCGCGCTATGCGCCGGATGGCCGCCGTATTGCCTATGTGTCGTTCGAGCAGCGCCGTCCGCGCATCTTCGTGCAGCACATCGACACCGGCCGCCGCGAGCAGATCACCAACTTCCAGGGTCTGAACGGTGCGCCGGCCTGGTCGCCGGATGGCAATCGCCTGGCGTTCGTGCTGTCCAAGGACGGCAACCCGGAAATCTACGTGATGAACCTCGGCAGCCGTCAGTTGCAGCGTGTGACCAATCACTACGCCATCGATACCGAGCCCTTCTGGGGCAAGGATGGCCAGACCCTGTACTTCACCTCGGATCGTGCCGGCAAGCCGCAGATCTACAAGCAAAACATCGCCGGTGGCGAGGCGCAGCGCGTGACCTTCATCGGTAACTACAACGCCAACCCGAAACTTTCGGCTGACGAAAAGATGCTGGTGATGATCCATCGCCAGGATGGCTTCACCAACTTCAAGGTGGCGGCGCAAGATCTGACGCGTTCAGGCTCCGCTCCGCGCATCCTCTCCGAGACCAGTCTGGACGATTCGCCTACTGTTGCGCCCAATGGCACCATGCTAATCTACGCCACCCGCCAGCAGGGCCGTGGAGTGCTGATGCTCGTGTCTACCAACGGGCGCGTCAGACTCCCGATTCCCACCGCTCAAGGTGATGTCAGGGAACCGTCCTGGTCCCCCTACCTGAACTGATGCGGTAACAACACTTTGCTTTAAACACACCTAGAAACCATTAGGAGTTACACCATGGAAATCCTGAAATTTGCTGCACTGGGCCTGGCTCTGGCCGTTACTGTTGGTTGCTCGTCCAAAGGCGGCGACAACGCTGGCGAAGGTGCCACCGACCCGAACGCTGGCTACGACGCCAACGCCAATGGTCTGGACGCTAACGCGACCGAAGAAGCCGCTCTGCGCGCCATCACCACCTTCTACTTCGAATACGACAGCTCCGACCTGAAGCCGGAAGCCATGCGTTCCCTGGACGTACACGCCAAGGACCTGAAAGGCAACGGCGCTCGCGTCGTTCTGGAAGGCCACACTGACGAGCGCGGCACCCGCGAGTACAACATGGCTCTGGGCGAGCGTCGTGCTCAAGCCGTACAGCGCTACCTGGTTCTGCAGGGCGTTTCCCCGGCTCAGCTGGAACTGGTTTCCTACGGCGAAGAGCGTCCGGTTGCCACTGGCACCGAAGAGCAGTCCTGGGCTCAGAACCGTCGCGTCGAACTGCGTAAGTAATTCGCCATGCAAAAGTGCCTTCGTGTCGTAGCCTCTCTGGTTCTCGCCCTGCCGCTTGCGGCAGTGGCCGAGGTTCCCGTGGTGGATAGTAGTGCCGGTTACGGTACTAGCAGTTATCCGCCGGTGGGTTACGGCACGAATGGCGCCTACGCCGGGGGCGGGGCTACGGCCCCGGCCTCGGCGCAGGGTGAGCTGTTCATGCAGTTGCAGCAGATGCAGCAAGAAATTGCTTCGCTGCGCGGTATGGTTGAAGAACAGCAGAACGAGATTCAGCGCCTCAAGCAAGAAAGCTTGGCGCGTTACCAGGATCTGGACGGCCGTCTGGCCGGTGGTGCCGCTGGCGCCGTAGCTCCTACCCAAAATTCCCCTGCCGACGGCGCGATCAACGCCGGCGGTGCTCCAACGGCTCCGGCCCAAGAAGCTCCAGCACAGCCTGCGAGCAATGAGCCGGCCGACCCGGCGAAGGAAAAGCTGTATTACGACGCTGCCTTCGACCTGATCAAAGCCAAGGATTTCGACAAGGCCAGCCAGGCCTTCGGCGCCTTCCTGCGCAAATACCCGAACAGCCAGTACGCCGGCAACGCGCAATACTGGCTCGGTGAGGTCAACCTGGCCAAGGGCGATTTGCAAGGCGCCGGCAAGGCCTTTGCCCAGGTCAGCGTGACCTATCCGACCCATGCCAAGGTGCCGGATTCGCTGTTCAAGCTGGCGGATGTCGAGCAGCGCCTGGGCAATACCGACAAGGCCAAGGGCATTCTGCGCCAGCTGATTGCCCAGTTCCCCGGATCCTCAGCCGCTCAGTTGGCTCAGCGTGACTTGCAACGCCTGCCCTGATCGAACGGTGTATTGCTCAGAAACCCGCGCTAGTCGCGGGTTTTTTATGGCTTGCTCTCCGTGGCGGCTGCCCTTCGCTCCGTCGCCTGGGCGACGTTAAAAATGTCTCCCTGAATATTTTCGTTTAGAATCGCGACCCCTTTCCCGCAACGGAGGCGGATGGCCTGTTTCGCCGTCACGCCCGGTGCCGATATGCAAGAAACCCTGCGCATTACCGAGATTTTCTACTCGCTGCAGGGCGAAACGCGCAGCAGTGGCTTGCCCACTGTGTTCGTTCGCCTGACTGGCTGCCCACTGCGCTGCCAGTACTGCGACACTGCCTACGCCTTCAGTGGCGGCGAGCTCATGAGCCTGGACGCTATCTGCGCGCAGATCGCCAGTTACAAGCCGCGCTACATCTGCGTGACCGGTGGCGAGCCGCTGGCCCAGCCCAATTGCATCGCGCTGCTCAAGCGCCTGTGCGATGCCGGCTACGAGGTGTCGCTGGAGACCAGCGGTGCCCTCGATATTGCGGCCACCGATCCCCGCGTCAGTCGCGTGGTTGACCTGAAAACCCCGGGCTCGGCGGAAGTCTCGCGCAATCTGTACAGCAACCTGGATCTGCTGACCGGCAACGACCAGGTCAAGTTCGTCATCTGCTCGCGCGAGGACTACGACTGGGCCGTTTCCAAGCTGATCGAGTACCGCCTCGACCAGCGCGCCGGCGAAGTGCTGTTCTCGCCCAGCCACCAGCAGGTCAGTGCTCGTGCCCTGGCCGAGTGGATCATCGCCGACAACCTGCCCGTGCGTTTCCAGATGCAGCTGCACAAGCTGCTGTGGAACGATGAGCCCGGCCACTGATTCGAGAGTACTGAGATGACAGACAAGAAAGCCGTGGTGCTGCTTTCCGGCGGCCTCGATTCCGCCACCATCCTGGCCCAGGCCAAGGCGGCGGGCTTCGCCTGCTACAGCATGAGTTTCGATTACGGCCAGCGCCATCGCGTCGAGTTGCAGGCGGCTGAGCGGGTGGCGGCGCAGCTGGGTGTGGCCGAACACAAGGTGGTCGGCCTCAATCTCAACGGTATCGGTGGCTCGGCTCTGACCGACAGTTCGATTGCCGTGCCGGAGAGTCCGACCGAAGGCATTCCGGTGACCTATGTGCCTGCACGCAACACGGTATTCCTGGCCCTGGCCCTGGGTTGGGCGGAGGTGCTGGGCGCCCACGACATCTTTATCGGGGTCAATGCGGTGGACTATTCCGGTTATCCGGATTGCCGTCCTGACTTCATTGCCGCGTTCGAGCGGGTGGCCAATCTGGCGACTCGTGAGGGTGTGGAAGGCGAGGGCTTCCGTATTCAGGCGCCGCTGCAGAACCTGAGCAAGGCGCAGATCGTGCAGATCGGCATGCAGCATGGTGTCGACTATTCTCTGACCGTGTCCTGCTACCAGGCTGACGAGGATGGCCGGGCGTGCGGCAAGTGCGACAGCTGTCGGCTGCGGGCGGCCGGTTTTATCGCCGCGGGAGTGGCGGATCCGACCCGTTATTGCTGAAGTTTTTTCGCGGGGTGTTGATTTCCTGAATTAAATCAGTATTATGCGCACCGCGTCGGGTCGTTAGCTCAGTTGGTAGAGCAGTTGGCTTTTAACCAATTGGTCGTAGGTTCGAATCCTACACGACCCACCAAATCGCAAAAGCCAGTCGCAAGACTGGCTTTTTTTATGCCTCGAAAAAAGTCGGGCGATGCTGCATCTGGCATTGCTGCGTTAGCTCCGCCGCCCTGAGGCGGTAGGGCCCGATGGTATACTCTCCACTTGCCAACCCGCGCCTGCAGGTCTGATCAACATGACGCATATTTCCGAACGCCTCCTGGTTCAAGCCCATCTCGATGCCAAGCAGCCCGTGCCGCTTACGCCCGAGCAGGAGGCCTTCTACCGCAGTGAAATCGCTGCCGAGCTGAAGAAGCAGAATGCCGTGCTGGTGGCGCACTACTACTGCGATCCGGTGATCCAGGCGCTGGCCGAGGAAACCGGCGGCTGCGTCTCCGACTCCCTGGAAATGGCCCGTTTCGGCAACCAGCACGCGGCGCAGACCGTGGTGGTGGCCGGGGTCAAGTTCATGGGCGAGACGGCGAAGATCCTCAACCCGGAAAAGCGCGTGCTGATGCCGACCCTGGAAGCCACCTGCTCGCTCGATCTGGGGTGCCCGGTCGACGAGTTCTCGGCGTTCTGCGACCAGCACCCGGAGCGTACCGTGGTAGTGTATGCCAACACCTCGGCGGCGGTGAAGGCGCGGGCTGACTGGGTGGTGACTTCCAGCTGCGCGCTGGAAATCGTCGAGAGCCTGATGGACAACGGCGAAACCATCCTCTGGGCCCCGGACCAGCACCTGGGCCGCTATATCCAGCGTCAGACCGGTGCCGACATGCTGCTATGGGATGGCGCCTGCATCGTCCATGAAGAATTCAAGGCCAAGCAGCTGCACGACATGAAAGTGCTGTACCCGGACGCCGCCGTGCTGGTCCACCCGGAGTCGCCGGAAGCGGTGATCGAGCTGGCCGATGCGGTGGGTTCCACCAGCCAGCTGATCAAGGCCGCGCAGACCTTGCCGAACCAGACCTTCATCGTCGCCACCGACCGCGGCATCTTCTACAAGATGCAGCAGCTGTGCCCGGACAAGGTCTTCATCGAGGCGCCAACCGCCGGCAATGGCGCTGCCTGCCGCAGTTGCGCGCATTGCCCGTGGATGGCCATGAACACCCTGCAGCGCACCCTGCAGTGCCTGCGCGAGGGCAGCAACGAGATCCTGGTCGAGCCGGCGCTGATCCCGCGAGCGATCAAACCGCTCAAGCGCATGCTGGATTTCACTCAGGCAGCCCGGCTGAAGTTGAGCGGCAACGCTTGAGGTGAGTGCAGATAGAAAAAAGCCCGGCAGTGCCGGGCTTTTTTCTGTGTGCTGGATCAGCGCAGCATCTTGTCGATCGCGCGCTTCTCCTCCATCAGTTCCTGCTGGCGTGCGTCGATGCGCGAAGCCAGAGGGAAGTTGCTGCTGGCGCGGCGCTTGGCCAGGTCCAGTTGCGACAGGGCCTGGTCGTAGTCGCCAACCAGAGCGAAGAACTCGGCGCGGGCCTGGTGCAGGCCGATGATATTGCCGGCCAGGCCGCGGGCCTCGGCCACCTGATACCAGACATCCGGGTCATGCGGGCGGTTCTTGAGCAGTTCGTTGAGTGCTACCTCGGCCTCCTTGCCCTGGCTCTGCTTGAACATCAGGTCGATACGCGCCTGATCCAGCGGATAGTTGTTCGGATACAAGTTGCGCAGCCGTTCTACCCGCTGGCGGGCGTCGCTCAGGCGGTTGCTGGTGATATCCAGATCGACCATGGCCAGGTTGTAGGCGATGTCTTCCGGTGCCTTGGCCAGCAGCTCCTGCAAGGCCGTGCGTGCTTCGTTGAGCTGGCCACCCTTGATCTTGGCGATTGCCAGGCCATAACGCGCAGCGTCCAGCCTGGGGTTTTCCTCGAGCATGGCGCGAAAGCGCTTGGCAGCGATCCCCGGCGTCTCCTCGAAGATCAGTTGCACGCGGGCGCGCATCAACTGGTAGCGCAGGCTGTCGTTGAGGCCGCCTGGCTGAAATTGTTCGGCGCGGTTGCGGGTGTCGGCGATGCGCGACTCGGATACCGGGTGGGTGAGGAGGAATTCCGGCGGCTTGCGGTCGTAGCGGTACTGGCGCAGCAGGCGCTCGAACATGCTCGGCATGGCGCGCGGGTCGTAGCCAGCCTTTTCCAAGTTGAGCAGGCCGATGCGGTCGGCTTCCTGTTCGTTCTGTCGGGAGAAGCGCCGCTGTTCCTGAATAGCAGCGGCCTGGGCGCCCATGATGGTAGCGATGCCGGCATCGCCGGCGCCGGCTGCTGCGGCGACGATACCGGCGAGCATGGCGGCCATCACCGGTACCTGCATGCGTTGCTGGGCTTCGATGCCGCGGGCGAAGTGGCGTTGCGACAAGTGCGCCAGTTCGTGGGCCATCACCGAGGCATATTCGCCTTCCGTCTGCGCATAGAGGAGCAGGCCTCCGTTGACCCCGATGATTCCGCCTGGCGCGGCAAAGGCGTTGAGCTGCGGACTGTTGAGCAGGACGAACTCCAGGCGCCGATCCTGCACCTGGCTGGTTTCCGCCAGGCGATAGACGCTGCTTTCCACATAGTCCTTGAGCTGCGGGTCGGACAGCTGGTCGACCTGGCCGCGCAGAATGCTCAGCCAGGCGCGGCCGAGCTGGTGTTCCTGTTCCGGCGAAACGATCGATGAACTGGCATCGCCCAGCGAAGGCAGGTCATCGGCAGTGACCGGATAGGCGAGCAGGCAGGCGAGGGCGAGCAGGTAAGGGCGCAGAAGCTTCATGCACAGGGCTCATGGCAAACAAAGGCCTTACTGTAGCTGCCAGGGTGGTCGGCTGGCCAGGGTTGTGCGGCCTTGGGTATGCTTGCCGCCCCTGTGGAGAGCCCTTGATGACCGATCCTGTTGTCTGTGATGCCGAGCTGGATGCCAGCGGCTTGAACTGTCCGTTGCCGCTGCTCAAGGCCAAGCTGGAGTTGAACCGCTTGCCCAGTGGTGCGGTACTCAAGGTGATCGCCACCGATGCCGGCTCGCAGCGCGATTTTCGTGCCTTTGCGCGCCTGGCTGGGCATGAACTGCTGCGCGAGGAAGAAGAGGGCGGTGTATTCCGTTACTGGTTGCGCAAGGTTTAGGGGGGGTGCAATAAAAAGGGCCACGATGCGGCCCTTTTTCATGTTCGGTGGTTTAACGCTTGCTCAGTGCCTGCGCGGCGGCCAGCACGGCCTCCACATGCCCCGGCACCTTTACCCCACGCCACTCCTGGCGCAGCACACCGTTCTGGTCGATGAGGAAGGTGCTGCGGTCGACGCCTAGGTATTCCTTGCCGTAGAGCTTTTTCAGCTTGATCACGTCGAACAGCTGGCAGAGCGCCTCGTCCTTGTCCGAGATCAGTTCGAAGGGGAACTCCTGCTTGCACTTGAAGTTCTCGTGGGACTTCATGCCGTCGCGCGATACGCCGAACACTAGGGTGTTGGCTGCCTGGAAGGCCGGGTAGTGGTCGCGAAAGCCCTGGCCTTCGGTGGTGCAGCCCGGGGTGCTGTCCTTCGGGTAGAAGTAGATCACCACTTGCTGGCCCTTGAGGGCGCTCAGGGAGACCTGCACACCGCTGGTGGCTTCGGCGCTGAAGTCGGCGACCGGCTGGTCGAGGGTAACGGCCATGTGCTGCTCCTTCTGTCTCTTTACGGGTTCTGCGGGCGCCAGGGTTCGATCAGCGCATCGAGGTTGAGCGAGTCGGCGAAGTCGAGGAACTGGTCGCGCAGCCAGCTGATTTGCGTACCGGCTGGCAGGGTCACGGTCAGCGTGGCATTCAGCAGGGTCCCGCCGGTCTGCGGGGCCTGGTAGGTGTCGCAGGTGATGTTTTCCAGCTCGACGCGGTGGTCGCTGAAAAACTGACACAGCTCGTTGAGGATGTCCGGGCGGTACACGCAGCTGACGTAGGCCACATAAGGCAAGGCCTGGGGGCGATTCTCCAGGGCGCCGCTGCGGGTCATGTTGACGCTGAAGCTGTGCTTCTTGGCCAGTACCGGCAGAGCCGCTTCCAGGCGTGCCAGAGCATCCCAGCTGCCGCTGACCTGCAGGATCAGCGCGCTGTACTCGCCGTGGCGGGTCAGGCGGGTGCTGACGATGGCGCAGCGGTTCTCCTGGCTGGTCCGGCACAGCACGCTGGTCAGCTCCATGGGGTTGGCGCCGAGGGCGCTGATAACGAGGAATTGTTCGCGAACCTGGGGGGTGGACATGCAGCATTCCTAAAACGAAGAGTGATCGGCACATGACGTGGCGAACAAAGGAAGGAAGGGTAGCGAAAAGCACCGCTCAGGGGAATGCCGGTGCGGCGTACGGCGTGGCTGGCAGCACATTCTGTTTAACGGTCGGCAGGTGCAGTCCTTTGCTTGTACAACCCTGGTGGCGTCAGTACCATTACGGCTCTCTTTTTCCGGCAGGAGCGGTTGCATGATTTCGGGCAGTATGGTGGCACTGGTCACGCCCATGGACGCACAGGGTGGTCTGGATTGGGACAGCCTGAGCAAGCTGGTGGACTTCCACCTGCAAGAGGGCACCAACGCCATCGTTGCCGTCGGCACCACGGGTGAGTCCGCTACCCTGGATGTCCACGAGCATGTCGAGGTCATCCGCCGCGTGGTCGATCAGGTTAACGGGCGCATCCCGGTGATCGCCGGTACCGGCGCCAACAGCACCCGCGAAGCGGTCGAGCTGACCCAGAACGCCAAGAGCGTCGGCGCCGATGCCTGCCTGCTGGTCACCCCCTACTACAACAAGCCGACCCAGGAAGGCCTGTACCAGCACTTCCGCCATATCGCCGAAGCGGTGGCGATTCCGCAGATTCTCTACAACGTGCCGGGTCGTACCGTCTGCGACATGCTGCCGGAGACCGTCGAGCGCCTGTCCAAGATCAGTAACATCATCGGTATCAAGGAAGCCACTGGCGACCTGCAGCGCGGCCAGGAAATACTGGATCGAGTGAGCAAGGACTTCCTGGTCTATTCCGGTGACGACGCCACTGCCGTCGAATTGATGCTGATGGGCGGCAAGGGCAACATCTCGGTCACCGCCAACGTCGCTCCGCGCGCCATGGCCGAACTGTGCGCCGCCGCCATGGCTGGCGATGCCGCCACTGCCCGCGCCATCAACGAGCGCCTGATGCCGCTGCACAAAACTCTGTTCATTGAATCCAACCCGATTCCGGTGAAGTGGGCCCTGCATGAAATGGGCATGATGCCGGACGGCATCCGCCTGCCCCTGACCTGGCTCAGCCCGCGTTGTCACGAACCGCTGCGTCAGGCCCTGCGCCAGTCCGGCGTACTGGTTTAACCGAGGAAGCATTACGCATGAAGCGATTGGCCGGACTTTCCGCCCTTGCCGTGATTATCTCCAGCACCAGCGGTTGCGGGTGGCTGTGGGGTGACGAAGGCTATTTCCGTGACCGCAGCACCGATTACCTGGACTCGCGCCAGACCGCGCCGATGCAGATGCCGGCGAACGTCGATGCCAAACGCATAGACCCTCTGCTGCCGGTGCCGATGAACGTGGCCACCAGCACCGATACTCCGGAAAAATTCGAAGTGCCGCGTCCGCAGGCCATGCCGGTCGGCGAGACCAGCGAGTTCAGCCTGCAGAAGAGCGGTGACTCGCGCTGGCTGGTGGCTCAGCGCAGCCCGGCGGAAGTCTGGCCGGTAGCGCGCCAGTATTTCGAGAACAACGGTTTCCGTATTGCCGAAGAGCGCCCGCAGACCGGCGAGTTCAGCAGCGCCTGGCAGCCGGCTGCAGAGCTGGCACCGTCCATGGCGCGTCGCTTGGGCGACCTGATGACTGATAGTGACAATGAAGTGCGCGTGCGTGTGCGTATCGAGCCGGGCGTGGTGCGTAACACCAGCGAAGTGTTCATCGTCAGCGCCGAGCGCGACGAGGGCAGCTCTGCCGACGTAGCCTTCCCGGCACGTACTGGCAATGCTCCGCTGGAAGCCTCGCTGCTCGACGGCATGCTGGCTGACCTGAGCAGCACCGCCGAGCACGGCTCTGTGTCCCTGCTGGCCGCCCGCGACTACGATGCACCTAGCCGCGTCAGCCTGACCCAGGACGGCAACGGCAACCCGGTACTCAACCTCAGCACCGACTTCGATCGTGCCTGGTCCAGCGTCGGCCGTTCCCTGGAACTGGGCAACGTGCGCATCGACGACATCAACCGCAGCCTGGGCGTGTACTACGTCAACCTGGCCGAAGGTGCGAAGAAGCCGGAAGAAGAGAAAGGCTTCATCAGTGGCCTGTTCGGCAGCGAGCCAAGCCAGGAAGAAATCGACGCCCGTGCCGAGCGCTATCAGGTTCGCCTGACCCGCTCGGCCGATGGCGACGTGCAGGTTTCCGTGGAGAAGGACCTCAACACCGTAGCGCCGGAAGACGTGGCGCGCCGTGTGTTGCAGCTGATCCAGGAAAACCTCGGCTAAGTTGCAAGGTGCCGGCACCTCGGGTGCCGGCCGAGCAGTAACTCGATAGGCGAAACCCGGTGGGTTTCGCCTGTTTCGTTTGATCAAGGCGGAAATTCCGACATGACCACTCCCAGCACCCTGAGCCTGAAGAAAATCTATTCGGGTAAAGTCCGCGACCTCTACGAAATCGACGCCAAGCGCATGCTGATGGTCGCCACCGATCGCCTGTCGGCCTTCGACGTAATCCTCAACGAGCCGATCCCGGACAAGGGCAAGATCCTCACCGCCATCTCCAACTTCTGGTTCGACAAGCTCAAGGACGTGGTGCCCAACCACTTCACCGGCGACCGGGTTGAAGACGTGGTGCCGGCTGCCGAGTTGCCGCTGGTGGAAGGTCGTGCGGTAGTGGCCAAGCGTCTGCAGCCGGTCGCAGTGGAAGCCATCGTGCGTGGCTACATCGTCGGCTCCGGCTGGAAGGAATACCAGAAGAGCGGCACCGTCTGTGGCATCCGGCTGCCAGCCGGTTTGAAAGAAGCGGCCAAGCTGCCGCAACCGATCTTCACCCCCTCGACCAAGGCCGCCGTCGGCGACCATGACGAGAACATCAGCTTCGAGCAGTGCGAAGCGATCATCGGCGCCGAACTGGCGGCCAAGGTGCGCGACACCGCCATCGCCCTGTACAGCGCAGCGGTCGAATACGCGGCCACCCGCGGCATCATCATCGCCGACACCAAGTTCGAGTTCGGCCTGGACGAAAACGGCACCCTGACCCTGATGGACGAGGCGCTGACCCCCGACTCCAGCCGCTTCTGGCCGGCCGACAGCTACGCCGAAGGCAGCAATCCGCCGAGCTTCGACAAGCAGTTCGTGCGCGACTGGCTGGAATCTACCGGCTGGAACAAGGAGCCGCCAGCTCCCGCCGTACCGGCCGACGTGGCGCAGAAGACTGCGGACAAATACCGCGAAGCGCTGACCCGTCTGACCAACTGATCGGCGCTTCGGCCCGCGCTAGCAAAGAGGAGCCTCGGCTCCTCTTTTTTATGCTCGAAAACAGTCTCCCTTCCTCGGCGATTTCGCAAGCACCTGAATCCATGCGAAAAAAACGCCGAACGGGGTTCGCCAAAACGCCTTGAGCTGATATCATGCGCGCCGCCGTGGGAAGATGCCGGAGTGGCCGAACGGGACGGATTCGAAATCCGTTGTGTACGCAAGTGCACCTAGGGTTCGAATCCCTATCTTCCCGCCATACTCGATACTGACTAAGCCCCTGAATTCATTAATGAATCAGGGGCTTTTTCGTTTTTGGGGAAAGGGTTTTGGGCATTTTTAGGGCAAACCAGCGACGCCTCATACCGCTCTAGTTGTAAGGTGGTGCCGGTTTTTGGCAGCAGCAGGAAGTCGTGGCCGCCGCCCGCGCGCTTCTCTAGACTCAAATCCATCGGATGAGTCCCTGTGAGCGCTGATCTTGAATAGAGTTGTCGTCGACGCTTCGAGCCCACTACGCCGTTTCTATACATGCACGGTGCTGCTTTTGTTCATCAGCCTTCCAGGCGCGGTGCAGGCCTGCCAGAAGAGCCTGCGCTGGGACGACGATCCGCCTTTCAGCATGCTGCAAGCGAATGGCGAGGTTGGCGGTATCGATATCGATCTCAACCGGGCGGCGCTGGCGCGGCTGGGTTGCACGGTGAAGCTGGTCAAGTTGCCCTGGGCACGAGCGCTCAAAGAGCTTGAGCTGGGGCGGTTGGATATCCTCCCCGGCGCCTTCCGCAAGCCCGAGCGCGAGGTGTATGCACACTTCTCCGGCGCGGTACTGAAACCCTCGCGCAATATCCTCTTCATGCACCAGGACGCACTGGCGCGCTGGCCCGTCAGCGACCTGCTCGACCTGCAGAACACCACGTTTCGCCTGGGCGCGCAGATCGATGTTTCCTACGGGCCGGTCTATCAGCAGCTGATGGCCGAGGCCGACTTCGCCTCGCGCGTGTCGTTCAGCACCAGTCGCGCCAACCTGTGGCAGATGGTCAAGAAGAGGCGCATCGACGGCGTGATTGCCGATGAAAGTACGGGTCTCTACGAGACCCAGCAGCTGGGCCTCGACGACAGCATCAGGCCGACGGCCGTGGTGGTTTCCGCCGATGCTGCGGAAGTGGCTTTCAGCAAAAAGAGCAATTCGGCGGAGTTCGTGCAGAGCTATGCGCGTGTGTTACGGCAACTGGTCGAGGATGGCAGCCACGAGCGTATCGTGCAGAGCTATCTGCACGACTGAGCGATGGCTGCCACCATAGCGGAGCAGGCCTAAATCGCGGCGGCTTCGCGGCGAGCGCGCGGTAGGCAGATGGCGTAGAGGATCACGGCCAGGCCATCGATCAGGATCGGCGTGAGGGTTTTCGGCAGGTATTGGCCGCCCAGCAGGATCAACAGACCGACAAACACCAGCTTGCTCAGACCGGCGAGGGTCAGCACCAGTGGGCGCACGGCCGGGTTGAAGGCGCCGTAGATCAGCGCCGCGCCGAGCAGGGTGATCAGCATGCCCCAACTGCGCACCACGATGTGCATCAGCGGGCTGTCCGGCAGCGCTTCACCAAACATCGACAGCAGCGCGGCCTGCGGCGCGACAAGGGCGTATGCCATGGTGCAGGTGAGGGCGCCGGTGATCAGCATGATGAGTTTCAGCTGGGCGGTAATCAGGTGCATGGCAAGCTTCCTTGGCGGGTTGGATTACCGGATACGCATGGGGCATGCCATGCCTGTCCGTGACGTCGATACCTTAGTCGCTTGACGAGATAACTGCCCAAGGTTTTGCCGCACCCTGGCTCGTCGTCGGCAAAGGTTTGCCTACGCTGGCAAGCGATGGCCTGCGCAACCCCAATCGATAGTGTGCCAGGCCAGACGTGGCGGGGCTTGCGTGATCTGGCTCGGATCCTGCTAAACACGTCCTGTGAACAGACGCAGGGCGCGGCCATGAACACCATCTCCAGTCATTCGCCAGTGGCGAACTATGTCAGCAACATCGGCAAGAGCAATGCCGCCAGCACCGGCACGCCGCAGGAACAACCGGCAACAAGCAGCAGCGATCCGGTTACCGAACTGCGGCGCTACGCCGCCGACCTGGTGGCACACAGCCGCGGCGGTCTGCTGCGGGCCATGCAGAGCAACGCCAGTGGCCTGGTGGCCAGTGAGCGTGCCGCGCTCAACAGCGAGGCCAGCGGCGCGCGGGAAAAGATCGAGCTGCCCGATGTCGCCGAGCTGGAGCGCGAAGACGCCGACAAGCTGTTGGCTCAGGTGCAGAAGCTGGTCGATCGAGGCTTCGGCGAAAGCGACACCTTCGTCGGCTACAACGGCACCGAGCAGACCAGCTCGCTGAAGACCTACCGCGACTGGCTGCAGGCCAAAGGCGGCCTCAGCGTTTACGCCTGAGCACTGGTTTACGGTCTTTCTCAGCTGTGACCCATGAGCAATCGGGCCATACAGGTTCCGCTCTGCGCGTCGCTTGCCTAGGGCCCGCCGTACGCACGGGCTTCGTGGTGCACGCACAGTGCCCCCGCAGATTCTTGTCGCTCCGATACGCCCGCGCACGATCTGCTCCCGCATGGGGTTCGCAAACGCGCGTAATCGCGCATCATGTGCACAGTCATGTCGAGGGAGTTGTTCATGCGCGTCACGTCATTCATTCCGCGTCTCGTCGCCCTGTCGCTGGGCCTGCTGATAGCCGCCACGGCGGGAGCGGCCGAAGAGGCGCAATTGATCGAGTCGATCAACGCCTACCGCAGCCAGGTGCAGCGCTGCGCTGGCCAGGCTTCGGCCGAGCTGCCGCCGCTGGCCGCCGATCCGCGTCTGGTGCTGCCGGCCACCGGTAGCGCCGACCTGCAGGGCGCACTGGCTCGCGCCAGCTACCCGATGGTCAATGTCCAGGCGATCAGCCTGTCCGGCCCGCGCGATGCGCAAGCGGCGATGCAGGCCCTGCGCGAGAGCTTCTGCCAGGTGGTACTCGATCCGCAGTTTGTCGATATCGGCGTGAGCCGCCTGGACCGCGACTGGCGCATCGTCCTGGCGCGACCGCTGCTGGGCGGGCGCCTGGGCGACTGGCAGGCGGAAGGGCAGAAGCTGCTGGAACAGATCAACGCCGCCCGCGCCCAGGCGCGCCAGTGTGGCGGACAACCCTTCGCCGCTGCCGCGCCGCTGGCCTGGAACGCCACGCTGGCGAGTACGGCCGAGAGCCATAGCCGGGCGATGGCCAACGGCAACTTCTTCGACCATCGAGACCGTGACGGCCGCACCCCTGGCGACCGCGCCGAACTGGCTGGTTACAGCGGCCAGCAGATCGGCGAGAACATCGCTGCCGGGCTGGACGGCGCACGCAAGGTGGTCGACGGCTGGCTGGCCAGTCCCGGCCACTGCGCCAACCTGATGGCCGCACAGTTCAGCGAGTTGGGCGCGGCCTATGCGGTCGATCCGAAGAGTGATGCGGGGATCTACTGGACGGCACTGTTTGGCGCGCCTTGAGGGCCGGCGGACGATCTTTCCTGCGGGTCTATTGGCCGACCGGGGCGCCATGGGTATCGTCTGCGCTGTGTGAGCGAATTCACCCTCAGGAACCGGCAAGGGATTGGTGATGGCCAAACGGGACGACTGGCAAGGCAACGACTGGGACGATGCTCCGGACTATATCCGCGAGCGCATGCAGGGCCTGGCACGGCGGCGTGGCAGCAACCTAATCGCTCTTTTCAACGGGCTCGCCGTACTCACTGTGCTGAGCGGGGCGCTGTACCTGCTGTACGCCCGTGGCCCTCTGCGTGACTGGCTCGCACCGCCGTCTTCGTTGGTCGAGACAGTTTCGCCGCCAGCGGTAGCCCCCGATGCTTACCCCATTCCCCAGCATCTGGAACCGATCCAGCCCAGCAGCACCGCGCTGCAGTCCAGTGAGCCTAGCTCCTTGGCTGATTGCATAGGCGCCGACAAGGTCATCGACGAGAACGTGGTGCGTTGTCGCTACGGCAAACTGCCTCGTTCAGCACCGCCGGAGCAGGCCCAGGGCATGGTCAATGCGCAATACCTGGCGCGCTATCGCGAAGAAAAGACAGAGGCTAGCAATCCTCGCCGTGGCTCAAGTGCTCAGGTGGAAAACGACGTGCAGCGGATCGCCAAGTGGAGTGGTGGGGATACCTATCAAGCCGCATGGCAGGTGCTGGATAACCGCATCGACTACACCAGTGTCTGTGCCAATCACCGGCGTGGCTCCATCGACTACCGCGAGTGCCGCAAGGGTGCCAAGCAGTTCTTCAAGGAGCAGTGCCGCGACTGGGGTAAGCGCTGGGACGCGGATCGGGAGCCCAAGAGCAAGCGCATGGAAGATCGCTATTGCAGTGCCAGCAATGGCTTCAGCCCGATGGGCTAGCTCTCTTTAGTGCAGCCAAACGCGGCGCTCGTCCACCAGCGCCTGCGCTTGGCGGGCCATCTGGTCGAGCAGGCGGTCGCGCTTTTTCTCCGCGTCGCTCATGGCTTTCTTGCCGTGCTGCTGCACCAGGTAGGCGTGGATCTGCCTTACTTCCTTGGACTGGAAGATCGGCGCCAGGTCCTGCACGGCGATCATGCCGTCCGAGCTGTAATTCCGTGTATTCATCAGCACCTGTGGCCCGCGCGCCGCCAATACCTGAAAACCCATGGCCTCGAAGATCGGCACCTTGCTTGCCACGCAGGCCAGTTCGGTATGCGGGTGGCGGGTGATCATCTGCTGCAACATGGCGCGGGCCATACCGTGGCGGCGGTGGCTGGCCTGGACGGCCATATAAGCCAGGGTGCAGGCTTCGGGGGCATCCTTGGCCGGCAGGTACAGGGCGAAGCCGAGCACCTGGGACGGGTCTTGATCATCCAGGGCCAGGATCAACCGCGCGCTGGTCTGAAGGGCTGCGTCCATGCCCTGCAGATACAGGTGCACCTCGTAGCCGATCACGTACTGGTACAGCTGGTAGAGCGGATTGCTCGGTGTCAGCGAGACCGGGCTGATGTCGCTGAAGTAGTCCACCACCATCTGCAACACCTGGCTTTTCAGGGATTCGGGCGGCGGGATATCCAGCTGTACAAGGGTGAACATCGGCAATCTGGCTCCGGGTATCGGTAATCGCGGCATTGTAACGCCCACGCGGCTGATCGTTTGCGAATGCTGCCAGTGACGTTCCGCGTCATGCATCCCAGCGCTCGAACTCAATCAGTCTCGCGTAGCCGCATAGGGTGGAAAACCGCGAAGCTTTTCCATCGTTCGGGCTACTTGCTGCGCGGCAGCAGGCAGCGAGTGTTCGCTAGCGAACAGACCGGGGGCGGTTGCTGCGCACAATCTGTGCTGTAGGCAGATACGAGCCGCACACTGATTGGAGATACCGACATGCTCATGACGATCGCGATTATCTTGTTGGTTCTGTGGGCGCTGGGACTGGTTTCGTCTTACACCTTGGGTGGTCTTATCCACATCCTCCTGGTCGTGGCGATCGTGGTGTTTCTGGTCCAGTTCCTTCAAGGGCGCCGAGGGTGATGCCGACAGCATCTTGAACTGCCGGCTGGCCTTGTGTGGGCCGCGGCGACTATCCCCATGGCCCAAGCGCCTGTCCTGTACCGCACCCACTGCGCAGGAGATTCATCGATGGCTACTCAAGTTACTCACTACATGACCGACGGGCATCTGGCCTGCGGCCGTCACGGCGACACACTGGCCAGCACCACGGCAGTGGCGCAGGTGAAGTGTCGCAACTGCCGCGGCAGTGACGTCTTCCAGGAGGCTCGCCGAGTCGAACGCAACGCGGCGCGCCGAGCGGCGCGGCACGTTGCCAAGGCCCTCCACGAAGCCTGCAAATGGCGCACAGCCTGGCTGCAAAAGCTTACCGACATGCCGGGGCTGCAGCGTCTGCCCAGAGGCTTCAAAGGGCAATCCTACGTCTAGCACGGCTGATCGCTCGCGCGTTCCCGCCTGAAAGCCGCGCCGCTGTTGCTAGGCCAGGGATTAAGGGACACCAGTCAGGAGAGGCAAATGGACTTCGCCGAGCGCGTGCTGACCACTCTGCTGGACGAGTTTTCCGACCTCGGCCAAGTGGAACACCTGACCCGTGCCACCCTGCGGCTGCTGCTGGCCGTACTGCTGGGCGGGGTGCTTGGCTATGAGCGCGAGGTAAAGGGCAAGGCCGCAGGCGTGCGTACGCACATGCTGGTGTGCCTGGGAGCAAGTGTCTTCGTCATGCTCTTGGAGCTGGAAGGCGCGGGTCACGATGCCCTGAGTCGAGTGATTCAGGGCGTGGCCGCCGGTATCGGTTTTCTTTGCGCAGGCACCATCCTCAAAGGCCAGGACATCTCCAATGTGCAAGGCCTGACCACTGCCGCCGGGCTATGGGCCACTGCGGCCATCGGCGTGGCGGTGGGGCTGGGGCATGAAGCGACTGCGGTGCTCGGCACCCTGATGGCGCTGCTGATCCTGCATGTCGTGCCGCTGTTGCTGGACCCCAAGCCCGACGGCAATGAGTACAAGAAGGCCTAGCGTGGCCCTGGAGGGCACAGCGGCAGGTCGGGGCGCTTTGTGTTGGTCTCGGGTGACGGCTCATCTTTGAGCGTCGCGTGCCAGCAGTGCTGCTGGACAGGCTTCGCGTTGGCCGCCGCGGATATCCGGGCTACCTGCGTGTTTGGCTTTGCCTCCCCAACCATTCATTCGTCAGAAAAACGAAACCATTGAGACTGAGCAGACTCCACCCCCCGCAATCCATTGAAAATGAGGTGCCACATGAGCAGCACGAAAGACAAAGTCAAAGGCCACACCAACGAAGCCATCGGTAAAGTCAAAGAGGCTGTCGGTAAGGTCACCGATAATCCACGTCTTGAAGGTAAAGGCGATGCTCAGCAAATAAAGGGCAAAGCCCAACAACTCAAGGGTGACGCCAAGGAGGCGATCAAAAAAACCGTCGACAAGCTCTGATAGCGTCCCGGTAACGCCAAACCCGGCTCTTCTTGCAAGGAGCCGGGTTTTTTATGCGTAGGCGAAAGCTGGTCGACTGCCCGGCATTACCGAGCCAGCGGGCATTCCCTGGCGGGCAGCCAGGTGGGGTGGAAGGCTGCGAAGTTTTTTCCACCGGGGATATCCGGGCTACCGGCTGAAATGAAAAAAAGCCCCTGACCGCTATGCGGTCAGGGGCTTTCGAATTCGAGCGGTGCAGCTGCTCGCGTGCTGTGCTTTGGGCTATGCCGCGGCTGAGTAGCCGATCAGCATGCCATGCTGAGCCCGCAGCAGGCGTCCATTGACGCGAATGGTGAACGGATAGCGTCCGACTACCTCGGCTCCGTTCTTGAGTAGATCGTCAATGTGGGCACGTAACGCGACAAATTTCCGTTGTTCCTTCATCGGAAAGCTCCTTGGTGAGTTGCACCGCAAGCCTAGCAAGGAATGTGACGGCGTCGACACCTTGGTCAGTGGTTTAGTGTGATTTGCATCACATTAGATAATGGCTATTTGCCTGTAACTGCGTTTGTAGCCATGCCAACAGTGGAGCTGTGCTGCTTTTTGATCCCCGATAGCTCCCACGCTCCTGCGTGGGAGCAAGCCTGCGACGCTCTGCGTCGCGCTGTGGCTTCCGCCGCGTGGTTGCTGGCAGGTGGACGCTGGAGCGTCGAGGGCTGCATTCCCACGCGGAGCGTGGGAACGATCAATTATCTGAACGTTCCCAGGCTGGGGCGTGGGGACGTTCAGATTTACATCCAAATTGCTTGGGCGACAGTGCTTTTTATTCTTTTCAAGGTTTGTTCGCCAATGTCATCAAGCTTCAGTAAGTCGACATCATTTGCGTCAGCTAGGTCTGAAACTGTTTTGTATCCTGCTTTAAGTAGAATATCAATTTTATGGTCTGTCAGGCCGTAAGGGTAAATGTTACTTTTCCGAAGTTTTTCTATGCTCTCTGAAAGGATTAACATTTCTCCGCTTTCGGATAACTCTGGTAGCTCTAATTTGTATAATTCGCTACCTTTGTGAAATTCGACTGGCTCTTCTTTGTCATTTTGCCAGGCGGAGAATAAATCGCCTGTTATTCTTGCGCCGTGCGTTTTTTCAAGCAGGGTGCAGAGGTTTAGAATATATCGTGTCCCCCGTCCTCTAGACTTCATGGCTCTCGAGATGTCTCGAATAGAAATGAACCCTGTGTATTCTAGGATTTCTAGGGGCTTTGCAAGTCTCTGAGCTATTTCTCTGAGTATAGTCGCGCTTCTTTTGTTGTTATTGCTGGCGGACTCACTAAATATTACGTTGGCAATATCTATCGCAGATTCTGCCATTGGTGCGTAGATTCCGAGTTTTGGAATGACCTCCTCGATGAGTGGCCAGTAATAGTTGGCTGAGAGATCAATAAGTGTTTTTGTTAGTGTGCCAAGTCCTATTTTACCTTCGCCTTTGGCGTCTGCTAGCTTGTTACAGGCAAAAATATAACCCCTCATATTTCCTAATACTGCTCTTCCGAGAAAGCCGGCTGTATTTATGAGGTCGAGGTCTTCCGTGAATAACGAATTGGGGTTTTCATTTGGAAAGCGCTTGATGAATATTTCTGCATAGCTCTTGTTGTATTCCTCGGAGTCATCGCTCTTTGATACGTCGATTACGGTTGCATCATTGTACACATCGAATCGATTGCCGAATCTTGTTACTCCCGGGTATATGGCCGCTTTGCAAGATATTACGCTGTTTGAAATTGTTCTAAAAATGTCGAAAAATTCATGGAGTGGGGTTTCGCGCCCGATGTGAGCGGCGTCGTCAAAGAGTATTACGATCCTCTTCCCTATTCCGCTCGATAAATTCGATAGCTCTTTCTGGATTGATGTCGTATTTGGCTGGGCGTTTAGTTCGAAGTCTAGCCCGGCTTTTTTTATTGTGGAGTTTGCTGCTTCTAATAAGAGCTGGCAAAGGAATTTCTCATATTTCTCTCCTTCACTCCTGATCAGGGCTAGATGGCGCAAACTTAAATATATGCCGAATGTTTGGCTTGAGTCTGCGTCAGGGTACATATTCCTGGACGCCTCAATCATTAAAGCGCTTTTTCCACTTCCTCGAGCGCCTTTAAGTAAAACTGGGCCATGTGCTATTAATTTCGAGATTATTTTTTGTTCTTGCTTTGAAAAGTAGTGAAGTCTCGAGAATTGATCGGGTGGGCAGTCCTCAGCTGCGAGTATTAAGGAGGAATTTTCAAGTTGGTTATTCATTGAAAAATTTCCATTTTCTGGATTTGTCTATATGCATCTGTGGCTAGGCCTATTTCTAAGCTGTTAGCTGTGTGTGGTACGCATGTGCTTACGAGTGCAAGATTTGATATTGATACAATACTTCTGCGTATCATGTCTTTTGTTGTTTCTATATCGAACGCGGCACTTACAGGTATAACAAGTTCGTGGTGTATGCCTTTAGATAATTCGGAATAAAGGGTTGATATTTGACTTCGGATTTCGTTGCAAAATCTTTCGGAGTCTTTTAGACGAATTTCTGCAATCCAATCGTCACCTGTGATGTTGTCAGTCGCATCGATAAGCTTTTGGAAGCTTGATGGCCAAATTAAACTTGAATAGTAATCACCTAGTAGCGCTCTTGTTGGATTTTGCAGTGACTTGTCTTCCCAGAGATTCCCGACCTTGTCTGCAAGAACATCGCCTTGCCATCGAATCGATGATTTGTTGATTTTTCCAAGTTCGTAATCTGGCTGTCTTTGTTTTTCTCGTATGACAAGAACTCTAAACGGATCCAGTCGGGCTATTAAGGCGGTGCAACCTAGTTCAAGTATGCTCCTACCTAGGAATGGACCATAAAGGGCTATCTGTGACTCGTTGAAGCCCTTGAGCCTCTCTATTTCTCCTGTCACATTGTCTATTGTGGTGGATAAATGTTTGAGTACTTCGTCAAGTTCGCTCTGGTCGTTAGGAAGTGGGCCGCAGAGTAGCAGTGCTAGCGAAGTTTGGGCTTGCGTTGGAATGGCTTCTTCCAGAATTTGATCATTCATTGTGGGCCGTTTTCTTATAAGCGAACGAATTGTCTTAAGAATACACATAGTTAATGCCCAGAAAAAAGCCCCGCACTAGGCGGGGCTTCTCGTTTTGCCGCTGCCCCAAATTTCCATTTCAGGTAAAGCGCTTAAATATTTGTCACTGGTCGTGACCAGAGCTGTTTAGTCCCAGCTCAACGCCCCACCAGTCTGATACTCAATAACCCGCGTCTCGAAGAAGTTCTTCTCTTTCTTCAGGTCCATGATCTCCGACATCCACGGGAACGGGTTGCTGGTGCCCGGGTACTCTTCCTTCAGGCCGATCTGGGTCAGACGACGGTTGGCGATGAATTTGAGGTAGTCCTCCATCATGGCCGCGTTCATGCCCAGTACGCCGCGCGGCATGGTGTCACGCGCGTATTCGATTTCCAGCTGAGTGCCCTGCAGGATCATCTGGGTTGCTTCGTCCTTCATCGCGGCGTCCCACAGGTGCGGGTTCTCGATCTTGATCTGGTTGATCACGTCGATGCCGAAGTTCAGGTGCATGGATTCGTCGCGCAGGATGTACTGGAACTGCTCGGCGGTGCCGGTCATCTTGTTGCGGCGGCCCATGGAGAGGATCTGGGTGAAGCCGCAATAGAAGAAGATGCCTTCCAGAACGCAGTAGTAGGCGATCAGGTTACGCAGGAACTGGCGGTCGGTTTCCGGGGTGCCGGTTTCGAACTTCGGATCGGAGATCGAGCGGGTGTATTTCAGGCCCCAGGAGGCCTTCTTCGCCACGCTTGGGATCTCGTGGTACATGTTGAAGATCTCGCCTTCATCCATGCCCAGCGATTCGATGCAGTACTGGTAGGCGTGGGTGTGGATCGCCTCTTCGAAGGCCTGGCGCAGGATGTACTGGCGGCACTCGGGGTTGGTGATCAGGCGGTACACGGCCAGCACCAGGTTGTTGGCCACCAGGCTGTCGGCGGTGGAGAAGAAGCCGAGGTTGCGCATGACGATGCGGCGCTCGTCTTCGCTGAGGCCGTCCTTGCTCTTCCACAGGGCAATGTCGGCATTCATGTTCACTTCCTGCGGCATCCAGTGGTTGGCGCAACCATCCAGATACTTCTGCCAGGCCCAGTCGTACTTGAAGGGTACGAGCTGGTTGAGGTCGGCGCGGGCGTTGATCATCTGCTTGTCGCCGACGTGGACGCGGGCATCGGCGCCTTCCAGCTCGTCGAGGCCTTCCTGGATGTCCAGGTCGTTGAGGGCTTTCTTGGCGCGGGCGACGGCGTCGGAGTCGTCGGCCGATACGGCGCGGGCTTCCTGCACGGAGCCGGCGGCTTCGTCGTCGAGCTTGTCGATGGCGGCGCCAACTACGGCGGCGGGCTTGGCGGCGACTTCTGCGCCGTCTTCCTTATCAAATTCGTCCCAGCTGAGCATCATGTTCTCCTGCGTGGTCACTCGGCCGCATTCTTCTCGGCCTGTATGAATATCCAGTAATTCTGATTATGTTCTGTTGCGGTATACGCGCAAGGGTAAAGCTGTACCGCCCGTCTGGGCGTTGCTCCGCGCCGGTGGGCTGGCGCGGGGCGGTAATTTGTGGGGGAGGGCGGCTCGGGGTTGCCGGGCCCCCTCTCCCTGGCCCTCTCCCCGAGGGGAGAGGGGACTGGAAGCAGTCCGTGTTGCGGGTGGCTTTTACCTACCGACAACACGCAGTAAGCGCGAAGCTGAGCGAGTGAGCGCTAGGCGCCTGGCAGGTTGGAGCCCCTGAGCGTACGGCTGTACGTGATGGGGGCCGACCTGCCAGGAAACGACGCGGGTGCCGCTCAGATTCGTGCGCTCCTGCTTACTGACAAGCTTCGCAGTCGGGTTGGTCGATGGCACATGCCTTTGGAACCGGGGCTGGGCCTGCCGGTGCGGCGAAGTTGCCCTCGTCGATCGCACCACTGGACACAGCGTTCAGCTTGCCGGTGTTGATGGTGGATTTCTCGGTGCTGGTCGCGGCCAGGGCACGGAGGTAATAGGTGGTTTTCAGACCACGGAACCAGGCCATGCGGTAGGTCACGTCCAGCTTCTTGCCCGAGGCGCTGGCGATGTAAAGGTTCAGCGACTGGGCCTGGTCGATCCACTTCTGGCGACGGCTGGCGGCATCGACGATCCACTTGGTTTCCACTTCGAACGCGGTGGCATACAGGTCTTTGAGGTCCTGCGGGATGCGCTCGATCTGCTGTACGGAGCCGTCGTAGTACTTCAGGTCGTTGACCATGACGCTGTCCCACAGGCCGCGGTTTTTCAGGTCGCGAACCAGGTAGGGGTTGATCACGGTGAATTCGCCGGAGAGGTTCGATTTCACGTACAGGTTCTGGTAGGTCGGTTCGATCGACTGCGATACGCCAATGATGTTGGAGATGGTCGCGGTCGGCGCGATGGCCATGATGTTGGAGTTGCGGATGCCTTTCTGCACACGGGCGCGCAGCGGGGCCCAGTCCAGCGACTCGCTCAGGTCGACGTCGATGTACTTCTGGCCACGGGCTTCGATCAGGATCTGCTGGGAGTCCAGCGGCAGGATGCCTTTGGACCACAGCGAACCTTCGAAGGTGCTGTAGCTGCCGCGCTCGTCAGCCAGGTCACAGGAAGCCTGGATGGCGTAGTAGCTGATGGCTTCCATCGACTTGTCGGCGAACTCGATGGCCGCGTCGGAGCCGTAGGCAATGTGCTGCAGGTACAGGGCGTCCTGGAAGCCCATCAGGCCGAGGCCGACCGGACGGTGCTTGAGGTTGGAGTTACGCGCCTGCGGCACGCTGTAGTAGTTGATGTCGATAACGTTATCGAGCATGCGCACAGCGGTCTTCACGGTGCGGCCGAGTTTCTCGGTGTCCAGCTTGCCGTCGACGATGTGGTTGACCAGGTTGATCGAGCCCAGGTTGCAGACGGCGATCTCGTCCTTGTTGGTGTTCAAGGTGATCTCGGTGCACAGGTTGGAGCTGTGCACGACACCGACGTGCTGCTGCGGGCTGCGCAGGTTGCACGGGTCCTTGAAGGTCAGCCACGGGTGGCCGGTTTCGAACAGCATGGACAGCATCTTGCGCCACAGGTCTTTGGCGGCGATGGTCTTGAAGACCTTGATCTTGCCGTACTGGGTCAGGGCTTCGTAGTACTCGTAGCGCTCTTCGAAGGCCTTGCCGGTCAGGTCGTGCAGATCCGGTACTTCGGACGGGCTGAACAGGGTCCACTGGCCATCGTCGAACACGCGCTTCATGAACAGGTCCGGAATCCAGTTGGCGGTGTTCATGTCGTGGGTACGGCGACGGTCGTCACCGGTGTTCTTGCGCAGCTCGAGGAATTCCTCGATGTCCAGGTGCCAGGTTTCCAGGTAGGCGCAGACGGCGCCTTTGCGCTTGCCGCCCTGGTTCACGGCTACGGCGGTGTCGTTGACCACTTTCAGGAAGGGTACGACGCCCTGGGATTTGCCGTTGGTGCCCTTGATGTAGGAGCCCAGCGCGCGCACCGGAGTCCAGTCGTTGCCCAGGCCGCCGGCGAATTTCGACAGCATGGCGTTGTCGTGGATGGCACCGTAGATGCCCGACAGGTCGTCCGGCACGGTGGTCAGGTAGCAAGACGACAGCTGCGGGCGCAGGGTGCCGGCGTTGAACAGGGTCGGCGTGGACGCCATGTAGTCAAAGGACGACAGCAGGTTGTAGAACTCGATGGCGCGCTCTTCACGGTTCTTCGGCTCTTCGATGGCCAGGCCCATGGCCACGCGCATGAAGAACACCTGCGGCAGTTCGAAGCGCACGCCATCCTTGTGGATGAAGTAGCGGTCGAACAGGGTCTGCAGGCCCAGGTAGGTGAACTGCTGGTCGCGCTCGTGGTTGATGGCGCGGCCCAGTTTCTCCAGGTCGTATTCTTTCAGCTTGGCGTCGAGCAGCTCGTATTCCACGCCTTTTTCCACGTAGGCCGGCAGGGCCTTGGCGTAGAGGTCAGCCATTTCGTGGTGGGTGGCGCTGCTGGCGATACCCAGGAAGCCCAGGGCCTCGGCGCGGATGTTGTCCATCAGCAGGCGGGCGGTGACGTAGGAGTAGTTCGGCTCACGCTCGACCAGGGTGCGGGCGGTCATCACCAGGGCGGTGTTCACGTCCTTCTCGGCTACGCCGTCGTACAGGTTCTTCAGGGTCTCGCTCTGGATCAGCTCGCCATCGACTTCGGCCAGGCCTTCGCAGGCCTCGGTAATGATGGTCTGCAGGCGGCCCATGTCCAGCGGCTGCACGCTGCCGTCGGCCTTGGTCACGCGGATGCTCGGGTGCGGTACGGCGACGTCAGCGGCGCTGGCGCTCTTGCGCTTGGCGGCCTGGGATTCGCGGTAGATCACGTAGTCGCGGGCGACTTTCTGCTCGCCGGCGCGCATCAGCGACAGTTCGACCTGGTCCTGGATTTCTTCGATGTGGATGGTGCCGCCGGAGGGCATGCGGCGCTTGAAGGTAGCGGTGACCTGCTCGGTCAGGCGCGCGACGGTTTCATGGATACGCGACGAGGCGGCAGCGGTGCCGCCTTCTACTGCAAGGAACGCCTTGGTGATGGCGACGGTGATCTTGTCATCGGTATACGGCACGACGGTGCCGTTACGCTTGATCACGCGCAGCTGGCCGGGAGCGGTGGCAGCCAGATCCGAGTTGGCATCTGCAGCCTGCGGCGCCACGGCCTGCGGGTTCTCGCGAGTAGTGTCGGTGTGCATGGAGGTCTCCGTGTTTTTCTTAATTGTTAGTTAGGCGCTTATTAGCAGTGGATTGCTACGCCGTACCGCCGTTCATTCCATTTCAACAACGCCGCGCGGACGGCAGTGAGGCCGGACGCGCGGGACTTGCATAACTGGGCTGGGAAGGTACGACCAAGCGCCTTCCTGGCTCTTCAAGTCTTGTGCCAGCGTTCAGGCTGGCACCACTAGATGTTGTGTCACGCCGCCTGGGGCTGCGTGCGCCGATCAGGACGCCCTCGCTCTGCTGGCGGTACAGGGTCCTGCTCTGAATCGATGGAGCTAAAGCGTTTAACTTCGCGGTCATCTGCACTTTTTCAGTTCCGGGTGTGGACTGTTTTGGGGCAAATGTGCTTGTGTCTTTTTTGGTGCGAAAACCCAACATGTAGGTGTTTGTCGCGCTGGGGATACAAGATAGTGCGGTACTCGAACGAAGGCAAGCCGATAAAACTTGGCGGCCTGTGGATAAATCTGTGGGTTACTTTGGGGTAAGTTTCGCCAGGCCCCGCGCTTGCTGGGGCCGCCCCCTGCATACCGTCCGTCGAGCCTGACTGAGCTTTTTTGCCGTTCCTCAACGTGACTTTTTAGTCAATCACACAAACACAATATGTAGGGTTTTTCTCGTGGCTTCTGGCGCGCTCTGTGCAAGCGCGTCGGCGCTTCTATCGGTGCCCTTACACTGCTGGGCATAGGTGCTGGCGATTGCGCCTTTGCCGGGGCGGCGTTGCTACAATGCCGGCCTGATTGGCAGTCGTAAGCAGTTATTGGAGGGCGTGTGGAGCAAGAAGCCTGGCAAATCCTGATCGTCGAGGACGACCAGCGCCTGGCCGAGTTGACCCGGGAATACCTGGAGAGCAACGGCCTGAAGGTGGCGATCGAATCCGATGGGGCCAAGGCGGCGGGGCGCATCCTCAAGGAGCAGCCTGACCTGGTGGTACTCGACCTGATGCTGCCCGGCGAGGATGGCTTGTCCATCTGCCGAAAGGTGCGTGGCCAGTACGATGGGCCGATCCTGATGCTCACCGCACGCACCGATGACATGGATGAAGTGCTCGGTCTGGAAATGGGGGCCGACGACTATGTGTGCAAGCCGGTGCGCCCGCGTGTGTTGCTGGCGCGTATCCGTGCGCTGTTGCGCCGCCGCGAAGGACATGCCGAGGTCGAGGCGGAGAGCCAGCGGCGTTTGCAGTTCGGCCAGTTGGTGATCGACAGCGCCATGCGCGAGGCCTGGCTGCGCGAGCAGAGCATCGAGCTGACCAGCGCCGAGTTCGACCTGCTCTGGCTGCTGGCGGCCAACGCCGGGCGCATCCTCTCGCGCGAGGAAATCTTCACCGCCCTGCGCGGCATCGAGTATGACGGTCAGGATCGTTCCATCGATGTACGCATCTCGCGTATCCGTCCGAAGATCGGTGATGACCCCATGCACCCGCGGCTGATCAAGACCGTGCGTAGCAAGGGCTATCTGTTCGTCGCCGAGGCCGCTGAGGCAGTGCTGTGAGGCGCGGCGCATGAACTCGATCTTCCTGCGCATCTATGGCGGCATCATCGCCGCCCTGGTGCTGGTGGCACTGCTCGGCGTGGGCGTGCTGCAGCTGACCAACGAGGTGCGCAGCGATCAGTACCGCGAGCAGCTGGCGCGCGGCACCTTCCGCCTGATGGCCGACAACCTCGAGCGCATGGAGTCGGTCGACCGGCGCCGTGCGCTGGTGACCTGGAGTCGCCTGCTTGGCGTGCCGTTGGCCCTGGAGTCGCTCAAGGCCGAACCGCTGGATGGCCGCGCGCGTGGTTTGCTGCTGCGTGGCCAGGTTTTGGTGGAACAGACCGGGCCGCATGCGGCGCGGGTCTACAGCCTGGTCAGCGAGAAGGAGCAACTGGTGCTGACCGCCGAGGTGGAGCAGATCAGCGAGCAGCTGGCGCGGGCCACCGTCTACCTGCTGATGGACGAATTGGTGCGCTATCCGATCGTCGAGCAGCCCAAGCGCCTGGCTGCGTTGAAGGCGGAGAAAAACTTCGGTTTCGACCTGCGCCTGGTCACCCTGGAAAAGGTCGACCTCGACGATGACCAGCAGCGCCGGGTGGACGAGGGCGACACGGTGCTGGCGCTGGGCAAGGGCGGCGATTCGATCCGCGTGATCGCCGGCATGGTCGGTACACCCTGGGTGCTGGAAGTCGGCCCGCTGTACCAGATGAATCCCTACCCAACCGAGCTGCTGGTGCTGGTCGGGGTGCTCGGCCTGAGCTTGACCGGCTTGATTCTCTATTTATTGGTGCGTCGCCTGGAGCGCCGCCTGCTCGGCCTGGAAAGCGCCGCGGCACGGATTGCCAGTGGCCACCTGGATGCCCGCGTACCGACCCGCAGCGCCGACTCGGTGGGGCGCCTGGCAGCGACCTTCAACACCATGGCCGAGCAGTTGCAGCGCCTGCTGGGCATCCAGCGCGAGATGGTGCGTGCGGTGTCCCACGAGTTGCGCACGCCGGTGGCGCGCCTGCGCTTCGGCCTGGAAATGATCGGCGACGCGCAGACCGACCAGGCTCGACGCAAGTACATGGACGGCATGGACGGCGACATCCAGGAGCTCGACAAGCTGGTCGACGAGATGCTGGTCTATGCGCGTCTGGAGCAGGGGTCGCCGGAGCTGCATTACCAGCAGGTCGACCTGCATGCGCTGCTCGAGCAGGTGATCGACGAGCTGGCGCCATTGCGCGCCAGCGTACGGGTCGAGCTGGGCCAGTCGCAGGATGCGCCGGATGGCAACGGGGCCCGCGTTGAGGCAGAGCCGCGCTATCTGCACCGGGCGCTGCAGAATCTGGTTAGCAATGCCATGCGCCACGCCGAGTCGCGGGTGCGGCTGACCTACCGCATCGGTCATCGGCGTTGCCGGATCGATGTCGAGGACGATGGTCCGGGTGTGCCGGAAGAGGCCTGGGAGCGCATCTTTACGCCGTTCCTGCGCCTGGACGACAGCCGCACCCGTGCCTCCGGCGGGCATGGCCTGGGCCTGTCCATTGTGCGGCGGATCATCTACTGGCACACCGGTCGCGCCCATGTCGGCCGCAGCGCCGGCTTGGGTGGCGCGCAGTTCAGTCTGGTCTGGCCAAGGCAGCAGGAAGGCGCGGAGCGGGCATGAAGATGGTTCACGATTTTTGCCCTAGGTAACGCCGGCACACAGCGCTTGTGCCCCCCACTCTCACAAGTAGGAGAGGGGAGGAAGCTACCGTTCGGCGCCCTTCATCAAACTGTCACGCTTCTGTGGCAGCGCGCTGCAACAAACGTCCGCACACTCGCGCTTCACTGGGGTTCTGCGTGTTGGTGTTGGCTATGCGTGCGTTGCTTTTCCTTGTCGCGCTGTTGTGCGGCGTGCCGTCTGTGGCGGCGTCCCGTTGCGATGTTCAGGTGCCGGTGGCTATGGCCAGCGTTGGCGAGGTGCGCCTGGCCTATCAGAGCATCGGCCGCGACAGCGATCCGGCCCTGCTGCTTTTGATGGGGCTGGGTGGGCAGCTGATCCACTGGCCGGACGAGGTGGTGGCGCGCCTGTGTGGCCAGGGCTTCCGGGTAATCCGCTTCGACAATCGCGATGTCGGCCTGTCCACCTGGCAGGGCCAGCCGCCGAGCGCCAATCTGGCCTATGGCGTGCTGAGTTATCGTCTTGGTCTGGGCGTCAGCGCGCCTTACAGCCTGCGTGATATGGCCGGCGACAGCCTGGGCTTGATGGATGCCCTGGGTATCCAGCGCTTCCATATCCTGGGTGCAAGCATGGGTGGGATGATCGCCCAGCATATGGCCGACCTGGCGCCGCAGCGGGTGGAGAGCCTGACCCTGCTGATGACCAGTTCCGGTGCGCCGGGCCTGCCGGCGCCGCAGGCGGCCCTGCTGGAGTTGTTGGCTCAGCGCGAGGCGGCGGACCGGGAAGCGGCCATCACCCAGCAGGCGACCTTGCTCGCCGCCCTTGGCAGTCCGCAGCTCGACAGTAATCTGGCGGGCCTGCGCCGTGAGGCGGCGCGCTCCTATGATCGCGCGTTCAATCCGCAGGGTGTGCAGCGGCAGATCCTGGCGATCCTTGCCGAACCGAGCCGGGTCGAGCTGCTCAAACGCCTGCGTGTGCCGACCCTGGTGGTGCATGGCACGGCCGATCCGCTGCTGCCGGTGATGCATGGCGTGCATGTGGCGGCACATATAAAGGATAGCCAGCTGAAGTTGATCCCCGGTTTGGCTCATCGCTTCCAGAGCGCCTTCAAGGAGCCGCTATTGGCAGCGGTGCTGCCGCACTTGCGGGCTCATCGTCTGGATGGGCAGCAGTTGGCGCAGCTGAGCGGTGCAGGGAAAGCGGCGCCGCGTCTGTAACGGCTGGCTGGTTGCGTGAGGCGCGCTCTGCTTATCCACCGCTGCGGCGGCACGCTGCGCTTTGCTCCCTCTCCCGTTTACGGGAGACGACTGCATGGATGCAGGAGGTAGAGCAACGCAGGAAGCCAAAGCCGGGGGTTGGGGAGAGGGGAACTCCGCTCTCAGACCGCCTTGGCACCGAGCGGCTGCGGAGTTTGCGTGCCGCTCAGATAGCCTTTCAGCTTGGCCTGCTGGCCCGGGGTCATGAACAACCCGAGCTTGGTACGGCGCCAGAGGATGTCCTCGGCTTCCATCGCCCACTCCTCACGGCGCAGGTAGTCGACTTCGCGGGCATAGAGACCGGCACCGAAATGCTCGCCCAGTTCACTCTGCTGCTTGAGGCCATCGACGATGCGCCAGCTGCGGCTGCCGTAGGTGCTGGCCCAGCGCTGGGCGAGTTCGCGGTCGAGCCAGCCGAAGCGGGCTTGCAGCTGTTCCACCAGGGCCTCGCGGCTGTCCATGTTCTCGCCGCCGGGCAATGGCGCCTTGGCCGTCCAGGCCGGGCACAGGCGTGGGAAGTACGGCGCCAGCTGGCTCATGGCGGCTTCGGCCAGCTTACGGTAGGTGGTCAGCTTGCCGCCGAACACCGACAGCAGCGGTGCCTCACCCGGTGCGCCGGACAGCGACAGGGTGTAGTCGCGGGTCACTGCCGAAGGCTCGTCGGATTCGTCGTCGCACAGCGGGCGCACGCCGGAGAAGCTGTGCAGGATGTCATTGCGCGAGAGCTGCTGCTTGAAGTGGGCGTTGACCACCTTGAGTAGGTAATCGGTTTCTTCCTCGCTGATCTTCACCCTGGCCGGGTCGCCTTGGTACTCGCGGTCGGTGGTGCCGATCAGGCTGAAACGCTCCAGCCAGGGGATCACGAAGACGATGCGCTGATCCTCGTTCTGCAGGATGTAGGCCTGCTCGCCATCGTGCATGCGTGGCACGACGATGTGACTGCCCTGGATCAGGCGGATGCCGTAGGGCGAAGGCTGCTTGAGATCGTCCTTGATGAAGCGTGCTACCCAGGGCCCGGCGGCATTCACCAGCACGCGGGCGCGGATGGAGAACAGGCTGCCGTCGTTGCGCTCCAGGTGCAGGTGCCACAGGCCCTTGCTGCGCCGCGCGCTGACGCAGCGGGTGCGGGTGTGGATGTGCGCGTGGTGTTCGCGCGCGGCCATGGCGTTGAGCACCACCAGGCGGGCGTCATCGACCCAGCAATCGGAGTATTCGAAGCCGCGCGCCATCTCTGTCTGGAGTGGGCTGCCGGCGCCGAAGCGCACGCCGTTGGAGCCCGGCAGTTTTTCGCGCTTGCCCAGGTGGTCGTAGAGGAACAGGCCGGCACGGATCATCCAGGCCGGGCGCAGGTGCGGGCGGTGCGGGAGGATGAAGCGCATCGGCTTGACGATGTGCGGCGCCTTGGCCAGCAGCACTTCGCGCTCGGCCAGGGCCTCGCGCACCAAGCGGAATTCGTAATGTTCGAGGTAGCGCAGACCGCCGTGGATCAGTTTGCTGCTGGCCGAAGAGGTGTGGCTGGCCAGGTCGTCGCGTTCGCAAAGGAATACCGAGAGGCCGCGTCCGGCTGCGTCGGCGGCGATGCCGGTGCCATTGATGCCGCCGCCGACCACGGCCAGGTCGTAGATTTCGGCGAGGGGATGAGTCTGGCTGTTGGGCATGGCGAAAGCACCGGAAAGTTTTAAAGTGAACAATTGAATGTTCGTTTCCGAAAATATGCTAGTCGAAGAATGCTGTTGACGCCAGCCTGGCGTGGCGCCAAATGTCCGATAGATAGGTGTGCAGGTGGCTTGGCGGTGCGTAGCCCGGATGCAATCCGGGGGGGCGCCAGGCTTTCCCGGATTGCATCCGGGCTACGGTTTGCTCAGAACCTGTTTACGGTCTTTTGGACTAGAGCCAGACAAGGCAAAAACAGCCGAGGAAGCGGAGTTTACGAGCTGTAAATGAGCATTCCGAGGCTGTTTTTAACGCCGTATGGCTGACGGCCAGGAGATCGTAAACAGGTTCTCAGACGATATGCAGCTGGATCTTCTGCTCGCTCAGCAGACGGGCGATGCTGGCGGGGGGCGGGGCGTCGGTGAACACCTGGTCTACCAGGTTCAGCGAACCCAGGCGCACCACGGCGTTGCGCCCGAACTTGCTGGAGTCGGCGGCCAGCAGTACCTGGCGGGCATTGTCGATGATCGCCTGGGACACGCGCACTTCCTGGTAGTCGAAGTCGAGCAGGCTGCCGTCCTCGTCGATGCCGCTGATGCCGACCAGGGCGAAGTCGACCTTGAACTGCTGGATGAAATCTACCGCGGCCTGGCCGACCACGCCGCCGTCGGCGCGCACCGTGCCGCCAGCCACCAGCACTTCGAAGTCGGCCTTGCTGCTGAGCTGGGCGGCGACGTGCAGGTTGTTGGTGATCACCTTGAGGTGCTTGTGGCCGAGCAGGGCGCGGGCGATGGCTTCGGTGGTGGTGCCGATGTTGATGAATAGCGAGGCATGGTCAGGAATCTGTGCGGCGATGGCTTCGGCGATGCGCTGTTTCTCGTCGCGCATCTGCCCGGCGCGCATGGCGTACGCGGTATTCTGGATGCTCGAGGCCTCGCTCGCCGCGCCGCCGTGGGTGCGCCGCAGCAGGCCCTGTTCGGCCAACTGGTTGATATCGCGGCGAATGGTCTGCGGCGTGACGGCGAAGGCCTGGGCCAGTTCGTCGATACTCACGTAGCCACGCTCGCGGGCGCGATCCAATATGCTTTGCTGGCGGGGAGGGAGGCTCATGGGCGATCCTTTCTGGGCGACGGCGCAGTATAACGGGGAGCTGCCAGTCGACAGTTTTTTCGGCTATGGTACGCGCAAACTGTCATTCTATTTTCACATTCGAACATGACTCCAGCCATCGATCTGCTGAAAAAGGCCAAGGCCGAGCACCAAGTACACAGCTACAGCCACGACCCCAAGGCGCCGTCATATGGCCTGGAGGCGGCGGAAAAGCTCGGTCTCGATCCGGCCCGGGTGTTCAAGACCCTGCTGGCCGCCAGCGAGAAGGGCGAACTGCTGGTGGCGGTGGTGCCGGTGGCCGGCAGCCTTGACCTCAAGGCCCTGGCCCACGCCGCCGGGGTGAAGAAGGCCGACATGGCCGACCCGCAGGCGGCGCAGCGGGCTACAGGTTACCTGCTCGGCGGCATCAGCCCGCTGGGGCAGAAGAAGCGCCTGCGTACCTTTATCGACGAATCGGCCAGGCAGCACTCCACCATCTATGTCAGCGCCGGTCGCCGTGGCCTGGAGGTGGAACTGGGCGCCGAGCTGCTGGCCCTGCATACCCAGGGGCAGTTTGCCGCCATCGGCAGGGAGTAAACCTCCCTCTCCCCCGGCCCCTCTCCCACAAGTGGGAGAGAGGAGACAAACAACGCATAACAACAAGGAAACCACCCATGTCCCACTACCTGCTGGCCATCGACCAGGGCACTACCAGCTCCCGCGCCATCGTTTTCAGTGCCCAGGGCCTGCCGCTGGCGCGTGCCCAGCAGGAGTTCAAGCAGTATTTCCCCAAGGACGGCTGGGTTGAGCACGATGCCGAAGAAATCTGGCTGACCACCCTCAAGGTGTGCCGCGAGGCGCTGGCGCAGAAGGGCCTGAAAGCCGAGGAAATCCGCGCCATCGGCATCACCAACCAGCGCGAGACCACCATCGTCTGGGATGCGCTCAGCGGCGTGCCGATCCACCCGGCCATCGTCTGGCAGGACCGGCGTACCGCCGACTACTGCGCGGGGCTCAAGGCTGCCGGCCATGAGGCGCAGGTGGCGGCCAAGACCGGTCTGTTGATCGACCCCTATTTCTCCGCGACCAAGCTGCGCTGGATTCTCGATAACGTGCCGGGCGCCCGTGAGCGCGCCGAGCGTGGCGAGCTGCGCTTCGGCACGGTGGACTGCTTCCTGCTGTGGCGCCTGTCCGGCGGCAAGTCGCACAAGACCGATGCCAGCAACGCCTCGCGCACCCTGCTGTTCAATATCCACAGCCAGCAGTGGGACGAGGAGCTGCTGCAGCTCTTCGACATCCCGCGCAGCCTGCTGCCGGAGGTGCTCGATTGCGCCGCCGATTTCGGCACCTGCGAGGCCGAACTGCTCGGCGCACCGATCCCGGTGCTGGGCATGGCCGGCGACCAGCAGGCCGCGCTGATCGGCCAGGCCTGCTTCCAGCCCGGCATGGTCAAGAGCACCTACGGCACCGGCTGCTTCATGATCCAGAACACCGGCAGCACGCCGGTGGTGTCGAAGAATCGCCTGCTGACCACAGTCGGCTATCGCCTGGGTGGCAAGGTCACCTACGCCGTGGAGGGCAGTATCTTCGTTGCCGGCGCGGCCGTGCAGTGGCTGCGCGACGGCATCAAGCTGATCAGCGATGCCCGCGACAGCGAGGCGATGGCCGAGCAGACCGGCGATGCCTGTGGTGTGTACCTGGTGCCGGCCTTCACCGGCCTCGGCGCGCCGTACTGGGACCCGAAGGCGCGCGGGGCGATCTTCGGCCTGACCCGCGACACCGGGATCAAGGAGATCGTCACCGCCGGCCTGCAGTCGGTGTGCTACCAGACCCGCGACCTGCTCGAAGCCATGCGCCAGGACGGCGCCGCCGAACCGAGCGCGCTGCGCGTGGATGGCGGCATGGTGGTCAACAACTGGGTCATGCAGTTCCTCGCCGATATCCTCGGTGTGCCGGTGGAACGCCCGGAAGTCACCGAAACCACGGCCCTTGGCGTGGCCTACCTGGCCGGTTTGCAGGCCGGGCTATACCGCGACCTCGACGAGGTCGCCAGCCACTGGCATCGTCAGCGCCGCTTCGAGCCACGCATGGCCGACGAGCATCGCGGCAGGCTGTACCACGGCTGGCTGGATGCGGTGAAAAGGGTGCGCAGCGAAGGGTGAGGGTGGTAAAACTGCGAGCAGTTGTTCCCCGCTCATGGGATGCCCGCATGTTGCCGCGTAGTTGTCTGGTTGTCGTTCGTGGGTTGCTGTTGCTGCTCGCCGGCTGTGCCGGCACGGCGCGGGCGGAGACGTTGGTGATCGCCGCCGATCTCTGGTGCCCGATCAACTGCCAGCCGGGCGCTGAACGGCCCGGCATCTTCGTCGAGCTGGCGCGGGAGATCTTCGCCGAGTCCGGCATCACGGTGGAATACCAGGCGCTGAACTGGGCGCGCACCCTGCACGAGGTACGCCGTGGCGAGCTGAATGCGGCGATCGGTGCAGGCATCGAGGATGCCCCGGACTTTCTCTTCACCTCCACGCCGGTGGCGCAGTCGCGCAACTGCTTCTTCACCCGTGCCGACTCCACCTGGCGCTTCAACGGTGTGCCGTCGCTGTCCCAGCAGCGTGTCGGCGTGATCAACGACTACAGCTACGGTGATGAGCTGAATGCCTACATCGACCAGCACCGCCACGACAGCGCGCGCATTCAGGTGGCTGCCGGCGACAAGGCGCTGGAGCTGAACCTCGGTAAGTTGCGCTTGGGGCGTCTGGATGTGCTGCTGGAAAACAGCTGGGTGGTGCAGGCCATGCTAGCCCAGCAAGGCAAGGCGGGTGAACTGCGCGAGGCTGGCTGTCGCGAACCGGATGTGCCTATCTACCTGGCCTTCTCCCCGGCGCTACCGAGCAGTGCGCGCTATGTCGAGCTGTTCGAGCAGGGCCTGCAACGCTATCGGGCCGATGGTCGTTTGCAGGCGTTGCTGGATGCCTATGGGGTGGGCCGGCCGTAGTGCGGCGCCCCTACAGATCGGTCTCAGAATCTGTTTACGATTTCGCGAGCTAGAGATAAACGGTGGCGGAAACGGCCGAGGAAGCGGAGTTTACGAATGGTAAATGAGCATTCCGAGGTCGTTTTCAACGCCGTTTAGCCGACGCGCAGCAGATCGTAGGCAGGTTCTCAGGAATCCTGCTGCATGACCTGCTCATAGGCGCTGGTCAGCTCATTCATCTGCCAGAGCAGGGTTTCCGTGGTGGTGGTGATCACCGTCGGCACATAGTGCGAGTCGGCCGACAGGCGGAATCCGGCGCGGGCGAAACGCCACTGCGCCTCGACTTTTTGCAGGGCCTGGCTGATCTGCGCGGTGTTCTGCTGGGCGGCGAGCAGTTCCTGTTGTGCGGTTTCGAACTCTTCGGTGGCTTTCTGCAGTTCCGCTTCCAGCCCTGCGACTGGCAGGCGCCAGCTGACGGCCAGGTAGAGCTTGGCGATGCGCTGGCTGAGCATGCGCTGGCGGCCACTGCGGTTGACCAGGCGGGCGTTCTGGCTGCCGGTGTGTTGCTCGATCAGCTGCACCACCCGCTCACTCTCCGCCAGGAGCTGGTCGCTGAGTTGCAGCAGTTGCACGGCCTGTTCGCGGCTGGGGCGTGATAAGGCCAGTTCGCGATAGACCTGCCAGGTGCTGCCGGCCTGCTCCAGGGCGGCGCGGATATCGGCGTTGGGTGCGTATTCGCTGAGGGCGAGGAAGTTGCTCTCGAAGCGCGCCACGCTCTGGTCGAGCTGCTGGATCGCCACTTCGCTGCGCACTTCGGCGCCGATCATCAGGTAGGTCTTGGCGATACGCTGGCTGAGCATGCGCTGCATGCCGGACAGGTTCATCGCTTCGGCGTCGCTGATCGCCGCCGAGGCGGGCGGGCAGAGCAGGGCGAGCAGTAATAAAAAGGGGGTAAGCAGACGACTGAACATATGAACCTCCAGAGGCGCGTAGCGGCAGGCCGCCACGCGCCAGTCGGGCAGGGCCCCGTTGCGGGGCCGGACTATCAGTAGGTGTATTGCAGTTGCAGCCAGGCCTTGTCGGTGTCGACGGCGAAATCGTCGGCATCGTAGCTGGCGTATTTGACCAGGCCGACCAGGCCCTTAACGCCCGGAATCGGGTGGGCGTAGGACAGGTTGATCTCCTCGCCATACTGGCTGCTGCCTTCCTCGGCGCGGAAGTCGTGGTACCAGGCCTGCAGGCTGCCGCCCAGCAGCGGCACGGTGGCGCCGACATAGGCATCCTTGACGCCATCGGCCGGGGTGACGAGGAACTGGTCAGCCCAACCCTGGAACGCGTGCTTGGTCGCCAGCGGAGTCTGGAAGGCGCGGTTGTCCGGACCTTCGTCGCCGCCCAGCACTTCGTAGCCGGCTTTCAGGGCCACGCCTTTGATGGTGTAACCCAGTTCGGCCAGGTAGTAGTCGCTGTCCAGGTCCAGCGGGTTGTCGGCGTAATCCTTCTGCTGGGCGTATTCCACAGCGTAGCTGACGCCGGCAATGGCGCCGTTCAGGCGCAGGCCGGTGGTCTGGCTGGACTGGGTATTGCCCAGCAGGTTGTCGAGGCCGAGCAGGTAGCTGTAGGCGGTGACGGTCAGTTCCGGCATGGCCACGTACTGGGCGTTGATCAGGTGGCTGTGGCCTTCGATGTTGGCCGGGTTGCCGGCGGTGTCGTACTGGCCGTTGCCGGGGCCGAAGATGGTGTTGATGTTGTCGATGTAGGCGTAGGTCAGGGTCAGCCCGTCGAGGGGCTTGAGCTGGGCCAGGGCGCCGTCGTAGGTCTGCTCGCTCTGGCGCCAGGCCACGCCGCCGACATAGCGCTGGTTGTCCAGGTTGATGCGCTGGCGGCCGAGTACGGCAGCGCCGTACTGGTGGTCGTAGCGCAGCAGGGCCTGGTTGACTTCGCTGCCGTCCGGGTCGGCGACCACCGAGTATTCGCTCTGGCCGTTGCGGGTCTCGTTGTAGGCGGCATCGCCGATGCGGCTGACGTTGTCGGCCTCGATCAGCGCCGACAGGCCGTACCACTTGCCGCTCTGGAAGCCGACGCGGGTGCGCAGGGTCTGGGCATTGGCGTGCTTGAGGGCGTTGTCCTGGTCGACGTGCTCATAGCGATAGCGCGCGTCGAGGATCGGCTTGCCTTCGCTGAACAGGTTGCTGAAGGCCTCTTCGGCAAAGGCGGCGTGACTGAAGGTGGTGCCGGCAATGGCCAGCGACAGCAGGGACAGTTTCATCATGCGCATAGCGGTCTTCCTGTAAGCCAAAAAACACAAAAAAAAACGCCACAGCGTCCACTGCTCCAGAAAGGGAGGGGATGCCATGACGTCGTTGTCGGTTGAGTGGCAGACACGCCGTTGTGCTGACCGGGGTGGGTCATAGCAGGCGGCGTGCCAGGATTTATAAGCTCATGATTTATTAAGATTTAATGAATTTTTAAGAACTTTTTGCGATTTATACATGCACTGCGCTTGCTCGTAGTGCATTGATACAGTGCAGCTGTAGTGCAGGAAAAGTGGGCTACTGTACCGGGCGCCAGACTGGCGGAAACGGCATGCTGCCGAGCATTCAACGACCGCCACGGAACCGCACCATGCACCTGCAATTCCACCAGATCGACGCCTTCACCAGTCGCCCCTTCAGCGGTAATCCGGCCATGGTCTATCGCCTGGACGCCTGGCTGGCTGACAGCCTGATGCAGCAGATCGCCGCCGAGCACAACCTGGCCGAGACTGCTTTCGTGGTGCGCGAAGGGGCCGTCTGGCATATTCGCTGGTTCACCCCGACCACCGAAGTACCGCTCTGTGGCCATGCCACCCTGGCGACCGCCCATGTGCTGTTCGAGTTGTATGGGGAGCCGGGCGAGCGCCTGGACTTCATCTGCAAGTCCGGGGCCCTCAGCGTGGCGCGCGAGGCAGGCCGGCTGGTGCTGGACTTTCCGGCGCTGCCTGCCGCTGAGGTGGCGGTCAGTGTCGCGCTGGAGCAGGCCCTGGGCGTGCCGGTAATGGCAGCGCGGCAGGGCAATGAGTTGCTCGCGGTGCTGGAGTCGGAGCAGGCGGTGCGCGCCTGCCAGCCGGACATGCAAGCCCTGGCCAGGCTGCCGGGGCTGGGGGTGATCGTCACCGCGGCGGGGCTCCAGCATGACTTCGTCTCGCGCTACTTCGCGCCGGCTATCGGCATCGACGAAGATCCGGTGACCGGCTCCACCCACTGCCTGCTGATTCCCTACTGGGCGGAGCGGTTGGGCAAGAGCGAACTCAGCGCTTTCCAGTGCTCGGCGCGCGGGGGTGAGCTGCACTGTCGCCTGGACGGTGAGCGGGTGAAAATCGCCGGCCAGGCCGTGCTGGTGGCGGGCGGCACGCTGTTTCTGTAAATGAGTGGTTTAGCTGCACAGCCTAGGAAAGCACCGGTGTACTTGTAGGAGCCAGCTTGCTGGCGATCCAGGCGGCAAGCATCGCCAGCAAGCTGGCTCCTACACAGGCGACGAGGCCTCGCGGCAGGCGGTGCGCGAGTGCAATCGGCCCTGTGCCGCTGAGCTTTCCTTCAGTTACTGGTAACGCGGCGTACGCCGGACTCGGCCAGGTTGACCTGGGCGGCCACGCTGCCCTGCACCGGGAACACCACCAGGTGGTCGGCGGCGACGCGAATGCCGACTTGCTGGCCCGGCAAATGATCGGCGTGGCTGGGGAAGATGGCTTCCAGCTGGGTGCCGGTCGGCAGTTGCAAGCGGTACAGGGTGGCGGCGCCGAGGAAGGTCTTGCCGACGATCTGCGCCTTCTGCTCGCTGTCCGGGGCGTAGACGATGTCGTCCGGGCGCAGCAGCACGTCCACCGAGCTGCCGGGTGCCCAGGTGTAGGCACGATTGCCGTGGATGATGCCCAGCTCGGTCTGCACCGTGTCCGGGCTCTGCAGCAGGCCACGGATGAAGTAGCCCTGGCCGACGAAGCTGGCGACGAAGGGCGTCAGTGGCTCGTGGTAGAGGTTGTAGGGCGTGTCCCACTGCTCCAGCCGGCCATCCTTGAACACGCCAACATGGTCGCTGACGGCGAAGGCTTCTTCCTGGTCATGGGTGACCAGGATGGCGCTGGTGCCGCGCGCCTTGAGGATGTCACGCACCTCGTGGCTGAGCCGGCGGCGCAGCTCGCCGTCGAGGTTGGAGAAGGGCTCGTCGAGCAACAGCAGTTGCGGTTCCGGTGCCAGGGCGCGAGCCAGCGAGACGCGCTGCTGCTGGCCGCCGGACAGCTCATGGGGATAGCGCTTGCTCAGGTGCGTGAGCTTGACCAGTTCCAGCAACTCGGCAGTGATCTGTTCGCGGCGTGGATGCTTGCGGATGCCGAAGGCGATGTTCTCTGCCACCGACAGATGGGGGAACAGCGCGTAGTCCTGGAACACCATGCCGATCCGGCGTTTCTCCGGGGCCAGGGTGTAGCCAGCGCGGGAGATCACTTCACCGGCCAGCTCGATCTCGCCCTCCAGCAGCGGTTCGAAGCCGGCGATGGCGCGCAGGGTGGTGGTCTTGCCGCAGCCTGAGGGGCCAAGCAGGCAGCCGATGTCGCCGGCATTCAGGTGCAGGTTGAGCTGCTGCACCACGGGGTGTTCCTGATAGCCGCAGGCCAGGCCACGCAGGCTGAGCAGCAGGGACTGGCTCATGCCTGGGGTGCGACGAGGAATTCGAGCAGGGCTTTCTGCGCATGCAGGCGGTTTTCAGCCTGGTCCCAGGCAAAGGCGCGCGGGTCGTCGAGCAGGTCCAGGCTGATTTCTTCGCCACGGTGGGCTGGCAGGCAATGCAGGAAGATCACCGCAGGGTCGGCGGCATCCAGCAGGGCGCGGTTGACCTGGTAGGGGGCGAACAGCTTGAGGCGCTTGGCACTTTCCTCTTCCTGGCCCATGGAGGTCCACACGTCGGTACTCACCAGATGGGCGCCTGCCACGGCGGCGCGCGGATCGCGGACTATCTGCACGCGCTCGCCGGCGGCTTTGATGAATTCGGCCTTCGGCTCGTACCCTTCGGGACAGGCCACGCGCAGCTGGAAATCGAACTGCTGTGCCGCTTCGATATAGGTGTTGCACATGTTGTTGCCGTCGCCGATCCAGGCCACGGTCTTGCCGGCGATGCTGCCGCGCTGCTCGACGAAGGTCTGCATGTCGGCCAGCAACTGGCAGGGATGCAGGTCGTCGGACAGGCCGTTGATCAGCGGTACCCGCGAATGGGCGGCAAATTCGGTCAGGCTGCTGTGGGCGAAGGTGCGAATCATCACCGCATCGAGCATGCGCGACATGACGATGGCCGTGTCGCCGATCGGCTCGCCGCGGCCCAGCTGGGTATCTCGCGGGGAGAGGAAGATGGCCTGGCCACCGAGCTGGATCATGCCGGCTTCGAACGACAGGCGGGTGCGGGTCGAGGCCTTCTCGAAGATCATCCCCAGCACACGATTCTTTAGCGGCTCATGTAGCACGCCACGCTGGCGCAGGTCCTTCAGCTCGATGGCGCGACGGATCAGTCCACTCAGTTCCTGAGGGGTGCAATCCATCAACGAGAGAAAGTGCCTGGTGCTCATCATTCACTACCTTAGTTTTTACGATTGT
Source organism: Aquipseudomonas guryensis (assembly GCF_014164785.1). Lineage (GTDB taxonomy): Bacteria > Pseudomonadota > Gammaproteobacteria > Pseudomonadales > Pseudomonadaceae > Aquipseudomonas > Aquipseudomonas guryensis. The sequence continues at coordinate 125,457 of NZ_JACJFN010000005.1, read as the reverse complement.
CGTGGCGGCGGTTTTTCCGGGGAAAAGCACGCCGTACAGCGGCTGGAGCCGCGTGGGGACGACAAATGGGGAGGCGCGATCTTATAAGGAAATGACGAGCCGGGGCAAATGAGCGGCCCTGCCATGTATTGCAACTGGCCGAGTCAGCAGATTATTGCCACTGCGGGCGATGTCACAAAAGTGACATGCAGGCTTGCTGGCCTAGGTTCCCGGCTCCTACCATGCGCGCCGCCTGACTAGGCACTTCAAGCCCTGCAACAGGGCACATGGATAGATCAATGCAAAGGAGTCTTGCATGAAACACGTAGCCTATGCCGCCGCTTTTTCCGCCCTCGCTCTGCTGACTGGCTGTGCCAGCCAGAACTACAGCCAGCCGAGCGCACCGCTGAATGGTGAAGTACAAACTAACCTGAAAGCGGACGTGAAAGTCGGCGAGTCCATCACGGGCGAGTCCTCGGTGAACATCCTCTTCGGTCTGTTCAAGCTGGGTGGCGATACCCAGTTCGCCGACGGCGTGACCTATGGTGGCGGCGAAGGTGGTTTCGCCCTGGGTCTGGACCCGGTGGCTGCTGCCAAATCCGCGGCTGCCTTCAAGGCCGTCAAATCCTCCGGTGCCGACCTGATCGTCGCGCCGCGCTACGAAGTGAGCGTGCAGGATTACATGGTGTACAAGGCCGTCAACGTCAAAGTGACCGGCAACAAAGGCACCATCAGCGCCATTCGTTGATCTGCCGGGCTACTCGGCTGCCTGCAGTCGAGCCCGGCCTGATCGATTGATGCGCTGTTGAATCGGTGGGCATGATGCCCACCGATTCATGAAACGCAGGCCACTGGCCAAGCATTCCTTCTGCCTCCATAGTCTTGTTTCCACGACCTGACCGGTCGTCTCGAACAAGAAGATGAGGCCAGCCATGAGCAAGACCCTCCACCACCGTGCCTGCCACCTGTGCGAGGCTATCTGCGGTCTGACCATCGAAACCGAACGCCTGGCCGACGGCAGCCAGCAGATCCTGTCGATCAAGGGCGACGCCCAGGACAGCTTCAGTCGTGGCCATATCTGCCCCAAGGCCGTGGCTCTGCAAGACATCCAGCACGACCCCGACCGCCTGCGTCAGCCCATGCGCCGCCATGGCAGCGAATGGCAGCCGATTGGCTGGGACGAGGCCTTTGCCCTGGTCGCCGAGCGCCTGGCGGCCATCCAGGAGCAACACGGCAAGAACGCCGTGGCCATCTACCAGGGCAACCCCAGCGTGCACAACTATGGGCTGATGACCCACAGCAACTACTTCCTCGGCCAGTTGAAGACGCGCAACCGCTATTCCGCCACCTCGGTGGATCAGTTGCCGCACCACCTGACCAGCTACCTGATGTACGGTCACGGTTTCCTGCTGCCGATCCCGGACATCGATCACACCCAGTTCATGCTGATCCTCGGCGGCAACCCGCTGGCGTCCAACGGCAGCCTGATGACCGTGCCGGACGTGGAGAAACGCCTCAAGGCGCTCAAGGCCCGCGGCGGCAAGCTGGTGGTGGTCGACCCGCGCCGCAGCGAGACAGCGGCAATGGCCAACCAGCATGTGTTCGTCCGCCCCGGCAACGATGCAGCCTTGCTCCTGGGCCTGCTCAATACCCTGTTCGACGAGGGCCTGACCCGCGCCAGCCACCTGCCGGTCAATGGCCTGGAGCAGGTGCGGGCGGCGATTGCCGAGTTCACGGCCGAGGCCATGAGCGGCCGCTGTGGCGTGCCGGCGGCGACCATCCGCCAACTGGCGCGGGACTTCGCCGCAGCCGACTCGGCGGTGTGCTACGGGCGCATGGGCGTATCGACCCAGGCCTTCGGCAGCCTGTGTCACTGGCTGATCCAGCTGATCAACCTGGTTACCGGCAATCTCGACCAACCGGGCGGGGCGCTGTGCACCACGCCGGCGCTGGACCTGGTGGCGACCACCTCCGGCGGCCATTTCAATGTCTGGCAGAGCCGGGTATCCGGCCTGCCAGAATATGGCGGTGAGCTGCCGGTGGCGGCCCTGGCCGAAGAGATGCTCACCCCTGGCGAAGGCCAGGTGCGTGCGCTGATCACCGTGGCCGGCAACCCGGTGCTGTCCACCCCCAATGGTCGCCAGCTGGAGCAGGCGCTGGAGGGGCTGGAGTTCATGCTCAGCATCGACCTCTATATAAATGAAACCACCCGCTATGCCGACCTGATCCTGCCGCCCACCGCGCCGCTGGAGCACGAGCACTACGACAGCACCTTCAATGCCTTCGCCGTACGCAACGTCACCCGCTTCAACGAGGCGGTGCTGGACAAGCCGGCCGGGGCGCTGGACGACTGGGAAATATTCGTCGGTCTGGCCCAGGCCTTCGCTGCCAAGGTCGGCAATGAACTGAAACCGACCAAGGCGCCGGAGCAGATGATCGATATGGGCGTGCGCTTCGGCCCTTACGGCGACCAGTCGCCATACAAGCTCAGCCTGGCGGCCATCCGCGAGCAGCCCCATGGCATCGACCTGGGGCCGCTGCAGCCAAACCTGGGCGAGCGCCTGAAAACCGAATCCAAGGCTGTCGAAGCGGCGCCGGCGCTACTGGTCGCCGACCTCGCGCGCTTCGCCGCGCAACCGCAGGCGGGTGAGGGCGAGCTGATGCTGATTGGCCGCCGCCATGTACGCAGCAACAACTCCTGGATGCACAACTACCAGCGCCTGGTGAAGGGCAAGCCGCGCCACCAGTTGCTGATGCATCCGCAGGACATGGCCGGACGTAGCCTCAGCGATGGCCAGCGGGTGCGCATCGAGTCGCGGGTGGGTGCCATCGAGGTCGAGGTGCTCGGCAGCGAGGATATGATGCCCGGCGTGGTCAGCCTGCCACACGGTTGGGGCCATGCCCGCCCGGGTGTGCAGATGGCGATTGCCAGCGCCCAGCCGGGTGCCAGCGCCAACGACCTGACCGACGAGCGTCATCTGGATGCGGTATCCGGTAACGCGGCACTGAACGGGGTGCCGGTGCGTATCCAGGCGGCCTGAGGCTTTTGTCCCTCTGGCTCTAGTGGGCGAGGGGGGCAGAGCAAGCCCGAGCCCACTAGTGGGTTTTTCGGTTACAATCGCGCCCATCCTGTCCGGTGCAGTCCGGGAAAGTTCAGACGAGGTGAGTCGTGGATATTATCGATACCATCAAAGATCAAATCGCCAACAACACCATTCTGCTGTACATGAAAGGCTCGCCGAATGCGCCGCAGTGCGGTTTTTCGTCGAAAGCCGCGCAGGTGGTGATGGCCTGTGGCGAGAAGTTCGCCTATGTGGACATCCTGCAAAACCCGGAAATCCGCGCCAACCTGCCGAAGTACGCCAACTGGCCGACTTTCCCGCAGCTGTGGGTAGCCGGCGAACTGGTCGGCGGCAGCGACATCATGACCGAGATGTTCGAGAAGGGTGAGCTGCAGACCCTGATCAAGGAAGCCGCACAGAAGGCCAGCGCCGAGTAATTCGTTGCTGGAACCAAAAGACCGATGCCCAAGCATCGGTTTTTTTTGCCTGGAATTTGGCTTGCGCCATAGTTGCGCGATTTAAAATCTGATCAATCAGACAGAGTCAAGCTGTTTGTCTAACTTTTTTGCGCCAATTTCCTACAACTTTGGTAGTGTATCGGCCATCTGCCATAGATTCGCCATAACCAATAAAAACGGGAGTATTTCCATGAATATCAAAGCGCGCGCACGTCAGCTGGGTCAGGGCATGACCGAGTACATCATCATCGTGGCGCTGATCGCGATCGCTGCCATCGTCGTCTACAACCTGTTCGGCGATACCGTGCGTGGGCAGGTGGGTGATATGGCGGCGGAGCTGGGTGGTCAGACCGCTACCGACCAGGGTGCAGCGGCGGGTACTGAAGCAGGTGCCGAAGCGGCTGAGGACTACGAGTTGGGTGACTTCAAGCAGGCCGAATAAGAGCAAGCCTAGATTGCTCCCATGAAGCGTTCAGCCCAGAAAGGGCAGGCCATGGTTTTTGGCCTGCTCTTTTTCGGTGTGGCACTGGTGGCGATGCTGCTGGTGTACAACCACGGCATCCTCAGCCGTGATCGCGTGCAGCTGGAAAACGCCGCCGATGCGGCGGTGTATTCCCAGGCCAAGTTGTTCGCCCGCAACCAGAACTTCATCGCCTACACCAACCGCGCCATGGTCGCCAACGAGCTGTCGGTGGGGCAGATGGTGGCGATGCTGTCGTGGTCAAAGCGCTACAAGACCATTCCCAGCTGGGTCGATTCCTTCCCGGCGTACCAGATTCCCATAGTCCCGCCTTCGCCACGGCCGACCCTGGCCGATGTGCTCAAGCTGGCCTATCTGCCCTACATCATCCTCGGCTACGGGGTGGAGGCGGTGAGCAAGCCGCTGGTGGGCTTCTATCCGACCACCGTGTCGTACTTCAACATGGCCCTGTCCATGTTTCAGAAGGCCTTTGCCGTGGCCACGGTGGAGTCGCAGATTGAAGGCATGATCGAAGTGGTGGAGGCGCACCAGAATCCGTCGAACGCCGATCCCGACGATGACCTTTATATACCGCTGCTGGGCTACTACTTCCTGACCCAGAATGCGGCGTTGACTTACTTCGGCGATACCTTCAGCTACGAGAACCTCTACAGCCAGGCCAGCAGCGCCATGAACAGCGGTGGCGCGGCGGGAGGTGGCGCGGCCGAACCCTCTACCACCGACGAGGTGGTCGGCTCTTTCCTCGGCGGCCTCAACGGGCCGGAAACCATGCTGGTGGATACCAACCCGGATCGCTACAAGAAGAAGGCCGGAGCCGCCGATCCGCCGCCCAATGACGACGCCAAGGAGGCCTACAAGCACTTCGCCGCCATCGTCAACGACAACCGCAACGACTGGCTGGCCGATCGCCATTTCAATCTGGGGCCGCCGGCGATCAGCTCGCCGGAGATTCCGATTTTCCTCGGCCCGTTGACCATCAAGTTCAGCCTGACTCTTGAGGTCGGCTCGTTCAACGATGGCGGCACAGCCTACCGTTACAACCCCTTGCGTACCAGCAGCACGGGCGATGGTATCGAGCGCTATGGCTGGACCTCGATCGACATGACCTCGCTTGGCTTCAAGCTGGATATCGATCTTTCCGTCGAGCTGTGCCTGTGGTTCCCGGTGGTTGGCACCGAATGCTTCACCATCATCGACGGGACGATTCCCATCCACATGGGGCTACCCATCAGCGGGGCGACCGAACAGTTGGTGGCCGAGGACCTGGACGCCATGCGCGCCGGGCCGCAATGGGGCTTTCCAGGGATGCAATACCTGGACATGGCACCGGGCATGTACGGCGAAACCTTCGACCTGGTGCATGCGGTGACCTATCTGTGGGGTAACGTGCGCAATATCTACGGCAGCATTCCCGCCGATGTGGCGAAGAACTATGCCGGACCGCCATCGTTCTTCGGCCTCAATGATTCCTTTGCCGATTCTGGTACCAGCCATGAGTTCAGCATTGCGGTGGCCAAGAAGCTCAGCGATGTGCCCACCACCGACAGCCCCGACGGCCTCAACCTGAATGGCTCATCTGGTACCAATCTGCATCGCTTCCAGCTGGACACCACCAGTGCCAGCGAGGGTGATGCGGTGGCCACGGCCTACGCCACGGTGATGTGGCAGGAGCCGGATGCACTGATGACCGTGTCCTCGGCCGAGACCTATTTCGCCAGCCCGCGGGATGGCGAGGTGGCGAGCCAGTTCAGCCCGTTCTGGGACGCGCGCCTACGTGAACCGAGCAAGATCACCATGATGATCGCCAGTGGTGATGTCGATCCTTTCACCTTGCTCAGTGAGCTCAACCTGTCGGGCGGCATCATGGGCGTCGCCGAGTATGTGGTGGATACCGCCATCGGCGCATTGGCCGACCCGGCCAAGGAACGCCTGCTGAAGACCATCAAACCACCGGTGAAAATGTTCGCCGAGGAAGTGGTCGACGAGGTGATGGATGAGGTGACCGGCACGGCCAAGGATGCCTTGATGGGCGAGCTGGAGAGCTATGTGCCATGAGCCTCGCTCAGCGTGATCTGCCCAGGGCCAGCAGCGGCCAGGCCATGACCGAGTTCGTGGTCATGACCAGTGGCGTGTTGCTGGTGCTGTTCCTGATCGTGCCGGGGCTGGCCAAGCTGCTCGACATGAGCTTCCAGACCCAGGTAATGGCCCGTTATGTGGCCTGGGAGCGCACCGTCTGGTACGACAACGGCGACCAGCCGGGTGAAACCACCGAGCCCGGCTATGACATCGCCATCCGCAGCGATGCAGCGATTTCCGGTACTGCCGAGAAGCGCCTGCTGACCTTCAGCAGTGTGCCGCAAACTCTCAGTGCCAGTGATGTGTCCGGTATTGCCACCGGCGAGAAGCATGCCCTGTGGCGCTGGAGCAATGGCCAGCAGATGCTCAGCGGCGGCGGTTTGACCGGTGGCAGCCTGAGCCCGCAGGAAACCCCCTCGTTCGCCTACGACGTGCTGGAGGTCTACAACGACGGCATGGATCTGCTGATGACGCCGCTGACCATGCTGAAGATCCAGAACGATGATGACTTTCTGCAGGTTGCCCACCCGCAGGACAACTACTTCACGCCCAACGTCACCGCCAGCGTCAATCTCGGTAACGGTGGCCTGGAGACGATCGACGGACGCGGCTTTCTCGGCCCGGAATACCTGCCGTCTGGCCTGACGATGCGTGCCAACAGTGCCGTGCTGGCCGATGGCTGGAATGCCCAGGGCGATCATCACTTCAAGGAGCGGGTGGACGACTTCGCCATCGGCACCATGATGGACAACGCGGTGGTGAATGCCGCCATCGATGTGATCGGGCTGTTCGAGCCCTCATTCAATGATGTGGACTTCGGTTATGTCGGTATCGAGCCGCTGCCCGATGCTGACGTGGATTGCGACTTTGGCTTCTGTTACTTCGATGAATAACCCTCGGCTGGGCGCGCTGGTGTTTGCCGCGGCGCTGTCCTGCGCCGAGCCACTGCGGGCGGACTGCGACTTCGATGAGTTCCCACTGCTGGAAGGCATGCAGGTAGCCAGCATTGCCGAGAACATGCAGTGGAACAACGTGCCGATGAGCGTCAAGGGCTTCCAGGTCGAGGCGCCCCCGGAGGCGGTAAAGGGCTTCTATGGCGAGCGCTGGGAAGGCGAGGTCGACTTCAGCGAGTTCGGCCCCTGGCAGCAGATCATGCACCTCACCGAAGACTGCATGATGATGGTGCAGCTGCAGGGCCAGGGCACGCAGAGCATGGGCCGGCTGATGCTGGTCAACCCGCCGGACGAGGAGATGGTCAGCCGCCCGCTGGGCAGTGGCGTGCCGATTCCACCCGATGCTGCGGTGGTCTCCGACATGCAGAACCAGGACCGTTTCCGGGATGGGCAAATGGTCATGCTGGCCAGTTCCAACACCCTGGAAGATTCGGTGAGCTGGTACGAGAGCGAGATGGCGCGTAATGGCTGGCAGCTCAACCGCCGGCTGGTGCGGCAGAACGACGCCACGCTGATCTACAGCGAAGGGCGCGAACAGCTGTCGATCGTGTTCCTGCGCCATCAGGAATTCACCCAGATCCTGCTCAACCGGATGGATCGCTGAGATGCGCCGCCAAAAGGGGCAGTCGATGGCCGAGTACCTGGTAGTGCTGGGCGTCAGCGGCAGCATCCTGGCGGCGCTGACTCTGGTGCCGTGCAGCGAGGCCAATAGCGCCAAGGGCTGCATCCCGACCATGCTCGACGCCCTGCATAACAACTATGCGGGCTACTCGGCGGCCATCGGCGATATTCAGGATTACGGCGATGTGGAGGTGGCTGCGCCGCCTGCCGAGGACGATGACGACGATGAAGAGGACAACGACGAGATCCCCGGTGGTGGCGACGATGACGGCGATACGCCGCAGCCGGAAACCCTGGGCAAGGTCAACCAGATCTATGACGCCAATGGCAATCTGCTGGGAGTCGTGCAGGGCACGCAGATCTATGACCTGGAAGGCAATCTGATTGGTGATTACGTCTTCAATCCGGAAACTGGCGAGCAGACCGCGGTCATTGATGGCGAGATTGTCACCGGTGTCAGCGTCGTCGGTGTGGTGGTGGGCAAGGACGGTGACCCTCTAGAGGTCAAGGCCTTCGTCGTCAACGGTAACCTGGTGGGCTTCGGTTATGTCGACGATGGCAAGTACTACGACGCCCTGCAGGGTGAAGAGACCGACAAAGTGCCGAACGGCGCCGAGGTACGTGATACCCGCGTGGTGAAAATTCGCGACAGCGCCGGCAAGATCAGCGATTTCGGCTATGAGGTGGACGGCTACATCTACTCGCTGGCCAAGGTGCAGGTGGCTAACGAAACCTACGGCTCTGCGAAGATACCGGACGCTGAACTGGTCGAGATGCGCTTGAGCCAGTTGACGACCATCGCCAGCTGGAGCGGCTATTCGAAGTGCGTGGCGCGCGGCCTGGACTGGGTCAACAGCGAGCTGAGCGGTTATCCCGGCAGTGGCGATTACACCTTTGCCAAGACTGAAAAAGATGCCGACGACAACGATGTCACCACCACCAATAACGCGGTAGTCGAGTCACCTACCAACAATGTGGGTTTCATCGACAGTGGCGACCTCGGCTCGGGAGGTTGCCAGGGCCGCTGGGTGCTGCAGGAGAACGCGGACAGCTGGACATTGAGCGGGCCGAACTAAGGTCTGTCGCCGTTCCACTGGCGGCGTGCTGACGAAGAATTAGAACAATCCGCCGCTTACGGCGGGCAATAACAAGAATTTTTGGCTTTGCGATAGGGGAGAGGGCATGCAGCCGGTTTCGGGGAGCAAGTTGTTGATCATTGCCGTGGTCTGCGGGGTTGTCTCAGGCGGCGCGGCCTGGCTGTACCTGAAGAGCAAGGAAGCGCAGTACCGCGAGGCCTATAAGCCACCGGTGGAGCGCAAGGTGGCGCTGGTGGTGCCACGCAACGACATCGGCAGGGCCGAGGTGGTGACCAAGGACAAGGTCGCGGTGCTGGAAGTGCCGGCGCAGTTCGTGCCGTCCGGTGCTGTGCTGGCGCAGGACTGGAAGAAGCTCGACGGGCGCATGGTCGAGGCGCCGTTGCAGAAAGGCAAGCCGATCACCTGGAGTGCCGTGGAGGGCAGCGCGGTGACGCGCTTTTCCGAGAACCTCGAGTTGGGCAAGCGCGGCAAGACGGTGAAGATCAGCAAGATCAACTCCTTCGATGGCCTGCTGCGTCCCGGAGACCATATCGACCTGCTGGGTAACTTCAGCGCCACCGATATTGGCCTGCAGAAACAACCGAATTATTCCGACGATGTGGTCATGACCGTGCTGGAAAACGTCGTGGTGCTGGCTGCCGGCCGCGAAGACGCCAGCGGGCGCAAATACGAGACCTTCTATGACCAGAACTCGGCCGACGGTTTCAACATGAACTTTTCCACCATCACCCTGGCGCTCAGCCCGCAGCAGGTGGCGCGTGTCGAACTGGCGGAGAAGACTGGCGAACTGCTGGCGGTTCTGCGCCATCCCAAGGACACCAGCCTGGGCAAGCTTGGCCAGGTCACCGTGGCCAACCTGCTCGATCCGCCCCCGACGGAAACCGTTGATGTGGTGCTCGGCGCCGATGGCCAACTGGTCGGGCGCATCGTCGGCGACAACGTGGTGGACGCCCAGGGTCGCATCGTCGGCAAGATGGTCGACGGCAAGCCGGTGAGCTTCGATGGCAAGGCGCTGGGTACGGTCAGGGAAAAAGTGGCCGCCAATGACCCGCTGCTGCGGGTGCGGGCGCGGGCCGATGTGGTGCGTGATGCCGATGGCAATGTGCTGGGTCGGGTGGTCGATGGCAAGGTACTGGACGCCGATGGCAAGATCATTGGCGTGGTCAAGGATGGCAAGGCCGTAGGCCTCAAGGGCGAAACCCTAGGTCGTGTCGAGCGCAATGTGGCACTGGATGCTCAGGGTCGCGTAGTCGATATGGGCGCTTCCATCGCCCAGGCGCTGCCGCAGGTGCGTGGCAGCGAGCAACAGGTGGTGCGCGATGTCAACGGCAAGGTGATCGGCACCATCAAGGACGGCAAGGTGCTCGACGCCCGTGGCCAGGTGATTGGCGTGGTCAAGGATGGCAAGCCGGTCGGCCTGGAAGGCAAAGTCCTGGGCCAGGTCAGCACCGCCGTGGTGGATGCCCAGGGCAAGGTGGTCGGGCAGATGGGCGAGGTGGTGCGTGGCGCCGATGGCAAGATTCTCGGTCGGGTGATTGACGGCAAGGTGGTCGACGCCAACGGCAAGGTCATCGGTCAGGTCAAGGACGGCAAGGCAGTCGGTGCCGATGGCAAAGCGATCGGCCAGGTCGACAAGGTCTTGCTCGACGAGCAGGGTCGGCCCAAAGACGACGCTGTGCGGGTGGTGCGCGACGCCTCGGGCAAGGTGCTCGGCACGGTGGTCGGCGATCGCGTGCTGGACGAGCAAGGCCGTGAAGTCGGCAAGCTGGTGGATGGCAAGGTGGTCGGCAAGGATGGCCAGGTGGTGGCGGAGGGTGTCGCCGTAGAAGTGCAGCAGGATGTTGCCCGCGTGGCGCGAGATGCCTCGGGCAAGGTCATCGGCATGCTCAAGGGCGATACCGTCTACGGTGCCGATGGCAAGGTGGTTGGCAAACTGGTGGATGGCAAGGTCGTGGATGGCAACGGCAATGTCGTAGCCGCCGGGGTGAGTGCCGCGCTCGAAGGCCAGGCTGCCGCCAACGCGGCGTTGGCCACTGACGCGGCGGCCAGTGAAACGCCGGCTGCCAGTCGCATGGTGCAGTTCATTCCGGGTGGCACCGGCAAGGACGGCATCATCCCGATCCAGACGATTCGCATGGAATAAGGCAGCTCGCTGCCACCTCAGCGGCGTGCGCGCCGCTGCATAAAAAGAAAATGCTAGGGCTTTGAGATAACCACAATGAAAGCACGCTTGCTGGTTCTGTTTTTGGGGATGGGAACGCTGTTTCCGGCGCTGGCCGAGGATCTTCCGGCACAGCTGACGCTTTACAGTGGTGATGTACGGGTACTCGAAACGCCTGGCATCGAACGTCTGGCGGTAGGGGACGTGGAGGTGATCAGCGCCACTTTGCTGAAGAATCAGGAAATGGTCATCACCGCCGAAAACGAAGGCGAAACCACCGTGCAGGTGTGGTTCACCGATGGCCATCGCGAGCAGATGGGCGTGGTGGTGGTGAAGGCCAATGGTTATCGGCAGATCGGCGAACTGCGTGCACTGCTGGCCGATATCCCCGGATTGAAGATCCGCACCGTTGGTCGTCAGGTGGTCATGGATGGGCAGCTGCACAGTCGCGACCTGCAGCGGGTCAAGGATGCCGTGAAGTTCTACGACAATGTGCTGGTGCTGGCCGAAGAGCAGACAGGGGCGGCAACCAAGTCCGACTCCGGGCTGATGCTCGAGGAAGTGCGGGCCATGCTTGGGCAGATTCCCGGTATCTCGATCAAACCGGTGGGCCGGCAGATCGTGGTCGACGGTGATCTCAACGAGATCGACATGGAACGCATCAAGCTGCTGCAGGAGCGCTATCCAGACTTGCTGGTGCTGGCGCAGCCAATGTCCGATTTCGTCGCCCCGATGATCTACTTCGACGTGCGCATTACCGAGTTCGCCAAGGACGACGTGGAAGAACTGGGCATCAACTGGAGTACCAGCATCAACGGGCCGACGCTCGCCCATTCGGCCGATGGCATCACCAATGACTACTTCCGCGGCCAGTTCCCCAGCGCGGCCGGGACGTTCGATGAGCTCAACGATGCGATCGGCAATACCGGCACCAATACCTACTTCGGTATCGCCACCGAGATCACTTCTCGCATCAACCTGCTGGAGAAGAACGGCTCGGCCCTGACCCTGGCTTCGCCGCGTCTGTCTGCGCGCAGCGGCGGCAATGCCGAGCTGACCGTGGGCGGCGAAGTGCCGGTGGTGACGAGCAGCATCAACGGCCCTTCGGTGGAGTACAAGGAGTTCGGCATCATCCTCAACATCGCCCCGCAGATCTACGGCAGTGACCGTATCGCGGCCAAGGTGATGGCCGAGATCAGCCAGCTGGACAAGGCCAACCAGGTGGGGGATTACCCGGCATTCAAGACCCGTCGCACCGATAACGAAGTGCAGCTGAAAGTCGGCGAAACCCTGGTGCTGTCCGGGCTGGTCAATCAGGACAGCCAGCAGTCCTATGAGGGCGTGGCCTGGTTGAAAGATGTCCCGGTGCTGGGGGCACTGTTCCGTAGCAAGAGCTTCAAGGGCGGCAAGACCGAGCTGGTGATCTTCATCACTCCAGAGCTGATGATTGCCGGCAGCGGCGCCAACCAGCGGGAAATCGAGCGTGCCAATCGCATGCGTGATGACTTTGGCAAGACCGTGAAGAACGGCCTGCTCGACTGAGGGTAACCAGATGTTCGAATTAGAGGTTACCTACCGCAACGGTCAGCCGGTCGACAAGGTCACCTGCACGGCCGCGCAGTGCGAGTTGGGCAAGGCGCGCACCTGCATCCTGCGTCTGCGCGGCTGGAAAGTGGCGCCGATCCATGCGCGGATTGAGCGCTCACTAGCCGGCCTGTTCGTCGAAGACCTCAGTCGTGGCTACGAGGTCGAAGTCAACGGCAAGCTGATCGGGCGCTACGGGCCGCTGAGCGACAGTGACCAGATTGGCATCGGTGGTTACCTGGTACGGGTGCGCTCGCTGCAGGTCGAAGCGGAGGCCATGCCGCCCAGCGATAGCGATCTGCCGCTCAACGAGGCGGAAGCGGCCGGCATCGTGACGCACGACCAGGCGGCCTACATGGAGTGGTCGAAGTACATCCACGCCGAGCTGTTCCGCGCCATGGACCTGCGCCGCATGAGCCTGGAGACCATGGCCCATGACGAGGTGCGTGCGCGCCTGGCGGAACTGGTCGACGAGGTCATGGAGCAGATTCGCGGGCGCCTGCCCAAGTGCATCGATTGCAGCGTGTTGCACAAGATCGTGCTGGACGAGGCGGTCGGCCTCGGTCCCCTGGAAGACCTGCTGGCCGACGAGAGCGTCAGCGAGATCATGGTCAACCGCCACGACGATATCTACGTCGAGCGGGCCGGGCGCCTGGAGCGTTCGGCGATCAGCTTCAGCTCCGATGCCACGGTGATGGCGACCATCGAACGGATCATCTCGCCGCTGGGACGGCGCATCGACGAAAGCTCGCCGATGGTCGATGCGCGTCTCAAGGATGGCTCGCGGGTCAACGCCATCATTCCGCCGCTGGCGCTGCGTGGTCCATGCCTGACCATCCGCAAGTTCTCCATCCACAAGCTGACCACCGATGACCTGTTGCGCTACGGCTCGATCAACGAGCCGATGGTGACTTTCCTGCGCACGGCGGTGGAGCAGCGGCTGAACATTGTGGTCTCCGGCGGTACCGGTTCGGGCAAGACTACACTGCTGAACATCCTCTCCAACTTCATTCCCGTGGAGGAGCGGGTGGTCACCGTGGAAGACGCCGCCGAACTGAAACTGGTGCAGCCTCACGTGGTTTCGCTGGAGTCGCGTCCGGCGAACATGGAGGGCAAGGGCCAGGTGACTATTCGCGACCTGGTGCGCAACTGCCTGCGCATGCGCCCGGACCGTATCGTGGTCGGTGAGTGTCGTGGCGGCGAGGCGCTGGACATGCTGCAGGCGATGAACACGGGCCATGATGGTTCGTTGACCACTGGCCACGCCAACTCGCCGCGCGACATGCTGCGTCGTCTGGAGGTCATGGTACTGATGGCCGGTATGGACCTGCCGGTGCAGGCCATCCGCGAGCAAATTTCCTCGGCGGTCAACCTGATCGTGCAGCAGACCCGTTTCGGCGATGGTTCGCGGCGCATCACCAGCATCACCGAGATCACTGGCATGGAGCAGGGCACTATCCTGCTCAACGAGATCTTCTGCTTCCGGCAGCAGGGCTTCGACCAGAATGGCCGGGTGCAGGGGCGTTACATGGCCACCGGCCAGGTGCCGGAGTTCTACGAAGAGTTGCGCAGCCGCGGCATTCCCGTGGACATGAGCATCTTCGCCACCGATACGGGGTTGTGACATGAGCACTTTGATGTTCATCGTCTGCGTGGCGGCCATTGCCGTCAGCGTGTGCTGCCTGGTGCTGATTTTCGGCCGGGTGATCCTCGCCAACCTGGGCTTCTACCGCCGCCAGTTCAGCGCCAGTGCCGAGGTGGAGCTGGCCGACATGTTCATCTTCGCCAGCGGCCAGCAACTGTTCATCTTCAACCTGATGCTGCTGGTGATCGTGCCGCTGTTTCTCCATGTGCTGTTCCAGATCACCGTGCTCACCGTGGCCGGTGCCGTGCTCATGCTTTTCGTGCCGCGGATGTTCTTCGGCATGCTGCGACGCAAGCGCCTGATGAAGTTCGAGGAGCAGTTGCCGGATGCTTTCATGCTGCTGTCCAGCAGCCTGCAGTCGGGGGCCAGTCTGAACATGGCCCTGGAGAACGTGGTGCAGCAGTCACCTGCACCTTTGTCCCAGGAATTTGGCCTGCTGGTGAAGAAACTGCGCCTGGGCGTGACCCTGGAAGATGCCCTGGTGAAGATGGAGGAGCGCATTCCGTTGCCCTCTTTCATCATGGCCAGCTCGGCGGTGCGCATCAGTCGTGAGGTGGGCGGCAATCTGGTGGAAACCATCAACGGCATGGCCAATACCCTGCGGCGCAAGAAGGTCATGGAAGGCAAAATTGACAGCCTGACCTCCCAGGGCCGCGCCCAGGGTATTTTCATGGCCATGCTGCCGATCTTTCTCGCCGGCATCCTCAGTGCCATCGAACCCGAAGCCATGAGCCAGCTGTACACCACGCGCGTGGGTCTGATGGTGCTGACGGTGATGGTGGTGATGGAAGTGCTCGGTTTCGTCTTCATCAAGAAAATCACCCGGATCGACGCCTGATGAGCGAACTTCTAGCCCTGTTCAGCGGTGCGGGTACCGGCGTGGCGGTAACCTGCCTGATCCTGGTGTTCATGGCCCTGTTCCGCTACCTGCCGGAAGAGAACCGCACTTACATGGATCCGGTGCCACCGCTGATGAAGCCGGTCTGGCCCCTGGTGCGCCTGGTCTCCTATTTCGTCGGCGCCAGTCTGCCGCCCAAGGTGCTGGACTGGCTGGATCGGCGTCTGCAGCGCACCGGTGCGCTGTATGTGCTGACCCCGGAAGACTACTTCGCCCTGTGCGTGGTGCTGGCCCTGCTCCTGCCGCTGATTGCCCTGCTGCCGATGCTCAGTGGCAAGAGCGGTGTGCTGGGTTCAGTGCTGCTACTGATGTTCGTGCTCGGCGCTGTGTTGCCTGAGCTGTGGATCAACGATACGCGCCAGCGCCGCGACCGTGACATCGTGCGCAACCTCCCGGTGTTCCTCGAATACCTGACCATGTGCGTGGATGCCGGTCTGAACTTCCTCGGCGCCCTGCAACAGGCGGTGGACAAGGGGCCCAATGGGGCGATGAAGAACGAATTTCGCATCGTCCTGCGCGATATCCGCTCCGGGTTGCCGCGTGCCGAAGCGCTGGCACGCATGGAAAAGCGCATCAACCTGAAGGACATCTCTACCTTCGTGCGCGCGGTGATCCAGGCCGAAAAAATGGGTTCGAGCCTCAAGACGACCTTGCAGATCCAGGCCCAGCAGCGCCTCGAAGAGCGCTTCCAGCGCGCCGAGAAAACCGCCATGCAGGCACCGGTCAAGCTGATCGTCCCATTGATCCTGTTTATCTTCCCGCTGACGTTCGTGATCCTGCTGTTTCCGATCGCGGTCAAGTTCATGGCGCAGTGACGATGAAACCTGGCTACCGGGCTGTGCAGGTACAGCGGGCTGGAGAGCGGATCAGCGAGTTACATCTGTTGATCGCTTTCGATTGGTGGCGGCGGGCGCGTGGCCTGCTGGGTCGACCACAGCCTCTGCCGCAGCAGGGCATCTGGCTGAAACCCTGCAATGCGGTGCACTGCTGGTTCATGGGGTATGCCATCGACGTGCTGTTTCTCGATGGCGAGGGGCGTGTCGTGAAAATTTGCCGCCGGCTCAAGCCCTGGCGCATGGCGGCCTGCGCTGGCGCACACAGCGTGATTGAGCTGGCCTGGGGCGAAGCGGAACGTCTGAATATTAGCGAAGGAGATGTTTTTTCATGCGCAGCCTGATGATTTGTTGCCTGTTGGCAGCGCTGGCCGGTTGTGCCGGTTTTCCTGGGGAGCGTGGCGATCTGCTCGATCGGCAACGCCAGGCCAGCGAGGCCTACGCGGCAGGCGACTATGCTCGCGCGAGCCTGGAATACCGCTACCTGAGCGAACAGCTGCCCAAAGACGCCGACTTGCGCTATCGCCTGGGCAACAGCCTGGCTCAAGAGGGGGAGGTCGATGGCGCCATGCAGGCCTATCGCGAGGCACTTTTGCGTGACTCCAAGCATGCCAAGGCCTGGCACAACCTGATCTACCTGCAACTGCAAGGGGTGGGGCAGAGCGTGGCGGAAATGTACCTGCACATCGACCGCAACGACCCGCGCGTGGCACCGGTCGCGAGCAAGGCGGAAGCGGTGATGCGGGTGTTCGAGGTGCCGCTAGAGCCGGCGGAGCGCTGAGATGCGTGGGCGCAAACAGTCGGGGCAGGCGATGGTCGAGTACCTGATCGTGCTGCCAGCGTTGATCATGCTGATCTTCGGTACTATCCAGGCGGCCTTCATCTATTCGGCGAAGAACAGCCTCAATTACGCCACCTTCCAGGCTGCCCGGTTGGGCGCGGTGAACAACGCCAGCTACGACGGTATTCGCCGAGGATTGATTCGTGGCCTGACGCCGATGTTCATCCACCACAACACCGATGCCGACAAGGAGCAGGCCAATATCGAGGCCGGCGCCGAGGTGGACAACTATGTACGCATTACCCGTATCAGCCCGACCCTCAGCGATTTCAGTGCGTTCGCGGAGTTCGACAGTGACGAGTCGGACTACCTGATCCCCAACGACAACCTGATGTACCGTCCGGCAACCGGCATCCAGGATGCCAACCTGCTGAAGATCCGCGTGCAGTACTGTCTGTACCTGGTGGTACCGATCGTCGACCGCCTGCTCAGTGCGGCATCCAGTTTCAACAATGCCAATATCGAAGGCAGTTTCAGTGGCGCTTCGCAGAATGCGGTGCCCGGTTATACCGATATCTGCCAAGCAGGCCGGCGCGGCATCGTTATCACCTCCGAGGCCACGGTGCGCATGCAGTCTCCGGCGCTGCGTGATTCGGAAGCCTGCGGTACTGATATGCAGTGCTTGTGAAAGTTCGACGCCATAAAAAAGCCCCGCACTTAGCGGGGCTTTTTTATGCGCGTTGGCTTATTCGTCCATCTGCGACTGCAAGTAGTTCTCCAGGCCGACCTTGTCGATCAGGCCGAGCTGGGTTTCCAGCCAGTCGATGTGCTCTTCCTCGGATTCTAGGATGTCTTCCAGCAGATCGCGGGTGCCGTAGTCACCGACGCTTTCGCAATAGGCGATGGCCGCTTTCAGGTCGGGAATGGCCTGCTGTTCCAGCTTGAGGTCGCTGCCGAGCATTTCCTTGGTGTTCTCGCCGATCATCAGCTTGCCGAGATCCTGCAGGTTGGGCAGGCCTTCGAGAAAGAGGATGCGTTTGATCAGCTTGTCCGCATGCTTCATCTCGTCGATGGACTCGTGATACTCGTGCTCACCGAGCTTTTTCAGACCCCAGTCTTCGTACATACGCGCATGCAGAAAGTACTGGTTGATGGCCACCAGCTCGTTGCCGAGGATCTTGTTCAGATGTTGGATGACTTTCTTGTCGCCTTTCATGACGCGCCTCGCGTGGCTGGTGTAAGTAACACGGAAGTTTGCGCCCGCTATTGCCGATCGTCAAACATAAGCAATTGAAAAATATATGAAAATTAATATAAATAAGAATGCTTAAGTTCTGCGTCTTGGCGCTAAATCATTGAAATAAGGCAATAAAAGACTGCGGACTATTATTTTCATACAGGAGTGCCGTGGTTCCGTAATGCGCAGTGTTCCGTGGTTTGGCGAGGGTGGGTAATGAACGAGTCTGACACCAGGGCAACCCACCGACGTAGGCCGGGGCAGGAGGCATCGCGATGATCCTGCGCATCGCTGCCGATGGCGTGGTGCTCCTGCACCTGGGCTTTATCCTGTTCGTGCTGTTTGGCGCGCTGCTGGTGTGGCGTTGGCCGCGCTTGGCCTGGGTTCATCTGCCGGCGGTGGCCTGGGGCGCGGCGGTGGAGCTGCTGCACCTCTACTGCCCGCTGACACCCCTGGAAAACCTGTTGCGCCAGGCTGCTGGACAGCAGGGCTACAGCGGTGGGTTCGTCGAGCAGTACCTGATTCCACTGATCTATCCGGCCGGGCTAACGGCGCAGACTCAGCTCTGGCTGGGCGCGCTTGTGCTGTTGGTGAACCTGCCGATCTACCTGGGTCTGCTGCTGCGCCAGAGGCGTGTTTGAGGTGTGTAGCCTGAGGCATGAGCGGGCAAGGTTCTTAGGGTGCCTTTCTTGGTCGTCATTCAGCAGTCTGATGCTGCAAGGTGCTCGCGCCGAGCTTGGTTACACTCCTTGCATTCTCACCCGACAGCAAGGCTGTAAATAATGCAAAAGCGCATGATGATTACCGGAGCGGGCTCCGGTCTGGGACGCGAAATAGCCCTGCGTTGGGCGCGCGAGGGCTGGCAGCTGGCCCTGGCCGACGTCAACGAAACCGGTCTGGCAGAGAGCCTCCAGCTGGTGCGCGAAGCCGGTGGTGATGGCTTCACCATGCGTTGTGACGTGCGTGATTACAGCCAGCTGACCGCCGTGGCCCAGGCCTGCGAGGAGCGCTTTGGCGGCCTCGATGTGCTGGTCAACAACGCCGGGGTTTCGGCAGGTGGTTTCTTCGGCGATCTGAGCCTGGAGGACTGGGACTGGCAGCTGGCAATCAACCTGATGGGCGTGGTCAAGGGCTGCAAGGCGTTCCTGCCGCTGCTGCTGCAAAGCAAGGGGCGGATCATCAACATCGCCTCCATGGCCGCGCTGATGCAGGGGCCGGCGATGAGCAACTACAACGTGGCCAAGGCCGGCGTGGTGGCTTTGTCCGAGAGCCTGCTGCCCGAACTCAAGCCGGAAGGCGTCAGCGTGCACGTGGTCTGCCCGTCGTTTTTCCAGACCAACCTGCTCGACTCTTTCCGTGGCCCGACCCCGGCGATGAAGCAGCAGGTCGGCAAGTTGCTGGAAGGCAGCCCGATCAGCGCTGCGGATATCGCCGACTACATCTATCAGGAAGTCGCCAAGGGCGCGTTCATGATCCTGCCGCACGAGCAGGGGCGCATGGCCTGGCAGGTCAAGCAGCAGAACCCGCAGGCGATCTACGACGAGATGACCGTGATGTGCGAGAAGATGCGCAGCAAGCTGGGCGCCAGCTGATTCGCGCGGGTATGAAAAAGGGGCAGCCTAGGCTGCCCCTTTTTATTGGCGGTTCGTCGCCCGGATGCAATCCACGGCCTGAACAACGCCACTCCCGGATTTCATCCGGGCTACCAATCGCGGCGAATCAGCCGGCGACCAGTACGCGGATCGCCTCCAGGCGCATGGCGGCTTTTTCGAAGAAGCTCAGGCCGCTGCTGCGCTGCTTGCGCAGGGCTTCGATCTCGCTGTCGCGCACGCTCGGGTTGACCGCCTGCAGGGCCGTCAGGCGGGCGATTTCCTCGTCCAGGCCGGCGCTGAAACGCTGGCGTGCTTCATCCACGCGCTGGGTGTGGCGCGGCAGTATCTTCGCCTCGGCGGCGTTGATCTGCTTGCTCAGCACTTCGCGCTGGGCCTGCACGAACTTGTTGGCACTGGCCCGTGGCACGCTTTCCAGCTGGTCGTTGAGGGTCTCGAAGGCCACGCGCGCGGCCAGGTCGTTGCCGTTGCCGTCGAGCAGGCAGCGCAGCGCCACCGGCGGCAGGTAGCGGCTCAGCTGCAGCGAGCGCGGGGCCACCACTTCGCTGACGTAGAGCAACTCGAGCAGCACGGTGCCGGGTTTCAGTGCCTTGTTCTTGATCAGCGCCACCGCGGTGTTGCCCATCGAACCGGACAGCACCAGGTCCATGCCGCCCTGCACCATGGGGTGTTCCCAGGTGAGGAACTGCATGTCTTCGCGGGCCAGGGCCTGGTTGCGGTCGTAGGTGATTGTGACCGCCTCGTCGTCGCCAAGCGGGAAACTGGCGTCCAGCATCTTCTCGCTGGGGCGCAGCACCAGGGCGTTTTCCGAATGGTCCTCGCTGTCGATGCCGTAGGCGTCGAACAGCTCTTCCATGTAGATCGGCAGGGCGAACTGGTCGTCCTGCTCGAGGATGTCCTCGACCAACTGCTGGCCTTCGCCGGAGCCGCCGGAGTTGAGCTCCAGCAGGCGGTCGCGGCCACTGTGCAGCTCGCCTTCCAGGCGTTTGCGCTCGGCCGTGGCCTCGTCCAGCAGGCCTTGCCAGTCGCCGCCGTCGCTTTCTTCCAGCAACGGCAGCAGGCGCGGGCCGAACTGGTGCTGCAGGGCGTTGCCGGTCGGGCAGGTATTGAGGAAGGCGTTCAGCGCCTGGTGGTACCACTGGAACAGGCGTTCCTGCGGGCTGTTCTCCAGGTACGGCACGTGCAGCTGGATCACGTGCTTCTGGCCGATGCGGTCGAGGCGGCCGATGCGCTGCTCGAGCAGGTCCGGGTGGGCCGGCAGGTCGAACAGCACCAGGTGATGGCTGAACTGGAAGTTGCGGCCTTCGGAACCGATCTCGGAGCAGATCAGCACCTGGGCGCCGAATTCCTCGTCGGCGAAGTAGGCGGCGGCGCGGTCGCGTTCGAGGATGTTCATTCCCTCGTGGAACACCGTGGCCGGGATGCCGGAACGCACGCGCAGGGCGTCTTCCAGATCAAGGGCGGTCTCGGCGTGGGCGCAGATCACCAGCACCTTGAACTTCTTGAGCATCTTCAGGGTGTCGATCAGCCAGTCGACGCGCGGGTCGAACTTCCACCAGCGCTCGTCTTCAGCGCCTTCCTGCTGCGCCTGGTAGCTGACTTCCGGGTACAGGTCAGCATGTTCGCCGAGCGGCAGCTCCATGTATTCGACCGGGTTGGCCAGCGGGTAGGCGTGCAGCTCGCGCTGGGGGAAGCCCTGCACGGCGGCGCGGGTGTTGCGGAACAGCAGACGGCCGGTGCCGTGGCGGTCGAGCAGCTCGCGAATCAGGCGGGCGGCGGCCTCGCTGTCGCCATCGCTGACCGCGCCCAGCAGCGCTTCGCCCTCGGCGCCGAGGAAGCCGTGGATAGTGGCGTGGGCCTTTTCCGACAGACGTCCTTCGTCGAGCAGTTCCTGTACCGCTTCGGCGACCGGGCGGTAGTTGGCGCTTTCGGCGCGGAAGGCGGCCAGATCATGGAAACGGTTGGGGTCGAGCAGGCGCAGGCGGGCGAAGTGGCTTTCCAGGCCCAGTTGTTCCGGGGTGGCGGTGAGCAGCAGCACGCCGGGAATCAGGCCGGCCAGTTGCTCGACCAGGCGGTATTCGTCGCTGGCTTTTTCCGGGTGCCAGACCAGGTGGTGGGCCTCGTCGACCACCAGCAGATCCCAGCCGGCGGCGAACGCGGCGTCCTGGGCTTTCTCGCTGCGCTTCAGCCATTCCAGCGAGACCAGCGCCAGCTGGGTGTCTTCGAAGGGGTTGTCGGCATCGCTTTCGACGAAGCGTTCGGCGTCGAACAGCGCCACCTCCAGGTTGAAGCGTCGGCGCATTTCCACCAGCCACTGGTGCTGCAGGTTCTCCGGCACCAGGATCAGCACGCGGCTGGCACGGCCAGTGAGCAGCTGGCGGTGAATCACCAGGCCGGCTTCGATGGTCTTGCCCAGGCCCACTTCGTCGGCCAGCAGCACGCGCGGGGCGACCCGGTCGGCGACTTCGCGGGCGATATGCAGTTGGTGGGCGATCGGCTGTGCGCGCGCGCCACCCAGGCCCCACAGGTTGGACTGCAGCAGGCGGCTCTGGTGTTCGAGGCTGTGGTAGCGCAGGGAGAACCAGCTCAGCGGGTCGATCTGCCCGGCGAACAGGCGGTCGCTGGCCAGGCGGAACTGGATGAAGTTGGACAGCTGGGTTTCCGGCAGTGTGTAGGGCGCGTGCTGGGCATCGAAACCGTGGTAGACCAGCAGGCCGTCGACGTCTTCGACTTCCTGCACGGTCATCTTCCAGCCTTCGAAGTGGGTGATCTCGTCACCCGGGGCGAAGCGCACGCGGGTCAGCGGGGCGTTGCGCAGGGCGTACTGGCGGGTTTCGCCGGTCGCCGGATAAAGCACGGTAAGCAACCGGCCGTCGGAGGTCAGGATGGTGCCGAGGCCCAGTTCCGCCTCGCTGTCGCTGATCCAGCGTTGCCCCGGTTCATACTGCTGCACAGTGCCACTACTTGCCATGAATTGCCCCAGCTGCGAAAAAAGCCGCGTATGGTAACGGAACGCCGCGCGCAGAGCGACGACACTTGTGGCTTTGCCCGGAATCAATCGGCAAAGCCTGAGTCGAAAGTGTAGCGAGCGTCCGTTCAAGTTGATGGCCGTCCAGCCGACAGCAGTTTCAAGAGTGAGGGAAATCCATGCTGCCGCCGATTCCACATAGCCTTCAGCCGGTGACCGTCCAGCAGGACGTGCCCAAGCCGCGCCCGGAAATTCCGCCGGTCACGCCCGCCAGCGAAAGCCAGAAGGAAAGCGCGGTGGAGCTGGACAAGCGTCACCCGCAGGAAGCCGAGATGCTCCTGCGCGAGGAACAACGTCGTCGCCAGCGTCGTCACTACAGCCCGGAGGCATTGGCCGAGGGCGAGGTCGATAAGGCCGATGAGAAACTGCTCGACGAGTTGCCGCGGCAGGGGCTGTGGGTGGATGTTGAGGTCTGACCTGTTTTCGTAACCTGCCAGATAATCGAAGCCGTGGATCTGTTCGCCGACCTGCCCCTGCAATTGCCCGATGCCCAGCTGGATTACCGTCCGCACTGGCTGGATGCGGCCTGCGCCGACCAGTGGCTGGCACAGCTGCTGGTTGAGACGCCCTGGGAGCAGCCGCACGTCTTCCTGCATGGTCGGCATTATCCGGTGCCACGCCTGGTCGCCTGGTATGGCGATGCCGAGGCCAGCTATCGCTATTCCGGTCTGCTGCACCAGCCGTTGCCCTGGACCCCCCTGCTGGCGCAGATTCGCGCACAGGTCGAGACGGTGGCGGGGCAGCGGCTGAACGGCGTACTGCTCAACTATTACCGCGATGGCCAGGACTCCATGGGCTGGCACAGTGACGATGAGCCCGAGCTGGGGCGCAATCCGCTGGTCGCCTCGCTCAATCTCGGTGCTACCCGGCGCTTCGATCTGCGTCGCAAGGGCCACCAGGCTATAGAGCACTCGCTGCCGCTGGGACATGGTGCGCTGCTGGTCATGGCAGGCGCAACCCAGCATTATTGGCAGCATCAGGTGGCGAAAACCGCCAAGCCGGTGGCGCCACGCTTAAACCTCACTTTTCGCCTGATCCGGACGCAGTCATGAGCAACGACGACAAGCTGATCGACTTCAGCGCCGAGCGCGGCAAGCGCATCCACGACCTGCACGACAAGAAGCTCGACGAGATGCGCCAAGCTTTCGAACAGGCGTTGCCCTTGCCCAAGGCCAAGAAGAAGGCCAAGGGCAAACCGAAGAAGCGCTGAGAAGCTGTTTATGATCTTTTTTGCAGTGCCATAGCTGCTTGTAGAGACAGGCGCGGATAGCTTTGCCCCCCCTCTTCCATTCAGGGAGGAGGGGAGTTACCGAGATACGAAACGGGTTCTGAGTCAGCGCGCGCAGGGCGCCTGCCCGGGCAAAATTGACCCAGATCAACACCCGTAGCACCTCCCTCCACCTGCCCATGCAGATATTGACCCCGGTCAATTTTCGCCAGGCCCGTTGCCGTTACCTTGAAGCCATCCAGCAGGGGCTTTGCACAAGGAGGCAGCCATGTTCATCGATACAGTGGTACTCGCCGGCATCGGTACGGTCGGTCTGATGATCGCCTTCTTCGCAGGCGTCGGTTATTTCATCTGGAAGGACTCGCACAAGCGCAAGCCAAGCTGATCCTTCCTGGCAACGAGCACGCAAGGCAAATTAGGGCGACTTCGGTCGCCCCTTTTTTTGTCTGCGCGAAAACCCTGCAGCGCCCGGTTGCGCGTCCTCCCGTGCAAAAAAAGACCCGCACAAGGCGGGTCAAAGGTGGTTCGAGGAAAACCGGATCAAACCCGATGAAGGCGCTGCCACAGGCGGAACAGCGGCTCGGCGAGAAACAGCACGCACAGCAGGCGCAGCACCTGCAGCCCGGTGATCAGCGGCACCGACAGGGCCAGGGCTTCGGCGGTCAGGCTCAGTTCGGCGATGCCGCCGGGCATCATGCCCAGCATCAGCGCGCGCCGGTCCAGGGCGCCGAGCCAGCCCAGCGCCCCGGCACCCAGGGCGGCGCTGAGCATGGCCAGCAGCGTGGCCAGCAGCACCAGGGTGACGAAGCGCGGCGCGTGGCGGAAGAACTCGCGGCCGAAGTGGCAGCCCAGGGCGCTGCCGATCAGCCACTGGCCGAGCTGGCTGGTGCCGGCCGGCAGGCTCGGGTTGGACTCAAGCAGGATCGCCCCCAGCGCGCTGACCAGAATCGGCCCGAGTAGCCAGGGATTGGGCTGGCGCAGGCGCTGGCCGAGCAGGGCCAGGCCGGCGCCGCCGGCCAGCAGCAGCGCCAGAACCGCGATGTCCACGTTGCCGCCGGCATGTGCCAGGGCCGGTGGCGTGCCCAGCCACCACTGGAACAGCGCCGGCACGCAGAGCACCACCAGCAGCAGACGCAGGCTCTGCCCGGCGGCCACCTGGCTGGCGAGGGCGCCATTGCGCTGGCCGAGGTTGACCATCTCGCTGGCGCCGCCGGGCATGCTGGCGAAGTAGGCGGTGGCGCGGTCGCAGCCGGCCCGCCGCAGCAGGCCGATGCCGATCAGGCAGGTGAGGCTGGTGAACAGCGCGCCGGCCAGCAGCAGGCCGCCGTGGCTGACGACCTGCTGCAGCACCGCCGGGCTGAAGTGCAGACCGATGCCGGTGCCCACCAGCCACTGTCCACCCTTGCGCGCGCCGGGCACCTCGCGCAGGTCCAGGCCGCCCAGACAGCGCAGCAAAATCACCGTCAGCAGCGAGCCGACCATCCACGGCAAAGGCCAGCCGATCAGGCTGGCCAGGGCACCGCCGGCCGCGCCGGCCAGCGGGGTGAGCCACCAGTTAGGCATGCGCGGCGCGCAGCGAGCGGCGCTTGCGCAGCCAGCGCAGGCCTGGCAGGGCCAGCATCAGCGCGGCCAGGCCCCACAGCGCCATGCTGATCGGGCTCTGCCAGAGGATCGCCAGGTCGCCGTTGCTGATCGACAGGGCGCGGCGCAGGTTGGACTCCATCAGTTCGCCAAGGACGAAGCCGAGGATCAGCGACGACAGCGGGAAGTCCATCTTGCGCAGCAGGTAGCCGAACACGCCGAGGCCGATCATCAGCACCAGGTCGAAGGTGGTGCTGTGCACGGCGTAGACGCCGACCAGGCTGATGATGGTGATGGCCGGCACCAGGATCCAGGTCGGCACGCTGAGCATGCGGGCGAACAGGCCGACCAGCGGGATGTTCATCACCAGCAGGATGACGTTGCCGATGAACAGCGAGGCGATCAGGCCCCAGACCACGTCCGGCTGCTGCTCGAACAGCAGCGGGCCGGGGGTGATGTTGTACAGGGTCAGGGCGCCGATCATCACCGCAGTGGTGCCCGAACCCGGCACGCCGAGGGTCAGCATGGGGATCAGCGAGCCGCAGGCCGAGGCATTGTTGGCCGCTTCCGGGGCCGCCACGCCGCGCAGGTCGCCGTCGCCGAAGCGGCCGCTGCTGCCGGCGATGCGCTTCTCGCTCATGTAGGTGATGGCGCTGGCGATGGTCGCCCCGGCGCCCGGCAGCACGCCGATGACGAAGCCGGCCAGGGAGCTGCGCACCGTGCTCCACCAGGTGAAGGTGAACTCCTTGGCGTTGAACAGCATGCGCCCGCTAGCCTTCACCGCCTGCTGGCCGCTGGCGGTGTGTTCGAGCATCAGCAGCACCTCGCTGACGCTGAACAGGCCGATCACCACGATGACGAACTGGATGCCGTCGGACAGGCCGATGCTGTCGAAGGTGAAGCGGTACACCCCGGTGGTGGCGTCCACCCCGACGGTGGCCAGGCCCAGGCCGATCAGCGCGGCGAGCAGGGTCTTGACCGGCTTGTCGCCGACCATGCCGCCCAGGCAGGCGATGGCGAACACCATCAGCATGAAGTACTCGGCCGGGCCGAAGGCCACCGCCCAGTTGGCCAGGATCGGCGCGAACAATACGACGCCGATGGTGGCGATGGTGCTGCCGATGAACGAACTCATGGCCGACAGCGACAGGGCGATGCCGCCCTTGCCCTGGCGCGCCAGCGGATAGCCGTCGAGGGTGGTCATGATGGCGGCGGCGTCGCCCGGCACGTTGAGCAGGATGGCGGAGATGCGCCCACCGTACTCGCAACCCAGGTACACGGCGGCCAGCAGGATCAGCGCGGTTTCCGGCGGCAGGCCGAGGGCGAAGGCCAGCGGCAGCAGGATCGCCACCCCGTTGATCGGCCCCAGGCCCGGCAGCAGGCCGACCACGGTACCGACGAAGGCGCCGAACAGCGCCACCAGCAGGTTGACCGGCCGGGTGGCCACGTCGAAGCCCTGCATCAAGAAATTCAGCGTTTCCATTTCAGCTCTCCACGAAGGCGGCGAACAGGCCGAGCGGCAGCGGCACGTCCAGCAGGTAGTCGAACAGGCCATACAGCAGCGTGCCCATCAGCAGGCCGCTGATGGCGCTGGGCAGCAGGCGGCCGCCGAACAGCAGGCCGAGGCCGAAGCCGGCCAGGGCGGTGCTGAGCACGAAGCCCAGTGGCTCGAACAGCAGGGCGTAGGCCAGCAGGGCGCCGATGCACAGGGCGACCTTGCGCGCCAGCGCCCAGGAGATCGGCAGAGTCGGCTCGCCACTCGGCTTGCACAGCAGCCACAGGGCGGCGGCGGCCATCAGTGTCAGCAACAGCAGGGGGTAGGCGCGCGGGCCGACCGGGTCGTAGGAAAAGGGCGCCTGGAAGCCCCAGGCGACCACGGCGAGAAAGGCGCAGACGAGCAGCCACACCGCGGCGAACAGGCGGACGTACATGGTGGTATTCCTGAGCAAGGATGGTTGTTCCCCTCTCCCGCCGGGAGAGGGGCTAGGGGTGAGGGGCATGCGCTTCCCTCACCCGGCCCTGCGGGCCACCCTCTCCCGGGAGGGGGAGAGGGGGATGCCTTACTGGACCAGGCCGAACTCGCCGGCCAGGGCCTTGTAGTCCTGCACCTGCTTGAACACGTAGGCCTTCAGCTCGTCGCCGGTCATGCTCAGGGGGAACAGGTCGCGCTGCTCGCGCAGCTTGGCGAACTCGGGGCTGGCCAGCAGGGTGTCGAACTGGCCCTTCCACCAAGCGAAGTCCGCATCGCTGACTTCCGGCCCCATGTAGAAGCCACGGATCACCGGCCAGGTGATGTCGTAGCCCTGCTCCCGGGCGGTGGGGATGTTGCTCAGCTTGCCCGGCAGGCGCTGCTCGGAGAGCACGGCGATGACGCGGATCTTGTTCGCCGCCAGTTGCGGGGTGACTTCGCCGAGGCCGCTGGAGGTGACCTGGACATGGCCACCGAGCATGGCGGTGAGGGTCTCGCCGCCGCCCTCGAAGGCCACGTAGCGCAGTTTCTGCGGGTCGATGCCGGCGAGGCGGGCCAGCAGGGCGGTCTGCATCCAGTCCTGGCCGCCGATGGTGGCGCCGGCACCGAAGACGATGCTGCCCGGGTCCTTCTTCAGCCCCTCGACCAGGTCGGTGAGGGTCTGGTAGGGCGAGTCGGCGCGCACGCTGATGGCGCCGTAGTCGGTGCCGATGCCGGCCAGCCAGCGCACGGCGTTCTCGTCGTAGCGGCCGAACTTGCCCTGGGCCAGGTTGAGCAGGGAGCCGGAGGAGAAGGCGGTGATGGTGCCGGCGTCTTTCGGCCGCTGAGCGACCACCGCGTTGTAGGCCACCGCGCCGACGCCGCCGGGCATGTAGGTGACGCGCATCGGCGCTTCGAGCAGCCCGCCGTCGCGCAGGCCGCTCTGGGCCAGCTTGCAGGTCAGGTCGAAACCGCCGCCGGGCTTGGCTGGGGCGATGCATTCGGGGCGCTTGGGTTCGGCCAGTAACTGGCTGGACAGCAGCAGGCCGGAGGCGAGCAGGGCGACACGGGACAGGGCAGTCTTCATCTTGATCTCCTGTGGAGTTTTATTGTGGCTTACCAGATGGGCAGGGAGTAGCCGACGATCACGCGGTTCTCGTCCGCGTCGCGGGCGAAGCTGGAACGGAAGCTGGCATTACGAAGGCGCACGTAGAGGTCCTTGAGCGGGCCGTTCTGCACCACGTACTTGAGCTCGGTGTTGCGCTCCCACTCGCGGCCTTCTTCATCGCTGCCGCTCACCTGAGCGTTGTCGCCCTTGATGTAGCGGGTCATGAAGCTCAGGCCGGGCACGCCGAGGCTGGTGAAGTCGAAGTCGTAACGGGCCTGCCAGGAGCGTTCGTCGGCGTTGGCGAAGTCGTTGATCTGCACGAAGTTGACCAGGAACGGGTCGCTGCCATCGAGGTAGGCGAAACCGGTGTCACCGGACAGGTGCTGGTAGCCCAGGCTCAGCTTGTGGCCGCTGTGGGCGTAGCCGAGCAGGCCGTTCCAAGCGTTGTTGTCGATCTGGCCGGCGTTGGCCGAACCGCTGTCGTCGCTGATCGACAGGCGCAGGTCGGCGCTCAGGGTGCCACCGCCCAGCGCCTGGCTGGCCAGCAGGCCGAGGAAGTGCTGGCGGTAGATGTCCTCGACATCGGCGTAGTAGTAGCGTCCGGTCAGGCCCTTGGTGAAGCTGTAGTCGAAGCCGGCCAGATCCATGTGCTCGGCCGTGACGCCGCCGGTGAAGCGCTTGTTCTTGCTGTTGAGGATCAGGTCCTCGGAGTTGGTCGAGGCGCGGTCGATTACCTTGTCCAGGCGCCCGCCAGTGAAACTCAGGTTATCGATGTCGTTGGAGGTCAGCAGGCCGCCCTCGAACACCTGCGGCAGCAGGCGGCTGTCGCTGGCCTTGACCACCGGCAGCTCGGGGATGTGCGAGCCATAGCGGAACTCGCTCGCGGAGACCTTGAGCTTGGCGGTCAGGCCCAGGCGGCCGTACTGGTCCGGGGTGCCGCCGTCGTCCTGTACCGGCAGCAGGTCGGTGCCGGTGCGGCCGCCACCGGAATCCAGCTTGACCCCGAGCAGGCCGAGGGCGTCGAGGCCGAAGCCAACAGTGCCTTCCGTATAGCCGGACTGAATATCGAGCCAGAAACCCTGACCCCATTCCTCGCGTTTGTTCTGCCCGGCATCTTCGCGGAAGTCGCGGTTCAGGTAGATGTTGGTGGTCGTGAGGCTGGCGCTGCTGTCGGCGACGAAGGCGGCATGGGCGGCAGGCGCCAGGGTGCAGGCGAGAAGGGCGAGGCTGAGGCGGCGGACAGGCGGCAGGGCCTGCCGGGAGGCAGTGCGCATATGTGGTCTCCGAATATTGTTTTTGTCACGCCGGCGCAACCACGCAGCCGGCGTTCTGTGGGTGGTTCTAGCCACCCTGAGCCGGATGCTAGGAGGCCAAGCTTTCGCCAGGCTTTCAGCGTGAAAGAAAGTTTTTGCGGCCTGTACAGCGCCTTCGCGCTGGTTACACTCGGCGCATAACTACAAGTTCCTGGAGTGCCATCACCGTGCGAATCCTGCTGGTCGAGGACCATCTGCCCCTGGCCGAAAGCGTGGCCCAGGCCCTGCGCGGCACCGGCTTGACCGTGGATGTGCTGCACGACGGCATCGCCGCCGAGCATGCCCTGGCCAGCGAGGACTACGCCCTGGCGGTGCTGGATGTCGGCCTGCCACGGCTGGACGGCTTCGAGGTGCTGGCGCGCCTGCGCGGGCGCGGCAAGACCCTGCCGGTACTGATGCTGACCGCCCGTGGCGAGGTCAAGGACCGTGTGCACGGCCTCAACCTGGGCGCCGACGATTACCTGGCCAAGCCCTTCGAGCTGACCGAGCTGGAGGCGCGGGTCAAGGCCCTGCTGCGGCGCAGCGTGCTCGGCGGCGAGGCGCAGCAACGCTGTGGGGCGCTGGTCTATGACCTGGGCACCCGGCGCTTCAGCCTGCACGAACAGCTGCTCAACCTGACCTCGCGCGAGCAGGCGGTGCTGGAGGCGCTGATCGCCCGTCCGGGACGGGTGATGAGCAAGGAACAGCTGGCCGACCAGGTGTTCGGTCTGGACGAGGAGGCCAGCGCCGACGCCATCGAGATCTACGTGCACCGCCTGCGCAAGAAGCTGGAAGGCGACAGCGTACGCATCGTCACCTTCCGTGGCCTGGGTTATCTGCTGGAGGCGGTCGGTGGCTGAAAAACCTGCCGGCAGCCTGCGCGGCCGGCTGCTGCGGCGCCTCGCCGCGCTGCTGGCCATTCCGCTGCTAATCGGCAGCCTGAGCGCCTACTGGAATGGTCGCGAGGCGGCGGACGCGGCCTACGACCGCACCTTGCTGGCCTCGGCACGGGCCATCGCCGACGGCCTGTACACCGAAGAGGGGCTGTTGCGCGCCGACGTGCCCTATGTGGCGCTGGATGTGTTCGCTTACGACAGCGAGGGGCGCATCTTCTACCAGGTCAGCGACCTGCAGGGACGCCTGGTCTCGGGCTACGACGCCCTGCCGGCACCGCCGCCCGGCACCCCGCGCACCGACGATTACCCGGCCCTGGCGCGCTTCTACGACGGTGAGTTCGAGGGCGTAGGTGTACGCGTGGTCAGCCTGTTGCAGCCGGTCAGCGAACCGGAAATGAATGGCATGGCGGAGATTCGCGTGGCCGAGACCGACGGCGCGCGCGAGCGCATGGCCCGTGGCCTGCTGCTGGATACCCTGTGGCGTATGGGCCTGCTGGCGCTGGTCAGCCTGGCCCTGGTGTGGCTGGCGGTGAGCGCCGCCTTGCGCCCGCTGGAGCGTTTGCGCAGCGCCGTCGAGGAGCGCCAGCCGGACGATCTGCGGCCGCTGCCGCTGGTCGAGGCGCAGGATGAATTGCGCCCGCTGGTGGCGGCCCTCAACCACTTCACCGAGCGCCTGCGTGTGCAGTTCGAGCGCCAGGCGCAGTTCATCGCCGATGCTTCCCACGAGCTGCGCACGCCACTGGCGGCGCTCAAGGCGCGCATCGAACTGGGCCTGCGCGAGCGTGAACCGCAGTTGTGGTATAGCACCCTGGAAAAGGCGGCGCAGAGCAGCGATCGCCTGACCCACCTGGCCAACCAGCTGCTTTCCCTGGCGCGCATCGAGCGCGGCGCTCGGGCCATCGCCGAGGGTGGTGCCGAGCGGGTCGATCTCGGCCTGCTGGTGCGTGAACTGGCCATGGCCCTGGCACCGCTGGCCCACCAGCGCGGCATTGCCCTGGCGCTGGAGGCCGAGGAGGATGTGTTCATCCATGGCGAACCGACCCTGCTCAACGAGCTGGTCTATAACCTGGTGGACAACGCTCTGGCGCACACTCCGGCGGGTGGCAATGTGGTTCTGCGGGTGCTGGCGCCGGGCTTATTGGAGGTCGAGGACGACGGTCCGGGAATTCCGCCGCAGGAGCGGGAGAAGGTCTTCGAGCGGTTCTACCGGCGTAACCCGCAGGTCGGTGGTGCTGGGCTGGGCCTGGCGATCGTCGGCGAGATCTGCCGTGCCCATCTGGCGCAGATCAGCCTGGAGGAGGGACGCAGTGGCGGCTTGCGGGTGCAGGTGGCTTTTCCGCCGCAGCCGTAGTGATCAGTAGCTCAGGCTCAGGGGTTGCTGGATTTCCAGCAGGTATTGAGTGACCTTGCCGCTGTCGCGCAGTTGCTGCAAACCCTGGTTGAAGCGTTGCAACATGGCCTCGTTGCCGGCCACCTTGCGTGACAGCAGCAGGTGCAGGCTGTCACTGCGCAGCGGCAGGGGGTGAAAGCTCAGCTGGCGGCGTTCGGCGGTAGTGAACCTGCTGTGCAGCAGATCGAAGGCCACCACCTTATCCATCGGAAAGGCATCCAGGCGTCCAGCCAGCACCATGCGCAGGCCCTGTTCCTCGCTGCTCAGGCGCTTGACCTGCAGGTGGCCGCTGCTTTCCGCTTGCTGGAAGGCCTGGCCGTAGTCGTAGTCGATAGCGCCACCAAGGCGTTTGCCGTGCAGATCGCTAACCTGTTGCCAGTCGAAGACCTGATCCTTGCGGTGGAACAGGTAGTAGCCGCTGTCCACCACCGGGTCGCTGATGAAAAAGGCCTGCTCGCGCTCCGGGCTGCGCAGCCATACTGCTGCACCATCGCTCTTGCCCTTTTCGGCGCTGCGTAGGGCACGTGCCCAGGGGTAGAACTCCCACTGCACCTGCACGCCCTGCAGGGCGAAGGCTTCTTCGACGATGCGCGAGGCGACGCCGTGATGGGGCAGCTTTTCACCCAGATAAGGACTCCATTCGCCGTTGGTCAGGCGGATGGTTTCAGCCTGCAGGTGGCAGCCGAAAGCCAGGGTGAACAGCAGTAACAACAGACGCATCGGGTACTTCCTTCCCCTGAGTTGAGCGAGACAGAGGCCAGTCCGGTGACCTTTGCTGCGGCAAGCCGCTGTCCTGTCGCCAGTGGCGACAGGACATACTCATAGCTTAGAAGGGGTTGGTCGATACGTCTTGCTGCGTGTTACTGCAGCATGCTGGTGGCGGCTTCCATGGCCGCAGAGAGGTCTTCATCGGCCTGCATGTCGACGCTCGGGTCGAGGCCGAGCTTGGCGAAGGCGGGAATCTTGCTCCAGTCCAGCTGGGTATAGGGGTGCTCGCTGCCCAGGTAGCTTTGCAGGGTGGCGACCTGGACGATATCGACGTAGTCGACTTTCGGCGAGTTGCGGGTGAAGTCCAGGTGCTGGCCCGGCACCATGGCGATCGGCTCGGGGAATTCCCAGGCACGCAGGATCCTGTCGCCGATGATCGGGTGAATCTTCTCGATTACGTGGTTGAGGCTGATGGAGTCTGCCAGCAGCTCGTTGTGTTCTTCGGCGTAGGTCAGGATCGGCAGGATGCCGATCTGGTGGACCAGGCCGGCGAGGGTCGCCTGGTCAGGCATCAGGCGAGTGTAGTGTTTGCACAGAACGTGGCAGATGCCGGCGATTTCCGTGCTTTTGTTCCACACTTCGCGCATCTTGCGATCGACCACGTCGGAGGTGGCCTGGAACATCTGCTCCATGGCCAGGCCGGTGGCCAGGTTGCAGGTGTAGTTGATGCCGAGGCGGCTGACGGCCATCTGCAGGTCGGTGATTTCCTTGCTGGTACGCAGCAGCGGGCTGTTCACCACCTTGACGATGCGCGCGGTAAGGGCGGCATCGTTGCCGATCACCTTGCTCAGGGCCGGGATGCTGATATTCGGGTCTTCCGCTGCCTCGCGAACACGCAGGGCCACTTCGGGCAAGGTCGGCAGTACCAGCTCATCGTTTTCGATGGCCTGGATCAGTTCCTGTTGGACTTTTTCGGCAAGCTTGCTCATCTCGGCTCTCGGATCACTCGACCGCATCAGTGTAGTGCGGTGTCGCTTGTTGGTCAGGGTTATGCCGGTTGTAACCTGTTTGTCCCGGCGTCTGCATCAGTTTTCTGCTTAGCGCTGGATTTCTCGGTCGCTGTCCAGCTCGTAGGGCAGTTCCAGTAGGTGCAGCAGGGGGCCTTCGAGGCTGTCGAGGTGGATGCGGCCATCGCTGGCGGCATCTTCCTGCAGCACGGCCAGCACTTCGCTGCCACTGGCGGCCTGTGCAGCCAACACGATTTCACCGACGCTGGAACCATGTACCGGCGAGAACAGCGCCGCGCCTACGGCGGGTGGTGCGGCGTCCAGGCTCAGGCGATAGAGACGGCGCTTGAGCTTGCCGAGGTACTGCATGCGCGCGACGATTTCCTGGCCGGTGTAGCAGCCTTTCTTGAAACTCACGCCGCCCAGGGCCTGCAGGTTGATCATCTGCGGGATCAGCTGCTCGCGGGTGGCACCGAAGACCTGGCCGATGCCGGCGCGGATCTGGCCCAGCAGCCAGTCGTTCAGTGGCACTTCGCGCAGTTGCGTGGCCAGGCGCTTGTGCAGGGTTTCGGCTTCGCTGGCCGGCGCCCAGAGTTCGGTGCGGCCATCGCTCAGGCGCACTGCCAGCAGGCGATTGTGGCGCGCTACCGTGTTCGCCGTCTGCGGCAGATCCAGGCCGAGGCTGACCAGTGCGCCGTCACCGCCGCTGAGGCCGTAGCGTACCCAGGCGGCAGATTCGTCGCTGAGGGTGGATTTGGAGAAAGCTGCATACTTTTTCAGTTCGGCGAGCTGGGTGTCGAGCAGTTCGCTGGCCATCGCCAGTAGGTAGCCGTCGCCTTCGGCAACAATGCGGAAACTCGACAGCATGCGGCCCTTGGGCGTGCAGCGGGCGCCGAGGCTGCTGGTATGCGGGTCGAGGTAGTTGAGGTTGCAGGTGACCTGGCCCTGGAGGAATTTACTGGCATCTACGCCGCGCACGGCGAGCAGGGCTTCATGGGTCAGGGTGCAGAAGAAAGCTGAGTCGGCCATTGGCTGTCGCAGTAAGGAAAGTCCGGGGCGTCATCATAGAGCCCGCTCGGCAGCTTGTCAGCGGGTGCCGAGTGAGGCGCCGCTCGCTATACTGCGCACCTTCTCACAGGAGCCGCTGTATGGCCGATTCTACTGAACTGAACCGACTCTTCTGGCACAGCCGTCGCGGCATGCTGGAGCTGGATG
Organism: Aquipseudomonas guryensis; assembly: GCF_014164785.1. Classification (GTDB taxonomy): domain Bacteria; phylum Pseudomonadota; class Gammaproteobacteria; order Pseudomonadales; family Pseudomonadaceae; genus Aquipseudomonas; species Aquipseudomonas guryensis. The sequence continues at coordinate 90,580 of NZ_JACJFN010000005.1, read as the reverse complement.
TATTGCTGGTGCCCTTCGTCAGGGAGGTCTATGCGACGCTGGATGCCGAGGATCAGGCGCGCTACCGCAAGTTGCTGGAGTGCGAGGATCAGGACATGTTCGGCTGGTTCATGCAGCGCGACGAGCCGGAAGACGCCGACCTGCGGCGCATGGTTCGCATGATCCTGGATCGTGTCCAGCCCAAGTAACAGCTTCGAATGCCACTGGCAGGCTTCGCGCCTGCTGCTGGCGGCCTATGTGCTGGCGCAATGCCTGGCATGGGTGACGCTGTTGCTGCTTGATGTGCCGTTCTGGCTGCTTTGTCTCTGTGCTTTGGCTTGCTTGGGGCATGCCGCCTGGGTGGTGCCGCGCCAGGTGCTGCTGCGTCATCCGCAGGCGTTTACCGGTTTGCGCCGGGACGAGGATGGCTGGCAGCTATGGAATCAGGCGCAGGGCTGGCAGGCGGTGCAGTTGCGGCCGGATAGCCTGACCTTGCCGCAGCTGGTGATCCTGCGCTTCCGTCTGGCCGGTGAGTGGCGGGTGCGCGGCTTGTGCATTCCGCGCGACGGTCTGGCCCGCGAGGTGCATCGGCGCCTGCGGGTGCGGCTGAAGTTCAGTCGGCGAAGGTGGGCGGCGCCAGAATAGTATCGTGCGCTTCAGGCAACTGCTGCGGGTAGTCGAGGGTGTAATGCAAACCGCGGCTCTCATGGCGGCGCATGGCTGACTCGATCATCAGCTCGGCGACCAGTGCCAGGTTGCGCAGTTCGATCAGGTCACGGCTGACCTTGTAGTTGCTGTAGAACTCGTCGATCTCGCTGAGCAGCAGGCGCACGCGGTGCTGGGCCCGTTGCAGGCGCTTGTTGGTGCGCACGATGCCGACGTAGTCCCACATAAATCGCCGCAGTTCGTCCCAGTTGTGCGCAATGATCACGTCTTCGTCCGAGTCGGTCACCTGGCTGGCGTCCCAGGTCGGCAGCTCGCCTGGCATGTTCACGCTATCCAGTTGCGCAACGATATCGGCCGCGGCCGAACGGGCGTAGACGAAGCATTCCAATAGCGAGTTGCTGGCCAGGCGGTTGGCGCCATGCAGGCCGGTGAAGCTGGTTTCGCCAATCGCGTACAGGCCGGGCACGTCGGTATGGCCACTGCTATCGATCACTACGCCGCCGCAGGTGTAGTGCGCCGCCGGTACTACCGGGATCGGCTGGCGGGTGATGTCGATACCGAATTGCAGGCAGCGCTCATAGACGGTAGGGAAGTGCGTCTTGATGAAGTCTGCCGGCTTGTGGCTGATGTCCAGATAAACGCAGTCAATGCCCAGGCGCTTCATTTCATGGTCGATGGCGCGGGCGACGATGTCGCGCGGGGCCAGCTCTTCGCGCGGGTCGAAGCGCGCCATGAAGCGCTCGCCGTTAGGCAGTTTGAGCTGGGCGCCTTCGCCGCGCAGGGCTTCGGTGATCAGGAAGTTTTTGGCCTGCGGGTGGTACAGGCAGGTCGGATGAAACTGGTTGAATTCCAGGTTGCCAACCCGGCAGCCCGCGCGCCAGGCCATGGCGATGCCATCGCCACAGGCGCCGTCGGCGTTGCTGGTGTAAAGGTAGACCTTGGCCGCGCCGCCGGTGGCGAGGATAACGAAGCGCGCGTGGAAGGTGTCGACCTCGCCAGTGTGGCGGTTCAGGACATAGGCGCCGAGGCAGCGCTGGCCGCTGCGGCCGAGTTTGCGCTCGGTAATCAGGTCGACTGCTACGCGCTGCTCCAATAGTTCGACATTGGGGCGTTGGCGGGCCTGTTGCAGCAGGGTGTTGAAGATGGCTGCACCGGTGGCGTCGGCGGCATGGATGATGCGCCGGTGGCTATGACCGCCTTCGCGCGTCAGGTGGAACTCGAATCCACCATCCTCGCGTTCGTGCTCATCACCACGGGTGAAGGGCACGCCTTGTTCGATCAGCCACTGGATGGCTTCGCGGCTGTGCTCGACGGTAAAACGCACGGCGTCCTCGCGGCACAGGCCGCCGCCAGCATTGAGGGTGTCGGCGACGTGGGATTCGATCGTGTCGGTGTCGTCCAGCACGGCGGCGACTCCGCCCTGGGCCCAGTAGGTCGAACCGTTGGCCAGGTCGCCCTTGCTCAACACGGCGACGCGCAAGTGCTGCGGTAGCGTCAGGGCCAGGGTCAGGCCGGCTGCGCCGCTGCCAATGATGAGGACGTCGTGCTGGTGGTGTTGGCTCATCTACTGCTGATTCCGCAAAAGGGCATCGCCTAGTATATAGAGGGGGTGACCGGCACAATAGCGCGCTTATGACAGACTAAGGCGCTCGGGAACTTTCTTAGACGTTCGGGTTCCATAGTCTGTCACCCGTGGTTCAAGGTGCCGGTCGCGCAGCATGGCTCTGTCGATCAGGTAGAAAATTTCCAGCAGCAGGGTCGTTGACTCTGCTGCATTGTTTCGTGCAGGTACTTTGCGTGCTGCAGGAAGCCAGTTTGGAGGGAGAACTTTTGCGCAGCGTCCGAGTCTATCTTGGCAGAGCGACTTGCTGGCAGACGCAGAACTCCTCCGAACTCCAAGAGGAGTATTCATGCTAACCCAGGAAGACGATCAGCAACTGGTCGAGCGGGTGCAGCGCGGCGACAAGCGGGCTTTCGATCTGTTGGTGCTCAAGTACCAGCACAAGATTCTTGGTCTGGTTGTGCGTTTCGTGCACGACAGCCATGAGGCCCAGGATGTTGCCCAGGAGGCCTTTATCAAGGCCTATCGCGCGCTCGCCAATTTTCGCGGTGACAGTGCGTTTTATACCTGGCTGTACCGGATCGCCATCAACACGGCGAAGAACTATCTGGTCTCGCGCGGTCGTCGGCCGCCAGACAGTGATGTGAGTGCCGAGGATGCCGAGTTCTATGAGGGCGACCACGCGCTCAAGGACAATGAGTCACCAGAGCGGTTACTGCTGCGGGATGAAATTGAAGCCACAGTGCATCGAACCATCCAGCTGCTGCCCGAGGATTTGCGTACGGCCCTGACCCTGCGCGAGTTTGACGGCTTGAGTTATGAGGACATTGCCAGCGTCATGCAGTGTCCGGTCGGCACCGTACGTTCGCGGATTTTCCGGGCGCGCGAGGCCATTGATAGAGCCCTGCAACCTTTGTTGCAGGACGCCTGAGACAGCGGCGACAGCCAAGAGAGGAACTGCCATGAATCGTGAAGCCCTGCAGGAATCGCTGTCCGCGGTAATGGATAACGAAGCGGACGAACTGGAGTTGCGTCGGGTGCTGGCTGCCAGCGAAGAACCCGAGCTGCGTGCCACCTGGTCGCGTTACCAGATTGCCCGTGCGGTGATGCACAAGGAGTTGCTGGAGCCGCGTCTGGATATCGCCGCTGCCGTCTCCGCTGCTCTGGCTGATGAAGCGCTGCCGGAAAAAGTAGCCAATAGTCGCTGGCGTGGTCTGGGGCGTCTAGCGGTTGCTGCGTCGGTGACTGTCGCCGTGCTGGCTGGCGTACGCTTCTACAATCAGGATGAGCTGAGTGGTGCTCAGCTGGCTCAGCAGGCCGCCCAGCCAAATCTGGTGATGCCACAGGTGCAAGGGCCGGCCGTATTGGCCGGTTACACCACCAGCAGTGAGCCTATGCCGCAGGGGCCGCAGCTGAATGTGCAGCAACCGACTTCTGGTTGGCATGAACAACGCCTGCCTGCCTATCTGCGCCAGCATGCCCAGCAGGCTGCCGCCAGTGGAACCGATTCGGTGCTGCCCTATGCGCGCGCCGCCAGCCTGGAAAACCGCTGAGGGGGATCATGCGCGCCTTTCCTCTGCTTGCTTTGCTTGGCAGTTGTCTTGCCTCTTCGGTTCATGCTGCCAATGCTCAGGATTGGCTGAGTCGCTTGGCTGAGTCCGAGGGACAGAGCTTTCACGGTTCTTTTGTTTATGAACGCAACGGTAGTTTTTCTACCCATGGCATCTGGCATCGGGTTGATGCAGCGGGTGAGGTGCGTGAGCGTCTGCTGCAGCTGGATGGCCCGGTACAAGAAGTGCTGCGGGTCGGTGGGCAGTCGGCCTGCGTGAGTGAAGGCTTGGCGGATCAGCTAAGTGATCTGCGCTTGTCGCCTCATGTTGTCGCGCCTAAGCGGCTTGCGGAACGCTATGAGTTGCGCGTAGCAGGGCGTTCTCGTGTGGCGGGGCGTGAAGCGGTCATATTGACCCTGATACCGCGGGATCAGCATCGGTATGCGGTCGAGCTGCATCTGGACGAAGCCAGTGCGCTGCCGCTCAAATCGCTACTGGTCAACGAAAAAGGCCAGTTGCTGGAACGTTTTCAGTTCATCGATCTGGATACTGAAACGGCCGTCTCGGATGAGCAGTTGCAGCCTGGCGACAGCTGTAAGTCAATCGATTCAGTGTCGCCTGGTAGCGCCTCTGTGCCGGCCTGGCGTGCGGCCTGGGTGCCGCCGGGTTTCCAGTTGCAGCAAGCCATGCAGCGCCGCAGTCCGGCTTCGACGGAACAGGTCACGTATCTGACCTATGACGATGGCCTGGCGCGTTTCTCGATATTTCTCGAACCCTTGCGGGGCGCCAAGGTTGAAGATGCGCGTAGTCAACTTGGCCCGACTGCCGTGGTCTCCCGGCGAATGAGTACGGTTGATGGCGATGTCATGGTGACGGTGGTCGGCGAGATTCCATTGGGGACTGCCGAGCGGGTCGCCTTGTCGATGCAGGCGCAAGCCGCCGAGAAGGTTGTGCAATGATCGAGGAGCCAGGGCGGGTCATAGCGCTGGAGGCTGGAGCCGTCTGGGTCGAGACCCTTCGTAAAAGCACGTGTTCCAGTTGCTCTGCCAATGCGGGTTGTGGGCAGGGGCTGATGAATAAGCTGGGCGTCGGTCGCAATCGTGGTCTGGTGCGTGCGCTTTCTGACCTGCAATTGCAGGTTGGTGATTCCGTTGTCATCGGGGTGCGCGAGGAGCTGCTGCTGCGGGGAGCGTTCCTGGTCTATCTCTTGCCGCTGGTGGGTTTGTTCACTTTTGCGCTATTTGCCCAGTGGCTGGGGTTGTCTGAGCCGTTGGTGATCTTGTTCGGCCTGGCTGGTTTGGTTTTGGCCTGGCTGGTGGTGCGTTGGCGTAGTCGGCGTACTGCCGGTGATCCAGCGCTACAGCCTGTGGTGGTGTGTGCCCTGCTGGTCGGAACTGTTTGAGTACTCGTTGTTTTTATGGATAGGAGTCGTAATCGATGCTTGGTCTGAAATCCTCTTTATCCGGAGTTTTTGCTCTCCTGCTGTGCGGGCAGGCTGCTTTCGCGCGTGCGGAGTTACCCGAGTTTACCGCGCTGGTCGAAGAGGCTTCCCCGGCAGTGGTGAACATCAGTACCCGGCAGAATGCACCACAGCGCAATGTCGCCATCCAGGGGCAGATCCCCGATCTGGAAGGTCTGCCACCCCAGTTTCGCGAGTTCTTCGAGCGCAATATTCCGCAGATGCCGCGCAATCCGGGGGGGCGTCAGCGCGAGGCGCAGTCGCTGGGCTCGGGCTTCATCATTTCCGCTGACGGCTATGTCCTGACCAATAATCATGTGGTGGCAGATGCCGATGAGATCATCGTGCGCCTGTCTGATCGCAGTGAACTCGAAGCCAAGCTGGTCGGGGCGGATCCGCGTACTGATGTGGCCTTGCTCAAGGTAGAGGGTAAGAACCTGCCGACAGTGCGCCTGGGGAAGTCGGATGACCTGAAGGTTGGGGCCTGGGTGCTGGCTATCGGCTCGCCTTTTGGTTTCGATCACTCGGTGACTGCGGGCATCGTCAGCGCCAAAGGGCGTAGCCTGCCAAACGAGAACTACGTGCCGTTCATTCAGACCGATGTGGCGATCAATCCAGGTAATTCGGGTGGTCCGCTGTTCAATCTGGATGGCGAGGTGGTGGGGATCAACTCGCAGATATTCACTCGCTCCGGTGGTTTCATGGGGCTGTCCTTTGCCATTCCGATCGATGTGGCCATGTCTGTGGCCGATCAGTTGAAGGCGGACGGCAAGGTCAGCCGCGGTTGGTTGGGAGTGGTGATTCAGGAGGTCAACAAGGACCTGGCCGAATCTTTCGGTCTGGAGAAGCCGGCGGGCGCGCTGGTGGCCCAGGTGCTGGAGAATGGTCCTGCAGCCAAAGGTGGCCTGCAGGTGGGGGATGTGATTCTCAGCATGAACGATCAGCCGATCATCATGTCTGCCGATCTGCCGCATCTGGTTGGTGGTCTCAAGCCGGGTAGCAAGGCCGAGCTGGAAGTGGTGCGCGAAGGTGAGCGCAAGACCCTGCAGATGAGTGTGGGGGTGTTGCCGGAAGAGGGTGATGAAGTTGCTATCGATGCCGACGCGGGCGTCGAGCGCAGCAGTAATCGCCTGGGTGTTTCGGTGGTCGAGCTGACGGTCGAACAGAAAAAGGCCCTGGATGTGCGTGGGGGCGTGGTGATCAAGGAAGTGCTGGGCGGCCCAGCAGCTCTGATCGGCCTGCGTCCCGGTGATGTGATCACTCATTTGAACAATCAGGCGATTGACTCTGCCAAAACCTTCACCCAGGTGGCCAAGGAGTTGCCAAGCAATCGCTCGGTTTCCATGCGTGTCTTGCGTCAGGGGCGAGCCAGTTTCATTACCTTCAAACTTGCGGAGTAGGGCGGTTTGATGGGCATAAAGGGCAGTTTCTACTGCCCTTTTTTGTGTCTGCCTATCGGTGCGTGTGCGTGACGCCATGGTCATCGGTCAGGTAGAATGCTCGGCTATTTTCGGCGGGCAGCCTGCCTGCGGCTTTTTCGAGTGTTGATCCGTGAGTGACCTGAGTCATATCCGCAATTTCTCCATCATCGCCCACATCGACCACGGCAAGTCGACCCTGGCCGACCGCTTCATCCAGATGTGCGGTGGCCTCTCCGAGCGTGAAATGGAGGCCCAGGTGCTCGACTCCATGGATCTCGAGCGCGAGCGCGGAATTACCATCAAGGCCCACAGCGTCACGCTGCATTACAAGGCTCTCGACGGTAAAATCTATCAGCTGAATTTCATCGATACCCCTGGGCATGTCGACTTTACCTATGAGGTGAGTCGTTCCCTGGCTGCCTGTGAAGGTGCGTTGTTGGTGGTGGATGCTGGTCAGGGCGTGGAAGCCCAGTCGGTTGCCAACTGCTACACCGCCATCGAGCAAGGCCTGGAAGTCATGCCGGTGCTGAATAAGATGGACCTGCCGCAGGCCGATCCGGACAAGGTCAAGGAAGAGATCGAGAAAATCATTGGTATCGACGCTACCGACGCTGTGGCCTGCAGTGCCAAGAGCGGTATGGGCGTTGACGAGGTGCTTGAGCGCCTGGTGAAGACCATTCCGGCACCCACCGGCAACATCGAAGACCCGCTGCAAGCACTGATCATCGACTCCTGGTTCGACAACTACCTGGGTGTTGTGTCCCTGGTGCGTGTTCGCCATGGTTGCGTGAAGAAGGGTGACAAGATCCTGGTCAAGTCCACCGGCAAAATCCACCTGGTGGATAGTGTCGGCGTGTTTACCCCTAAACACACGCAAACCGCTGACCTGAAAGCAGGTGAAGTGGGCTTTATCATCGCCGGTATCAAGGACATCCACGGTGCGCCGGTGGGCGATACGTTGACCCTCAGCTCTACCCCTGATGTAGATGTGTTGCCAGGCTTCAAACGCATTCAGCCGCAGGTGTATGCCGGTCTGTTTCCAGTCAGTTCGGACGATTTCGAAAATTTCCGTGAAGCCCTGCAAAAGCTCACGCTGAACGATTCGTCGCTGCAATACCTGCCGGAAAGCTCGGACGCGCTGGGTTTTGGTTTCCGTTGCGGCTTCCTCGGCATGCTGCACATGGAGATCATTCAGGAGCGCCTGGAGCGCGAGTACGATCTGGATCTGATTACTACTGCGCCAACGGTAATCTTCGAGTTGTTGTTGAAGACCGGTGAGACCATCTACGTCGATAACCCGTCCAAACTGCCCGATCTATCGTCTGTTGAAGATATGCGCGAGCCGATTGTGCGCGCCAATATTCTCGTACCCCAGGAGCATCTGGGTAACGTCATCACCCTGTGTGTCGAGAAGCGCGGCGTACAACGCGACATGCTGTTCCTCGGCTCCCAGGTTCAGGTCAGCTACGATCTGCCGATGAACGAAGTGGTGTTGGACTTCTTCGATCGCCTTAAGTCCACCAGCCGTGGCTACGCTTCGCTGGACTACCATTTCGACCGCTATCAGTCGGCCAATCTGGTTAAGCTCGATGTTTTGATCAACGGCGACAAGGTCGATGCCCTGGCGCTGATCGTGCATCGCGACAATGCGCACTACAAAGGCCGTGCGTTGACCGAGAAAATGAAAGAGCTGATTCCACGGCAGATGTTCGATGTGGCCATTCAGGCTGCCATTGGTGGGCAGATCGTGGCACGAACAACGGTCAAGGCACTGCGCAAGAACGTATTGGCCAAGTGCTACGGTGGTGATGTCAGCCGTAAGAAAAAGCTGCTGGAAAAGCAGAAGGCCGGTAAAAAACGGATGAAGCAAGTGGGCAACGTGGAAATTCCACAAGAGGCCTTCCTTGCAGTGCTCAGGTTGGATAGCTAATCACTATGTCGTTCAATTTCCCTCTGATTCTGGTGATAGCCGTAGCAGTTTGCGGTGCGTTGGCTTTGCTTGATCTGCTGCTGCTGGCTCCACGTCGGCGCGCGGCGATTGCCACTTACGAGGGACAGGTCAGCGAGCCTGACGAGGTCGTGCTGCAGAGCCTGAACCGCGAGCCGTTGCTGGTCGAATACGGCAAGTCGTTCTTCCCGGTGCTGGCCATCGTGCTGGTACTGCGCTCTTTCTTGCTGGAGCCCTTCCAGATTCCGTCCGGCTCGATGAAGCCGACCCTGGAAATTGGTGACTTTATTCTGGTCAACAAGTTCGCCTACGGTATTCGCCTGCCGGTTATTGATAGCAAGGTGGTCGAGGTCGGTAATCCGCAGCGCGGCGATGTGATGGTGTTCCGTTACCCTAGCGATCCGAACATCAATTACATCAAGCGCGTCGTTGGGTTGCCGGGCGACCGTATTAGCTACAGCATGGACAAACGTCTGACTGTTAATGGTCAGCCAATTGCCGAGCAGTTCATCGGTGAAGAGCCCGGTAGCTTGGGCAGTGCTGCGCTATACAAGGAAAAGCTTGGCGAGGTCGAGCACCAGATACGCAAGGAGCTGCGTCGTAACCTGCGCATCCCTGGTGACGAGTGGGTGGTGCCGCAGGGGCACTACTTCATGATGGGTGACAATCGCGACAACTCCAACGACAGCCGCTATTGGAACGACAAGCATATTCCCAAGGAGTTGCTGGGCATGGTACCGGACCGCAATATTGTTGGTAAGGCCTTTGCTGTATGGCTGAGTTGGCCAGATCCGAAGCTGCGCAGTTTGCCGAATTTTTCTCGAGTGGGTTTGATTCGCTAGGCGTTTCAAACGGTGGCGGCTGGGCAAGTGGGCCGCCTCGGCTTATATATAGTGGTGTCTGCGGCTGCGGGCATTACAACAAAACTGACAATTGGGGGTAATCATGACATTTGCGCGTTCGCAGAAAGGCATGTCGTTTCTGAGCTGGATGGTGCTGCTGGCTGTTGTGGCATTTTTCGCCAGCATGGTGTTCAAGATGCTGCCGCATTATCTTGACTATATGTCGCTGGAAAAGATCATCACCTCTGTGGAAACCGATCAGAGTTTGGATATTCGTACCGTTAGCGATTTTTACGGTCATGTCATAAAAGGCATGGATATCAATGGTATTCGCGACGTAAAGCTGAAAGAAATTATGCAGGTCAAGATCGAGAACAGTGATTTTGTAGTGCACCTGAACTATGAGAAGCGCGAGCCGCTGATCCAGAATCTCGATCTGGTAGCCAAGTTCGAAAAAGAATTTCGTGTGCGAGCGCCGTGAGTGTTCCCTTAGCCCGTCTTGAGCGTCAGCTCGGTCATACCTTTCAGGACCAGGATCTTATGCTCCTGGCCCTTACCCACCGCAGTTTTGCCGGGCGCAACAATGAGCGCCTGGAGTTTCTCGGCGACGCCATCCTAAACTTCGTTGCGGGCGAGGCGTTGTTCGAGCGTTTCCCCCAGGCTCGCGAAGGCCAGTTGTCGCGTTTGCGCGCGCGCTTGGTGAAAGGCGAGACACTGGCCGTACTGGCGCGTGGTTTCGATCTAGGCGAGTACTTGCGCCTGGGTTCCGGTGAGTTGAAGAGTGGCGGTTTTCGCCGTGAGTCGATTCTTGCCGATGCCCTGGAGGCGCTGATTGGTGCCATCTACCTGGATGCAGGTATGGATGTGGCTCGTCAGCGTGTGCTGGGTTGGCTAAGCAACGAGCTGGACAGCCTGACTCTGGTCGACACCAACAAGGATCCGAAAACCCGCCTGCAGGAGTTTCTGCAGTCGCGGGGGACTGATCTGCCGCGCTATGACGTGGTGGATATCCAGGGCGAACCGCATTGCCGGACGTTCTTCGTCCAGTGCGAAGTTGCCTTATTGAATGACAAGACCCAGGGGCAGGGCGCCAGTCGGCGCATTGCTGAGCAGGTCGCCGCCGCTGCTGCCCTGGTGGCGCTGGGCGTGGAGAATGGCAATGACTGATGTACCTGTAACCCGCTGCGGCTATGTCGCCATTGTCGGTCGCCCGAACGTGGGCAAATCGACCCTGCTCAACCATATCCTCGGGCAGAAGCTGGCGATTACTTCGCGCAAGCCGCAGACCACTCGCCACAACATGCTCGGGATCAAGACCGAGGGCGAAGTACAGGCGATCTATGTCGATACCCCCGGCCTGCACAAAAACAGCGAAAAAGCGCTGAACCGCTACATGAACAAGACCGCCTCGGCGGCGTTGAAAGACGTCGATGTGGTGATTTTCGTGGTCGATCGTACCCGCTGGACTGACGAAGACCAGATGGTCCTCGAGCGTATCCAGTACGTCCAGGGCCCGGTGATTCTGGCGATCAACAAGACCGATCGTATCGAAGACAAGGTCGAGCTGATGCCGCACCTGGAGTGGCTGCAACAGCAACTGCCCAAGGCCGAGATCGTGCCGATTTCCGCGCAGCAGGGGCACAATCTCGACGCCCTGGAAAAGCTGGTGGCGGATTTCCTGCCGGAAGGTGAGCACTTCTTCCCGGAAGATCAGATCACCGACCGTTCCAGTCGCTTTCTGGCCGCTGAGCTGGTGCGCGAGAAGATCATGCGTCAGCTGGGTGCCGAGCTGCCTTACCAGATCACTGTGGAAATCGAAGAGTTCAAGCAGGAAGGTCGCATCCTGCATATCCATGCATTGATCCTGGTCGAGCGCGACGGCCAGAAGAAAATCATCATTGGCGACAAGGGTGAGCGCATCAAACGCATTGGCCAGGAGGCGCGCAAGGACATGGAGGTGCTGTTCGACTCCAAGGTCATGCTCAACCTCTGGGTCAAGGTCAAAGGTGGCTGGTCCGACGATGAGCGGGCGCTGCGTTCGCTGGGCTACAACGACATCTAAGCCATGCAGGCCAGCGCGCAACCGGCCTATGTTCTGCACAGCCGTGCCTACCGCGAGAGCAGCGCGCTGGTCGATCTGCTCACCCCGCAAGGACGCTTGCGTGCCGTGTTACGCGGCGCGCGCGGCAAGGCCGGCACCTTAGCGCGGCCGTTCGTGCCGTTGGAGGTCGAACTCCGTGGGCGCGGTGAGCTGAAGAATGTGGCCCGTCTGGAAGCCGCCGGTGTCCCTAATCTGCTCAGTGGTGCCGCTTTGTTCAGCGGTATCTATTTGAATGAGCTGCTGATCCGCCTGCTGCCGGTAGAAGATCCACATCCCGCCTTGTTCGAGCACTATGCCCTGACGCTGCAGGCCCTGGCGGTTAATCCACCGCTGGAGCCCTTGCTGCGCGCTTTCGAGTGGCGCCTGCTGGACGAGTTGGGCTATGGTTTTGCCCTCGATCACGACCTGTCCGGCTTGCCGATTACGCCTGTCGGCCTATATCGCCTGCAGCCGGATGCTGGGCTGGAGCCCGTCTCGCAGCTGCAGCCTGGCCTGTTCCAGGGGGCTGATCTGCTGGCCATGGCCCAGGCTGACTGGAGCTCGCCGGGGGCGCTGGCAGCCGCCAAGCGCCTGATGCGTCAGGCTTTGGCTCCGCATCTGGGTGGCCGGCCGCTGGTCAGCCGCGAACTCTTTATGAACCTCAAGGAACCTGCCCGTGACTGAAGCCAATCGCATTCTTCTCGGTGTGAATATCGACCATGTCGCCACCCTGCGTCAGGCGCGTGGAACCCGTTACCCGGACCCGGTGAAAGCCGCCTTGGATGCGGAAGAGGCAGGGGCCGATGGCATTACCGTGCACCTGCGTGAAGACCGTCGGCATATCCAGGAGCGCGACGTGCGCCTGCTCAAGGAGGTGCTGCAGACGCGGATGAACTTCGAGATGGGCGTGACCGATTTCATGCTCGACTTCGCCGAAAGCATCCGCCCCGAACATGTCTGCCTGGTCCCGGAAACGCGTCAGGAACTGACCACCGAAGGCGGCCTGGAAGTGGCTGGGCAGGAGGCGCGCATTCGCGCAGCAGTTGAGCGTCTGAGCAAGCTCGGTTGCGAGGTGTCGCTGTTCATCGATGCCGACGAGAAGCAGATCGAGGCGGCGCGTCGCGTCGGGGCGCCGGCGATCGAATTGCATACCGGCCGTTACGCCGATGCTCATACGCCCGCCGAAGCGGCGCGTGAACTGGCCCGCATCCGTGATGGCGTGGCGTGTGGCTTGGCCCATGGGCTGATTGTCAATGCCGGGCATGGCTTGCATTACCACAACGTCGAGCCGGTGGCGGCGATTGCCGGGGTGCACGAGTTGAATATCGGTCATGCGATCGTTGCCCATGCTCTGTTTGTCGGTTTCAAGGGGGCGGTCGCGGAGATGAAGCAGCTGATTCTGGCTGCAGCCGGGCGCGGCTAAGCACTACTCGACTGTGAGGCTGCGGTGGGCCTGTAGGATTCGCTGGTACTCACCGTTTGCCATCAGTTGCTGCAGACCACGGTTGAAATCGTCGATCAGTTGAGTTGCGCGCGGATGATTGCGCGGCACGATGAAGTGCAGGCTGTGTTTGCTGACCACGGCCTGTGAGCTGTCGAATTGACCTGGATCGAGTCCCGATAAGTGAATGGCCTGCTGCCCCAGCAGGCTGTCGGCAACAAAGAAGTCATCACGCCCCAGGGCCAGCAGCTTGGCGCAGGTCAGCAGGTCTGGTGGCTCATGGCGCTGTAGCTGGTTTTGCTCCAGCAGTGGCTTGAGTGCGGCAGGTGGCAGCCAGCCGAGCGGATAGCACAGGCGCTTGCCGATAAAGTGCTGCAGGTTATCCGGTTCGAGCATCATCCCGCGGCGCGTGAAGACTCGCTGAGTGACCTCGTAAAGTGGTTCCGAGTAAAGAAACTCCGCCTCGCGCTCTGCCGATTTCAGGTAGGGGTAGGTGGCGTCATAGCTGCCTTTCAACGTGGCGTGATAGCCGCGCTTCCAGGGTTGCCAGGCCAGGCTCGGCTGGTAGCCAGAACTGCTCAGGGCCGCGAACACCACTTCGCTGAGCATCCCGCCATTGGGCAGGGCGCTGCCTGCATAAGGGGCGTAGTCTTCGCCGCTGACCAGGCGCAAAGGCGAGGCCAGGATCAGGTTGCTGAACAGTACACCGGCAAGTAACAGTGCCCGCTTTAAACTCATGCGGCGATGGCATCCTGTCTGGTCTGTTGAATGTATTGATTGTCGCGGTACTTGGAGAGAGGGGGGCGAGTATCGACTCGCCCCCTCATGGTGTGCCTTTCAGATCAGTTTGCGGAACTGGTTCCAGTGATGTTGCAGGGCAATCGCCCAGTCCGGTGATGCGCTGCCAGTGCCCGCCAGCTCAAGCCGCGGATGGTGGGCGACTATCTGGTTCAGGAGGGGCTCCTGCGCGGGTTTCACGTCGACGAAGAACAAGTGCTTGCCTTCGTGCAGCTTGTCGGCAAAGCGCTGGAATGCGCTATTGGGCTTTTGCAGGCCAAACAGGCTGCCTTCCCATACGCTGAAACCAAGCAATACCACTGCCAGGAAAACAAAGGGTATCCAGCCTGCCGGAGTCTCAGCCCAGCCATTAAGCCAGGCCAGCAGTACTACCAGTGCTGCCAGGGCAAGGCCGATCAGGCTGCCGATCTTGCCGGCGTGGACGATATCCTGCTTCATGACCGAGGACACATCGTGTAGATGGTGCTGTTCGACGTCAGCATCCTTGTCGCTGAGGACGTGGATTTGCTCGGTGCTGATGCCGCTGGCTTCCAGCTCGTTTTCGAGCGTCTCCAGTTCATCGAGATTGTCACTGATGTAGTAATGCCGATTCATGGCACACCTCCCATCTTGCGGTTAGCGGGCCCCCGTCTGTTTGGCGCTAATGCTGCGGCCTTTCCTGAGTGTAGTCTGTGCTCAGGACGTGGGAGCGGGGCTGCCGAGCGGCACTGCTACTGGTTCGTCGATGAAGTAACGATCGCGCCCGGCGCTTTTCGCCTGATACAGGCATTGGTCGGCGCGTTGCAGCCAGCTTTCCTGGCTTTCATCCGCCCGCAGGATGGCGCCGCCGATGGACACTGTTACCATCCCGCCCGGGCCCTGCAGGGCGTTGCGTACCTGCAGCAGCAGATTATTGGCCGCGGCTTGCAGGCCTTCCAGCTGGGTATCGGGCAGCAGAAGCAGGAATTCTTCACCGCCGAAGCGGAACAGGCGATCCTCCTTGCGCGAGCAGTGCTTGATCAGTTCTACGAAATCAATCAGCACCAGGTCGCCGGCCTGGTGGCCAAAGCGGTCGTTGATCTGTTTGAAATGATCCAGGTCCATGGCCAGTACGCCGTAGCTGGTGCCATGGCGGCGCTTGCTGGAAACGGCGATTTTCATCTCTTCATCCATGGCCCGGCGATTGCGCGCACCGGTCAGCGGGTCACGGATGGCCAGTACCTGCAGCTGGTCGCGCTGGCTGCGGGTGCGGTAGGCGAAGATGAAGGTCATGATGCCGGCGGTGACATTGGTGACCAGGAAAGAGACCATCTGATAGTCGCTTTCGAACACGCTGCCGGGCACCCATAACGCATAGCCGACCAGGCTGCCGAGAATGAGCAGGGTGGCGGCAATGGCTTTGCCGGGAGAAACCATGAAGAAGTTGAAGAGGATCAGCGGATAGATCCAGAACAGCCCGTTGACGCCCAGGTCGATGGCGATCAGGGTCGCACCGACGGAGAAAATGCTGGCCAGGTAGATGCCGGGTTTTACCGTGTCCCCGGTACGCCAGGCATAGAGCACTGCCAGGATGGTGGAAAGCACAATGATCGAGTCGGCGATGCCAACCAGATAGTTGCCATGGGTCAGGCGATAAATTGCATAGGGGGTAATGCCCAATACGCCGATCAGCCCCATCAAGGTGATGATGGATAGCTGAAAATCCTTCCTGAGTCGCTTGAACATCAGCGAGAGTCCCTGGCCTTTGGCGCTTCTTATCGTTCTTGTGCTGACAAGAATGCAGAGCTTTGCCGAGGCGGGCAAGAGTGATCTTGGGCAAGATGCCAGTATTTCCGCCAAAGTGCCGAAAGGTTCGGAGTCAACGGTGGCGGCTGGCGATGTGGCGGCGGGTGTTACTTCTTGCTGATGGTGATATGCCGGCTGGGGGTAAGCGATTGACCGCTGACACCTTTGGCAATCTGCTGGATTTCACCGCCAGACTTGAGGAAGGCTGCGACCTGGGCTTCGATGGATTCGTGGGTTTCCACGGCCGGTTGCGGTTTGGGTTTCTGGCTGGATCCTTTGACTCGCATGGTGGCTCCCTCTTCAGGAAATCTATGGCGCACGGTGAGCGCGGGTAAAAATGGCAGGGATAAAAAAACCGGCCCGTGGGCCGGTTTTCGTGACGCGTCGAGTAATTAGATTACTTGAACGTCGTCAGCCTGCATGCCTTTCTGGCCTTTCACAGCCACGAAGGAGACCTTTTGGCCTTCCTGCAGGCTTTTGAAGCCAGCGCTCTGGATCGAGCGGTAGTGCACAAACAGATCAGCGCCGCTTTCCGGGGTGATGAAGCCGAAGCCTTTTTCATCGTTGAACCACTTGACGGTGCCAGTTTGACGTTCGGACATGGGATGTCTCCTTGAACAAAGTGAACATGACACTGGAACAGCCCAGGCCATGACTGAGTGCAAAGAGTAAAGAAACCGATGGAAGGTTGGATCGAGATCTAAACAAGTCGATTTGCGGTGACACATGCAACACAGTCCGATCACCCTACAGGGGAAAGTGCCAATCGCCAAATGATTTCTTATTTAATTCGCTAAGCGGCACGTTTGCTTACAGGCTTTGCGCGCTTGTTTTAGCTGCCTTTTTTCGGACAAAGGCGCATATCCACGGGGCCGACATGGGGATTGCTCCAGCCCATCACACAGGCAAGTTGCTGGTTGCGCTGGCGCTCCCAAGCCTGCACCGGGTAATGCTTGTGCCAGGCGCTGAAGAGTTGCCGCTCCTGTTTCGACAGGCGCAGGCCATAGCGTTCGCTCATGTAGAAATAGGTGCGTGCAATCATGCCGCGAACCTTGGTTCTGGGCATGGCCTTGCGTGCCTTGAAATCCACCACCATCGGGCAGCTGCCGTACTGGCTAGGTTGCTGCGGCAGCCAGGCATAGCTGTAGTTGCTGCGATCGGCATTGATCTCGCCGATGCTCGGCACCAGATTGAACAAGTCCGCTTCGGCGCTTCGGTAGGCCTTGTCCTGGCTGGCGCAGTGCTTTCTGCCACCTTGTTGCCAGCAGCGGCGCTGATGGCCGATGACCCAGGCCGGGACTATGTGCTCCCACTCGATGCGCGCGGCGCGCCGGGCATTGGTACGCGGTACATAGCCGCAACTGTTCAAGTCGACCGACTTGCCGGTATAGCGGCAGCCACAATAGAACTCCACGGACTGCTGGGCATAGAGTTTCCAGGCGATTTTCTTGGCTTCGGCAAAGGTGCGGGGCGGAGCAGCGAGGTTGGCGGCCGAGCAGACCAGGGCGAGCAGAGCAACGAGGTAGCGCAAGGGCATGAATACGGCATCCCTGAAAAGCGCCGCATCATACGGGCCCGGCGCCTTTTGCCAAGGCTGGCAAAGAGCTGGCCACTCTCGCCAACGGTGCTAATCGGCGTAGCATCCTAGGCTGGGTTTGAGAGGAAGGGGTTGCCAATGCACATCATGCAAATAGGGCTACTGGGCATGGCCATGGCGGCTGTACCAGCGCTGGCCGCCGAGCCGGTTAGCCGTCAGATTCAGAGTGTACCCATCGAGTACGTCAGTCCTGGTGCCTCCGGCAGTATCAGCTCGTCCAGCAGCAGTCAGAGTTATGACGTCTATGGCGGCTATGCCGTACCCAGTGAAAGTGGCAGCACGCAGCGTCATGCCTATGGCAGTTCTGGCGTGCAGCAGAACGGCGGCATTCGGCAGAGCATCAAGTACCCCGGCGGTCTTGAGGTGCAGCGTTATCCGGGGCAGAACAATTACGAGGTACAGCGTCAGCAGTGAAACGTGGGTGTTGCCACGTTGCCGATATCGACTGCTTAACACTTCCCGGGGAAACTTCCGCGCAGGGCTGACAGCCGCGGGTGGTGGCCGCATCATGCCGCTCACGTGTAGTAACGAGATGATCCACTAGCCATGTCCATTACGCTCATCGAGCAGTCCCTGGTGTTCGCGGCGCAGAGCGTTGCCGGCCAGGTGCGTGCGCACAACGAAGATGCGGTGCTGTGTTGCCCCGAGCTGGGGCTGTGGGCGGTTGCCGATGGCATGGGTGGCCATCAGTCCGGTGAAGTGGCCAGCGCTTTGGCCTTGCAGACCCTGCGCGAAGTGATTGGCACCGGTGGCGATCTGCTGACGGCCGCGCAGACCGCCAATGCCGCCATCATTCAGGCCGGGCAGGCTGCCGGTGGTCGGCGCATGGGCACCACCCTGGTCGCGCTGCAGGTTGCCGGCGGCGAATTCGAGCTGGCTTGGGTCGGTGACAGCCGCGCCTATCGGGTCAGCGCCGCAGGTATTGAGCAGTTGAGCCGCGACCATAGCTGGGTGCAGCTGATGATCGATGCCGGCGAGATGAGCGTGGAAGAGGCTCGCCAGCATCCGCGGCGCAATATCGTCATCCAGTGCCTGGGGCAGACAGAGCAGGAATTGGAAGTCGGCCTGCTGCGCGGCACCCTGGCCGCCGGCGAGTTGCTGCTGCTGTGCAGTGACGGCCTGACCGGCGAGCTCAGCGATGATCAGATCCAACACCTGTGCGCCGAGGCGGAAACCCTCGATGCATTGGTCGAACAGTTGATAGGGCTGGCCAACCAGCTTGGCGGCAAGGACAATATCAGCTGCATCGTACTTGGCCTCAGCGCCCCGGAATCGCCGGTGATCGCCGCCAGACCGCGTAACTTTCTCAGCAGATGGCTGAACTCACGTAAGTCCTGACCACTTCGATACGACACCTCATGAGCGACAATTTGCTTGAGATACCCGGCTACCGTGTGCACGGCCAGTTGGGCAAGGGCGGTATGGCCGAGGTCTACCTGGCCACCCAAGAATCATTGCACCGCAAGGTGGCGATCAAGGTATTGCTGAGTGCCGATGACGAGGCGTTCAGTGTGCGCTTCGTCAAGGAGGCGCACATAGTCGCCTCGCTCAACCATCCCTCGATCATCACCATCTATGACATCGACCGCCTGGCCGATGGCCGTTATTACCTGGCGATGGAGTATGTCGCCGGAGGTGATCTGGCCCAGCACAAAGGTGAGGTGTTCGCCGCCGAACGCGCCTTGGCCATCGTCCGCCAGATCGCCAGTGGCCTGGCCGTGGTCCACGACAAGGGCCTGGTACACCGCGATGTGAAGCCGGCCAATATCCTCTTTCGCAGTGACGACACGGCCGTGCTCACCGATTTCGGGGTGGCCAAGGATCTTGATATCGACAGCGAGCTGACCCATTTCGGCATCGCCGTCGGCAGCCCCGCCTACAGCAGCCCGGAACAGGCCCAGTGCCAGCCGCTGGATGCGCGCAGCGACATCTACAGCCTGGGGGTGATCCTGTTGGAGATGCTCACCGGCACCAACCCCTACCGTGGCGGCAACTACACCCAGACCGTGGTCAACCATGTGCAAATGGAGCTGCCACCGCTGCCCGAAGCGCTGGGCGCCTTCCGCGAGTTGCTGGCGCGCATGCTGGCGAAGAACCCGGCCGAGCGCTTCGCCGACTGCCGCGCCTTGCTGGTTGCGCTGGACGAGGTGGAGCTGAGCGACCTAGAACAGACCCAGTTACGTCCGGCGCTGTCGTTGGCTGCTGAGCCAACTGCAGTGCCTGTGCTACCGAACAAGCGCCGCTCGGCCATGCCGCTGCTGATGGGGCTCAGCGTCTTGGTGCTGATCGCTACCCTGACGTTTGCCGGTCTCTACATCAAACAACGCCAGCAGCTCGAAGCCTTACTGGTGCAGGCTGAGCAGCGCTTCGCCAGTGGCCAACTGGTCGAGCCGGAGCAGGACAGCGCCACCCATTATTTCCAGCAGATGCTGCTGCTCGATGCCGACAACGAGGAAGCGCTGGCTGGTCTACAACGGATCAAGGTAAGCCGTATCAATGCATTCCTTACTCAGGGCGAGCAGCGTCTGCGTGAAGGCCTGCTGATGGAGCCGGCGCAGGACAGTGCTGACTTCTACTTTCGCCAGGCCCTGGCCCTGGATGAGCAGCACGCCGCCACCCTGGAGGCGCTGCAGCGCCTGCTTGATGCGCGGATTTCCGGGTTTCTCGAGCGGGCCGAACAGAGTATTGCCGACAAGCGCCTGCTGCTGCCGGAAGAGGACAGCGCGGTCTACTACTACCAGCAGATTCTCGGCTGGGCACCTGGCAACGAGCAGGCCCTGGCGGGGTTGAATCGAGTCGCCATGCTCTACCGCGACCTGGCCAATGCGTCTTACCGGCGCAGCGATTTCCCCGCCGCGCTGGCCATGATCGAGCGTGGCCTGCAGGTCGAGCCGCAGAACCCCGAGCTGTTGAAAATGCGTGACGAACATCAGCAACTGCTCAGCTCGGCCCGTGCGGCACAGAGCCGTGCCCGCGCCAGCGAGGCCGCGCGCGAGGAGCGCAGCAACCCGATCAAGCGCGCCTGGAACAACCTTTTTGGTGAGTGATCGCCACTTCGACAGGATTTAGACGATGCTCAAACTGCATTTCAAGGACAGTCGCCAAGCCCCGATCTGGTTGGTCGAGGAGCGCTTCACCCTGGGTCAGGACCGGCGCAACAACCTGGTGCTGGGCGATGTCGGGATTGCGGCGTTCCATGCCGAAATCCGCCAGGAGAATGGCCTCTATTTCATCAGCGATTGCGACAGCGAGAGCGGTACCTTCGTCAACGAGGAGCGCATTGCCAGCCGCTACCAGTTGCGTGCCGACGATTGCCTGCGCCTCGGCGAAGTCGAGCTGCAGCTCACCGACCCGGCCAAGGCCAAGCCGCGCAACGAGGCCAGTCAGCGCTGGTTCCTGCAGGTGCTCAAGGGCGAGAACGAAGGCAAGAAGTACCACGTCAACGGCTCAATGACCTTCGGCCGCTCGGTGAAGTGCGAACTGTGTTTCAGCGATGCCGAGCTGTCGCGCCGGCACTGCGAATTCTTCCTCAAGGACGACGTGCTCGAGGTCAAGGACCTGGCCTCGGCCAATGGCCTGTTCGTCAATGGTGCGAAGGCCAATACCGCGGTGTTGCAGCCTGGTGACCAGGTGCGCATGGGCTCGGTGCTGTTGCTGGTGATCGGGCCCAAGGTCGAGGTGCAGCAGGCCGAAGACGAAGACGCTACGCTGTTCATGCGCGCGGTCGATCTGCCCAAGCCGAGCACCGCGAAGCCGGCTGCCACGGCACCAACGGCAAGCGCCAACCCGTTGCGCGCGGCGGCCCAGGCTGCGCCGACTCCGGCAGCTGCCGCGCCGGCTGGCCCCGCACCGCTGCGGCTGGCCCTGTTGGGCGCAGGTGTGCTGCTGGTGCTCGGTATGGCAGCCGCATTGCTGCTGTAGGGCCCGGGCGTGGCGTGGCCGAATCGGTGTGCGCGGCTGTCGCTCTGTGTCCGTGTCGGCGTCAGGTGCCGCGGTTAGTCTTGCTGACTTTCGGCCCTGCGCGTATTGGGAGTGAGAGTGAAACCGTCCGTTCTGTTGCCCTGTGTCTGGCTGCTGGCGTGCCTGCCATTGACCGCCCAGGCCTGGTCCAATCATGCCCTGGGCAGCCTGCTGGCGCTGCGCGATCTGCCCGAGCTGGCCGGCGAGGTGCAGGTTGAGCCGCTGGAGGTTTTCCTTACCGAGCAGGCGCCGGCCATCGAGCGTTTGCTCGATGGGCAGGAAGCCTTTGCCCGTGAGCATTTTCCCGCCTATCCGCCGCGTCCGGATGCCCTGCGTTGGCGTGCCGAAGGCTTGCAGGCGCCGCGTGCAGCCTTTATCCAGGCGTTGCGCATCAACCCCGAGGTGCGCCTGGCCAGCTTTGTCCAGCAGCTACCGGGGCAGGATGCGGGTAACCGACGCAGCCTGAACAGCGCCGAGGTGCTGGTGTTCCACAAGGTCGGCCCGTGGAGCAACTGGCGCTACCTGGCCCTGCAGCCCGGCGAAGCGGTCAGCGCCCTGCAGGTGCTGGCCAGTGCCGCCGACGAGCCCGACTACGGCCACGATATCAACCTGTTCAGCGATAATCCGGGTGAGGCAGGCCAGCGCTACAACTTCGGCACGCAGCCATTCGGCGATGCGCGCTTCGAGTATTCCTCGCAGGCGCCGTTTCATATTGGCTACTACCACGAGTCCAGCCTGATCTTCGCCGCCGCGCCTTACCTGCAGCGCACCCTGCCGCACTGGCGCATCTACCAGTACAGTGGCCTGGCGCGGCTGGCTTTTGCCAGCGGGCATCCCTACTGGGGCTACCGTTTCCTCGGCTGGGCCCTGCATTACCTGCAGGACCTGACCCAGCCCTACCATGCCAGCGTGCTGCCAGGCGTGGATGCCAGCGGCATGCTGCTGATTGCGGCCAAGGCCGAGGCCGGTTACCCGGAGGACCGCGAGGCAGCGATCAAGCGTGTGGCGGATCGGCATACGGCCATCGAGCAATACCAGTTCGATCGGATGCAGTTGCTGATGCATGACGGCCCTGCAGACCATCCCTTGCTCACCGCCTACGGCGATACCCGCCAGGATGCCCGCTACCCGGCCTTCGGTCCGGATTATGCCGCCCAGGTGGTCGCGGGCGAATCCCAGGCGCGGGCGGGCGAGCTGGATCAGTTGATCGGCCTGTGGCTGGCCAAGCGCACAGCAAACAAGGGGTTCAGCGAGAGCAATCGCCTGGCGCAGAGCGAGCCTGATCCAGCCATGGAGCAACTGTTGGTTGAGCTGTTCCGCAACTTCGGCGCCCATAGCCGCCAGGCGCTGCGGGCCAACTCTCCTGCAGTGCCTGCCGCCAAGCAGCCCTGAAGACGGCGGAGTCTACTGCTGTAGCGTTTGGCCGCCAGGCTGGCGCGCCAAGTCGGCGGGGCTGAACCACAGCTCGCGCTGCTGCAGCGGTGTAGCGCTGGGCAGCAGCGGGTTGTCCAGTTCGAGCACCCGGCGTTCGGCGAACTTCACCTGCTGCAGGTTAGCGCCATAGTGCTGCATGAACAGGCGGTCGAAGGAACCGTCGGCCAGCGCGAGCTGCATGCCTCTACGCACGCTATTGGCCAGCTCGGGGTTGTGCGGCGAGAAGAAGAAATACAGGGCAGTCGGGTAGTGCAGCAGCAGATGGCGATCGACCGTGATCGCCGCATCTGACCGGTGCCTGGCTTCGTCCCAGATCTCGATCACCGCACGCGGGAAGTAATCGAAACGCCCGGCATCGAGCATGCGGAACAGGCTGTCGTAGCTGGAGGTCACCACGACGGGCAAACCGTTGTGGCGCAGGATCGCGGTGTCTGGCCAGTCGTGACCCTGTCCGGCGCTGAGGGCCTGCAGATCGTCAAGCGAGCGCACCCGCCGCAGCAACTGTGCGCGGTCGGCACGCAGCAGGGCGATACGCCAGCCATACAGGCCCTTGTCGAGCGGAATGCGTACCGGCAGCAGGCGCCGTTCGCGCTCGATGCTGGTCATGCTCCAGACCACATCGACACTGCCACCTTCTTCCAGGCTCAGTAGCGCGCGTTCCTGTTCCATCGGCTGCTTCGATGGGCGTGGTTGCAGATGGCTGCCGACCTTGTTCAGAGCCAATTGCAATTGTGCCAGCGCGTACTCATGGCGGTACTCCTCACCGCTGGGCGCGCGCGGATAACGCAGCACGCCCAGGGCCTCGGCCTGGACAGTGCCGAGCAGTCCGCTTAGCAGGAAAGCCGTCAGCCACGGACCTATAGCGGGCTTGCGCCTTGCTCGCATCGATTGCAATCCTTTCAATCGGAACCGGAGCGGCAGCCGCTCCATTTTGGGGCGAGCATTATGCCAGCCCAGCTGGATCAGTGTGGCACCGGGTTCATGGGCATGATGGGGCATTCAGCGCGGGCTGATTGGCTGGCAGCAGCAGCGTCAGACGCTAGGCTGAGCGCATTCTCCTGCTCCGAGGTCGCCCATGGCTCCGCTCAAACCGCTGTTCATCCTGAGTTCCGTCATCGCCCTGCTGGGCTGGTTGGCGTTGGTGCTGCTGCCCGGTTGGGCCCACACCGACACGCTGCTGCTGTGGGGCATCGTCGTGCTGCTGGTGCTGATCTATGCCTGGTTGCTGGCGGTGGCCCTGCGCCAGCGCCCAGAACCGGGTACCGGGCGGCCGGGTTTCTTCAGTCTCGCCGGGGTGCTCTCTCTGTTGCGCCAGCCGACGGCGGCGCTGGCGGCCTGGGTGCATATCCTCGCCTTCGACCTGATGGTCGGCCTGTACATCCGCCACGAAGGCGCCCTGGCCGGCATCAGCCACTGGGCGCTGCTGCCGTGTTATGTGCTGACCCTGATGTTCGGCCCGCTCGGTCTGCTGGCCTTCCTATTGCTACGGTTTTTCTACTAAGTACTGGCGCGCAGAAACTGGCCATAGCCACGAACTTGGCCGAGATCGCTGGCGAACTCGCCATCGCGGTAGGCGATGCGCCCGTTGATCAGCACGCAGCGCACCGCGTCGCCACGGTTGACCATGCGCTGCAGGCCGTTGAAACCTTCCATTGATGCTTCCTGATACGCCGCCAGGCTGTCGTCCAGGCGCCGTGGGTCGAGCAGCAACAGGTCGGCGCGGCCGCCTTCGCGCAGGGTGCCGGCGTCGATGCCGAACCATTCGCCCAGCTCGCCGGTCAGGCGCCAGATGGCCTTTTCGATCGGCATCACCGCCGCGCCGCGCTGCTCGGCGTCCTGCACCAGCTTGAGCAGGCGCGGGGCGAAGTTGTAGAAGGCCATGTTGCGGATATGTGCGCCGGAGTCGGCAAAACCGATCAGCGTGCTCGGTTCGCACACCAGTTTTTCTACCACCTCGCGGCGGTGATTGGCGATCACCGTGCGCCAGCGCAGGCGCGGGCCGTGCAATACCAGCAGGTCGAGGAACAGGTCGCCGGGATGCATATCGCGCTGGCGCGCCAGCTCGCCGATGCTGTGGCCGACCAGGCTGGCGTCCGGGCAGTCGACGATCCAGGCATCGTCGAAATCGCGGTGCCAGACCCGCGGGCCGAAGCGCTTGTCGACATCCTGGCGAAACTGGCGGCGGTAGGCTGGATCGCGGAACAGCTCGCTGCGCAGGTCCTGACTGGCCAGGTGCAGGGCGGCCTGGCCGGCGGGAAATTCCTCGAAGACGACGAACTCCATGCCATCGGCATAGGTCTCGAACGGCACCGGCAGGGTCTGCCAGCGGAAGTCGGCGTTGCTCAGGCGGTTCAGCCAGCGCGTCAGCGGGCCGAGGATCGGCGCCAGCCACGGATCGGCCTTCACATCCATCAGGGTGATCAGCGTGGTCTTCAGCGGTCGGCGCAACAGCCCCATGCTTTCCCACAGGTAGGCGAACACGTTGAGCTTGCTCACCAGGTTCGGCGCGCCCTGGTGGATGCGCCCGCGACGGCGCAGCACGCGGTTAAGCCAGGCGTATTCGCGCCAGGTGGAATACACCGAGGGCAGCGACTTGGAGCGCTCGCGCTCGCCGTCCAGCTTGTCCCAGGGGTTGGTCATGCTGGAGAGGCCGAGCAGGCCGGAGTCCAGTGCTTCCTCCAATAGATCGGCCATGCGCTGCAGCTCCGCCTGGCTGGGGCGTACCTTGCCATCCACCGCACGCTGCAGGCCGAGTACGGCCACGCGCAGGTCGGAGTGGCCGAGGAAGGAGCAGATGTTCGGGCCCAGTGGGTGCTGGTCGAGGAAGGCCACGTAGTCGGCGGCGCTGTTCCAGGTTTTGCGCGACTGCAGCAACGGCAGCACATGTTCGCGTGGCACCGACTCGACGCGGGTGAACAGGTCCGAGCAGTCCTCGGCGCCGGACAGCACCATGCTGATCGAGCAGCTGCCGATCATCACCGTGGTCACCCCGTGGCGCACCGACTCCTTGAGCGCGGGCGCGGCCACCAGCTCGGCGTCGTAGTGGGTGTGCATGTCGATGAAGCCGGGCAGCAGCCACTGGCCGCTGGCGTCGATCACCTCGGCGCAGCCGCTCTCGTCCAGCGCCGTGGCGCTGATCGCTGCCACCTTGCCGGCACGGATACCCAGGTGGCGCAGCACGCCCGGCGCGCCGGTGCCATCGAAAAACAGGCCGTTCTTGATCAGCACATCGAACATGCGTGCCACTCCTTATTGTTGTGCTCACAGCATAGGAGTCACGGAGCTGGCGGACAGGTGGCGAAAGCGATGAATGTGCCGTCGTTTCGGTCAGGCCGAAGCCCTGGGCAGTACGCGCCGTTCCGCGCTGATTTCCGGCAGGTCGCTGCGCCGCAGGTAGACATGCAGCGCCTCGCCGAGGTGTAGGCGGTCGTCGATGTTCTGTGCGACCAGCAATTGCAGGCGTTCGCGACTGAGGCGCATGACGCCGCCGGGCAGCGGCGTCCAGACGAATTCGCTGGTGGGGGTGATGCTCTCGCCCGGTACATCGAGGCCGAAGGAGTCCTCGCTGAAACGCACGATGTACTGGCCGGTTTTCGCATTGAAGCCGACAAAGCCCTGCAGGGCGTCGGCAGCGGCGCAGATGCTGGCGGATGTGATGCTCATGGGTAAACCTCTGGCGGGCGCCGGATGGCGGCGGTGGTCGGGTCTACACGCAAGGAAGAAGGAGGATGGGCTCGTTGGCCGCACACGCTTATGTCGCGCATTGTTGCGGCGTGGCCGGCGGCGCGTGTTGTCGGAGATCAATGTTGCGGCACACCTGAGAATCAGTCGCGATTATCGGCGGCGCAGGCGGATGGTCGTAGGGCGGGATTCAACCGGCGCTTTGCCGTTCCAGCTCGCGGCGCACCATGTTGGCAAACTCGGGTGGGCTGAGCTGGTACAGCTCGGAGGCGACCCAGGCCAGCCAGCGCGGGCCGAGAACCGCACGCTGGTCGAGCAGGCGCCGCGCTTCGCTCTGGGCGCGCGCGGCGTGGTCAGCATGGTATTGCTGGCGACTCAATGAATCAGCCAGCCAGGCCAACGTAGACGTTCTGCACGTCGTCGTGGTTGTCGAGGGCTTCGAGGAAGGCTTCGACTTCTTCCATCTGCGCGTCGCTCAGGCCGCTGACCGGGTTCTTCGGCATGTAGCCGATCTTTGCCGAGTTGACGGTGAAACCGTGGTCCGGCAGGGCTTTGCACACGGCATCGAGGTCGGTCAGTTCGGTGACGAACAGGGTGTTGCCTTCATCGGACGGCTCGAAGTCCTGGGCGCCTGCTTCGATGGCAGCCAGTTCCGGATCAGCGCCGCTGTCGGAGGAGGCTTCGATCATGCCGACGTGGTTGAAGTCCCAGGTCACCGAGCCGGAGGCGCCCATCTGGCCTTTGCGGAACAGCACGCGGATTTCCGCCACGGTGCGGTTCAGGTTGTCGGTCAGGCATTCGACGATCACCGGCACCTGGTGCGGGGCGAAGCCTTCGTAGGTGGTGCGCTCGAAGTTGACGGTCTCGCCGAGCAGGCCGGCGCCTTTCTTGATCGCGCGTTCCAGGGTGTCCTTGGGCATCGAGGCTTTCTTGGCCGCGTGGACGGCAACGCGCAGCTTGGCGTTGGTGTCCGGGTCGGCGCCGTTGCGTGCGGCGACCATGATTTCCTTGACCAGACGGCCGAAGATCTTGCCCCTGGCGTTGGCTGCGGCTTCTTTAGGTTTGGCTTTCCACTGTGCGCCCATGGCGGTTCTCTCGCTTGCTGCGGATGGGTAAGTCGATGTCCGGCCTGCGCCGGATAAGGCGGCAGATTCTAGCCGGTCACGCGCGCGGAGGCACCTGTGAGCTGTCGGGCTGTGGTTTGAACGGGCGGGGAGGAGGCCCGGCGCCCAGGTGGCGCCGGGTTTATCTGGGGTTCAAGGGGTTTCGGCGTGGCTGCCCAGCAGGGTGGTGCCATGCTTTTTCTCGCGCTTGGCCAGGCGCTTGTCGTGAAGGCTCTTGAGCGGTTTCTTCTTGCTCTCTTTGTGGGAATCCTGACTCTTGCTCATGGCGTTTACCTCGGTGATATAGGGATGGACGCTGTGTGCTCGTTGGCCATTACCACCTCCCAGGCTGCATGAGCCTGCATGGATGCAAGGCTTCATCTGCAACAAGCATAGCCTGCTGCGGGAGCCAGGCAGCGTGCCGGCGTGGCCGCACGTCAGGTGCAAGAATCGGCTGGTGCCGCCTCACCCCACCGTACTGAGACTGAAAATCGGCAGATAAACCGCAACGATCTGCAGGGCAACCAGGAGCCAGGCCAGCAAGCTCGCGAGCAGCAGGCCGATATGGGCCCAGCGCTCGCGCACCGCAACCCATAGCAGCAACCAGGCCAGTTGATGGGCCAGGCTGCTGCGCAGGATGTTCCATACCGCTTGCGGATAATCCACGACCAACTGGGTCAATAGGGGTAGTTCTGCACCGAAGCTGCTGAAAACGTCAGCGAAAGCCGGCAGGCTGGACCAGAAACCGTAGGCCACCAAGGCCGCCGCGAGTAGTGACAGGCTATGCAGCACCAGCTTGAGTTTGGGCAAGGCAGGACGAGTGGCAGGTGTAGCGGCGGGTGATTGCGCGTGCATGGCAGGAACTTCCTTGTGGCTTGCAGTGGTCGGGCGCAGTTTCCACGGCGCGGCAGGTCTTGAATAGTGAGTTTCTGCCAGTGTCGTGCAGCTGCATTCCGACTGATGGCTTCGGTTTTGGCTGCCGTGCGGATGACTGGCAGATGAAGGCTTGGTCGATTCAGTCGGTATAGCGGGCGTAGCGGGCCTGGATGCGCGCCACTTCGCCAGACTCCTGCATCAGCTGCAGGCGCCGGCGCAGGCTGTCCACCAGGTCCGGGTCGCACTCCAGCGAGCAGGCCAGATAGAGATCGTTACCAGTCATGGGTGGGCTGTTGCGCAGTTCATGCTTGCCGACTTTCTCCCAGAAATAGCGGGCTTCGGGAATACCGTTGAACCAGGCGTCCAGGCGGCCCATTTCCAGCATCAGCGCCGGGTTCTCATCGATCTTCAGCACCAGCAGCTGGTCTTCGCGGAAACCGGCGTCGAGCAATTGCTGGTGCTGCGCGCTGCCCAGGCCGACGCCGACCTTGTGCAGTTGCAGGCGCGCTTCGGCCATCGAACGCACCGGCGTGCCGAGGCTGAAGAAGGCGCGTTGTACGTGATAGATCGGTGCAATCCAGGTGTACAGCTGCTCGCGCGCTGGAATGCGTGACAGCGGCATGATCAGCAGGTCGCGACCCTCCTGCACCTGTTTCTGGGCTCGTGGCCAAGGCGGCGTGTGCAACGTGTAGTCGAGCTTTTCGGCAGCCAGGGCGGCCAGTACCACTTCACCCACCAGGCCTTGCTGGCCTGGTTCGTTCGAGGTCAGCGGCGGCGCCTGCACGCTGAACAGCTGCAAGGCTTCGGCCCAAGCGGGCAACGGCAGCAGCAGGATGAGCAGGCAGAGTAGGCGAACGTAGGTTGTAGGCATGCGTGGCAATCAGGGTTGCGGTGCAGCCAGTATAGGCGTGTGGGGCAGAGTGACCGGATTGAGCGTGCGGTGGGATCTAGCGAGGGGGAATCCCGCCCCGGGCGCGGCCAGGGCGGGTGAAGCTATCAGTCCTGACGGCTGGTGACTTCCAGCAGGTGGTAGCCGAACTGGGTTTTCACCGGGCCTTGCACCACGTTGATCGGTGCGCTGAACACCACGGTGTCGAACTCGCGAACCATCTGGCCTGGGCCGAAGGAACCGAGGTCGCCGCCCTGGCGGCTGGACGGGCAGGTGGAGTTGTCTTTGGCGACCTGGGCGAAGTCGGCGCCGGCTTCGATGGCGGCTTTCAGTTCGTTGCACTTGGCTTCGCTGGCAACCAGGATGTGACGGGCAGTGGCTTTGGCCATGGGGTGTACTCCTTTGAAGAAAGTTGCTGAGCCTACCGGAATCGATGGGCTATTCAAGGCAGTTCATCGGTCCGGCGGGCTGGTGTTGCGGACGGGCTTAATCGCTGGCTGCACCAATGACCTGGCTGGGGTCGAGATAGAACATCTTCTTCCAGCCCTGGCTGCTGCCATTGGCACGCCAGAAATAGGGCAGCAGGCTGACAATGGAATAGTGCAGGTGCGGCGGCTTGCCCTGCGCATTACCGCTATCACCGACCGTGCCCAGCAGGCTGCCAGGTAGCACGGGTTGGCCGGGCCAGGCGCTCTGGCTGTCGAGGTGGGCGAAGTAATGCAGGCGCCATTTCGGCCCGAGCACCACCAGCACCTTGCCACCCATGGCGATTTCGCCGCGCAGCAGGACCAGGCCATAGCTTGGCGCCACTACAGGCGTACCGGTGCGGGCGAAGATGTCGATGCCCTTGTGCACGCCGGAGCGGCCCCAGGGTTCGAACCAGAAGCTCTTGGGGTGCCAGTCCTTGCTGCTGGCGCCCTGCACCGGCACCTGCGGCCACTCGGGAGCGAGCAGCCAGGCGAGGCACAGGGCGAGCAGGAGATAGCGTTTGCGCGGGCGTTTCATAGGGCGGCATCCATGCGGCGGGGTGGTGGTTCAGTTGTCCTGATGTGCGCGATAGGCGCCGGGAGTCAGTCCGGTCCATTTCTTGAAGGCGCGGTGGAAGGCCGAGGGTTCGGAGAAACCGAGCTGTTCGGCCAATGCCTGGATCGACAGTTCGTCGCGGCCCAAGTGATAGATGGCCAGGTCGCGACGCAGGTGGTCCTTGAGTTCCTGAAAGCTGCTGCCTTCCTCGCGTAGGTGGCGGCGCAGGGTCTGCGGGCTGATATGCAGCTGCTGGGCGACCTGTTCGAGATCGGGCCAGTTGGCGCAGTCGCGGCCGAGCAGGCGGCGGATGCGGCTGGTCAGGCTATCGCCGCCATCGGGGCGGGCCAGCAGGTCGGCCGGTGAGTGTTCAAGAAACTGCTTGAGCGTGCGCTCGTCCTGCAGCAGCGGCATGTTCAGGTAGCGGCCATGGAACAGCAGGCTGGTGCTGGCGGCATCGAAGCGCCGTGGGCAGGGGAACAGCAGGTCGTACTCGCCGCTGTGTGCCGGTTCGGCATAGGCGAAGCTGGCTTCTTCCAGGCGGATGCGCTGGCCGATCAGCCAGCTACCGAGGCGGTGCCAGATCACCAGCAGGCTTTCGGTGAGGAAGTGGTCCGGGTCCCACAGCGGCGAACTGTCGAGGGTCAGGCGAGCCAGTTCGCCCTCGCGTTGCAGGCGCACCTGCGGGGCGTCGGGGAACAGGTCGTAGAACAGCATGCCGCGCACCAGGGCTTTTTCCAGGGTGCGGCAGTGGATGATCGCGTGGCCCATCATGGCGAAGGTGCCGCGCTTGCTGCGGCTGCGGCCAAAACCCATGTATTCGTCGTCGAGCAGCAGCCACAGGCCTTGCAGCAGGCGGGTGAACTGCTCGGGAGCGAGGCGTGCGCGGGGTTCTTCCAGCAACGCCGGCTGGATGCCCAGCTCACGCAGCAGGGCGCTGTAGTCCAGGCCCTGACGCTCGGCGCCGCCCAGGGCGGCGCGGATGAAATGGCTGGCGATGGTGCGTTCGCGCATGATCGGGCTCGGCGACAATGTGGGCCGGATGGTAGGGTGCCCGGCGGCGACGGACAAGCATGGACCGCACCCTCTCCCGTTTACGGGAGAGGGCTGGGGAGAGGGTGAGCCATCAGGCCAGCAGCGCCACCGACTTGATCTGCGCCCACAGCTGCTGGCCATCGTGCAGGCCGAGCTGGTCGCGCGAGTAGCGGGTGATGCGCGCCAGCAGCGACGTGCCGTGCATGTCCAGGCGCACCAGCACATGGGCCGGGTTGTCCGCTGGCGCCTGGCTGTGCACGGTGACCGGCAGCAGGTTGAGGATGCTGCTGTGCTGCGGTTTATCCAGGCTCAGGCTGACATCGCGGGCCTGCACCTTGACCCGCAGCAGCTTGCCGCTGGCGACCGGGGCATGGGCGATACGCAGGCCAATCGGGCTGTCGGGAAAGTCCAGGCTGAGCAGTTGATAGTGCGCATCGTGGCCGCTGACCCGCGCCTGTACCACCACACCGGCATCCTCGCTGTGCGCCAGGGGCAGATCGAGACGCGTCAGCAGCTCCTCCACCGGACCGCTGGCCTGCACCTGGCCATGGTCCAGCAGCACCAGGTGATCGGCCAGGCGCGCCACTTCATCGGGCGAATGGCTGACGTAGAGCACGGGTATCTCCAGCTCGTCGTGCAGGCGCTCGAGGTAAGGCAGGATCTCGGCCTTGCGCTGCGGGTCGAGGGCGGCCAGAGGTTCGTCCAGCAGCAGCAGCCGTGGGCTGGTCAGCAGTGCGCGGGCGATGGCGACCCGTTGCCGTTCACCACCGGACAGCTTGCCCGGCAGGCGCTCCAACAGGTGCTCGATGCCGAGCAGCGCCAGCGCCTGCTCCAGGCTGACGCGGCGCTGTTCGGCGGCAATACGCTTGCGGCCATATTCCAGGTTGCCGCGCACCGACAGGTGCTCGAACAGGCTGGCCTCCTGGAACACGTAACCCAGGGCGCGCTGGTGCGGGGCGAGGAAGTGGCGGCGGGCGCTGTCCTGCCAGCATTCGCCGTTGACCCGCAGCTGGCCGAGTTCGGCGCGCTCCAGGCCGGCGACGCAGCGCAGTAGGCTGGTCTTGCCCGAGCCGGACGGGCCGAACAGTGCAGTGACCCCACGCCCCGGTAGATCCAGGTCGACATCCAGGCGGAACTCGCCACGCTCCAGGCGCAAGCGCGCCAGCAGGCGCTTATCGGGCGAAGTCGCGTTATGGCTCATGGCTCAGACCCGTACCGGCTGCAGGCGACCCTTGAGGTGCAGGGCCAGCAGGATGATGAAGGAGAACAGCAGCATGCCGCCGGCCAGCCAGTGGGCCTGGGCGTATTCCATGGCTTCGACGTGGTTGAAGATCTGCACCGAGACCACGCTGGTCTTGCCGGGGATGTTGCCGCCGATCATCAGCACCACGCCGAACTCGCCGATGGTGTGGGCAAAGCCCAGCACGGCGGCGGTGATGAAACCCGGTTTGGCCATCGGCAGGACGACCGTGAAAAAGGTATCCCAGGGGCTGGCGCGCAGGGTGGCGGCGACTTCCAGAGGGCGCTCGCCGATGGCGGCGAAGGCGTTCTGCAGCGGCTGCACGACAAAGGGCATGGAGTAGATGATCGAGCCCACCACCAGGCCGGCGAAACTGAAGGGCAGGGTGCCCAGCCCCAGGCTCTGGGTGAGCTGGCCGATCGGCCCGTGCGGGCCCATGGTCACCAGCAGGTAAAAGCCGATCACCGTCGGCGGCAGCACCAGGGGCAGGGTGACCACGGCACTGACCGGGCCCTTCCACCAGGATTGGGTGCGCGCCAGCCACCAGGCGATGGGCGTGCCGATCAGCAGCAAGAGCACGGTGGTCAGCGTGGCCAGCTGCAGGGTCAACCAGATCGCGGCGAAGTCGGCGCTGGTGAGGGGCATCGCGGGGTTTTCCTTGTCGTCAGGCAGCTGCAGGTCTGTGCTAGGCCGCGGTGCGCCCGGCGCACCCTACAAGAAGCCGTGCGCCGCTGGCTACAGCTGGTAGCCGTAGGAGCGCAGCACCGCTGCCGCAGGTTCGCTGCGCAGATAGTCGAGCAACGCCGTGGCAGCCGGGTTGTTCTGGCCCTTGCTGAGGATCAGCGCGTCCTGGCGGATTGGTTCATGCAACTCGGCCGGCACGCGCCAGGCCGAGCCGCTAGTCAGGCGGCCGTCCTTGTATACCTGGGACAGGGCGACGAAGCCCAGTTCGGCGTTGCCGCTGGCTACGAATTGAATGGTCTGGGCGATGTTCTGGCCCTCGACCAGCTTGGGCGCCACGGCCTGGCTCAGGCCCAGCTTGGCCAATACCTGAGTGGCGGCCAGGCCGTAGGGGGCGGTTTTCGGGTTGGCGATGGCCAGGTGCTGGAACTGGTTGGCCTTGAGTACGGCGCCTTGCCTGTCGACATAGTCTTCCTGCGCCGACCAAAGGGCCAGGGCGCCAATGGCGTAGGTGAAGCGCGAACCGACCACGCTCTCGCCTTCGCTCTCCAGCCTGGCCGGGGTGCTGTCATCGGCGGCGAGAAAGACTTCGAAGGGCGCGCCGTTCTTGATCTGGGCGTAGAGCTGCCCGGTAGCGCCGTAGGCGGCGACCAGGGTGTGTCCGGTGGCCTGTTCGAAGCCCTCGGCGATGGCCGGCATGGGCGCGCTGAAATTGGTGGCCACGGCCACCTGGACTTGTTCGGCCTGGAGGCTGGCAATGCCGCTCAGGCTGAGGCCGAGGCAAAGGGCGAGCAGGATCGGGTTGCGGGGGCGGCGCATGCGCGAAGTTCCTTCGGCGTATTGATTCCAGGTTCTTACAGTTTGCTTGGGTGGTCATCCTAATACGCTTTGCAGAGCACGACCATGCAACGCAAAAGCCCGCAACCCGCACCTCGTAAAGGGTGCGGGCCGCGGGCTCGCGATGAGTTACTGGGTGGAGCGATCAGGCCAGGCCGATTTCCACCGTGTCACCCAGCAGGCGCACCGGCCAGGTGCGCAGCTGCTGTTCCGGGTATTCCAGGCAGGTGCCGTCTTCCAGGCGGTAGTGCTGCTTGTACAGCGGTGCAGCGATCACCAGATCACCACCCAGGCTGCCGATGATGCCGCGGCCGATGACGTTGGCGCCGGACTTCGGGTCGCGGTTGTCGACGGCATACAGCTGCTTGCCGCTGGCCTCGCCTGGCAGATAGAACAGCGCCACCTGGGCGCCGTCGACCCAGGCGACCACGCCGGAGTTGGCCACCAGATCGGCACGGCTGCACAGGGCGCGCCATTGCACGCTGGTTTGCTCGACTGTTGCGGTTGCGCTCGACTGGCCCATCAGACCACCTCCTCGACTGGAATACGTTGCAGTTCGGCGGCGCTGATTGGGCGGCGCTGGCCGCGTTCCTCGACAAACTGGATATCCGGGTCGCCACCCTTTTCGTTGACGAAGGTGCGGAAGCGCTTGAGCTTCTCCGGGTCCTTCAGGGCGTTGGCCCATTCGCACTCGTAGCGGTCGATCACCAGCTGCATCTGCGCTTCCAGTTCGGCGCCGAGATTGAGGCTGTCGTCGATGATCACTGCCTTGAGGTAATCCAGGCCGCCTTCCAGCGACTCGCGCCACACCGAGGTGCGTTGCAGACGGTCGGCGGTGCGTACGTAGAACATCAGGAAGCGGTCGATATAGCGGATCAGGGTTTCGTCATCCAGATCGGTGGCGAACAGCTCGGCATGGCGTGGGCGCATGCCGCCGTTGCCCGCCACATAGAGGTTCCAGCCGTTCTCGGTGGCGATCACGCCAACGTCCTTGCTTTGCGCCTCGGCGCATTCGCGGGTGCAGCCGCTGACCGCGAACTTGATCTTGTGCGGCGAACGCAGGCCCTTGTAGCGGTCCTCCAGCAGCAGTGCCATGCCCACGCTGTCCTGCACGCCGTAGCGGCACCAGGTGCTGCCGACGCAGGACTTAACCGTGCGCAGCGACTTGCCGTAGGCGTGGCCGGTTTCAAAGCCGGCGGCGATCAGTTCGGCCCAGATGTCCGGCAGTTCGTGCAGCTGCGCGCCGAACAAGTCGATGCGCTGGCCGCCGGTGATCTTGGTGTAGAGGTCGTATTTCTTCGCCACCGCGCCGATGGCCAGCAGGCCGTCCGGGGTGATTTCGCCACCGGGAATACGCGGCACCACCGAGTAGGTGCCGTTCTTCTGCATGTTGGCCATGAAGGTGTCGTTGGTGTCCTGCAGCGGCACCAGCGCCGGATCGGTGATCGAGCGGTTCCAGCAGGACGCGAGGATCGAACCTACCGCCGGCTTGCAGATATCGCAGCCGACATGGCCACGGCCGTGCTTGGCCAGCAGCGCCTCGAAGCTCTCGATGCCTTCGACGCGGACGATGCCGTACAGCTCCTGGCGGGTGTAGGCGAAGTGTTCACACAGGCTCTTGTCGACCACCACACCGCGTGCTGTCAGCTCGTGCTCGAACACCTGCTTGAGCAGCGCCGAGCAGCCGCCGCAGCCAGTGGCGGCCTTGGTGCAGGCCTTGAGCCCGGCCAGGTCGCCGCAGCCGCCGTCGATCGCCGAGCAGATCGCGCCCTTGCTGACGTTGTGGCAGGAACAGATGGTGGCGGTGTCCGGCAGGGCATCCGCGCCCAGCGCCGGGGCGCCTTCGCCTTGCGGCAGAATCAGGCAGGACGGGTCGGCCGGCAGCTTGATGCCGTTCTGCACGTACTGCAGCAGGGTGTCGTAGTAGCTGTTGTCGCCGACCAGCACGGCGCCGAGGGCCTGCTTGCCGTCAGCGGAGACGACCAAGCGGCGGTAGCTGGCCGTGGCTTCGTCGATGAAGCGGTAGCTGCGCGAACCGGCGGTGGCACCATGGGCATCGCCGATGGAGCCGACGTCGACGCCGAGCAGCTTGAGCTTGGTCGACATGTCTGCGCCCATGAACGGCTCGCTGTCCTCGCCGCACAGCTGGGTGGCGACGCTGCGGGCCATCTGGTAGCCCGGTGCAACCAGGCCGAAGATGCCACCGTTCCACGCCGCGCACTCGCCGATGGCATAGATGGCCGGGTCGCTGGTGCGGCACTGGCTGTCGATGGCCACGCCTCCGCGCGGGCCGAGTTCAAGGCCGCACTGCTTGGCGATGGCGTCCTGCGGGCGGATGCCGGCGGAGAACACGATCAGGTCGGTTTCCAGGAACTCGTCGCCAGCGAAGTTCATCCGGTAGCGGTACTCGCTGCCCGGAGTGATCGACTGGGTGCCGCGCGACAGGTGCACGCTGACGCCCAGGGCTTCGATCTGGGCTTTGAGTGCCAGGCCGCCATGATCATCCAGTTGCACCGGCATCAGGCGCGGGGCGAATTCCACCACATGGGCTTCCAGGCCCAGGGACTTCAATGCGTTGGCCGCTTCCAGGCCGAGCAGGCCACCACCGACCACCACGCCACGGCGCGCGCTCTTGGCGGCGGCCTGAATGGTGTCGAGGTCGGCCAGGGTGCGGTAGACCAGGCGCGAATCGCCTTCGGCCCCTTCAATCGGCGGTACGAAGGGGTAGGAACCGGTGGCCAGCACCAACTGGTCGTAGGGGAAGCTGCCTTCGGCGGTGATCACTTCGCGGCGCTCGCGGTCGATCTCCAGCACCGGCACGCCGAGGTGCAGGCTCACGCCCGGCGTCTGGTACAGCTCGGCAGCGCTGAGGGCCAGGGATTCGGCATCGCGGCCGGTGAAGTATTCGGAGAGGTGCACGCGGTCATAGGCGCGCAGCGGCTCTTCGCTGAACACATGGACCTGATAGCGGGCGAGTGCGCCGCGCTCGATCAGTTGTTCGACGCAGTGATGGCCGACCATGCCGTTGCCGATGATGATCAGCCGCTGCTGGTCTGTGGAGGTATCTGTGCTGTTCATGGCATTTCCCGGCCGAAGCTCATCAGGTTTTTCTGCGGCAATAAAAAAAGCGCCTGAAACCTTGCGGTTTCAGGCGCCTTTGCCTGTTCATTCGCGATGGATTACCAGGCTGCTGTGCCTCGCTCACCGCCACACCCATGGCCGTTGGGCCGTCGATCACCGTTGATCGCTGGGTGGCCCGGCCGCTTGTGTGCGCCGGGTTTGCCTGAGCTATGCAGCGCTTGTGCCAGGTTTGCCAACGGCTCTGTTCATGCGGCCTAAAGCCTCTGCGCACGGGCTTTTTCAGTGGTCGCGTGTGGTTCTGAGGCGTGGCGTGGGCTCTGGTTATCGGTTCGCGGCGTGTGCAGAAATGGGGCGACTGCCTTGAGTTGGTGCGCGCTGGAGCCATGGCGAGGCTGACCGTCTTGCTCTAGCGAGAAGCCCATTGAGTTGTTGTAGATCAGCTTCTGCATCGTACTGATTGGCTATGCTCGGGCCCATCTCAACCAGCAAGGCATAACGACTCGATGACGGATAACCGGCTGGATCTGGTGAATGTCAGCGCTGGCCAGGCGAGCCAGGGCGCCCGTCACGGCGTGCAGTGAGCATGGAACTCTTCGCCTGGCTCAATGCCCAGTTGCTGCGCATGGACTGGCTGGCCGCGCTGGTGCGTCTGCTGCTGGAGGAGGGGCTGGGCCTGGATACCGCCAGCCGCGTTGGCGCCAGCGTGCATTTCTTCATCTATGACGTGATCAAGATCTTCATCCTGCTCGGGGGGCTGATCTTCGGTATTTCCTGGGTGCAGAGCTACTTTCCGCCGGAGCGCACGCGGCGCATTCTCGGCGGCCTGCGTGGGGTGCGTGCCAACCTGATGGGCGCGCTGCTGGGCACGCTCACGCCGTTCTGTTCCTGTTCGTCGATCCCGTTGTTCATCGGCTTCACCAGTTCCGGGCTGCCACTGGGGGTGACCTTTGCCTTCCTGATTTCCTCGCCGCTGGTGGACCTGGCCTCGGTGATCCTGCTGGCGAGCATCTTCAACTGGTCGATTGCCCTGGCCTATGTGCTGCTGGGCATTGTCCTGGCGGTGCTGGGCGGCAGCCTGATCGGCCGGGCGCGCATGGAACGGCATGTCGAGGCCTTCGTCATGCACAACAAGGTGCTCGACCTGCCGGACAGCCAGCTGAGCCGCCGCGACCGCCTGCAGTTCAGCTGGGAGCAGGTGTGCGAGGTGTTCGGCCGGGTCTGGCTGTATGTGCTGATCGGCGTGGGCATCGGCGCGGCGATCCACAACTGGATTCCCCAGGAAGTGGTGCTGGCACTGCTCGGGGAGGACCGCTGGTGGTCGGTGCCGCTGGCCACCCTGGTGGGCGTGCCCATGTATGCCGACATCTTCGGCACCCTGCCGATTGCCGAGGCGCTGGTGGCCAAGGGCGTCGGCCTGGGCACTGCGCTGGCCTTCATGATGGCGGTCACCGCCTTGTCGCTGCCGTCGCTGATCATGCTCAAGAAGGTGGTGAAGGGGCCGCTGCTGGCGCTGTTCTTCACCATCGTGGTGGTCGGCATCATGCTGATCGGCGTGCTGTTCAACCGTTTTGCCTACCTGCTTATCTGACCTGCAAGGAGCAAGTGCATGATCATCAAGATTCTCGGTTCCGGCTGCAAAAAGTGCATCAGCCTGACTGAAAACACCCAGCAGGCCCTGCACAACCTGGGGCTGACGGCGCAGGTGGTGAAGGTCACCGATTTCGCCGAGATCGCCGCCCACGGGGTGATGTCGACCCCGGCGCTGGCCATCGACGACAAGGTGGTGTCGGTGGGCAAGGTGCTCACGGCGGCCGAGGTCGCCGACCTGCTGCGCGCCGGCTGAACCCCGGCTGCCATACTGGGCAACAGCGTCTGCATTCATCCCATTGCAAGGGAGCCTGATTCATGGAGTTCAAGGATTACTACCAGATGCTCGGTGTCGACAAGACTGCCGATGCCGACGCGATCAAGAAGGCTTACCGCAAGCTGGCGCGCAAGTACCACCCCGACGTGAGCAAGGAGGCCGACGCCGAGGTGCGCATGAAGGAGGTCAACGAGGCCTACGCGGTGCTCGGCGACGTGGAAAAGCGCGCCGCCTACGACCAGCTCGGCGGGCGCTACCAGGACGGCCAGGAGTTCCAGCCGCCACCGGGCTGGGACAACGGCTTCGAGTTTTCCGGTGGCGATTTCTCCGCCGCCGACCTGGGCGAATACAGCGACTTCTTCGCCAACCTGTTCGGCCAGGCTGGCCGTGGTCGCCACCGCCAGGGCTGGGCGGAATCGCGGCGTGGCGAGGATCATCACGCCAAGATCGTCATCGAGCTGCGCGATGCCTATGCGGGGGCCACGCGCACGATCACCCTGCGCGGCGCCCGCCCCGATGCCCAGGGCCGGATGACGATGCAGGAGCACAGCCTCAATGTGCAGATTCCCAAGGGCATCCGCGAGGGCCAGCAGATCCGCCTGAGTGGCCAGGGCAGCCCGGGGTTCGGCGGTGGTCCGGCTGGCGATCTGTACCTGGAAGTGCATTTCCAGGCGGATGCGCGCTACCGGGTGGACGGCCGCGATGTCTACGAGACCCTGCCGGTCACGCCCTGGGAGGCGGCACTGGGCGCGAGCATCGAGGCGCCGACGCCGTCCGGCAAGGTGCAGGTGAAGATTCCCGCCCACTCGCAGACGGGACGCAAGCTGCGCCTCAAGGGGCGTGGTATTCCCGGCGAGCCGGCGGGCGATCTGTACTTGCTGCTGGAGGTGGTCCTGCCGCCAGCGGATACGGACAAGGCCCGCCAGCTCTACGAAATGATGGCCCAGGAGTTGCCCTTCAACCCGCGTCAGTCCATGGGAGCGTGAGTCATGCCGTCGATCGAGATCATTACCAGCGTTGTCGTCGATGAAGTCACCCTCGACCTCGACGAACTGGCCCGGGCCTGCGCCGTGGAGTCGGTGTGGATCGTCGAGCGGGTCGAGGCTGGTCTGCTGGATGCGTTGAATCGACAGCAACCGGCCACCTGGCGCTTCAGCAGCGCCGAACTGGCCCGTGCCCGGCGCCTTGCCGCGCTGGAGCGCGACTTCGACGCCAACCCCGAACTGGCCGCACTGGTGGCGGACCTGATCGAGGAAGTGGCGCGGCTCAAGCGCCGGCTCAGGGCTGCCGGCTTGGAATAAGCCTGTTTGCTGGTGTTGGTGGATAAGCACAGCGTTATCCACCCTACGGCCTGATCCTGTAGGAGCCAGCTTGCTGGCGATGCTTTTGATCGCCAGCAAGCTGGCTCCTACAAACCCCGCTGATTGCCAGCAAGAACTGGGCGTCCATCTGGTTCCTACAAAGGGTTTTGCTGAATTACAGCGCCGTTGAGCTGCGCCTTAGCGGCTCAGCCCCTCGGCATGCCTGGGTAGGCCTAGGGAGATCAGCGCCGCTGCCAGGACGAAAGCCGAGGAAATCCACAGACAGGCCTCCAGGCCATAAACCTGATACACCCAGCCGGAAAGCAGGGTGCCAATCAGCCGGCCGAGGGCGTTGGACATGTAGTAAAAGCCCACGTCCAGCGACACGCCGTCTTCCTTGGCGTAGCTGACGATCAGGTAGCTGTGCAGCGAGGAATTCACCGCGAACAGCACGCCGAACAGCAGCAGGCCGCCGAGTAGCACCCAGTGTGCCGAGGCGCCGGCTTGCAAACCGAGGGCGATGGCCGCCGGCAGACCGGCCAGCAGCGCGGCCCAGACGAAGGCAGCGCGGCCGTCCGGGACCTGGCCGCTGCGCTTGCCGGTAATCGCCGGAGCGAACGATTGGACGATGCCGTAGCCGATCACCCAGCAGGCGAGGAAACCGCCGACCAGCCAGAAGTCCCAGCCGAACACGCTGGACAGGTACACCGGCAGGGCCACCACAAACCACACATCGCGGGCGCCGAACAGGAACAGGCGGGCGGCCGAGAGGATGTTGATCGCCCGACTTTTCGACAGCAGCTCGCGGAACTTGGGTTTGGCCTTGGCCTTGCCCAGGTCTTTCTTCAGCAGCCACAGGCTGGCCAGCCAGATCAGCGCCAGCACGGCGGCCATGGCCAGAACCGCGCCGGTGAAGCCGAGCAAAGCGAGCAGGGCGCCGCCAAGGAAGAAACCGATACCTTTGAGCGCATTCTTCGAGCCGGTGAGGATCGCCACCCACTTGTACAGCGTGCCTTGCTGGCTATCGGGCACCAGGAGCTTGATCGAGCTCTTGGCGCTCATCTTGTTGAGGTCCTTGGCGATGCCCGACAGCGCCTGCGCGCCCATCACCCAGGGCACCGTCAGCCAGGCGGCCGGCACGGTGAGCATCAGCAGCGCCGCCACCTGCAGGCCGAGACCGAGGTTCATGGTGCGGTTCAGGCCCAGGCGCGCGCCGAGGTAGCCACCGACCAGGTTGGTGACCACACCGAAGATTTCGTAGAACAGAAACAGTGCGGCGATCTGCAGGGGCGAGTAGCCGAGGCTGTGGAAATGCAGCACCACCAGCATGCGCAGGGCGCCGTCGGTGAGGGTGAAGGCCCAGTAGTTGCCGGTTACCAGCAGGTACTGGCGGACGTCGGGCGAGAGCTGCGAGAACGGGCGCATGAGAGTTTCCTGAGCGTTAAGTGGGGCTTGAGCCCCTCTCCCCAACCTTTTCCCCAGGGGGAGTGGGAGTTGTTCGTGTGGGCTGGATGCCGCGTGGGCTTGTCTCCCCTCTCCCGTTCACGGGAGAGGGGCCGGGGGAGAGGGCGGTAGCCTGGATGTAATCCGTGGGCAGGTCCGTGCGCTCTCCCAGATTGCCTCCGGGTAAGGTGTTAGCCAGCCATCCCGACCATCCGCGCCAGCTCCACAGTGCGGTTGGCGTAGCCCCACTCGTTGTCGTACCAGGCGTAGATCTTCACCTGGGTGCCGTTGACCACCAGGGTCGACAGCGCATCAATGATCGAGGAACGCGGGTCGGTACGGTAGTCGATGGACACCAGCGGGCGTTCCTCGTAGCCGAGAATACCTGCCAGCGGGCCGTCGGCCGCCGCCTTGAGCAGGGCGTTGACCTCCTCGGCCGTGGTCACGCGCTCGACCTCGAATACGCAGTCTGTCAGCGAGGCGTTGGCCAGCGGCACGCGCACGGCATGGCCGTTCAGCTTGCTGCGCAGCTCGGGGAAGATCTCCGCGATGGCGGTGGCCGAGCCGGTGGTCGTGGGGATCAGGCTCATGCCTGAGGCGCGGGCGCGGCGCAGGTCCTTGTGCGGCTGGTCGAGGATGCTCTGGGTGTTGGTCAGGTCGTGGATGGTGGTGATCGAACCGTGGCGGATGCCGAGGTTTTCGTGGATCACCTTGACCACCGGCGCCAGGCAGTTGGTGGTGCAGGAAGCGGCGGTGACGATGCGGTGCACGGCCGGGTCGAACAACTGCTGGTTGACCCCCATCACCACGTTGAGTGCGCCTGCCTCTTTCACCGGGGCGCTGACTACCACGCGCTTCACACCTTGGTCCAGGTAGCTCTGCAGCACGGCGACGGTCTTCATCTTGCCGCTGGCCTCGATCACCAGGTCGCAGCCGCTCCAGTCGGTGTCGGCGATGGCCTTGTTGGCCGTGACCTTGATCGACTTGCCGTCGATCACCACGCAGTCGCCGGCGCTGCTCGCCTCATGCTGCCAGCGGCCGTGCACCGAATCGAAATTGAGCAGGTGGGCGTGGGTGGCAGCGTCGCCGGCCGGGTCGTTGATCTGCACGAACTCCAGCTCCGGCCAGCCCCAGGCGGCGCGCAGGGCCAGGCGTCCGATGCGGCCGAAGCCGTTGATACCGACTTTGATGGTCATGCGGGTTCCTCAAATGGCAGATTGATTGACACGTTTCGATAGTTGTTCGGCCGACTCCTTGCGTTCGGAGTAGCGGTCGACTAGGTAGTCGGCGCGCTCGCGCAGCAGCAGGGTGAACTTGACCAGTTCTTCCATGACATCCACTACCCGGTCGTAATAGGCCGAAGGCTTCATCCGCCCGTCCGCATCGAATTCTAGGAAGGCCTTGGGCACCGAGGACTGGTTGGGGATGGTGAACATGCGCATCCAGCGGCCCAGCACGCGCAGCTGGTTGACCACGTTGAACGATTGCGAGCCGCCGCAGACCTGCATCACGGCCAGGGTCTTACCTTGGGTCGGGCGGATGGCGCCCATGGCCAGCGGCACCCAGTCGATCTGAGCCTTGAATACGGCGGTCATCGCGCCGTGGCGCTCGGGCGAGCACCACACCTGGCCTTCCGACCACTGCATCAGTTCGCGCAGTTCCTGCACCTTGGGGTGGCTGTCCGGGGCATCGTCCGGCAGCGGCAGGCCGCGCGGGTCGAAGATGCGCGTCTCGGCGCCGAAACGCTGCAGCAGGCGCGCGGCTTCCTCGGTGAGCAGGCGGCTGAACGAGTGCTGGCGGGTCGAACCGTACAGCAGCAGGATGCGCGGCGCGTGCGTGGCCAGCAGCGGCCTGCAGAGCTGGTCGGTATCGGGCAGAGCGAAGAGGTTTTCGTCGAGGTGGGGTAGCTCGTCGTGCATCAATCGGGTCCTTTTCGGTCTGGCGTGGCGTCAGCAGCAGGCGGCGGCACGTTCGGGACGGCCATCCATGCAGTGCAGGCGCTCGGTAACTGGGGTAAGCCAGCCGCGGTTGGCTTCCAGGGTGCTGCGCAGAATGCTCAGCACCCATTCCGGCAACTCGGGGTGCAGGCGGTAATACACCCATTGGCCCTGGCGGCGGTCGGCCAGCAGGCCGCAGGTGCGCAGTTGCGCCAGGTGGCGGGAGATCTTCGGCTGGCTTTCGTCCAGGGCGCAGGTCAGCTCGCACACGCACAGCTCGCCTTCGCCGGTGACCAGCAGCATCAGGCGCACGCGGGTGTCATCGGCCAGGCATTTGAAAACGCTGGTCGGGGTCAGGGCTTCGCTCATGGATGGCGGCTCCTAATATGCGATTTTTCGAATATATGAAAATTCGAATATTTGGTAAAGCCTGGATGGGATCTCAGTTGACTGACGGCGGCTGGCAGTGGGGGAAACCCGCCGCAGGCTTGGCGGTTTTCCGCCAAAAATCTTGGATAGTGCTGATCTAATTTTTATTAAGTATTTGTTTTAAAAGGATTTAAATTATTTTTAGCAGGTGGCACAGGCCCTGCAATTAGCGCTACAGCTCCCCAGCGGAGCCCACAACAAATCCCTCCAGTGCAGGAGGGTTAGCGCTAAACGCGGCTGCGCACCTCGCAGATATCGAGGCCGGCGCGGCAAGAGAGGAACTGCCATGACCCGCAAACCGCTGTACAAGAGTCTGTACGCCCAGGTGCTGGTGGCCATCGCCATCGGTATCGCCATCGGACATTTCTACCCGGAGGCGGGCGTCGCCCTGAAGCCGCT
Organism: Aquipseudomonas guryensis; assembly: GCF_014164785.1. Taxonomy (GTDB): domain Bacteria; phylum Pseudomonadota; class Gammaproteobacteria; order Pseudomonadales; family Pseudomonadaceae; genus Aquipseudomonas; species Aquipseudomonas guryensis. The sequence continues at coordinate 46,261 of NZ_JACJFN010000005.1, read as the reverse complement.
GGGTGATGGCTTCGTCAAGCTGATCAAGATGGCCATCGCGCCGATCATCTTCTGCACCGTGGTCAGCGGCATCGCTGGCATGCAGGACATGAAGGCGGTGGGCAAGACCGGTGGTTACGCGCTGCTGTACTTCGAGATTGTCTCCACACTGGCCCTGGTGATTGGCCTGGTCGTGGTCAACCTGGTCGAACCGGGTGTGGGCATGCATATCGACCCTGCCACCCTCGACACCAAGGGCATTGCTGCCTATGCCGCGGCGGGTGAGTCGCAGAGCACTATCGCCTTCCTGCTCAACGTGATCCCCAGCACCATCGTCGGTGCCTTCGCCACTGGTGACATTCTGCAGGTGCTGTTCTTCTCGGTGATCTTCGCCTTCGCCCTGCAGCGCATGGGTGACTACGGCAAGCCGATTCTGGAGTTCATCGACCGCATCGCCCAGGTGATGTTCGGCATCATCAACATGATCATGAAAGTCGCGCCCATCGGTGCCTTCGGCGCCATGGCCTTCACCATCGGCCAGTACGGCGTGGGTTCGCTGGTGCAGCTGGGCCAACTGATGGTCTGCTTCTACGTGACCTGCCTGCTGTTCGTTCTGGTGGTGCTCGGTGGTATCGCCAGGGCCCATGGCTTCAGCATCCTCAAGTTCATCAAGTACATCCGCGAAGAGCTGCTGATCGTGCTCGGTACTTCGTCCTCGGAGTCGGCTCTGCCGCGCATGCTGAACAAGATGGAGAAGCTCGGCGCGAACAAGTCGGTGGTCGGCCTTGTGATCCCTACCGGCTACTCGTTCAACCTCGACGGCACCTCGATCTACCTGACCATGGCAGCGGTGTTTATCGCCCAGGCAACCGATACGCCGATGGACATCACCCATCAGCTGACCCTGCTGGCAGTGCTGCTGATCGCCTCCAAGGGTGCGGCCGGCGTGACCGGCAGCGGTTTCATCGTGCTGGCTGCGACCTTGTCTGCTGTGGGGCATCTGCCGGTGGCCGGCTTGGCGCTGATCCTCGGTATCGACCGATTCATGTCGGAAGCCCGCGCCCTGACCAACCTGGTTGGCAATGGCGTGGCGACCATCGTAGTGGCCAAGTGGTGCAAACAGCTCGACGAGGACACCCTGCAGCGTGAGCTGAATGGCAAGCCGGAGCTGCCGGAAGTGAGCTTCGCGCGCGAAACCGCCTGATATCGACCCGCACCGCCCCTGTTCGGGCGGTGCTTTTCTGGCCCGTCCTGGTGACGGGCTTTTTTTCGCCAGGGTTAGAGATGCCTCACAGCCTGGCCACATCCCTTGGCGCGGCCATCAATAGTGCGCTTAAAATCGCCGCCTTCAAGAACGACTCTGGAACGGATGCCATGTCGACTTCGCTGCACTCGCCTGCGCCTTGCGCGGCCCCTCTCCTGATTGTTCTGCCATGCCTTCCCTGCGGATGCGCTGCGCGACCTCGCCTGATTGAGGTCCACGTCCTGATCTAACACTTTTATCCGGCCGACCTGGCAGCTTGTCGGGTGGTTCGGCGGTCTATCTGCTGCTGATCTGAACCCAGGGTTCAATTCGTCAGTATTTAAGGCGGTGCTCCTCTCCCCGGACACCGCCTTCTTTTTGCCCGATGACTACGTATCTAAAAGCGAATCCAGGCGCTAGGGTCTGTTCCCGTTTCGTTCGCGAACCGCGTTGCTGCGCAAAATCGCGCCAGGCTAGGCGCGGGACGCAGGCAATGGTCATTCCCTTGGCAAGTCCCGCAACGACGCATGGCGCGGTTTTGCGCGCAACCCGAAGGGACGGGCCTGTTTTTGCGCGGAACGTCGTTACTCGACGGCTCATTTGGACGACCAAACCTCGCGTCTCGCGCCTAGCCCCGCGCAAAAACAGGCTCCGTCGCGGCCGTGAACGAAACGGGAACAGACCCTAGGGAGTGGTTTGTGGCTTTCCCTGGCGCGCGGCTCTGGCTAAGCTCGCGTTTCCGCATACGCAGCAGAGGCTTTCCCATGGCGCAGCAACGGCCAGCCGCAGATATCGCCCGTCTGATCCTCGACGGCTTCGACGACTATCGCGAGCATTTCCGTGAGATCACCAATGGCGCCCGGGCGCGCTTCGAGCAGGCGCTATGGCAGGAGGCGCAGGCCGCTTCGGCTGCGCGGATCAACCTCTACGAAGAGAAAGTCAGCGAAGTGGGTGAGCGGCTGCGTGCCAGCTTCAGCGACGAATTCCTGCTGGATGTTGAGCTGTGGCCGCTGGTGAAAAGCGCCTACATCACCCTGATCGACCAGCGCTTCGACGATGAGCTGGCGGAAACCTGGTTCAACTCGATCTTCTGCGGTCTGTTCAGCCATGACCAGATCAGTGATGGCTGCATGTTCATCCACACCACGCGGCCGTCTCTGCGTCCCCAGGCCAGCGCCCCGCAAACCCGTATCTACAAGCCGCAGGGCAATCTGCAGGAGGCTCTGCATGCGGTGTTCAGTGACTACCGTTTCAGCGTCGGCTTCGAGAACCTTGAGCGCGATATCAACCGCTTGGAAGTACAGCTGCGCAACAACCTGCCGGACTGGGTGTGCAAGGATCCGGAGCTGACCATCGAGCTGTTCTCCTTCACCCTCTACCGCAACAAGGGCGCCTACCTGGTCGGACGCATCTTCACCCGCGACGAGCAATGGCCGCTGGTAATCCCTCTGCTGCACCGCGAGGGGCAGGGCATCCAGATCGATACGCTGATCACCGACGAGGCCGAAGTCTCGATCATCTTCTCCTTCACCCGTTCCTACTTCATGGTGCGGGTGGAGATTCCGGCGGAGTTCATCGGCTTCCTCAAGCGCATTCTGCCGGGCAAGCACATCGCCGAGCTGTATACCTCGATCGGTTTCTACAAGCACGGCAAGTCGGAGTTCTACCGCTCGCTGATCAATCACCTGGCCAGCACCGATGACAAGTTCATCATGGCGCCTGGCGTGCGCGGCATGGTCATGAGCGTGTTCACCCTGCCGGGCTTCAACACGGTGTTCAAGATCATCAAGGATCGCTTCTCGCCGTCGAAGAACGTCGACCGTGCCACGGTGATCGAGAAGTACCGCCTGGTGAAGAGTGTCGACCGGGTCGGGCGTATGGCCGACACCCAGGAATTCGCCGACTTCCGCTTCCCCAAGGCCAAGTTCGATCCGGAATGCCTGGCCGAACTGCTGGAAGTGGCGCCGTCCACCGTGGCTATCGAGAACGATGACACCGTGTTGATCCGCCACTGCTGGACCGAGCGGCGCATGATCCCGCTGAACATCTACCTGGAGAGCGCCAACGAGGCCCAGGTGCGCGAGGCCCTGGAGGACTACGGCCTGGCCATCAAACAACTGGCTGCGGCCAATATCTTCCCCGGCGACATGCTGCTGAAGAACTTCGGCGTCACCCGCCATGGCCGTGTGGTGTTCTATGACTACGACGAGATCTGCTACCTGACCGAGGCCAACTTCCGGCGGATTCCACCGCCGCGTTATCCGGAGGACGAAATGGCCAGCGAGCCCTGGTATTCGGTGGCGCCGCTGGATGTCTTCCCCGAGGAGTTCCCGCCGTTCCTGTTCGCCGATATCGGCCAGCGCCGTCTGTTCAGCCAGCTGCATGGCGACCTTTACGACGCCGACTACTGGAAGGGCCTGCAGGAGGCAATTCGCGCCGGCAAGGTGATCGACGTGTTCCCCTACCGGCGCAAGGAGTTCGCCGACAGCATTCAGTGAGGTGTCACTGATCTGCGACAAGTGACGTCGTTCCGGCGCGAGCTAGCCTATGCTCAAAGGGTAGTGGCTGCAGTTGTAGCCCACGCCGCTTGGTTCATGGCAGGAGGACGTCGCATGAAAGCCAGATTGCACAATGCTGTTCGCCAGTTTCTCACCGTACTGGGTCTGATCGAGCCGCCGCGCATGCAGCCGATCCCGGTGCGTAGAGAACCACCGCGCGACCCGCGCAAAGTTACGCATTTACCCTAGACCGCCAGCAGGAAGGTAGGTGCAAGACCTACCTGTCCATGGTCGGTTGCTCTCTGCCTTGCAGAGACTAATGGTTTGCCTGCGGTGTGAGGCATGGCTCGGGTGATGTTGAGCTGATGGCACACTTTAAATGGTGTTTTGGCATGGCTGTGCTAGACCCTATTTGTGTGAGCTGGAAGTCCACCATCAACCTTGTCCAAGGATGATCCCCATGCGTCAAAATCTCCCTGTATCCCAGCGGGAAAGAACTTTCCCCGCAACAGAGCGCCTGATTTCAACGACCGACCTGAACAGCAAGATCACCTATTGCAACGACGCTTTTGTCGAGATCAGTGGCTTCACCCGCGAAGAGCTAGTCGGCCAGCCCCACAACCTAGTGCGCCATCCGGATATGCCGCCTTCGGTGTTTGCCCATATGTGGGAAACCATCAAGCAGGGCAAACCCTGGATGGGTGTGGTCAAGAATCGCTCCAAAAATGGCGATTACTACTGGGTCAGCGCCTATGTCACGCCGATCTATGAGAACGGCAAAATGTCCGGTTATGAGTCGGTGCGCTCGGTACCCACTGAGGAGCAGAAGAGGCGCGCCGAGAATCTCTATGCGCGCTTGCGTGCCGGCAAGCCGCCTGTGCCCAAACTGGAATACCTGACCTATGACCTGTTGCGTTCCTGGCCGCTGATTCTGGCCGGCCTGGTCATTCTGGCGGGTCACTCAGTGCTGAGCGGTTTCTGGTTACTTCTATTCATCTGTGTAGTGATGTTCGGCCTTGGCTCTTACCAGCTGTACAGCAAGCGCCAATTGATTCGTAACACTCTGGCCGAGCACCCAAAGGCATTTACCAGTGCACTGGTGGCGTTGACCTATAGCGACAACCGCGGCGCCCAGGCACTGCTCGACATGGCCATGATCAGTGAGGAGGCGCGTTTGCAGACCGCCCTGACCCGTCTTGAAGATGCCGGCGAGAGCGTGCGCAAGCGGGCCGCGCAGTCTGCCGAGTTGTCGCGTTCCGGTGCCGAACTGCTGGATCAGCAGCGCAGCGAAACGGACCAGTCGGCCACGGCCATCAACCAGATGGCAGCCACCATCCAGGAGGTGACGCACAACGTGCAGAACACCTCGCATGCTGCCGAAGAGGCGGATCGCCTGGCGCAACAGGGTCGTCATCTTGCCGATAGCAGTCTGCAGGCCATGCAGCATATGGCGGGTGCCGTGCAGGAGATCGGCCAGGCAGTGAATGACCTGGCCAGCTCGACCCAGTCGATTGGCAGCGTGGCCGATGTGATCACTTCGATTGCCGAGCAGACCAACTTGCTCGCCCTCAATGCGGCGATCGAGGCGGCGCGTGCCGGTGAGCAGGGCCGAGGTTTTGCTGTGGTGGCCGATGAAGTGCGGGCCTTGGCCGGGCGTACGCGTGAGTCCACGGAACAGATCCACCAAATTATTTCTTCCCTGCGCAGTGGCGCGGAGCGAGCGGTGCAAACTGCCGGCAGGGGCGAGGCAATTTCGCGCGAGAGCGTGCAGAGCGTCGAGGAGGTACGTGAGGCGCTGGTGGGCATCAGTACGGCGGTAACCCGCATCACTGGCATGAGTCAGCAGATGGCCGCGGCTTCGGAAGAGCAGAGTCATGTCGCCGAAGATATCAGCCGGCAGATTACCCGCATTGCCCAGCTCTCCGATCACAGCGCGGGCCAGGCGCAGCAAGGGGCAACGATTGGGCGGGAGTTGGAGCAGATGGCCGAGTATCTGCACAGTTTGGCGGAGCGATTCAATCGCTGAACCAGAGGCGTTATACGACAAGACCCGGCTTTGGCCGGGTTTTGTTTTTTAAGCTGCGTAATTGTGTTTTTTGCCAATAATCCTTGGCTTAGGTGCTGGCTGGGCGATATGTGTTCGGACTTGCCGAATAGAGTTTGCCGCGCGGCTGGTGAGCGGTCGCTGTGCTGTAAATGCGTGAGCTGAAGCGGCTATGGCATATGGCACACTGCACGGCCCAAGGAGTGTGCGTATGTCCCGATCCCGCTGCGAGCGCTGTGCTCGACCGCAGAGCCATTGCCTGTGTCACCTGATTCCGAGCCTGCCAAGCCGTACACGGGTCTTGATCTTGCAGCATCCGGATGAGGTGGTGCATGCCCTCAACACCGCTCGATTGGCTGCATTGGGGCTGCTGAATGCCGAACTCAAGGTGGGCGAGGTGTTTGTCGACTTGCACCAGTGGCTGAGCAGTGAGTACCGCGCCTGTCTGCTGTTCCCTGGGGAAGAGGCGCAGGAGCTGCCGTTGTCCAGCGCGCCGGGGGATGATCGTCCGCTACTGCTGGTGGTGCCCGATGGCACCTGGCGCAAGGCGCGCAAGTTGCTGCATCTGAATCCGCTACTGGCTGAGTTGCCACGGGTCTGCTTGCCGGCAGGGCTGCAGTCACGCTATCGCCTGCGCAAGGCGCCGGGAGAGGGGGCGCTGGCCACGATCGAGGCGATCACTGTGGCCCTGAACCTGCAGGAAGCACCAGCCTGTTTCGATGAACTGCTGCGCCCGTTCGAGGCGCTGATCGAGGGGCAGATCGCCGCAATGGGCGAGGAAACCTTTCTGCGTAATCACCAGAAATCGTAGCCCGGATGCAATCCGGGCGTTTTCGTGTTGAGTTCGGCAGGGCCCTGGATTGCATTCGGCTACGTTAGGATTCAGCGCTCGCGCAGGGCTTCCGAGCGCGCTTTGAGCACGGGCTTAAGCAGGTAGTCCAGCACGCTCTTTTCGCCGGTGATGATGTCGACGGTGGCCACCATGCCTGGAATGATCAGCAGGGGATGTTCCTTGGTACCGAGGTGGCTCTGGTCGGTGCGCACCTGGATCAGGTAGAAGCTGTTGCCTTCCTCGTCGGTGATGGTATCGGCGCTGATCAGTTCCAGCTTGGCCTTCAGCCCGCCATAGATGGTGTAGTCGTAGGCGGTGAACTTGACCATGGCCTTCTGGCCGGGGTGGAGGAAGGCCACATCCTGCGGGCGTACCTTGGCCTCGATCAGCAGGTTGTCTTCCAGCGGTACCACTTCGACCATGGCATCACCGGGCTGCACCACGCCGCCAATGGTGTTGACCTTGAGCAACTTGATGATGCCGTGCACGGGGGATACCACGGTGGTGCGGGTTACCCGGTCGTCGATGGCCACGCTGGTGGAGGTGATTTTCTTCAGCTCGGTGCGCATCTCGTTCAGCTCTTTGAAGGCGTCCGAGCGAAAGGCCAGCTCGGACTCCTGAATGCGACTCTTGATCTCCTCGATGGCCGACTCGGCACGCGGAATAGCCAGGTTGGTTGCATCCAGAGAGCCGCGTACCTCCACGGCGCTGCGCCGCAGGCGGAGGATTTCTACCTGGGAGATCGCGCCGGTTTCCACCAGTGGCTGCGACATATTCAGTTCCTGCTGGAGCAGGCCGAGGCTGGAGCGATATTGCTGGGATTTGGCGCGAAATTCGGCGAGTTCCTGGGTTTTCTGCTGCAGCTGTTCCTGCAGGGTGTTCTGCTCGCTGTGCAGGCGTTGCTGGCGTGAGCGATACAGCGCCATCTCGTCTTCAACTAGTTGCGGGGCCTGTTTCACCAGCTCCTCTGGCAAGGCCAGTGGGCGACCCTCGGCTTCGGCGCTGAGACGCTCCACGCGGGCGACCAGGGCCATGCGATCGGCTTCGGTCTCTCCACGGTTGGAGAGGAAACGGGTGTCGTCGAGACGCAGCAGGGTATCGCCCTTATTCACCACCTGGCCTTCGCGCACGAAAATCTCGGTGACGATGCCGCCTTCCAAGTTCTGGATCACCTGTACCTTGCTCGACGGAATGGCTTTGCCTTCGCCGGTGGTGACTTCCTCGAGTACGGCGAACTTGGCCCAGATCAGCGCCACCAGTAGACAGGCGCTGACCGACCACACCGTGGCCCGGGCCAGCCAGGGCGAGTCTTCCAGGATGGCGCCGTCGACTTCGGGCATGAACTCGGTGTCCTGCTTGTGTTTCTGCAGGCTGCCGAAGTAATCGCGGATCGACTGAGTCAGTTCCATGCACGACCTCCACTGGATGGCGCGCTTTATACCGCCGCCGGGCCGACGCGACCCTTGCGCAGGGCCTCGATCACGGCTTCTTTAGGGCCATCGGCGACGACATGGCCATTGTCGAGTACCACCAGGCGATCGACCATGCTGAGCATCGAGGCGCGGTGGGTGATCAGTAGTACGGTCTTGCCCTGCGCCAGACTGTGCAGGCGGTTGCGCAGGGTATCTTCACTGGTGTTGTCCATGGAGCTGGTCGGTTCATCGAGCAGCAGAATCGGTGGGTCGAGTAGCAGGGCGCGGGCCAGCAGGACGGTTTGCCGTTGCCCGCTGGAAAGCAATTGGCCGCGCTCACCCACCGGTCGGTCAAAGCCTTGCGGATGCTGCCGTGCGAGTTCGGAAACCCCCGTCATTTCAGCCACCTCAAGCATGCGTGTGTCACTGACATAGCGGGCGCCGAGGGTCAGGTTGTCGCGCAGGCTGCCGGACAATAAAGGCAGGTCATGGGCGACATAGCCGATCTGATGACGCAGGTCGGCGACATCCAGTTGGCGCAGATCAAGGCCGTCAAGGAGGATCTGGCCTTCACTCGGGGTGTAGAAGTTCATTAGCAGCCTTGCCAGGGTGCTTTTGCCCGAGCCGTTGCGACCGATTATGCCGACGCGTTCACCGGCATTCATGCGGAGGCTGACTTTGGTCAGGGCTGGAGTGTCCTGTCCTGGGTAGCTAAAGGTAACCTGGCGCATGTCGAGGGCGCCTTTCAGATGGGTGCGTTCCAATGGGCGCTGCTTGGCTTCGCGTTCCTGCGGCAATGCCATCAGCGCATCCGTGCTGGTCATGGTCAGGCGCGCTTGCTGGTAACGGGTAATCAGGCCAGCAATCTGCCCTAGCGGCGAGAGCACGCGGCTGCCGAGCATGTAGCAGGCCACCAGAGCGCCTACGCTCAGATTGCCAGCGATGATGATATAGACCCCGGCGACTATGGTGGCCATGCCGGCGAACTGCTGGAAGAACATGGTGCCGTTGGTGGCCAGTGAGGCGAGGAAGCGGCTGTGGTTATCCAGGCGGGTGAGGGCACCATGGGTTTTTTCCCAGTGATGCTGCCGCTCGCTTTCGGCACTGCAGGCCTTGAGAGTTTCCAGGCCGCTGAGGGTCTCGATCAGCAGCGCCTGGCGCTCGGCGCCCAGGGCGAGGCTTTTCTGCACGGTGTCGCGCAGGCGGGCCTGGATCACCAAGGCGAAGATGGCGGTAATCGGGAACGCCAGCAGCGGTATAACCACCAGCCACCCCCCCAGCAGGCCAATGACCACGATCATCAGTATGGAGAAGGGCAGATCGATCAGGCTGGTCAGGGTGACAGCGGTGAGGAATTCGCGTAGGCCCTGGAAGTCGTGGATGCTCTGGGCGAACCCGCCGATTGTGGCGGGGCGTGCCTTCATCGACATGCCGGTGATGCGCTCGAACAGGGTGGCGGACAACACCACGTCGGTCTTCTTGCCGGCAATATCAAGTAGATGTGCTCGCAGTACGCGCAGCAGCAGTTCGAAACCGCTGCCGATGAACAGGCCGATGACCAGCACCCACAAGGTCGACGTGGCCTGGTTGGGCACCACGCGGTCATAGGTTTGCATGACGAACAACGGCACCATCAAACCCAGCAGGTTGATCAGCAGGCTGGCGAGCACCGCGTCAGTATAGAGCCAGCGGGACAGCTTGAGCGTGTCGCGAAACCAGGCATCTATACGTGGCACCAGGGGGGTGCGGACATCTTCCAGTTCATGCCGCGGACGGGCGAAGAAGGCCTGGCCGGAGTATTCCAGCAGCAGGTGTTCACGGCTGACCCATTGCTCGCCACCTTCTGCTTCGCACGGCAGGATCAGTAGCTGGTTTTTTGGCCCGAACTTGCGCAGCACGGCACTGCGACCGTCTTTCAGCAAAAGCAGTACGGGCAGGTTGAGCGGTGAGATGGCATTGAGGTCGCGGCGCAAGATGCGCCCTTGCAGGCCCGCTCTGGCAGCTGCGCGCGGCAGTAGCTCAGGTGTCAGGCATTGTTCCGGCATCGGCAGGCCAGCGGTGAGACTGGCTCGGCTGGCGGAGCATTCATGCAGGTTGCAGAGAATCAGTAATCCATCCAGCAGCGGGTCGTCGTGACTTTGCCGCTGGTCGTCGGAAGGCTTCCGTTCCATGGTGGTCAAGGTCACTACTCCTGAGAGGTTGCCTGGAAACAGCGGGTGAATTGTTTCCAGGCAATCTCTTCGCCGGGTTTACTTCATTTCCGGCAGGCGTGCCTCACTTTTGACCTCGGTGAGTGCTACAGCTTCAGCCGGGAGTACGACGTTCTGCTTCTTCAACAGATCGCCCGTGGCGGAGATCACGCGGTACATGGAGAATTCTTCGGTGTAGCGCACCTCGGTGTAACGGCGGTTGGCGGTGAAGAGTTCGTTTTCACTGTCCAGCAGGTCGAGCAGGGTGCGTTGGCCGAGGCTGAACTGCTGTTGATACGCCTCGCGTACGCGTGAGGTGTAATCAGCATAGTCGCGCGCCTTGGGGGTTTGCAGGCGGGCGTTCTCCATGGCGTTCCAGGCCAGGGCCAGGTTCTCGTTGAGCACACGCAGGGCATTGTTGCGAATGTCCATCGACTGGTTGATCTGGTGCGCTGCCGACTGCAGGCGGGCCTTATCGCGCATGCCGTTGAACAGGTTGTAGTTCATCACCACGGCTGCACGCCAGGTGTTGTAGTGACCTTCATCGCCCTGGGTGTTGTCATCGGCGGTGGTGGCCAGTTCCAGATCGAAGCGCGGATAGAAGGGCGACTTGGCCACTTCATATTGCTTCTCTGCGGCATGCACATCGGCTTGTGCCGATTTCAGGTAGGGGTTGTTATCCATCACCGTTTGTCGGGCTACGCCCAGGTCTGCGGGTACTTCGCCCTTGATCGTACCGGGTTGCTCCAGTTCGTCGGGCATGCGCCCGGTGGCGCTGAAGAAGTTGGCCTGAGCGTCGGCGAGGTTGACTTGCTCGGTATAGAGGTTGTTCTCCGCCAGCGCCAAACGCGCTTCGGACTGATCGAGGTCGGCAGTGCTGCCCACGCCCCGCTCGCTGCGCAGGCGGATCTGATCATGAATACGCTGGTGCGCCTGCAGATTGTTCTCGGCCAGGGTCACCATTTCGCGGCGTTTGAGCACGTCCAAGTATACCTCGACGGTGCGCAGAGCCAGGCTTTCGGAGGTGCCCAGTACATAGTAGGCGCGGGAGTTCACCACGGCCTCAGTGCGGGCTACCTCGTTTGGGGTGTTGAACCCATCGAACAGCATCTGCCGCAGGCGCAGTTCGGCGTCGCGATAGTTCAAGGTTTCCTTGTTGTGATCGCCAAGGGCACGAGTGCTTGGGCTGTCGGTTTGCTCGCGACCATAGCCGACCAGCAGGTCGACGGTCGGCAGGTAGCCGCCCTTGGCAACCTTGACCTCTTCATCGGAGACAAGCCGGTCATTCATGCTGGCGTGCAGTTCAGGGTGGTTGTCTACCGTGCTTTGAATCGCCTCGGATAGGGTCATTGCCTGTGCCTGGGTGCAGGCAATCGCTAGCAATATGCCTTGGCAGAGCGGTGTAAGAACGCGCATGGGGTAGTTCTCCTTGTTTATATGCTCAGTTCCTGTCGCCAGAATAATGACGCTTTTTCCTGAAAAAGCGCTTCAGGTCTGTAACATCACAGCTAAGAACATCTTTAAGAGTAGCTAAGAAAAAATTGGCGCAAGATTTATGAGAAAAAAGTCTTATGCACTCTGTGAAAACCAGCACATTGTTTCTTCCGTGAGCCGCAAGAAATGAGGCTTTCAGCTCATTTTGCGGTAAAGGTTGGTGGTCAAGCGCAGTTTGGAGCATAAGGGCGAAGATGTATCTGAGGGAATAGGCTGGTGCAGTTGGGGCGACACTTTTTTGTCGCGTTGGCGAGATAGGTTGATAGCACCGTAGCTTTTTCCGGCAATTTTCTTCGCACAATCCTCTGATTCGAAAGGCGATTGACCCTTTTGAAACGTGTCGACAATGGTCGACGGTGTGGTGTGGAGGAAGGAATCATGGCTACTTTGATTGGTGTCGTCAGCCAGGTTGTCGGCGAGGTCTATGCGGTAGCTGGCGATGGAACGCGTCGGCCGCTAGTCGAGGGTGATCGTGTCTATGCCGGTGAGCAGCTCGTAACCGGCGCCAATGGCGCAATTGCCATCACCATGACCAACGGTCAGGAACTGACCGTCGGGCGCGATAGCACGATGACCCTCAACGAGCAGATGCTCGCTGGCGCAGAGGGTACGCCGCCAGCTTCACCCGAAGATGAAGCTGTCGCCCCCTCCGATTCCGAACTGACCGACGTCGAACAATTGCAGGCCGCGATCGAGGCAGGTGTCGACCCGACCCTTGAGGGCGAAGCGACTGCAGCTGGTCCCGGCGCCGGTGGCGGTGGCGCTGGCGGTGCGGGTGGCGTTGGTGGCGGCCACAGCTTCGTGCTGCTGGGTGAGACCGGCGGAGCACTCGACCCGGTGATTGGTTTCCCCACCGAGGGGTTGAGTAGCGGTCCGGAGTTCCCGGATGCCGAACCCATTGTCACCCCTGACCCGGAAGCGCCGGTTGTAATACCGGATTTCACCCCGGATATCGACATCGAATACGAGGATCAGAGCGGTACGCTGATTGCCGGGCCGGCCATTGTCGATGAGGAAGGCCTGGCCGATGGTACCAATCCTGGCAGCAATGCCGAGCAGGCCAGCGGAACCATTGTCATCAATTCGCCGGATGGCCTGTCGTCGCTGCAGGTGCAGGATGTAAACGGTAACTGGATCGACGTCACCAACGGTGGCGTGGTTCAGGGGCAGTATGGTGTTCTCACGGTCAGTGCTGGCGGTGGCTGGACGTACACCCTTACTGACAACACCTTCGACCATGGCAACCCCAATGCCACGGGTGCAGCCGACCAGGTCGGCGAAAGCTTTTCGGTGCGGATGTTCGACCTCGATGGCGATGTGTCACCGACCGTACAGCTCAATGTGCTGGTCAATGATGATGGCCCCATCCTCACTGAAGGCGAGGGCGCTCAGGTGGCTGCCATCGTCGACGAGGACGAGACTTCCGACGGCATCACCGATGGCGACGCGGTCACCAACGTGGCCTCCGGTGGCCCAGGCACCCTGAGTGCCCTGGTCAATTTCGGCGCCGATGGTGCTGGCAGCTTCGGGCTCTCTGGAAGTCCGAGCGCGATTGCCAGCCTGGAGGCTCAGGGATTGACCTCTGGCGGCACCGCTCTTAGCTATAGCGTGGTTGGTAATGTACTGACCGCGTCTGCCGGAGGGGAAACCATCTTCACCCTGCAGGTAGGTGGTAACGGCAGCTTTACCTTCACATTGGTTGGTCAGTTGGATCATCCGACCCCCGATGGCAATGACAACGAGCTGCTTGAGTTGCCGATCGACTTCTCTGGTGTGTTGGCGGCCACTGACGGTGATGGCGACTCGGTAGGTACTTTCACTCCTGGCAGCTTCGTAATCGATGTCGAGGACGACGTGCCGCAGCTAGCCAGCCGCAGTGATGGCGAAGAGCAGTTCATTCCATCGGTATGGGACATCGTCCACGAAGACGCCCTGACCACCGGTGCGGGTGCGCCTAATGACGGAAATCCGGAAGGTGGCCAGACCACCACGGTCAGTGGTGCAGCCGGTTCGCTGTCCGCTTTGGTCAATTTCGGGGCTGATGGTCCTGGCGCGTTCGGCCTGTCCAGCGATGTCAGTTCGATGGATCTGCAGGGCCTGATGTCGGGCGGCGTGGCATTGACCTACAGCGTGGTGGGTAATGTACTGACCGCCAGTGCTGGCGGCGAAACCATCTTCACCCTGACGGTGAATGATGACGGCAGCTGGGAATTCGTACTCGAGGGGCCCATCGATCATCCGATCCCCGATGGCTCCTTCGATTCGGAGGATTTGCCCGGCCTGGGCGTTGATTTCTCCGGCATCCTCACCGCTACCGATGGTGACGGCGACCCATTGGTGGGTGGCTTCCCGCCCGGTAGCTTTGCCGTGGACATCGAGGATGACGTACCACTAGCCGCCACTGGCGAGGTGGGTGCCGTTAGCGGTGTTGTGCAAGAAGATGCCTTGAGCACAGGGGGCGGTGCGCCCTATAACGGTAATCCGGAAGGCGGCCAAGTCACTGTGACCAGCGGCCTGGCTGGCTCCCTGTTCGGCCTGGTCAGCTTCGGGGCGGACGGTCCCGGTGCGATGGGCCTGTCCTCGGATGTCAGTTCTCTGGAAACCCAGGCGCTGACCTCTGAAGGTACCCCCCTAAGCTACGCGGTGGTGGGCAATGTGCTGACCGCAACGGCCAATGGCAACACCATCTTCACTCTGACGGTGAACGGCGACGGCAGCTGGGAGTTCGAGCTTGGCGGCCCGCTGGATCATCCGATCCCCGATGGCACGCTCGACGATGAACTGCTGCCGGCCTTGGGCATCGATTTCTCCGGTGTGCTGACTGCCACCGATGGCGATGGTGATCCGCTGGCCGGCGGCTTCCCGGCTGGCAGCTTCACCGTCAACGTTGAAGATGATGTGCCGCTGCCGGGACAGGACGCCAAGGACGTGGTCAATCAGCAAGTGCAGGAAGACGCTCTTGCCGTGGTGGACGGCGCCCCCTACGAGGGCAATCCGGAAGGTGGCCAGATTACGACTATCACTGGCGCTCCGGGGGCCTTGTTTGTACTGGTTGACTTCGGCGCCGATGGCCCCGGCAGCATGGGCCTGTCGACCGATGTCAGCTCGCTGGAGACCCAGTCGCTGACCTCCGAAGGCACTGCACTGAGTTATCTGGTGGTGGGTAATGTGCTTACCGCATCGGCCAACGGCAATACCATCTTCACCTTGACGGTTGAGCCGGACGGTAGCTACGAATTCGTGCTGAGCGGCCCGCTCGACCATCCGATCCCTGACAGCAGTCTCGATGACGAGACCTTGCCTGGCTTGGGCATCGACTTCTCCGGCCTGATCACCGCCACCGATGGCGATGGCGACCCGCTGGCGGTCGATCTGGACGCAGGCAGCTTCACCATTGATGTCGAAGACGACGTGCCCGAGGCTCGGGTAGTCGGTCAGCGGCCCTGGGTCAGCGGCCAGGTCGACGAGGACGAAACTGCAGCAGGTATCACTGACGGCGATGGCACCACCAACGTGGTGGTGGGCGCCGCAGGTGCCCTGCATAACGCCATCGCTTTCGGGGCAGACGGCCCCGGCAGTGTGGGCTTGAGCAGCGACCCTGATGCCCTGGACGCCCTGGAAGCGCAGAATCTGACTTCCGGCGGTGTGGCACTGGATTACAGCGTGGTGGGCAATCTGCTGACTGCTACCGCCGGTGGCCAACCGGTCTTTACCCTGCAGATCGACCCGGACGGCGGTTATACCTTCACCCTGCAAGGTCCGTTGGATCACCCGCTGCCGGGTAGCACCGACGACGACCAACTGCTCGGCATGCCGATCGACTTTTCTGGTTTGGTCACCGCCACCGATGGCGATGGTGACCCACTGAGCGGACTCAATCCGGGCAGCTTCGTGATCCAGGTGGAAGACGATGTGCCGGTCGCCGTGCCGCCACAGTACGACCAGACTCAGCAGCCGATACCACTGGTTTCCGGTCAGGTGGATGAGGATGAGTTGCCCGGTGGCATCGGTGACGGTGACGCCACTGGCACCAGTACCAGTGCGCCTGACGGCACCCTGGACGCGTTGGTCAACTTCGGCGCCGACGGCGCTGGCGACTTCGGCCTGAGCGACGATCCGCTGGATATCGCGACCCTCGAAGCCCAGGGACTGACCTCGGACGGTACGCCACTGACGTTCTCGGTGGTGGGCAATGTGCTGACTGCCATGGCCGGTGTCGATCCGGTCTTCACCCTGACCGTGACGGCAGGTGGCGGTTATTCCTTCGAACTGCTCGGGCCGCTGGATCACCCGCTGCCGGGTAGCACCGACGATGGCCAGTTGCTCGGCCTGCCGATCGATTTCTCCGGCGTGCTGACTGCCACCGACGGCGACGGCGACCCGGTAGACGGTTTCGTACCCGGCAGCTTCGTCATCAATGTCGAGGACGATGTGCCCGAGGCGCAGGACGATTACGCCGTGGTGGAGTCTGGGCAACCGCTCGACGTCAACGCGGTGTTCGTGCTGGACTTCAGTGGCAGCATCAGCAACACCGAGCTGAACCAGATGCTGGAGGCCGTGCGTGCTGCGGCTCAGGCGCTGTTCAACGGCGCATCCGACGTCAACGTGCAGATCGTGGCCTTCTCCGGTACGGCCCTGTCCTATCCGGTGATCAGCGACTTCGCCAGCTTCTCCGCGCTGATCGACAGCATCAATCCGGATGACGGCGGAACCCGGCCGTTCAACGGCAATACCGACTTCACCGCCGCCATCGAAGAAACCATGAGCGCCTACACGCCGATTCCGGGGTGGAGTAACCAGGTGTTCTTCATCAGCGACGGTAATCCCAATGAGCAATTGGGCACGGGTGGCAACTCCCTTGAGGACGGTACCGCCAGCGACTGGCTGGACTTCATCAACGATAACGACCTCAACGTCACCACCATCGGTGTGGGGGGCGGCATCGACGAGGACCGGCTGCAGGATGTCGACCTCGATGGCAGCGGAGCACCGATTCTGGTGGGCGATTTCGATGATCTGATCGATACCCTGCTGGATGCCGTGCTCGGCGGCCTGGTGGACGGCAATGTGCTTGAGGGTAACGATGAAGCGCCGAATACAGTCGATGACGACGCCTTTGGTGCCGATGGCCCCGGGCAGATCCTTTCCATCGAGATCAATGGCACTACCTACACCTGGGACGGCACAGCTGACGGTGACGAACAGCTGACCGATATTGCTACTGCCGAAGGCGGCAAGCTGAGTTTCAACTTCGCCACTGGCGCCTGGAGCTATCAGGCGGCCGGGGATATCGATGGCGACAAGACCGAGACCTTCGAGTACGTGATCGTCGATAACGACGGCGACCCCTCGACCGCCACCCTGACGATTCACGTTGAAGACACGGGTCCGGTTGAGGGCTTTGTGGACGAAGACAATCTGCCCGACGGCATCGACGACCTGGATAGCGTCACCGATGTCGCCACCGGCAGTGTGGCCGAGCTGGTGGTAGGGCCGGATGCCGGTGCGCATTTCACCCTGTCCACCGACACCAGTGGCGTTACCCCTGCTACCTCGGGTGGTGTGGCCCTGGTCTACACCGTGCTTGGCGACACCCTGACGGCTACGGCCGGCCCGGCTGGTCCGGTGGTGTTCACCCTGCAGGTAGCGGACGACGGCAGCTATATCTTCAACCTGGAACAGTCCCTGGATCACCCGCTGGATGGCAGCAATGACGATCAGTTGCTGACCCTCGACTTCACCAGCATCCTGCAGGCCAACGATGGCAGCGATCCACTGACACTGTCGGGTGACTTCCTGATCCACGTCGAGGATGACGTGCCGTTGATCGATGTCGGCCGCAGTGGGCAGGATGCCGACGATCTCAATACCCAGGATGCCGAGACCATTGGGTCTGGGGTTTCCGATACCGCGACCAGTGACTTCAGCGGCGCTTTCACGGCGACGCCCAACCACGGAGCCGATGGCCCCGGCACGGTAACCTGGAATTACTCCATGGCGCTGCTGGTGGCCGAGGGTACCCTGTCCGGGCTGAGCAGCGATGGCAATGCCATTCGGCTTTATCAGGACGGCAGTGGGCAGATAGTTGGTTCCACCGCAGGCAGCGAAGGTGCGATCACTCTCGGCAACACCATCTTCACCCTGTCGGTGGACAGCGCTACCGGCGTGGTTACCTTGACCCAGCGTCAGGAGATCGACCATGACCTGCCGGGCGATACCAGCAACTACGGTGCCCAGGAAAGCGTACTCAATACCGGATTGGTGGGCCTGAAGGGTACTGCCACCATCACCGACTACGACCAGGACACTGACAGCGACAGCCTGACCCTGGATCTGGGCGGCAAAGTGCTGTTCGATGATGACGGTCCGAGCATCAGCCTGGGCTTCGGCCAGAACACCGAAGTCCTCAATACCCAGGATGCCCAGACTATCGGCGGCGCCTCGGACACTGACAGCGACAGCTTCTCCAGCGCGTTCAGTGTGACCAGCTCCAGCTACGGTGCAGATGGTTCTGGCACCGTGAGTGCCAGCTATGCGCTGGTGCTGCTGGCGGCGGAAGGCAGTTCGTCCGGTCTCAGCAGTGATGGCGCGACCATCTACCTCTACGAGACGGGTGGGGTGATCTACGGTTCGACTTCCGCCACTGAAGGAGGTGTCGATCCAAGCAACACTATCTTCAGCCTGTCGGTGAATGGCTCTGGTCAAGTGACCCTGACTCAGTTCGAGGAGGTCGACCACAGCCTGCCGGGCGTCGGCAGTAACTATGACGCGCAGGAAGCTCTACTCGGTGCAGGGCTGGTGGGGCTGAAAGGTACGGTCGTCATCACCGATGGTGATGGTGACAGCGCCACCGACAGCAAGACCCTCGATCTCGGTGGCCGGGTAGCCTTCGACGACCATGGGCCGAGCATCAGCGTGGTCTTCGGCACTGCACCGAATCCGTCGCTGAACACCCAGGATGCCCAGACCATAGGTGGGGCTTCCGATACCGACTCCGGCAGCTTCTCGGGTGCCTTCGTCGTAACGCCCAACCATGGCGCGGATGGCCCCGGTACGGTCACTCAGACGTACAGCCTCAACCTGCTTGCAGGTGGTAATGGCCCGCTGGCCTCAGGCATGAACAGCGCCGCCGGCCCGATCTATCTGTACAAGATCGGTGGTGAAATCATCGGCTCCTCGTCAGCGACTCTGGCTGGAGTTGCAGTCGGCAACACCGTCTTCTCGCTGGCGGTGGATGCCGGAACCGGGCAGGTGACCCTGACCCAATTCCAGGAGATTTCCCACGATCTGCCCGGCGTCAACAGCAACTACAGCAATCAGGAAGAGGTGCTGCTGGCCGGCAAGATCGGCCTGACCCTGACCGCAAGCATCACTGACGGTGACGGCGACTTCGCCAGTGTCGACAAGACCCTGGATCTCGGTGGCAAGATTGCCTTCGACGACGACGGTCCGTCCGTGGGCAGCAACCTCATGGTGCAACTGGACGATGATGCACTGGCCAATGGCATCCCAGGCGGTCCCGGTGGTACCGACGATGCCGACGGACTCAATACCGGTGGCGTTCTCGTTCACAACTTCGGTGCTGATGGTGCCGGTACGGTGCAATGGCTGACCACGGGAGCTCCGCTAGGCTTCACCTATGAAGCTGGCCCTGCAGGTTCGCTGCTGGTCAAACAGGGCACCACCACAGTACTGACGGTGACCCTGGACAGCGCGACGGGTGCCTATAACGTCACCCAGAATGCACCGATCCAGCATGCCGATGCCGACCTGGAGAACAATCAGGCGTTCACCCTGAACTATCAGGTGACCGACAAGGATGGTGACAAGGCGGATGGCACCCTATCGATCAACGTCGACGACGACACTCCAGTGGCCCAGGACGACCATGCGGTAGCCCAGGACAGCAATACCGAGGACATCAACCTGGTCTTCGTGCTGGACTTCAGCGGCAGTATCAGCAATACCGAGCTGAACCAGATGCTTGATGCTGTGCGCACTGCCGGCCAGGCGTTGTTCTCCAGCGCTACGGGTGATGTGAAGATCCAGTTGGTGGTGTTCTCGGAGAGTGCGCTGTCGTTCGGTCCGTTTACCACCGCGGCGTCCTTCACAGCTCAGGTCAACGCCCTTAACCCACTTGAGGTGGGTGGCGTTCGTCCCAATACCATCGGCAATGGCACGGACTTCACCGATGCCATCGAGAAGACCATGGATGACTATGATCCGCTGCCGGGCTGGAGCAATCAGGTCGTCTTCGTCAGTGACGGTAACCCCAACCAGCAGAACGGCCCTGGTGGCACCTCATTGCTGACTGGCACAGCCACTGACTGGAGCACCTTCCTCAACGATCCGGCCAACCCGGTCAATGTCACCACCATCGGTATTGGTGACGGCATTGTTGATGCTCGCCTGGAGGATGTAGATCTCGATGCCAACCCGAACAAGGATCCGCTGCGGGTAGATGACTTCGACGAGCTGGTCGACACCCTGCTCGACGCGGTACTCGGAGCGGTGGTCAACGGCAACGTCCTGCTGGGCGATAACAACGCTGTTGGCGGCGGCGACGACGATGCCTTTGGTGCCGATGGCCCCGGTCGGATCCTGTCCATCGAGGTCGATGGCACCACCTATACCTGGGATGGTATTGCTGACGGCGATCACCTGTTGACCAATGTTGCAACGGATCTGGGTGGCACCTTCTCCTTCAACTTCGCCACGGGTGCCTGGACTTATCGGGCTCCGTCGAACGTGGTCGGGGATCAGGCCGAGAGCTTCGAGTACGTCATCGTTGACAAGGACGGTGATCCTTCGACAGCGACCCTCAGCATCCATGTCGAGGATACCGCTCCGGTGATCGGCAAGGTCGACGAGGATGAGCTGCCCGGCGGCATTACCGATAACGATGCTCAGACCACCACCGTCTCCGGTAGCCTGGTCGAGCTGCTGGTGGGCACCAACAGTGGGCAGTTCAGCCTGGACAACACGCCGACTGGCATGCCAGTGCTGACCTCGGACGGGGTGGCCGTTACCTATGGCTTCTCTGGCAATACGCTGACGGCAATGGCTGGGGCGACAACCATCTTCACCCTGGTGGTGCAGAGCAATGGCGCCTACACGTTCACCTTGCTCGGGCCGCTGGATCACCCCGACGACAACAGCGACGACAACGAGATCCTGACACTGAACCTGACCGGAGCCATTCAGGCTTCCGATGGTGTCAACCCGCTGCCGCTGGCAGGTAGCCTGTTGATCCAGGTTGAGGATGATGTTCCGGCCATCCTGGCTACCTCCAATCTGGTATACGCCAACAGCAGCAACCCGGCAGGGGCCACTGGGATTTTCGACTACAGCACTGGTGCCGATACCCGTGGCACAGGCCCATTCAGTGCAATTGATTCGGACTTCAAGGCGATCAGCCTGAGCGGCACTGTGGGCGGCACAGCCATCAGTTCGCAGTCGGTGACCTGGCTGTCGGAGAGTGCCACTACGGCAACCTTCGAGGTCGAGTTCAACTATGCGCCGAACCCGGCTACCCCGGGAACAACTGTGGAAGCCACGGGCACCTTGGTATTCGACAAGGTCAACGGTACCTACACGGTATCGCTGAACGAGCCACTCGAGGGCTTTAGTGTCCTGAAAACCAGTGCCTCGTTGAGCATCACGGGCTACGAGTCGGGAGGCGGTGTGCTGGATAACACCCAGCCGGCCGTGTCGGTGGCCAAGCTAGACAATGACTTCTATGTCCAGTTCCGCAGTGCCGCAGAGCCAGGAGCAGGTACAGGTGGTAATAACCTGCAGACGGGTGGGGCTAACACCAACATATTCGTCAACGGCGAGCAGTTCACTCAAGCGGCGTCTTGGGTCAGCGTCTCGAATACGGCGAACGGCGTTGCCGGTGACACCATTGGCAAGGGTGAGGTGCTGGATCTGACATTCCATACCACTAACCCGACCGGCACCGTGGTGGCTAATCCCGATGGCCGGGCGGAGGGCATCTATCTCAAGTTCGACGGCATCAACAACGAAGACCTGGTGGTGGTGCTCAAGCTGATTGGCGACGGTGGCGTAAAAACCACCCGCGCTCTGGTGATCAGCAATAGCGATATCGCCACATCCGGCAGCAGTGCAGCAACCCTGGCGGCACTGTTGGCCTACGGGATCACGCTGGATAACAACGATGGTGCCATCGTTATCGAGCGTAATGACTACAACGGTGTGGGTGAAAACTGGCAGATCTACGGTGCGCAGATTCTGACCAGTGTGGAAGACATCACTACCTCGTCCGCGCTGAACTTCAATGCGGCCTTCGGCGATACGGGTGGTTCGAATTCGACTACCACCTTCACTGGCCAGACCGACAGCGATGTGGTGAAAGTCTCCGACATTGGTCTGATCACTTCGGAGAACACCACTCTGGATGCCGAACTGGACTTCCAGGTGGCGGTGCAGGATGCCGACAACGATGCCACCTCCAGTGTGAACCTGCATGTGACCATCGAAGCTGGAACCACCTTCACCGGATCGGCACTGGCAGATGCCATTCAGGGCAGCACGGGCGACGACACCTTGTCCGGTCTGGCGGGTGACGATGTGCTGATTGGCGGGCTGGGTAATGACACGCTGATTGGTGGTGCCGACAACGATACCTATCTGTGGAAAGCCGGCACGACCGGGACGGATACGATCCAGGGCTTTGTCCATAACTTCAATGGCAACGCTAATGGTGATCGTCTGGATCTCTCCGATCTGCTCAGTGGGGAGAACCAGATCGGCAATGGAGGTCTCGGTAACCTGCTGAACTTCATCGACATCAGTACGGCCAACCTGGGAGGCGGCGGGGCGCTGGATACGGTGATCAAGGTCAGCGCTACCTCTGCGGCGGATCCGGCGACCTCGACCGAGCAAACCATCGTGCTGCAGGACGTCAACCTCTACACCAGTTACTCCACTGGCAGTGAGGGCAGCGTGATCTTGGGCATGCTCGGCGATGGCACCCTCAAGGTGGATGTGGCCTAGCGCTTAGGCCATATCCGAGCCCAGCGTGGAGGCGCTGGGCTCGCCAGGCCGCGTGATGCATTCGACACCGTGCGAACTGCACTTATATGATCAGCCCGCTACCCTTACCGGGGAGCGGGCTTTTTCATGCCTGGAGGATGTCGCATGGTGTATGTGCTGAGGGACGAGGATGGACGGCTGCTGCGGGTTGAGTACGAGCCTTTCGAGGGCATGACGGAAACCCTGGCGGTTGAAAGTCCGGAGCTGGAAAGCTGGCTGACAGCCAGGGAAGAGGTGAAGTCGCGCCTTACCAGCCTGAAAGAGTCAGATCTCGAACTGGTACGGGTACTGGAAGACGTGGTCAGCGTGCTGGTGCAGAAGGGCGTGATTCGCTACACCGACCTGCCCGAGCCGGCACGGCGCAAACTCGACCAGCGGGCGGTGACCCGTGCCGAGATAGAAGGCCTGAGCGGCCTGCTGGGCGATGATGAACATCAGTTGATTTGAGTGTTCGTTTGCACGCCAGGGTGATCCTCTTTGCTTATGGTCCTTGCTCTGCCTGAGTCTTTTGGGCAGCTGACAGCCTTTTTAAACCCACTCCTGCTATGAGGAGTGGGCAATATCCCCAACAAACTTATGAGCTGGCCGCTCCCGGATTGCATCCGGGCTACTTGCTAGCCCTGCCAGGGTGCCGGTGCACCAATCAGGCGACCCATGGCGCCGTGGATACCCAGTTCGTTCAGCGCTGTCAGTTCACCTTCGGTTTCCACCATCTCGGCAATCAACGGCAGGTCAATGCTGTTGGTGGCGCGGAAGATGGCTTCGATGAACATGCGTTTGTCGCTTTCCTGGTCGATGGCGCGGATGTAACTGCCGTCAATCTTCAGGTAGGCCAGGCCCAGGTGAGTCAAGTTGCCGATCAGGCTGAAGCGCCCACCGAAGTGCTGTACACCCAGGTGGTAGCCGGTCTCGTTGAGCACCTGGCAAACCCGCTCCAGATCAGTTGGCGAGGGCAGTTGGGTCTCATCCATTTCCAGGGTCAGCAGCGGGGCCTGTAGCGGGTGGGCACGCAATATGGTCAAGAGTTTTGCACGGCTGTCGGCGTCGTACAGGGTGGCCGCCGACAGGCTGATGGCCAGAGGCTGAGGGTGCTGTTCGAGGTGTGCCAGGCTGTTTTCGAGCATGGCCAGGTCGAAACGCGCCATCCAGCCCAGGCGCTCGATCCAGGGTAGGAAGCGGCCGGCGGCAATAGCCTCGCCGCTAGGATCCAGCAGGCGTGCGAGAACCTTGTGGTGAAGTATCTGGCCTGTGTTTGCACACTGGGCTACCGGTTGGAAGTACAGCTGTAGCTGGTTGTGGCTGAGGGCCTGATCGACCCATTCGCGCCACTGGTGTAGGCCCTGACCGCTCTGCGCCTGGTAGTCGTCGACCCTCGCCCAGGGCTGAGCCGGGCGGCTTTGTGCCTGAGCCAGGGCCTGATCGACGCGGGCAAATACCTGGGCGGCTTCTTCTCCCGGTCGAAAGGCGGTGATGCCCATGTGTGCCACCGGCGTGCAGTCGCTGGCACCGGTGGCGCGCAGGTTCTCTAGGCGCTGGCTCAGGCGTTCTGCCCGCTGCTCGACCTCCTCGGCGGCCAGGCCTGGGGCGAGGAAGGTAAACTCGCCGCCGCGGCTGCGTGCAGCCAGCCAGTCGGGCTTGCCGTGCTCGGCCAGCAGTTCCTTGAACACTTCGCCGATTTCGTGGATCAGCGCATCGGTGCGCTGTCCGCCTAGGCGCTGGTTGAGGCCGCCGAGGTCGTTTACCCGCAGGAGCATCAGATAGCCCTCAGCGTTCTGTTCGGTGACGGTGAGCTGGTTGGCCATTTTGATATCGAACAGACGGCGATTGGCCAGGCCGGTAAGGCTGTCCTGATAGGCTTCTTCGCGCAGTTTCTCGCTGCGGGCAGCTTCTTCGGCGAACAGGTTTTTCAGCTTCTCGACCATCTGGTTCATGGCCATGACCACGCGCTTCAGCTCGGGGGTGCGCGGCACCTTGGGCAGGGAGAGAAACTCGCGCCGGCTGATGGCCTGGGCCTGCTGCACCATATTGTCGAGAGGGCGCAACTGGGTGCGCAGCAGCCAGCCGCCAAGGATGGCACTGACCACACCGCACAACAGCAGCCAGAGCAGGCTGCCGATGGCGCTGTCCCACAGCTTGGCCAGGGCGAATTGCGGGTGGCTGAGTACCTCGACCCGTGCAGCCTGTTCCCAGCCGCGCATGATCAGGGCGTCACCACCCTGGGGCTCCAGATCGACCATGTCGACGAACCAGGTCGGGACATTATCCGAGGTGGTGGTGGTGCGCCGTTCGACTATCACTTCCTCGCTGGGAATGCGTACCACGCGAATGGTGGCGAAGTAGCCGCTGTCGAAGATGGAGCTGACCATGAGCTCGATCATCGCCGGATCATCGATGTGCGGCGTCATCGACAGGCCAAGGGCGGTAGCAGCGTCCTGGGCATGGGAGCGCAGCTGGCTGAGCAGTTGCTCGCGTGAGCTCTCCACCCCGGCGATAAAACTGCCGGTGAAGGCCACTACCAAGAACAGGCAGATGGCGAGAAATAGCTGCTTT
The DNA here is from genome assembly GCF_014164785.1 of Aquipseudomonas guryensis. Classification (GTDB taxonomy): domain Bacteria; phylum Pseudomonadota; class Gammaproteobacteria; order Pseudomonadales; family Pseudomonadaceae; genus Aquipseudomonas; species Aquipseudomonas guryensis. Next base: position 20,965 of record NZ_JACJFN010000005.1, on the reverse strand, counting down.
AACAGAGACATAGAGTTCTCCTAACCCTCTCCGATGGCGAAGCCTTCGGCCCGCATTTTTTTCAACAGATCCTGCCAGCGCGACAGCTTCTTGGCATCGCTCTTGCGGCTGGTAGAACCCGGTAGATAAAGGCCTTCGGCATTGAAGGCGTAGACTGGCAGCAGATCCTTGCGCTGGGACGCCGGGCGGATTTCGCCAATCAGGTTGTCCAGCACCAGCGGTTCGGCGCCAGGGCTTGAGTAGTAGGTCAGTACCATGTGTGCCTGGTTGTATTTCAGGGCCTTGACGTAAGTGATGCGCAGCTTGTCGCTGGGCACGCCGAGGCGGCGCAGGGTGAAATACTTGGCAATGGAGTAGTCCTCGCAATCCCCGGCGCCTTTCACCAGCGCTTCTACCGGGGTGGCCCAGTAGTCCTCCTGGCGCCAGTTGCGGATGTCATCGGAGAAACGGAACTGGCGGTTGAAGAAGCGATTTACCGTGGCGAGCTTTTCACTTTCGGAGAGGTTGGCGCTGGCCTGGATCAGTTCGTCCCAGGCCTCGATACGGCCCTTGGCGACCCCCAGCTTGCCATAGCGCTGCTCGGCATTCTGGATGACCAGGCCAAAGTCCCAGTTGGCCTTGGCAGCTACGCCCAGCAACAAGCCCAGCAACAGGCCGAGCGCCAGCCAGGCCACCGGCCGGCGCTGCGCTCGTCCTTGAATGCTCGACCGAAAATGCATGGACTGTCTCTGTGCTGAAAGTGCCAAAAGTTTAGGTGCTGCGTCACACTTTTGCCGCTTTTCTTTACCGCCCCACCGGGTTCAGCGAACCGGAAGAGTCTTCTGTTTGAGGATGTAGACGCTGACCAGCACCGCGCTGGTGAGCATGAAGGCGCGGGCCCAGGGTAGCGGCACCAGGTAGCAGGACAGGCCGATGCTCAGCCACATCAGGCCGATGGCGTAGACCTTGCCCTTGAGCGGAATGCCATTGCCTTCCAGGTAGTCGCGAATCCACGGCCCGAGGTGCTGGTGATTGACCAGCCACTGGTAGAAACGCCGTGAGCTGCGTACGAAACAGGCAGCTGCCAGAAGCAGGAAAGGCGTAGTCGGCAGCACCGGCACGAAGATGCCGATCACCCCCAGCACCACGCTCAGCCAGCCGACCGCCAGCAATACATAACGTACGCTACGGTGGCGGCTTTGCGGGATGTCGCGGTGCGGCATTAACGGGTGGCCTTGCTTCTAAACGAGAAGTCGCCGAGCGAAGAGCAGGCGAGGCAAAAAGCGGTGAGGAAGCGCAGTTTACGAGTAGTAAATGAGCATTCCGAACCGCTTTTTAACGACGCATGATCGAGTGCAGGCACTTATCGTTTAGAAGTTAGTGGTGGCGGGGCTTGAGCAGTGCCGGCTTCTCTTCCGGCGCATGGCAGAGCAGGAACAGTGCGGTGAGCAGTTCAGGGATCTGGTCGACCATGCTGTCCACCAGGTCGCGGTCACGGGCGATTTCGGCGAACTCGGGTTGTTCGTCGAAGAGGCCGGAGGCCACCATGATCGGCAGCAGCAGTTCGCTGACTTCGTCTTCGGCGTCTTCGAACCACACCGATTCACGCAGGAACACGCCTTCCATGAACCCGATGCACCAGCCGCGCAGGTCGGAGTCGTCCGGGTCTTCGCCGAGGTCAACGTCGCAGGGGAATTCCGGGTCATCGTCACTGGCCAGCTGACGGCCAATATGGGCCTTGAGCTGTTGCAGGGTGGCTTCGATGTCCACGCGCTCGGCGTCGCTGCGGTAGTGCGGCGGCTCGGCGAACAGGGCGTCGATCCATTCGCGCTCCGGCACCTGGTCGGGGCAGATCGACAGGGCAGTCAGGTAGCCGTGGGCGGCCACGTAGTCCAGGGCCTCCTCGTGCAGTTCATCGGCATCGAGGAAGGCTTGCAGGCGGGACAATTGCTCGGCGAAGGACATCGTGGCACTACCTTGAGTGAGTAAACACCGGGATTCTAGCCGCCCGGGCCGGCAAAAGCACGGCCGACGGGCGAGGGCGCCGCAGCTGGCTGGCTCGCGTATACTGCGCGCCCGCTTCTTCAGTCTTCGGATGATCCCGCCACTCATGTCCGCCGCCCTCCGCATTCTCAAAGATGTCTTCGGTTATGACGCCTTCCGCGGCAAGCAGGCGGCGATCATCGAACGCGTGGCGGCAGGCGGTGATGCGCTGGTACTGATGCCTACCGGCGGCGGCAAGTCGCTGTGCTTCCAAGTGCCGGGATTGCTGCGCGAAGGCCTGGCGGTGGTGGTATCGCCGCTGATTGCGCTGATGGAAGATCAGGTCTCCACCCTCGACGAGCTAGGTGTGGCAGCCGTGGCGCTGAATTCCACCCTGAGCAACGATGAGCAGCGCGATATCGCCGAGCGCATTCGTCGCGGTGAGATCAAGTTCCTTTATGTGGCCCCCGAGCGCCTGGTTCAGCCGCGCATGCTGGCCTTTCTGCAGGGGCTGCAGATCGGCCTGTTCGCCATCGACGAAGCGCATTGCGTGTCGCAATGGGGCCATGATTTCCGTCCGGAATACCTGCAGTTGGGCCAGCTCGCCGAACTGTTTCCCCATGTGCCGCGCATCGCCCTGACCGCCACGGCAGACATGCGTACCCGCGAGGAGATCGTTCAGCGCCTGCACCTGGAGAACGCCGAGCGCTTCCTCTCCAGCTTCGACCGACCGAACATCTTCTATCGCATCCTGCCCAAGGATCAGCCGCGCAAGCAGTTGCTGGCCTTTCTCACTGCGCGCAAGGGCGATGCCGGCATCGTCTATTGCCTGTCGCGCAAGAAGGTCGAGGAGGTTGCCGAGTTTCTCAGTGGTCAGGGCTACCCGGCGCTGCCGTATCACGCCGGTCTGCCCAATGAACTTCGCGCCTACAACCAGAAGCGCTTCCTCAACGAGGAAGGCCTGATCATGGTCGCCACCATCGCCTTCGGCATGGGTATCGACAAACCCAACGTGCGCTTCGTCGCCCACCTCGATCTGCCCAAGTCGCTGGAAGCCTATTACCAGGAAACCGGCCGCGCCGGGCGGGACGGCCTGCCGGCCGATGCGTGGATGGCCTACGGCCTGCAGGACGTGATCTTCCTCAAGCAGATGCTCAGCAACTCCGAGGGTGACGAGCGGCACAAGCGTGTCGAGCAGCACAAACTGGATGCCATGCTCGCCCTCTGCGAGGAAACCCGCTGCCGCCGCCAGGCGCTGCTGGCCTACTTCGACGAGGAGCTGCCGCAGCCCTGCGGGCATTGCGACAACTGCATCGACGGCGTACAGACCTGGGATGCCACCGAACCGGCACGCCAAGCGCTGTCGGCCATCTACCGCAGCGGCCAGCGTTATGGCGTCGGCCATCTGGTGGATATCCTCCTCGGTCGCGAAAACGAGAAGATTCGCGCTCCCGGCCACCAGCACCTGACGGTGTTCGGCATGGGCAAGGCGCTCAACGAAGGCGAGTGGCGCACTCTGTTCCGTCAGCTGGTGGCCCGAGGTCTGGCCGATGTCGACCTCGATGGCTATGGCGGCCTGCGCCTGTCCGACAGCTGCCGGCCGCTGCTGCGCGGCGAGGTGACTCTGCAACTGCGTCGTGACCTCAAGCCGCAGCAGGCGGCCAAGGCCTCCGGCAGCAGCGCCAGCCAGCTGGTGCGCATTGAGGAGCGCGAACAGTGGGAGGCCCTGCGCAGCCTGCGTCGCAAGCTGGCCGAAGAGCACAGCGTGCCGCCTTATGTGATCTTCCCCGACTCCACCCTGCTGGAGATGCTGCGCAGCAAGCCGGCCTCGCTGAGCGACATGGCGCAGGTCAGTGGCGTTGGCGCGCGCAAGCTGGAGCGCTACGGCGAGGCATTCCTCGAAGTGCTCAATGGCGCCGCCGAAGCGCCGCAGGTGGTGGTCGACCTGCGCCATGAGCTGGTCAGCCTGGCGCGCGCCGGGATGACCCCGCTGCAGATCGCCGCCCAGCTCAAGTGCACCGAGAAGAACGTCTACAGCCTGTTAGCCGAAGCCATCGGCCGCCAGCAACTGAGCCTGGAGCAGGCGCTGGACCTGCCGGACGACCTGCTCGGCGAGATCCAGGATGCCTTCCTCGATGGCGAAGGCGAGCTGCCAGCGGTGGCGGCCATCGCCGAGCAGTTCGCCGGGCGGGTGCCCGAGGGCGTGCTGTATTGCGTGCGGGCGGCCCTGCAGGCGGAGTTCGAGGTTTAGCAAGCTGTTGAAAACTACCTGCGTTGCCATCGCGGCGTTAAAAACAGCTCACAGCTAACGGCTGAACGTGCTTAAGCACGGCCCCGAAGGGGTGAGCGCAGCGAATCAAATGCTCATTTACAACTCGTAAACTGCGCTTTTTCGCCGTTTTGACCAGCCGGAGGCTGTTACTAACGTTGCGCCTTGCGCTGGCTGCCTCGCCTACGTTTTCAACAGCCTGCTAGAGCGACGGACGGTGTGGCTTTGCGCGCCAAACTATCGGCGCGGGTGGGTGACAAACTTGTGACGCATGTCACAAATCGCTATGGTGGCGCCGTACCGCCCATTATCGAGGTTCTGGTGTCATCCCATCTCGCCTGGCTTGACGATGTACGTCCCAATCCCTACGCCGACCAGCTTGCCCAGGGCTATCGTCGGCTGCGCTTCAGTAAGTCGCTGGAGCAGGAATACCGCTCCTATGCGCAGCGTGACAGTGTTGTACTGAAGCGCGTTTCCGTGGTGTTTGCCCTGATCGTCTGGATGGCCTTCCTGGTGGTGGACGTATGGATGATCAATGCGCCGTTGCTCTACACGCTGCTGGCCATTCGCCTGGGTGTGGCGGTGTTGCTGATTGCCTGTGGCCGCCTGATCCTGCTGAACCGCCAGCCACGCCTGATGGTGCCCCTGAGCCTCGCCTGCATCGGGGCAATGGGCTTGGGGGCCGCCGCTATCATCGCCATCGGCCATGGACAGAATCCATTTTTCCCCTATGAAGGCCTGTTGCTGGTCTGCATTGCCGCCTACTTCCTGGTAGGGCTGCGCCTGGTCGAGGCGCTGGCCATTTCCTTTCTGGTGCTGTTTGCCTACGGCCTGTTCGAATGGCTCGGCGGTTTACCGGCGGAGCGCCTGTTCAACAATCTGTTGTTCCTGCTGTTCGGCAACCTGATCGGTGCGGTGGGCTGTTATTTGCTCGAGTTCAAGTCGCGCGAGCATTTCCTGGTCAGCCGACTGATGCGTGTGCTGGCCGATCACGACAGCCTGACGGGCCTACACAACCGACGCAGTTTCAATCGCCAGCTGGCTCGACTGTGGCGTCAGGCGCAGCGCGAAGGGGTCGAGCTGGCTTTGCTGCTGTGCGATGTCGACCATTTCAAGGCGTACAACGACCACTACGGCCACCAGGCGGGTGACCGTGCGTTGCAGCGGGTCAGTGCGCTGCTCTCCGACTCGGCCCGGCGGCCGCTGGACATGGCGGTACGTCTGGGCGGCGAGGAATTTGCCGTGTTGCTGTATGGCATCGGCGCCGCCGAGGCGCGCCAACGCGGCGAAGCGCTGCGCCAGGCCGTACAGGATCAACAGCTGGCCCACGCCGGTTCGTCGACCGCGGCGGTGTTGACCATCTCCGTCGGGGTGGCCTGCCTGCGCCCGCAAGACGGAATGGCGCTCGATCTGCTGTTCGAGCATGCCGACCGGGCTTTGTACGAGGCCAAGGCCTTTGGCCGCAACCAGGTAGTGACCTGAGAATCTGTCCACGATCTCCTCTCCGTCAGCCATACCGCGTTAAAAACAGGCTCGGAATGCTCATTTACAGCTCGTAAACTCCGCTTCCTCGCCTGTTTTTGCCTTGTCTGGCTCTAGTCCAAAAGATCGTGAACAGATTCTGAGGCGTCAGTTGTCCGCTGCACTGGCGCGAATCGTCGCTTCAACGCTGAGAGCCGGCTGCTAGGATCAGCGCTTTCCCGCCGAGCAGTAACGATGGAACGACTGATCCAGGCCAACGGCCAGCCCCATTACGGCATCTTCCCTGCGCCACCGGGCGAGGTGAACTACCGCGATTTCGACTTCCGCTCACCGATGGGCCGTCGACTCGGTGCGTTGGCCAAATGGCGGCGCTTTCACCAGTTCCAGTATTTCGGCCTGGTCAGTCGCGAGCTGATCGGCGGCTGTGCATTGGGCAACCTGAGTCTGCTCGGTATCGGCTTCGTCTACCTGTTCCATCCGCCCAGCGGGCGCATGATCGAGCGCCAGTTCCGTCTGCCCTTGGGCTTTGGCAGCAGCTTCTCGCAGCAGCCAGATAGCGGCATCTGTGAGCTGCGCAGTGGCGGCAACCTGCTACGCCTGGAGAACAGCGCGCAGTCCAGGGAGAAACGCCTGCTGGTGGAGCTGGACGATGGCACGCGCATCGAGGCGCACTTCTCCGAGCAGCAGCCGGCCTTCCAGCCGATGTGCATCTGCACGCCCACGGCGGTAAATGGCTGGGTCTATGCGCAGAAGGTCGCCGGGGTACGCTGCCAGGGCTCGGTGCAGAGTGCCCTGGGCGACTTCGATCTGACGCAGATCGACGCCTTCGCCCACCACGACTGGTCGGCCGGCTACATGCGCCCGGAAACCTTCTGGAACTGGGCCTGCCTGTCCGGCGAAGTGGCCGGTACGCGGGTCGGTCTCAACCTATCCTGTGGGGTCAACGAGACCAGCTTCAGCGAGAATTGCTACTGGCTGGATGGCGAGCTGCTGCCGGTCAGCGGCGTGCATTTCCAGTTCAACCGCGATGAGCCGCTGCAACCCTGGCGGATCCTCTCTGCCGATGGCCAGGTCGAGCTGAATTTCCGTGGCCATGGCCTGCACCGTGAGCGGCTCAATCTGGGTTTTCTGGCGAGCAACTTCAAGCAGGTATTCGGCTGTTTTCAGGGCACCTTGCGCCCACCGGGCCGGGCTCCGCTGGTGATCGACAACCTCTGGGGCTTCGTCGAAGACCAGTACGTCAAATGGTGAAAACGGACTTGGCGACGGGCGCGCCACGGGGTTATGGTTAGGCGACTAATAATTAGGTTTTTCTGCTGTCTGCGCAGTGTAGGGGCGTGCAGGCAGGGGCAAAAACCGCCATGACACGGTCCGCGAATCGCTATGCACACCTTTGCGCAACACAGTTTCGGCATGCAGTTGGCTCAGCTATCCCGCGCCTGGCGCGCTGAACTGGATCGACGGCTCTCCGGCCTCGGTTTGTCCCAGGCCCGCTGGCTGGTGTTGTTGCATCTGGCCCTGCTGGAAGAGCCACCGACCCAGCGCGAACTGGCCAAGACGGTGGGCGTCGAGGGCCCGACCCTGGCCCGTCTGCTCGATGGCCTGGAGGCCCAGGGCCTGGTGCAGCGCCATGCCGTACCGGAAGATCGGCGGGCAAAGAAGATTGTCCTGAGCCCGCAGGCCCGGCCCCTGATCGAACAGATCGAAAGCATCGCCCTGGGGCTGCGCAAAGAGTTGTTCGCCGGCGTCAGTGAGGAAGACATGCAGCTCTGCCAGCGGGTGCATGCCCAGGTTCTGGCCAATCTGGAGAAGGGCTGAGACGCTTCAGTCAGCTGCAGTTCGCAGTCAAGATTGCCCCAGATAACGCCCCTGTAACCCTTTGGTTAGCAGGGGCAGCCTGCGTACCGGACGGGTTTCCCCAGACCCTCTCTAGTCAATTTAGTTGTTAGCTGTAGCCGACTTATCTCAATACAGAATGAGAGATAGTTGGCATTTTTAGGTACCTATTTCCTATGCTGGCTCTATGCCTTGGGCGATGTGATCAGTTGGTACTTTTGCTACCCGTTGGTCTGTCGAGGCATTGCGAAGCCGGGTGACAGGGACGCCCTCCCGACACAAAACAGCGTTGCGTTGCCCGCTAGCCAGGGATTCAGGAGGCTACTGAGGGCAGCGTGCGAGCTGGAAATCCGTGGAGGGTGTATGGCTCGGGTACGTCAACTTCTATTGACCCTGGCATCGGGCTCAGCGCTCTATTCCGGCATGGTGCCAGCTCTCGGCCTGGGTGAAATCAGCCTGCACTCGGCGCTTAATCAGCCGCTGGAAGCCGAGATCGAGTTGCTGCAGATTGGTGATCTGAACGCCGACGAGATCAAGGTGCGCCTGGCCTCGGCCGAAGACTTCAGTCGCTCCGGCGTCGACCGTTTCGTCTTCCTCAATGACTTGCGCTTCACCCCGGTTTTGCGCGGCGGCCAGAGCATGATCCGCGTGGTGTCGAACAAACCGGTGCGCGAGCCCTACCTCAATTTCATCGTCGAAGTGGTGCGCCCCGGCGGCAGCCTGCTGCGTGAGTACACCTTGCTGATCGACCCGCCCGGGTCTTCTGCCTACCGCCCCGTGGCCAGTACGCTGGATGAGCCGCGTTACGCTGCAGCGCCCCCGCCAGCCCGGGCAGCCACCCCGCAGCAGGCACAAGCGCAGACGCCAATGCCGCCGGCCACCCAGGGCCAGCGTTATCGCGTACAGCCTGGTGACAGCCTGTGGAGCATTGCCGGTCGCCTGCGTGAGGCCGGCAGCGAAGCATCGCGTTCGGTATTGATGAGCGATATCCACAGACTGAACCCCGGCGCGTTCATCGCCGGTGACCGCGATCGACTGCGCCTTGCCGCTGATCTGTTGTTGCCGGATAGCGCCGTGCCGCAGTGGATAGCACCCAGTCAGCCGCAGGCCCCCGTTGCTGTCGATCCACCGGTCGCCGCGTCGCTGGCCCTGGCGCCCGCGGCAGAGCCGACACCCGCGGCAGAGTCTGCTCCGATTGCCGAGGCAGCCGCCGAGCTGCAACAGATCGAGGCGGCGCAACTGCAGGTGGATGGCGAGCTGGCCAGCCAGACCGCAGAAAATCAGCAGCTGCAGACGGCTATCGTGGATCTGCAAGCCCAGTTGGCGCAGTTGCAGACGCAGATGGCGGAGAAGGATCGGCAGCTACAGACCATTCGCGCCGAGCTGGCGCAGCAGCGCCAGCCTGCGCCGGCAGACGGCCCGGCACCTGTGCTGCAGAGCGCCCCGGCTGCACCAACCGGTGACTTGCCAGTGGCTCAGGAATCTTCTGCCTGGCCTCTCTGGCTGAGTGCGGGTGGCCTCTGCCTGGTGCTTATCGGCGGTATATGGCTGTTGCGGCGCAAGGTGGAGAGTCACGAGCCCGAACCCTACCGGCGGCCTCAGGTGCAGGTACGCCCGGCTGTCAAGGTGCCGACCCAGCAGGTACGCCCCGCTGAACCAGTGCAGGCCAAGCCCGTGGCGCCGGTACGTATGCCGAGTGTGCCGGCTGACCCGATCGAGGGCGCCAATATCTACATCGCCTATGGCCACTTTGGTGAAGCCCTTGCCGTGTTGCGCAGGGCTGTCGAACAGGAGCCGCAGCGCATCGACCTGCGCCTGCGCCTGTTCGCGGTGCTGGGCGAGCTGGGTGACGCCAACGGTTTCTTTGCCCAGGAGCAGCAGTTGCTGGATATGGGGGCCAGCCATGTGCAGGTCGATCAGATCCGCGTGCGTTATGCCAACCTGCAACGCCCGACACAGGCAGATGAACTGGTCGCCGTGCTGCCCCTCGACGAGGTGCCAGAGCCGCTACCCGCCGCTCAGCCGGCGGCGGATGACTTCCAGCTCAATCTCGATGACCTGTCACTGGATGCCGACTGGGATCTGGTCAGCCCGTTCAAAAATGAAGCCCCCCTGCGAGCCAAGGCTGCCAGCGCGGATGCGCTCGATCCTTCCTTCCGCTCGGACCTGCGCGAGCTGCCCGAAGTGTTCGAAATGACCGTCGACAAGGACAGCCTCAGTCCTTTCGGCGACATGCCTCTGCCTGAGAGCACCGCTGATGAGGTCTTGCATGAGGAGTTCGTCGATGCGTTCTCCCGTGAACCGCAGGGGCGTGCCGACAAGCCCCTGGAGTCCAACCTCGAGCATCTGGCGGGTAACCGTGAGCACCTGGCCCAGTTGAACATGGCCCTGGCCTATATCGAGCAGGGCAACCTGGGTGCGGCCTGCAACATCCTCAATGCACTAATCGACGAGGGCGATGATCAGGAGAAGGCGCGGGCGCGGGAGCTGCTGGCCCAGATCGCCTGAGTTACTGCCCAAACCACGGCGCCGCGCAGGAGACTTCGCGGCGCTGTCGTTTGGGCGGCGCTATCATGGCGCCTTTTGCGTAACGGAGCCCGCGGCATGTCCGGCAAACCCGAAGTCACCATCACCTACTGCACCCAGTGCCAGTGGCTGCTGCGCGCCGCCTGGCTGGCGCAGGAACTGCTCAGCACCTTCAGCGACGAGCTGGGCAAGGTCAGCCTGGAACCCGGCACGGGAGGCGTGTTCCGGATTGCCTGCGACGGCGTTCAGTTGTGGGAGCGCAAGGCTGATGGCGGCTTTCCCGAAGCCAAGGTGCTCAAGCAGCGCCTGCGTGATCTGATCGATCCCGCGCGCGATCTGGGCCATAACGACCGCTAAGCCCTAGGCAGTAGCGCCTCAGCCGAGGTCTTCCACGCTGGGAGCATGCTTGCTCATGCGTGCCGAGATCAGCGTGGCCAGAACGATCAGCGCGCCGCCACAGAGCATGCGTAGCCCCGGTTGCTCGTGGAACAGCCACCAGGCGAAGACGATGCCGTAGACCGGCTCCAGGGCAAACACCACCGATGCACTGCGGGCGTTGAGCGTGCGCAGGCTGGCGACGAACAAGCTGTGCGCCAGGGCTGTACAGAGCACGCCAAGCAGGCCGATCCACAGCCAGTCCAGCGCCCGTACCTCAGGCAGCAGGCTCCAGGCAAAGGGCAGGCTGCACAACAGGATGCCGATGTTCTGCCACAGTGCCGCTTGGGCCGGGTTGAGGCCGCGGGTGGTGGCCCGGTTGCTTACCGACACCAGGGCGAACAACAGCCCGGACAGCACGGCCCAGCACAGGCCCAGGGTGGCTTCGCTGGCGAAGTCGAAGTGCGGGGTCACCAGGATCAGACCGATGCACACCAGGCCGACCACCGCCCATTCGCTGCGCCGTACCCGCTCCTTGAACAGCAGCCCTTCGAGCAGCACGGTGAAGGCCGGAAAGCTGGCGAAGCCCAGGGTCGCCACCGCCACGCCAGCCACCTTGATCGCAATGAAGAAACTCCACCAGTGCCCGCCCAGCAGCAGGCCTGCACCGGCCAGGGCCAGTAGGCGCCTATGGCTGGGCCGTGCCGCGCCGGAGCGGGCGAAGGGGGTGAGGGCGAGTACGGCGAACAGTGCGCGACCAAACACGATGACCACCGGAGCGGCCAGGGCTAGCTTGCCGAAAATACCGGAAAGGCCGAACAGCAATGCGCCCAGGTGCAGGGCCAGGAGTGCCTTGCGCCGGTTCATGCCAGGCGTGCGCCATTAGGCAGGGGATGCTCGAAGCTGGCCAGCACCACCTTGCCGTCCGCGTCATAGACGCCGGTGACCAGCACCTCCGAGCGAATGCCGGCGATGCGTTTGGGCGCGAAGTTACACACGCAGAGCACTTGGCGGCCAATCAGCTGTTCGGTGGCGTAGTGGGCGGTGAGCTGGGCGCTGGAGGTCTTGATCCCCCATTCACCGAGATCGACTTCCAGGATGTAGGCGGGTTTAAGAGCTTTTTCGTTGAGCCTTGCGCTGAGCAGGGTGCCGACGCGCAGTTCCACGCGCTCAAAATCCTGCCATTCGATGGTGTGCATAAAAACTCCCTGACGATGCGCAGAGTCTAGGCAGGCGCGGCGCCGTCAGTCTGTCGCGCTAGTCGCGGCTTTTATCGCGCCACTCGCGGCGCAACTGGCGCGGCGTACTGCCCAATTGGCGCGCGAGGGCCGCAGTGAAGGCGCTCTGCGAGGCGTAGCCAACCCGTGCGGCGATCTCGCCGACGGCCAGGTTGCTGCTCAGTAGCAGCTCACGGCCCAGCTGCAGGCGGCGATTGCGCACATGCTCCATCGGCGTGTGCCCCGTTTCGGCGAGAAAGCGCGCATGGAAGCGCGCTGCCGACAGGCCGCACAGCCGCGCCAGATCAGCAACCTGTAGCGGGTGGGCGCAGTGGCGCTCGATATGCGCGTCGATGACTGCCAGCGGCAGGCCATGGCTGGGTAAGGGCTCGCTACTGCTCAGGCTGGCGAGCAGCAGCGCCGCGCCTTGCTGAGCGATCACATCATCGTTGATCGGACTGGCTGCCAGCCAGTTGACCAGCTGGCTCTGCGCCGGGTTGAGCAGCAGGCGGCCGGGGCGGTCGAGCAGGCGCCGGCTCGCGTCGGCATGCCGGCCCAGGCGCTGTTGCAGCCAGCCATCGGCCGGCACATCGAGCACCAGACACTGGCTGCTCGCCGGGCTGGCGCAGGCATGGTGGGCCGTGCGCGGTACCACGGCCAGGCTGTGGCTGAGCACCTGGCAACCTTGGCCGGCCACTTCGAAATCCAGGCAGCCGCTCAGGCCGAACACCAGCTGCGCATGCTCGTGGCTGTGGGCGATCTGTTCGTGGCGGTAATGGCGCAGGGATAAAATCGGGTGCATTGCAGGCTCCTGAGAACCTGCTGAGGATCTCTTGATCGTCGGCCAGGCTGCATTGAAGTTGGGCTCTAGCTCAAAAGATCCTAAGCAGGTTCTGAAACAAGGGCGCAGTCTACACCGTGCTCGCGCCCTGGCACTTGTCACCGCATTGCCATCGGGCTGTCACAGTGCCTTCACCGCTGGCGTGCACGCTCGCGCTAAACCCAGCGGAGAACGCCGATGAGCATCGCCGAGCGCAGCACACCCAGCCGCAAGCAACGAGTCCGCACTCTGTGGATTTCCGATGTGCACCTGGGCACGCGCGACTGCCAGGCCGAACGCCTGGCCGAGTTTCTCAAGCGCTACCAGGCGGACAAGGTCTACCTGGTCGGCGACATCATCGACGGCTGGAAGCTGCGCAGCGGTATCTACTGGCCACAGGCTCATACCAACGTGATCCGCCGCCTGTTGACCATGAGCAAGCGCGGCACCGAGGTGATCTACGTCACCGGTAACCATGATGAATTCCTCCGTCGTTACTCGACGCTGATCCTCGGCAATATCCAGCTGGTCGACGAGGCCGAGCACGTCACCGCCGACGGGCGCAAATTGCTGGTGATCCACGGCGACCAGTTCGACGTGATCACCCGTTACCACCGCTGGTTGGCCTTTCTCGGCGACAGCGCCTACGAGTTCACCCTGACCCTCAATCGCTGGCTCAACCACTGGCGCGAGCGTTACGGCTACGGCTACTGGTCGCTGTCGGCCTACCTCAAGCACAAGGTCAAGACGGCGGTGAGCTTTATCAGCGACTTCGAGGAAGCCATCGCCCACGAGTGCGTCAAACGCGGCTTCGACGGCGTGGTCTGCGGGCACATCCACCACGCCGAGATCCGCAAGGTCGGCGAGGTGGAGTACCTCAACTGTGGCGACTGGGTGGAGTCGTGCACGGCGCTGATCGAACACCTGGACGGCAGCATCGAGCTGTACCGCCTGGCCGAGGCGCAGGCGCGCGAGGCCGAGCTGGCCATCGGGCAGGTGGCATGAGGATTCTTATCGTCAGCGATGCCTGGCTGCCGCAGGTCAATGGCGTGGTCACCAGCCTGCAGGCGCTGGTCAGTGAACTGCGCGGCCTGGGCCATCTGGTCAAGCTGCTGTCACCGGTCGATTTCCGCGCGGTGCCCTGTCCCAGTTACCCGGAGATCCCGCTGGCCTGGAATCTATGGAAGGTCGGCCCGGCGATCCGCGAGTTCCGCCCAGACTGCGTGCACCTCGCCACCGAGGGCCCGCTTGGTTGGGCTGCCCGGCGCTGGCTGGTCCAGCGTGGGCTGGCCTTCTCCAGCGCCATTCACACGCGCTTCCCAGAGTATGTGCATAGCCGCTGGCCGCGGATTCCCTTGAGCTGGGGCTACGCCTACCTGCGTCGCTTCCACCGCCCCAGCCAGGCCGTGCTGGTGAGTACCGAGCGCATGCGCGAGGAATTTGTGGCCCAGGGGCTGCGCCGCTTGCAATTGTGGCGCAAGGGCGTGGACTGCCGGCTGTTCCAATCGCGGGACGATGTGCCAGGTGAACCGGTGTTTCTCTATGTCGGGCGCCTGGCGGCGGAGAAGAACTTGCGCGCCTTTCTCGACCTGGACCTGCCGGGAGAGAAGCGCGTGGTTGGCGATGGACCGCAGCGCGCCGAGTTGCAGGCGGTCTATCCGCAGGCGCGCTTTCTCGGTTACCAGCAGGGCGCCGAGCTGGCGCACTCCTTCGCCACGGCCAGCGTATTGGTGTTCCCCTCGCGCACCGATACCTATGGTCTGGTGATGCTCGAGGCGCTGGCCTGTGGCACGCCGGTGGCGGCTTTTCCGGTAGCGGGGCCACTGGATGTGCTGGAGCAAGGGCTGACCGGGGTGATGAGCGAGGATCTGCGCCAGGCCTGCCTGGACGCCTTGCAACTGGATCGCGGGCAATGTGCCGCACGGGCGGCGCGCCAGTCCTGGCGTACCTCGGCGCTGGAGTTCCTGGCCCAGCAGCCGTTGCTTGATGGCGAGCTGGTAGTGGTCGAGCAGTTTGCCGGAGCCTAGGTTGCGCCGCGGCATCGCCTGACAGGGCCCGTGCGCACGGCGCCCCTGCAGGTCAGCCGGCGCCTCTAAATAAAGTTTGATGGCCAGGTACCTTTGCATGGGAGTCTGCTGCCAAAAAGACTTGTGTGTGGTGCAGCAGTGAACGGGTAAATGGCCATGAAAAAGCCGGCCTGCCATTTGGCAGGCCGGCTTTGTTTTAGCACTGGCCTTGCTGCCCGGATGGGCGGGTCAGTGGTCCAGCTTCACGGTCGGGTCGGAGCCAGCGATCAGCGAGTTGATGATCGCGGCCGGGGTGGCACCCAGACTCAGGCTTGTATCGCTGAGGTTGACCCCTTCCAGCTGGATGCTGACATCGGCATTGCTGCCGGTGGCATTGAGCACGCCGGTGCTGCTCACCAGCAGGGTATCGCCGCTGGCGCTGAGCTTGAGGTAGCTACCGATATCACTGGCATGCTCTTCGCCCTGCAGCAGGTCGCTGAGGTCGATCTTGTCCTGCGCCAGATTGAAGTCCTTGATCACATCAGTACCGGTGTCGCCGCTCTTCCAGACAAAAGTGTCGCGTCCTGCGTTACCCCACAGCGTGTCGTTGCCGGTGCCGCCGATGAGAAGGTCGTCGCCCTCGCCACCCAGCAGGCTGTCGATGCCACTGCCGCCGTCCAGGATGTCGCCGCCGGCCCCGCCGTTCAGCGTGTCAGTGCCGGCGCCGCCATTCAGGTAGTCGTTGCCGCTGCCGCCATTGATGCTGTTGTTGCCGCTGCCGCCCAGGGTACTGATGGCTATGCTGCCATTGGCATCCTGCGTCGTGATGCTCAGGGTCGGTGCGAATCCGCTGGGCAGCTCCGTGGCATTGCTGACATACAGCTGGTCATTGAAGCTGCCGCTGCTGAAGGCGTTTTGCAGCAGGGCGGTGTCCAGGCTGAACAGCGGCTTGCCGTCTGCGTCTGTGCCGCTGCTGCTCAGCGTGGTCAGCTGGCCTGTCGCGCTGTTGAGCAGGGTCAGGGTCGAGCCGCTGGGGAAGCCACTCAGGGAGAGGCTGGTCAGGGTCTCGCTGCCGTCGACGTCATGCAGTGCCGCGTTGATATCGATTGGGTGGCTGAAGCCCACACTGTTGGTCGGTGCGAACGAGAGGAACTCCACCTGATAGCCGTCGGAGTTGCCGAATGCCGTGCCATTGGCGACGGTCATGGTGCTGATGTTGCGGTTGACCGTGAGGCTCAGGAAGTCTCCGCCATTGCTGAATGCATCGCCGTCGATGCTGGTTTTCAGCGTCATGCCGGTGATGGTGCCGACACTGCTGGCATCGAATCCACTGATCGACCAAGTGCCATTGGCATTCAGCGTGGCCGGGAGGGAAGTGAGGCTGCCTGTTGTGCTGGTGACGGTGAGTTCGATACGCGCATGGGCAAGATTTTGCAGGGCCGCACCGCTGTCCAGCAGGCTGCCGCTGAGCGAGATGCTGCCGGCGTTTACCCCGCTGGCGTCCAGCTTGCTGGTGATTTCCACCGTCTCGTTCCTGGTGTTCTTCACGGCCATCGAGATGCTCTGCACGTCGAGTCCGGCAGGGAAGCTGAAGTTCAGGCTTTCGCCCGGATCGATGCGGTTGGCTTCTTCGCCGCCGCCGGCGGTCGTGGTGTCTACGCCAACGCCCAGGCCGCCGTTTCCACCCAGGGTCATACCGTTCGGGACGCTGACCGTAATGCCCGTCAGCGGGTCGGTATACGACTGGCCGTTTTCGCCGCTAGGCAGGTTGAAGTCAAAAGACGGCCCCACTACCACGGTAATCCCGCCCGGCGCCGTCAGCGGATCGGCCACCGGCGTGACGTTGAACGTGAGGGTATTCGCCGTGGGATCGGTATTCACGCCGCCATTGGCGGTGCCGCCGTCATCCTGCACCTGGAAGCTCAAGCTGGCATAGCCCGTGCCGCTGGCGTTGCTCGCGGGTGTGTAAACCAGTTTGCCAGCGCTGATATCCGCTGCCGATACGCTGGTCGGGCCGGTCAGGGCCACGCCATCCAGGGTCAGGCTACCCAGGCTCGGCGCCTGCAGGAGCACGCCGGCGAAGTCGTCGCCCTCGCTGTCGCTGAAGCCGAAGTCGCCTGCCGTGAGGGTGTAGGCGGTGTCTTCCAGGGTGGTGAGGGTCTTGTTGGCGCCAGCGGGGGCGTCATTGACCGCATTGACGGTGACGTTGACGGTGGCGCTGGCGCCCTCGGCGTTGGTGTAGGTGAAGCTGTCGCTGCCGTTGAAGTTGGCCGTCGGGGTGTAGGCGAGGGTGCCGTCGCCGTTGATCGCAACCGTGCCGTGGGCGCCTTGGGTGACGCCGGTCACCGGGCTCTTGGTGCTGTCGACATCGCTGTCGTTGGCCAGCACGTTGATGATGACGGCGCTGTCTTCGTTGGTGGTCACGTTGTCGTTGGCAACGACGGTGGCATCGTTGACCGGGGTAACGCCGACGGTGACGGTGATCGGGTTGGAGGTCTGGCCGCTGGCGTCCTTGATGGTGTAGGTGAAGCTGTCGCCCGTGGTCTCGCTGCCGTTGTGCTGGTAGCTGACGGTGCCGTCGGCATTGACGGTGACGCTGCCGTTAGCCGGGCCACTGGTGATGACCAGGCTGCTCAGATCGAGGCCGTCATCGCTGTCACTGTCGTTGCCGGCCAGGTCGATCAGCATGCTGCCGCCTTCGGCGACGCTGGCGCTGTCGGCCACGGCGACGGGGGCGTCGTTGATGGGTGTTACACCAATATTGACGGTCACGGTGTTGCCGTCGGTGGTGCCGTCGTTGACCTTGTAGGTGAAGCTGTCGGTAGTGGTTTCGCTGCCATTGTGGGTGTAGCTGAACGTGCCGTTGGCGTTGAGCGTCAAGGTACCGTTGGCGGGGCCAGTGACCAGAATCGCGCTCAATGGATTGCTTTCGGCATCGCTGTCGTTTGCTAGAACACTGCTAGCGCCGCCCAGCAGGATGGTCGCGGTACCGCCTTCAGCAACCGTGATGTTGTCGGCGACGGCGACCGGTGCATTGTTGACCGGGGTAACGCCGACGGTGACGGTGACCGGGTTGGAGACCTGGCCGCTGGCGTCCTTGATGGTGTAGGTGAAACTGTCGCCAGTGGTTCCGGAGCCGTTGTGCTGGTAGCTGACGGTGCCGTCAGCGTTGACGGTGATGCTGCCGTTGGCCGGATTGGCGGTGATGACGATACTGGCCAGATTGAGGCTGTCGTCGCTGTCGGTGTCGTTACCGGCCAGGTTGATCAGCACGCTGCCGCCTTCGGCGACAGTCGCAGCATCGGCTACGGCGACCGGAGCATCGTTCACGGGCAGGACGATCACGGTCAGGCTCTGGGTGGTCTCGGCGGAATCCAGATTGCTGGTTTCGGTCGAGGTGGCCTTGATCTCGAGGTTGAAGCTGCCGTTGTAGTTGCTCGGGGGAAGAATCGACAGGGTCGACAGATCCCAGCCGGTCACATCCGTCTGCGTGCTGCCAGGCGCAGCGGTAAAGCTGTTGCCTTGGTTGTCCTTCAGCGTTGCGCCAACAGGGATATTGTCGATGCTGATCGCAAGCGTTTCCGAGCTGTCGCCGTCAACCAGCTGGGCATCGATACTGGACAGACGAATCCAGCTGTCCTCGTTGCCGGTATTGCGCACATCCAGCAGTTGAATGTTGTCCAGCACGCCACCCAGGCTATTGCTGTCGCTAGCCCTGAACTCGAGACGATAGGTGCCGTCTGCGTCTGCCGGCAGGTCGAAGTGGAAGTGCTGGAAGCCCACGCTCGAGGCATTGAGGGTGGCGATCAGATTGCCGCCCCAGAACACCTGGATTGCGGAGTTGCTGGTCTGGCCGGCGCGTGGCGAGTAGTCGAAGTCGAGCGAGTAAGAGCTGCCTGCCTTGGCGGTAATGTCGGTGAACAGGTTGGCCGCATCCCCGCTGACGCGTTCAAGCTCGATCACCTGGTTGGTGCTGCCGCCGCCGAGGTAAGTGTTCTGGGTGCCGATCTCCAGCAGGCCTCCCGGGTTGCTGGTGTTCCAGGTGCTGCCCAGTCCGGTGTTCAGGCTGGAAGCGTTGATGTTGGCTGACCAGCTGGCGCCATTCAGTGGCGCACTCTGGAAGTCGGTTGCGGCAGCGACTGACGTGCCGTTCAGAATCAGGCTGGGGGCGTCCGCATCCGGACTGATATCGAGGCTCAGGCTGCTGGCGGTGCCCGCATCCGTACCATCGAAGGGCGTGAAGCCGATCTGTGCATAGTCGGCCTGCAGGTTGCCCAGGCCGCTGCCGGCAAAGCCGTCGTGCCCCGACTCATGCGCCGCCGGTTCAAAGCGCAGCTTGCCCGCTTCGATATCGGCTTTGCTGATGAGCTGATCCGGGGTAACGGCGACCCAGTTGCCCGGGCTTTGCTCGAAACTCAGGCTGCCGGCGGCTGGGAGCTGATTGATGATTACGCCCAGGTCGCTGTCCAGCGAATCGACATCGCTGATGCCGAAGTTCGTCCAGGTCAGGGTAATGGCCGTGTCTTCTACACCGGTAACGGTTGCCAGGCTGGCGTCGACAGTGGGGGCGTCGTTGCTGCCGGTGATGGTCAGGGTCACGTCCTGGGTGGCGGTTGCGCCGCTGTCGTCGGTGACGGTAACGGTAAACACGGCGGTGACCACATCACCGGCGGCGAGGTAGTCCGGCGAGGCCAGGTTGAACGTCCAGTTGCCGTCGGCATCGATGCTGAAGGCATCGGCGATGGCAGTTTGCTGGGCGGCGCTGAGGGCGATGCCGGTGGCGCTGATGGTGCTGGCGGTGAGGCTGGTGGCCGGCGTGTCACCGCTGTCGATATCGCTGAACAGCACAGTACCGCTGGCGCTGAGCGGCGCATTGGTTTCATTCAGGGCGGCGCTGGTGTCGGAACCGGCGACGTCGATCACGGGCGCGTCGTTGCTGCCGGTGATGGTCAGAGTCACGTCCTGGATGGTGGTTTCGCCGTTGTCATCGGTGACGGTAACGGTGAACACGGCGGTGACCACATCACCGTCGGCGAGGTAGTCCGGCGAAGCCAGGTTGAAGCTCCAGTTGCCGTCGGCATCGATGATGAAGGCATCGGTGATGGCAGTTTGCTGGGCGGCGCTGAGGGCGATGCCAGTGGCGCTGATGGTGCTGGCGGTTTGCGTGGTGGCCGGCGTGTCGCCGCTGTCGACATCGCTGAACAGCAGGGTGCCACTGACGCTGAGCGGTGCATTGGTTTCGTTCAAGGCAGCGCTGGTGTCGGAGCCGGCGACGTCAACCACCGGGCCGTCATTGGTGCCCGTCACGGTAATGGTCAGGCTGTTGGCCGTGCTGGCGTTCTGGTCGTCAGTGACGGTGAACGGAACACTGATTACCAGCTCCTGGCCGTCGGCCAGGTAGTCATAGGCCGGGTTGCTAGGGTCGAAACTCCAGCTGCCATTGGGGTTGAAGGTCAGGCCGGCGACACTGGCCGAGGTGCTGAATTGCAGGGCTACGCCGGGCGCTTGATCGATATCGCTCGCGACAATCTGGCCGCTGATGCTGGCACCGCCTTCGAAAACGTCCGCGCTGTCCGGGCTGGCCACTGGCGTATCGTTGACCGGCGTTACGGTGATGGCTACCGCGTCGTTAACCGTTGTCTGGCCATCGCTGGCGCTGACTTGCAGATTGTCCGGGCCGAAGTAGTTGGCCTCTGGGACGTAGGTAAGCTGGGCCATGGCGTTGTTGATGGCGGCCGCGCTACCGGTAATGGTAAGCGTGGCTGTGCCGCTGCCCGTGTGGCTGGCGCCGAGCAGGTTGAGACCGATATTGAGGACGCCATGCTCGACGCTGAGAGTGACGCTCAGGTTGGCCTGTTCGGGGTCGAATACACCCAGGGCATTTTGCGTCAGCAGGGAGAAGGTCTTGCTGGTGTCTTCTGCCGTGGTCTGCGCATCCGGTACACGGATCAACGGCGCGTCGTTGCCCGGGGTGACCCCGACGGTGACGGTGACTGGGTTGGAGACCTGGCCGCTGGCGTCCTTGATGGTGTAGGTGAAGCTGTCACCGGCGGTTTCGGAACCGTTGTGCTGATAGCTAACGGTGCCGTCGGCGTTGACGGTGACAGTGCCATTGGCCGGGTTACCGGTGATGACGATGCTGCTCGGGTCGATGCCGTCGTCGCTGTCGGTGTCGTTACCGGCCAGGTCGATCAGCACGCTGCCGCCTTCGGCGACGGTGGCGGCATCAGCGACGGCGGCCGGCGCGTCGTTGCTCGGGGTGACCCCGACAGTGACGGTGACCGGGTTGGAGGTCTGGCCGCTGGCGTCCTTGATGGTGTAGGTGAAGCTGTCGCCGGTGGTTTCGGAACCGTTGTGCTGGTAGCTGACGGTGCCGTCGGCGTTGACGGTGACGGTGCCATTGGCCGGATTACCGGTGATGACGATGCTGCTCGGGTCGATGCCGTCGTCGCTGTCGGTGTCGTTACCGGCC
>NZ_JACJFN010000004.1 GCF_014164785.1 Aquipseudomonas guryensis | reverse complement strand
TCCGCCACCGCCGCAACCTTTATTTTCATCTAACTCTTTGTTTAGCAAGGAGTTTTCAGATCAGGCTGCGCCGGAAGAGGTGCGCATTATAGGCCCGCAGATTTCGCCGTCAACGCCTTTCTGCTAATCATTTTCAAATTCAGCCAAATGGCTAGATCAGGCCTGCATTATCCAGCCTTCAACCCCCATTGCCGCCTGGCGCAGCGCTTCGGATCGGGTGGGATGCGGATGACAGATCAGCGCAATGTCTTCTGATGAGGCAGCGAACTCCATGGCGACGCAGTATTCGCCGATCATCTCGCTAACGCTGGGCCCAACCATGTGCACACCGAGAATTTCATCGCTGTGCGCATCGGCCAGGACTTTGACGAAGCCCTCGGTCTCATGATTGATCTTGGCCCGGCTATTGGCAGTGAAGGGGAACTTGCCGACCTTATAGGTGCGCCCTTCGGCCTTGAGCTGCTCTTCAGTCTTGCCGACACAGGCCACTTCGGGGCGGGTATAGATGACATTGGGAATAACGTCGTAGTTGACCTCAGCCGCCCTGCCCGCGATCTGTTCGATGCAGGCAATCGCCTCATCCTCAGCTTTGTGCGCAAGCATGAGTCCTGAGGTCACATCACCTATCACCCAGACGCCAGGCGCGCTGCTGCGATGACGCTGATTCTCGAGCATGCCGCGCTTGTCGGTCTGGATGCCCACGCTCTCCAAACCCAGCCCCTGGGTGTAAGGACGACGACCAATAGCGACCAGCACATAGTCCGCTTGCAGCAACTGCGCCGCGCCTCCGCCAGCAGGTTCGATACTCAACTCAACGCCCGCATCCTTGACGACCGCAGCCGTCACCTTCGAACCAAGTTTGAAACTCATCCCCTGCTTGGCCAGTGAGCGCTGCAAGGTCTTGCCAGTTTCTTCATCCAGCCCTGGGCAAATTCGATCAAGAAACTCGACAACAGTGACCTGGCTGCCCAGACGCCGCCATACCGAACCCAGCTCCAGGCCGATAACGCCTGCGCCGATCACCACCAGGTGCCTCGGCACCTCGGGCAACGACAACGCGCCCGTCGAATCCAGGATGCGCTGATTATCGATGGCCACCCCAGGCAGCGGTGTCGGCTCGGAGCCAGTGGCGATGACAATGTCCTTGGCCTGCAACTCGGCCTCACTACCGTCCGCCGCCGTGACCCGCACGCGCCCTGCACCATCGAGCCGTCCCCAGCCCTTGATCCAGTCGACCTTGTTTTTGCGAAAGAGAAATTCGACACCCTTGGTCAGGGCCGCCACGCTCTCGTCCTTCTGCTTCATCATCTGCGCCAGATTGAGCTGTGGTTTGACCTCAATACCAAGATTGGCGAACTCGCCGCCCATTGCCGCCTCGTAGAGCTCGGAAGCGTGCAGCAATGCCTTCGATGGCATGCAGCCGACATTCAGACAGGTACCACCCAGGGTTTCTCGACCCTCGACACAGGCGACCTTCAATCCCAACTGACCCGCCCTGATCGCGGCGTTGTAGCCGCCCGGCCCACCACCGATCACCACCACGTCATACACGCTCATGGGACGCTCCGACCTATTCAAGGTTGTTCATGCGCGACCTGCATGCCAGCCCGGCGTGGACGACGTAGCGCATGGAAGACAAAGAAAGCAGATAGCGCAAACAGTACATGCAGAAGAACCATAGGCCAGGCCGTTCCATCCTGCATCACGCTCAACAGCAGACCGCTACAGGTCGCACCCAACATCTGGGCAAACCCCATCAGTCCGGCAGCCAGGCCTGCGCGATGGGCATTGGGCATCACCGCGCCAGCTACTGCGGCAGGCAGAACCATCCCCCCGCCAAACGTCACCAGCACTTGCGGCAGGGACAAACCAAGGACGGACAGTCCCAGCAACTTATATATAGCTAGCGTGGCGACAGCGCCGACCGCGACAAAACCAACCCCGATGGCTACCAGCCGCTCGGGCCCGACCTGCAGAATCATCCGGCGCGTCAGCAATGCCCCACCAATCAGCCCGGAAACGATAAAACCAAAGGTCAGGCCATATTCGGCGGACGACAACCCGAGCAAACCGATATAGACACTCGAAGAGCCTGCGATCACGGCAAACATCGCGCCGTAGGTAAATAGCAGAGCCAGCGCCAACACCCGGCAGGAGCGACCCTTGAGCAAATCGAGATAGTTGCCCAGCAAACCACGCAACTGACCGGCCTGAGGGTCGAGCGCCTGATTGCTCTCCTTGTAAATAGTCAGCACCGCCAGCAAAGCGCCCAGCCCCACTAGCAGCGCCGCAAACACCGGCAACTGCCAGCCGCCCCGACTTGCCAGGAAACCACCCAACATAGGGGAAACCACAATGGCGCAGAGCATGCCAATCACCGTCAGCGCCAATGCCGGAGCAGCCTGCGCCTGCCAGACATCGCGCACGATCGCACGCGCCAGTACCAGCGCCGCGCAAGCCCCCAAACCTTGCAGCAAGCGCGCCGCGATGAAGGTCTCCATGCTGCTGGCCAACAGCATTCCTGTGGTGGCCAATAGATAGAGCGATAACCCACCCAGCAGAACCGGCCGGCGCCCGATCCGGTCGGATAACGGCCCCAGGATCAATTGGCCGACACCAAAGGCCCCCACAAAGACTGCGAGTGCCAAGACACCCGACCCCGGACTGGCCAGCAGATCCATTTCCAAGGTCCCCAGGCTGGGAATGATCAACTGAGTCGATATCTCGCCCAGAGCCGTCAAGACCACTAACAGGATCAGCAAAACTCGCGAAGGAAGCGGATGAGTCGGCATGGCGGCACTCCTGAGAAATAGCCCGCAACCGCTTTCTGCTGAAATCCGGTTGCCATTTTGAATTTCAACCATAATATAAAAATAGAATTACATCCATAATTCATCTGACCAGCACCCGACGAGACCCACCATGCCCGACTCATCTCGCACTGAAAAACTGAACCAATGGATAGCTGCAGGAGAGGCCGCCCGAGCCCGCCTGGCATCTCCCGGCACCCTCAGCCTTGCTGAAGTCAGCGCCCTGCAGCCAGAGGAATTCTTTACGCAGATCGGCAGCGGTGAACTGCCCTGCCCGCCGTTTGGCCACCTGGTGGACTTCGTGCCCCTGGAGTGGTCAAGCGGCTACTTCGTCTTCCAGGGCACTCCAGATACACGCCACTACAATCCGCTGGGCAGTGTGCATGGCGGCTATGCGGCAACCCTGCTCGACTCCTGCATGGGTTGCGCCATCCACACCCTGCTCCAGCCAGGCCAGGGTTACACCACGACGGATTTGCGCGTCAGTTTTGTTCGCGCCCTTCGCGGCGACATCGGACCCGTCCGCGCCGAGGGGCGCATCGTGCATCTGGGGCGCTCGACCGCCCTGGCTGAAGGGCGCATCTACGATGTCGATGACCGCCTATACGCAGTCGGCTCCACGACCTGCTTGATCCTCGATATGCGCAAATAGCCAGCGCCCTCACCCAACCAGTCCGCTTGTTTGGATTGGTTGGTGTGCCTGAGCTCGCCAGCTTGATCGAACGCAGATCGAGAACGATTACTTTAAATTTCACTCACCATCTATAAATAATTTAAAATTACATCTATCATTTTAATCAACCATGATTCATCCAGAACCACAGAGCACTCTCTCCAGAGCCAAGGAGCATTGTCATGTCGTCCATCGTTATCGCAGGTTTTGCCCGTTCGCCTTTCCACTTCGCCAAGAAAGGCGGCCTGATCAATATCCGCCCCGACGACCTGGCAGCTCAGGTTCTCCGTGGCCTGATCGGCAAACTCGACCTGGATCCCGAACACATTGAAGACGTGATCATGGGTTGCGCTTACCCCGAAGCCGAACAGGGCATGAACATCGCCCGCATCGCCAGCTTCCGCGCAGGCTTTCCGGAAACCCTGGGCGGCGCCACGGTCAACCGCTTCTGCGGTTCGTCGATGACTGCCGTGCACTTCGCCGCAGGCCAAATCATGCTCGGCGCCGGCGAGGCCTTCATCTGCGCCGGGGTCGAATCCATGACTCGCGTGCCCATGGGCGGCTTCAACATCTCACCCAACCCGACGCTGATGGGCAGCTTCCCGCAGGTCTACATGGCCATGGGACACACCGCCGAAGAAGTGGCCAAGCGCTTTGCGGTCAGCCGGAGCGAGCAGGAAGCAATGGCCGTCGAATCCCACGCCAAGGCCGCCAACGCCCGGGCGCTTGGCCTGCTGGCCGACGAAATCGTCAGCATCGACACGCCCGACGGCCAGGTCAGTGAAGATGGCTGCATTCGTCCAGGAACCAACCTCGAGTCTCTCGCCGGTCTCAAGCCGGCCTTCGGCGGTAGTGTCACCGCCGCCACCTCATCGCCACTGACCGATGGCAGCGCTGCCGTCTTGGTCTGCACCGAAGCCTTCGCTCGCCAGCACAAGCTGGACATCCTGGCGCGGATCAAGGCTGTGGCTGTGGGCGGCTGCGCACCCGAGATCATGGGCATGGGGCCGGTAGTGGCAACGCGCAAGGTATTGCAGCGCGCCGGCCTGAGCATCGCCGACATCGACCTCGTGGAGATCAACGAGGCTTTCGCCAGCCAGTCGATTGCCTGCATACGCGAACTCGGCCTGGATATGGCCAAGGTCAATCTGGATGGCGGCGCCCTCGCCCTAGGTCATCCCCTGGGCGCCACCGGAGCACGGATCACCGGCAAGGCCGCCTCCCTGCTCAAGCGCACCGGCGGCCGCTATGCCATTGCCACCCAATGCATCGCCGGTGGCCAGGGCGTAGCCACCCTGCTTGAAGCCGTCGACAACTGAGGTGTCTCTGGGGAAGAGCCCGTCACAACCCTTCCCCGTCCGCAGTCCCTGGCTGCAGACATCAGCCAGGGATCGACAAAAAAGGTAAGATGACAGACAGCATCCTAAGAAGCCGAAGAGACAAGACCCACCATGCGCTACTCACAGGAACACAAAGCCCAGACCCATCAGCGCATCATCGAAGAAGCCGCACGCCTGTTCCGGCGCGATGGCGTCGGCGCGACCGGTCTACAGCCCCTGATGAAAACTCTTGGACTGACCCACGGCGGCTTCTATGCCCATTTCAAATCCAAGGATGAACTGGTTGAAACCGCCCTGCTGCATGCCGTGGAACAGCTGCGCAGCAAAAGCCAAGAAGCCATGGCCAGCGATCAGCCGCTGAGCACGTTCATCGCGCGCTACCTCTCTAGCGCGCACCGCGCCGACCCTGGCGCCGGCTGTCCGCTGCCAACCATCTGCGCCGAGCTGGGGCAACGCGGCCAACCCAGCACGACTACCGACCAACTCATCCAGGATCGCCTGGCCATGCTCGAGTCAAAGCTCGACGGCGAGGATGCCGCCGAGCAAAGCGTGCTGATGTTTTCTGCCATGGTCGGGGCCTTGCTACTGTCACGCAGCGTCAGCGACCCACACCTGTCTGATCGCCTGCTGAAAACCACCCGAGAATTGCTCATCGAGCAAACCGTAGTCCAATCGGAAGCCTGAATCACCCCACATGAAAAAGCCCTTCCCGCTAACGGAAAGGGCTTTTCAATTTACCCACGCTTATTTGTATCGAGCCGCCGCCTTGTTACGCGACAGGTTGGGCCCGAGCTTGGCGCGCGCACCGACAAATGCCTGCCAGTCGGCGGCATCCGGCAATGACGGAATCGTTACCAGCTCGCCCTGATCGAAACCGGCCAGCGCAGCATCGACCATCTCGCCGACCTCCATGATCATCTCTGCCGGCAGAGCCGCCTCATCGAGCCCCGAGCGCTCCCATATCTCCGTGCGCGTCACGCCAGGCAACACTGCCTGAACCTGCACACCCAGCTTGCCGACTTCGCTGTGCAGAGTCTGGGTTAGGCTCAGCACATAGGCTTTCGAGGCGCTGTAAATGGCGTTGAACATTTCCGGAGCCAGAGCCACAACCGAAGCAATATTGATGATGCCGCCCCGCCCGGCACCACTGAAGCTAGCCGCCGCTGCCGCAGCCAGGCGGGTCAGCGCAACCACGTTGAGCTGGATCAGATCATCGGCGCGATCCAGATCGGCTTCGGCAAGGCTACCGTTTAGAGCCACCCCGGCATTGTTGACCAGCAGGCTGATACTGGCGTCACTGCGCAGGCGCTGCTCGACCAAACGCATGTCGTCCTTGCGCGTGAGATCAGCCTTGAGCACTTCCACTGCCACACCATATTCCTGAGCCAGACGCCCGGCCATGGCTTCAAGCCGCTGCAGATCGCGCGCCACCAAGAGCAGGTCATAGCCACGCTGCGCCAGGCGCTCAGCATAGGTGGCGCCAATCCCCGACGAAGCACCAGTAACCAGTGCCAAGCCCATCGCATGTTGCTTGCTCATAGCCATTCTCCCGTACGCAGCTTGATGTCTGTGCGGCTCTAACTGCAGCCCGCCAATGCTGGATTTCAATCACGAACCAAATATATGTCAGTCATAATTTAAACGTAAGAACCGCTGGTCGATGAATCCAAAGACAGAGATCAAATCTACCGCTTAGGATGCAATGGCGAAGGCATGCAGTGAAGCCTAGCTGCACTAACGTGGAGGATCGATATTCGTCGGCGCGCAACAGGCAGTTATGAGAGAGAAACGTCAGAGAGGCACTAATCCGATACTGGAGCCACTGCACCTACGAGAATCACCTAGTGCAAATCCAGAAAACAAAAAAGCCCAGTCATTTCTGACCAGGCTTTGATGTTGGGATTATATGGTCGGGACGGAGTGATTCGAACACTCGACCCCTTGCACCCCATGCAAGTGCGCTACCGGGCTGCGCTACGCCCCGACGATGCTTCCGTGTCACCGGAAGCGGGGTGGACTTTACAATAAGCTGCTGAATTGTGGAAGTTTTTTTTGCTGCTACGAGGTTACTTGCGGAGCACCTGTAGAACATCTTCCAGCTCGACAATCATCTGCCGGATCATCTGCTTGTACTGCGTCGTATCATCCTTGGCTTCATCGCCCGACAAGCGCTGACGCGCACCGCCGATGGTGAAGCCTTGGTCATACAACAAGGCGCGGATCTGTCGAATCATCAGCACATCCTGGCGCTGATAATAACGACGGTTTCCACGGCGCTTTACCGGATTGAGCTGGGGAAATTCCTGCTCCCAGTAACGCAGCACATGCGGCTTTACTGCGCACAGATCGCTCACCTCACCGATGGTGAA
This sequence comes from Aquipseudomonas guryensis, assembly GCF_014164785.1. Lineage (GTDB taxonomy): Bacteria > Pseudomonadota > Gammaproteobacteria > Pseudomonadales > Pseudomonadaceae > Aquipseudomonas > Aquipseudomonas guryensis. The sequence goes on along the minus strand of NZ_JACJFN010000004.1, from coordinate 527,389 downwards.
GTAGCGTTTGCCAGGGATGGGCGGCAGCTCGTCGTTATGACTTGGTTCCAGCATATGCCTCAACTCTGGCCTTCAGTTTCTGGCCGGGACGAAAGGTGACAACACGGCGAGCCGTGATTGGGATTTCTTCGCCTGTTTTCGGATTGCGACCCGGACGCTGGCGCTTGTCGCGCAGGTCAAAGTTGCCGAAACCGGACAGCTTGACCTGCTCGTTATCCTCCAGCGCGTGGCGGATCTCTTCAAAAAACAGTTCGACCAATTCCTTGGCTTCCCGTTTATTCAGGCCAAGCTCTTCATACAGACGTTCCGCCATCTCAGCTTTCGTCAGAGCCCCCATACGCTACTTCCTTAACGTGGCGTTGAACCTTTCTTCCAGCGAGGTGAGGATATTTTGTGTTGTGGTATTCACCTCATCGTCATTAAGAGTGCGCGATGGATGCTGCCAGGTCAAGCCGACGGCCAGGCTTTTTCTATGCGGATCAATACCTTTACCGTGATACACGTCAAACAGCCTGAGATCCGTCAGCCACTCGCCTGCCGCTTCGCGAATACAGGCCAGTACCGACTCGGCCGGTAGCTCACGATCGGCCAGCAAAGCCAGGTCACGGCGCACCTCGGGGAAGCGCGACAGTTCGCTGAACTTCGGCATGCGCCCTTGCGACACTTCAGCCAGCACCAGCTCGAACAGATAGACCGGTTGATCGATGCCCAAGGTCTTGGCCAGCTCCGGATGCAGCGCACCGATGAAGCCAACCAGACGCCCGTCGCGCTCGATGCGTGCAGTTTGCCCCGGATGCAACGCGGCATGCTCGCCAAGAGCGAAACTGAACTCCAGCGCCGAACCTGCGGAGCCCAGCAGCGCCTCGACATCGGCCTTCAGATCATAGAAATCGACATCGTCACGACCATGCGCCCAACCTTCCGGCAAGCGGCTGCCAGTAAGCACACCGGCTAGCATGGCTTCCTGCTTCAGCCCTTCGAGCTGACCGACGAAGCGCAGACCGCTTTCGAACAGACGCACGCGCGATTGCTGACGATTGAGGTTGTGTTGCAGCGCCTTGACCAGGCCCGGCCACAGCGAGGAGCGCATGGCGGCCATATCGGCGGAGATCGGATTGGCCAGTTGCAGTGGCTCGACACCCGGATTGAACAGGGCGAACAGCTTGGGATCGATGAAGCTGTAGGTGATCGCTTCCTGATAACCGCGCGCCACCAGCAGCCGACGCAGGGTCGCCAGCTCGGCGCGCGCCTCGCTCTTGGCCTGCGGAGCCAGGCGCGCCTGCGGGTAGCGCACCGGCAGACGGTTGTAGCCATACAGGCGACCCAGTTCTTCGATCAGGTCCACTTCCAGGCTGATATCGAAGCGATGGCTCGGCACACCGACCAGCCAGATGCCTGCGCCTTGCACAGATACACTCAGCCCCAGGGCAGTGAGCAGACGCTCAACTTCCGCGGCATCCATCTGCATGCCCAGCATCTGGTCGATGCGCTCGGCACGCAGGGTGATCGGCGGGATCTGTGGCAGATCGGCCTGGCTCACGGCTTCAATGACCGGGCCGGCTTCACCGCCGACGATCTCCAGCAGCAGCGCCGTAGCACGCTCGATGGCCTGGCGCGCCAGCTGCGAATCCACGCCCCGCTCGAAGCGGTGCGAGGAGTCGGTGTGCAGGCCATAGGAACGGGCCTTGCCGGCCAGGGCGATGGTGTCGAAGAACGCGCTTTCGAGGAACAGATCGCGGGTCTTGGCGCTCACGCCACTGTGCTCGCCACCCATCACGCCGGCGATGGCCAGGGCGCGTTGATGGTCGGCGATCACCAGGGTGTCGGCACGCAGGCTGACTTCCTGGCTATCCAGCAGAACCAGCTTCTCGCCCTCCTCTGCCATGCGCACACGGATGCCCCCATTGATCTCGGCGAGATCGAAGGCATGCATGGGCTGGCCAAGTTCGAGCATCACGTAGTTGGTGATATCCACTGCCGCATCGATGCTGCGAATATCGGAACGACGCAGGCGTTCGACCATCCACAATGGAGTTGGCTTGGACAGGTCGACATTGCGAATGACGCGGCCCAGGTAGCGCGGGCAAGCCTTGGGCGCCAGTACTTCAACCGGACGAACTTCGTCATGGGCCGGAACAACCGGAGCAATCGTCAGCGGAGAAACCTGAGCAGCGTAGATGGCCCCTACTTCGCGGGCCAGCCCGGCCAGGGACAGGCAGTCGCCACGGTTCGGCGTCAGGCCCAGCTCGATGCTGGCGTCATCCAGACCCAGATAGTCACGGATGTTGCCACCCACCGGCGCATCGGCCGCCAGCTCCATCAGGCCACTGTTGTCGTCGCTGATCTGCAGCTCGGAGGCCGAGCAGAGCATGCCGTTGGACTCGACGCCGCGCAGCTTGGCCTTCTTGATCTTGAAGTCGCCCGGCAGCTCGGCGCCGATCATGGCGAACGGGATCTTGATACCCGGGCGCGCATTCGGCGCACCGCAGACCACCTGAAAGCTCTCGCTGCCATTGCTGACCTGGCACACGCGCAGCTTGTCAGCATCCGGATGCTGCTCGGTGCTGAGGATCTCGCCGATCACGATGCCGCTGAACTCGCCAGCCGCCGGGGTAACGCTGTCTACTTCGAGGCCGACCATGGACAGGCGGGCCACCAGCTCGTCACGCGAGACCGGCGGATTGACCCAGCTGCGCAGCCACTGTTCACTGAATTTCATACTGTCTGTTCTCCTGAACGCATTCGATACGGGTCATGTGGCCTAGCGGAATTGCGCCAGGAACCGCAGGTCGTTATCGAAGAACAGGCGCAAGTCATTGACGCCGTAACGCAGCATGGCCAGACGCTCGACGCCCATGCCGAAGGCGAAGCCCTGGTATTTTTCCGGATCGATGCCGGACATGCGCAGCACGTTCGGATGCACCATGCCGCAACCCATGACTTCCAGCCAACCGGTTTGCTTGCACACGCGGCAACCGTTGCCACTGCACATCACGCACTGCATATCGACTTCTGCCGATGGCTCGGTGAACGGGAAGAAAGACGGGCGGAAACGCACCCCCAGGGGTTTCTCGAAGAACACCCTAAGGAATTCCTCGATGGTGCCCTTGAGGTCGGCGAAGCTGATGCCCTCGTCGATCAGCAGGCCTTCGACCTGATGGAACATCGGCGAGTGAGTGATATCGGAGTCGCAGCGATAGACACGGCCGGGGCAAACGATGCGGATCGGCGGCTGCTGCGATTCCATGGTGCGCACCTGTACCGGCGAGGTATGGGTACGCAGCAACATGTTGGCGTTGAAATAGAAGGTGTCATGCATCGCCCGCGCCGGATGGTGGCCAGGGATGTTGAGTGCTTCGAAGTTGTGGTAGTCGTCTTCGACTTCCGGACCCTCGGCCACGTTGTAGCCGATATGGGTGAAGAACTGTTCGACACGCTCCAACGTGCGCGTCACCGGGTGCAGACCACCAGAGGTCTGACCGCGGCCCGGCAGGGTCACGTCGATTTTTTCGGCGGCGAGCTTGGCGCTCAGCGCAGCCTGCTCGAGCACGGATTTGCGGGCGTTGAGGGCGTCCTGAACCTGGTTCTTGGCAGCATTGATCAGGGCACCGGCCTGTGGGCGCTCTTCGGCGGAAAGCTTGCCGAGGGTCTGCATCAGGGCGGTCAGCTCGCCTTTCTTGCCAAGATAGTGAACCCGGAGCTGCTCCAGGGCGTTGACGTCTTCGGTGTGTTGCACGGCCTCAAGCGCTTGCGAGACCAATGCATCCAGGTTTTCCATGTACGGACTCCAGATACAAAATAGGGGAAGAGCTTGAAGGCTCTTCCCCTATTGGTGACGTTGGCACCGGGCAAGCCCGGTGATTGTCGGGGACTTAAGCCAGAACGGCCTTAGCTTTCTCGACAATCGCAGCAAACGCCGCTTTTTCGTTCACTGCCAGATCGGCCAGAACCTTGCGGTCGATCTCGATGGACGCTTTTTTCAGGCCAGCGATGAAACGGCTGTAGGACAGACCGTTAACACGAGCACCGGCGTTGATACGAGCGATCCACAGAGCGCGGAACTGACGCTTCCGCTGACGGCGGTCGCGGTAGGCGTATTGGCCTGCCTTGATCACAGCCTGCTTGGCAACACGGAACACGCGCGAACGAGCGCCGTAGTAGCCTTTAGCGAGTTTCAGGATTTTTTTGTGACGAGCACGAGCGATAACGCCACGCTTAACACGAGCCATGAGTAATTTCCTCTATCTTGACCGATTAACGAACGCGCAGCATGCGCGCCACTTTTGCAACGTCGGACGGATGCACCATGGTGCTACCGCGCAGGTGACGCTTACGCTTAGTGGACATCTTGGTCAGGATGTGACTCTTGAAAGCGTGCTTGTGCTTGAAGCCAGTAGCGGTTTTGAGAAAACGCTTGGCTGCACCACTCTTAGTTTTCATCTTTGGCATGTTCGGATACTCCGCATTCAGTTGATAAACATAACCGCAAGGCCTGCCGTGCCCTGGTGGTTACTTCTTCTTTTTGGGGGCGATGACCATGATCAGCTGGCGTCCTTCCATCTTTGGATGCTGCTCAACGGCGCCGTATTCAAGCAGGTCATTTTCAACCCGCTTCAACAGCTCCATGCCCAGCTCCTGGTGGGCCATCTCTCGACCGCGGAATCGAAGCGATACCTTGGCCTTATCCCCATCACTAAGGAAACGTACCAGGTTGCGTAGTTTTACCTGGTAATCCCCTTCTTCCGTCCCTGGACGAAACTTGATTTCTTTAACCTGAATCTGCTTCTGGTTTTTCTTCGCCGCGGCAACCTGCTTCTTCTTCTCGAAGATCGACTTGCCGTAGTCCATCACTCGGCAAACCGGCGGAACCGCGTCGGCAGAAATTTCGACCAGATCGAGTTTGGCCTCATCAGCCACTCGCAACGCTTCATCAATCGAGACGATGCCAATCTGCTCGCCATCAGCACCAATTAACCGAACCTCGCGGGCCGAGATATTCTCGTTGATCGGTGCTTTAGGTGCAGCTCGTTTATCTTGTCTCATTTCACGCTTAATAATGATTACTCCGAATCTTGGCGCGAACGCCGGGAAACCGCTTGCTTGAGCTGATCGGCGAATTGCTCGAGGGGCATGGAGCCCAGGTCGACGCCTTCGCGGGTACGCACAGCAACGGATCGTGTCTCAACCTCCCGATCTCCAATAACCAAGAGATAGGGAACCTTGAGCAAAGTATGCTCGCGGATTTTAAAGCCGATCTTCTCGTTTCTCAAGTCAGACTTGGCACGAAACCCGCTTTGATTGAGCGTTTTTTCGACTTCGAGGGCAAAATCGGCCTGCTTGTCGGTGATATTCATCACCACGGCCTGAGTCGGCGCCAGCCAGGCCGGGAAGGCACCGGCATAGTTTTCGATCAGCATGCCGATGAAACGCTCGAAGGAACCGAGGATCGCGCGGTGCAACATCACCGGACGCTTACGGTTGTTATCTTCGGCGATATAGCTGGCATCCAGGCGCTCTGGCAGGTTCGGATCGTACTGCAGGGTACCGCACTGCCAGTTACGACCCAGGCAATCCTTCAGGGTGAACTCGATCTTCGGACCGTAGAACGCGCCCTCGCCCGGCTGGTATTCCCACTCCAGACCCGACTCGTTCAGCGCATCGGCCAGGGCCGTTTCGGCGCGATCCCACAGCTCGTCGGATCCCACGCGCTTGGCAGGACGAGTCGACAGCTTCATCGCGATATCGGAGAAACCGAAGTCGGAATACACCTGCAGAGTCAGCTTGATGAAGTCGGCCGCCTCCTTCTTCACTTGATCTTCGGTACAGAAGATGTGGGCGTCGTCCTGGGTAAAGCCACGCACACGCATGATGCCATGCAGTGCGCCGGACGGCTCGTTACGGTGACAGGCACCGAACTCGGCCAGGCGCAGCGGCAGGTCGCGGTAGCTTTTCAGACCCTGATTGAAGATCTGCACATGGCATGGGCAGTTCATCGGCTTCACCGCGTAGTCGCGGTTTTCCGAGTTGGTGGTGAACATATTCTCGGCGTAGTTGGACCAATGGCCCGAGCGCTCCCAGAGAATGCGATCGACCACCTGCGGGGTGCGCACTTCGACGTAACCGTGCTCGCGCTGTACCTGGCGCATGTACTGCTCCAGCACCTGGTAGACAGTCCAGCCGTTCGGGTGCCAGAACACCATGCCCGGCGCTTCTTCCTGCAGGTGGAACAGGTCCAGCTGCTTGCCGATGCGGCGATGGTCGCGCTTCTCGGCTTCTTCGATGCGCTGAATGTAAGCCGCCAGCTGCTTCTTGTCCGCCCAGGCGGTGCCATAGACACGCTGTAGCTGCTCGTTCTTCGAGTCACCACGCCAGTAGGCACCGGAAATCTTGGTCAGCTTGAAGGACTTGAGGAAGCGTGTGTTCGGCACGTGCGGGCCACGGCACATATCGACGTATTCTTCGTGGAAGTACAGGCCCATGGCCTGCTCGTCCGGCATGTCCTCGATCAGGCGCAGCTTGTATTCCTCGCCACGGGCCTGGAACAGCTCGATGACTTCGGCGCGCGGGGTCATCTTCTTGATGACGTCGTAATCCTTGTCGATCAGCTCGGCCATGCGCTTCTCGATGGCCGCCATGTCTTCCGGCGTGAAAGGCCGACCGATGGCGATGTCGTAATAGAAGCCTTCTTCAATGACCGGCCCGATCACCATCTTGGCGTCCGGGTACAGCTGCTTGACCGCATGGCCAACCAGGTGCGCGCAGGAGTGGCGGATGATTTCCAGCCCCTCTTCGTCTTTCGGCGTGATGATCTGCAGGGTGGCATCGCTATCGATTACATCGCAGGCGTCCACCTGTTTGCCATTGACCTTGCCGGCCAGAGTGGCCTTGGCCAGGCCGGCACCAATGGACTGGGCGACCTCAAGCACGGACACGGGATGATCGAACGAACGCTGACTGCCGTCGGGAAGAGTAATGATGGGCATGGCGCCTCCTCTCCTAGTGGTGACCCCTACCAAAGGTCACGTGGGTTGGGATGAGCCAGGAAGCGATTCGGCGGTATACCTGCCTAACAGTGGCAGGAGCCTTGCGGGCCAACCTGAACCGAACCAGAGTCACTGGAAGTAAAAAAACGATGCTTTCAGAAAGCCTTAGCCCTGACAAGCAAGCGATAAAAGGGCAATCACAAGAGCCCGATTACGAAGTGGCTAGCATACAGGCGGATTGAAAATACCCTTTCAGCCTGTTAATGGCAGCCATTCTAAAAACATAAGTTATTGATATTAAAGGTAAATAACTACCTCTAAATACCAACAAAGGGCGCACTCTACCACAAAGAGCCGCGATCCTGATGCTGGATTTACGCGCAACGGCGACCCCGACCGTGCAGCTCCAGCAAGGCGCCAGCCCATCGCACAATGGCGCGAGCGATCACCAAGCAGATCAAGACTATTCGTCTCACCGCATTATCAAGGCATGCAAGTCATGCCACGCGGACAGTTCGGCCAGCAGAGGCTCACCGCAGCCTGACACACTCAAACACCTCAGCCTGCTCCCCTGACTTGCAATGCTCTGCAAGCAAACCAGGTCGCGACCATGGCTTAGGTGAAGCGAACATCGCTGATATCGATCGACACCAGCAGCTCCGCAGCAATGGCCTGGCCGTCTGGCGCTCGTCGATAAGCCCGGCGCTTGCTCGGCATGAACAAGCCACTGGAGCTGACGTAGTCATGCACATATTGGGCAGCCGGAATGGCGCCACTGACGTCGACGCAGTAGTCATGTCGGCGCAAGAGGAAGTCATCGCCGAAATAGAACTCCTGCACCGGGCAGTGGGTCGCGACGTCTGCGGGAAACCGGACCCGCAAGCGCCGCCAACGCTCCGCCCCTTCCTGCCAGGGCTCGACTTCCTCGGCGTGCACCCCGGGCAAGCCAAACAGAAAAGGCATGGTCAGGTAGGACCAGAGCGCATAGCCATTGAAGTAGGCGCGATGCAGGGGGTCCCAGGGGGTCGTTTCGCCATGCCCCAGAAAGGAGCTCCTCGGATTGAGCCGCTCAGCCACCAGCTGTCCTTCGACTGTCTCGATAGCGATGCGCTCGGGGGAATAGGCCGTACGCTGATTAGGGGCGCCGAAAGGCATCAGCGAGGCGCGCTGCTCGTGCAGCCAGACCGACATCTGCCGCGCCTGGCTGTCCTGCTTCATACCCTTCATTCCCCACAAACCACCACCACTGGTGATACTGGCCTCGACTCGGCTGAATTGACGCCAGCGGTCGAGACCACCATGGGCGTCCAGTACCTGCTGCAGCAGTTCAGATTTCTGATGGTTCATCTCATTGCCCTCTTGCAGAAGCTGATTGCCCGAGCACCGCCCTGATCCGCGCGGCGATGGGTTGACAGTGGGTTTCCAGGGCGAAGTGCCCGGTTTCCAGCAACTCGACCACCGCGTGCGGTACGTCGCGGGCGAACGCCTCAGCACCAGAAGGGAGGAAGAACGGGTCATTGCGCCCCCAGATGACCAGTACCGGAAAGCTGCCCTGGCGCAGCCAGGCCTGGAAAGCCGGGTACTGATCTATGTTGTTGGCGTAGTCGAGGATCAGATCGAGCTGGATGTCTTTATTGCCTGGCCGCTCGAGCAGGCTGCTGTCGAGCATGATGGCTTCCGGCGCGATCAACTCCGGGTCGGGAACACCGGCGAGGTACTGCCAGCGGGTGGCATCGGCACTCAGCAGGCCGTCGCGGATGGCCTGCCGGTTGGCGGGCGAAGGATCGGACCAGTACGCCCGCACCGGCGCCCAAGCCTCGCTCAGTCCTTCCTCGTAGGCATTACCGTTCTGTGAAACCAGGCCGGTTATCCGCTGCGGCTGCAACAGCGCCAGGCGCAGCCCTACGGGCGCTCCATAGTCGAACAGATAGAGCGCATAGCGCTGCAGCCCCAGCGCGCAGGTGAAGGCGGCCAGGGTGCCGGCGATCTGCTCGAAGCTGTAGACATAGCCACGCTCGGCGGGCACCTGGGTGAAACCGAAGCCGGGAAAGTCGGGAGCAACTACATGGAAGTGCTCAGCCAGCAGCGGCAGCAAATGGCGGAACTGATGCGAGGAACTTGGAAAGCCATGGAGCAGAAGCAAGGTCGGTAGCTCAGGCTGCCCGGCCTCGCGATAGAAGATGTGTACGCCATCAACCTCGGCGTAGCGATGGCGTACGACTGTCGGGGGCAAGGCGCTTGCTTGGTTCATGACAGATCACCTGACGGGGTCGTAGTCGCAGACATTTCGGCACCTCATGATGCTTGGTGAGCCAACCTGGGGATGACAGACGACAAACACTCTGCCGCCTGCACCGATCATCCTTGCTCAGTCGCGGCGATAGCGTTCGGCTACCGACTGGCGGGATAGATTGGGCAGCAGCTTCTGCCGTGCGGCCTCATAAGCCTGCCAATCAGCCAATTCGGGCAGCGATGGAAGGGTGAACAGCTCCCCTTGGTCAAAACCGGCCAGTGCCGCATCCACCAGGTCTGCTGGCTGCATCACGATCTGACTCGGCAAGGCCTCCAGCGGAGTCCCGGCGACCGCCCAGAAGTCGGTGGCAATAGCCCCGGGAACGACGGCCTGGATTTGCACGCCCTTGCCGGCCAGCTCGTGATGCAGCGATTGGCTGAAGGCCAGCACGAATGCCTTGCTTGCGCCATACACCCCGTTGAGGATCTCCGGGGCAATCCCAACGATCGAAGCAATGTTGATGATCGCACCCCGGCCACGCGCGACGAATCCCGGTGCGGCGGCATAGGCCAGGCGGGTCAACGCGGTCACGTTCAGTTCGATCATGCGGGTCATCGCCTCCACATCCGAATCGAGCAATGCGGAGGTCGCGCCGACTCCCGCGTTGTTGACCAGCAGCGAGATGTCATCCTGCTTGCGCAGCAACTGCTCCACCCTCGCCAGCTCCGCCTGGTCGCCCAGATCGGCGACCAGCACCTCGACCTGGCGGCCAGTCTCTTCTCTCAGACGCTGAGCCAGAAGATCCAGACGCTGCTGCGAGCGTGCCACCAGAATCAGGTCATAGCCGCGGCGGGCCAGTCGTTCGGCGTAGAGCGCCCCGATACCGGACGAGGCGCCCGTGATCAATGCGCTGCCATGGGAAGTCTGAGTAGTCATAAGGGTTTCTCCTGAGGCATTTGCGAGGTTGTTGAATAGAAGCCTTGAGGAGAGATTAACCAGCCTTGATAGCGGCTCAAATGTCATATATACGTCTTTTTAGGACACAGCTCCAAACAGGTCAGAGAGACACATGCATCGCGTAGGTTTTGTCGTTTTCCCCAACTTTCAGGTCATGAGCCTGGCGATCGTTTCGGCCTTCGAAATGGCCAACATCGCCGTCGGCGAGGCCTTCTACGGCATTCGTCTGTTATCCGAACATGGCGGCCCGGTACGTACCTCCGCCGGTTTTGCGGTTGAAACCGAGCCGCTTGGCAAAAGCGCGCTGGATACGCTGGTGGTCAGCGCCGCAACCTACATCCATCCGGCATCGCCGGGGTTGCTGGACTATGTGCGCCAGTCAGTCAGCACCTCACGGCGGGTCGCAGCCCCCTGCACCGGGGCCTTTACCCTGGCAGAGGCTGGCGTCCTCGATGGCCGCCAGGCCACCACGCACTGGTTCTTTGCCAACGATCTGCAAAAGCGCTTCCCTGCCGTGCGCCTGGAGGAAGACCGTATCTTCATCGTCGACGGCAATGTCTGGACATCGGCCGGCATGACCGCAGTCGTCGATCTGGCACTGGCGATGATCGAGCAGGATCTCGGTCCCGAGGTTGCCCGCGGCGTAGCCAAGAGCCTCGTCGTCTACCATCGCCGCGCTGGGGGGCAGTCCCAGTTCTCCGCGCTGTCGAAGCTGAAGCCGAAGTCCGACCGCATCCAGAAAGCACTGGACTACGCCAAGAAGAACCTGCAGAGCCGCCTGGCGGTGGACGAACTCGCCGAAGCCGCCAATCTCAGCACCCGCCAGTTCAGCCGAGCCTTCCGGGACGAAACCGGTCAATCGCCGGCCAAGGCGGTCGAGAGCCTGCGCCTCGAGGCCGCGCGCCTGCTCATCGAAAAAGGCCGCCTGTCGATGGATCGGATTGCCGTGGAAACCGGTTTTGTTGACCGGGAAAGGATGCGCAAGGCCTTTCTCAGAGCCTTTGGGCAGCCGCCACAGATGCTCAGGCGCGCCTCCCGAACCGAACCATAGCCGGCGCATGCAGCTCCCAGCTTGCCTGCGGCCGCACATCTGCGCAGCCGCAGGCAAGCTGGGTCAGGCCGGGTCGGCAGAAAGACCGGCCAGCAACTCGATAACCGTCTTACCCTGGCCACCCCCCTGCACAACCTGGCGTAAAGCTTCGTTGGCCGCATTCAGCCCGTAGCGCTGCGGATCCATTCGGATGCTCAATTGCCCCGCATCGGCCAGCGCCGCAGCCTCGCGCAGGATGGCGCCGTGGTGCTCGCGCCCCCGGCCGGACAGCAACGGCAGCAGGGTGAAAATGCCCGAATAGGTGGCGCCCTTGAACGACAGCGGCGCCAGGCTGTGTTGTCCCCAGCCCAGACAGCTGAGTACATGCCCGGTGTAGGACTTCACCGAGCGAAATGCGGCGTCCAGCGTAGTGCCGCCGACTGTGTCGTAGACGATGTCGAAGCCTTCCCCGGCCGTATAGCGCTCGACATAATCCTCCACGACCTCATTCTGGTAGTCGATGGCCGTGGCTCCCAGCGCACGAATGAAATCGAGACTGGCGGCCGAGCCGGTGGCGTAAACTTCGGCGCCTCGGGCCCTGGCCAGCTGCACGACCATCTGGCCAACCCCGCCAGCACCGCCATGCACCAGTACGCGCTGACCGGCACGCACATTGGCGCGATCCACCAAGCCCTCCCATGCCGTGATGAATACCAGAGGCACTGCCGCGGCCTCGCGCATGCTCAGCTGCCGCGGCTTCGGTGCAATCAGGCGGGCATCGACGGCGATATAGTCGGCCATGCTGCCCTGGGCACCGCCGATCCCACCAGCCATGCCAAAGACCTCATCGCCTGGTGCGAAATTTTCAACCCCGGCTCCCAGCTCGACAACCGTACCGGCCAGATCCAGGCCAAGCACGGCGGGCAACGCCTGGCGAGCATGCGCCGCCGCTCCGGCGGCGATCTTGCCATCGAGCGGGTTGAGCCCCGCGGCATGCACCCTGACCAGGACCTGCCCCCTGGCAGGCACCGGGCGGTCAATGCTGCGCACGACCAGAGGGGCCTGGGCGGATTCGGCGATGGCGGCAAGCATGGTGTTATTCATGATGGTGAACCCTGAGAGATTGGACACCTGCAGATTGCCGTCACCCCAGCATTCCGATAAGAAGCTAAAAGTGCATATCACCTATTCCGGAAAGAGGCCTATTGCCGATGGATCTGTTCGACAGCATGCGCATCTTCGTCCGTGTCGTGGAGCGCGGCTCGTTCTCCGCGGTAGCTCGCGAGCGCAACCTCGGGCAACCGGCGGTGAGCAAGCAGATCCGGGCCCTGGAGCAGCATCTCGGCGGGCCGCTGTTCGTCCGCAGCACCCGACATTTGGCCCTCACCGATCAGGGTCAGAGGTTCTACGAACACAGCCAGGACATTCTCGCCAACCTGGAAAGCGCCACGCTGAGCTTCGCCAGCGGCCAGGAACAGATCGCCGGGCAACTGCGCATTGCCGCGCCCGTAAGTTACGGACGGCTGTGCATCGCACCGCGGATAGGCATGTTTCTGCAGCGTCATCCTGAGGTGCGGATCGACTTCAGACTTAGCGATCACAACGAAGATCTGCTCAAGGAAGATATCGACCTGGCCATCCGTATCGGCGTGCTGCGCAATGAAGGCCTGGTGGCGGCACCTCTGGGAACCAGCGCACGCCGGGTCTACGCAGCGCCGTCCTATCTGGCACGGCATGGCGTACCGCGCACGCCATGCGAACTGAGTGGCCACAACTGCATCGGCTTCACCTTGCTGGAGCACTACGACAGCTGGCACTTCAGCCGTGGCGCAGAGGAGTTCGAGGTTGCCATCAGGGGCAACATGACCAGCAACAGCAGCGAGGCCATCCGCGAAATGGTCCTCTCCGGCCTGGGAATCTCCCTATCTCCCGAATGGCTGTTCGCGGCCGATCTCGAACAAGGCAAGGTTGCCACCGTGCTGGACGATTATCGGACCAGAGCACTGCCCATTCACGCCGTGTTCAGCGCCGAGCGGCGACGTTCGGCACGGACGATGGCCTTCGTCGACTTTCTACGGGAGCAGCTCTGAACGTGGGCGACGTTTCGGCTGTTCGCCTTGACGCCTACCTTGCTGCGCAACTGCGCGACCAAACAGGCCTGCGACACACCAGCGATAGCGGCCAACTCAGACACCGACAAGCTGCACTTCGGCTGGTCGAGATCTGCCCGTCATGAAATCCGGACATTAGGCACTTGGCTGAACGTGCAGCACGGCTACAGTCAGGGATATATCCAAGCTCTGCTGAGCAGATGACGGAGCACTATCGAGCGGATCAGGGCAGAAAAGTCGCGTGAGCAGTACGAGTAAGCGCAGGCCAAGAGCCTGAACTGCCACTTCGCTTTCCCACAATCGCCCAAACAAAAAAGGCGATCCTTTCGGATCGCCTTCTAAGCCCCGTGCAGTACGGGTTTGTTTGGTAGGCACAATTGGATTCGAACCAACGACCCCCACCATGTCAAGGTGGTGCTCTAACCAACTGAGCTATGTGCCTGCAATGGCCGCGCATTTTACGGATAAGCGCATGACTGTCAACACCTTTTCAGCTAAGTAGCTGAAAAAGTGGCTTTTTTGTCTTTGACACGAAACGTTAAAAATTTTGCACAGAGGCTAGCCGGGCATTTTCAAGTCGAGTAGCATCCCCTCATTCGTAAAAAATAAAGAACAAAGGTTCCAATATGACGCACACCCCCTACCCCCAGTCCTACTACGCCGCTTCCGCCAATCCGGTTCCTGCACGCCCAGAACTGCAAGGCGAGACGGAAACCGATGTGTGCATCATCGGTGCCGGCTACACCGGTCTGTCGACTGCGCTGTTCTTGCTGGAGAACGGCTTCAAAGTGACCGTACTGGAAGCCGCCAAAGTCGGCTTCGGCGCATCCGGGCGTAACGGCGGGCAGATCGTCAACAGCTATAGCCGCGATATCGACGTGATCGAGCGCACTGTCGGCCCCAAGCAGGCACAGTTGCTCGGCCAGATGGCCTTCGAAGGCGGCCGCATCATTCGTGAGCGCATCGCCAAGTACAACATCCAGTGCGACCTGAAGGACGGTGGCGTCTTCGCTGCCAACACGCCCAAGCACATGAAGCACCTGGAGTCGCAGAAGAAGCTGTGGGAGCGCTACGGCCATACCCAGCTGGAACTGATGGACGCCAAGCGCATCCGCGAAGTGGTCGGCACCGACGCTTATGTTGGCGGCATGCTCGACATGAGCGGCGGCCATATCCACCCGCTCAACCTGGCCCTCGGTGAAGCCGCTGCGGTCGAGTCGCTGGGCGGCGTGATCCACGAACAATCGCCAGCCATTCGCGTCGAGCGTGGCGCCAACCCGGTGGTGCACACCCCGAACGGCCGTGTCAAAGCCAAGTTCGTGGTGGTTGCCGGTAACGCCTACCTGGGCAACCTGCTGCCGGAGCTGTCAGCCAAGTCGATGCCATGTGGCACCCAGGTGATCACCACCGAGCCGCTGGCCGATGACGTGGCCAAGAGCCTGTTGCCGCAGGACTACTGCGTCGAGGACTGCAATTATCTGCTCGACTACTATCGTCTGTCCGGCGACAAACGCCTGATCTTCGGTGGCGGCGTGGTCTACGGTGCCCGCGATCCGGCGAACATCGAGGCAATTATCCGTCCGAAGCTGCTCAAGACCTTCCCGCAGCTGAAAAACGTGAAGATCGACTACGCCTGGACCGGCAACTTCCTGCTGACCCTGTCGCGCCTGCCGCAGGTCGGCCGCATCGGCGACAACATCTACTACTCGCAAGGTTGCAGCGGCCACGGCGTGACCTACACCCACCTGGCCGGCAAGGTGCTGGCGGAAATGCTGCGCGGCCAAGCCGAGCGCTTCGACGCCTTCGCCGACCTGCCGCACTACCCGTTCCCGGGTGGTCGTCTGTTCCAGGTCCCGTTCAGTGCCATCGGCGCCTGGTACTACACCCTGCGTGACAAGTTCGGTATCTGATACGTGCTGTGATCAAGGCCCGAAACGCTCCGTTTCGGGCCTTTTTGTTGGGTGCGCCATGAGCACCAAGCATCCATGTACGGGCCTGTAGTGCACACCTATGCCCCGATTGAACAGCAATAGCGGCATGCACCAGGAGCTCGGGTTCGGCTGAACTCAGCTGGAGCCTGGCCTCCCGCAGCTCGCGCTCGGGCTGCTGCGCGGTGAGTAACGTCAGGGCCGCTTGCAGGCTATGCGGGACTTGCAGCCAGAGCAACTCAAGCCCAGGACCGAACCGTGACGATCCGCTCTTACCGCAGCAAACCCGCACAGCCCTGAAAAGCCACCGCTGCCCCGGCAGGATTGCTCATGCGGCCAGGAAGTCGAGCACCTGGTGGGTGAACCGCTCGCCAACCTCGACGTTGGACAAATGCGCAGCATGGAACTCGACCAACTCGGCGCCACGGATATGCGCCTGCAGGAAGCGCCCGTGCTCCAGCGTAGTCACCACATCGGCCGTGCCGCAGACGATCAGGGTCGGTGCCGTGATCGTCGCGACCTGCTCACGGAAATCGGCATCGCGCACCGCCGCGCAGTTGGCGGCATAGCCCTGGGGCGAGGTAGCGGCGAGCATGCCGACCACCGACTCCACCTTGGCCGGCTCGGCCGCAACAAACTCCGGAGTAAACCAGCGGGCGATGGAGGCATCACGTAGCGCCTGCATGGCCGTCTGGCCGTCACGCATTACAGTGTCGATACGCGGGTTCCACACTTCCGGGCTGCCGATCTTCGCCGCGGTGTTGCACAGCACCAGGCGCTGGATGCGCTGCAGTGCGTTGATCGCCAGCCACTGGCCGATCAGGCCGCCCATGGACAGGCCACAGAAGCTGAACGCCTGGATATCCAGGGCATCAGCCAGGGCCAGCACATCGCGGCCCAGTTGCTCGATGTTGTAAGGGCCGGGCGTTACCAGCGACTGGCCATGGCCGCGGGTGTCGTAGCGCAGCACACGAAAATGCTGACTGAAGGCAGGCACCTGGGCATCCCACATATGCAGGTCGGTGCCCAGGGAGTTGGACAGCACCAGCACCGGCGCACCGGCCGGGCCATCGAGCTGGTAGTTCAGGTCGCCATCAGCAAGAGCAATCACAGGCACGTCGTTTTCCTCTTCAAACACGTTGAATGGCCAGGGCCAGACCCTGGCCAACGCCGACGCACATGGTCGCCAGGCCGAGCCGGCCACCGGATTTTTCCAGCTGATGCAGAGCAGTCTGCACCAGGCGCGCGCCACTGGCACCCAGCGGGTGGCCGAGGGCGATGGCGCCGCCATTGGGGTTGACCTTGTCGCTGTCGTCGGCCAAGCCCAGTTCGCGGGTCACGGCCAGCCCCTGGGCGGCAAAGGCTTCGTTGAGTTCGATCACGCCGAAGTCATGGATGCTGATTTTCAGCCTCTCGAGCAGCTTGCGCACCGCCGGCACCGGGCCGATGCCCATTACCCGTGGCGCCACGCCGGCGCTGGCCATGCCCAGCACCTTGGCGCGGGCGGTCAGACCATATTTCTGCACCGCATCGCTGGAGGCCAGTATCAGCGCCACAGCGCCGTCGTTGACTCCCGAGGCGTTGCCGGCGGTGACGGTCTTGCCCTCGCCATTGACCGGCTTAAGCTTGCTAAGTGTTTCAAGGGTGGTGTCCGGGCGCAGATGTTCGTCCTGCTCGATGACCGTATCGCCCTTCTTGCCCTTGATCACCACCGGGACGATTTCCTCGGCGAAGAAGCCCTCGGCCTGGGCGCGCCCGGCACGCTGCTGGCTGCGCAGGGCGAAAGCGTCCTGGTCGGCGCGGCTGACCAGGTAATCGTCGGCCACGTTGTCGGCGGTCTGCGGCATGGCGTCCACACCGTACTGCGCCTTCATCAGCGGGTTGATGAAACGCCAGCCGATGGTGGTGTCCTCAATCTTCTGGTTGCGACTCCAGACACTGTCGGCCTTGCCCATCACATAGGGCGCACGCGACATCGACTCGACGCCGCCGGCCAGGGCCAGCTCCATCTCACCAGCGGCGATGGCGCGAAACGCCGTGCCCACTGCATCCATGCCCGAGGCACAGAGGCGGTTCAGGGTCACACCTGGGATGCTCTCCGGCAGGCCCGCCAGCAGCAAAGCCATACGCGCGACGTTGCGGTTGTCCTCGCCGGCCTGGTTGGCGCAGCCCATAAAGACTTCATCGATGGCCGTCAGATCCAGGCCTGGATTGCGCTCGATAAGGGCCTTGAGCGGGATGGCCGCCAGGTCGTCGGCGCGCACCGCTGCCAGGCCGCCGCCGAAGCGGCCGATCGGCGTGCGGATGGCATCGCAGATGAAGACGTCGCGGCTCATTCATCACCCCCAGCCTGGCCGTGGGCGGCGGCGGTACGTGCTTCCAGGGCGCGCAGCGCTTCCAGCTCAAAGGCCTCGGGCGCCGAGGTCTCGGCCACCTGCGCGGCGAAGCGGATCGGCCAGCCGGTGGCGGCGATGATCTGCTCGCGGCTTACGCCCGGGTGGATCGAGGTGACCACGAATTCCTTGCTGCCGGCTTCCGGCTCCATGATGCACAGGTCGGTGATGATCGCCACCGGGCCGGCACCGGGCAGGCCCAGCTGCTGGCGATGCTCGCCGCCTTCGCCATGGCCGACCGAGGTGATGAAGGCCAGCTTGTCGACGAAGGTACGGTGGCCCTGCTTGAGGATGATGAACACCTTCTTCGCCGAACCGGCGATCTCCGGCGCGCCGCCGGCACCCGGCAGGCGCACTTTCGGGTTGTGGTAGTCGCCGATAACCGTGGTGTTGATGTTGCCGAACCTGTCGACCTGGGCCGCGCCGAGAAAGCCGACGTCGATACGCCCGCCCTGCAGCCAGTAGCGGAAGATCTCGCCAGTGGGCACCACGGTGTCGGCGGTCTCGGCCAGTTCACCGTCACCGATGGACAGCGGCAGCACGCTGGGCTTGGCGCCGATCGGGCCGGATTCGTAGATCAGGGTCACGTCTGGGGCGTGGGTCAGGCGCGCCAGGTTGGCCGCCTTGGACGGCAGGCCGATGCCGACGAAAGTCACATCGCTGTTGCCGAGACGGCGCGAGGCAGCCACGGTCATCATTTCATTGGTGCTGTAGGCGCTCATCAGTTGGCCTCCGCGAGCTTGGCTTGGTAGGCGGCGAAATCGGCAGTGCCACGGATATAGGTGTCGATCCAGGCAGTGAAGCGGTCGCGGTCGCGGGCAATCGGGTCCCAGGCCTGGTAGAAGCGGTTGTCGCGCTCGTAGTAGCCGTGGGCATAGGACGGATGCGCGCCGCCCGGCACCAGACACACGGCGCTCAGCACCCAGCCCGGCAGCACGCAGGCGTTCATCGGCGCATTGAGCTCGTCGACGATCTCCTCAACTGTGACGATGCAGCGCTTGGCGGCCAGGGCAGCTTCCTTCTGCACGCCGAGGATGCCCTGGATCAGCACATTGCCCTTGCGGTCGGCCTTCTGCGCGTGGATCACGGTGACGTCCGGGCGCACGCTGGGCACGGCGGCCAGCTTCTCGCCGGTGAACGGACAGGTAACGCTCTTGATCAGCGGGTTGACCTTGGGCAGGTCTGAGCCGGCGTAGGCGCGCAGCACGGCGAACGGCAAACCCGAGGCGCCGGCCACATAGGCGTTGGCCATATCGGCGTGGCTGTGTTCCTCGATCTCCAGGGCATGCGGCCAGCCCTTCTCCACCGCGTCGCGCAGGCGGTGCAGCGAACCCACGCCGGGGTTGCCGCCCCAGGAGAACACCAGCTTCTTCGCGCAGCCGGCGCCGATCAGCAGGTCATAGACCAGGTCCGGGGTCATGCGGTTGAGGGTCAGATCCTTGCGCCCCTGACGGATGATTTCATGGGCCGCGGCAGTCGGGATCAAGTGGGTGAAGCCTTCGAGGGCGATGCTGTCGCCGTCGTGAACGAAGCGCTGAATGGCTTCGCGCAGGGAGAGGATTTCAGCCATGGGAGTTCTCGTGTGGTTTACGTGGCGCAGGCACGCCGGTGAATAGAAGTTAGCGCCGGGCCTGTGACCAAACAATCCGATAATCGACTATTGGTTCGATAATCGAACAGCTCTGTGTATTTTTCAGCCAAGGGCGTCAGGCCTAGGTGCCTGGCTGGCCGGACCCCAGGTCCGGCCGCCCTCACCTCAAAGCAGGTTCCAGCTGTAGTTAAAGATCAGTCGGTTCTCGTCGATGTCGCTGCGGTAGTTGGAGCGTGCGGTGACGTTGCGCACGCGCACGCCGAGGCCCTTCAGCGCGCCGCTCTGCACCGTGTAGCCAATATCCAGGTCACGCTCGAAGTCCTTGCCCTCATACTGCGGACCGCCACGGTTGGTGGCCTGGGCATCGACATTGTCGCCCTGGATATAACGCACCCCGGCGATCAACCCCGGCACGCCCAGGGCGCTGAAGTCGTAGTCGTAGCGCACCTGCCAGGAACGCTCGTCGGCCGAGGCGAACTCGTAGGTCGGCACCTCGTTGCCCAGCGGCGCGATGTTGGCGAACACCCGCGGGAAGGCGTTGTCGCCGTACATGGCCTGGTAGCCGAGGTAGACGGTGTGACCGCCGTGCTTGGCCGACAGCAGGGAGAAGAACGCCTGGTTGTCGATGTCGCCGAGCAGGCGGTCGCCGTCTTCCTGGGCGTCGTAGTAGCCGAGGTTGGCGCCGAGGGTCCAGGCGCCCAGCGGCTGGCTGTGCTTGAGGCCGAGGAAGCGCTGGTTGTAGATGTCTTCCAACTGGCCGTACCAGGCGCTGGCGGTGCTGCGCGCGGCATTGAAGGCGTAGTCGCCGCCGGCATAGTTGAAGGCATCGCTGACCGCGCCGCGCTGCGGCAGGTGGCCGAGCATGGCGATCATCTGGTCGTCGCCGGCCTCGTTGCGCAGGCTGGTGGAGTTGAGGTGGCCGGCCTGCAGGGTCAGCCCGGCGATCTCGCTGGATGTCAGGTTCACGCCCTGGTAGCTGGGCGGCAGCAGGCGGATATCGGAGAACGCCAGCACCGGCAGGTTCGGCTGCAGATCGCCGACCTTCAGCTCGGTCTTGGACAGGCGCACCTTGCCGGTCACGCCCAAGCGACTGTATTCGTCGGCCGCCTCGCCGTCGTCCTGCACCGGCAGCAGGCCGCTGTTGACCCGCCCACGGCCGCTGTCGAGCTTGATGCCGAGCAGGCCGATGGCGTCCACGCCGAAGCCCAGCGGACCCTCGGTATAGCCGGACTTGAAGTTGAGGATAAAGCCCTGGGCCCACTCCTCCGCCTTGGACTGCTGGTTCGGCCCGACTATGTCGGAGAAGTCGCGGCTGAAGTAGTAGTTGCGCGCCGTGAGGCTGGCAGTGGTGTCTTCGATGAAGCCGCCCTCGCCGGCCGGGCTCAGGCTCGGCAGGCAGGCGGCAATGGCGGTGGACAGCAGGCAAAGGCGTGGGGTGTGCATCATCGTCGTGGTGCTCTTGTTGTTATCGAGGTTGCAGGAATCCGCCCGGCAGCCTCGGGGCGGCCGGTTGCGGGGGTGGATCAGGGCTTGCGTCAGTCGCGCGCGGGCGCGGCGCGCGGCGCCGGTATTGGCGTCCGGCGCAGGCGCAGCAGCAGATGCGCGCCGAGGCCGAACAGCAGGCCCCAGAAGGCCGCCGACAGGCCGAGGAAACTCACCCCGGAGGCTGTCACCAGAAAGGTGAACAGTCCGGCGTCACGCTCGGCGGTCTCGTTCAGGCTGCGCGCCAGCGCCTCGCTGAACGCGCCGTACAGCGCCAGCCCGGCCAAGGCGGCGATCAGCGCCGCGGGAAAGGCGGCGAACAGCGATACCAGGGTGGCGCCGCCGATGCCCAGCGCCAGGTAAGCCAGGCTGCCGACCACCGCGGCCACGTAGCGCCGCTCGGGGTCCTCGTGGGCCTCACGGCCGGTACACAGGCTGGCGGTGACCGCCGCCAGGTTCAGGCCGTGGCAGCCGAACGGCGCCAGCAGCGCGCCACCCAGGGCACTGGCGCCGATAATCGGGCTGGCCGGGGTGGCGTAGCCGGCATTGCGCAGCACCGCCATGCCCGGCATGAACTGCCCGGTGAGCGCCACCAGCACCAGGGGCAGCGCCAGGTTGAGGGTGGCGGCCAGGCTGAACTCCGGGGCGATCCACTGCGGCGTGGCCAGCTGCAGCACCAGCGCCTCGCTGCACAGCTGACCACCGAGCAGGGTCAGCGCAGCGCCCACGAGCAAGACGCCGGCCACCGCGTAGCGTGGCGCCTTGCGACGCAGCAGCAGGTAGGTGACGAACATGCTGACGATCAGCAGTGGCTGTTCGGGCAGCGCCTTGAACACCTCGATGCCGAAGGCGAACAGGATGCCTGCCTGCAGGCCGGCGGCGATGGAGCCGGGCAGCCGGGCGATCAGCCGGTCGAAGCTGCCGCTCAGGGCGATCAGCAGCAGGATCAGGTTGGCCACCAGGTAGGCGCCGATGGCCTGGTTCAGGCCCAGCTCGGGCAAGGCGCCGACCAGCAGCGCGCTGCCGGGGATCGACCAGGCGATCACCACCGGCGTGCGGTAGCGCAGGCTGAGCAAGAGGCCCAGCGCGCCACTGCCGATGGAGATGGCCCAGACCCAGGACGACAGCAGCGCCTGCGACAGGCCGGCGCTTTCCGCGGCATGGAAGATCAGCACCAGCGGCCCGGCGTAGGAGATGGTGGTGGCGAGCAGCCCGGCCACCAGGGCGGGCAGGCTGAAGTCGTTGAGCAGGGCTTTCATGGTCCCTCGCAAGGTAAACATGGCGTTCCTTTGGAAACGCTCTTGTTGTTTGTTATGAGCCACCCACTCAAAGGGAGAAGTGACGGTACGGCTCATATCAGCGCACGGGCGCTTTGCTCCCCTCGCCCATTCATGGGAGAGGGGTCGGGGGAGAGGGAGACAAGCAGCACCGAGTTGCCTGCCCAGCCCTCTCCCCAGCCCTCTCCCGTAAACGGGAGAGGGGGCTAAAGCGTCGAGTGCTTAAGCGTCCTGCAGTGCACGCGGGCGGGCGCTGCGCTGCTCGGCGGTCGGAGCCGGGGCCTTCTGCAGCTGGAAGTTGAACTCCAGGGTGGCGAAGCGGTTGCCGTCGAGGCCACGGTCGCGCGCGGCGGCGGCGTCTTCGACAAACTGGATATCGCCGACAAGGCCGTCGCGGGTGGCGTAGGCGAAGTCGTCCCACAGGTACTTCTCACCCGCCAGGTTGATCTGGGTGGTCAGGTGACGATAAGCCGGCGCGGAGATGAAGAAGTGGATATGCGCCGGGCGCTGGCCATGGCGGCCGAGCAGGTCCAGGCATTCCTGGGTCGGACCGTCCGGGGCGCAGCCGTAGCCGCACGGCACGATACTGCGGGCGCGGTAGCGGCCCTCGGCGTCGGTGACGATGCGCCGACGCAGGTTGTAGGCGCTCTGGCTCTTGTCGAAGTAGGAGTAGTTGCCCTGGGTGTTGGCATGCCACAGGTCGACCACGGCACCGGCCACCGGCTGGCCATCGGTGTCGCGCACCACGCCTTCGAGGAACATCACGGTGGCCTGGTCCAGCTCAGTGCCGTCGTCCATCCGCGCCTCGCCTTCGCAGACCGGGGCGCCGGCGACGTACAGCGGACCTTCGATGGTGCGCGGGGTGCCGCCACTGAGGCCGACCTGGGCATCCTTGGCGTCCTGCAGCAGGTCGAGGAAGTGCTCGATGCCCAGGCCAGCCGCCAGCAGGCCGGCTTCGTTGCGCCCGCCTAGGCGGTTGAGGTAGTCCACCGCCTTCCAGAACTCGTCGTCGCTGACCTCCAGGTCTTCGACGATCCTGGCGATGTCGCTGATGATGCGCAGGGTGAGCTGCTTGAGGCGCGGGCTGCCCTGGTCGTTGTTGAGGCCGCTGGCCTCCTTGAACAGGTCCTGGACTTCGGCAGTGTGGCTAACTTTGACGGTCATGAGTATTTCCTCGCTTGTTGTTGTCGGGGCTTCGAGGGTGTTTGCAAATTACTGCGCTCGACCAAGCTGCGTTGAAATCCGCCTCAAAATGCTCATGTACTACTCGTACACTCCGCTTTCTCGGCTGATTTCGCCTTGCCTGGCCATCGCTCGCTACTTTTGCAAATACCCTCTTAGCGGTCGTCGCTATGAATCGACGAGGGGTGGCGGCAGACGCCGTCGATTTCGATATCCATGTAGGGGAACAGCGGCAGCTGCAGCAGGGTGTCGTGCAGGGCCTCGACGCTGGCCACGTCGAATACGCTGTAGTTGGCGTAGTGCCCGGCGATGCGCCACAGGTGGCGCCACTTGCCTTCGCGCATTAGGCCCTGGGCCAGTTCCTTCTCGTCGGCCTTGAGCTGGGCGGCCTTGGCCGGGTCCATGTCGGCCGGCAGGCGGACGGTCATCTTTACGTGGAACAGCATGGGAATTTCCTCCGCTCTACTTGCGGGCGAAGAACGCCAGGCGCTCTTCGTCCAGGGTCAGGCCCAGGCCCGGGGTGCGCGGCATCTGCAGGGCGAAGTCGCGGTAAACCGGCGCCTCGGTGACGATTTCTTCGGTCAGCAGCAGCGGGCCGAACAGCTCGGTGCCCCAGGTCAGCTGGCGCAGCGTGACGAAGGCATGGGCCGAGGCCAGGGTGCCGATGGCGCCTTCGAGCATGGTGCCGCCGTACAGGGCGATGCCGGCGCTTTCTGCGATCTGCGCGGTGCGCAGTACGGCGCGCGGGCCGCCGTTCTTGGCGATCTTCAGGGCGAACACCGAGGCCGCTCCGTCGGCCGCCAGGCTGAAGGCGTCCTCGACGCTCTCGATCGATTCGTCGGCCATGATCGGCGCCGGGCTGCGCTGGTTCAGGCGCACCTGGCCGGCGCGGTTGATCCGCGAGATGGGCTGTTCGATCAGGTCGATGCCGTTGTCGCCCAGCACCTGGCAGGCGCGGATGGCCTGGGACTCGTCCCAGCCCTGGTTGACGTCGACCCGCACGCTGGCGCGCTCGCCCAGGGCCTGCTTGATGGCGATGACGTGCTTGAGATCCTGGCTCACCGGGTTGGCGCCGATCTTCAGCTTGAAGATGCGGTGCCGACGCAGATCGAGCATCTGCTCGGCCTCGGCGATGTCCTTGGTGGTATCGCCGGAAGCCAGGGTCCAGGCCACTTCCAGGCTGTCGCGCACGCGGCCGCCGAGTAACTCACTGACCGCCAGGCCCAGGCGCTTGCCCTGGGCGTCGAGCAGCGCGCTTTCCAGGCCGGACTTGGCGAAGGTGTTGCCCTTGGCCGCCTTGTCCAGGCGCAGCATGGCGGCATTGATATTGGCCGAGTCCTGACCGACCAGCAGCGGGCCGAGGTGGCTGTCGATGTTCTGCTTGATGCTCTCCGGGCTCTCGTTGCCATAGGCCAAGCCACCGATGGTGGTCGACTCGCCGATGCCTTCGAGGCCGTCACTGCAGCGCACGCGGATCACCACCAGGGTCTGCTGCTGCATGGTGTGCATCGCCAGCTTGTGCGGGCGGATGGTCGGCAGATCGACGATCACCGCCGACACGCTTTCGATCAGAACTTGGCTCATTTCACGCTTCCAGTTAGAGGGTTAAGGCTCAGGCCTTGGCGCCAACCATTGCCGCGCCTGCGCTCTGCCGACGCTTGGCACTGACGGCGAACACGCTCATGGCGATGGCGGCGATGGCGCCGGGGATGGCAAAGGCCATGAAGTTCAGTTGCAGCGGCAGGTTGATGCCCATCAGAGCGCCGCCCAGCAGCGGGCCGACGATGGCGCCGTTGCGGCCGATGCCGGAGGCCCAGCCGAGACCGGTGGAGCGGATAGACAGGCCGTAGAACTGCGCGGCGCCGGCGTACAGCAGGATCTGCGTGCCGATGGTGGTGGCGCCGGCAACGAAGATCAGGCCGTACAGCAGCGGCGTCGGGCTCTTGAAGCCAAGCAGGCTGATCGACACGGCGGCGGCGGCGAAGAATGCAACCATTACCTTGCTCAGGTTGAAGCGGTCGCCAAGCCAGCCGCCGAGGATGGCCCCGGCCATGCCGCCGAAGTTCAAGGCGAGCAGGAACGACAGGCTCGAACCCAGGCTGTAGCCGGTGTTGGCCATCAGTTTGGGCAGCCAGGAACTCAGGGCGTAGACCATCAGCAGGCAGCAGAAGAACGCCAGCCACAGGCACAGGGTGCGCAGCGCTCGGCCGTCGCGGAACAACTCGAACACGGCTACGCCCTTGCCCTTGCTGTCACTCATGTGCAGCTGGTCAGACGCGTCGATCTGAAGTTCCGGCTGGATCTTCTGCAACACCGCGCGAGCCTGCTCGTAACGACCCTGGCGCACCAGGAAGCCGACCGACTCCGGCAGCCACCAGAGAATCAGCGGCAACAGCAGCAGCGGTAAGGCGGCGGCGAAGAACATCGACTCCCAGCCGAAGCGCGGCAGCATGTAGATGCCGACGCCGGCGGCGAGCATACCGCCCAGCGAGTAGCCACTGAACATGATGGCCACCAGGGTGCTGCGCAGGCGCTTGGGCGCGTATTCGTTCATCAGTGCCACGGCATTGGGCATCAGGCCACCGCAACCGAGACCGGCGAGGAAACGACAGATGCCGAACTCGGTGGGATTGCTGGCGAAGCCGTTGATGATGGTCGCACTGGAAAACAGCGCGAAGCAGATGGCGATGCCCTTCTTGCGCCCGATCTTGTCGGCCAGGGTGCCAAAGCACAGGGCACCGAACATCATGCCGAACAGTGCATAGCTGCCCAGGGCGCCCGCCTGCAGCGGGGTCAGGCCCCACTCCTGCATGATCGACGGCAGCACCACGCCGTAGATGAACAGGTCGTAGCCGTCGAAGATCAGCAGCAGCGCGCAGAGCGCCATGACCATCCAGTGGAAGCGGCTGAAGCGCGCGTTATCGATGATTTGGTGTACGTCTATCTGTCGCATGGCATCAGTTCTCTCTGTTGTTTTTGTTGTGAACGACTGTTGGACTGGAAGGCGCGACCGGGCACTAGCCCAGGTCGCCGCCGCCTACCGGCAGGGTGACGCCGGTGATGTAGGAGGCCTCGTCCGAGGCGAGAAAAAGGATGGCGCCGACCTGTTCGTCGATGGTTCCGTAGCGCTTCATCAGGCTGCTTTCGAGGGTCTGCGTGACTATCTGCTGGTACCAGCCCTTCTCCTCGGCGCTCTGTTCGGCGGCATTGCGCGGGATGCGCCGCGGCGGCGCCTCGGTGCCTCCGGGAGCGGTGGCGTTGACGCGGATGCCGCGCTCGGCGGTCTCGAACGCCAGACAGGCGGTCAGGGCATTCACCCCGCCCTTGGCCGCGCCGTAAGGCACACGGTTGACCCCGCGAGTAGCGATGGAGGACACGTTTACGATGGCGCCGCTGCCCTGCTCCAGCATCTGCGGGAGCGCGGCGTGGCAGCACCACAGGGTGGGGAACAGCGAGCGACGCACCTCGGCTTCGATCTGTGCGGTTTCGTAGTGCTCGAACGGCTTGGCCCAGATGGTGCCGCCGACGTTGTTGATCAGGATGTCCAGGCGGCCGAAGCGCGCCACGGCGGCCTGCATCACGCCCTGGCAATCTCCGGGCTGCTCCAGGTCGGCGGTCAGAGTCAGCACGTTGCCGCCCAGTTGCTCGGCAAGCTCGTGGACCAGTTCGGAACGGTCCACCGCCACCAGCAGGCCGCCCTCGGCGGCGATGCGCTCAGCGACGCGGCGGCCGATGCCCTGGGCAGCGCCGGTGACCACGGCGATCTTGTCTTGGAAACGCTTGTTCATCATGCCCACCTCACTCGCTCACGCCGATGCGGCGAACTTCTCGTAGTAGAAATTGGCCGGGGCGATGCCCTGCTCACGGATGAACTGGCTGACGGCCTCGACCATCGGCGGCGGGCCGCACAGGTAGATATCCACTTCACCGTCGTTGAGGTGCTTGGGCTCGATGTGCTGGGTGACGTAGCCCTTGTGCGGGTAGCTGCTTTCCGGGTTGGCCACACAGGCGCTGTAGCTGAAGTTGGGAATGCGCGCGGCCAGGGCCTCGAGCTTGTCCATTTCCACCAGGTCGAAATCGTTGGTCACCCCGTAGATCAGGTGCAGCGGATGCGCACTGCCCTGCTCGGCGATCTTCTCCAGCATCGCGGTGAAGGGTGCCAGGCCGGTGCCGCCGGCCAGCAGCAGCAATGGCCGCTTGATCTCGCGCAGGTAGAAACTGCCCAGCGGGCCGGCCAGGGTCATGCTGTCGCCGGCCTTGGCCAGGTTGGTCAGGAAGCTGCTCATCAGCCCGCCCGGCACGTTGCGGATCAGGAAGCTAACTTCGCCATCCTTGGGCAGGCTGCTGAAGGAGTAAGCGCGGGTCTGCTCGCTGCCCGGCACCCGGAGGTTGACGTACTGGCCCGGCAGGAAGGCCAGCTGATTGAGCGCCTCGCCCTTGATCGACAGGGAGATGGTGCTATCAGACAGCTGGCGTACCGAGCTGATGGCCGCCTCGAAGCTGGCCTGCTGGGTCTTGCACACCTCACTGGAAGCCGGCACGCGGATCACGCAGTCGCTCTCGGCGCGCATCTGGCAGGTCAGCACATAGCCCTGCTCGGCCTCGGCTTCGCTCAGGGCATCCTCGATATAGTCGTCGCCGAGGTCGTACTGACCGCCTTCGGCGAAGCACTTGCAGGCACCGCAGGCGCCGTCGCGGCAATCCAGCGGGATGTTGATGCCCTGGCGGTAGGCCGCATCGGCGACGGTTTCGCCGACCTTGGCGTCAATGAAGCGGGTAACCCCATCTTCGAAATTAAGGGCGATCTTGTGGCTCATGGCGCACCTCGCAATGCGTTTTTCGGCGTGCAGCGGCCCGAAACGGGAGCGCAGTGCTCCCGCCGGCAACGCTGCCGCGGATTCAGATGTGGTAAACGTCGATGACCTGCCTGACGTAGTCGTTCTTCAGGACCACCTTCTTGGCCTTGATCAGCGGGTTCTCGCCACGCGTATCGAGGGTGTAGAAGCTGGTGCCGTAGAAGTGGTCGACGGTCTTGTAGCGAAAGCTCAGGGTGTGCCAGTTGAAGCGCACCTTGGTCAGCCCATCGCCCTGCTCGACGATCTCGATGTTGTTGATGTTGTGCGAAGTGCGGGTATCCGGAATGGTGGCGCTGGAGCGTTCGGTACGGATACGGAACACCCGGTCTTCCAGGCCGCTGCGGTTGCCGTACCAGATCAGCGAGATCTCGGTCTGTGGGTTTTCCACCAGCTCGTCCTTGTCATCCCAGGCCGGCATCCAGAACTCGGCGTCCGGCGCGTACAGCTCCAGCCACTCGTCCCATTGCTTGTCGTCCAGGTAGCGCGCCTCGCGGTAGAGGAAATCGCGCACGGCGTCATAGGTCAGGCTCATTTACGCGCCCTCCACGTGGATCAGTTGCTCTTGCTGCTTTTTCAGCGCGGCGATCATCTGCTGCTGCCAGTAGTGGTGCTGCAGCACGAACAGACCTTCGTCCTCGGTGCGCACGCCGCTCATCAGCGGGTGCAAGTCGATTTCCTTGGCCGACTCGTCGGCGCCGTCGACCCAGTGCTTGGCCCCGCGCGACATGTCGTTCCATTCCATGGCGCGGCCGGCGAAGCCCTGCTGGCAGGCGCGGAACTCTTCCAGGTCATCGGGGGTGGCCATGCCGGAGACGTTGAAGAAATCTTCGTACTGGCGGATGCGGCGGGCGCGGGCCTCGGCACTCTCGCCCTTGGGCGCGATGCAGTAGATGGTCACTTCGGTCTTGTCGACCGACAGCGGCCGGGCCACGCGCAACTGCGAGCCGAACTGGTCCATCAGGTACAGGTTGGGGTACAGGCACAGGTTGCGCGAATGGCCGATCATCCAGTCGGCGCGAGCCTCGCCGAACTCGGCAGCCAGGCGCTCGCGGTCGGCGAACAGCGGGCGGTCCTCGGGGTTGTCCCAGCGCGTCCAGAGCAGCAGGTGACCGTTCTCGAAGGAGTAGAAACCACCGCCCTTCTTGCCCCAGCCGCCGGCGCTCATGGCGCGAATATCGTCGCCGGCTTCTTTCAGCTTGCGCTGCTGCTGGGTCGCCGCGTAGTTCCAGTGCACGGCGGTGACGTGGTAGCCGTCGGCGCCGTTCTCGGCCTGCAGCTTCCAGTTGCCTTCATAGACGTAGGTACTGGAACCGCGCAGCACTTCCAGGCCTTCGCTGGACTGGTCGCAGATCATGTCGATGATCTTCTTCGACTCGCCGAGGAAGTCTTCCAGCGGCGCCACGTCCTCGCGCAGGCTGCCGAACAGGAAGCCGCGGTACGACTCGAAGCGGGCGACCTTCTTCAGGTCATGGGAGCCGTCGCAGTCGAAGCTGTCCGGGTAGCCGGCTTCCTTGGGGTCTTTGACCTTGAGCAGCTTGCCGTTGTTGTTGAAGGTCCAGCCATGGAACGGGCAGGTGTAGGTGGCCTTGTTGCCGCTCTTGAAGCGGCACAGCATGGCGCCGCGGTGGCTGCAGGCGTTGATGAAGGCGTTGAGCTCACCCTCCTTGTTGCGCGCGATGAAGATCGGCTGGCGCCCCATGTAGGTGGTGTAGTAGTCGTTGTTCTGCGGGATCTGGCTTTCGTGGGCCAGGTACAGCCAGTTGCCTTCGAAGATGTGCTGCATCTCCAGGTCGAACAGGCGCGGGTCGGTGAA
Organism: Aquipseudomonas guryensis; assembly: GCF_014164785.1. Lineage (GTDB taxonomy): Bacteria > Pseudomonadota > Gammaproteobacteria > Pseudomonadales > Pseudomonadaceae > Aquipseudomonas > Aquipseudomonas guryensis. Next base: position 497,553 of record NZ_JACJFN010000004.1, on the reverse strand, counting down.
CATCTCGCGCTTGCAGCGGAAAATGCCCTGTTCTTTGTCTTCTTGCAGCAGGCCGTTCAGGTAGTCGAGTCCCAGGTTCATCGCCATGGCTCCGTTGTTATTGTGTCAACGGTATGAAGGCTATGACGGGGAACTGACGGGCAATATCCGCTTTGTGCAGGACCTTTATCCGTTTTATGCAAACCCCGGAACAGCGCGACCAAAGTCGCACAAACCAGTAAATACGTGGATTGCAGCTATTAACAGAGTGCTATACCAGCCCAAGATGGGCAGGCTAGATAGGGTTATGCAGGATCGGAGGAGGCGCCATGCGCACCACCAAGCACGTGCATGGCCTAGGTGCGCACGGAGATAGGCTCAGGACTCGCGACGACGCAACGTATCGGATGGCAGCTCGCCGAAGGCGCTCTTGTAGCTCTCGGAGAAGCGCCCGAGGTGCAGGAAGCCATAGTCCAGCGCCACCTCAGTGACATTGCGCACCCGTGAGGCCGGGTCGCTAAGGCTGGCGCGGATCTGCTCCAGCTTCTTCTGGCGGATGAAGCCCTTCGGCGTGGTGCCGGTGTGCCGCTCGAACAGCGCATAGAGCGAACGCGGGCTGCTGTGGGCCAGCTGTGCCAACTGCTCGACGCTGATGTCCTGCTTGAGGTTGTCTTCGATGAACTGGACGATGCGCTCGAAGCTGGCATCGCCCTGCCCCGGTAGCACACGGCTGACGTTGCTGCTGAGCAGGGCCAACAGCTTGGTGGCGATGATGCGGGTGTACTGCTCCTGCACCTGCGCAACCGTTTGCGCGCTTTCGGCCTCGCTACACACCAGCTGCAACAGACCGGTGAAACCCTCCAGCTGCTGCAGGTTGTGCCGCGGGGCGAAGCGAATGCCGTCGGCCGGGCGCAGCCACTGGCTGTCACGGCAGGTCTTGTCGAGCAGGGTTGAGGGCAGCTTGACGATGAACTTCTCGCAGTCGTCCGAATAGGTCAGGTCGACCGGGTCATCCGGATTGATCAGCAGCAGCTCGCCTGGGCTGAAATAGTGTTCCTCGCCACGCCCGCGCCACAGGCAGTGGCCGCGCAGCAGCACCTGCAGGTGATAGATGGTTTCCAGTGCCGGCGAGGTGACCCGCACGCTGCCGCCATAACTGATGCGACACAGGTCCAGACTGGCAAACTTGCGGTGATTGAGCGAGGCCTCCGGCCGCCCGACGGTGGGCAGACGGATAGCGTGGCAACCGACGTGCTGATTGACGTAGTTCGACACCGCGTAGGGATCGGCACGCTCGAACACGCGGCTGCTGTCACTCAACAGGCAACTGTCCATGGGCAAGGCACTCTGTATTGTTGTTATGTGGCTACGCGGCAGCAGCAAGGCTGCCGGTCATCAGGCTCTGGCTTGATTCTATGTGAGCCAGCGCCCCGGCAAGCACATAAGGGACAGACGGTTACTCGGCAACCCAGCCGGCAGACAGCTGCCGGCGACCTCGTGGACACTAAATGTGCAGCCCGATGGGTTCAACACGACCTTCGGCCAAGTGTTCGATCAGCGCACATAGATTGCGCCCCTTCCCTCAATGGAACAGCCGCGTACTCAGCTCCCGGCTAGCCTCCAGCAGCACCGGCAGGTAACGCGTCTCCAACTCCTGACGCGACACGCGGCTGACATGGGTGCCGACATTGAGCGCCGCCAGGACCTGGCCGGCGGAATCCTTCAACGGTACTGCCACCGAACGCAGGCCAATCTCCAGCTCCTGGTCGATAACCACCCAGCCCTGCTGGCGGATTTCGGCGATGTTGGCGCGCAGGCCTTCAACGGTATGAATGGTGCGACTGGTCTTCACCTGCAGGTCGGCGTGTTCCAGATAGTCATCCAGGGCCAGGTCATCAAGGCCAGCCAGCAGGATGCGGCCCATGGAAGTGCAGTAGGCCGGCAGTCGGCTGCCGACGCTGAGGTCCACTGAAATCAGGCGCTGCGGGGTGGCGGAACGAGCGATATAGAGAATCTCGTCGCCTTCCAGGGTGGCCATGGAGCAGGCCTCGTGCAGCTGCTCACTGAGGCGGTCGAGGATCGGCTGGGCGGTAACCGCCAGCGGTGTCGACGACAGGTAGGCATGGCCGAGGGTGAGCACCTTGGGCAGCAGCGAATAGGTGCGACCATCGGTGGTGGCGTAACCCAGCTTGATCAGGGTATGCAGGCAACGGCGCACGGCGGCGCGGGGAATCTCGGTGCGGTGGCTGATCTGGGCGATGGTCAGGTGGCGCTTGCGCTCTTGGAAAGCGTGGATCACCGCCAGGCCACGGGCCAACGAGGTCATGAAGTTCGGATCGCCGGTCAGCGCTTCGATGCGCTTGGCCGGCGAGGCCACGATAGGCGGTGCCAGGGTCGACAGCGGCAGGCGGGGTTCATCGCTCATGGTCATGATCCTGTGCGAGCTCCAACGTGGAAGTACTGCGACGGAGATTTGCGCGATTATCGAACTACAGATCGATAATCGCAATTACGCTCAACCATTCACACCTTGAAGCGGGTGCCACGCCGGCCAGTCGCTCTCAAACCACTGGCCAGATCCCTCTCGGTACTGCAAACCAGATGCAGCGCAAGCCTGCTTGGCACCGTGAAAGAGGCGAAGCCGTCAGCCAATGCAACTTGCGCAAACAGTCCCGGAATTGCCCAGCCTACGCCCAAGTCAGGTGCTCTCACTCAGCCGGTTCTTGAGGTAGGCCACCAGAACACTGACCCTGCGCGGTAAATACTGGCGATTGGGATAAATGGCGTGCAGGGTGCGCGCCGTGGGCGGGTAATCCGTCAGCACCGGTAGCACAGTCCCGGCAGCCAGCTCTCTGGCGACCATGACCTGTGGCACCAGGCCGAGCCCCTGGTGGTGCAGCACCGCCTGGATCAGCAACAGGCTGTTATCCACGTTCAGTCGCCCACCTACCCGCACCGAACGAATCTCATCACCTGCGGTGAACTGCCACTCTGTGGCGTCACTGCTGCGGCTATAGACGATGCAGTTGTGCTCGGCGAGGTCCTCCAGCTGCACGGGGCTTCCATGTCGCTCCAGGTAGGCAGGGGTTGCTACTACGACTCGCTGCAGCGGGGTCATCGGCATGGCCACCAGGTTCGAATCGGCCAGCTCGGCAGACGCGCGCAACGCCAGATCGATGCCATCGCGCACCAGGTCAACCGGTTGGTCACTGAGGCGCAGCTCCAGTTGCAGCTGCGGGTGCTCATTCTGGAAATCGAGCAGCAGCGGCCCGATCAGGGTCAGCGTCAGCGAAACGGGGGCCGAGATCACCAGGCGTCCCGCCACCTGCTGGCGCTCCAGACTGAGCTGGTCGTGCAATTCCTGGGTTTCCTGCTCGACGCGCAGGCAGTACTCGTAAAACAGCTGACCGGCTTCGGTAAGTTGCAGGCTGCGCGTGCTGCGTTGCAGCAACAGGTTCTGCATCCAGTCTTCCAGGTATTTGACGTACTTGCTGATGGTGGCATTCGAGCACGCCATTTCCTCTGCCGCAGCCGAAAAGCTACCCAGTTTGACGACGCGCACGAAGCAGCGCATTGCCTGCAATCTGTCCATCCCCACCCACCTGGCCTTTTGCGAAGCACGAAAAGTACTTTCGCGATCCCTCTGTTTTTCCGTCCTCTGCGCAACCCTAGAGTAGCCACCGCTACCTATCGCGGAGAACGCCCCATGAAATACCTACCACTTGTCGTCGCGCTCTGCCTCGGCACGCAACTGGCCCAGGCCGACACCACCACTGTTGGCCAGAGCCCCTGGGGCAGCGCCGACGAAATTGGCGCCCTGAACCGTATCACCCCAGAGTCGATTCTGAATGTTGTAAAGCGCGTGAAAAGCGGCAAAACCTACGACCTCAGTGTCGAGTATTACGTGGGCATGCCCAGCTACTACTTCCTGGGACAACCGCGCTACCAGATCTGGAACGTGCACACCCCGCAAGGCACCATCGTTGACGACCCCAATGGCCTGGGCAAGGAGAAGAACAGCCTGATCAGCTACTCCGGATCAGCTATCTCGATGTATGCCCACACCGGCACGCATATCGACGCGCTGTCGCACTTTGGGCTCAAGGGCAAAATCTACAACGGCTTTGCCACCGAGGAGCATCTGGGTGATCGCGGCTGGCACAAGGCCGGTGTAGAGAATTATCCACCGATCATCGCTCGCGGTGTATTGCTCGACGTGGCGCGCTACAAAGGCGTCGAGGTACTCCCCGAGTCCTACGGCATCAGCGTCGAGGACTTGCGCCAGACGGCAAAAGCGCAGGGCATACGTTTTGAATCCGGCGATGTCGTGGTGGTACGCACCGGGCGCATGCAGTGGTTCAAAGAGCCGGAGCGCTACATGCACAACACCCCGGGGTTGACCCGCGAGTCGGCAGACTTCCTGGCAGAACAGGGCGCTGTGGTGATTGGTGTCGACAACATCAGCACCGATGTCTGGCCGTCCAAGGAAAAAGACAACTGGATTCCGGTGCACAGCTCAATGCTGTCGATCAAGGGCGTGCCGATCATGCAGAACGTCTACCTGGAGGAGCTGGCCGCCGACAAGGTCTACCAGTTCGCCTGGTTCGGCGCACCGCTGAAGTTGCGCGGAGCTGACGGCGCACCGATGCGTCCGGTGGCCCTGCCAATCGACTGAGCCGCCAGAGGCTGCTGTGCTGCGTCGACCATCCAATATGCCTGGCGCCAAGGAGTCTGCCATGAACTCGAACCGACTGCCGTTGGACATCGCCATCACGGCCTTGGCGCCCATCATCTGGGGCAGCACCTACCTGGTCACCAGCGAATTTCTGCCGGCCGACTACCCGCTGACCATGGCCCTGTTGCGCGCTTTGCCGGCAGGCCTGCTGTTGCTGCTGATCGTCCGACACCTACCGCGTGGCATGTGGATTTACCGCACGGCCGTTCTCGGCGCGCTGAACTTCTCGGTGTTCTGGAGCCTGCTGTTCGTCGCGGCCTACCGCTTACCCGGTGGTGTGGCAGCCACGGTTGGGGCGATCCAGCCGCTACTGGTTATCGCCTTGGCGCGGCTCTGGTTAGGCCAGGCCTTGCTGCCGCTGGCCATTGTCTCCGGCGTATTCGGCGTCTGCGGCGTCGGCTTGCTGGTGCTGGCACCGGAGGCCGAACTGGATGGGTTCGGCATCCTTGCAGCCCTGATCGGCGCTGCCGCCATGGCGGCCGGTACCGTGCTGTCGCGCCGCTGGCGCCCACCAGTATCCAATCTGACCTTCACCGCCTGGCAGCTCAGCGCGGGCGGCCTGCTCTTGCTGCCGATAGCCCTCTGCTTTGAGCCACCGCTGCCGACTCTGCAACTGCACAACCTGGGCGCAATTGCCTACCTGTCACTGATAGGTGCCGCCCTGACCTACTTCTGCTGGTTCCGCGGGATCGCACGACTGGCTCCGGCGGCCGTGGCCTCACTGGGCCTGCTGAGCCCGCTGGTGGCGGTGTTGCTTGGCTGGCTGGTACTGCGGCAGACACTCACAGCCCTGCAAATAGTCGGAATTTTCATCGTGCTGCTGAGTATCTGGGTCAGCCAGAACGCCAACATACCTCTCGGCGGTGGCAAGGCGCCTCTGCCGGAGCGCTGAATAGCAGCCGCCCAAGCAGCCACGCACTGACTCCAACCAGGCCATTCAAGCAAGGACACTCCTATGCACAGCATCGATAGTGGGCTCACACATGTAGCGTTCTTCATTCGCAACCTGGAGGCCAGCATTCGTTTCTACCAACAGTTTGCCAACATGACCGTCATCCATCGCCGAGAGGCTACTGGAGATATTCAGGCGGTTGCCTGGATGTCTGACTTGTCCCGTCCATTCGCACTGGTGCTGATCGAGTCGGACACACTACGCGACACGCCACTCGGCCCTCACGGCCATCTCGGGGTCGCATGCAGCTCTCGTGAAGCGGTGCAGCAACTGGCAGAGCAGGCCCAGCGCTTGGGTATTCTGCGCTCCCCGCCACAGGATGGCGGCTACCCCGTAGGCTACTGGGCCTACATAGCCGACCCGGATGGCAATACGCTGGAAATTTCCTACGGCCAGAAAATCGCTTTCACCATCCAAGGTTCGGCCAGCGGACTCAGCGCATAAGCACAGCAAGCAGACCACTGGCAAAACACCTCTCAAGCCTTTGCCCTTCGCGGATGCTCCACCGTCAGAAAGGCTGCAGCCGCAGAAGAGCGGACTGCGCCCCCCTCTATCTTTCAAATCTGCCCATGCGTGAACCCGCTGTGCGCTTTGGCGCATCTGTATAATGCCGAGCGCATCTACCCGCCTTACACGTTGCGTGCAACTCATGTGCAGCAACACAGCTGAATACCGGTCGCTAAATTGAAAAATACTCAAACAAGTCAAAAGGCTATATCAAGACGATTTAGCGTCGCGCCGATGATGGACTGGACTGACCGTCACTGCCGCTTTTTCCTGCGCCAGCTGTCCAGCCAGGCCCTGCTGTACACCGAGATGGTCACCACCGGCGCCCTGCTGCATGGCGAGGCCGAGCGTTTTCTGCGTTACAACGAGTGCGAGCACCCGTTGGCCCTGCAGCTCGGCGGCAGCAATCCGGCGGAGCTGGCGACCTGCGCCAAGCTGGCCGAGGCGCATGGCTACGACGAGGTCAATCTGAACGTCGGCTGCCCCAGTGACCGGGTGCAGAACAACATGATCGGCGCCTGCCTGATGGGCCATCCGCAGCTGGTGGCCGACTGCGTCAAGGCCATGCAGGACGCCGTGTCGATCCCGGTCACGGTCAAGCATCGCATCGGCATCAACGGCCGCGACAGCTATGCCGAGCTGTGCGACTTCGTCGGCACGGTGCGCGATGCCGGCTGCACCAGTTTCACCGTGCACGCGCGCATCGCCATTCTCGAAGGCCTGTCGCCCAAGGAAAACCGCGAAGTGCCGCCGCTGCGCTATGAAGTCGCCGCGCAGCTCAAGCAGGACTTCCCGGCGCTGGAGATCATCCTCAACGGCGGGATCAAGACCCTGGAGGAATGCCAGCAGCACCTGCAGACCTTCGACGGGGTGATGTTGGGCCGCGAGGCCTACCACAACCCCTACCTGCTGGCCCAGGTCGACCAGTTGCTGTTCGGCCTGGAGCAACCGGTCATCAGCCGTGCCGAGGCACTGGCGCGCATGCGTCCATACATCGAGCAGCACATCGCCGAAGGTGGCGTGATGCACCATATCACCCGCCATGTGCTCGGCCTGGCCCAGGGCTTCCCCGGCGCGCGACGCTTCCGCCAGCTGCTCTCGGTGGACGTACACAAGGTCAAGGACCCACTGGCCCTGCTCGATCAGGCTGGCGAGTTGCTCGTCGGTCGCTGAAACCTGTTGGAAATGCGCACGCCAGACCGTTGAGCGGGCCTCTGCGCTCGGGTAAGGTCATGCCACTTGCAACGACAGGGTTTCGTCATGACTTCCAAGCTGGACCAACTCAAGCAGTACACCACCGTGGTCGCCGACACCGGCGACCTCGACGCGATCAGCCGGCTCAAGCCGGTGGACGCCACCACCAACCCTTCCCTGCTGCTCAAGGCCGCCGCGCTGCCGCGTTACGCCCATCTGCTGGATGAGGCCGTCAGCGGCTGCCAGGGCGACCTGGGCCTGGCCTGTGACCGTTTCGGCGTGGCTGTCGGCCAGGAGATCCTCAAGGTGATTCCGGGGCGCATCTCCACCGAGGTGGACGCGCGCCTGTCCTTCGACACCCAGGCCACCCTGCGCCGCGCCGAGCGCATCATCGGCCTCTATGACCAGGCCGGGATCGGTCGCGAGCGCGTGCTGATCAAGATTGCCTCCACCTGGGAAGGCATTCGTGCCGCCGAGCAGCTGGAAAAAGCCGGCATCCAGTGCAACCTGACCCTGCTGTTCTCCTTCGCCCAGGCAGTGGCCTGCGCCGATGCCGGCGTATTCCTCATCTCGCCCTTTGTCGGGCGCATCTACGACTGGTACAAGAAGGCCGAGGGCCGCGATTTCGTCGGTGCCGAAGATCCGGGCGTGCAGTCTGTGGCGCGCATCTATCAGTACTACAAGGCCAACGGCTACCAGACCGTGGTCATGGGTGCGAGCTTCCGCAACCTCGGCCAGATCGAGCAACTGGCCGGTTGCGACCGCCTGACCATCAGCCCGGATCTGCTGCAGCAACTGAGCGATGACCAGGGCGAGCTACCGCGCCTGCTCAATGCCGGCAGCGGTGAGGCGCGCCAGAGCCTGGACGAGAGCAGCTTCCGCTGGGCACTCAACGAAGACGCCATGGCCACCGAGAAGCTGGCCGAGGGCATTCGCCTGTTCGCCCGCGACCAGGAAAAGCTCGAGGCACTGCTCGCCGCGCGCGCCTGACACCTGAGCAAAGAAAAAGGGCGATACCTTTGCGGGTATCGCCCTTTTCTATTCCAGGCCGGACTAGCAGGCTGTTTTTAACGCAGCGATGGCAACGCAGGTAGTTCCTCAACTGCCTGCTAGCTGCGCTCCAGCGCGCTCACCAAGTCATGGAACGCCTCGCGATTGGAATCGTTGAGGCCCATGAGGATGCGGTGCGCTTCCAGCACCTTGGCCTTGACCACCGCTTCCGAATGATCCTGCGACGGCAGGTCATCCAGGCACTCCGGGCAAGGGATAGGCTGGTTGACGATATTGAACACCTGATCGAAGCCCATCGACTGCAGCAGCCGGGTGATGTCCGCGTGGGTGGTCACCACGGTCGGCAACAGACCGATCTTTTGCCGCGACAGGATCGAGAGCTTGGCCAGCAGGCCCAGGGTGGTGCTATCGATACTGCGGGTTTCCGTCAGATCGATGACGATCGCCGAAAAATTCAGCGCCGTGAAGATTTTTTCGATTGTGGAATCCAGCGCCGAACACAAGGTCAGACGCACTTCGCCGATGAACTTCAGGACGAAGGTACCGTCCTGCTCGGCAAACTGGATTCTACCGGGGCTATTCCCAGGATTCATGCAAGGTTCCTGCTCAACACCAGCAAGGCGATATCATCGGGCATCTCGCCCAGATTGGCCAGCCCAAGGACCTGACGCAGGCCATCGAGCGTACCGCCGGCTGAGCTTATCAGCTGTGGCAATATGGCTTCTTTCTCTTTGAGTGTATCGCCGGGCAAAAGGTCCAGAATGCCGTCCGACAGCAGGGTCAGGCTGAATGACTGCGGCAGGTCCATTTGCAGGTCGGTGTAGACCGCCTCATTGAACAGACCGACCGGCAGGCCGCGGCCCTCCAGGTAGTGTGCCTGGCCTTCGCTGAACAACACTGGCAGCGGCAGGTGCCCGCCAATGCTGTAGGTCAGCTTGCCGCTCTGCTCATCGATCACCCCGCCGAGCATGGTCACATGCTTGCCCAGCTTGCAGTTGATCAGGCCACGGTTGATATGGCCGAGTACATCGGAAGGCTTGAATTCGGGTAACAGACCACCGCGACGCGACTCGTACAACAGACGAGTGGTCATGAACTTCAGCAGCACGGTAACGAAAGCCGAAGAAGCGCCATGACCCGACACGTCGGCCAGATAGAAGGCGATGCGCCGCTCATCGACCCGGAAGTAGTCGACGAAGTCACCCGACAGGTACAACGACGGAATGATCTGGTGGGCGAACTCCAGCCCATCAACCTTCCAGGGCGTCAGCGGCAGCATGTTCATCTGCACCTGGCGCCCGGCGTTCTGGTCTTCCTGCAGCAAATGCAGGCTGGCTTGCAGCTCGCGGTTGGCGGTTTCCAGCTTCTCGCGGTAGCGCTGGTTTTCCAAGCGCAGATGGGTACGGTCGAGTGCGCGGCGCACTGAGTGCTCGAGTACGGCGAGGTCTTCCAGGGGTTTGATCAGGTAGTCGGCAGCGCCCAGGCGCAACGCTTCGACGGCATCGCTCATCACCCCAGCACCGGAGACCACGATCACCGGCACTTCGGTATTGAGCACATTGATCCGGCGGATCAGCTCGAGGCCATCGACCTGCGGCATGCGCAGATCGCAGATGACCAGATCGGGGCGCTGCAGCTCGAAGACTTCCAACCCCTGCAAGCCATTGGCAGCCTGCAGGACAGTGAACCCGCTGTCCTCGAGGTAGGCGGCGAGGCTGGCACGGACCACCTCGTCATCATCAATAATCAGCAGCTTGGCGCTGGGATTGTGCATGCAGTATCCAGGCAAACGACGCCGGAGAGGGAGTTGACGATGGCGTGTTCGGAGGCTTCCGCACACGATCATTTCACGGCGCAGACGGTACTCCCATCCTGCGGTCGATTCAAGCCGCTGCCGATTGTCGCCCGGCGACTTTACACCTCAAATCCGTGGGGGTTATAACGACCTGCGGGAGAACCCATAAAACAAGAGGACAGGGTCCATGAGCCAAAGCGATCGTGCCTACAGCGAGAAACGTGACTTCATCCGCATGCGACTGGAAGCCCCAGTCACCCTGCATATTGATGACCACGCCATACCCGCCCTGTGCCTCGACCTGTCGAGCACCGGTATGCAACTGGAAGCAGAATGCAACGTAACCATGGGCCAGAAGGTCAAGGTGCATATCGCCTCCGATCACAACGAGCTGCAGGGGCTCAATGCCGAAGGTGAGGTGATGCGCATCATCGATCTGGGCGATGGGCGCCAATCCATCGGGCTGGCCATCCTGTCGATGACCTGAGTTACATCCGGACATGAAAAAAGGCGGCCTCGGCCGCCTTTTTTCATGTCTTGGCGATCGATCAGAAATCGTCGACCACCTCACCGTCCTGCACGCGGAATTCGCGGTTCTGCAGGTAGGCGTTACGGATAAAGATGTACTTGTCGCCACTGACCATCTTCTCGGCATCGAGCAGGCTGGCGCGGGTATCGATGACATTCACGCCACGGGTGACGTTGCGGGTCGGCACATGGTCGATGTAGGGGTACATGCCCAGGTAGCTGTCCGGAATCTTCGCCCCGGCATCGCGCACGCTGCTCGGCCCCATGAACGGCAGCACCAGGTACGGGCCACTGTTCAGGCCCCAGGCACCCAGGGTCTGACCGAAGTCTTCGTCGCTGCGCTGCAGGCCCATCTTGGTCGCCACGTCGAAGAAACCCAGCACGCCGAAGGTGGTGTTGAAGATCAGGCGGCCAGTATCCACGCCTGCATCATGCACCTTGCCCTGCAGCAGGTTGTTGGCCAGGTTGCCGACATCGCCGATGTTGCCGAAGACGTTGTGCACACCATCCTCGAGGAATTGCGGAGTTACGGTCTGGTACCCCTGCGCCAATGGCTTCAGCGCGTAGGTATCGATAGTGTCATTGAAGCGGAATACCGGACGATTGAAGGACTCCCATGGATCGTCTTCAGAAGCCTGCGCCAGTGCCGGAACCAGCACCAGGGTGACACAGGCACACAAACGGCCCAGACGTTCGATCCAGCTTGCAGCAGCCATACGCATTTGCAGTCTCTCCATGGCATCAGTAGTGTGGCGGCCCGCGGCCAGCCCATCAGGTCGCGCAGTATAAACAGCCCGGCCTCTTTAGGCAGCAGCATAGCGGACGAACGCATGACGGAAAAACGCCTTCTGCACACCGCCCATATCCCGGTTCGCTGGGGCGATATGGACAACTACGGCCACGTCAACAACACCGTCTATCTCGAATATGTGCAGGAAGCACGGGTGGAGTGGTTCGCCCTGGCCGGCATTGCTATCGATCACGCCCCGCAGGGGCCGGTCGTCCTGCAGACCCAGCACACCTACCTCAAGTCGGTGGTGCACCCCGCTACCGTGGTGATCGAACTGTATGCCGGCGCGGTCGGGCGCAGCAGCCTGGTGGTCGAGCATCGCCTGAGCACCCGCGAAGACCCGCACAATTGCTACGGCGAAGGCTATTGCAAGCTGGTCTGGATCGACCATGCCAGCAACACCTCAGTGTCGGTGCCAGACAGCCTGCGTAACGTAATGAGCGCCTGAAACCTCGGCGTCACTGAAACGTCATCGATGTGGATTAGCCTGCCCTGTGAATCTCGGGAATCCACTTCATGTCCAGCCCCAACGCAGCCCCCACGTTCAATGCCCTGCTGTTCGGTCTTTCCGGCTGCCTGGTGGATTTCGGCGCCCGTACCTTGCCGGTTGCCCTCGCCCACACCACCGGCCCGCTGGATGACGCCGCCTTGCTGGCCAGCGCCACCGAGCATGCGGAATGCCTGCCGGGTGTCCGCGAACTGCTCGCCCAGGTACAGCGCCAGCAACTGCCGGCGGCCTGGCTCGACGAATTACCGCCAGCCGTCAGCGCCCGCCTGGCCGCTGCCCTGCCCGCCTGGATTGAAGCCGGGCAGCGTGGTGCTGGTCGCCCCTGGCCGGCGCCGGACAGCATCTGGCAGGCCCTAGCCGGTTTGCAGGTGGAGAACCTGCACGGCTGCGTCCTGATCGCCAGCGAACCGCGCCTGCTGCAAGCTGGGTTAAATGCTGGACTGTGGTGCATCGGCCTGGCCACCTGCGGCTCACTGTGCGGCCTGGCCTTGGGCGACTGGCAAGCCCTGCCAAGCACTGAGCGCGAGAAGCTGCGCGTCGAGGCGACCCTGCAGCTCTATCGCCTTGGCGCGCACTCGGTGATCGATCACCCGAGCGAAGTGCCGGCCTGCCTGGAAGATCTCGCCATGCGCCGGCACAAAGGCGAAAAACCCTGAGCGCTTTTGATCTCGATCAGGCAAGAGCGCGCGAGCTGGATTAACCTTTAAACAAAGGGACGGATCTTTGCTGTCGGGTGAGGGTCCACTTTGATGTCTTAAAGGAGAGAAACCATGCCCGAACGCCTGCAGCAACACCTTCAGCAACTACGCGACGAGCTCGCCACCGATATTCCGCTGGACGTAAACGACCGCGCCGCCCTGCTCGAACTGATGCAGGAGATCGACCTGAAACTGGCCAAGGAGCTGGCCAGTGCTCCGGATGCCAGCCTGGTCGACGGCGTCAACCTGGCCGTGGAACGCTTTGAAAGCCAGCACCCGACCCTCGCCGGCACCCTGCGCAATATCCTGCAGAGCCTGGCCAATATGGGGATCTGAGACGCCTCCCGGGATTGCTCCGGGCTAGTACAAAAAAGCCCGCATCACGCGGGCTTTTTGCTTACTGGCGCACCAGCCGCCGGTTGTCCGGGCTGATCGGCGCCGTGCTGCGATACGGGTTGATGTCCAGCCCACCACGGCGCACGTAGCGTGCATACACCGTCAGATGCTGCGGCTGCAGCAGGCGCTGCAGATCGAGGAATACCCGCTCCACACATTGCTCGTGGAAGTCCTGGTGCTGACGGAAGCTCACCACGTAGGCCAGCAGGCTGGCGGCATCCAAGCGCGGGCCATGGTACTCGACCACCAGCGTGCCCCAGTCGGGCTGGCCGGTGACCGGGCAGTTGGACTTGAGCAGGTGGCTATACAGGGTTTCCTCAACGATCTCGCCCGCAGCGCAGCGCAGCAGCTCGGGCCGCGGATGGGCATAGTCGCTGACCGCAATTTCCAGCTCGTCGATGCAGCGGCCCGGCAGAACAGCCACGCCCTCGGCGGCCACCGCATCCAGGCTGCGCACCCGCACCGTCACCGGCGCAGCGGCGCAGGCGGACAAATCACGAGCCAGCACCTGCTCGACCTCGGTTTGACTGGCATAGGTACTCTGGTTCAGCGAATTGAGGTAGAGCTTGAACGACTTGGACTCGATGATATTCGGCGAGTCGGCCGGGATGGCGAACTCGCCGATGGCCACCACCGGCTTGCCAGAAGGCAGCAGCCAGGACAGTTCGTAGCAATTCCAGTAGTCCACGCCCTGATACGGCAAGGTGCTGGCCGTCAGCCCCAGTTCGGCCCACTTGGTAGCGCGCGGAATGGGAAACAACAGCTCGGGAGCGTAGCTGGAAAGGTATTCGCTGGATTTGCCCAGCGGCGAGTGTTCGGCGGGATGTTGCATGGCGACGGCCTGGAAAGCGGAAAACGGCGGGCATTGTACCCCATGCCCAAAGCTCTCTTGTCACCCGTAGCCCGGATGCAATCCGGGAAGCAGGCCACTCCGCCCCCCGGATTGCATCCGGGCTACAAGACTGGCTGCCCCTCGCCCCTTCACGGGAGACGACTGCATGGATGCAGGAGGTAGAGTGAAGCAGGAAGCCAGAGCCGAGGGCTGGGATAGGGTAAATTGCCCACCACCCTCTCCCCCGGCCCCTCTCCCACAAGTGGGAGAGGGGTGATTCACAACCAGAACTTCAGTCCCAGCACCCAGGCGCCCTCCTCGTCGTGCTCGCCTTCGTCGCGCAGCCAATCGCCGCTGCGGCCGTAGGTCTTCTCCCAGACATAGCCGACATAAGGCGAGAATTGCGGGCTGATCCGGTAATTCAGGCGCAGCCCGGCCTCCAGGGTGCTGCCACCGGCGCCGACGCCCAGATCACGGTCGTCGGCCAGGGCCAGGTCATACTCCAGCTTGGGTTCCAGCACCCAGCGCTGGGTCAGCAGCAGTTCGTACTCGGCCTCGACCCGCAGCGACGGGTCGCCGCGTTCGCTGACGAACAGATTGGCATCCAGCTCGACCCACTGCGGCGCCAGACCATTCACACCGAGCACCGCATAGCTGCGCTGCGGCCCCGGCTGATCGTCATGGCGCACGCCGGCCTGCCAGTCGAAGAACTCGCTGGCCATGCGCCGATACAACAGCTGGGTCTCGCTGGACTCAGTCGGCCCGCCGTCGGCGCGCTCGCCGCTGCTTTTCAGCACCGCCTTGTGCAGGTCGTTGCCGTAGGTGGCCTCCAGCTCCCAGGCCAGGGCCTGGTCGTCGCCATCGAAGCGCTGTTCCAGGTGATCCACGGCCAGCTTGGCCACCGGCATAGCGTCCATGTGCGGCTCCATGGCTAGTGCCGGGGTGGCCAGCAGCATGGCAGGTAGCAAATTAATGATGCGCATGTTCACTCTCCTTGGCCGCAGGCTGCTCGCTGTAGAACGGCTGGGTGCTGCCGTCGGCCGCCTCGACCACGATCTTGCGGAACATGCCGCTGCCCATGTGGTAGATCAGGTGACAGTGGAAGGCCCACTCGCCCATGGCATCAACCGGCACGTCCACTTCCAGGGTCTGCCCCGGCGCCACGTTGACCACGTGCTTGAGCGGGTTGAACTGACCGTTGCCCTTGTCCAGCTGCATCCACATGCCGTGCAGGTGCATGGGGTGGTTCATCATGGTCTGGTTGACGAAGCGAAAGCGCACGCGCTCGCCGTACTTGAGGCGGATCGGCTCGGCCTCGGAGTATTTCACCCCGTTGAACGACCAGAAGTAGCGCTCCATGTTGCCGGTCAGCTGCAGCTCGATGGTGCGGTCCGGCGCCCGATAGCCGGCGGCCGGGCGCATGGCCTTGAGATCGCCGTAAACCAGCACCCGCCCGCCCTCCACCGGTTCGGGGGCGATGCCGCTGCCGGCGGCGTAGTCCGGGTTGTTCGCCTGCCCCATGGCCGCGTGACTCATCGCGCCAGGGTCCATGCCGGCCATCTGTGAATGATCCATCCCGGCCATCGCCGAGTGATCCATCCCCGCCATGTTCGAATGGTCCATGCCCTGCATGGCCGAATGATCCATACCAGCCATCTCGCCATCAGCCATCGCGCCATGATCCATACCGCCATGGTCCATCCCGGCGTGGGCCATGCCCATATCGGCCATAGTCAGCAGGCGTGGCGCCCGCAGCTCGGGCACCTCGGCCTGCATGCCGGCCCGCGGCGCCAGGGTGGCACGAGCATAGCCACGGCGGTCCATGGACTCGGCGAACAGGGTGTAGGCCTTGTCTTCCTTGGGCTGGACAATCACGTCGTAAGTTTCCGCCACGGCAATACGCAGCTGATCGACAGTCACCGGCTGCACATCGTTGCCGTCGGCCTGCACCACGGTCATGGCCAGGCCGGGGATGCGCAGGTCGAAGTAGCTCATGCCCGAGCCGTTGATGATGCGCAGGCGCACGCGCTCGCCCGGCTTGAACAGCGCGGTCCAGTTCTGCTCGGTGTCGCGGCCATTGACCAGGAAGCGGAAACCGCTGACATCGGCGATGTCGGTCTTGGCCATGCGCATGTTGCCCCAGTCCCAGCGATCCTTGAGCGCCGCGCTCCAGCCGTCGCGCTTGGCGTCACGGAATAGGTCGCCGAGGGTCGGCTGTTGGTCGTTGTAGTAATCGGCCTGCTTCTTCAGGTTGGCCAGGGTGCGCTCCGGTTTCTCGTCCTGCCAGTCGAACAGCAGCACCGTGTATTCGCGGTCGTAGCGGTACGGCTCGCGACCCTTGGGCTCGATGATCAGCGGCCCGTAGATGCCCTCCTGCTCCTGGAAGTCGGCATGGGCGTGGTACCAGTAGGTACCGGACTGGTTGACCGTAAAGCGATAGGTAAAGGTCTCACCCGGCTGGATGCCGGGGAAGCTGATGCCCGGCACGCCGTCCTGGGTATAGGGCAGGATGATGCCGTGCCAGTGCAGCGCGGTCATGCGATCCAGTTTGTTGGTGACGGCGATCTCCACCGCCTCGCCTTCCTCGAAGCGCAGCTCTGGCGCCGGGCTCTGCCCATTGACGGTCAGCGCCGGACGCACGCCATCACTGAAGCGCACCTGGCCCTCGTCGATCACCAGCTCATAACGACCGGCCTGGGCGGCCAGGCTCAGGCCCAGCAGCCCGGCGGCGAGTAACAGACGCTTCACGGCTGCACCTCAACGTTACCGACCATGCCCGCCTGGTAATGGCCGGGGATGTTGCAGGCGAACTCCAGGCCGGTGCTCTGGCTGAAGGTCCAGGTCAGCTCGGCGCTCTGGCCCGGTTCGAGCATCACCGTATTCGGGTCGTCGTGGGCCATCTTGCCGTGCTGCATGCCGCTCATGTCGTGCTGGCTATGGTCCATCTTGCTCATGTCCTGCTGCAGGCCGGTCGGGGTGAGCATGCCCATCTGCTGCATCATCAGCATGTGCTTCTGATGCTCGGCGTGCATGGCCGCATCGCCCAGGCTGAACTCGTGCAGCAGCGCGCCGTCGTTCTTCAACACGAAACGCACGGTCTCGCCGGCCTTGACCTGTACAGAGGCCGGCTCGTAGTACATATCGCCAAGCACGATTTCCACGGTGCGGTCGGCCTCGGCCGCTTTCGCCGGCTCACCAAAGGCGAAATGACCGGGTTCGGCGAGGGCAGGCAGGCTGATGGCGCAAAGCAGCGGCAGAAGAATACGAACGGACATGAGTGTGGCTCCAAGAATGGAAGATGCCCCACTTTAGGCGCTGCCAACTGGCGCTAAGCTGACGCGAAGATTACAACTTTGTCAGCTTTGCCCATGACCGCCCTCGCCTGGCGTATAAAGCCGGCATCCACCCCGCGCGAGCCCAGGCTGTGAGCCCCAGATGAAATTGCTGATAGTCGAAGACGAACCCAAGACCGGCCAGTACCTGCGCCAGGGCCTCGCCGAGGCCGGTTTCAGCGTCGAACTGGCCACCGACGGCAGCAGCGGCGAACTGCTGGCGCTGTCCGGCGAGCATGACCTGCTGATTCTCGACGTGATGCTACCCGGCCGCGACGGCTGGCAGATCCTGCGTAGCGTGCGCAGCGCCGGCCTGGAAACCCCGGTGCTGTTTCTTACTGCCAGGGACGCAGTTGAGGACCGCGTGCGCGGCCTGGAGGCCGGAGCCGACGATTACCTGGTCAAGCCCTTCGCCTTCACCGAGCTGCTGGCTCGCGTGCGCACCCTGCTACGGCGCAGCAACGGCGTGGCGCAGGACACCCTGCTGCAACTGGCCGACCTGTCCCTCGATCTGCTGCGCCGCCGCGCCGAACGCGCCGGCCAGCGTATCGAGCTGACCGCCAAGGAATTCGCCCTGCTCGAACTGCTGCTGCGCCGCCAGGGTGAAGTACTGCCCAAGTCACTGATCGCCTCGCAGGTGTGGGACATGAATTTCGACAGCGACACCAATGTCATCGAAGTCGCCATCCGCCGCCTGCGCGCCAAGGTCGACGACGGCTTCGCCCAGCCGCTGATCCACACCGTGCGCGGCATGGGCTATGTGCTGGAGGCGCGGCGCTGATGTCCCTCGCCAATCGCCTGGCCCTGCTGTTCGCCGCCTGCGCCGCAGCGGTAGCACTGATCGCCGGCAGCCTGTTCAGCCAGGCCAGCGCCCTGCACTTCATCGACCTGGACCGGCAACTGCTGCAAGGCAAACTGACCGTATTCGCTGACATCCTTAACGGCGCCGATGACCCCGCCACCCTGGCCAGCCGCCGTCCCGCCGTGCTGCAGGAACTGCAACGCCACCCGGAACTGGCCCTGCGCGTCGAAACCCGCGACGGCCAGCTGTGGTTCAGCAGCCTGCCGCAACTCGAGGAACTGTCGATTTCCATGCAGGAACTGCGACGCTGGCGCAACGGCGACACCGACTACCGGGTGATGGAAAAGCCTTTGCCCAACGGTATGCGCCTGAGCCTGCTACTCGACATCACCCACCACCAGCATTTCCTGCAGCAGATGCAACGGCTGATCTGGCTCTGCGTCGGCCTCTCGGCCCTGGCCACCGCCCTGCTCGGCGCCTGGGTCGCGCGCCGTGGCCTGCGCCCGCTGCGCAACATGACCGCCGTGGCGCAGCAAATCAGCGCCAGTTCGCTGACCACCCGCCTGCCGACCCAGGGCCTGCCCGCCGAACTGGGCGAACTGGCGCAGGCCTTCAACGCCATGCTGGCGCGCCTGGAAGATGCCTTCGCCCGCCTCTCGGCCTTCTCCGCCGATATCGCCCACGAGCTGCGCACGCCGCTGTCCAACCTGCTGACCCAGACCCAGGTGATCCTCAGCCAGCCCCGGGAGCTGGAGGACTACCAGGAAGCGCTGCACTCCAACCTGGAGGAGCTGCAGCACCTGGCGCAGATGGTCGGCGACATGCTCCTGCTGGCCAAAGCCGAACACGGCCTGCTGCAGACCCAGCGGGAAAGCCTGGAACTGGGCGCTGAGCTGGCCGCCCTGGCCGAGTATTTCTCCCCGCTGGCCGAGGATGCCGGGGTCACCCTGCGGGTCACCGGCCAGACCACGCTCAGCGCCGATCGCGGTTTGCTGCGCCGCGCCCTGAGCAACCTGATCGACAACGCCCTGCGCTTCACCCCCAGCGGCGGCGAGCTGCACCTGAACACGGCCAGCTCGGGCGCCAGCGTACGCATCGAAGTGGCCAACCTGGGTCCGGAGATTCCGGCCGCGCTGCGCGAGCGCCTGTTCGACCGTTTCTACCGCGCCGACCCGGCCCGCCGCGAAGGCAATGCCGAGCACGCCGGCCTCGGCCTGGCCATCACCCGCTCCATCGTCCGCGCCCATGGCGGCGAGATCCGCTGCGAGTCAGCCGAGGGCTGGACGCGCTTTATCCTGGAGTTTCCCGGCCAGGCATAGGCTTCGCCCGCTCTGCAGCGCTCGGGTGCTGCAAACCCAACGACCGCAGCATACAAGCTGCCGTCAGCTGCATCGGCACTGATGCCCCCAGCCGCAAGTGCGTCTTGATGGAAAGATCGTAAACAGGCTCTCAGGGGCAACCCGCCTGCTGCGCAAACATCTTGCGAAAGGCCGCTGGCGACGAGCCGACACGCTGCTGGAACAAGCGACGAAACGAGTTGCTGTCTTCATAGCCCACCCTGGCGGTGATGCTTTCCAGGCTCAGCTGCGTCGTCTCCAGCAAGTGCTTGGCTTTTTCCAGGCGCAGCGCCTGCAGGTAACCCAGCGCGGTGTAGCCCGTTGCCTCGCGGAAACGCCGCTTGAAATTGCGCTCACCAAAGCCAAAGCGCTCGGCCAGTTCGGCGATCTGGAAGGGCTGATCGAAGCGCGCCTCCATCCAGTTCTGTACCCGCAGGATGGCCTCATCGCCATGCTGCTTGGGCATCGACCAGAGCACGTAAACGGACTGCTCGCTGCGCACATTGTCGATCAGCAGATAGCGACTGCACTGCTGAGCCAGTTCGAGCGAGGCGAAGCGGCGGATCAGGTGCAGCAGCAGGTCTATTGCCGCGCTGGCGCCAGCACCGCTGATCAGGCGTTCGCTTTCGCAGAGAATGCGCCGCTCATCCAGCAGCACCTGCGGATAGCGGCGGCGGAAAAAGTCGGCAAAGGCCCAATGGGTGGTTGCCGGCATGTCATCGAGCAAGCCGGCCTCGGCAAGCATGAAGCTGGCCGTACACATCGCCGCGATAAACGCGCCCTGGGCATGCTGCTGCCGCAGCCAGGGGGCGTACTGAGCCAGCGCCGGCAAGGCATCGCGCAGGCTAAACAGAAAACCCGGAATCAGCACCAGATCGGTTCGCCTGACCTCGGCCAGCGCGGCATCCACCTGCAATGTTTGCCCGGTCGGGCTCGCCACTGGGCAACCGTCGGCAGAAGCGATAACCACCTTGAACGGTTGCTTGCCGGCTTCGGCAAAGCGGTTGGCGGCATCCAGTATCTCGAGCGCCAGGCTGGCACTGGCAATAGAGCACTGCTCGGCCAGCAGAAGCGTCACATGCATACAGGGCTCCATTGCACATATCGCATGAAATAAGTCATTTCTGCACCTACCTTAGCGCAAAGAGCCTGACTAGAGTGCGCCCTCACTCAAGCAGGTGCCTTTTCATGAATCTCTGGTTCCGTCTCATCTGGATGTTGCTGCACCGCCCCTGGCGCCGTCCGGTGCCAGGCCTGGCAACCACGGTCATCAGGCTGGGGGTGTGGCCGCTGGATCTGGACTTCAACCGGCATGTCACCAATGGCCGCTACTTCACCCTCGCGGATGTCGGGCGCATGGATTACGTGCTGCGCAGCGGAGCCTATCGGGTTGCCCTGCGCCACCGGGCGCTGCCCATCGTTGGCGATGTGTGGGGCAAGTTTCGTCGGGAGTTACGGCTGTTTGAAGCCTTCGAGATCCACACCCGCATGCTGGGCTGGGATGCCAAGTGGAGCTTCGTCGAGCACCGCTTCGTCAAGGATGGACGAGTGCTCGGCGTGGTCATCATGCGCGGCCTGTTTCGTGGCCCCAAGGGCAACGTATCACCGGCGGAGTTTGCTCGCGAGCTGGGTCTGGCCGAGCAGTCACCGCAACTGCCGGCCTGGCTAACCGACTGGTCGGCGAGCTGCGACCAACTGAGCAGTCAGCTGCGCGACGAAGAGCAACAACTTGCCTGATGCACAGGCAACAGGTGCAGGAACCGCCTGCGGGCAATGCCTGCTTGTTCGGCATCGCCCATTCTGCTGTGCCGGCAAAAAGCGGTGACCGCGGACAGGTAGCGATCAAGCTCCGATGCATTTTCGCGGGTTAGCGCTGCTTCCCTACCGCGTGATTGTCAGCATCGCTCCAGGGCAAGGTGCCTTCGCCATCGCTGCTGTCGGGAAGCTCGACGGGAGTGGCCAGGACCTTGTCGATGCGCTTGCCGTCCATATCAACCACTTCGAACATCCAGCCATCCCACTCGACGCGGTCGCTGGTCGCCGGCACACGGCCTAGCAGCAGCATGAACATGCCGGATACCGTGTGATAACGCCCTTTGTCCTCTTCGGGCACCGTCTTGAGCGCCAGGCGATCCTTCATCTCGGGAATCGGGATGGCACCATCAAGCAGCCAAGACCCATCATGGCGCTGTACCGCCCAGGCATCTTCAGCGTTGTTGGGGGTGAACTCTCCCGTCACCGCTTCCAGCACGTCCTGCAGGGTCACGATACCCTCCAGCTCACCATACTCGTCGATCACGAAGGCCATCTGCATGCCGCTGGCGCGAAACTGCTCCAGCAATTCCATTCCAGTCAGGGTTTCCGGTACGAAGACGCAGGGGTGCAACTGTTCCGTGAAATCGGGTTTCTCGCCCTTGGCCAGGCAAGCAAAGGCCTGCTTGGCATGAATCACGCCCAGCAGGTTATCGAAACCGCCATCGCAAACCGGGAAGCGTGAATGCTCGGACTCGATCATGGCCTGGATGTTCTCTTCCGGGGTCTTGCGAACATCCACGAAGACCAGATCGGAGCGTGGAATCATCAACGAGCCGAGTTGACGATCGTCCAGGCGGAATACATTGCGCACCATCTCGTGCTGATGCTGCTCGATAACCCCCGTCTCCGAGCCCTCTTCCAGCATGGCGTGGATCTCCTCCTCCGTGACACCTGAGTTGCTCGTCTGGCGGACACCCAAGATGCGCAAAATGGTGTGAGTCGACCACGACAGCAGTACCACGAACGGGCGCGTCAGGAAGGACAGCGTCATCATCGGCCGAGCGACTAGACGAGCAATGGTTTCGGGGTTGAGCTGGCCGATGCGCTTGGGTACCAGCTCGCCAATCACGATGGAGACGTAGGTGATGACGATGACCACACCTGCCGTCGCGCCAATGCTCGCGGTCGCCTCCGCTACGCCCAGGGTCTGTAGCCACGTTGCCAGCGGCGCAGCGAGAACGGCCTCACCGACGATACCGTTGAGGATGCCGATGGAGGTAATGCCGATCTGAATGGCCGAAAGAAACTTGGTCGGATCCTCGCCCAGTTTCAACGCCACCGCAGCGGCCGAATCACCCTCGGCCGCTAATTTCATCAAGCGCGCCTTTCTAGCTGTCACCAGGGCGATCTCCGACATGGCAAACAAGCCATTGAGGACGATCAGCAAGCCCAATGCGAAAAATTCCACTGCTTTCTCCTGCGTGCGTCTCGGCGCACGACTCATCTACTCGTATGTATCAGTGGGTGAACATTGCCCACACGATCAAGAAAGAGCCTCGGCAAGCCGAGGCAAACTCGGGCCCCATGTGCAACCGACACGGGAAAAGGACCCGAAATAAAGGGGGCTGCCTATAGGCGATCCTCCGCCAGGCACCGCAGGACTTCACGGGTGCACATGCCGATGGCAGCGCCTTCACGATCACAGAGCACGCCAAGCTGAGCCTGCTTGCGAACCAGCACACGCAGCGCTTCGTTGACGCTGATCGAGATGGGCAAACAGGGAGCAATGGTGACCAGGCGCAGCACATCAGGGCGGCTGCCCGTCAGCAGCTCTAAGGCCAAGCGCTTTCTGGCCACGTAACCGAGCGGAAAACCGTCGTCGGGCGATGCAAACACCAGGCAGTAGTCGCGTTGCATACGCATGACGGCATCGCGCATGACATCGCACGTATCGCCCACGTGGATGCGTTCAAACTGCTTGAGCGGTGTCGTGATCGTCGACAGTAGAACAGTCAGCGGGCGAACCGAAGAACACGCCTGATCTGACAGGGAGAGGATTTCGCAGTACCGATTTGCCTCGCTAGGAAAAGCGCGACTGGGAGGTTCCGATGTGGTGGTCATGCAAGAATGCTGGAAGCCAAGGGAACCAAATCATAATCGCAGCTGTCTCGCACGCGGCGGGGGATCTTTTACAGACTGTTTCGCTGAGGGCCTCCCTGGACTCTTTCAAATACGCCCTGCTTCTCTGTTACCAGCACTCAATAGTGTCTGCCTGATTTGCCAGGCACGCTGTTGCCCGCCAGAATCGCGCGCCGTTCCGGCCCAACGTGCCGGACGACCCTGGTGAAACGAGGCAGCAGTTGAACGAACAGCGATTATCCGAGCGCCTGGAGCGCGTGGCGACGCACGTGCCGGCCGGTGCGCGGCTGGCCGATATTGGCTCGGATCACGGCTACCTGCTCGTCGCCTTGATGAAGCGTGGCGTGATCGCCTCGGCGGTTGCCGGCGAGGTGGCGTTGACGCCGTTTCACGCGGCGCAGCGCAGCGTGCGCGAGAATGGGCTGAGCCAGTGCATCAGCGTGCGCCTGGCCAATGGCCTGGCGGTGATCGAGCCCGCAGACGGCATCACGGCAATCAGCCTCTGCGGCATGGGCGGCGAAACGATCCGCGACATCCTCGACCGTGATCAGGCACGCCTGAGCGGCCAGGAACGTCTGATCCTGCAGCCCAACGGCGGCGAGCAGCCCCTGCGTCAATGGCTGATGGAACATGGCTACCGCATCCTCGCCGAGGAAGTGCTGCGGGAAAACCGCTTCAACTACGAAATCATCGTCGCCGAGCGCAGCGGACCGGTGCTGTACAGCTCCCAGGAGCTGTACTTCGGCCCTCTGCAATTACAGGAACGCAGCCCGGCATTTCTGGCCAAGTGGCAGCGCCTGTTGCGCCTGAAGCAGCGCACCCTGAGCCACTTCACCCGAGCGCGGCAGGCCGTGCCCGAGGAGAAGATTCAAGCGCTCACCCAACAGGTCCGGTGGGTCAGCGAACTACTTGCTCAAGAAGACACGAAACGCTGAAGGACGCATTTCCGATCAGCGCAATCTCGTTCAAGGCACTTCCTTACTGTTGGGGTGTTTAGGTTCAGCCCGGCTGGCCGTCCGGCCTGGCTTGGCACAGTAAGGGCGTGTAATGGTGCAGGAATAGTAAGAAGGCCATTACCCATGCCAACGCAGCCAGCCAGAGGGCGCTGGGCATAAAGCTAACCAGTAGCACGCGGCTGAATGCGCCAAAGTGAAGCGTGGCGAAAGCCCAGCTGATTGCTGCTGGTGGCTGTAGCGGGCGACCGGTGTGGCCGAGGCTAATCCGGGCAAGCATGGCCAGGATCAATCCGCCCATGCCACCGACTGCCAGGGCATGGGTGGCCAGACTGGACTGACTCAACAGGCCAAGATGCCAGGCCGCCATGCCCAGCGCGGCCAATGCCAGCCAGGCATACGCCAGATGCAACGACCAGAGCAACGGTACCCGCCAGATGCCCGGTTGGTACCACCGCCACAGACGCAGACCATGCAGACCGACGATCAACAGAAACAGCGGCGCCAGCCAGGGTCGTTGTAATTCGTTGCAGCCTGCTGCTGTCAGTCCGGCCACCAATAGCGCGCAGGCCAGGCCGAGTTTGTCGAGCCGTGGGCTGCTTTTGACTGGCAGGGTCAGCCCCAGGCCGCGCAAGGTAAAGAAGGGAATGACACGGCCGCCGATGATGCCGATCAATCCGGCGACCAGCCACAAGGCGCTCAGTACGCCACGCCGCTGCAGGACATCGTCACCCAGGACCAGGCCATACAGCACTTGTGCCTGGCACAGGCTCATTAGAATGAGCACCAGCACGATGGGGTAGTTGTGGCGTTGCCGCACAGCGTGCAGCTGGACAGCAATCACTCCGGCCAGTAGCGGCAGGAACGCTAGCTGCAGCGCAATCAACACACCCAAAGGCAGGGCGCACAGCCAGGCCAGGCGTGCCAGTAGCCAAACCAGGAACAGCAAGGCCAGCGGCCGCCCCTGCAGGCCAGGACGACCGGTCCAGTTCTGCACGGCGGTGAGCAGGAAGCCGGCGATGATCGCGCAGGCAAAGCCAAACAACATTTCGTGGCGGTGCCAAGCAAGGCCACCTCCGCTGGGTTGCCAGTGGTTTAACCAGCCACTAAGCAACATGCTCCAGAGACCGATGGCCAGTACTGCAAAGGCGCTGCCGGCAATGAAAAACGGGCGAAAGCCCAAGCGCCAGATAGGTCTGATCGCCAGTCCCCGAGCGGGATCAGTAAGCAACATGAGTGAAGCTCTCCGCGGATGTGCTCTTGTTCAAGTGGTGAGAGACGAGCAGCCGCATCACGTAGCCGATCTTGATCGCTGATGGGCCGAGAATGGTCAGCGAATGGGCGCCGACCAACTCGACGATGTTCAGGTACTGATCGAGAACATAGGCCAGCGCGATGCCGGCGATCAGCATGACCAGGCCGGTAGCCAGGATCACGCTGGACAGGAAGAGCAGGTTACGGGGCTGGCGGATGTAGTCGATCATGATGGCTTGCTCCGATCAGTAGAGATGATGAGTCAGGCTTCCAGCGCGCTTGGTGGGCCGAAGAGCCCGAAGTGCGCACCCTTAACCTTCAGACTTCGTGCCATCTTTTATTTCATTAAATATCAATACCTTAAGTGCGCACTGTGTATTTATGACCATGGCAAAAAGAGTCATATTGACTCCATGCGGTCAATATGACTCCTGACTCGTTGCTGCAAGTGTTTTTCCCTTGATTGCAGACCGGTCCCGCGAGCTAAACGACGAGCCGCGTCACCGTCGCCTGCTGGCCACTGCTCTTGCTCTTCCGCTGTAATGCAGCGGCACGACTGAAGCTCAAGACGACGTACTGCGCCCTGCTGCTGTCGAGGGGCTCAGCCCAGTTACCCAGGGGCGCTTCAAGGTTGCCGAGCCTCCACGCCGACTGGCTTTGGTGGAAAACCGCCAGCCGCCCCGCTTCGCTACCGACTGCGAGTTACCTGATCCCTAGGATGGTCTGCTGGAAGAGCCTCTAGGTCATCGGGAAGCACATGACTGCCTGGATTGTCCGCCGTATTTGGACAAGCAATTGTGGGGGCTGGTTAACCTCGCTGCGCTAGAACCGGCCAACTGCAGCCAGATCGATCTCAAAGCGCTGGAGGCCTTCGCCAGCCTGGCGACGCCACAGTCAAGCCGAGCGAGCGCATAGCGGTTTGGCACCGTGGGTCGAGGACGAGCGTGAACGTAATGAGCTATATCGCCACGCTAGACCGCAGCCTCGCGGGCTGATCGGCCAGAGCTAGGCCGGCGCGAATTGAAGCAGGAAGTGAGATGGGTCGATGACAGCCAGTGACAGTGTTGCCAATGGCTGTCGAATCACTGGCCGGATAAATCTAAACCCGTGTTAAGAATCATGGAGCCACAACAACACGAGGTTCAGTCCATCCATTGAGTAGATGAACTGAACCTCGTTCAGGCCTCAGATCAGGCTGTAGCCGGCGTCCACCACCCAGTCCTGGCCGAACACCCCTGAAGCGCCGTTCGACAACTGAAAGGCAATAACCTTGGCCACTGCCTCGGGCTCCAGAAACTCCTGCGTCAGCAGCCGTTTTGAGACCCCGTCCGCGACTACCTGAAGCTCACCCTCGGACAGGCCAAGTCCTCCCCAGATGGCGGTCTTCGTCGGCCCCGGTGAAACCATGTTGATGCGGATACCCCTCTTCGAAAACTCCACCGCCATGGTTTTGACCAGCGCCGACAATGCCGCCTTGGTGGCGATGTAGGGGCCCAATCCCTCAAAGGCGATCTGCCGGAGAAAGGTTCCCACAAAAACCACCGAGGCCCCGGGCGACATCAGCACAGACAGTTTTCTGAACACCTGGAGCGCGGCCTTGCCATTGATCTGCCATTGCCGTTCAAAGGCATCGTGATCATCCGCAGCAGACAACATCGCCACGCCCGCATTGGGGACCAGAAAGTCGACAGTGCCCTGTACCTGGGTGAAGTCGCGCAAGCGGTTCAGATCAGCCTCCTCCGTCACATCCGCCTGAAACCACTGCAAATGCACTGGGTACGCCTGGATCAATGGCGTCAGCCCGCCGCAGGTTCTGGAAACGGCAATCACCTTAACGCCCTTACCCAGAAGCTCCGCGCAGGTGGCAAGACCGATGCCTGAACTGGCCCCCGTGACCACTGCCAGCTTATTGAAGCTGTACTCACTCATGGCGCCACCTCCGACTCCTGGCGATGGGGAGCGCCATTCGCCAGCATGGCAGCCCAGGACGGCGGCGTGACCACAGCGCGGTATTCAGCAAGCATTTCAGGCGTAAGAACTTCGATCAGCAGGCGGTTCTCCACCCAAAACTCGATCAGGCTGAAGGCATCGCCCCTGCGCAGTTCACGACAGCACCAGCCCTGTTGCTCAGCGAGCCGGAAAACGGCGTCCGTATCCAAGCCGGTGGCGATGGCCAGATGAAATGCACTCTTTGCAGCCGGAGTATTCCCATATACCCCCACAACATCACCACCCGAGGTATCCGGCACCAGTTGGAGATCATCCGGATACACCTCTAGCGACAAGCCAGTCTGCAACGTTGAGATCGCGATGAATGAGCGCTCAAAGGGCGGAAATGCAAAGACTTCCCCGCCAATGATTTCAGCCAGAACAGCACTGACCTGCGCAGGATTAGCCGCAGGAATAGATGCGTGCAGAATCATTTTTCACCTCTGTTGATCAGATCAGCGCCGAAGCCGGCCCGAAGAATTCGAAATTGATTTTTTCTTCGGGAACCCGCAGCTCCCGCAGCAGGGCGTACACCGCCTTCATGAACGGCTTAGGGCCCAGGAAGTAGACCTGGCTATCCGCGAGGTTCGGGGCCCACTGACGCAACAGGTCGCCCGTCGCAACGCCCGTGGCATCGGCCTGATCACCGGCCTCAGGCTCGCTGTAGCAGACATAGCTGCGCATACCCGGCGCGGTGAGCGACACCTGCGCCAGCCAGTCTTTGAAAGCATGCACTGCGGCATTGCGGGCAAAGTGAATGAAGGTAATGTCACGCCCGCTCGACTTGGCTTTTTCCACCATGCTGATCGACGGAGTGATCCCCACGCCTGCCGTGATAAACACCAGCGGCAAGGTACTTTCATCCAGCCCAAATTCGCCCGCAGGAGGAAAAATCTCCAGCTCTGCGCCTACCTCGATCTGATCATGGAGGTAATTGGAGACCACGCCTCCCGGTTCGCGCTTGACGCTGATCCGGTAGTGCTCGCCATCCGGCGAGTTGGAAATGGAGTAGTTCCGTCGTACGTCCTGACCATTCACCATCAGGCGGATGCCCAGGTACTGGCCGCACGCGTGCTTCAGGACAGGCCCGCCATCCTTGGGGTGTAAATAGAAGGAGCAGATCTCACGGCTCTCGTGCTGTTTGCGCTGCACCACAAAGGTCCGCCCTCCGCGCCAGCCGCCCGGTGCCGTTTGATTCGCCCGGTAAATCTCCTCCTCCGCGCCAATCAAAATATCCGCGAGTTGTTGATACGCCGCCGCCCAGGCCGCAATCACTTCATCAGTGGCAACGCCCTCGCCCAACACATCCCGGATTGCCCGCAACAGACACGCCCCGACAATCGGATAGTGCTCGGGCAGAATCTGCAGGGCAGCGTGCTTGTGGATGACTTGCTTGACCACTCCCGTGATCTGATCGAGCCGATCAATAAACATCGCGTAGTTGATAACCGCATTGGCCAGGGCCCGTGGCTGATCGCCCGAAGCCTGATTGGCCTGGTTGAACAATGGCCTCACCTGCGGGTACTCACTCAGCATGATTGAGTAGAAATGCTGGGTTAGCGTTTCGCCCGTCTGCTTAAGCAGCGGAGCAGTAGCCTTAACCAGCTGGATTTGTTGCTCAGTGATCATGTGGGTGTCCTCAGTGACGGGAAGAGTGGATTCTTGAACCGGAATAGGTGACCTGATCGCCGGCGGCGAAAGACGCTTTCGGCGACCGAACCCTGTAGACCGACCCGTTCTGCGCAGCGACCTCATAACCGCGCTCCGCAAGTCCTGCTGCGCTCTGCGCCTCAGCCCCCACGAAGAACCCCGCAGCGCCGCCTACCAGCGCACCGACTGGCCCACCGGCTGCGCCGCCTGCCATTGCTCCCGCCAACACCCCGACGCCTTTACCGGCGGTGGTATCCGGCACCTCGCTAATGACTTCATCGGCGACAGCCTGGTGACTGACCGCCAACACCACTGCAACAAACAACGATTGAATTTTCATACTGGCCTCTCATAGACATGATCGGATGGATCGCCCAATACATTTCATCTACCGTGCCAAGTTTTTAATTAATACAAATCAATGACTTAAAACAGATTAGAGTCCTAATGACACATATCAAAATTGTCATTAAGACTATTCGATAGTCATAATGACTAGCCCTGCACTCAGGAATTGCACTGACATGTCTTCCAGCACGCTTCTGAACGCCTTGCTTCCGCTGATTGACGATCTGGCGAGCGATATCAGTGAACAGGAGCGGCTGCAACGCCTGCTCCGAGCCATCTCGGCTCTGTTGCCGTGCGATGCGATCGCGCTACTGCGTCTGGAAGGCGAAGCCCTGGTGCCCATTGCC
This sequence comes from Aquipseudomonas guryensis, assembly GCF_014164785.1. Taxonomy (GTDB): domain Bacteria; phylum Pseudomonadota; class Gammaproteobacteria; order Pseudomonadales; family Pseudomonadaceae; genus Aquipseudomonas; species Aquipseudomonas guryensis. The sequence goes on along the minus strand of NZ_JACJFN010000004.1, from coordinate 467,722 downwards.
GCCAAAGGCTTGAGCAAGGACATCTATGGCCGCCGCTTCAAAATCGAGGATCACCCAAGGCTGGCCTCGATACTGTCCCAGCGTGAGGCCACTCGATTCCCATCGGACTGCGGACTACCCGACCCCTACGATGGCCTTATCGAAGGCTCAACCGGGAACCTGGAAGTGCATGATTGCCTGGGCTGCCCGCTGTATGTGTTGGGCAAGCCCTGGGGGGTTATCACGCTGGATGCGCTCAATCCGGCCATCTTCGGCCAGGTTTCTCTCGACTACCTGGAGGCCATATCAAAGCTGGCCGCGGCGACCGTCAGCGCCTCCCGCAAGCTGCTTGAACTGAGTGAGAGCCTGGAGTCCGAACACAAGCTGGTGGAAAGCTACAAAGAGGCCGCCCTCAAGCGTGGTCAACGCGAACTGATTGGCAGCAGTCCGGCCGCCACACGGCTGCATGAAGAAATCAAACTGGTGGCCTCAACCGACCTTTCAGTGCTGATCAGCGGTGAAACCGGGGTCGGCAAAGAGCTGGTGGCCAGCGCCATTCACTCCTGGTCGACACGCGCCAGGAAGAACCTGATCAGCATCAACTGCGCCGCACTGCCTGAGAATCTTGTCGAAAGTGAACTGTTCGGGCATGTCAAAGGCGCCTTCTCGGGCGCCCTGACCGACCGCAAAGGCCGCTTTGATGCGGCCGATGGCGGCACGATTTTCCTGGATGAAATCGGCGAACTGCCGCTCAGCGTGCAGGCAAAACTGCTCAGGGTTCTACAGGGCGGATTCATCCAGCGCGTCGGCTCGGACAAAGAACAGCGTGTCGATGTCCGTGTGATCGCCGCGACCAACAGGAATCTCTTCGATGAAGTACTGGCCGGGCGGTTCCGAGCCGACCTGTTTCATCGGATCAGTGTGTACCCGATTCTGGTTCCGCCTCTGCGCGAAAGGGGCAATGACATCCTGATCCTTGCCGGCTTCTTTCTGGAAAGCATGAAACCCAGGATCTCAGCCAACACGATCCGGTTGTCTGGCGAGGTGCAATCTGCCCTGCTGAGTTACTCCTGGCCCGGCAACGTGCGAGAGCTGGAACACACACTGGAGCGCGCCGCCCTCAAGGCCTCGGCCGCCGAACATAAGCCGCGCAAAATCATCACCATCGACAGCCCGCATATCGACTTCAATCAATCCGCTGCGCAACAGCAGGAAAGCGGGCCTACCGGTCACGACCTAGCGTTTTACCGGGATATCAGCCTCAAGGAAGCGACGGACCACTTCCAGCGGGAACTGATCTCAAGACTGTTCGAAGAGCACGGCAACAACTGGACCTCGGTTGCCAAAGCGATTGGTGTTGATCGGGCCAACCTCAGCCGCCTGGCCAAGCGCTTGGGCCTACGGGCCTGAACAGCCCATGGTGCCAGCGCACATGCACTGCCTACCGAGCAATGCGCATACTCGGCGAGGAAGTGCTGCGGGAAAACCGCTTCAACTACGAAATCATCGTCGCCGAGCGCAGCGGGCCGGTGCTGTATAGCGCCCAGGAACTGTACTTCGGCCCTCTGCAATTACAGGAACGCAGCCCGGCATTTCTGGCCAAGTGGCAGCGCCTGTTGCGCCTGAAGCAGCGCACCCTGAGCCACTTCGCCCGAGCGCGGCAGGGCGTGCCCGAGGAGAAGGTGCAAGAGCTCACACAACAGGTCGGATGGATCAGTGAGCTGCTTGCTCAAGAGGGCTGATAACCGTGCGCGCAGCGCACTGCTATCGGCCGGAACCTATATTCTCTTGGCTTGCACGAAGGACCCAAAGCGGTCGCGCACGACAGGCAGAGGCGGCCAGAAGCGGACGTCTTGAGATCCGCAGGACATACCTCAGTACCTTAGCTCTTCGGCTTTAGGCAGAACCGCTGTCCGGTAGCTCGAGAATCGGCTCAATCTCCCACTCGGCCCCTTCCAATACAAACAGAGTCGCCAGAGTACGGGCTTGAAGAGCCTCAAGACGCTCCTGAGGCAGGCGTCCCTTCACCAGAACATCGACGCTGAACATATTTTCATTGAAGCGCACGGTAAGCCCATCCACGACTGCGTTGTACTCGCCGGAACCATCACCTTCAGTAGGCGGTGGTGCGCCATCGTCGATTCGATAGAGCTTGGCTAGCTCGGTAAAGTTCGGGGCATCATCGAACTTCCAATCGTGCGAAATACCGCTACGGGGGTTGTCATGAGACCAAAGGGCTCGTCGCAGATCCCACAGGCGGTTCAGTTTCCGATCAGTACGGTGCATTGACCATTGCTGCCAGTCGAGCGAGGTAAGCCTGGTCCAGCGTCCCGAGCTGACATTCAGCGACCAGCTATCGATATTTTCAATCATCGAGCGGTTTGCACCAAGCCAACGGGTGCCGCCGGTGACCACAACAGAATGACCATCCTCGGAAAGCTCAGCGGTATGGCCATGAAGCCAACCCGGAGACTGGCCATCAGCGGCCACGCGCTCGATACACCAAGTGTCTAACGACAGACGATAAACTGGCGTGACGCCGGCAATGCGTTCGGCGGGATAACCAAGGCAGCCAATGATGAGAAGTGAGCCTTCGACAAGTGTGGCGGAGTGAAAGTCGGTGGCCGCGAATTGATCCTTTGAGTAGCCGTTTATATGAATGGTGCCATCTGGATCGATGACGACCACATCGTTGTAGATATAAAAATCCGGATCATAGTGGTCTTCGTGCTCGCCTCCGACATACACAACACGCCCGTCAGGCAGGGTGGTCTGCGACATCCCGAAACGATCAAAGCACCACATCGGCCCGGCTTCATACGATGAAGGCCCTTTAAATCTTTCATTGCCGATATATGCCGAAAGCTGAGTGCGCACGAGCCAATGCCACGTAGGATTGTCCTGCGACTCTGGGCCGGACTGCACCTCGCGCGGGGAGCGCCAGGCAAGAAACTCCTCCCTCGTTATTGTTGCCGGAGGTTGTGTTTCAGCCTCGTATTTCGCCCTCTGGGCGAGCCTGTACTCTTCCTTGTCAGACATGTGCACTGCTCTCGTCCTAGCCGGGCGTAATCATACCCTTACGCCACGCTGCCGAATGGTTTGACCAAGCTGTGCGTCGATCGGTTGAATCCACAGCCATAAGCGGTCACTCGTCAATACAGCTTCTGACCCAGCGCTGCCTGTCGAAAAGCTGGCGGACAAGGAAGCGTTGTCCACCCTACAGAGTTGCCGAGATCGCGTAGAGTGGAAAACCACGTAGCGTTTTCCACTGTGCCGATATCCAGGCTACTTGCTAAGCGGGCACTAACGTCCCCTCGATGGGCCATGCCCGTTCGCAACTTCATACTGGGCCAAGAATTCGTATAGAGCCTCAACGAGAGACTTGTTCCCGAATGCCTTGGCCACCACGCAGGCAACCATGACGCCCCTGTAAATATAGATCTCCGTGTCTTGCTCGAAAGTCTCGATGTGCGGAGTCTCAGGCACTCCTTCAACGTGGAAGTGCGGTGGATTGCCACCGTACATTTCCATGATGTTCTCCGACGCCGCATGGACATATCCTGAGTATGCTGTGCTCAGGCTCTCTGCCACGTCGAGGGCCTGCGAGACGTTCACCCCTTGGCCAATGGCATTCATGGTGTGGGCACGGATTTTCTTCCGCGGAAGCAGATTCGGCTTGGAGATTTGCAGAGCCCCCTCCGGTCGAGAGAAGACCGCATCTGCATAGAACGCTTCTAGATATTGCGTGTGCCGCTCCGACCAAGCGCCGTTCGTTTCTGCGCAGGCCAAGAAGAAGATGTCTTCCTGAATTTCATCAAGCGTTCGGAAGATAACGCCAACTTCCTGAACGTACCCCGCACTGAGAAGAACTGAGACAGCGTTTAGCCCGCTGATATAGCGAGCCAGTTTTTGTACAAGCGCCTCGCGAATGCCTTTGTTAGCGTAGCGGAAGACAAACGAATCTTTGTGCGGAACCCGCTCTGGTGGGGCGATAGACGATTCCACCCATCGTAGAGTGTTCGTCATTACTATGACGGCTTCGGTCTGGAGATGCGGCATTTCGACGTGCCTACGCCTGAATTTAGCCGAGCCGCGAAGCGGCTTCGGCTTGAAATGAGTTGTTAGGCCCCCTGCGGGTGATGCTCAAGGGCCCAATGATTAATTGCCTCTGTAGCGCGCAGCCTCGCGCCAGCTTGCGATAGCCTGAGATTGGCTCCTGCCTTTTACTTCGATGCGCTGACCTTCGTAGTCGCCAACCACGATCCAGACGCTCTTGGACTTTTGGTACACGGATATCTCATACGGGCGATCCCATACCGTAACGGTGTAATCCACTGGGCATTCCTCCAGTATCGGTAAAGGAGCCTAAATATAAGCAAGCAGTTTGGAAATCTTCACGGTGGAAAACGCTTCGCGGTTTCCACCCTACGCGATCCCGGGAACTCTGTAGGGTGGACAACGTTTACTTGTCCACCAGCTTTTTCGACAGGCAGCGCTGGGGCGGAAGCTGTTTTGTCGCATGACTACTTCTGGCCCGCAGCTGCCAACCACCCTCCTACAAACACCCTAAGCCAACCCCACTTCACCCTGCCCCACCTCCAGCGGCTTCCAGCGCCGCAGCAGGCTGTACAGCGTCGGCACCACAAACAGGGTGAAGAAGGTGCCGACCAGCAGGCCGCCGACGATGACCATGCCGATCTGCTGGCGACTCTCGGCGCCTGCACCGGTGGCGATGGCCAGCGGCAGCGAGCCGAGCACCATGGCACCGGTGGTCATCAGGATCGGCCGCAGGCGCTGCACCGCCGCTTCCATCACCGCCTCGTGCAGCGCCCTGCCCTCGCGCAGCAGGTGGTTGGCGAACTCGACGATGAGGATGCCGTGCTTGGTGATCAGGCCGATCAGGGTCACCAGACCGACCTGCGAGTAGATGTTCAACGTGCCGCCGAACAGCTTGAGCGCCAGCAAGGCGCCGGCCATCGACAGCGGCACGCTGAGCAGGATGATCAGCGGGTCGAGGAAGCTCTCGAACTGCGCGGCCAGCACCAGGTAGATGAAGATCAGCGCCAGCACGAAGATCAGCGCCACGCCACTGCTGGAGTCTTTGAAGTCACGCGAGGTGCCGGTGTAGTCGAACTGGGTTTCGGGCGGGAAGATCGCCCGTGCCTTCTCTTCCAGATGATCAAGTGCCTCGCCGAGGGTGTAGCCGGAGCCGACGTTGGCGGTGACCGTCACCGCGCGCAGCTGGTTGAAGTGGTTGAGCTCGCGCGGGGCCACGGTTTCACGCACTTCGATCAGGTTGGACAGCTGCACCATGTTGTCATTGCGCCCGCGCACGTAGACGCGGTTGAGGTCTTCCGGGTTGCTGCGGTCGACATCCTGCAGCTGCACCAGCACGTCGTACTGCTCGCCGTTCTGCTTGAAGCGGGTCACCTGGCGGCTGCCGAACAGGCTTTCCATGCTTCTGCCGATGGTGGCCACGTCGGTGCCGACCGCCACCGCCTGCTCGCGGTTGACCGTAACCCGCAGCTGGGGGGTGTTGAGCTTGAGGTCGGTATCCAGGCTCTCCAGCCCCGGATAACCGCGCACCTCGGCCAGCAACTGGTCGACGTACTGCTGCAGCTCGGCGTACTCCAGCGAGGAGCGGATCACGAAGTTGACCGGCTGGTTGCGCGCGCTCTGCCCCAGCGGCGGACGGTTGATCGGGAAGGCGCGCACGCCGGGGATGTCCTGCAGCTTGGGCAGCAGTTCGTCACGGATCTCGAACTGGCTGCGCTCGCGTTTGTCCCAGTCCTCCAGCTTCATGAACGACAGGCCCTGGGCCACCGTGGGGAAGCCGACGATGACCATGTAGCGGTTGGTTTCCGGTACCGCGTCGTAGGCGGCTTCCAGCTGCTTGGCGTAGCGGCTGGTGTAGCCCACCGTGGCGCCGTCCGGGCCGTTGATCGAGCCGACGATGGTGCCGGTGTCTTCGGTCGGTGCCAGCTCGCTGCGCAGGCTGCCGAACAGCCAGGCGCACAGCAGCAGAATGCCCAGCAGCAGCGCCACCACCAGCCACCAGGCGCGCAGCACGCGCTCCAGGCCGTGGCGATAGCTGTAGGTGAGGTTGTTCAGGAAGCCTTCGATCAGGTTGTAGACGCGGTTGTGCTTTTGCTGCGGCTGATGGGCCTTGAGCAGGTGGCCGCACATCATCGGTGACAGGGTCAGGGCGACGAAGCCGGACACCAGCACGGCGCCGGCCAGGGTCCAGGCAAACTCGGTGAAGAGTTTTCCCGAGGTGCCCTGCATGAAGCCGATCGGCGCATACACCGCGGCCAGGGTCAGGGTCATGGCGATCACCGCGAAGGCGATCTCGCGGCTGCCGACGAAGGCCGCCTGCATCGGCTTCATGCCCTGCTCGATATGCCGGTGGATGTTCTCCAGCACCACGATGGCGTCATCCACCACCAGACCGATGGCCAGGACCATGGCCAGCAGGGTCAGGGTATTGATGGTGAAGCCCATCAGCGCCATAAGCGCACAGGCACCGATCAGCGACACGGGGATGGTCACCAGCGGAATCAGGGTGGCGCGCAGCGAACGGAGGAACAGGAAGATGATCAGGATGACCAGCAGCACCGCTTCCCAGATGGTGGTGTAGACGTTGCTGATCGACTCGCGGATGAACAGCGAGTTGTCGTTGGCCACCGCCATTTCCATGCCTTCGGGCAGCAGCTTGCGCACCTCGGGCATGGCCTCGCTGAGGCCATCGGAAATCTCCAGCGGGTTGGCCGTGGCCTGCTTGACCAGGCCCATGGACACCGCCGGGCGGCCGTTGAAACGCACCACCGTGCGCTCGTCGGCGGCGCCGATTTCGGCATGGCCGACATCGGACAGGCGCAGCAGATAGCCACGTGAGTCGTCGAGGATGATCTTGTTGAAGTCGTCCGGGGTCTTCAGGTCGGTTTCCGAGAGCACGGAAAACTCGCGTTGCACCGACTCGATGCGCCCGGCCGGAATCTCCACGTTCTGCCGGCGCAGGGCGTCTTCCACGTCCTGCACGGTGAGGTCGTGGGCGGCCAGTTTCTCCGGGTCGAGCCAGATGCGCATGGCGAAGGTGCGCGCGCCGCGAATCTGCACCTCGGAGACGCCGGGAATGCTCTGCAGGCGGTCCTGCACCACCCGTTCCAGCACATCGGTGATCTCCATGGCGGAGAAGCGCTCGCTGTAGAACGCCAGCCAGATCACCGGCTGGGCGTCGGCCTCGACCTTCTGTACCAGCGGCTCGTCAATCTCGTCCGGCAGCAGGCTGCGCACCCGGCCGAGGCGGTCACGCACGTCGTTGGCGGCCTCGTCGGAGTTGCTGCCGAGGCGGAACTGCGCGGTGATCTGGGTGTTTTCCGAGCGGCTGATGGAGCTGACGAAATCCAGGCCCTCGATGCCGGACAGCACGTCCTCGATCGGCTGGGCCACCTGGGATTCCATGATCTCCGGGCTGGCGCCGGGATAGATGACGTTGACCGTGACGATCGGCACATCGATGTTCGGGTACTCGCGCACGGCCAGGCGCTGGTAAGCCATCAGGCCGAGCAGGACGATGATCAGCGACAGCACGGTGGCGAACACCGGCCGGCGGATGCAGATATCCGAGAGGGTCATACGCCCTCCCCGCGCTTGACCGTGCGTACCTCGCGGCCCGGCGCGACCTTCTGCCAGCCGGCGCTGATCAGCGTTTCGTCACCCTGCAGGCCTTCGACCACCTCGGCCTTGCCGCGCAGGCGCTGACCGATGCGGATCTGCCGGCGCTCGACCTTGCCGTCTACCACCAGGTTGACGAACAGCAGCTGGCCCATGGGCATCACCGCTTCCTCGGGAATCAGCAGGGCCTGCGGGCGCTCGGCGAGGATCACCGAGACCTTGACGAACTGGCCGGGCTTGAGGCGCTGGTCGCGGTTGTCGACCTGGGCGCGGATGGCCTGGCTGCGGCCCACTTCATCCAGGCGCGGGTTGAGGGCGATGATCGTACCCTTGAAGCGCTCGCCAGGGTAGGCATCCAGGCTCAGCTCGATGGCCTGGCCGAGACGCACCTGGCTGACCGCCTTCTGCGGGATGCGGAAATCCACCTTGAGCGGGTCGAGCACTTCCAGGTTGACCAGGTCCTGGCCGGCGCTCAGGTAGTCGCCGACGCTGACCTGGCGCAGGCCGAGCACGCCGTCGTAGGGTGCGCGGATCTGCGTCTTGTCCAGGCGCGCCTGGGCCAGGGCCAGGCTGGCGCGGGCGGCTTGCTGCTGGGATTGCGCCTCGTCCTGGGCCTGGGCATTGCTGGCGCCGCGTTTGAACAGCAGCTGGGTGCGCTCGAAGCTCTTTTCCGCCAGATCCAGGTTGGCCCGGGCCTGGGCCAGTTCGGCGCGGGCAATCGCATCATCCAGGCTGACCAACAGCTCGCCGGCCTTGACCGCCTCGCCCTCGCGAAAATGCACGGCCGCCAGGCGCCCACCCAGCTCGGGGCGGATCACGGTCGACTCGTCGGAGCGCAGCGAACCGAAGGTGATCAGCTCATCGCGCACCAGCGTCCGCTCGGGTTGCACCACTTCCACCAGCGGCGCCTGCTCGGCCAGGGCGGGGAGCGGACTGCAGGCAAAAAGACAGGTGAGCAGCAAGGCGTGGCGGCGGGAAGACATCGATCGACCTCTTTGTTGTCCAAGCGGTCGAGTCTAACGGCGGTTGCGCCAGCTGCCGACCGCCGAAAGTGTTACCTCATGTACTAGGGGCTGTTCCCGTTTCGTTCACGGCCGCGACGGAAACAGCCCCTACTGCCGCATGCCCCGCCCGCTCTGCAGCAAGCGAATGCAGACGATGTAGAGCACGCTGCTGGCCAGCAGCATCATGCCGATGGCGACGCCGATATTGATGTCGGAGACGCCGAGGATGCCGTAACGGAAGGCGTTGACCATATGCAGGATGGGGTTGGCCAGAGACACCGTCTGCCAGAACTCCGGCAGCAGGCTGATCGAGTAGAACACCCCGCCCAGGTAGGTCAGCGGCGTCAGCACGAAGGTCGGGATGATCGAGATATCGTCGAAGTTGCGCGCATACACCGCGTTGATGAAACCGCCGAGGGCGAAGGTGATCGCGGTGAGGATGATCACCAGCACGGTCACACCCAGGTGGTGCACCTGCAGGTCGGTGAAGAACAGCGACAACAGCGTGACGATAAAGGCCACCGCCAGGCCGCGCAGCATGCCGCCGACGACATAGCCGATGAGGATGGTGTGCGGCGACACCGGCGACACCAGCAGCTCCTCGATATTGCGCTGGAACTTGCTGCTGAAGAAGCTCGACACCACGTTGCTGTAGGAGTTGGTGATCACCGACATCATGATCAGCCCCGGCACGATGAACTCCATGTAGCTGTACTGGCCGACATCGCCGACCTGGCTGCCGATCAAACGGCCGAAGATGACGAAGTACAGGGCCATGGTGATCGCCGGCGGCAACAAGGTCTGCGCCCAGATGCGGGTGAAGCGGCGCACCTCGCGCACGACAATGGTCTGCAGGGCGATCAGGTTGGAACGCAGTTCGGGACTCATTTCGCCACCTTGGCCAGGTTCTTCTCCACCAGGGAAACGAACAGTTCCTCCAGGCGATTGCTCTTGTTGCGCAGGCTCAACACCTCGACCTTCTGCGCCGCCAGCTGGCGGAACAGCTCGGTGATGCCGAGGTCTTTTTCCACCTGCACTTCCAGGGTGTGCGGGTCGACCAGGGTCGCCGGGTAGCCCAGCAGTTGCGGCGCCACCAGTTGCGCCTCCTTGAGGTCGAGGAGGAAGGTTTCCACGTGCAGGGTCTTGAGCAGCGCCTTCATGCTGGTGTTCTCGACGATGCTGCCGTGGTCGATGATGCCGATGTGGCGACAGAGCTGCTCGGCCTCCTCCAGGTAGTGGGTGGTGAGGATGATGGTGATGCCCTTCTGGTTCAGCTCGGTGAGGAAGCTCCACATCGAGCGGCGCAACTCGATGTCCACCCCGGCGGTGGGCTCGTCGAGAATCAGCAGGCGCGGCTCGTGGACCAGCGCGCGGGCGATCATCAGACGGCGCTTCATGCCGCCGGAGAGCATGCGCGCGGGCACGTCGTGCTTGTCCCACAGGCCGAGCTGGTTGAGGTACTGCTCGGCGCGCTCCTTGGCCACTTTCAGCGGGATGCCGTAGTAGCCGGCCTGGGTCACGACGATGTCGAAGACCTTCTCGAACTGGCTGAAGTTGAACTCCTGCGGCACCACGCCCAGGCAACGCTTGAGGCCGGAAGGGTCGCGATCGAGGTCGTGACCGAACACCTCGACCGTACCGCCGCTCTTGTTCACCAGGGTGGACAGAATGCCGATGGTGGTGGACTTGCCGGCACCGTTGGGGCCGAGCAAGGCAAAGAAGTCGCCTTCGGCTACTTCCAGATCGATGCCCTTGAGGGCCTGGAAGCCATTGCCGTAGGTCTTGGTCAACTGCCGGATGGACAGAGCGGAACTCATGAGGGCTAGGTACTCACCATAAAGAAGAAACTTAGATAGGGACGCGCCGCAGTCTTTGCAATCTATGCATCAGAACCTGTTTACGATCTTCTGAATTAGAGCCAGACAAGGCGCAACGACCAACGGGAGTAACAGCCGCAGGCTGGCCCGAAGGGTGAGCGCTAGCGAATCAAATGGCCGAGGAAGCGGAGTTTACGAGCTGTAAATGAGCATTCCGAGGGCATTTTTAACGCGGTATGGCCGACAGTCAGGAGATCGTAAGCTGGTTCTCAGGTTAGCGGAGCGTGGATGGCCTGCACCCTACCCAGCCTGGGCACAAGAAAAAAGTCGCGAATGCTGATGTTAACTATCGATAGCCTGCATGGCGGCCACTTCGGCTTGCAGATCGCCGCGTAGAAACGCCGAATCGGCGGCGAACAAATGCGGGTAGCAGTGCTGCAGATGCCCGAAGAACAGGGTCTCCGGCAAGTCGTCAAACTGGCCGTGATCGGCCAGGTACTCCATGTAGCGCTCGCCCTGCTGATTGAATGGGTGGAACACGCTATCCGAGCGTCCATCGAACTCCAGCGGCGCCACCTTGAACACCTTGCACAGGGCCAGGTTGAACGCCGGCGTGGCCTTGACCCAGCGCCCATCGAGGAGCAGTTCGGTATAGCCATGCATGGCAAACACTTCGCTGCGCAGTATCTCCAGCAGGCGCGGGCTGGACAGGTGATTGCGCACATCGGCCAGACCGATGCGTGCCGGGATGCCGCAATGCCGGGCGCAGGCCGCCAGTAGCAGTGCCTTGGGCACGCAATAGGACTCGCCGGCGACCAGCGCATGGCTGGCCTTCAGGGTTTCGGGATCGCGGCTGAAGCTGTAGGGGTTGTAGCGGATCTGGTCACGTACCGCGTAATACAGGCTGACCGCCTGCTCGCGCGGATCAAGGCTCGCGCCGCGCCAGGTTTCGCTGAACTCGACTACCAGCGGATGGTCGCTATCGATGAACTGACCGGCTTGAAGGTAGGACGGCATGGCTCGCTCCCAAGGCTTTGTCCCAGTCTATCGAGGCAGCAGTGCGGCGAAAGCGGCGATCCGGCCAAGCTCACCGGCCTTGTCGCCATGTCGTCCCGACAACCGCTACCTATATAGAAGAGTGCTCACCAGCAAGCCGGGACAGCAGGCGCCTGGCGCCCTATACTGCCGCGCTCGTTTTCAATCAGGATCATTGCCATGGCCTCCACCCACCTCGATCACCACCTCGCCCTGCTCACCCACCTGCGCGGCATCCTGGTTGCCCTGGGTGAAGCCGAATTGGTGGAAGACGATACCCACGGCCTGTTCCTCGAGCGCTATGACGAACTGCTGGTGGAACTGCCGAAAGACCCCGAGAACAGCCTGTACCTGGGCCAGGACCTGATCAGCCAGATCTTCCACCGCTACCCGCAGATCGCCCACCTGGTGCCGCGCGATCTGTTGTGGTTCTTCGGTGGCGACTGCCTGCACTTCATGCCGGACGAGGAAATCGAGCTGTACCAGAACCTCGACGAGCGCCGTTATGAAGCCGAGGCCAATGGCCTGCCCTTCGACTGGACCCAGGAAAAGCAGCTGCTGGCCCTGCCGCCGGAAAGCCCCAAGCACTGATAGCCCAGCCCTCCAGCTAAGGAGCCACAATGAAAAGGCCCGCCGGCCATGCCGTGCGGGCCTTTTTATATGGCACTGAATCGCACGCAAACAAAAACGCCACTCTAATGAGCGGCGTTTTTGTTTATTTGGAGCGGGAAACGAGACTCGAACTCGCGACCCCGACCTTGGCAAGGTCGTGCTCTACCAACTGAGCTATTCCCGCAAATATGGCGTCCCCTAGGGGACTCGAACCCCTGTTACCGCCGTGAAAGGGCGGTGTCCTAGGCCACTAGACGAAGGGGACGTGGCCCGGAGCTTACAACAGCTTTCCGGCTCCTTTCGCTCTGCGTTTCCGCTTCTGCGTTGGGAGTGGCGCGCATTCTAGGGATGCTCTTTGAGGTCGTCAACCCTCAATCAAAACTTTTTTCAAATCAATGAGTTCAGTGTGGAAACTGATATAGCGCTATGAGCATATTGGCTAAGGCACTACACTCGGGAGAAAAACAAGCGTTCGGGAGATTCATCGGTGTCCCCACTCCTTATCACCGCCTTGGTTGTTGGCGTCATCGTGATACTCATCGCCATCGGCTACATCAACCATATGGTGGAGAGCAGCAAGCTGGAGAAGGCCCGACTCAAGGCCGACCTCAATGATCGCGTACGGCGTAGTCGCGATGTGTCCGAGAATATGCCCGGCCAGTTGATGAGTCCGGCACTCAAGCTGCTGCTGTCACGCCTGGAACTGCAGTTCAGCGACCGCCTGCTACCTCTCGATAAACAGAACTCCGCCCTGCGCAACCGCATTGCCGAACTGCGCGACATGGTCGCCAAGGGCGAAGACATACCCGTACGCAATGCACCGCAACCGATCCTGACGGAACTCAAGGCCAAGGAAGTGCGTTTCCTCCTGGAAAACTTCCATAGCCAGATCACCCGCGCGGCACAGGATGGCGCACTGCCGGCCAACGATGCCAAGCGCTGGCTCGGCGAGATCCGCCATATCCTCGTACAGCTACATTACGAATTCTTCACCAACCTCGGCCAGCAATCCTTGCAGCAAGGCCAGCCCGGCCAGGCACGCCTTGCCTATGAGCGCGGCGTGCAATACCTGCGCAAACAACCCGATCCGGCCCGCTACCAGAGCCAGCTGCAACTGCTGGAGCAACAGCTGGCCCGCGCCAACGACATGGTTCTGGAAAAGGCCAAACCCACGCCAGACGAGCACAGCGAATTGACCGATGGCCTACAGTCGCTCGGGGAAGACGACTGGAAGAAGAAGAACATCTACGACTGAGCAGCAGTCCAAGAAAAAGCCCGGCATTGCCGGGCTTTTTTATGTGCGCAAGGTTCAGCAGTCGGTCAGCCTCAGGAAAATCTCCGCCAGACGCTCGACCCCTGCCTGATCCTCAGCACTGAAGCGCCGCAGGTGCGGGCTGTCCAGATCCAGCACACCGATCAGCCGGTCATGCTTGACCAGCGGCACCACCAGTTCGCTATTAGAGGCACTGTCGCAGGCGATATGCCCAGGGAAGGCATGTACATCATTGACGCGCTGGGTCTGCCGGCTGCTGGCCGCCGCTCCGCAAACACCACGGCCAAAGGCGATACGCACACAGGCCACCTTGCCTTGGAACGGCCCCAGCACCAGTTCCTCGTCCCGATTCAGGTAAAAACCCGCCCAATTCAGCCCTTCCAGCTCATGGAACAGAAAAGCGGCGAACTGTGCGCTGTTGGCCACCAAGTCGCGCTCGCCTGCGAGCAAGGCCTCCAACTGCGCAGCCAGCAAGGCATAGCCTGACTGCCCTTGGCCGATTTCGGTCAAATCGATCATTGCGCACTCTCCAGCAACTGCTGGCCGACCCAACTACGGGCAAACTGGTAGGCACAGCGACCATTGCGATTGCCACGCCCCAGAGCCCAGCGAATGGCCAGGATTTCCAGCTCGTGACTCCACTGCCAGTGCAAACCGGCCTGGGCAGCCAGCACCTCGATCCAGTGGCGCACCACGGCAAGAAAATGCTCCTGGGTAAAGGGATAGAAGGACAGCCACAGACCAAAGCGGTCGGACAGCGCGATCTTGTCCTCGACCGCCTCGCTGGGGTGCAGTTCGCCCTCGACGCGCTGCCAGTTATCGTTGTCGCTTTCCTTCTCCGGCACCAGATGGCGGCGGTTGGAGGTGGCGTATAGCAGCACGTTGTCCGGGGCACGTTCCAGCGAGCCATCCAGCACGCTTTTCAATACCCGGTAATCGCCCTCGCCGGCTTCGAACGACAGGTCGTCACAGAACAGTACGAAACGCTGCGGCAGCCCGGCCAGTTGTTCGACCACCCGAGGCAAATCCGCCAGGTAGTCGCGCTCGATCTCGATCAGGCGCAGCCCACCTTTGGCATATTCGGCCAGCAGCGCCCGCACCAGCGACGACTTGCCAGTGCCCCGCGCGCCCCACAGCAGCACATGGTTGGCCGGCAGGCCGCTGACGAACTGGCGGGTATTGCGCGCCAGCTGCTCGCGCTGCACATCGATACCGACCAGATCGGCCAGGCTCAGATCCAGACTGACCTGCAACGGCTGCAGGTAGCCGCCCTGCCCCTCGTGAAACCAGCGCGCGGCAACCGTTACATTCCAGTCCAGTGCCGCACGACGCACCGGCAACAGCGGATCTAGGCGCTCCAGCACCTCCTCGGCACGCTGTAGAAAGCTATTCAAGCGGGAATCCACGACTCACTCCTCAAAAGCACACCTGCCGACAGTCAGGTGTGATGGGCTATGCTTGGCTGGCGCACGAATTCAGGAATCGCCCTGCTATCCATGGATATCTCACTCACCCACCGCCTGTCGTTCAAACAGGCCAGTATCACGGTGCTGGTGGCGTTTATCCTCGGAACCCTGCTCAGCCTGATTCAGGTCGGCCTGGATTATGCCAGCGAAGACGCCGCCATCGACCTGGAAATCAATTCCCTGCTGGAAATCAGCCACAACCCGGCTGCCCGTATCGCCTACAACATCGACGCCGAACTGGCCCAAGAGCTGGTCCTCGGCCTGTTGCGCTCACCGGCGGTGATGCGCGCGGAAATCATCGACAACAGCGGCATGATCCTCGCCTCGGTAGAGCGCGCGCCCAGCCAGAGTGACTACCGGATCTTCAGCGATTTCCTGTTCGATGAACGCCGCCAGTTCGTCGACCACCTGTTCGTCAGCCACGCCCCACAGGAAGCCCTCGGCATGCTGCGCCTGGAAGTCGACACCTTCGCCTTCGGCAGCGACTTCCTGCGCCGCGCCGTGCTCACCCTGCTGACCGGCTTCGTGCGCAGCCTGCTGCTGTCACTGATCCTCCTGGTGCTGTTCTACGCCATGCTGACCAAGCCCCTGGTCGGCGTGATTCGCGCCCTCAGCGAGCGCGACCCGCGCCGCGACTTCACCCCCGTGCCCTGCCCGAGCGGCCATGAAGAAGATGAGATCGGCACCCTGGTGGCAGTGACCAACCAGCAGCTGGCCAACATCCACGAAGAAATCGACCAGCGCCGCGAGGCCGAAGATCGGCTAACCCAGTACCTGGCCGAGCTGGAAAACATCGTGTCGGCGCGTACCGCCGAGCTGAAGGCCACCAACGCCCGCCTGACCCTATCCAACAGCGAACTGGAAGAGGCCCGCCGCACCGCCCTGGACATGGCCCAGGCCCGCGCCGCCTTCCTCGCCAACATGAGCCACGAAATCCGCACGCCACTCAATGGCCTGCTCGGCATGCTCGCCCTGTCCCTCGACGGGCCGCTGAATGTCGAGCAGCGCCAGCAGCTGTCGATCGCCCATGATTCGGGCAAGGTACTGGTGGAACTACTCAACGATATCCTCGATCTGTCCAAGTTCGAGGCCGGCCAACTGGAGCTGGAGCACATCCCGTTCGACCTCGGCAGCCTGGTCGAAGACACCGCCAGCCTGCTGTCGCAAAACGCCGGGCCGAATGTCGAGCTGACCTGCCTGCTCGACCCGCGCCTGCCAGCGCAGGTGCTCGGCGATCCGACCCGGGTACGGCAGATCGTCAGCAACCTGCTGTCCAACGCCCTCAAATTCACCCGCTATGGCCGCGTCGATGTGCGCGTCGCGCCCAGCGCCGGCAGTGTGCGCATCCTGGTCAGCGACACCGGGATCGGCATCGCCCAGGAAGCCCAGTCGCGTATTTTTCAGCCCTTCACCCAGGCCGGCGTCGGCATCACCCGTCAATATGGTGGCACCGGCCTGGGGCTGGCCCTGACCCGGCGCCTATGCGAAGCCATGCAGGGCAAACTGAGCCTGAATTCACAGGAGGGCTTCGGCAGTCAGTTCTGCGCCGAACTGCCGCTGCCCAGCCATACCCCGGCGCAGCAGTGGCCTGCCCTGTCGGCCCGAGTCATCGCCTTCTGCCAGGCCAACAGTGGCCTGGCAGAGCTGCTGGGTAGCTGGCTGAGCAACTGGGGGGTGAGCTATCAGCGCCTGGACAGCGATGCCAACCTGGGAGGCCTGCAGGCCGACCTGCTGATCTGCGACAGTGCCGAGCGCCTGGCCGAGCTGCGCCAGAGCAGCAACGCCCCGCTACTGCTGATCTCGGCCTATGGCGGCTTCCTCTCCAGCGAACAGACCAGTGCGCTGGCTCCGTTCGAACAACTGGCCCGCCCCCTGGCCCGCGCCGTCCTCCAGCAAAGCCTGCAGCGCCTGCTGCAGCCACGCCTGGACAGCAGCGCCAGCCAGCCCGCTGCACAGCCCAACAAGCTGCGCCAGGCCCGCGTACTGCTGGTCGAAGATAATCCGGTCAACCAACTGGTGGCCAAAGGCATGCTGGCCAAGCTGGGTTGCGAAGTGGCGGTGACCGCTCACGGTGGCGAAGCGCTCAGCTACCTGGAGAAGAATTCCGTCGATCTGGTGCTGATGGACTGCAACATGCCGGTGATGGATGGCTACGAGGCAACCCGGCGCATTCGCCAGAACGGCCGCTGGCCGAACCTGCCGATCATCGCCCTGACTGCCAATGCCCTGCCCGATGAGCGCGAACGCTGCCAGGCAGCCGGGATGAACGATTACCTGGCCAAACCCTTCCGCCGCGAAGACCTGGCCACCCTGCTGGATAACTGGTTGCCACTCACGACAACACCGTAAGCCGCTCCAGCAGGCCGCCAAGGCTGTGCCGCAGTCCCTCCAGCTCAGCCAGATCGAAACCACTGTCACACAACAGACGCGCCTTCAGCGGCAACACGCGCTGCCGTAGCGCCACACCCGCCTCGCTCAGGCGCAGATGCACTTCCCGCTCATCCTGCGGCGAACGCTGGCGCCGCACCAGGCCCAGCTGTTCAAGACGCTTGAGCAGCGGCGTCAGGGTGCCGGAATCGAGCAGCAAACGCTCACCCAAAGCCTTCACCGTCGGCTGCGCCGGCGGATTGGCCTGCCACTCCCACAGCACCAGCATGGCCAGGTACTGTGGGTAGGTCAGGCCGAGCTCATCGAGCATCGGCTTGTAGGCACGAGTGACCGCACGCGAGGCAGCGTACAGCTTGAAGCACAGCTGGTTGTCCAGCTGCAGCTGCGCCTCGACGTCATCCAGCGGGGTCATTGCAACAGGGCTTCGATCTCGGCACTGAGATCTTCCGGCTTGGTGGTCGGGGCGAAACGCTTGACCACCTGGCCATCGGCACCGATCAGGAACTTGGTGAAGTTCCACTTGATGCCCTGGCTGCCCAGCAGGCCCGGAGCACGCTTCTTCAACTGCACGAAGAGCGGATGGGCGTCACTGCCATTGACGTCGATCTTCTTGAACAGCGGGAAGCTGACGCCGAAGTTCAGTTCGCAGAACTCGGAAATCGCGCCCTCGTCACCTGGCTCCTGCTTGCCGAACTGGTTGCACGGGAAGCCGAGCACCACCAGGCCCTTGTCCTTGTACTGCTGCCAGACGTTTTCCAGGCCCTTGTATTGCGGGGTGAAACCGCACTTGCTGGCGGTGTTGACCACCAGCACGGCCTTGCCACCGAAGTCGGCGAGGGTCTTCTGCTCGCCTTTGATGGTGGTAACCGGGATATCAAGCAGCTTGTCGCTCATGGTTGGCACTCCGAATGGGTTGGGAACCCGGCCAATATAGTGAGCAATTGAATTGCACACAATTCAATTTCCGGAAAATAAGGCCCACGAATAAGTGAGCCTTATTTTCCAGCCATGCGCGTTACTCGCGCGGCACCAGCTTCAACGACAGTGAGTTGATGCAATAGCGCATGCCGGTAGGCCGCGGTCCATCGGGGAAGACATGGCCCAGGTGGGCATCGCACTTGGCGCACTTGACCTCGACACGGTGCATGCCGTGGCTGAAGTCGGCCTTCTCGGCGATGACCTCGCCATTGACCGGCTGGAAATAGCTAGGCCAGCCGCTGCCGGAGTCATACTTGGCAGCCGAGTCGAACAACGCCTCACCGCAGCAGGCGCAGTGGTAGATGCCGGGCACCTTGCTGTCGTGATATTCCCCAGTGAAAGGGCGCTCGGTGCCGCCCAGCCGGCAGACGTGGAACTGCTCGTCGGAAAGCTCGTCGCGCCAGGCTTCCAGGGGTTTTTCGATCTTTTCCATGGGGTACACCTCAGTGGCAGAAAAAAGCCCGACCTGTACCTTTTCCGGGCATCGGGCCGCACGTATCATGCGTGCCTCTTTGGACGCCAGTCTGGCAGCAGCGTTACAACCTGCCAAGGCGCAGGATCAATGCCACCCGCCGCCATCGCGGTGCTTTCTCCCGGGAAATCTGGATCATGCAGGTCAGCAAATCGAACAAGCTCGCCAACGTCTGCTATGACATTCGCGGCCCCGTGCTCAAGCACGCCAAGCGCCTGGAAGAGGAAGGCCATCGCATCCTCAAGCTGAATATCGGCAACCCGGCGCCGTTCGGTTTCGAAGCCCCGGAGGAAATCCTCCAGGACGTGATCCGCAATCTGCCCACCGCCCAGGGCTACAGCGACTCCAAAGGCCTGTTCAGCGCGCGCAAGGCGGTGATGCAGTACTACCAGCAGAAGCAGGTGGAAGGCGTCGGCATCGAGGACATCTACCTCGGCAACGGCGTCTCCGAGCTGATCGTGATGGCCATGCAGGCCCTGCTCAACAACGGCGACGAAGTGCTGATCCCCGCACCTGATTACCCGCTGTGGACCGCCTCCGTGGCCCTGGCCGGTGGCAAGCCGGTGCACTACCTGTGCGACGAGCAGGCTGGCTGGTTCCCCGACATCGCCGACATGCGCGCCAAGATCACGCCGAACACCAAGGCCCTGGTGCTGATCAACCCGAACAACCCCACCGGCGCCGTGTACTCGCGCGAAGTGCTGCTGGAAATCGTCGAACTGGCCCGTCAGCACAATCTGGTGCTGTTCTCCGACGAGATCTACGACAAGATCCTCTACGACGACGCCGTGCACATCTGCACCGCCTCGCTGGCTCCGGACGTGCTGTGCCTGACCTTCAACGGCCTGTCCAAGTCCTACCGCGTGGCCGGCTTCCGCTCCGGCTGGGTGGCCATTTCCGGGCCCAAGCACAAGGCGCAGAGCTACATCGAAGGCATCGACATCCTGGCCAACATGCGTCTATGCGCCAACGTGCCGAGCCAGCATGCTATCCAGACCGCACTGGGCGGCTACCAGAGCATCAACGACCTGGTGCTGCCACAAGGCCGCCTGCTGGAGCAGCGCAACCGCACCTGGGAACTGCTCAACGACATCCCCGGGGTCAGCTGCGTCAAGCCGATGGGCGCGCTGTACGCCTTCCCCAAGATCGACCCCAAGGTCTGCCCGATCCACAACGACGAGAAGTTCGTCCTCGACCTGCTGCTCTCCGAGAAACTGCTGATCGTCCAGGGCACCGCCTTCAACTGGCCGTGGCCGGATCACTTCCGCGTGGTCACCCTGCCGCGCGTGGATGACCTGGAAATGGCCATCGGGCGCATCGGCAGTTTCCTCAAGTCCTACCGCCAGTAAGCGCGTTACGGGGACGGCCATGGATCTGCAGATCGACGAGTTCTACAAGGATGCCGCCGCCGGCATGCTCCTCCTGTATCAGGCCTTCCCGCGCAAGGTTGCGCTGTATGTGGAAGACCTGATCGGGCGCGAGGAGCCGGATGAATTCGGCCTGCCCAGCAAACGCCACCAGAGCTGCCTGGGTGCCCTGCTGTGGCTGGCTGAGGAAGGCTACCTGCGTTACGACTCGACCATTGGCTACGACGCCCTCGACCAAGCTGTGCTCAGCGAAAAGGGCTTCCTGCGTCTCAGCCGTGGCCTGCCACATGCCCTGCCCGCCGGCGACAATCCGCCGCCACCGGCGGTGCGGCGCGTGCAGGCCACCCTGGCCTGGCAACTGCGTGAAGCACTGTCACTGCACAACAGCGAAAAAGTCGCCCGCCTCACCCGCCTGCTGTTCGAAAGCGCTCTAAATCCGGCTCGGGACACAGTTTGAAATAGTCACCGGGTTGAAGATGCCTGCCTCACGCCCCTATATAGCCGGCATAACCTGATTATCTCTCGCTCCGAGGAGTAGCTTCACACCATGATGCGCATTCTGTTGTTCCTGGCCACCAACTTGGCGGTACTGGTCATCGCCAGCATCACCCTCAAACTGCTGGGGGTCGATCGCTTCACCGGTCAGAACTACGGCAGCTTGTTGGTCTTCTGCGCCGTGTTCGGCTTCGCCGGTTCGTTGATCTCGCTATTCCTCTCCAAGTGGATGGCGAAGATGAGCACCGGCACCCAGATCATCACCCAGCCGCGCACCCGTCACGAGCAGTGGCTGCTGCAAACTGTGGAAGAACTGGCCCGCGATGCCGGGATCAAGATGCCGGAAGTAGGTATCTTCCCCGCCCATGAGTCCAACGCCTTCGCCACCGGCTGGAACAAGAACGACGCGCTGGTCGCCGTCAGCCAGGGCCTGCTGGAACGCTTCTCGCCGGACGAAGTGAAAGCCGTGCTGGCCCACGAGATCGGCCACGTGGCCAACGGTGACATGGTCACCCTGGCGCTGATACAGGGGGTGGTGAACACCTTCGTCATGTTCTTCGCGCGCATCTTCGGCAACTTCGTCGACAAGGTGATCCTGAAGAACGAAGACGGCCCGGGCATCGGCTACTTCGTCGCGACCATCTTCGCCGAACTGGTCTTGGGCATCCTGGCCAGCATCATCGTCATGTGGTTCTCGCGCAAACGCGAGTTCAAGGCCGACGAAGCCGGCGCCCGCCTGGCCGGCACCGGCTCGATGATCGGCGCCCTGGAGCGCCTGCGTGCCGAACAGGGCATCCCGGTAGCAATGCCCAGCAGCCTGACCGCCTTCGGCATCAACGGCGGCCTGAAGAACGGCCTGGCTGGCCTGCTGATGAGCCACCCGCCGCTGGAACAGCGCATCCAGGCCCTGCGTCAGCGCGGCTAAGCACCACGCCAACAAAAAGGGCGACCCGCGGGTCGCCCTTTTTCATTCAGGAATACCTCACCATCACTGCCGCTTGCATAAGCGATAGACAGCCTCGTCCAACCGAGTCAGTCCACGCTTGAGAAAACGCCAGTTCTCGCCCAGCACATCGAGCGATTCCAGCGCCTGCACTTGCCAGTCGGGCTCCAGTAAACGCCGTACCTCGTCCGCAGCTACGGCGAACGGTGGGCCATCCATCTGTTCCTGGGGATAGTCCAGAGTCACCAGCAGCCCTTTGCAGGCAGGCGGCAGAATCTGCGCCAGATGCCGCACGTAACGCTCGCGCAACTCAAGCGGCAAAGCGATCAATGCCGCACGGTCATACAGCGCCTGGCAATCAGCCACATCGACTGCCGTCAGGGCAAAGAAATCACCACACCAAAGCTCCAGATTACCGGCACGGTAGATACGAAACGCGCCGCGCACCTGCACCTCGGCAGCCAGGCCCTGCTCGCTGAAAAAGTCTTCGACTGCCTTCTCTGCCAGCTCCACGCCCAGCACGGCATGCCCCTGCGCCACCAGCCAGAGCAGATCCAGGCTCTTGCCGCACAACGGCACCAGCACCCGGCTTGCCGATTCCAGCTCCAGACTTGACCAGTGACGCTGCAGATAGGGATTGACCTCCTCCAGGTGAAAACCAATCTGCCCCTGTGCCCAACGCTCCTGCCAGAAGTCGTGCTCCACCTTCCCTCCTGAAAATTCGATCAATAAGCCGCAAAATTTCCGTTGGAAGTGCACACACCACAGCCGGAATATGGATACATCCTACTGCAAGGCGTTCTCCATGCTGCCAGCCCTGTTCATCTCTCATGGTTCTCCCATGCTGGCCCTGGAACCTGGCGCCAGCGGCCCGGCCCTCACCCGCCTAGCCAGCGAGCTACCCAGGCCCACAGCAATACTGGTGGTTTCCGCCCACTGGGAAAGTGACGAACTACTCCTCGGCAGCGCTCCTCAGCCACGCACCTGGCACGATTTCGGCGGCTTCCCCGCACCGCTGTATGCCGTGCAGTACCCGGCTCCCGGCTCGCCTGAACTGGCCCGACAGGCCCAGCAACTCCTGGCCGATGCCAGCCTTGCCGCGCGCCTGGACGAGCAGCGCCCGCGTGACCACGGCGCCTGGGTGCCGCTGTCGCTGATGTACCCGCAGGCCGATATCCCGGTCGTGCAGCTGTCACTGCCCAGCCACTTCGGCACAGAACTGCAAACCCGCGTCGGTCGCGCCCTGAGCAGCCTGCGCGAACAGGGCGTGCTGCTGATCGGCTCCGGCAGTATCACCCACAACCTCGGCGAACTGGACTGGCGTGCCGGCCCGCAGAGCATCACGCCCTGGGCCCAGGAGTTCCGTGACTGGATGGTGAAGAAGCTGCAGGCCAACGACGAGATCGCCCTGCACGACTACCGCCGCCTGGCCCCGCATGCGGCACGCAACCACCCCAGCGATGAACATCTGCTGCCGCTGTACTTTGCCCGCGGCGCCGGAGGCACCTTCAAGATCGAGCACAGCGGCTTCACCTATGGCGCACTGGGCATGGATATTTACAGTTTTGCCTGATAGCCGCTGCCACTGGAATTAATTCTTCGCCTGAGGTGCGGAGACTGCCCCAGGAAGAGCTGCGCAAAGGCAAGCGACACGCCCTTCCAGCCGCCATCACAACATTGCTCGGACGGAAAAACCTAGACCTGGGCCGCCAGGAAATCCCCCAGAAACACCTCAGCGCAGTTCCATACAATCGACAAATGCCCCTCGTCCGCAAATAGCCGGTAGCGGCCGGCGCGCAACCTATCGGCTATGTGCTCGGCCATGGCCGGCGGCACATTGCGGTCGTGCGCGCCCTGATACAGGTGCACTGGCATCTCGATCGCGCCCAACTCGAAGCCACGCGCAGCAGCAATCAAGCTCACTTCCTGCTGCACGCCAGCGATACCGGAGCGGTAGGCCTCGGCCAGACTGAGGGCAAACTGCTCGGCCAACCCTGGATGCTCGTGGAT
This sequence comes from Aquipseudomonas guryensis, assembly GCF_014164785.1. Lineage (GTDB taxonomy): Bacteria > Pseudomonadota > Gammaproteobacteria > Pseudomonadales > Pseudomonadaceae > Aquipseudomonas > Aquipseudomonas guryensis. Next base: position 444,209 of record NZ_JACJFN010000004.1, on the reverse strand, counting down.
GAAGCGCTGGTCGGGCACTGTCATCATCCCCGTCAGCTTGCGCAAGGCGGCCATGGCATCACCAAGGAACAAACGCCGATCCAGGCCCAGCATGGGCATAATCAACGACGGATGCAGCCGCGCCAGTGCAAACAGCAGCTTGAGCGCCGGATGCTGGCCACTGCGAATTTGCGGGATATCCATCGGCCCTATACCAGCCACCAGGCCGGCAAAGCTCAGTTGATCAGACAGACGCAGCGCACAAGCCAGCGCATAGGGGCCACCGCAGGAAATGCCGAGTACGCCGAAACGCGCCAAGCCGAGCTGATCAGCCAGCTGCGCCACGTCCTCGCTCCAGGACAGAATGCTGCGCTGCGGGCAGGGGCTGGAGCGACCCACTCCAGGGCGATCGGCAGCGATCAGGCGCACGCCGAGCCGGCGCGCGGGTGCGTCGAGCAGCGCCGCCTGCAAGCGACAACCCGGCAGGCCGTGAAACACCAGCAATGGCACACCATCGGGACTGCCGTACTGCTGATAGGCCAGATCGCGACCATCCTTGAGCACAACTGCCGCGAACGCCTCGCTACTCATTACTGTTCCTCGCCGCACAGCAGCGGCTCGGCCAGCTTACGCACGCTTTTAGGCAGCGGCAGCGACTGGCGCAGATCGGTATCGATATGCACGCCAACCAGGGTACAAACCGCTGCCAGGCTACCCTCAGGTTCCCGACGCATCTCATGGCGCAAGCGGATCGACTTGTTACCCACTGCCAGCACCCTGGTATGCACGCTCAACAGATCCCCGGCCAATAGCTCGCTGCTGTATTGGGTGTGCTGATCGGCAGCCACCATTCCGCGCCCACCGTCCCGCAGAGCTGCCGGGGTCAACCCCAGATGCGCGAACAAAGCCCAGGTGGCCTCGTCGAACCTGCCCGTGTACCACATGACATTCATGTGCCCCATATGATCGCAGTGCCAGGGGTAAACCACACCGCGACAGCTCAGCAGCGCTTCACTCACTCGAACTCTCCTCACTAAGTATCCCGCCGAAAGCGGGGATGTGCAGAGTGTGGAAGGTGAACCTGGACAAGTCGTCAGCAAAGGGTCAGCTTTCGGTCAAAGCCAAGGCCTCGCGCAGCACCCGCACTTGAGCTGCCGGCGGCAGAGCATGAGATACGCGGCGCAACGCCTCGATATCGTGCGTAGCGGGCTCCGGCAAGCGACTCAGCGCCAGCAGCACGATCAATTCGGTACCCGCTGCGTGCTGCTCGCGGGCCTCCGCCAGAGCCCGGCGCAGCCAATGTTCGGCGGAGCCACGCGCACCGTGCGCCAACTCGGTACGCGCCCGCAGCAGCCACAATTCAGGCACTCGCGCTCGCTCGCCCAAGCGCATCGCCAGAGCCTCGGCCTCATCGATAAGCGCCACGGCCCGCCCCCCTTCGGCGGCCAGCAACTGTGCTTCGGCAGCGAAGGACAACATCTGCACATGCCCGGCAAGCATGCCGAGCCGCTGCAGGATGGCGCCGCCCTCACGAATGCGTGCATAACCTGCAGTCGCCTCGCCAGCCTGAGCCATGGCCCAGCCAGAGAGAATGCGCCAAGCACCATCCGCTTGATGCATGCCGTGACGGGCATGCAGCTGCGCCAGCTCATCGGCCCGCGTGGCGACCTGCAGCTCTCGCCCGAGCAACAGATCAAGCATGCCGGCGCAACGGGTGGCCACGGCCAACGACATCGGATGAGCAAGTTCCCTCGCCCGCGCCAAGGCCGCTTCGGCATGCATGATGGCCTGTTCGAACAAGCCCAGCGGCACCAGATGCAGGGCCAGGTGGCCGAGCATAGCCACCAGTGGATCGACAAAGAAGCGCTGCCGCGGCAGTTGCTCGGCCAGGGCCCGGCCTAGCTCGATACCGCGCTCCAGCAACAGTCGGCCGCGCTCGTGTTCGCCCAGCACAGCACAGACCATACCGCCCATGTTGCAGGCTGCGATCGCCAGACCAGACTCACCCAGCCGACTCGCCAGCGCCGCCACCCGTTCGCTCAACTGACGCGCGGCCTGATACTCGCCACGGCCATAACGCACCTGGGCTATGCCGGCCAAGCCCCAGCCCAACTGCGCTGAGTCGGGCATGCGTTCGGCCAGGGCCTGGGCCCGCGCATAGAACGCGCTGGCCTCGTCCGACGCCATGCCATGCAGTTGCGCGCTGGCGACACCTCCCTTGAGCAGCAGATCCAGCTGCCGCTCGGTGGACGGCTCGGTGCTGGTAAGCTGCGCCAACAGCTCCATAGCATGCCGGACAAACTGCAATGCCTGCTGCGGCGCGAAACGCTCGAGCGCGCCATCGGCGGCATAGCCCAATTGCCGCACAGCGGCCGGCAGGTCCTTGCCCTGCTCGAGGTGCCCCGCCAGCTCGGCGGCCATCGACAGGCCACGGGCCAGCAGAACAGCCGCCACCGCACGGTGCAGCCGTGCGCGGCGCATCCCGTCCAGGCGCTGGTAGAACACCTGGCGGTAAAGCGCGTGACGAAAGGCAAAGCGCCCTTCCAGAGTACCGTCGCCCAAGGCGACGACCTCCTGCGCGACAAGCCAGCCATGCCCGCCTGTCAGCGCCTGGCAGGCGCTCTGCACCTGCGTCTCGGCACAACCGAGGACGCTGGCCAGCACGCCCACCCGGAACTCCGTACCACACACGCTGGCAGCCTCGAGCAGCGCACGTACATACTCGCTCAGGCGCTCGACCTGACGGCGCAGCAGGCCATACAAATCCTCCGGAACTGGCCAATCCGGCTGAGCGCAGGCTTCGTGCAGATCGCCCGCCAGGCTCTCGACGAACAACGGTAAGCCACCGCTGCGCTGCAATAGCAGCGCCGACATGCCGGGGGCCGCCTGCAGGTGAGGATGCCGGCGGGCAAGGTACTCAGCCACTTCGTCCATGGAGAACGGCTGCAGCACAATCTCTTCACTCAGACCGCGCAGGTTGAGATCGTGACGCAGAGCGTCGAGCGGATGCCCGCTAGCCCGCAACTCAGCTAGGCGCTGGCTGCACAGCAGCATCACCCGCGTCAGGTCACGCCGACGAGCCAGGTATTCGAGCAGATGCAGACTCGCCGTATCGCACCAATGCAAATCCTCCAGCACCAGCAGCAGGGGCCGTTTGCTGCTAAATCGAGTCAGCAGTTCAGCCATCTCACGCAGCATGCGCAGCGGATTGGCGCCGCCACAGGCACTGCGCAACGCCTCGTGCTCACCCGCTTCGCATAACCAGGGCAATTGCAGCAGCCACATCGGCGCCGCCACACGCAACAGCGCAACAAACTGCTCATCACGCCGGCTCAGCTCGCCCAGCAGCTCCAGCCACGGCAGATAGGGCTCACCACTGCCGAAATGCTCGATGCACTGGCCACGCACGCAAAGCACATCCGTACAGTCGGCGATAAAAGTTTCGATCAGGTGGGTCTTGCCAATGCCCGCCTCGCCCGTAACCCAAAGCAGTTGCCGCGCCGTCTGGCTGCACTGCCAGGCACGATGCAACTGTTGCAGGGCCGTGGCTCGGCCAATCAGATCACGGCTAGAGGGCGACAGCGCCGGCATACCGATGAAGCGATAGCCCTGACGGGCAGCGGTCTCAATGAAACGTGCCTGTCGAGGGTCGTCGCCCAACGCCTGGCGCAGTGCGCTGACAGTGGTTTTGAGCACGGACTCGCTGACATGCCGATGGCCCCATACCGCATCCAGCAACGCATCCTTGCTCAGCAAGCGACCCGGCTCGCGGGCCAGCTCGCAGAGCAGCGCCAGCGCCTTGGGCTGCAGGGCAACAGGCTGCCCAGCGCAGCTCAGGCGCGCATTGGCCTCGTCCAGCTCGAAGCCGTCGAAGCGCAACTTCAGGGGCTTGTCCGCTGCCATGATCCCGCTCTGCTTAGTCGATCCCGAAAATACTGTTGGCACCCCGGCAGGCTGTCAATCTGGGCATAAAAAAAGCCCCGCACTAGGCGGGGCTTTTTCATTCAGCTTTGGCTCGATCCCAGGGGATCAATCCTCGCGATAACGACGCAGCTTCAGGGCCTTACCGGCAACGCGGGTGTCCTTGAGCTTACCGAGCAGACGGTCGAGGCCTTCTTCCGGCAGCTCGATCAGGCTGAAGGTCTCACGGATCTGGATGCGACCGATGGCTTCGCGAGCCAGACCACCCTCGTTGAGGATCGCGCCGAGCAGGTTCTTCGCGGCGATGCCGTCGCGAGTGCCCAGGGCGGTACGGCAACGGGCACGGCCTTCAGTCAACGGCACCGGGGCACGACGCTCACGCGGAGCGAAATCGCCACCGCTGCTGCGCTCGCCATCACGCTCGCGACGTTCGCGCGGGGCGCTGACGGTCGGCACCAGCGGCTGCTCGCGCTCGACGTCGGCCAAGTTCAGCGACTGGCCATTGGTGGCCTTGCGCAGCAAGGCCGCGGCCAGGGCGCGCGGAGTGCAGCCGATATCGGCCACCAGACGGTCGAGCAGCTCGCCATGGCTGGCTTCGGCATCGGCCACCAACGGCGCCAGGCTGTTGGTCAGCTTCTTGATGCGTGCATCCAGCACCTGCTGGGCATTCGGTAGACGCACTTCGGCAACTTTCTGCCCGGTTACGCGCTCGATTACCTGCAGCATGCGACGCTCACGCGGGGTCACCAGCAGCAGCGCACGGCCAACGCGACCGGCACGGCCGGTACGACCGATACGGTGCACGTAGGACTCCGGGTCGTACGGCATGTCGACGTTGAGTACGTGGGTGATACGCGGTACGTCGATACCACGGGCGGCCACGTCGGTGGCGACCACGATGTCCAGACGGCCGTCTTTCAGCGACTCGATGACGCGCTCGCGCTGGTTCTGCGCGATGTCACCGTTCAGCGCGGCCACCTTGTAGCCCTTGGCTTCCAGCGCGGAGGCCAGGTCCAGGGTGGCTTGCTTGGTGCGCACGAAGGCGATCAGGGCGTCGAATTCCTCGACTTCCAGCAGGCGCGAAACAGCCTGGACCTTCTGGTCGGCATGCACCATCAGGTGGGCCTGCTCGATCAGCGAGACGGTCTGGGTCTTGGCGGCGATCTTGATGTGTTTCGGGTCGCGCAGGTGCTTCTCGGCGATGGTGCGGATCGAGGCCGGCAGGGTCGCGGAGAACAGCACGCTCTGGCGGCTGGCCGGCATGGCCTGGAAGATCACTTCCAGATCGTCCATGAAGCCGAGCTTGAGCATTTCGTCGGCTTCGTCCAGCACCAGGTGGCTGATGGTCGACAGCAGTTGGTCGTTGCGGCTCAGGTGGTCAACCAGACGCCCCGGGGTGGCCACGATAACCTGGGCACCCATGCGGATGGCCTTGAGCTGCGGGCCCATCGGCGCGCCGCCGTACACGGCAACCACGCTCAGGCCGGGCATCTGCTTGGAGTAGGTTTCAAAGGCGGTGGCCACCTGCAGGGCCAGCTCACGGGTCGGCGCGAGGATCAGCGCCTGCAGTTCACGCTTGGCCGGGTCGATCTTCGACAGGATCGGCAGGGCGAACGCTGCGGTCTTGCCGGTACCGGTCTGCGCCTGGCCGATCATGTCGTGGCCGGCGAGGATCACCGGGATCGCCTGGGATTGAATCGGGGACGGCTCTTCGTAACCCACCGCGGTCAGCGCAGCGAGAATAGAAGGATGAAGGCCGAGTTCGGCGAAAGTGCCGGTTACTTCCTGGGTCATGGGTCTGCCTCTAGGTGCATCCGCAAAGACCCAAGTTCCAAAGCTGCACATGCCATGTAGGACCCGAAGGTCACCCTGGCAGCCGTGTAGGCGGGGATTTGCGAAAACTAAATGAATAAAGCGTCAAGGATAGTCCGCTACGCGGACAAGCTGCCGAAGCAAGCGCTTCGTGAGTTTTACTACCTGAACGACGGCCAAGTTTGGCCGGGCGCGAATCATACAGGAAAAGCTGTCCACGTGGCAGATTTTTTACAGAAGCGGCGCGCGTCTTGCAGATCATAACCTGCCATTCAGGCGGGCAATGCGTTTGCACGACCGCCGGCGGGCTGACTATAAAGGAAACTCACCTAGCGAACCTGGAGCCACCCCATGGCCGAGCCGACGACCGACCGTATCAGCCGCGAGAAACGTGGCCAGATCCTGCTGATCGGACTCAACCGCAGCGACAAGCGCAACGCCTTCGACCTCGACATGCTCAATCAGCTCTGCCTGGCCTATGGCGAATTCGAGCGCGATGAGGAAGCGCGTGTGGCCCTGGTGTTTGCCCATGGCGAACACTTCACCGCTGGCCTCGATCTGGCCAAGGTGGCATCCACCTTTGCCGCCGGCTGGCATATTCCCGCTGGCGGCTGCGATCCCTGGGGCGTATTCGGCGGCCCACGGGTCAGCAAGCCGGTGATCGTCGCCGCCCGTGGCTACTGCTACACCATCGGCATCGAGCTGATGCTGGCCTCCGATATCAACCTGTGTTCCAGCGACACCCGCTTCGCACAGATGGAGGTACAGCGCGGCATCCTGCCGTTCGGCGGCGCCACCCTGCGCATGCACCAGGCCGCCGGCTGGGGCAATGCCATGCGCTGGCTGCTGACCGGCGACCCCTTCGATGCCGCGGAAGCCTATCGCCTGGGCCTGGTACAGGAAGTGTTCAGCCCCGAGGACCTGCTGCCCGGCGCCCTGGCGCTCGCCGAACGCATCGCCGCCCAGGCGCCGCTGGGCGTACGCGCCACCCTGGCTTCGGCACGCCAGGCCGTGCAAGAGGGGGAAGCGGCAGCGATTGCCAGCCTGCATCCGGTAGTTACCGCACTGATGGCCAGCGAAGATGCCCAGGAAGGCGTGCGCGCCATGCTCGAACGCCGCCCCGGTGACTTCAAGGGCCGCTGAACGGCGCGGCTGCGCCGGCCTCAACTGGCCGGGCGCAGCACGTCGATCAAGGGCTGCAGCGAATAGCCCAGGCGCGGCGCCAGTTCGGCGGCGCGGGCCGAGAGCTGTTCGGGCTGCAACTCCTGCTCCAGATCAGCCGGCACCAGCAGGATGACGTTGCCCTCCTTCACCGGAATCTCCCAGTAATGCCGATGATAGAGGCCACGCAGCAGAGCCGCGCCTAGCGGCTTGCCGTCATCGGTGCCCCACTGATTGATCACCAGCCAGCCGCCCGGGTTGAGCTTGGCCTGGCAGCTTTCCAGGAACTTCCAGGCCAGGTGGCCAACCGCAGGGCCGGTGTCGGTGTACAGGTCGAGGAAAATCAGGTCGGCCGACTCGGCGCTGTCGAGCAGTTCCAGGGCATCGCCGATGCGGATGGTCAGGCGCGGGTCGTCGGCCAGTCCCAGGTACTGCATGGCCAGGCGCGGCACGTCCGGGCGCAGCTCGATCACCTCGACATCGTCCAGCTCGATGAAGCTCAGGCAGGCCTGGGTCAGGTTGCCCGCACCCAAGCCGAGAAACAGCGCGGTTTCCGGCGCCCCATGGCACAGCGCACCGAGGAACATGGCGCGGGTGTAGTCGTACTCCAGCCACTTCGGGTCACGGGTGAACACGCAGCTTTGCTCGATGGCATCGCCGAATTCGAGGAAACGGTAGTCGCCGACTTCCAGCACGCGGACCAGGCCGAACTGGTCCTGCACTTCGGCCAATACCCGCTCTTCACGCAAATCACTCATTCACCAACCCCTGACGAAACTGTCCCGGCGTCATGCTGCTCCAGCGGCGGAAGGCCTTGGCGAACGCACTCTCATCGGAAAACCCCAGACGCTCGGCCACCTCGCTCAGGCGTGGCGACTCGCGCAATAACTGTTCGGCCATCTGGTACAGCACCTGGTCGCGCAGCAACTTGAACGAGGTGCCCTCCTCGGCCAGCTTGCGGTTGAGGTGACGTCCGCTCAGCTCCAGCTGCTCGGCGATGCGCTCCTTGCCCCAGCGCGGCTGTGCCCGCTGCAACTGCTGTACCCGCGCCGCCAGGCTCTGCGTACCTAGGCGCTCGAGCAGGCTGTCGGCGAGGCCGCGCAGGTGCTCGCGCATCAGCGCATTGGCCTGGATCAGCGGCACCTGCAGATCGGCGGCGGCGAACACCAGGGCGTTTTCGGCGGCGGCGAACTGCAACGGACAGGCCAGCAGCTCGGCATAGCTGGCCTCGCTGCCGCGCGCCGGGTGACTGAAGCTGAGCAGCAAGGGACTGACCTTGCTGCCGGTGATCCAGCGGGTCATGTGCAGCAGGCTAGCCAGCACCGCCTCGACCCGCTCGTCGCGGCGCACCTGGTACTGCGGCTGGTAGACCAGGCACAGGCGCTGGCCCTCGTCGCGCAGGCTGAACTCACCGCCTTCGCCGACTATCGGGTAGTACTCGAGCAAGGCTTCCAGCGCCTCGCCGACCGTTTCGCAGCTCATCAGCAGGGCGCCGACCATGTCCAGATGACCGACCTGCAGGGCGCAGCCCAGGCGCAAGCCGGTCAGCGGATCGTGTGCCGCCGCGCAGAAGGCTTCCCACAGAACGTCCTGGCGCGCCAGCGGAATGCGCGCCTCACCACCCAGCTCGCGCAGCTCGGCCGGCAGCGGCAAGGCCAGGCGCTCGGCGGCCTGGAGGATGGCCTGGGTGTAATGCACGGTGACGGAAGGCGTAGTGCTCATGGTCCTGAATTAACCGACTGGAGTCCTGAATGAGCCATTACGGCAAGCGGAGGGCTGCATATGCTTACGGAATAACTACAGAAAGACAATTGAGACGCCTTGCATGCACGCCATTATCGGAGCCGGCCCTATGGGGCTGGCGGCTGCCCGTCAGCTACAGCGCTATGGTATCCCCTTCGTCGGCTTCGAGCTGCACGCGGATGTCGGTGGCCTGTGGGATATCAGCAACCCGCACAGCACCATGTACGAGTCGGCGCACCTGATCTCGTCCAAGGGCACCACCGCCTTCGCCGAATTCCCCATGCCCGCCGCAGTGCCGCACTACCCGCGACACCAGCAGATCGGCCAGTACTTTCGCGATTACGCTGAGCACTTCGGCCTGCGACAGCACTACCAGTTCAATACCCGCGTGCTCAAGCTGGAGCGCCTCGACCAAGGTTGGCGCCTGCTCAGCGAATGCGCCGGCGTGCAACGTGAATGGCAGTTCGGCGGCGTGCTGATCGCCAACGGCACCCTGCACCAGCCCAATCAGCCAACCCTGCCCGGTCCGTTCACCGGCGAGCTGCTGCATTCCTCGGCCTACAAGTCGGCCGACATCTTCACCGGCAAGCGCGTGCTGGTGGTCGGCTGCGGCAACTCGGCCTGCGACATCGCCGTGGATGCCGTGCACCGCGCCGCCTCGGTCGACCTGTCGGTGCGACGCGGCTACCACTTCCTGCCCAAGTTCATCCTCGGCAAGCCCACCGACACCTTCGGCGGCGCAGTCAAGCTGCCACGCCGGCTCAAGCAGCTGGTCGACGGCCTGCTGGTGCGCGCCCTGCTCGGCAAGCCCTCGCAATATGGCCTGCCCGATCCGGACTACCGCCTGTATGAGTCGCACCCGGTGATGAACTCGCTGGTGCTGCACCATATCGGCCATGGCGATATCCAGCCGCGCGGCGATATCCGTCAGGTCGACGGCCATAGCGTGACCTTCGCCGATGGCAGCCAGGCCGACTACGACCTGATCCTCCAGGCCACCGGCTACAAGCTCGACTACCCCTTTATCGACCGCGCCGAGCTGAACTGGCCCCAGGATGCCGGCGCGCCGCAGCTGTACCTCAACGTGTTCCACCCGCTGCACCGCGACCTGTTCATGCTCGGCATGATCGAAGCCTCCGGCCTCGGCTGGCAGGGCCGCGCCGAGCAGGCCGAACTGGTCGCCCTGGTGATCCGCCAGCAGCTCGATGGCCACCCCTCGGCCGCGCGCTTCCATGAGCAGGTGCAGCAACGCTTCGCCCAGCGTATGGACGGCGGCTACGCCTACCTGCAGCTGGAACGCATGGCCTATTACGTGCACAAGGACAGCTACCGCGCCGCGCTCAAGGCGCATAGCGCCGAGCTGCGCGCCGACCTCGCCCCTATCGTCTCGACTTCAACCAAGGAAAGTCTCGATGCCTGCCGTCAATCTTGAGTTTTCCCCCAGCGCGATGATCGCGCTGAACGCCATCATCGCCCTGATGATGTTCGGCGTGTCCCTGGAGCTGCGCGCCGATGACTTCAAGCGCATCCTGCGCACGCCCAAGGCGCCGCTGATCGGCCTGTTCGTGCAGTTCGTGCTGCTGCCGGCCAGCACCTGCCTGCTGACCACCCTGCTGCCGATCGACCCGAGCCTGGCCCTGGGCATGATCCTGGTCGCCACCTGCCCGAGCGGCACCTTCTCCAACATCATGACCTGGCTGGGCCGTGGCAACGTCGCCGTGTCGGCCAGCGTCACCGCGGTGTCGAGCATCACCGCGGGGATCTTCACCCCGCTCAACTTCGCCCTGTACGCCGGGCTCAACCCCAACACCCGGGCACTGCTCACCGAGATCAGCGTCGACCCGGTCGAACTGCTGGCCATGGTCGTGCTGGTCCTGATCTTGCCGATGATCGCCGGCATGCTGCTCGGCAAGCGCCGCCCGCAGCTGGCGCAGAAGCTGGAGAAACCACTGCGCAACTTCTCCCTGCTGGTGATGCTGGCCTTCGTCGGCGGCGCCTTCGCCAAGAACTTCGAACAGTTCATCGAACACTTCCACCTGTTCTTCTGGCTGGTGGTCACGCTCAACGGCATGGCCCTGCTGCTCGGCTACCTGTGTGCGCGCCTGTGGCGCCTGGCGGAAGCAGACGTACGCGCGGTGACCCTGGAAACCGGCATCCACAACTCGGCCCTGGGCATGGCGCTGATCTTCACCTTCTTCCCGCAGGCTGGCGGCATGTTGCTGATCGCCGCTTTCTGGGGTTGCTGGCAACTGCTGGCGGGGCTGGTTCTGGCACTGTTCTGGGCTCGCCGCCCACCGGCCGGCCAGCCTGCCACCGTGCTCGGCGAAGGAGCCCAGTGATGCACGTAGCCCTGATCACCGGCGCCGCCAGCGGCCTCGGCTGGGAGCTGGCCAAGGCCTGCCATGCCCGTGGCGATCACCTGCTGCTCACCGATATCAATGCCAACGGCCTGGCCGCACGGGTCGCCGAACTGGGTGGCGAGCGGGTCGAAGGCCTGTCCGGCGATATCACCGATCCCGAGCTGCACCGCCAGCTGCTCGACGCCTGCCAGGTCCTGTTCGGCCGCCTCGACGTGCTGTTCAACAATGCCGGCATCACCCACCGCTCGCTGACCACCCGCACCGATCCGGCGGTGTTTCGCCAGGTCATGGCGGTGGACTACCACGCGCCGCTGGAGCTGACCCTGGCCGCCCTGCCGCTGCTGCGCGAGAGCCGCGGCCAGGTCGCCGCCATCGGCTCCATGGCCGGCTGGATGCCAGTGCTCGGCCGCGCCGGCTACTGCGCGGCAAAAAGTGCCCTGGGCCAGGCCTTCGAGGTGCTGCGCGCGGAAATCGCCCGTGATGGCATCCAGCTGCTGATGGTCTACCCGAGCTTTCTCGACACGCCGATCGACCGCAACGCCCTCGGCGCCGACGGCCAGCCGGCCGGCCATGCCCGCTCGACCATAGGCCGGGTGCGCGGCGCCGACTGGATGGCCGGGGAAATCCTCAAGGGCCTGGCTGCCGGCCAGCAACGCCTGTTTCCCGATCGCGGCAGCTGGCTGGCCAGCCTGCTCTGGCGCGTGGCGCCGGCGCTGTACTACCGGCAGATGAGCCGCCGTTTCGCTGGCGAACTGCCCACCAGCTCAACCGTAGGAGCGAGCTCTGCTCGCGAAGAAAGCACCACGCAGCCCGCTTCGCGAGCAGAGCTCGCTCCTACAAAAAAACAGAGCGCACCATGACTGCTTCCTACGCCCTGGGCGCCTTTATCCTGCTGGCCTATACCCTGGAAGCCGTCACCGGCTTCGGCAGCATCGTCATCGCCTTATCTCTGGGTGCACTACTGCTGCCTATCGACCAGTTGCTGCCAGTACTGGTGCCGCTGAATATCGGCATGACCGGCTACCTGGTCTGGCGCCACCGCGCGCAGATCGACCGTCCGCTGCTGCTCGGCACCATCCTGCCGGGCATGCTGCTCGGCACGTTGTTCGGCTATCTGCTGCTGCCGTACCTGGATGAGGCGCTGCTCAAGCGCTGTTTCGGTGTGCTGATCCTCTGGTTCGCCGGACGTGAGCTGTGGCGCCTGCGCCATGCCGCCGCGCTACCGGTAAGGCCACAGTGGCTGACCCGCTTGCTGACTCTAGGTGCTGGCCTCAGCCATGGCCTGTTCGCCTCCGGTGGGCCGCTGCTGGTGTTCGGCCTGGCCGGCACCAGCCTGGACAAGGCGCGCTTTCGCGCCACCCTGGTCAGCGTCTGGTTCACGCTCAACAGCCTGCTGACCCTGGCCTTTCTCGTCGATGGCCGCCTGCTGCCGGCGCTGCCGCAGGTACTGGTCTATGCCCCGCTGCTGCTGGTCGGCCTGTGGGCCGGCGAGCGCCTGCACCGGCGCTTCGACGAGCGTCATTTCCGCATCGCCATCTACATCCTGTTGCTGGTCACCGGCACCCTGCTGCTGTCGCCCTGGAGCCTGCTATGAGCTACGACATCATCATCAAGAACGGCCTGTATTTCGACGGCACTGGCGCACCCGGCGCACTGCGACATATCGGCATCAGGGCCGGGCGCATCGATGCGGTCAGCCTCAGCCCGCTGGTCGAGAATGGCTGCCCCGAGGTGCTCGACGCCGCCGGCCGCTGGGTGACCCCCGGTTTCCTGGAAATCCACTCGCACTACGATGCCGAAGTGATCGCCGCGCCGGCGCTGAAGGAGTCGGTGCGCCACGGCGTGACCAGCGTGACCATCGGCTCCTGCTCGATCAGCATGGTGCTGGCCGATGCCGAGGACTGTTCCGACCTGTTCACCCGCGTCGAGGCGGTGCCGCGCGAATACGTGCTGCCGATCCTCAAGGAGAAGAAGACCTGGCGCGACGCCGCCGGCTACCGCGCCTTCTACGACCAGCACCCGCTGGGGCCGAACGTCAGCTCCTTCCTCGGCCACTCCGAGCTACGTGTGGCGGTGATGGGCCTGGAGCGCGCCACCCGCAAGATCAAACCGAGCGAAGCCGAGCTGCAGCGCATGGAGCAGTTGCTGGAAGAAGCGCTGGACGCCGGCTGCATCGGCCTGTCGGTGATGACTACCAAGCTCGACAAGATGGATGGCGACCGTGCCTGGTCTAGCCCGCTGCCCTCGACCTTCGCCAACTGGACCGAGTTCTCCCGCCTGTTTGCCGTGCTGCGCCGGCGCGGCGCGGTGCTGCAGGGCGCGCCGGACGCGGTGACCAAGGTCAATGTGTTCGCCTTCCTCTATCAGGCCCACGGCTGGTTCCGCAAACCGCTGAAGTGCTCGATGCTCACCGCCCTGGACCTCAAGTCACAGCCGCTGCTACACCGTTTCACCCGCCTCTCCGGCTGGCTGGCCAACAAGGTACTGCTCGGCCACTTCCGCTGGCAGACCCTGCCGGCGCCCTTCACCCTGCGCCTGGAAGGGCTCAACGTGAACGCCTTCGAGGAATTCGGCGCCGGCGAGATCCTGCGCAACATCAAGGACCCGGACGAGCTGTACGCCAAGGTGCTGGAGCCGGAGTTTCGCGCCCTGTTCAAGAAGCAGGTCAAGGCCGTGCTGACCAAGGGGCTGTGGCACCGCGACTTCTCCGACTGCTGGGTGACCGAGTGCCCGGACGCCTCGATGGTCGGCAAGAACTTCAAGCAACTCGGCGCCGCCCGTGGCCTGGACCCGGTGGACGCCTACTTCGAGATCGCCTGCCAGTACCGCGAGGCGCTGAAGTGGACCACCTGCTATGGCAACCAGCGCCTGCCGGTGATGCACAAGCTGCTCTCCAGTCCCTGGACCCAGCCGGGCTTCGCCGACTCTGGCGCGCACCTGCGCTCCATCGCCCAGTACAACTTCCCGCTGCGTTTCCTCAAGTACGTGCGTGATGCCGAACTGGCCAGCACGCCGTTCATGGACATGGGCCACGCCGTGCACCGCCTGAGTGGCGAGCTGGCTGACTTTATCGGCGTGGATGCCGGCACCATCCGCGTCGGCGACCGCGCCGATGTGGTGATCGTCAACCCGGCCGGGCTGACCGACGAGCTGGATGAAATGCATGAAGCGCCCATGGAGGTGATCGGTCTGCAGCGCGTGGTCAAGCGCAACGACGCGGCGGTGGATGCCACCTTGATCAACGGCCGCATCGCCTACCGCCGTGGCAGCGAGTTCCCCGAGGCGCTGGGCAAGCAGCCCGGCTTCGGCTGCTTCCTGCCGGGCCGCGACGTATTGCCGCGTACCGCTACCGCTCGAGGCTTCAAACCGATCACTGCCTGACCGTAGCCCGGATGCAATCCGGGACAGCCGGCAAATCCGCCCGCGAATTGCATCCGGCTACGTCCCTGCCAGAAACGGACACGAACCTGTAGGAGCCAGCTTGCTGGCGATCAATGCCCCCGCGAACGGCTGATCGCCAGCAAGTTGGCTCCTACATACAGAGGCTCTATCACGTCTATCGGCTTGCCGGCCCAGGCTGATCGGTTACCATGCCAGTCCGCACGAACAGCCGCTAACCGAGAAGTCTGATGTCGCACGCCTGGAGCCCCGAAAGCTGGAGAAGCAAGCCGATCCAGCAACAACCCGTCTACCCTGACCTCGCCCACCTGCAACGAGTCGAGCAGACCCTGGCCGGCTATCCGCCGCTGGTCTTCGCCGGCGAGGCGCGCGAGCTGCGCCGCCAGTTTGCCGAGGTCACCCAGGGTCGGGCCTTTCTCCTGCAAGGTGGCGACTGTGCCGAAAGCTTCGCCGAATTCTCCACCCTGAAGATCCGCGACACCTTCAAGGTGCTGCTGCAGATGGCCATCGTCATGACCTTCGCCGCCGGCTGTCCAGTGGTCAAAGTCGGGCGCATGGCCGGGCAGTTCGCCAAGCCGCGCTCGGCCAATGACGAAACCATCGATGGCGTGACCCTGCCGGCCTACCGTGGCGATATCGTCAACGGCATCGACTTCGACGAAAAGAGCCGTGTGCCGGACCCGGAGCGCCTGCTGCAGGCTTACCACCAGGCCACCGCCAGCCTCAACCTGCTGCGCGCCTTCGCCCAGGGCGGCTTCGCCGACCTGCACCAGGTGCACCAGTGGAACCTCGACTTCATCGCCAACTCGGCACTGGGCGAGAAGTACAGCCAGCTGGCCGACCGCATCGACGAGACCCTGGCCTTCATGCGCGCCTGCGGCATGGATGGCGCCGCCCAGGTGCGCGAAACCAACTTCTTCACCGCCCACGAAGCCCTGCTGCTGGGCTACGAGCAGGCCTTCGTGCGCAAAGACAGCCTCACCGGTGGCTGGTACGACTGCTCCGCGCACATGCTGTGGATCGGCGACCGCACCCGCCAGCTCGACGGCGCCCATGTCGAGTTCCTGCGTGGCGTCGGCAACCCGATCGGGGTCAAGGTCGGCCCGAGCATGGACCCGGACGAGCTGATCCGTCTGATCGATATCCTCAACCCGGACAACGATCCCGGCCGCCTCAACCTGATCGTGCGCATGGGCGCCGACAAGGTCGAAGCGCACTTCCCGCGCCTGCTGCGCAAGGTGCAGAGCGAAGGCAAACAGGTGCTGTGGAGTTCCGACCCCATGCACGGCAATACCATCAAGGCCAGCAGCGGCTACAAGACCCGCGACTTCGCGCAAATTCTGTCCGAAGTGAAGCAGTTCTTCGCCGTGCACCAGGCCGAGGGTACTTACGCCGGCGGCATCCATATCGAGATGACCGGGCAGAACGTCACCGAATGCATCGGCGGCGCCCGACCGATCACCGAGGCAGGCCTGTCGGACCGCTACCACACCCACTGCGACCCGCGGATGAACGCCGACCAGTCACTGGAGCTGGCCTTCATGATTGCCGAGACGCTCAAGCAGGTGCGTCGCTAAGCGTCTACCTTCGTGCCGTTCCAACCACTGCCGGTGGGTAGCCCACCCCTCAGCGCCTGGTTGGGACGGTATTTTCGTAGGGCATGCATTACTCGTACGTGACTTAGCTGCACAGGCACACGCTAGTGCGGCGCTCCCTCACTCAGACTTGCTGCCACGCACCCCGGCACTGTTATCCAGCAGGCTCTGGGTCGAGACCTGCAGGAACGCCTCCAGGCGCTGCTGCAACTCGGCTTGGGCCGGGTTGTTGGTCAACAGATCAACCCTGGCTCCAGCACCCAGCTCGTAGTCATATAGCCGCGGCGCCAGGCCCTTGGGCTGCACCAGAATCTTCGAACCACTGACGATGGCCACGGTCTGGTCGCTGCCGGACGGTTTGATCACCCCGACGCCCTCATCGCCCGCTGGCAGGCTGAGCAGATCGCGGCCCCAGCATTGCTGGCGCACCGGGCCACCGAGGCGACCCATGATGGTTGGCACCACATCGACCTGGGTACCCACGGTATCGCGCTGGGCGCCGAACTTTTCGCGGATGCCGGGAGCAATCAGCAGCATGGGCACATGGTGGCGGAACAGGTCCATCTCGGTGAGTTGCTCACTGCTACCGAAACCATGATCGCCGACCACCACGAACAGAGTGTCCTTGAAGTACGGCTCCTGGCGCGCCTTATAGAAGAACTGGCCCAGCGCCCAATCCGAATAGCGCATGGCGGTCAGGTGTTCGTTGGACGAGCCCTGATCGGTGACTGGCTCGACCGGCAGCTCCTTGGGCAAGGCATAGGGTGTGTGGTTGGACAGGCTCTGCAGCAGCGCATAGAACGGTTTGTTCGGGTCCAGCCTGGCCAGCTCGGCGGCGCCGCGGTCAAACATGTCCTGGTCGGAAACGCCCCAGGTCGGGTCCATGAATACCGGGTCGACGAAGTCCTCGCGGCCAATAAAGTTGCGCATGCCCTGGTTGCTAAAGAATCCGGACTGGTTGTCCCACTGGAAGTTGCCGTTATAGACGTAGAGATCGTCGTAGCCACGGGCGCTGAGCAGTTGCGGCAGACCGGAGAACTGGTGACTGCCTTCCGGCGTGCGCATCAGGTACTCGAAACCGGGCAGGTTGGGGAAACAGGCCATGGTGGCGAACATGCCCTGGTGGGTATGGGTGCCGTTGGCGAAGATGCGGCTGAACAGCAGTCCCTCCTCGCTCAGGCGGTCGAAGTTCGGCGTGATGCCGGCATCGCTGCCCAGTGCACCGACCCAGCGCCCGGCGAAGCTTTCCATGAGAATCACCACCACATGGCGGATCGGCAAGGTGCCGGCCTGTGGCGGCTGGAAGTCGCGGCGCACGGCGGCAGTGTCGGCATCGACCAGCGTGTCGTGCTCGCCAAGCAGCATGCCACGCACGGTCTGTAGGGCTTCGGCCGCCGGTTGGGTGGCCTTCCAGGCATTGTCACGGTGACTGGAGAAGCTGTTCTTCGCCGCATCGACCAGGCTCAGGGTGCCATTGAGGCCCAGGTGATTGGCGAACATCGAATCAGTGGTGAAGGCATCGCCCCAGCGCAGCGGCGGGCCCTGCTTGAGCGTGCCGCGCGCGGCGATCACCGCCAGCAGCAGGCAGACCACGAATACGCCGACCCGCCAGTACCAGAGCGGCGCCGGCTGCGTGGTGGCTGCGCGGGTACTGTGCTCGATCAGCATGAACAGCCAGGCCAGCGCCAGCGTAGCCAGGCCCCAGGCCAGCAGGTAGCGCACGACCGGGAAGCCATGCCAGAGCATGCTCAGTACGGTGCCCAGATCCTCTTCCAGATACTGGAACACCAGGCTGTTCAGGCGCTGGTGAAACTCGCGGTAGAAGTCCAGCTCGGTGACACCGAGGAACAGAGTCAGGCTGGCGAACAGAGTCAGCCAGGCCACATGCAACCGCCGAGCGGCCATAGCCCGTGTGCTCAGCAGCGACAACAGCAGCGGCGCGCAGGCATATACCACCAGGCGCAGATCGAAGCGCAGACCGTTGAGGAAGGCCTCGGCAAGCACCCATGCCGAGGTATCGCCGATCTGCTCCTGGTTATAGAGCATTAGCGCCAGGCGTAGCAGGGAATACATCAGCATCAGCAACAAGGCACTGGCGCCGGTAAACGCCAGATGGCTGGTCAGCGTGATTTGATAGTAACGAGCAGGCACAGCC
Organism: Aquipseudomonas guryensis; assembly: GCF_014164785.1. GTDB lineage: Bacteria > Pseudomonadota > Gammaproteobacteria > Pseudomonadales > Pseudomonadaceae > Aquipseudomonas > Aquipseudomonas guryensis. The sequence goes on along the minus strand of NZ_JACJFN010000004.1, from coordinate 426,084 downwards.
TGCTGATCATGGGTATCCGCATAAGACATGGAAGAGGCAATCCAGATGAAAAATGAGCGAGCAACCGGGCCAGAGCACGCGGCACAACTATTGGCCTAGGTTGCGTGATGGCCCGTGAATTTTTTGTCGAACGGACTGACAGACCCCATACGCGCCTGTTAGGTTCGCCCCCTCAAAAGGATCAGCTCTTCAGCAAGGAAGCCCCATGCGCAACATTTTTCTATTCGCCCTCCTCAGCGCCTGCACCTTGGCCAGTGCCGATGGCCTGCAACTGCAACGTCAGGAGGGCTTCCAGAGTTATTACAGCGGCACCTTGACGGTTTCCGGCCAGTTCCAGTTTTTCGCCGAAGACGAGTTCAACCACGGCCTATGCTTCTACCCGCAAGGCAGCAGCGCCGCACTGATCCCGCGCAGTGCCGACGATGAGCGCATGCCGTGGTTCTGTTTCAGCAATCAACGGCAGGCCTTCGCCTTGCTTCAGGTGCCAACGTCGTTGCCGGCCGGCTTCTGCAGTGCCGAGGGCAGCGCGCAGTTGAGGATCTCCCACTACATGACCGACACCACCCCTTCGGAGGTCTCGGACATGGCCCACCTGGAAAGCGTCCTGCAAAGCAAACCGACACGCCTGCAGCCCTGCGAAACGCCCTGATGACGGGCAAGTCAGCGAATGGCTGAGACGCAGGCCCCTGCAATGCCAGCACTGCTGCGCACTGCGATAGGCACTGCCAGCCAGATGCCGATTGCGCCTTTCCTGCAGGCTTTTCGGCCAGACGCTCTGGAGCATCGCGCAAAGCCTCGTGGTTACTGGCTTGCACGCTCAAGGCCGCACGCGTGCTTCGTCGCCAATCGGTCGTCGCCAAGGCCTTGGCGCTGTACTCTCCACGCAGGCCATGTGCCATCACTCGAATCACCCGAACTGTGCGCCGTGCACCTGCATCACTCTCAAGTGGCAAGTGTCAGCGGCCGATAGTGTCGGCAACCAATAAGAACGGAGTCCCCTATGCAACAGGGCCTTTTAGCGACTTTTCTGCCACAGAGCGAACTCAGCCCCAGTGAAGCGCTGCTCAGCCGTATGCTCGCCTTCTTCGCCTTTTGCGGCCTGGTCATCGGTCTGTACAGCGGGATCAAATGGGGCCGCCTGGGCAACGACGCACTGATGCAAGGTTCCTTCCTGTTGATCATCGGCATGCCATTGGCCCTGCTGGTGCTGCGCAATGCCTGGCTACCGACGCGGGGCGTGGCCAACTTCGCCATGGCGCTGATCAGCAGCTACGCCATGATCCTCATCTACCACTTGGGCGGCCTGCACTCGGCGCATATCTTCTGGCCACTGGTGGTCATCGGCTTCGCCTACCTGTTGCTCGGCGGGCGCAGCGCGGCCTTCTGGGCCCTGTGGCAGATGGTGTTCGTGTTCTGGCTGATTCGCCTGCAGCGCAGTGGCGTCGAACTGCCGAACTTCGAGCTGAGCCCGCGTGACGCCATGCTCAACGAGTACTCAGGCTACATGCTGCCCGTGCTGACCATGTGGCTGGCCCAGTGGTATAGCTCCAAAGTGCGCCAGCAGGCCTTGGACGGTGCCCAGCAGAACCTCGACGAAGCCGAGCGCGTGGGCAAGGCTGCCACCGCTGGCAGCCAGCAGCTGGCCGCCCTGCTCGATGAGGTGCGCCACAGCGCCGCCGACCTGCGCCAGCTCTCCGTGCAGCTGTACCAGACCCTGGACAGCATGCGCCTGCGCTGCCAAAGCATCGATGGCGACGTGCAACAGCAGTCCGACGCCATGCACCAGCTTGACCTGGCCGTGCATCAGGTGCTGGAAAACCTTGCCGACAGTACCGCGCAGATGCAGCAGCTGAGCCAGGACACCCAGCACAGCAGCGGCCAGGTCAACACCTGCGCCCAGCGCATGCAGGACGCCCAGCAGAGCATGCAGGCCATCCAGCAGAGCAACCAGCGCATCGCCGAGTCCATGCAGATGATCAGCGCCATCGCTCAGCAGACCAACCTGCTGGCGCTCAACGCGGCCATCGAGGCAGCCCGCGCCGGTGAGCACGGGCGCGGCTTCGCCGTGGTCGCCGATGAGGTACGCAGTCTATCGCAACGCAGCAACCAGACGGCCGATACGGTGCAGAACGTGCTCGGCCAGTCCGAGCAGATCGTCAACACCGGTGCCGATCAGGTCTGCAGTGTCGGTGAGGCGCTCAGCGAAAACGCCGCCCTGACTGCCAACCTGTCCGGCGCCATCCTCCAGCACAGCCAGGCCCTCGACCAGGCCCACCGCCAGTTGGCCCAAGTGCGCGACAACAGCGCCGCCCAGCGCGAAGCCAGCCTGCGCCAGCGCCAGGCCAGCGCCGAACTGCTCAACGCTCAGGAATCACTGGTGGGTTTGGGTGAACGCCTGGAACAGCTGTCGCAGCAGCTGCACCAGCGGGTGGCCGCACAGCAGTAAGGCGGCCCCTGTCGAAAAGCGCCCGCCCTATGGCGGGCTCTTTGCTTCAGGGCGGCGGTTGGCGCAGATAACGGCGGGTCAGATCAGCACCAAGCTGTTGACGTTGCTCGGCCACGGCCCGCCAGAAACCCTCGGCCAATTCGGGATGAGTGCTGTAGAACTGGTGCGACAGCGGCAGATACCAGTCGGTTTCCAGCAAGGGCTGGGGCAGAAAAATCAGTTGCCCCTGCAGCTGCAGGCGCTCGATCAGCTCAAGGGCTATCTCGCGCTCCAGCACATAACCATCCAGGCGCCCGGCAGCGACCAGCCTGAGCGCCGCAGCCTGCGACAAGGACTCGCTGGCGAGCACGCCGAGCTCGCGCAAACGCTGACTGGTGGCATAGCCCAGCGGCGCGCCAACACCATAGCGTACACCGGAAAAGCGCTGACCATCCCACTGCAGTGCGCCACCCGGACGCACGATGATCGGGTACTCGACCCGCCACAGGCGTTGATTTGCATCCACCTGGCTCTGGCGCTGGAGATCTCGACCTGGGTAACGCCCCCAGGTATCGCGATCTGGCTGCCACACGGCAATGAACAAGCCATCGCTGTGGCCCTGCTGCACCTCATGTACGCAGCGTTTCCATGGATGTTGATGCAGATCCAGACGCAGCTTGGCCTGGTCGGCAGCCTGCTGGATCAGCTCGATAATCAAGCCTGGTTGCCCTGCCGCAGCGTCCGCCGGTGAGTAGGTATAGGGCGGTAGACCACCAAGCTCATAACAGAGCCTGAGGCGCGGCCAATCTTGCTCCGCAGCAGCAACTGCGCAGGACAAGCCGCCAAGCACCAGCAGAAGCAATACGCGCAGGCTAGCCATGACGCCTCTCTCTTAGCACCTGAATCAAGCATGGCGCTACAAGCCGCCAACGTCCAGAAGCGCGCCGGCCATTTCCCCCGCTGGTACTGCAGGCGCTCAGTCGTTGCTCGGCTTGTTCACGGCCTGCAACACGTACTGCGGCAGGGCGAAGGCCCCCTGGTGGATTTCCGGGTTGTAGTAGCGGGTCACGATACTGCTGCCGGCAAAGCGCTGGCGCAGGATTTCCAGCGGCAGCTTGCGGTACTCGGCGTCGGTAGAGCCCCAGGCAAAGGTCATGCTGCCACCGATGTAGGTCGGCACCGCCGCCATGTAGAAATGCCAGTCGGCGAACAGGCCATCCATGCGGCTGGCGGTATTCTGCACTTCGCCGAGCTGCATGAACGGCGTGCCGTTCTGCGTGACCAGGATGCCGCCATCGTTCAGGCAACGGCGGCAGGCCTGGTAGAAGTTCTCGGAGAACAGCACCTCACCCGGGCCGATCGGGTCGGTGGAGTCGGAGATGATCACGTCGAACTTCTCCGTGGTGCTGGCGACGAAGTTCATGCCGTCATCGATCACCAGGTTCAGGCGCGGGTCTTCATAGGCGCCGCAGGAGTGGTTGGGCAGGAACTCCTTGCACATCTCGACCACGGTGCCGTCGATCTCGACCATGGTGATGCTTTCGACGCTGCGGTGCTTGCGCACCTCGCGCAGCATGCCACCGTCGCCCCCGCCAATGATCAGCACGCGCTTGGCGCTGCCGTGAGCCAGGATCGGCACGTGGGTGAGCATCTCGTGGTAGATGAACTCGTCGGCCTCGGTGGTCTGGATCACCCCATCGAGGGCCATCACCCGGCCCATGCGGGCGTTCTCGAAGATCACCAGATGCTGGTGTTCGGTGCGCACTTCATGCAGCAGCTTGTCCATGCGAAAACGCTGGCCATAGCCGTCGTAGAGAGTTTCCTGGTAATCGCTCATGGGTAGTCCCCCGTCGAAGTGGTGGATGCGGACGGACTGAGAACCTGTGCAAAGACATGCGAGCTAGAACCAGACAAGGCGAAATCGAGCGAAGAAGCGCAGTTTACGAGTGCTAAATGAGCATTCTGAGTTCGATTTCAACGCCGTATGGCCGACGCGCAGCAGGCTTTGGACAGGTTCCGTCACCCGCCCATGAAAAGGCGCGCATTGTAAGGGCATAACCGGGGTGGCTCCACCGCCTACCTGCAAGCGGATGTGTGAAGCCCAGTGCAGACCGCCTTCCTGCGGTAGACGCCGACAGGAAGGACGATGTTCAGAGGTGTGAGGGAATTACAGACGAACGTTGCCACGCGGCCCCGCCAGGGCCCAGATGATCAGGCCGAGCACAGGGAGGAAGACAATCAGCAGCACCCAGACCACTTTCATCGTGGTTTCCGCGTTGCTTTTCACCACATTGATGATCGCCCAGATATCCAGGACCAGAATGACGAGACTGAGAAGACCGCTCAAGGTAGAGCCCATGGAAACACTCCTGTGTGATGGGGTTGCCTGCTTAGGATAAACAGAATCCACCGATGTTCCATTTTCCTCGCCAGTCTTGGGCAAAAGCGTCTGAAAACGGGAACATGCGACATATTTCTATGTTTTTACGCCAGCATGTGACTTTCCAGTCAGGTTTCGTCATCAACAATGCACAGGCCGCGGCAATAAGCGCTTTCGTCGGCCAGATCGCATATTGGGCAGCCTCTGGAGAAACAGACCCATGAACACCATGCTCCGCGTCAACGAAGCACTTTTGATTGCCGGCCGCGCCTTCCAGCCGTTCCAGTGTGTCGCCTGGACCCAGCAGGATGGCAGCGGTGAACTTAACCTGACCGTGATTGACCGCACCAACACCCGCGTCGGCCAGGCTCGTCTCACCAGCAGCACCTACCGTGACCCAGCGCAACTGGCCGATGTACTGACGCAGTCGCGCGAACAGCTGAGCCGGCAGGGCTTCGCCCTCGAACCCTGGAGCATGCCGGAGTAACACTCCGCGCTCCCCGACCTGCCGCCACCCCGAAGCCCCCTCTGCCGCAAGGCGATGGGGCTTCTCTTTTCCACGCCCCACCTGCAATCCGCTAAGCTGCCCTCCCGCAACGGCCACTCTGGAGGGACCCATGCCACGCCTGCGCCATCTGCTGCTCTGTCTTCTGTTATCGACGCCTTCCCTGAGCGCACACGCCGATGCGCCCTCCGAGGCCCTAGCGGTACAGATCGAACGCCTGGTTGAACTGCTCGGCGACGGTTACAGCAGTGGCTATCCGGAAGCAAGCCTGTATCGCTTGGCGGATCAACAGCAGCCAGACTCTCCGGCATTCGCCGTTTTTACCGTGGAAGGCTACGGGGGCGGCAATGGCCACTTGCAGTATCTGGCCGCCTTCCAGCGCGGCCAGGGGCGCGACGGCAAGGAGCACTACCAGTTTCTCGACGTGGTGTGGATCGGCGGCAAGAGCTTCCGCTCCATCGATGACATTGACGCCTTGGAGCTGCTCCCTGCGGGCGGCATGCGGGTGCACCTGTCCGGCATGGCCAACAGCGCAGAAGATGCGCCTAACTTCCCCAGCCAGCCGCTGCGGGTACAGCGAGACCTGATCCAGGGGCGCTTCCTCGGCGAAAGCTGAGACCTGGCAAGATCTGTGGGTTTATTGTCATTGTCGCCAAGTAGTGCCGAGCGCAGACTGCGTTCATCCTCTTGCGAGAACCGACCATGGACCCGCTACGCACGATTGCCTGCCTGATCTACCCGGACTTCATGAGCCTGGATGTCACCGGCCCCTTGCAGGTATTCGCCTCGGCCAATGTCGAGTGTCAACGCCAGGGCCTGCCAAGCGCTTACCGGCTGCTGGTACTGGCCGAACAACCCGGACCTGTCGCGACCTCGGCGGGTTTTCAGCTGATTGCCGAGCAGGCCTGGCGCGACAGCAATCCCGCCGAGCTGGATACCCTGCTGATTCCCGGCGGCCTCGGCGAAGGGGCGCAATGCCAGAACCCAGCGCTGCTGGCATGGCTCAGGGCGGCCGAACCCAAAGTGCGCCGCCTCGGCTCGGTGTGCTCCGGGGCCTTGATCCTGGCGGCCGCCGGCCTGCTCGATGGGCGCCGGGCGACCACCCACTGGGCGGATGTCGAGGCCTTGCGCGCCTATCCACATATCGAGATCGACGGTAATCGCCTGCATACCTATGACCCCAGCGGTCGCGATGGCGAGGCCCATATCTTTACCTCGGCCGGGGTCACCGCAGGCATCGATCTGGCCCTGGCCCTGGTCGAAGCCGATCTCGGTCGCCCGCTGGCCCTGGCCGTGGCACGGCGCCTGGTGATGTTCCTGCGCCGCCCCGGCGGCCAGGCGCAGTTCAGCGCCCTGCTCACCCCACAGGCCAACCGCACGCCACGCCTGCTTGGCCTGCTCGAGTGGATGGCACAGAACCTCTGCGCCGACCTGTCGCTGGAGGCCCTGGCCAGCCAGGCCAACCTGTCCAGCCGCAGCCTGTCGCGCCTGTTCGTCCAGGAGCTGGGCATGGGCCCCGGGCGCTACGTGGAGCGCTTGCGCCTGGAGGCCGCGCGCGCGCTGCTGCAGGACAGCGGCGCCTCGATCAGCACGGTGGCGCGCCTGACCGGCTTCAACCACCCGGAAAACCTGCGCCGCACCTTTCACAAGCACCTGGCGGTCAGCCCCCAGGACTACGCCGAACGTTTTGCCTGATCAGGAGAGATACGCATGCTGCAACTACGCCCCGGCTGCGAATGCTGTGACCGCGACCTGCCGCCCGACTCGACGGACGCCATGATCTGCTCGTTCGAGTGCACCTTCTGCCGCGACTGCACAGAACAGCGCCTGCACGGCCAATGCCCCAACTGCGGCGGAGAGCTAGTGCGCCGACCGATTCGGCCCGCCGCCAAGCTGGCTGCCAACCCGCCCTCCAGCACTCGCATCCACAAGCCAGGTGGCTGCGCCTGAGGACTTCACCATGCTGCTTCTGCGTCACCCCACCCTACTGAAACTGTTTATCGCCCAGGCCCTGTACTGGAGCTGCGCGATGATCGGCATCACCCTCACTGCTCTGGTCGGCCTGCAGCTGGCACCCAGCAATGTGCTGGCCACCCTGCCGCTGGCCCTGCTGGTACTGGGTAATCTGCTGGCGACCCAGCCGCTGTCGCTGTTCATGCAGCGTCACGGGCGGCGGCCGGGGTTAATGCTCGGTGCCGGCGCCGGTGCAGCGGGCGGTCTGCTCAGCGCACTGGGCGTGTGGCAGGCGGACTTCTTGCTGTTCTGCCTGGGCGCGCTGTCGATTGGCGTCTACCAGGCCTCGGCGATGTACTACCGCTTCGCCGCGCTGGAGGCAGTGGACACGGCACACCAGGGCCGGGCGACCGCCTGGGTGATCTGCGGTGGCGTATGCGCCGCCCTGCTCGCCCCGAGTTTGACGCTGTGGTCGCGCCATCTCCTGAGTACACCCTTTGTCGGCGCTTACCTGGTACTGGCTATGCTGGCCGTGGCCGCTGTGTTGCTGCTCGCCAGTCTGCGTGAAGGGCGCCTGCCGGCCCCGGCCAATGGCGGCTTGCAGGCAATGCGCCAACTGCTGAAGCGGGGCCCGGTGCGCGCCGCGATGGCGACCACCGCCATCGGCCATGGCCTGATGTATCTGGTGATGAATGCCACGCCGCTGGCTATGAGTTTCTGCGGCCTGTCGCTGGAAGCCAGCGCCCAGGTGATCCAGTGGCACCTGCTCGGCATGTTCCTGCCGGCCTTCATCGCCGGCCCCCTGGTCGATCGCCTTGGCAGCCGCCGCGTGGCGCTGCTCGGCATCGCCCTGGTCAGCCTCAGCGCCGGCATTGCTCTGAGCGGCCAGGCACAGGCGCACTTCCTGATCTCCTCCTGCCTGCTGGGCATGGGCTGGAACCTGATGCTGGTGTCGGGCACCACCTTGCTCGGCACCGGTCACACGCCGGACGAACGCGGCCAGGCCCAGGGGCTTATGGAGTTGGGGAATGGCACGATGGCGGCGCTCGCCTCGTTCGCCTCTGGTGCCCTGATCAGCGGCATCGGCTGGAACCCGGTCAACCTGGCCATCCTGCCATTGCTGGCGCTAGCCCTGCTGGCCTTGCGCAAACCGGCAGAGCCGCAGCCCGTCGAAGCGCAGCACTGACTCAGAGCCTGTTCAGGCTCTCAGGCGCCGTGCACGCTCACCTGATTACGCCCGTTGCGCTTGGACTGGTACAGCGCATGGTCGGCCCACTCGATCAGTTGCTGGTGATCGTTGCCGCTCTGCGCCAGATCGGCGACGCCCAGGCTGATGGTGAAAGGAATCAGCTGGCCGTCGTAATCGACCTGCAACGCCTCGGTCTTCTGCCGTAAACGCTCGGCAAACAGGCGCGCGCCGGCGCTATCGACGTCCGGCAGGAGAATGACGAACTCCTCGCCGCCGTAGCGCCCGGCGATATCAGTATCGCGCGCCTCCTTGCGCACCACGTCGGCGACCGCCTGGATCACCTTGTCACCCGCCTGGTGGCCATAGGTGTCGTTGACCTTCTTGAAGTGGTCGATATCGAACATCACCAGCGCCGCCGTGCTGCCGTAGCGGCGATGACGCGAGTACTCGCGCTTGAGTTCTTCTTCCCAATGCCCGCGGTTGTTCAGCCCGGTCAGGCGATCGGTACGCGACAGGTGCTTGAGCTGGTCGTTGGCCGACTGCAACTGGTGCTTGTTCACCGCGACGTTGGTGACGTCGTAGATGATCAGACAGACATGCTCGACCACGCTGTTGGTCGCCTGCAGCGGCAGGATGGTGGTGTTCTGGTACATGAACTCTTCCTGCCCGGTGATCGGCTGGTAGTTCTTGAAGCGCACCAGGTAGGGGCGCTGCTCCCAGATGGTGAACGCCGGCGTGCCGAGGGTGACCACGCTTTCCACCTTATGACGGAACCACGGTTCCTCGACCTCGGGGAACAGGCTGAAGAAGGATTTCTGCACCGCGTCCTGGGCCGTGCGCCCGGAGCGGTTTTCCATGAAGCTGTTCCACACCTCCACGCGGTACTCACGATCGAGTACCACCACGCCGACGTCGATGCTCTGCACGATGGCCAGCAACCAGTGAAACTCGTTGAGATCCATGCCAGCCATGTCTTACATCATCCCATCAGGTAAGCGAGTTTGTGGGTCAGCAGCGGTACCGAGTCCTCGGTGAACAGCAGCAACAGGTCGAAGTGGATGTCGTGTCCCTCGATGCTGTAGCTGATCTCCACCGCCAGGGTCTTGCGCCAGCGCTGCTGGTTGAGGCGGATCAGTTCGTCGATCGAGGCATGTTCGCCAAGTATCTGCGGGTGGCCCTGGGAAAACTTCACGTTGATCTGCTCGGCGATGCCACTGAGGCAAGCGCCGATCACCACGCTGGACATGTCCAGAAGCATTTCCATCGGCTGGTAGTCATGTTCCTGGCGCTGCATCAGCCTGGCCATGTCCGCCACTTCCGAGTCATGGAACAACAGTAGCGCTTCACCGCAGATGCCACCGCCAATATAGCCCTGGCACACCGCCGTCAGACGATCGCCCTGCTGGGCATCGATCAGCGCCATGTGCAGCTCGCCAACCTCGAGGATGTTGACGTTGGGCACCGGCAACTGCACGAACACCCCCAGCACCCGCGCCAGCAGTGCAGCGGCGCGGCCCATGGCGACGTTGATCACCTCGCGGAAGGCATCGCGGAAAGTCACCTGGGGCTCGCTGAGGCTGGCCGGCGCCAGCGCAGCGCCCTTCGCTGTCAGCAGACCCAGGTGCTGCAGGGTTTCTTGCAGCAGCGCAGGCTCGGCTGGTTTCTTCAGAAAAGCCAGGGCGCCCAGCTCGGTGACCCGGCGCCTAGCCTCGTCCTGCACGTCGCCGGAAATCACGATCACCGGGCATTGCAGGCCTTCGGCACGCATCGCCGTTAGCACGCCGTAGCCGTCCAGTACCGGCATGGTCAGGTCGAGCAGGAGCAAGTCGAAGTGCTGTGCGCGCAGCAGCTCCAGCGCCTCCTGGCCATGGCTGGCCTGGCTGACAGTCACCGGCCAGTCGGCGGGTAATGCACGCAGCAGCTGCTTGCGCGCCATGCTGGAGTCGTCGCAGACCAGTAGGGAGAACGTTGGCATTACCTATCCCTCGTGACTAGCACGCGAAATGACGGGCTGCGCTGATCGCCCAAGGTCATCGCTTCAACCATGCCGGAAGTCCGGCGATGGCCATACAAAACGCGCGGCATAAGGAAACATTTTTTCCTGACGCACGCCATAGCAATGTGCCATTACTTTGTCGACTACACGACATTTTCCATGCAAGCGCCTGCTGCAGAAACGCACAAGGCGACCGAAGTCGCCTTGTTTAGCCTTGCGTAGTGCCTGCCGATCAGTAGTACGCGTTCTCGCGAATACTGTGGTCGGTCACGTCACGCACGCCTTTGAGCTCCGGAATACGCTCGAGCAAGGTCTTCTCGATGCCTTCTTTGAGGGTCAGGTCGGCCTGGCCGCAGCCCTGGCAGCCACCGCCGAACTTGAGCACGGCGATGCCCTCCTCGACCACATCCACCAGGCTGACCTGGCCACCATGGTTGGCCAGGCCCGGATTGATCTCGGTCTGCAGGTAATAGTTGATGCGCTCGTTGAGCGGGCTGTCTTCGTTGACCATCGGCACCTTGGCGTTCGGCGCCTTGATGGTCAGCTGGCCACCCATGCGATCGGTGGCGTAGTCGACCACGGCGTCTTCGAGGAAGGGTTCGCTGACCGCGTCGATCCAGGCGGTAAAGCTGGCCAAGCCGAGGGCGGTGTCTTCCGGCTTTTGCTCGCCCGGCTTGCAATAGGCGATGCAGGTTTCCGCGTACTGGGTACCCGGCTGGGTGATGAACACACGGATGCCGATGCCCGGAGTGGTCTGCTTGCTCAGCAGATCAGCCAGGTAATCGTGGGCCGCGTCGGTAATGGTGATGGCGCTCATGGCAACTCCTCGCAAACATGGGCGCAGTGTACGCCAGTCGGCTGCATGGATAAAGTCCTACCAATTTAGTAGGAATAATTCCCAGCCCGCCGATGAGCCAGCCCATCGGCGGGTCTTGTCACAGGTTCTCGTAGCGATTCATGTCCAGCACGCCCGCCTCAACCGGCTCGGTTTCGCGAATATAGGCCGACAGATCGTGGAAATAGCGCCAGAACTCAGGATGGCTGCGGCGAATGCCCCAGCGCTCGACCAACTTGTCGAAGGCGTTGGGATCGCGCACCTGCTCCAGGGCGCTTACAAATTCGGGCACCTGGCTGGCCGGCACATTGAACAGGAAGTTCGGGTAGCTGGTCAGCACCCCCGGATAGACCGTCAACGTGTCCAGCCCCGGTTGGTAGCGCAGCGATTCACCAGCGATAAAAGCCACGTTGCTGTGCGCACGGTTGCGCAGCAAGCTGTAGACCTCACGCTTACCGTCGGCCAGTTCGACGCGCAGCAGGCTGGCTTCCGGCAACTGGTCGATCACCTTGAGCCCCGCCGCCGGTTTGCCAGGCAAACGGCTGAGCGCCTGTTCGGCATCCGCCAGCTCGGCGGGCAAACCTGGGCGATAGCACTCGGCCGTAACGCAGCGATTGAGCGGATCGGGCCGCGCATTGATATCCGCGTAACGCTCCAGCAAAGCCTGGGCAAACACGCGTTTGGGGTCATTGCCATCGAGTTTTAGGGCAGTCGGGGTATCCAGATCGGCATCCACATAAGCCAGCCACATTTTCAGCTTGGCACTGCCCTGGTACCAGTCATCCAGATAGGCCTGGCGCGACTCGGCCGGTAGCAGGCGGAGGAAATTCAGCTCGGCGCCGTTGCGGATCAGGTCGAAGTACAGCCGGGTCTGCGCCTGGTGCGAGACATTGCCGAACACGTCGAAATTGACCACCAGTTGGTAGTAGGTTCGCTCGAACAGCGGAAAGTCCAGCAGCCACAGGGTCTGCGGGATTTCGCCAATCAGGCCTTTGCGCACCGAAGCGCTGTCGCGCTGGCGGAAGATCGACAGCAGCGCATTGTCGTTGCCGGCCCAGATGCTCGACCAGCTGGGTGCCGGCGCATCGGCATAGGCCTGACGGCGCAGGTCTTCGTACTGGTTACGCTTTTTCAGGTAGCTGCGCCACAGCACCGGCAGCTCGCCGATCTCGTCGAACTGCCCGGGCATGGCCAGCAGCGGCGTGGCTTCGGCACGGTAGGCGGCATCGGTGAGGTAGAGGTCACGCTCCGGGGCCTGGAACAGCGCCCAGAAGTTGTCGCGAATCACGTCGGTGGCGATCTGCCCGCGACACACCGGGCCACGGATAAAGGTGCGCACGAAGTACTCGGCGTTATCCAGCATGAACTGGTAGCGCGCCTGCGGCGGGATGGCGGCGAAGGTCTCGAAGGGATTTTCCCGCCGTTGGGCGCCATAACCAGGCACCGCATCGGTGGTCCAGTCCGTGCCGTAAAACAGTTCGTTGACCCGCGCCAGCTTCTTCGCGCTGAGCGGATAGGTAATGTGGGTCTTGTGCACGATCACGCCCTGGATCGGCCACAGACGGTAATACACCTGGGTGCCTGGGTCTTCATTGGGTCGCCGGGTGGCGATTGCATCGATCGGCTGGCCGCTGGGCGTACGCGAGCGCACCAGCTGGAAGAAATGCCCCGGCTCGCCGCCTTCGAAATACAGATGGGCAAGGAACAGGTGCTCGAACAGCCAGCGCCCGACCAGCGCTTCACGCGCACCCGGCGCATTCAGCAGCCCTTCCCACTCGGCAATCTGCTTCTGCTCGGCCTGCGAAGGTTGCAGCGCCTGCTCATCCACCGGCGCGCCCTGCGCCAGCCATTGCTGCAGCGTGGCGTACTCGGCGTCGCTGAGACCAGCCACGGCGAACGGCATGCCGGCATGGGCGAACTGCTTCTGGTAGGCATCGAATTCGCCCGGCAGTGGGCATTGGTTGTCACGGGCGAGGGAGATATCCAGTTCGGCCGGCAACTTGGCATTCGGCACTGGCGGATTGCTGCGACCCAACTCCAGCATGCGCGCCATCAGCGCGGCCTGACCGTTCTGAGGGTTCAGCACCGACTCGAAGCCCTTGGCGCGCCAGGCCGCTTCCCCCTGGGCATCGAAATACAGGCGCGTGGTGGCTTGCGCCTTGGTCCGCCCGCCGTCATACACCGGCAGCTTGCTGGCGCCACGCAGCACGCCTTCGCCGCTGCCGAGGTTGAGCTGGCACGGCGCGTCATAACAGGCGTGGCAGGCCACGCACTTCTGCGTGAGGATGGGCTGGATGTCGCGGCTGTAGGAAACCGCTTCGCTGGCGCAAGCAGAGCCGGACAAGATGAAACCGAAGAAGAGAACTGCAAATCCCTGGCGCGACATAAACCCTATCCTGTGTGTGCGAATGGCGATTCTATCAGGCCGTTGAAAAACTACCTGCGTTGCCATCGCTGCGTTAAAAACAGGCTCAAAATGCTCATTTACAACTCGTAAACTGCGCTTTTTCGCCTGTTTTTGCCTTGCGCTGGCTGCCTCGCCAACGTTTTTCAACAGCCTGCTAGCGCCACCGGACCGGCAAAGAGAGCCTTTAACATGAGCGAAATTCATGAGAATGCTCAACATGCGGAAAAACCTTGCAGCTTTGCTATCATCGCCGCCTTTGTTTCCGCTCTCTCCAGGTAGCCCCCATGTCCGATCGCAGCGCCCGCCTCCAGGCCCTTCAGCAAGCTCTGAAAGAACGCATCCTGATCCTCGACGGCGGCATGGGCACCATGATCCAGAGCTATAAGCTCGAGGAAGCCGACTACCGTGGCGCACGCTTCGCCGACTGGCCGAGCGATGTGAAGGGCAACAACGACCTGCTGCTGCTCAGCCGCCCGGACGTGATCCAGGCCATCGAGAAAGCCTACCTGGATGCCGGCGCCGACATCCTGGAAACCAACACCTTCAACGCTACCCAGGTGTCCCAGGCCGACTACGGCATGGAGTCGCTGGTGTATGAGCTGAACGTCGAAGGCGCGCGCCTGGCCCGTGAAGTGGCCGATGCCAAGACCCTGGAAACCCCGGACAAGCCGCGTTTCGTCGCCGGCGTACTCGGCCCAACCAGCCGTACCTGCTCGATCTCCCCGGACGTCAACGACCCCGGCTACCGCAACGTCACCTTCGACGAGCTGGTGGAAAACTACGTCGAGGCCACCCGCGGCCTGATCGAGGGCGGCGCCGACCTGATCCTGATCGAAACCATCTTCGACACCCTCAACGCCAAGGCAGCGATCTTCGCCGTGCAGCAGGTGTTCGAGGACGACAACGTCGAACTGCCGATCATGATCTCCGGCACCATCACCGACGCCTCCGGCCGCACCCTGTCCGGGCAGACCACCGAGGCTTTCTGGAACTCGGTGGCGCACGCCAAGCCGATCTCCGTGGGCCTCAACTGCGCCCTCGGCGCCAAGGACCTGCGTCCGTACCTGGAAGAGCTGTCGACCAAGGCCGGCACCCACGTCTCCGCCCACCCCAACGCCGGTCTGCCGAATGCCTTCGGTGAATACGACGAAACCCCGGCAGAAATGGCCGCCGTGGTCGAAGAGTTCGCCGCCTCGGGCTTCCTGAACATCATCGGCGGCTGCTGCGGCACCACCCCGCCGCACATCCAGGCGATTGCCGAAGCCGTGGCCAAGTACAAGCCGCGCGCCATTCCGGACATCCCCAAGGCCTGTCGCCTGTCCGGCCTGGAGCCGTTCACCATCGACCGCAACTCGCTGTTTGTGAACGTCGGCGAGCGCACCAACATCACCGGCTCGGCCAAGTTCGCCCGGCTGATCCGCGAAGAGAACTACACCGAGGCCCTGGAAGTCGCCCTGCAGCAGGTTGAGGCCGGCGCCCAGGTGATCGACATCAACATGGACGAAGGGATGCTCGATTCCCAGGCGGCCATGGTCAAGTTCCTCAACCTGATTGCCGGTGAGCCGGACATCTCGCGCGTGCCGATCATGATCGACTCCTCCAAGTGGGAAGTGATCGAGGCTGGCCTGAAATGCATTCAGGGCAAGGGCATCGTCAACTCGATCTCGATGAAGGAAGGCGTCGAGCAGTTCAAGCACCACGCCAAGCTGTGCAAACGCTACGGCGCCGCCGTGGTGGTGATGGCCTTCGACGAAGTCGGCCAGGCCGACACTGCCGCGCGCAAGCGCGAGATCTGCCAGCGCAGCTACGACATCCTGGTCAATGAAGTCGGCTTCCCGCCGGAAGACATCATCTTCGACCCGAACATCTTCGCCGTCGCCACCGGCATCGAAGAGCACAACAACTACGCCGTCGACTTCATCGAAGCCTGCGCCTATATCCGCGACCACCTGCCCTACGCCCTGAGCTCGGGCGGCGTATCGAACGTGTCGTTCTCCTTCCGCGGCAACAACCCGGTGCGCGAGGCGATCCACTCGGTGTTCCTCTACCACGCAATCCAGAACGGCCTGACCATGGGCATCGTCAACGCCGGCCAGCTGGAGATCTACGACGAGATTCCGGCCGAGCTGCGCGACAAGGTCGAAGACGTGGTGCTCAACCGCACCCCGAACGGCACCGAAGCCTTGCTGGCCATCGCCGACAACTACCGCGGCGACGGCAGCGTCAAGGAAGTCGAAGACGAAGCCTGGCGCGCCCTGCCGGTCGGCAAGCGCCTGGAGCACGCGCTGGTCAAGGGCATCACCGCCTTTATCGTCGAAGACACCGAGGAATGCCGCCAGCAGTGCGCGCGCCCGATCGAAGTCATCGAAGGCCCGCTGATGAGCGGGATGAACGTGGTCGGCGACCTGTTCGGCGCCGGCAAGATGTTCCTGCCCCAGGTGGTCAAGTCCGCCCGGGTGATGAAGCAGGCCGTGGCCCACCTGATCCCCTTTATCGAAGCCGAGAAAGGCGACAAGCCGGAAGCCAAGGGCAAGATCCTCATGGCCACGGTGAAGGGCGATGTGCATGACATCGGCAAGAACATCGTCGGCGTGGTGCTCGGCTGTAACGGCTACGACATCGTCGACCTGGGCGTGATGGTGCCGGCGGAGAAGATCCTGCAGACGGCGATTGCCGAGAAGTGCGACATCATCGGCCTGTCCGGCCTGATCACCCCCTCGCTGGACGAGATGGTGCATGTCGCCCGCGAGATGCAGCGCCAGGGCTTCAGCCTGCCGCTGATGATCGGCGGCGCCACCACCTCGAAAGCCCACACCGCGGTGAAGATCGAGCCCAAGTACCAGAACGACGCCGTGGTCTACGTCACCGACGCCTCGCGCGCCGTGGGCGTGGCCACCCAGCTGCTGTCCAAGGAGCTGAAAGCCGGTTTCGTCGAGAAGACCCGTGCCGAATACGTGGAAGTACGTGAACGCACCGCCGCGCGCAGCTCGCGCACCGAGCGCCTGCCTTACGCCGCCGCCGTGGCCAACAAGCCGAAGTTCGACTGGAGCAGCTACCAGGCCAGCAAACCGAGCTTCACCGGCGTGAAGGTGCTGGAAGACATCGACCTGGCGACCCTGGCCGAGTACATCGACTGGACGCCGTTCTTCATCTCCTGGGACCTGGCCGGCAAGTTCCCGCGCATCCTCACCGATGAAGTAGTTGGCGAAGCGGCCACCGCGCTGTATGCCGATGCCCAGGCGATGCTGAAAAAGCTGATCGACGAGAAGCTGATCAGCGCCCGTGCGGTCTTCGGCTTCTGGCCGGCCAACCAGGTCGACCACGACGACATCGAAGTCTACGGCGACGACGGCAAACCGCTGGCCAAGCTGCACCACCTGCGCCAGCAGACCATCAAGCCGGACGGCAAACCCAACCTGGCCCTGGCCGACTTCGTCGCACCCAAGGACAGCGGCGTGACCGACTATGTCGGCGGCTTTATCACCACCGCTGGCATCGGCGCCGAGGAAGTGGCCAAGGCCTATCAGGATGCTGGCGACGACTACAACTCGATCATGGTCAAGGCCCTGGCCGACCGACTTGCCGAAGCCTGCGCCGAGTGGCTGCACGAACAGGTGCGCAAGCACTACTGGGGCTACGCCCAGGACGAGCAGCTGTCCAACGAGGAGCTGATCAAGGAAGCCTACAAGGGCATCCGCCCGGCCCCCGGCTACCCGGCCTGCCCGGACCACACCGAGAAGGCCACCCTGTTCAAGCTGCTCGACCCCGCTGCCGAGTTCAACCAGGCCGGCCAGAGCGGCGTGTTCCTCACCGAGCACTACGCCATGTTCCCCGCCGCCGCCGTCAGCGGCTGGTACTTCGCCCACCCCGAGGCACAGTACTTCGCCGTGGGTAAGGTGGATAAAGACCAGGTTGATAGCTACACGGCGCGCAAGGGCCAGGAACTGGCGGTCAGCGAGCGCTGGCTGGCGCCGAATCTGGGTTACGACGACTGACCTAGACACCCAGGCAAAAGGACAGGGACGTCATGCAACAAGACACGGATCGCTGGGTAGCCGTCGCGACCCCAGTAGTACTGCTGGCGCTGAGCGTCCTCTTAAAAACCTGGGCAACCTGGTTCCTGCCGGCAGCGCTGTACTTCCTCTACCGCCGCGGCGGCTGGGCACAGGCACGGGAAACTGCGCTACGACTGGCCGACCTGCACCTCTCGCTGCTGGTGCTCGCTATCCCGCTGGGCCTGCTGCTGGGTGCCCTGGGCATCGTCGCCAATGATGCGGGCATCAGTCGACTGCCGATAGTAGCGGTCAGCGGTTTGCTGATCAGCGCTTTGGGCATCTATGTCCTGGTCAGCTACCTCTTCTTCAGCGTGAAGGCATACCGGGGCCAGCTGCATTCAGCCAAACTCAACATGGGCATAATCGAAACCTTACGCGGCAAGCGTGCCTCGTGCCCACAAGACTCGGGCGCCGCAAGCTGACCCCAAACCACAGCCCCTCACCCGGCAACCCAATGACGCCTCTCGAACTGATCGCCTCCGCCCTCGGCATAACCTCCGTCTGGCTGACCGTGCGGCAGAATCCGCTGTGCTGGCCCATCGGCCTGGTCATGGTGCTGCTCTATGCCTGGTTCTTCTTCGATGCCCGCCTGTATTCCCTGGTGCTGCTGCACGGCGTGTTCGCGGCCATGCAGCTGTACGGCTGGTGGCAGTGGCGCCAGGACGTGGACGCCAGTGGCAAACGGCCGGTCAGCGCAGCGGGCCGCAACGAGATCCTGATCGGCCTGGGCTCGGCGCTGCTGATTGGTCTGCTGCTGGGGCTGGCCATGGATCGTCTGACCGAAGCCGTCTATCCCTGGCCGGATGCCGTGCTCACCGCCTTCAGCCTGCTCGCCCAGTTGTGGATGGCGCTCAAGCGCTGGCAGTGCTGGGTGCTGTGGATAGTGGTCGACGTGCTCTATGTCGGCTTCTTCGCCTTCCAGGGTTACTGGCTGACGGCAGCGCTGTACGCAGTGTTCACCGCCCTGGCCGTGCTCGGCCTGCGCGAATGGCGGGCCTCGCGGGCGCAGCCAGCATGAAGGTGGTGGTGCTCACCGGCCCCGAGTCGAGCGGCAAGACCTTCCTCACCGAGCGCCTGCAGCGGCATTTCGGCGGCCTGGTGGTCAGCGAGTACGTGCGCCACTTCATCGAGCAGGAGCAGCGCGACACCTGCCTGGCGGATATCCCGACCATCGCCCGTGGCCAGCTGGCCTGGGAAGACGCGGCGCGTGCCCAGGCGCCCGAGTTGCTGATCCTCGACACCCACCTGCTGAGCAATATCCTCTGGAGCCAGGCCCTGTTCGGCGACTGCCCACCGTGGCTGGAACAGTCGCTGCTGGAGCGGCACTACGACCTGCACCTGCTGCTCTCGCCGCAGGGCGTGGACTGGCACGACGACGGCCAGCGCTGCCAGCCACAACTGGCCGACCGTCAACGCTTTTACCAAGATTGCCGCGCCTGGCTGCAGCGGCATGCGCGGCCCTGGACGGAACTCGACGGCGACTGGCTGCAGCGCGAGGCGCAGGCCATCGAACAGGTACGCCGACTGCTCGGCTAAAACCACGAACACCTGCCCCGACACGATCCCCTATCAGCCGTCCCGCTCGCGGCATCACGAGCTGTCAGCAACGTCCCCGCACCAAGCCCATCCGCGCGCGAATGCGCGACAACGCCACATTGGTGATACCCAGATAGCTCGCCACATGATGCAGCGGGATGCGCTCGACCAGCTCGCCACGCTGGTCGAGGAAGGCCCGGTAGCGGGCCTCAGCGTCCAGCAGCAGGAGCTCGGCCTCGCGCTGGGCGCTACGGGCCAGCACGGCGCGAATGGCATCGCTGAGCAATTCCTGCACCAGCGGCAGTTCGGCCTGCCACAGGCGCAACTCGGCATAGCCCAGCTCCAGCACCTGGGTCGGCTCCAGGGCGAAGATATCCACCGGGCTGTTCGTGGCGAAGGGCGGCGTGCCCCAGCCGACCCAGCTGCCTTCGGCATGGAAGGCGGCATTGCGTTCGGCGCCCTGCGCCGACAGGTGCGCCACCCGCACCAGGCCACTGGCGACGAACCAGACCCGCTCGACCGCCTGGCCGGCCATGAGCAAGGGCTGGCCGGCCGCGTATTCGCGGCGTGGCAGGGTCTGCCAGCGCGCGGCCAGCTGCGGATGACGGTCGAGTTGACCCAGCAGGTGCGGCGCGCAGGCCAGGCAATCGTAAAGAGAGGTGTCGGTCATAAACCCAGGTTAATGCAGCCGCAGGACGGGAGGCGAAAACTAGCATCATCACACAATGGAAGACAGCCTGTATGAAGACTCTCCCTCCGCTCAACTGGGCCCACCTCGGCGCCCTGCTGCTGGCGGCCGGCTGGGCCGCGCTGGCGCTGCAACTGAACTGGGGCAGCATGCCACTGCTGCTCGGCGGCCTGCTACTGGTGCTGACCTGGTTCGCCTTCTGGGAATGGCGCTGGCCCTACCGCGAAGACTGGCGCGCCCAACCCGCAGACCGCCGTCGCGACGCCCTGTTCGCCATCGCCCTGTTGGGTGCTGACGCGCTCACCGACCTGCTGATCCGTGGCCTGGTCATCCACCTCAACGCGCACGGCACCGGCCCCGCCGCCGCACTGCCGCTGTGGCTGGCGGTACCGCTCGCGGCCCTGCTCGGCGAATTCGGTGACTACTGGCTGCACCGCCTCAAGCACCGTGGCGGCTGGTTGTGGCGCGTGCATTTCGTCCATCACAGGCCTGGTGCGCTGAATGTAACCAACAACTTCACCACCCACCCGCTGGACCTGCTACTGCGCAAAACCGTGCATGTGCTGCCGCTCTGGCTGCTGGGCTTCGACCCGCTGGCCATAGCCCTGGCCGGGCTGTTCAGCCAGACCCAGTCCTTCGCCACCCACGCCAACAGCCGCGGCACCCTGGGTTGGCTGAACTACCTGATCGGCAGCGCCGAGCTGCACCGCTGGCATCACAGCGTCAAGGTGGACGAAGCCCTCAACTTCGGCACAGCCCTGCCCCTCTGGGACCAGCTGTTCGGCACCTACCGCCGCCACGGTGCGCCCGAACGGGTCGGCGTAATCGCGCCACAAGCGCCGGCGGAACAGGACACCCTCGGCTTGCTGCTGCACCCGCTGCGCCGCACCGTGCCAGGGCAAAGCGTGCAGCCGCAGGCCTGATCAGGTACTGCTGCGGGGTGCTTCCGATTCGGCTAAGCTGCGCCCCCACCGCCTGCCAGCAGAGGGATCTCATGGCCACGCCCCACTCGCGCGCACGACTGCTGCATAACCCCCTGTTAGGCCTCGCCCTGCTGGCCAGCCCCGCCTTCGCCGACTGCCGCGAAGACGCCGAGCTGGCAGCGGCCTTCATGAACCAGTACCTGGCGCTAATCGTCGAGACGCCGGAGCGGGACGTGACGCAGTGGCTGCGGGAACAACCGCTGGCCAGTGCCGAGCTCGCCGAGGCCTATGCCGCCGAACAGGCGCGCGGCCGCGCCATCGATGCCGAAATGGGCTGGGGCGTCGACCTCCTCCTCGACGCCCAGGACTCGCCGGATCAGGGCTTCACCCTGGCCCAGTGCGGCCCCGCGCCAGAGCATGTGCAGCTGCGCGGCATCGACTGGGCGGAATTCCGCGTCACCCTGCGCCTGGCCGATACCCCCCAGGGCCGCCGGGTGGCCGGGGCCGGTCGGATCAACATCAACGAGGCCGAGCGGGCGCCACGCTGACCGCGCCAAGACCACACAGGAAGCCTATGTCGCCCATCACCTATATCCGTCTTCATCCCTCTGCCGGCCTGCTGTTCGTGCAGTTGCTCGGTGTACTGCTCTACCCCTGGATGGAAGGCACCGCGCTCGGCCGTGCGCTGTTCGGCGCCTTCGGCCTGGTGGTGCTGGGCATGGCCCTGCGTGTGGTCAAGCGCAGCCCGACGCAAACCTGGGTCGCCGTGTTGCTGGCCCTACTGGTGCTGGCGCTGTCGTCGATCAATATCCTGATGCCCAGCCCCGTACTGGAATGGTTGATCGCCATCCTGGAAGCCGCCTTCTACTTCTATGCCGCCGCCAGCCTGATCGCCTATATGACCGCCGACCAGCACGCCACCACCGATGAGCTGTACGCGGTCGGCGCGACCTTTACCCTGCTGGCCTGGGCCTTCGCCCACCTCTTCACCTTCTGCCAGTTGCTGCTGCCCGGCAGCTTTACCGCGATGCTCGAGCCACAGGCGGCGCGCACCTGGATGGAGCTGCTGTTCCTGAGTTTCACCACCCTGTCCGGCGTCGGCCTGGGCGATATCGTGCCAGTTACGCCCATGGCCCGTTCGCTGGTGATGATCGAAGAATTCGCCGGGGTCATGTACCTGGCGCTGGTGGTGTCACGGCTGATCGGCCTGTCAGTGATCAAGCGCTGAAACCTTCTCACCGGAACAAAAAAGCCCGCAGATGCGGGCTTTTTATTGCCTGATGGGCGGCGTTACTTCTTCACCTCGAAATCGCGCCCCCACAAGCGAATCGACTGCACGCCCTCGACCGGCCCCTCGAAGACGAATTTCTGCCGCACGCCGGTCAGCGCTGGGATAGTCACGTCGTCCGGATTGACCAGGCCCGGCAATGGCGCACTGGAATAACCCTCCTGGTCGATGGCCAGCAAGGCGCCGGTCATGCGCAGGTTGATCAGGCGCAGCGGCTTGTCGGTGGTGTTCTTGAACCCCAGCAGAGCGTTCAGGTTGCCACCGTCGGCGGTCTCGACCTTGAGCAGCTGCACGCTGACCTGGCCATCGAGCTGCTCCAGGCTGGAGACGACAATCGAGCCATCGGCGCCCTGGGCTTCTACCCGACCTTCGGTTACGCCGTCCGACACGCCACCCAGCAGGTTCTTGCCGGCGGTAATCGCCGTAGACACGGCCGCCTTGGCGGAGTCCTTGATCGTGCTCGAATCGCTTGCCGCTTCGTCGGCGAAAGCAGCCGGCGCGGCGAGTGCAAAAGCCAAGGTAATCGCCAGCGGTGAAATCCTGTTCATGTTCGTACTCCTGTAATGACGAAGGCTTAAAGGGCCAAAGATTGACTGCAGACTGTCGAAAAAGCGAGCCGGCAAACAAGGAACTGCCGGCTGGCTAACGATTTCTCTGGGCGGGCCGCAGCAACTGCAGCGGGCATGAGCTCGCGGCGGCGAACCCGCGCCCTCAGACATGGCAGTTGTCGGGGCTCAGCGGTGATCACTGCTAGGCTGCCTTGATCAGTCCACCGATACAGGAAGCCACCATGCCCACCACCCATGCGCCCTTCGTGCTTGAAGCCGGGCACGGTCCTGCAGTGGTCTGCCTGCACGCCAATGCCAGCACCTCCAGCCAATGGCGCGACCTGAGCGAGCGCCTGGCACCCACCCACCATGTTCTGGCACCTGACTCCTACGGCTCGGGCAAAAGCCCGGACTGGTCGTCGGACCGGGTCATCAGCCTGCGCGATGAGGTCGAGCTCATCGAGCCTGTCCTGGCCCAGGCCGGCTCTCCCTTCGTCCTGATCGGCCACTCCTACGGTGCCGCCATCGCCCTGTTGGCCGCCCTCAAGCACCCGCGCCGGGTACGTGCCCTGGTGCTGTATGAGCCGACCTTATTTGCCCTTATCGAGGCGCACACGCCGCCGCCCAACCGCGCCGATGGCATCCGCGCGACCGTGACGGCAGCCAGCAGCGCCCTTGACCAGGGCCAGCCGGAACGCGCCGCCGAATGCTTTATCGACTACTGGATGGGCGCCGGCAGCTGGGCGCATATGCCGGAGCAGCGCAAACCGGCGATAGCCGCCTCCATGCGCAATGTGCGGCGCTGGGCCCATGCGCTCTTGACCGAGCCCACGCCACTGGCAGCCTTTGCCCAGCTCGATATGCCGGTGCTCTATCTGCTCGGCAAGCATTCACCAGACTCGGCGCATGCCGTGGCCGAACTGCTGCTACCGGTGTTGCCCCATGTAGAGCGGCGCCAGTTCGAGGAGCTGGGCCACATGGGGCCGGTCACCCACCTACAGATCGTCGACAAGACCATCCTGCGCTTTCTGCAACGGCTCTGAGCAATACCGCCGAACTAGCGGAAACAGACCAGGCTAGGCAGTAACGCCCGGAGCTTCACTGCAACAGGGGATCGTCGGGGTTGATGGCTTTCAGTTCATCACGCAGAGCCTGCACTTCGTCATTGCGCCCCTGCGCACCCAGGTATCCAGCGAGCGCCATACGCATCCTGCGGTTGTCCGGCTGGGCCCGCAACTGTTGCTCCAGCAGCTCGATGGCCTCTGCCGCACGCCCGCTGTCATGCCAGGCAACGGCCAGGACATAGGCATACTCGCTGTTGTCGGGCTCCAGGCGGGCAGCCTGTTCCAGCACCGGCAGTGCTTTGTCTTTCTGACCCTGACGCACCAGAAGCAGGCCGAGGGCGTGCTGCAGGGAGGCGTCCTGGGGATAGTCCTGTACCGCTTCCTGCAACGCCTCCAGCGCAGCCCTGGTCAACCCGGACTGTTCCAAATCCTGCGCCAGCATCACCCGCGCCGGATGGAAATGCGGATCGCGCTGCAGGGTCTGATGCAACAGGCTGCGCACCTGCGTGCCGCGTCCGGTCAGCAGGTAAAGGCTGGCCAGGTTACTCAACGCCTCGGCACGATCGAGCTGGGCGCGCTGACTGGCCTCATAGTCATTCAGGGCCGCCTGCCAGGCTCCGCCCACGGGGCGCAGTGATTCAGGCAACTGCAGCAGCTGCCAGGCCGCCGCCTGGCGCACCGCCCGCCGCGCATCCGTCAACAACGCAGGCAGCAACTGCGCCAGCTGTTGCGGCGCAGCCAGGGCCGCCAGAGCATCGACGGCCGCCAGACGCACAGCCGGATCAGGATCGCGCAGGCCTTGCTGCGCCACGTTAAGCGCTGCCGTCGAGGGATAGCGCGGCAGCTCGACGAGCAGTGCTGCCCGGCGCAGCCCCGGTAGATCCTGGCGCGCGAGCTGCTTGTGCAAGCCCAGCGCCGCACCTGGCTGGGCCGCGCGTGCGGCAGCCATAGCCCGGGCATAGCCACCGTCGCGGGGTTCTGGTTGGCCGTACCAGTCGTTGAAGGCCTGGATGATCACCTGCGGCTTGTCCTGCACATGGCAGCCCAGACAGGCATCGCTGTGCCCCAGAGCCTGCGCCTGCGCCGGATCGGGCACCGAAAAACTGTGATCGTGACGGTAGTCGACCTGCATGTACCACTTGCCCGGCATATGGCAGCTGCTGCACTGCGCACCGGCCGAGCCAACGGCATGGCGGTGATGGGCCGGACTCTCGTAGTCCTTGCTGCGCAGGCCGCTGCTCTGGATGGCGGCCCGACGTGGCTGGGCCTGGGTGTTGTGGCACTGGGTGCAGACCGCATTGCCACTCAGGCGCAACTCGGCGCTGTGCGGCTCATGGCAATCGGAGCAGCGCACCCCGGCAGCCTGCATGCGGCTCTGGGCGAAGGAACCGTACTCGAACACTTCATCCTTGATCTTGCCGTCGACCTCATAAAGCTGCGCGCTCAGGCCGGCGGGCAGATAGGCGTCGTACAGCGGCGCGCCCGGCGCCGGCTCGCCGCCCAGCTGGCTGCGACGGCTGTGGCAGCGGGCACAGGTTTCCACCTCGACCTGGTTGTCGGCACTGCGCAGGTCGAGCGCAAATCCATGATTGACCAGCTCCGGGCGCTCACCCTTGGCCCACTGCAGGTGATTGGACGCCGGGCCATGGCAGCTTTGACAGCCCACACCCAGGGCCTGCCAGCGACTGGCAAAACGCTGCTGGCTGGCATCGAAGCCACGCGCAAAGCCCGTGCTATGGCATTCGATACACATGGCGTTGGCGTTCTGCTGGCCGCTGCTCCAGTGCAGTGGATGGCGATGATCGACAGCCTGGTTCGGGTACAGGGGAAACCAGCGCTGCTTGTCCGTATCCCAGGCCGCATCATGGGCCTGCAGACGGCCGTCGGGCAGCGCCAGCAGGTACTGCTGCAAGGGTTCGAGGCCAAAGGTATACGCCACCTTGAAGTCGGCGCGCTGGCCATCCGCGCCTTGGGTATTGATCCAGAATTCATCGCCAGCCTGGCGGAACTGCGTACGCTCGCCATCGTTCTGCAGCGGCGCAGCACTGAAGTCACCGAGCACCGTACGCGCCGTGGCCGGCTGCATGGCCAACTGGTGGTGCGAGCCCTGCCAGGCCGTCACCGCATCGGCGTGGCAGGCCTGGCATTGCTGCTCATCCACCCACTGTGCCGTGGCAAGCGGCTCGGCCACTGGCGGCCGCAGCCACCACCAGCCACCGGCGGCGCAAGCACCGAGCACAATCACCGCCAGCGCCAGCCACCAGAAGAACCGACGCGGGCGCGACGGCGATGAAAAGGGGCTGGCTGATCGGGACATGCGCACAATCCGTGGGGCGACTATAAGGTCGAGCAGTCTAAAGCAGCGGCCGGAGAAAACCAGGCAGGCACATTCAACGTCGCTCTCAGCCGAGCGACACACAGGCCAAGGACATGGCCGTCACCCTTTGAAGTCCGAGCAAATGGCCAAGGTGCCGCCCCACCCGGCCGGCACCTCACTGCGCACGGACTAGAAGCGCCAGGTAGCGCTGGTGCTCAGGGCCTGGATCCAGGCACCGTCGAAGCTACCGGAAACGCGGGTGCCGTTGGGCTTTTCCTGAGTGACGGGCATATCGCCCATCCAGGCAAACACATAGCTCACGTTGACTTCGGTCTGTTCGTCCAGGGCATGGGTCAAGCCAGTGGCGAAGCGCCAGTTCTCGGCCATCGGCACGGTCACGCTGCGGTCTTCGTCGTCCACCGCCGAACTGTCGTAGCCGACACCGGCAGTCCACATCCAGCGCGGATCGAAGCGGTATTGGGTACCGAGCGATAGGTGCCAGGTATCTTTGAAGTTGGCATTCAGAGCCGCCGACTTGGGCTGATTGCTGTCCAGGTCGATACCGACCTCGCCGAAACGCGACCAGTCCTGCCAGTTGGCACTGGCCAGCAGCGCCCACTGCGCATCCAGCTCGTGGTAGACACTGAAGGTCAGGGTCTGCGGTACGTGCATGTCGAGGGTGGTGGTGGCATCCAGCACGCCACGATTTTGCAAGGCGTTCGTCGCTAGCGGGCCAAGACCCTCAAGCTCCATTTTGTCTTCGAACTCCAGATCGATCTCGCTGGTGTAGCTCAGCCCCAGACGGGTACCCGGACGCGGCGAGTAGATGGCCCCGAGGCTGGCGCCGTAGCTCCAGTCATCGGCTTCGTACTTGGCATGACCGTCGCCCAGATGCGGGTTGCGATTGTCCACCGCCAGCTCATTGGTGAGCATGGCATAGTAGGCATTGAGACCGAGACCGAAGGACCACTGTTCGTCGAGCTGGTAGGCCACCGTGGGCATAAAGGTCATACCCATCAGCCCACCATCCTGCAGGAAGTAGCGACCGCTCCAGTCGTCCTCGTAATCCACGCTGAGACCGAAATCGCCGTAGTTGGCAAAGCCCACCGACCAGCCATCACCCAGCTCGTGGGTGACGAACAGGCTGGCGGCCGGAATCCACTCCACGGAATTGCCGCTGTCGCCGCCGCCGACATTGGTGCTCTCGTCGACCTCGAAGCGCATGTTGCCATGCAGCAGCTGGGCGCCACCGCTGACCTGGGTACCGGACAGCAGCGCCATGCCGGCCACGTTGCTGGCCAGGGTACCCGGCCCCTGGGCGCGGGCAGCGGCACCGGCATTGGCCAGGCCGACGTTGTCGGTACCGACTTCATAGAGCATCAGGCCACCGGCCAGTGCCGGAATTGGCAGCGCCACCAGGCAGGCCAGCAGGGTCAGAGGAAAATTCGGCTTCATATGAAAACCCTCACGAAATAGCGGAAGTCGCCCCGGCGCGCGTGATGCGCGCCGGAGTCGTCGGGTCAATGCACCTGAACGGTGACTTTTTCGATCGTGCCGGTGAAAGCCGAACGCTGACCGCTGCCGATGCCTTCAACCACCGGGGTAGCCAGATCGACGCCAACATCAGCTGTTTCATCGCCAGAGAACACTGTGGGCTGAGTGCGTTCGATGCGCCCTTCCGCCACCTTCTGGTCATTCACGTAGAGGGTGCCCTGGCCGCCCTTGCCCGGGCCACCACCGTCATAGGCAAACTCGTAGCGCAGGATGGCCTTGCCGGCCGGCAGCGGCTTGCTGGCCTGCAGCGCAGTCTGCTGCAAGCCCAGGTAGTTATAGGCGTAACCCGGCACGCCGTCCTTGAGGTACAGCGACCAGCCACCAAAACGTCCGCCCTGGGCAATCAGGGTGCCATTGGCGCCGCCCTCGGGAATCTCCAGCTCGGCGGTGATGGTCTTGGACTTGTTCTTCACGTTGATGAAGACGTTTTCGCCCATGCGGGTCATGCCCTCGCCCAGGGTCAGCGAGGTACGACCAGCCATCAGGTCCGGACGACCAGCAATCTCCGGCACGAAGCGCTCGAAGCCACGGTCATCGATGGGCAGCACATGATTCTTCTCCGCTTCGGCCATGAACAGGGCCTGCATTTGCTTGAGCTTCTCGGGCTGCTTGGCCGCCAGATCGGTGCTCAGGCTGAAATCATTGCGCACGTCGAACAGCTCCCAGACATCCTCGGCCAGAGGACGGGTCGGCCCGGCTGCCCAAGGCTCGCGATGGATGGTGCGAGCGAACCAGCCCTCATGGTAAATGGCGCGATTGCCAACGATCTCGAAGTACTGGGTGGTATGGCGCTCCGCGGCCTTGGCGTCATCGAAGCTGTAGACCATGCTGGTGCCTTGCATGGGAATCTGCGGCGTGCCGTTGACCACTTTCGGCTCCGGCAGGCCTGCAGCCTCGAGAATGGTCGGCGCCACGTCGATCACATGGCTGAACTGGCTGCGCACTTCGCCCTTGGCTTTGATGCCCTTGGGCCAGCTGACCACCAGGCCGTTGCGGGTGCCGCCGAAATCGGATGCCACCTGCTTGGTCCAGCCGAACGGCGAATCGAAGGCCACCGCCCAGCCGGCGGCCATGTGCGGATAGCTATCAGGGCCACCCCAGCTTTCCATCTTCTTGATCAGGTCCGGCAGACTTTCCGCCGCACCGTTGAAGGCGGTGTACTCGTTGCTCATGCCAAACTCGCCACCCTCGGCACTGGTGCCATTGTCGCCCACGATGTAATAGACCAGCGTGTTGTCGGCCTGACCGATATCGGCAGTCGCCTGCAGCATGCGGCCAATCTCATGGTCGGTGTAGTCGACGAAAGCGGCAAAGACTTCGGCCTGGAAGCTGAACAGGCGCTTCTCGTCAGCCGAGAGTTTGTCCCAATCCTTGATCGCGGCGGGTTTGGGCGGCAGCTGGGTGCCGGCCGGAACCACGCCCAGCTTGATCTGACGGGCCAGGCTTTCTTCGCGGATCTTGTCCCAGCCCTGATCGAACTTGCCCTTCCACTTGGCGATCCACTCCTTGGGCACATGGTGCGGTGCATGCACGGCACCCGGGGCGAAATAGACGAAGAAGGGTTTGTTCGGCGTCAGCGCCTTCTGGTACTTCATCCAGGCCACGGCCTGGTCGGTCATGTCGGTGAGGAAGTGATAGTTCGGGTCTTCCGGCGCCTCGATCGGCGTGGTGCCGTCATACAGAGCCGGCGCCCAGTGGTTGGTCTCGCCGCCAAGGAAGCCGTAGAACTTGTCGAAGCCCTGCTGCGTCGGCCAGCGGTTGAACGGGCCGGAGACGCCGGTTTCCGCCGCCGGGGTTTCATGCCACTTGCCGAAGGCTGCGGTGCTGTAGCCATTGAGGCGCAGCATCTCGGCCACCGGCGCAGTGGCGTTGGGAATCTGCCCGGTGTTGCCGGGGAAGGCGGTGGCCATCTCGGTGATCAGGCCCATGTTCACCATGTGGTGATTGCGCCCGGACTTGAGCGCGGCACGGGTCGGTGAGCACACCGCCGTGGTGTGGAAGTTGTTGTAGCGCAGGCCATCCTGGGCCAGGTCATCGAGTGTCGGCGTGGCGATTGGGCCGCCGAAAGTGCTGGTGGCGCCAAAGCCGAGGTCGTCGATCAACACCACCAGCACGTTCGGCGCGCCGGCTGGTGCCTCGATCCTGAACTGTGCTGGTGGCTTGGCGTTACGCACATCCAGCTCGCTGAAGGTCGGCCGCGCCGGCTCGGCAATCGGCAGGATGCTGCGATCCAGCTCGGCAGCCTGGACGCCGGCAAAAGGCGCCGTCAGGACGGGCAAGGTGACGAGCAGGCGAGCAAGCTGGTTCAGCTGCATCAGTATCACTCCGTTGAATCGAGTTAATTGTTAGAGCACTGCTGGGTATAACTCGCCAGGCTGCGGTCAGTTTTGCTTGGTATTTCACGCCAACCTGCAGCTTAGCCACTCAGGCATGTAGCTGCCGATCCAGGCGCCAGCCCAGTGGCGTGCTGGCAGTCCAGCGGCACCACGACGCGCAAATGCCCCTGGGGTATAAGCAAATCGACAGGCATGCAGAACCCTAAGTAAAGGGGCGTTTCATACGCGTATGCCTGAAGGATCAATCATGGAAGGACATCAGAAACTGACGCAGGACAACAAAACGCTCGATCTGGTGCGAAATGCCGACCCGGAATCGATAAGCCAAGAGGCCCCGCATATCATGTGGGTTAAGCTGCTTCACTTATAGCGCCACATCACATCCAGCCCTCTGCCCTGCGGTTGCCATGAAAACACTTGGAAAACTCCTGCTTGCTCTCGTCCTGCTCTGCCTGACAGCCTGGAGCGCGGCTGCGCTGTTGATCGCCGGACCGCAGGACGGCTACCTGAGCAAAGCGCTGGCAACCGGCATTGGCTTGCTGGCGCTGTTCGCTGTATCACGGCTGTGGTTCAGCCGTGGGCGCCGCGTGACCTGCGCGGCGCTGCTGGCAGTAGCCGCTGCCTGGATGTTCTGGTGGCAGTCGCTGGCCCCCTCGAATGATCGGCCGTGGCAAAGCGATGTGGCCGTGCTGCCCTCGGCCACCATCGACGGCAACCTCATCACCCTGCACAACGTGCGTAACTTCAAGTACCGCAGCGAGTTCGACTACACCCCGGCCTACTACGACAAGCAGGTCAGGCTGGACGAACTGGTCGGCGTCGACCTGATCGCCACCTACTGGATGGGCCCCTCGATCGCCCATGTGTTCCTCAGCTTCGCCTTCGCCGATGGCCAGCACGTGGCCGTGTCCATCGAAACGCGCAAGGAAGTCGGCGAAAGCTATTCGACCCTCAATGGGTTCTTCCGCCAGTACGAGCTGTATTACGTGGTGGCCGACGAGCGCGACGTGATCGGCCTGCGCACCAACCACCGGCAAGCCCCGCCCGAGCAGGTCTACCTGTATCGCCTGCAGGGTGACCTGGACAACGCCAGGCGCCTGTTCATGGCCTACATCGAGCGGATCAACCAGTTGCACGAGCGGCCCGAGTTCTACAACACCCTGACCACCAACTGCACCACCAGCATCTGGATGAGCACCCAGGTCAACGAGCAGCACGTGCCGTTCAGCTGGAAGCTGCTGGCCAGCGGCTATGTGCCGCAATTCATGTATGAACAGGGGCGCCTGTTCGGCAGCGAGCGACCCTTTGCCGAACTGCAGCGTGACGCCCTGATCAACCCCAAGGCTCAGTCTGCCGGGGATTCTCCGGACTTTTCACGCCTGATTCGCCAACCCTGACCGACAGCCCATATCGCCAAGGCCAACCATGACGCCCATGTCCCGCTTCCTTGCCCTACTCTTGCTTGCCAGTGCCACCCTGCCCGCCGCCCACGCGGCGAGCAGCCAAGCAGTGAAGACGCCGGCGCACCCGCGCATCTGCCTGGTGTTGTCTGGCGGCGGCGCCCGTGGTGCAGCCCATGTCGGTGTGTTGCGGGTGCTGGAGGAATACCGCGTGCCGGTGCACTGCATCGCCGGCACCAGCATGGGCTCGCTGGTGGGAGCGGCCTATGCCACCGGCACCACCCTGCCGGAAATGGACGTGATCCTCAGCAGCATCTCCACCGAACTGCTGTTCAAGGAAGAACCGCCGCGCCAGGAACTGGCCATGCGCCGCAAGGGTGACGACTACAGCATCCTGTTCACTCCCGAGATCGGCCTGAGCAAGGGCGAGGTCAAGCTAGGCAAGGGCATCGTCACCGGCGTGCAGCTGGAAACCGTGCTGCGCCAGTTGAGCAAGACCAAGGGCTACCAGCACTTCGACCGCCTGCCGATCCCCTACCGCGCAGTCGCCACCGACTTGGTCACCGGCCAGGCCGTGGTGTTCAAGGAAGGCGAGCTGGCCAACGTGATGCGCGCCAGCATGTCGGTGCCCGGCGCCGTGGCACCGGCCGAGTTCAACGGCATGATGCTGGTTGACGGCATGCTCACCAGCAACCTGCCGGTGCAGACTGCCCGCGAGATGGGCGCCGATGTGATCATCGCGGTCAACGTCGGCACCCCGCTGCTCAAGCGTGAACAGCTCAACGGCATCCTCGGTGTGTCCGGGCAGATGCTCAGCATCCTCACCGAACAGAACGTGCAGGCCTCGCTGGCCAGCCTGCAGCCGCAGGACATACTCATCTCGCCGGAACTGGGCGACTATTCCACCGGTGATTTCGACGCCCTGCCGCAGATAGCCCCGCTCGGCGAAGCGGCCACCCGCAAGATGGCCGAACGCCTGCGTCCGCTGGCACTGCCGCCAGCCGAATACGCCGCCCTGCGCCTGCAACAGACCCAGCAGGCCAAGGCCGAGCAACTGGTGATCGATGAAGTGCGTTTCGACAACCTGCAGCGGGTCAATCCCAAAGCCCTGGTCGGCCTGGTCGACACCCAGGCAGGGAAACCGATCGACCAGGCTGTGCTCGACAAGGACATCCGCCGCCTCTATGGCACCGGCGACTTCGAACATGTCAGCTACCGCATCGAGGAAGAAAACGGCAAGCGCGTGCTGGCCATCACCCCCGCCGAGAAGACCTGGGGCCCCGACTACCTGCGCTTCGGCCTCGGCCTGTCCAGCGACTTCGACGGCGACTCCTCCTTCAACCTGCTCGGCAGTCACCGCCAGACCTGGCTCAACGACCGCGGTGCCGAGTGGCGCAACGACGTACAGATCGGCCAAACCACCAGTTGGGAGAGCGAGTGGTATCAGCCGCTGAGCGCTGGTAACCCGCTGTTCGTCGCCCCGCACCTGGCCATCACCCAGCGCAGCGCCGACCTCTACGATGACGAGCGGCGCATCGGCACCTATGACATGTTCTCGACGCTGGCCGGCGTCGATGTCGGCAGCCAGTTCAACCGCTACGGCGAACTGCGCCTGGGCCTGGTCACCGGCCAGGTCAACCCCAGCCTGGACAGCGGTCCCGACTACCTGGAGGTCGAGAACAAGCGCCTGACAGCCGGCGCCCTCACCGCGCGCCTGCGCCTGGACCAGCTCGACAGCGCCAACTTCCCCCGCTCAGGCTGGCGCAGTCAGATCAATCTGTTCGACTCACAGCAGGCCCTCGGCGCGGAAGAAGACTATGCCAAGTGGTCGGGCGAATTTACCTCGGCCATCTCCTTCGACTCGCACACCTTCAACTTCGCCCTGTTCGCCGCCGACAAGCTGGGCGATGACCCGCTGCCCACCTATGAAAACGTCCAGTGGGGCGGTTTCCTCAAGCAGTCCGGCTATGCCCCCGGCCAGTTGCTTGGCGAAGACCTGCAGTTCGGCCGCGTGATGTACTACCACCGCATCATGCAGGGCACCCTGCTCGAAGGCGCCTACGGCGGCATCTCCCTGGAAGTCGGCCGCATGGGAGAGCCGCTGGTGAAGAGCAACAGCAGCGACTGGATCATCTCCAACAGCCTGTTCATCGGCACCGACAGCCCGATCGGCCCGCTCTACCTGGGCTATGGCCGTGCCGACGACGGTAACAGCAGTCTGTATTTCTACCTGGGCCGGCCGTTCTGACCCAGGACAAACTTCGCCGAGGGCCTCTCGCCAGCAAACACCCGCCCACAGCCATCAGTGTGCATAGAGTGCATCTCCATACGGCTCGCCATAATGTTTTCATAGGCATAGCAGTAAGCTGCAGGACTTCAGATTGCGCGGCTACCCTGCCGAGGTGGTCGCTAAACAACTCGCGCAGCCCAACTGCTTGAACGGCGCATGCATAATGCCACCCATCTTCTGCTCTCCAACGGGCTCCAGCAGCCCTGAACCAGCAAAATGCCCTTGATCATCCTTGCCCTCGCCGCCGCTCTGCTCCTTGTATTCCTGCTGACCCGCCTGCTGCGCCGTGAGCGCCAGGCCCGGCAGCGGCTGGAGCTGTACGACCAGTTAATCGACAAACTCAGCGACGGCGTGCTGCTGATCGGCAGCGACGGACATATCCGTCAACACAACCAGGCCGCCGCCCACCTCCTGGGCAAGGCCGGCAGCGAGTTGCTCGGTTCCCCCCTGGCGGACGCTGTGCCGCAGCTGGCGCAAACCGAAGCCCTGACAGCCGGGCAGCGCCTGCAAATCATCAGTGCCACGGGTAAACGGCTCGCGCTGGAAGTCTGCCGCCTCGGCGAAGCTGGCGAGAGCCTTGCCCTTCTGCAGCCGGCCAGCGAGCCGGAGCGCTCCCAGGAAGATATCGAGCGCTTCAAGCGCAGCCAGTATTTCGCCCGTATCGGCACCTGGGACTGGGATGTCGATACCAATCGCCTGTACTGGTCCGAGGCCATCTACGCCATGTTCGGCCATGCGGTCGGCGCCGTGACACCCAGTTACGAGCTGTTCTGCGCCAGCGTGCACCCGGATGATCGCGAGCGGGTGCGTGCCGGCGAGCTGCGCTGTATCGAGACGGGCGAAAACCACGACGAGGAATACCGGGTGGTCTGGCCGGACGGCAGCGTGCACTGGCTGCGCGAGACCGGCAACGTGTTGAAGAACGCCCAGGGCGCGGCGGTGAAGATGATGGGCGTGGTGCGCGACATCACCGAGGAGAAGGCCTGGGCCAGCCAGATGCACCAGTTGGCCCACCACGATGCGCTGACCGGCCTGCCCAACCGCCTGGTCTTCGAGGATCGCCTGAGCAATGCCCTGGAACGTGCGCGGCGTAATGCGACACGGGTGGCTCTGGTGTTCATCGACCTCAATGGTTTCAAGGCGATCAACGATGCCCACGGCCATGCCGCCGGCGATCAGGTGCTGGTGGCCACCGCGCAGAAGCTCAAGGGTGCGCTGCGCGAGTCCGACAGCGTGGCACGGATTGGCGGCGACGAGTTCGTAGTCATCCTCGAAGGCTTGGCGTTGGACTGTGCCCTCGAAGAAGAGGCGCGACAGATTGGCGGGAAGATCCTCGACGCACTGGCCACACCGTTCGGCAGCGACAACCTGCAGCGCATCGGTGCCAGTCTGGGCATCGCGGTGTTTCCGGATCATGCACCGAGCATGGACCGACTCATCCATGTCGCCGACCTGGCGATGTACGAGGCCAAGCGCAGCGGCGAAAACCAGTACCGCCTGGGCAACGACGGCCAGCAGCGGGCAAGCGCCGAGTAACCCTCAGCCAATCAGCTCAGGCTGGAGCTGGAACGGCGGATGATCTTGATCGAATGCTTCAGCGCCGGCTTGCGCGTCACGCTGATCGCGCGACGAGTCACCGTGTCGATGGTGATGTTCCAGAAGCCACTGTTGGGCACAGTGATCTTCGCCGGGAACTTGTCGAATGCGCCGCCGTGGTAGGCATGGCGCCCGCCATTCTTGAAGCTGCGAAAGTTCGCATCGCTCATCAGGCGGATATTGCAGGGCTGCGAGCACTCGATGACGACGATATCGTCTTCGTTGAGGTGTTCGCGCTGGTGTATGAATTTCATGGTGTGTCCCCACACTTTTTCCGGCGCGCACCATAGCACAGGCGCTCCCGGCACGCAGATGGATCGTCAGCTAACCTTAGCTGGTCGGCCGTATGTGGTCGGCAATCGTCACGCCCCGCCACCGGACAAGGATGCCCTGCATGCATCGTCGGCTGCTACTGCTACTGCCCCTGCTGCTAACAGGTTGCAGCAGCCCCGCCTACTTCGAAGCCGTACAGCCCGCCAACCCGCAGAACGCCGTGCTCTACCTGTATCGACCGGAAGCCAGCAACCCGGGCCTGATGCAACCCCTGCGCTTCGACTACCCGGAAGTGTTCATCGACAGCCAGAGCATCGGCACGTTGAAGTTCAACCAGTATCGGCATGTCGAACTGGCGCCGGGAACCCACAGTGTGCGGATTACCGGCCTGAGCCCGGCAGCCAAGTGGGCACCGCGCGATATCGAGCAGCAGCTCACCCTCAACCCGGCACAGATCAAATACCTGAAGCTGAATGTGCAGTACAACCTGAACGAAATGGTCATCGGCCAGCCTTCGCCAAGCTACTCGATTCACCTGACGCCGATGCGCAGTGAAGATGCCCTCTACGAAATTCGCCACACCAAGCCCTAAGAGCCATCAGGAGATTGCCCATGCCCGCTATCAACAACCTTGGTTTTTTGCTGCTCAGCGCTGCGCTACTCAGCGCCTGCAGCAGCCAGGCAGAAAATGAGCCACTGACCCGCGACGTAGACACCAGCCAGGTCACCATCGAGGGCGTACCCGGCGGTGTGAGCACACAGGTCGAGAAAGTCAGTGCTGTGGTCAGTGCCATCGATTACGACAAGCGCAGCTTTACTTTGGAGGACGCCCAGGGCCACCAGCGCAGCTTCACTGCCCCGCCAGAAATGATCAATTTTCCGCAGTTGAAGGTCGGCGACAAGGTCAATGCCACCATCGCCGTGGAACAGGTGGTATTCCTGCGTGAGCCGGGCGCTGCCGGCGAGGATGGCGCCGCCGGACTGGTTGCCGCACCGCCGGCCGGCTCCAAGCCGGGCCTGCTGGTGGCCGATACCGTAGAGGTCACCGCCGTGGTCAAGGTCATCGACACCAAACAGCGCACAGCCACCCTGGAATTCGCCGATGGCACGCGCAAGACCGTGCAGGTGCGCCCGGACGTGCAGCTCAAAGACGAGTATCTGAACCGCCAGGTGGTGATTCGCCTGAGTTCGGCACTGGCCATCAGCGTAGAACCCCAGTAAGCACTTGCGCTCGGCGGGTCTCCGTCCGCCAAGCCGGCCACGCTTCGCCGCTACCGCGCACAGTGGTAGCATGCGCGCCCCATGCGCATCCCCGACATCCAGCAACGCCTCGCCGACCTCGGCGCCCTGCCTGCCCACAGTGGCCGGGTGGTGCGTGCCTGGTTGCAGGGCAAGCCGTTGAACACCGGTACTCGCCGCCAGCACAGCGATAACTTCCTGCCGCTCTCGGTACGTGCCGGCCTGCCGCGACTGAGCGAAGACCTCGACAACCTGGTGCGCCTGCGCTCCGAACACCCCGGCGTCGACGGCTCGGCACGCCTGCTGGTGGAGCTGAGCGACGGGCAGATGATCGAGAGCGTGCTGCTGCCGCGTGGCGGCCTGTGCGTCTCCAGCCAGGTCGGTTGCGCGGTCGGCTGCGTGTTCTGCCAGACCGGCAAGAGCGGCCTGCTGCGCCAGGTGGGCAGCGCCGAGATCGTCGCCCAGGTGGCCCTGGCGAGGCGCTTCCGCCCGGTAAAGAAAGTAGTGTTCATGGGCATGGGCGAGCCGGCGCACAACCTCGACAACGTGCTGGAAGCCATCGACCTGCTCGGCAGCGAAGGCGGTATCGGCCACAAGAACCTGGTGTTCTCCACGGTCGGCGACCCACGGGTATTCGAGCGCCTGCCGCAGCAACGGATCAAACCGGCCCTGGCCTTGTCGCTGCACACCACCGATGCCGAACTGCGCCAGCAACTGCTGCCGCGCGCACCGCGTATCGACCCCGAGGAGCTGATGGAGCTGGGCGAAGCTTACGCCCGCGCCGTCGACTACCCGATCCAGTACCAGTGGACGCTGCTCAAGGGCATCAACGACAGCCAGGAAGAAATGGACGAGATCCTGCGCCTGTTCAAGGGCAAGTACGCGGTGCTCAACCTGATCCCCTATAACAGCCTGGAAGCCGACGAATTCCAGCGCCCCGACGGCGACCGCATCGTGCAGATCGTGCGCTACCTGCACAGCCGCGGCGTGCTGACCAAGGTGCGCAACAGCGCCGGCCAGGACATCGACGGCGGCTGCGGCCAACTGCGCGCACGGGCTGCCGAACTGGTCGAGCGCAAACGCCAACAGCGCCATTCTGCGGACTGAAACGGCGCCGGGCTTGCCAGCGGCGGCAACGCCGTGCACCAATCGGCGCCTATCCCAATCAGGAACTGCGCCCATGTCCGCTCTCGAACTGAAGATCCCGCCGCCGCTGGTGCTGTTTGTCTGCGGCCTGCTGATGTGGCTGTTGGCCTACCTGCTGCCGAGCCTGGGCTTTGCGCTGCCGGGGCAACTGGCGCTGGCCGTGCTGCTGGCCATCACCGGGCTGGGCGTGGCCGGCGCCGGCGTCCTGGCCTTTCGTCAGGCCAGCACCACCATCAACCCGACCCGGCCGAGCGCCACCAGTAGCATCGTCAGCAACGGCGTGTACCGCTTCACCCGCAATCCCATGTACCTGGGCATGCTCCTGTGCCTGGGGGGCTGGGCGCTGTTTCTCGGCAACCCGCTGAGCCTGCTCGGCCTGCCGCTGTTCGTCGCCTACCTCAACCGCATGCAGATCGGCCCGGAGGAACGCGCTCTGAGCACCAAGTTCGGCGAACCCTATTTGCAGTACTGCAACCTCGTGCGACGCTGGCTCTGAGGGGCACCTACTCCCGTAGGAGCAGCTTTAGCCGCGAGGCTGTTGCCGGCGCCTGAGAGTGTTCGCGGCTCAAGCAGCTCCTACCAA
This sequence comes from Aquipseudomonas guryensis, assembly GCF_014164785.1. Classification (GTDB taxonomy): domain Bacteria; phylum Pseudomonadota; class Gammaproteobacteria; order Pseudomonadales; family Pseudomonadaceae; genus Aquipseudomonas; species Aquipseudomonas guryensis. The sequence continues at coordinate 387,558 of NZ_JACJFN010000004.1, read as the reverse complement.
AGCACTCGGCACCGCCCTGCTCCGCGGCTGTCGGGCTTGCATCAAAATGCTACTCTCTGCGACTTTTTCCAGCCGCCCCTGCCGACCCGCATGCACACTCTCGAACAACTCCGCCGTGGCGAACTGGCCGGCATTACCCGCCTGGACCTGTCCGCCGAGCTGCACGAATTCCCCCGGGAAATCTTCGACCTGGCCGACAGCCTGGAAGTGCTCAACCTGTCCGCCAATCAGCTCACCCGCCTGCCAGACGATTTGCCACGGTTGCACAAGCTCAAGGTGCTGTTCTGCTCGGACAACCCCTTCAGCGAAGTACCGGAAGTGCTCGGCGACTGCCCGCAGCTGGAGATGGTCGGTTTCAAGGCCAATCGCCTGCGTCATCTGCCCGCTGCAGCCCTACCCAAGGCCTTGCGCTGGCTGATCCTGACCGACAACCAGCTCAGCCAGTTGCCGCAGGAGCTGGGCGACTGCCCGCGCCTGCAGAAGCTGATGCTGGCCGGCAACCAGCTCACCGACCTGCCGGACAGCCTGGCCGCCTGCAGCAACCTGGAACTGCTGCGCATCGCCGCCAACCGCCTCGATGGCCTGCCCGACTGGCTGCTGCAACTGCCGCGCCTCAGCTGGCTGGCCTTTGCCGGCAACCCCTTCAGCGACCGCGAGGAAACGCTGGCCCTGGCCCGCCATCCGCACCCGCCGATAGTGCGCACGCAGTTGACGCTCGGCGAACTGCTCGGCCAAGGCGCCAGCGGCATGATCCACCACGCCCAGTGGACGCGCCCTGGCCAGCCGCCCCAGGCGATGGCGGCCAAGCTGTTCAAGGGCGAGTTGACCAGCGACGGCCTGCCCCACAGTGAAATGGCCGCCTGCCTGGCTGCCAGCGAACACCCCAACCTGATCCGCGTGGCCGGCCCGCTGGCCGAGCAGGCTGACGCACCGGCCGGCCTGCTGCTGGAGCTGATCGAGCCGAGCTACCAGGTGCTGGCCGGGCCGCCCTCGCTGGCCAGCTGCACCCGCGACCAGTACCCGGACGAGCGCCGCTTCAGCCTCGCCGAAGCCCTGCGCATCGCCCGCGGCGCTGCCGCAGCCATGGCCCATCTGCACGCCCGGGGCATCCTGCATGGGGACCTGTATGCGCACAACCTGCTGGTCAACCCGCAAGGTAACTGCCTGCTAGGCGACTTCGGCGCCGCCTCGTTCTTCGCCCCGCACAGCACGACCGGCGCAGCCCTGCAGCGGATCGAGGTGTGCGCCTTCGGCTGTCTGCTCGAAGAATTACTGCAGCGCTGCGCAGCGCCAGAAGCACAGGGGCTATGGCAACTACAGCGCCGCTGCGTGTCGAGCAATCTCGACGAGCGTCCGCACTTCGCCGAAATCCTCGACCTGCTCGGCGCTTGAGCCGCTTGCGGAGCCATCGGACGGCGGCCACTCTCAGCAGCCCAAGGTGAGCACAACCATGTCCCGACTGAACGCTTATCTCTGGCTGCTCACTACCCCCAGCCTGCTCGGCCTGCTGCTGCCGCTGCTGAGCAACGCGCTGGCTGGAACCAGCGGCACCCTGCCCTGGCTGCTGGACCTCGCCAGCCACTGGCAATGGCTGTTTCTCACTGGCCTGGTATCGGCCGCACTGCTCGGCGCCTGGCGTGATCGACGCTGGCTGCTGCCCCTGCTGGCCACCCCACTGCCCTGGCTGAGCGCAGCACCCGAGTTGCCCACCGGCACTGGCGGCCCCGAGTTGCGCGTGGCCAGCGCCAACGTGCACCTGGACAGCAGCGATACTGCGCGGCTGGCCGCCTGGCTGCTGCAGGCGCAGCCGGATCTATTGGTGTTGTTGGAAGTCTCGCCGGCCTACGCCAAGGCGCTGCAGCAGCTACCCGGCTATCCACATCGACTGATCCACGCCGACAGTTCGCCCTTCGGCATCGCCCTGCTCTCGCGCCTGCCGCTGACCCATAGCAGGGTGGAGATGGATGACCAGGGCATTCCCCATCTGCGCGCGCAACTGCGCCTCGCTGGCTGCAACGTCAGCATGAGCGCCTTTCATCCCATGCCACCACTGTCGCCGGACTTTCACGCCCGGCGCGACGCCCGCCTGCGCGAACTGCTGCAGAGCAGTGGCGCGCAGCCGGCCCTGCTCGCCGGCGACCTCAACGCCACGCCCTGGTCCAGCGCATTCGCCGGGCAGGATGCACACGGCTGGCGGCGCGCCAGCGGCCTGGCGCCCACCTGGCCAAGCCTGGGCGCGGGCGTCATGGGCATTCCCATCGATCATGTACTGGCCACGCGGCACTGGCACCTGCTGGGCCAGGAGCGTAGCCCGCGGATCGGCTCCGATCATTTGCCGGTACTGGTCAGACTCGGCCTGGCCAGTTGCCAGAACGACGAAGCCCCGGACGAGGCCGGGGCTTTGTTGAGCAATCAGTAACAGTCAGGTGCCGCTCTTGACCTTGCTCCAGATGCGCGTGCGCACCCGGTCGATCTTCAGCGGCATGGCCTGCAGGGTGTACAGCTTGCTCAGTACGTCTGCCGGCGGATAGACCTTATTGTCGGCCTTGAGCGCCGGATCGACCAGGCCATCGGCCTTGGCATTGCCGTTGGCGTAGTGCACATGGTTGCTGATGCCGGCCATCACCTCGGGCTGCAGCAGGTAGTTCATGAAGGCGTAACCCGCCGCCTCGTTGGGCGCGTCGGCCGGCATGGCCACCATGTCGAACCACATGGGCGCGCCTTCCTTGGGAATCACATACTCGATCTTCACCCCGTTACCGGCCTCGCTGGCGCGACTGCCGGCCTGCATGACATCGCCGGAGAACCCCACCACCAGACAGATATCGCCATTGGCCAGCTCGCTGATGTACTTGGAGGAGTGGAAATAGCGCACGTTCTGGCGCATCTCCAACAACAGCTTCTCGGCCTGCTTGTAGTCGTCGAGGTTCTGGCTGTGGTGTGGCAGCCCCAGGTAATGCAGGGCGATCGGCAGCAGCTCCGGGCCGTTGTCGAGTACCGCCACGCCGCATTGGCTGAGTTTGGCCATGTGCTCCGGCTTGAAGAGCAGGTCCCAGGAGTCCAGCGCCACACCGTCACCGAGCACCGCCTTGACCTTGTCGACGTTGTAGCCGATGCCGGTACTGCCCCACAGGTAGGGGAAACCATGCTGATTGCCCGGGTCGTTGACCTGCAGCGCTTGCAGCAACACCGGGTTGAGGTTCTGCCAGTTGGGCAACTGACTCTTGTCCAGCTTCTTCAGCGCACCACCCTGGATCTGCCGGGCCATGAAATGGTCCGAAGGAAACACCACGTCATACCCGGAGCGACCGGCCATCAGCTTGGCATCCAGGGTTTCGTTGCCGTCGTAGACGTCGTAGTGGGTGGCTATGCCGCTGGCCTTCTCAAAGCTCTTCAGCGTATCCGGGGCGATGTACTCGGCCCAGTTGTAGATACGCACGCTCTCCGCGGCCTGGCTGACCGATGCCAGCAGCATCAGCGGGAGGATTTTCTTCAGCATGGAATTACCTCGGTAGTTGTTTTTGTTGGCAAGGATGGATGGGCAGCGGGTTCAGAAAATCAGCACATAGCTCTTGCGCAGGGTTTCCTGGATATCCCAGATGCCGGTGGTGTTGGCTGGGAAGAGGATGGCGTCGCCGGCCTGGATCACGATCGGCTCGCCCACGTCGGGGATGAAGGTGCAGCGCCCGGCGATGAAGTGGCAGAACTCCTGATGCACGATCTGCCGGCGCCAGCGCCCCGGCGTGCACTCCCACACGCCGGTTTCCACGCCGTCGCTGCACTCGACGCTGGTCACCGAGGTGACTGCGACCGGCTCGCTGAGCGGCACGGCCACCGGGTTGGATTCCTCCAACGCCAGGCTGGCGGTGTTCTTGAAATGACTGATGCTCATGGCTTTCTCCGAAGGTTTTGCGTTAACGCATGAAACTTTCCATGAAGCCCGCCAAGCTTTGCGCCAGGCGGCGGCGCCAGGGCGCGCTGTGCGGGTCGGCCAGCACCCGGTCCTCATGCACGAAGCTCTGGATGATGGCGTTGTAGCCCAGCCAGCGGCACGGCTCCGGCTCCCAGCTGCGCAGCTGGCTCAGGCGGCCATCGCTGATGACCCAGGGCTGGCGGGTCAGCTCGCTGTCCTGGCCAAGAATTAGCGCGGCCAGGGTGCGCCCGCCGAGGTTGCTGGCCCCTACCCCTTCGCCACCGTAACCACCGGACAGGGCGATGCCGTTGCGCCGGTCCGCCAGCATGTGCGGGTGGAAGCGCCGGGCCATGCCCAGGTTGCCGCCCCAGGCGTGGCTCAGGCGCACCTCGCGCAACTGCGGGAACAGTTCACCGAACAGGTAGCGGCGCAGCTGGCGTTCATCAGTGGTCAGGTTGAAATCGGTGCGCAACTGGCCGCCGAAGCGGTAACCGCCACGGGCGCCGAAGACCAGACGATCATCAGTCGTGCGCTGGCCGTAGGTGACCTGGCGACTGGCTTCGCTGAAGGCCTGGCCCCGCTCCAGGCCGATCTGCGCCCAGGTTTCGGCCGGCAAAGGCTCGGTGGCCACCAGCAGGCTTTGCACCGGCAGTTGGTAATGGCCCAGCGGTGGCAGGCTGGCGGCGTAGCCTTCCACGGCCGGCACGATCCAGTCAGCGCGTACGCTGCCATGGGAGGTGCGCAGTAGGCCCGGTTGCCAGTCGAGCACGCGGCTTTGCTCGTAGATTTCCACGCCCATAGACTCGACGCAGCGGGCCAGGCCACGCACCAGTTTGGCCGGCTGAATGGTTGCGCAATGCGGGGTAAACAGCGCGCCATAGGGGTTGGCCATGCGCAGTTGTTTGGCCAGCTCGGCAGGCTCCAGCCAGCGGTAATCCTCCTCGCCCAGGCCCAAGGCGCGCAGGCCTTGCAGCTGCCCACGCAGGCTGGCTTCTTGCTCCGGATAGCGCGCCGCGCAATACAGCACGCCGCCCTTGCGGTAGTCGCAGGCGATGCCTTCGCGCTGCAAGACCGCGCCGACTTCATCGGGAATGCCGTGCAGCAGGTCGAACGCGGCCTTGCGTTGTGCGGCCGGCAAATCGCCAAGCAGGCGGTCTTCGCCGAGCAGGTTACCCATCAGCCAGCCGCCATTGCGCCCGGATGCACCGAAGCCGGCGGTCTCGGCTTCGAGGATGACGATACGCAGTTGCGGCGCCTGGCACTTCAGGTAATAGGCGGTCCACAGCCCGGTGTAGCCGGCGCCGATGATCGCCACATCGGCGTGCAGCTCGGCGCCCAGGGCGGGCCGTGGCGCTAGGGACTCGTCGAGCTGATCCAGCCACAGGCTGAGGGTGCGCCAGTCGCTCATTGCATGCTCCGCAAAGGGGGAATGCGCAGAGCCTAGTGAGTCGCCTCAGGGCTTGTCGTGCGTGCGGGCCCGCAAGGAAATCTGCTTGAGGTAGGCCTTGGGCGACTGGCCGGTATGCCGGCGGAAACAGCTGTAGAAGGCCGACAGCGAATTGAAGCCGGCGGCGAACGCCAGCTCATCCACCGGACGCGGATCACCGCCGGCCGCCAGGCCATCGAGCAGGTGCTGCAGGCGCGCCTGGTTGACGTAGCGGTAGAAGCTCTGCCCGAGCACCTGGTTGAGCAGGTGGGAAATCTGGTTGCGGCTGTAGCCGGTGGCCGCGGCGACCTGTTGCAGATTCAGCTCGGGGTCGAGGAAAGGCTGGTGCTGCTGGAAGTACTCCTGCAGATCCTGGGCGAGCTGACCGAGCTGGCGCGCCGACAGGCCCAGGCGGCTGATGGCCGGGCGTGCTGCGCCGCCTGCGCTGACTACCCGTTCCTCGCGCAGCAGGGTCGCGTACTCGTTGATCCGCCAGATCAGTCCGTCGCGCACGGTGATCGCCTCGCCGGTGCGGAACGACACCAGGCCACCGCTGCCCTGCAGGCACAGGCGGTACTGGATAAACGCAGTGTGGCCGTCGATGCGGATGCGGTCGCTATGCTCCAGCGCCTCGCCGGGCTGGCGCGGCAGGTTGTGCTGCACGTACTCGCGCAGCTCGGCCAGGTGCATACAGCGCTGCTGGAAGAAGTCGTTGTATTCGATCTCCGGGTGGTACAGCGCCAGCACCGCCTCGAGGTCGCGGTGCTTCCAGCTCAGGTGGTAGCGCAGGATGACTTCGCGGGTGCGTTCGCTCTGCTGCGCGTCATCGGGGAAGTCGCTGTCAAACATGCCGAGCTCGGTAGTGATCAATCCTGGCAGCTTGCCCTAGTGCAGTCAGCGGCTCAATCCACAACTAACCGGCAAACAGGCGCACACCATGGGGATGTGCCAGCACAGCAGACGGCGTCATGCCGATGATGCTGCGAAAGGTGTGACTGAAATGCGCCGAGTCGGTGAAGCCAGCGGCCACCGCTGCTTCGGTCAGACTCATGCCACGCGCGACGCCGACCGAGGTGACGAACAGCCGGTGCCACTGGCGATAGCGCCGAATCGGGATGCCGATCTTCTGGCGGAACAACTGGGTCAGACGCGGCACCGACAGGCCGACCTGCTGGGCCAGGTAATCGATGGACTGGTTGCACGCCACATCGGCCTTGATCAGCTCGATGGTGCGCACGATGCGCGAATCAAGGGAGAAGCCATCCGGCACCTGCTGCTGCGGATTGATCAGCTCGTCCATCCAGGCGTAAAGCAACTCTGGCGATGCGCTGCTGCGGTGCAACTGGTCGAAACGCTCGATGCAGGCAGCCTCGCTATCCAGGCCGTGCAGCACACTGGCCTGGCCGGAAGCCATGCGCGGTGCCAATAGCGCAAAATCTTCGCCGAAAACGTCGAGATAGCAGATCGCAACGCGCGAACTGCGGCTATCCACGCTCAAATCCAAGCCAGCCGGCAACAACGCGCTGTGGCACACCACCTGACAGCCCTCGGACTCCAGATAGAGCGGGCCATCCAGGCCGAACAGCAGCATCGCCGCAGCCTGTGAAAGCTGCAGTGGCTGATGGAACTGACCGAGATGAAAAGTGCGTTTGTCCCACAGATAGAGCAGGACCGGCGCGTTGATTGGCAGCATGAAGATTCCCGCCTGGCAGTCGGCTGATCGCCGCTGCTCCTGTTGTTTTTGTCGGCGCAGGGTTATCACAGGGACGATTTTTTCGGCTAGCCGATGCCGCCCCAGCGTGACGCGCATCACATTTATTTTATCGCCATGCACTGGCTTTCATCAGTTCTTACAAGCCGTACCGGCGTTGCGGTGGTCTGATAACCGCCACCTCCGCTGCTGTGTGCGGGGCTACAACAAAAACAAAAACAGATCCACACAGGTACTCTCGATGAAAAAGCTGCTCGTCTCGACGTTGGCTGCCGCCAGCCTTTGCACCGCCCTCACCGCCACCGCCGGTACCACGGCACAAACCAAACACCCCATCGTCCTGGTGCCCGGCATTTTTGCCTTCGACACCATTGCCTTCATCGACTACTGGTACAAGATCCCCAGCGCCCTGCAGGGCGAAGGGGCCAAGGTCCATGTACCCAAGATCAACGCCTTCGACAGCTCGGCCAAGCGCGGCGAAGCACTGATCGCCCAGCTTGAGCAGATCCGCGCTGCCTCCGGCGGCACCGTGAAGAAGTTCAACCTGATCGGCCACAGCCAGGGCGGCATCACCGCACGCTACGTGATGAACACGCGGCCGGACATGGTGGCCTCGGTGACCACCCTGAATACGCCTCACAAGGGCTCGCCACTGGCCGACGTGGCCACCGGCATCGCCCCATCCGGCACCCTCCAGGGCGTGGCCTTCGACGTGTTCGCCAATGCCGTGGGTGACCTGGTCAACCTGATGTCGAACAACAAGAAGAGCCAGTCGGACATCCGCGCCATGCTCGCCGAGTTCAACAAGACCGGTGCCGCTGCCAACAACAGCAAGTTCCCGGTTGGTATCCCCACCACCTCCTGCGGTGAAGGCCCGGAAACCGCCAGCATTGCCGGCAATAGCGTGCGCATGTACTCCATGAGCGGCACCTGGAAGCTGACCAACGTGCTGGACATCTCCGACCCGCTGTTCGGCATCACCTCGCTGGCCATCAGCGAATCCAACGACGGTGTGACTGGACGCTGCTCCAGCCACTTCGGCAAGGTGCTCAAGGACAACTACATGATGAACCACCTGGACGTCACCAATCAGGTTCTGGGACTGGTGTCGCTGTTCGAAACCAATCCGAAAAGCCTCTACGTGAATCAGGCCAATCGCCTGAAAAATCTCGGCCTGTAAGTGGTTGGCGGGCATGCCGGTTCCCCTCCGCGCATGCCCGCTGTCAGGAGCTCTCGATGTCCACCAGATTTCTCCTGAGTGCCTTGGCCGTCGCCGGTTTCAGCGCACTCGGCATTTGCACCACGCTGCTCCTCAGCGATACAACACCGCCAGCTGCTCAAGCCCAGAGCACGCCCAGCAGCGCAATCCCGACTGACTCGCGCAGTCAGCAGGCCAGCACCCTCAACCAGCAGCTGCAGCAGACGCCAGCAGCCCAGCTGAGCGATCCCGGCCCACTGCCCGCCTCCCTGCAGGGCAGCCATCACGGCGTGCAACTGCGCCAGAATGCTCAGGGTCAGTTGGTGATCGAAGCAACACTGATAAAACTGTTCGAGTTCTACCTCACCGGGCTGGAAGAAGAAGGGGTCAACAAGGTTCTGCTACGCATCCATCGCGAGCTGGCCGCCCAGCTGCAAGGTGTTGCAGTGGACCAGGCGCGTGACCTGCTGCGCCGCTATGTGGATTACCGCATCGCCCTGCAGGTGCTACCACGCCACGACAATAACCTCGACCCTGCCACCCTGCGCCAGCGCTACGAAGCGCTCAACGCCATACGCCAGCAGTTCTTCTCCAGCGAGGAATACCAGGCATTCTTCGCCCGCGAAAACGCCGAGGACGAGTACATGTTGCAGCGCCTGGCCCTCGGCCAGCAGCAGGGTTTGAGCGACACTCAGCAACAACAGGCGCTGAGCGAACTGGAGGCACAATTACCCGAAGACGTACGCCGGGCGCGCAGCGAAAGCACACGCTATGGCGAACTCTATGCGACGACCCAGGCCATGCAGGCCGAAGGTGCCAGCGCCGAAGAAATCCGCCTGCTGCGCGAACAGACCCTGGGCAGCGAGGCGGCGCAGCGCCTGGCCGAGCTGGATCAGCAACAGGCCGAGTGGCAGCAGCGCCTCAGCGACTACGCCAGTGAACGTGACCGCCTGCGCGCCGCCGGGCTTAGCCAGACCGATCTGCAGAACGCCCTGAGCGAACTGCAGACCAGCCGTTTTGACGAACTGGAACGCAAACGTGTGCAGGCGCTGGATGCTGATCTATAGCTGAATCGACCCGATTTTGCGGCTACGCTGAAGGAAAGGAGGTGTCCATGAGCGACGAGCAAAACGACAAGCCCCTGACCTTCGGCGAGATGCTGCAAAGCGTGCTGGCCGCAGCCTTCGGCGTGCAGAGCGGCAAGCGCCGCGCTCGCGACTTCAGTCGCGGCAAACCGAGCCACTTCGTGATTCTCGGCGTGCTGTTCACCGCCATCTTCGTGCTGGTGATCTTCAGCGTGGTGCAGCTGGTGCTGCACTTCGCCGGCGTCTGAACTCAACGCAACAAGGCATCGATGGCACAGGCGTAGTGCTTCATCTGCGGATCACGCTGGGCACTGAAACGCCTGAAATCAAGCCCTTCACCAGGCTTGCGCATGTACGCCAGCAGGTTCTGCGCCTCACGCTGATTGAACAGGCGCAAGAGCCTGGCCTGCTGCTCCGTACCGCCGCGCTCGGCGAAATCCAGGCCACGCGCATGATCGTGCAACAGCACCATGGCACAGCCACCGAGAATGGTATGCCCACCGGCCAGCACCTCGATCCGTCCATCAATCCGCGCCTGCAACACCCGCTCAGAGGTGTTCAGGCCTGTGTAATGCAGCTTGCGACCCTGCTCCCGAGCTGCACGCATCACGCCGAAGGTCATCTCGTCATTGGCCGCCCACACCAGGTGAAGATCCGGGTAGCGCGGCAGCAGAGCCTTGGCTTGTTCGTAGGCACGCTGCTCCTTCCATTCGCCGTAAAGCAACTGCCGTAGACGCACCTGTGGGTGCTCGGCCAGCGCGCGCTTCAAACCTTCCTCGCGCAAGCTCGCCGATGGTGTCTGCTTGATGCCGGAGAACGCCACCATATCGCCCTGAGGATCCAGTTCGATCAGTGCCTTGGCCATCAGGTAACCGGCCTCCTCGTCATTGGTGACCAGGCTGCCTATCCAGTTCGGGTATTTTTCCCGTGGGCCACCCAGACGCGACCGCTGCTCAGGCGTCAGGGTGCTGTGCAGGGCCAGCAGTTTGATCCCGCTGTCGGCATACAAGCGCAGGATTTCCGGGCCTACATACTGCTCGTTGACGAAGACCAGGTAGTCGGGCTTCTCCTTGCGTTGCAGTACCGCATGCGCATTGGCCAGGATGGTTCGCGTATCCCGCGCGCCATAGAGCACGTGCAACTGCATGCCCAGATCATCGGCGGCGTCCTGCATGAAAGCCGCGTAATCGGACCAGAAACGTTCGGTTGAATAACCAGGATTGAGGAACACCACCGAAGCTGCCTGGGCCGGCAGCCAGGTCAGCAGAAGGCAAGTAGCTAGAAAGATGCGCAACAGAGCATTCATGAAACGTTATTCAGGAAAATTGGCCGCGCAGTATACCGAGCCGCATCGCGCATCCGCTCACCTTCGATCCCGCGCCATAAAAAAGCCAGGGCTGGCTGCCCAGCACTGGCTCTTGTTGCTTTCACAGGCTATTGCTGACTGACCCAGAACACCGCAGTGGCGACGACCAGCACTATCAGTATGAAAATAGCACGGGCATCGACGAGGCTGTCCTGGCTGTCTGGTTCGGTATGATCGGTCATGGCTCCCCCTTTATTGTGGTTATGGGTGGTTCGCCAAGACAGTTAAGACCAGGCAACCCTGCGCCTCAAGGTAAAAGGCCACATTTGCTCTTCTTAGTACTTTTTGTTCAAGCCTTATACAAAAACATCACTTTTGCGCATAAACCTTAACTGGTATCTTCCCCCAGCTCCGCGTGGAGTGCGCAGCCGTGCGCGCAAAAAGCCTTGCTGTCTGATGAAGCAGTAGCCTGAATCACAGGATATATATGTACGTATACGACGAGTACGATCAACGGATCGTCGAGGACCGCGTCAAGCAGTTCCGCGACCAGACCCGCCGCTACCTGGCCGGCGAACTCTCCGGTGAGGAGTTCCGCCCCCTGCGCCTGCAGAATGGCCTGTATATCCAGCGCTACGCGCCGATGTTGCGCGTTGCCGTGCCCTACGGCCTGATGTCTTCGGCCCAGGTACGCATGATGGCCAAGATCGCTCGCGACTATGACAAGGGTTACGCGCACATCAGTACCCGGCAGAACGTGCAGTTCAACTGGCCGGAACTGGAAGACGTGCCGGATATCCTCGCCGAGCTGGCCACCGTGCAGATGCACGCGATCCAGACCAGCGGCAACTGCATCCGCAACACCACCACCGATCAGTTCGCGGGCGTGGCCAAAGACGAGCTCGTCGATCCGCGCCCCTGGTGCGAGATCATCCGTCAGTGGTCGACCTTCCACCCGGAATTCACCCACCTGCCGCGCAAGTTCAAGATCGCCGTCAACGGCGCCGTCAGCGACCGCGCCGCCATCGAGGTGCATGACATCGGCCTGGAGGCCGTGCAGAACGCCGCCGGCGAGCTGGGTTTCCGCGTTTCCGTAGGTGGCGGCCTGGGCCGTACGCCAATCGTCGGCAGCTTCATCAATGAATTCCTGCCGTGGCAGCACCTGCTTTCCTACCTCGACGCCATCCTGCGTGTGTACAACCGCTATGGCCGTCGCGACAACAAGTACAAGGCGCGCATCAAGATCCTGGTCAAGGCGCTGACCCCTGAGGTGTTCGCCGAGCGCGTGAACGCAGAGTGGGCCCACCTCAAGGATGGCCCGACCACCCTGAATGAAGCCGAAGTCGCCCGCGTTGCGGCGCACTTCATCGACCCGACCTATAAAGCCCTGAGCGATCAGGACGCCGCCCTGGCCGCGCTCGATGCCGAGCACCCTGGCTTCGCCCGCTGGCGCCAGCGCAACACCTTCGCCCACAAGCGCCCCGGCTATGTCGCCGTGACCCTGTCGCTGAAGCCCACTGGCGTGGCGCCGGGCGATGTCACCGACAAGCAGCTGGACGTCATCGCCGACCTGGCCGACCGCTACAGCTTCGGCGAAGTGCGCAACAGCCATAACCAGAACATCATCCTCGCCGACGTCGAGCAGGCGCAGCTGTTCACCCTCTGGGGCGAGTTGCGCGAGAACGGTTTCGCCACGCCGAACGTGGGCCTGCTGACCGACATCATCTGCTGCCCGGGCGGCGACTTCTGCTCATTGGCCAACGCCAAGTCGATCCCGATCGCCGAAGCCATCCAGCGCCGCTTCGATGACCTCGACTACCTGTTCGACATCGGCAATATCGACCTGAACATCTCCGGCTGCATGAACGCCTGCGGCCACCACCACGTCGGCCACATCGGCATCCTCGGCGTGGACAAGAAAGGCCAGGAGTTCTACCAGGTATCCCTCGGCGGCAGTGCCGGCCGTGACGCCAGCCTGGCGCAGATCCTCGGCCCATCCTTCGCCGAAGCGGACATGGCCGACGTGATCGACAAGATCATCAAGGTCTACGTCGAACAGCGCACCGATGAAGAAAGCTTCCTCGACACCTTCCGCCGCGTCGGCGTCGACCCGTTCAAGGAGCGTGTATATGCAGCGAATCATTAAGAACGGCCAGGTGATCGACGAAACCTGGCACCTGCTGCCCAAGGACGCCACGCTCGATGGCATCTCCAACTGCGACGACCTGATCGTGCCGCTTGCCCTGTGGGTCGAGCACGCCCATGCGCTCAAGGCCCGCGATGGTGGCCTCGGCGTATGGCTGGAAGCCGGTGAAGAGATCGAAGAGATTGCCGACCAGCTGGACAACTTCCAGGTGATCGCCCTGAACTTCCCGGCCTTCACCGACGGTCGCCACTGCTCCACCGCCTACCTGCTGCGCACCCGCTACGGCTACAAGGGTGAAGTGCGGGCGATTGGCGATGTGCTGCGTGACCAGCTGTTCTCCTACCAACGCGTCGGCTTCGATGCCTTCGCCCTGCGTGCGGACAAGGACCCACTCGACGCCCTGAAAGCCTTCGAGGAGTTCTCCGAGGTCTACCAGGCGTCTGCCGACCAGCCGCAACCGCTGTTCCGCCGCCGCGCCTGAGCACGGCCAGCAGCCTGAAAAAGCCCCGCACTGCGGGGCTTTTTTATTCCTGCTTGCGCAAATGCCTAGAGCCGTAGCCCGGATACAATCCGGGGGCGGAGCTGCCTGCTTCCCGGATTGCATCCGGGCTACTGAACCGCACCTACAGGTTGGCGCGTACCGACTCCCAGGCAATCTGCGCCAGCAATTGGCGGCAGTCGGCCAGCTGCGTCTGGGTGCGCCCCGCCAACCAGTTGCGGGCAAAGTCATGGGTTGGGCCGATGATTACCGAGGCGAAGCAATCCACCGGCATCGGCTTGAACAGCCCCTGCTCGCGGTAACCGGACAGCGCCTCGAAGATCCGCTGAAAATGCAGGCGGTTAGCCTCGCGCAGTTCATCGCCGCGCTCACTGGCCTCGACCCGGCCGCGGCTGTGCAGGATGAAACGCGCCCAGTCCGGGTTGGCCGCCACCCAGTCGATGTAGCTGGTCACCAGCAGTTTGACGCAGGCCTCGGCGCTATCGGCTGTGCCGAAGCCCTGCTCCAGCAGCTCGGCATACTCGCCAGTGCCGGCCAGATAGAGCGCCGCAATGATGTGCTCCTTGTTGCCGAAATGGTGATACAGGCTGCCGATGCTGGCGCCCGAACGGTCACGAATCATCTCGATGGTCGTGGCATCCACCCCGAACTCGGTGAAGCAGGCCAGGGCAGCCTGGAGAATTTCGTGTTTGCGAGAGGGACGGGCCATGGGATTCCTTAACACTCATTACTAGAATATTTTTCTAGAATTAAATTCCAATATTCGTATACTGCCTCGGCGCGCGCTTCTCTTCAATGTATTTGCCATTCCAGGAGCACCCATGAGTCAGATGATGCAGATGTACCAGCAAGCCGGCCCGGCGCAGTTCAGTGCCCTGATCGGTCAGGTCGCCCCCTATTTCGCCAGCATCGCACCGCAGTTCGTCGAGCTGCGCGCGGGTTACGCCGAAGTGACCTTTGCCAAGCGCCGCGAGGTGCTCAACCACCTCGGTACCGTGCACGCCATTGCCCTGTGCAACGCCGCCGAGCTGGCCGCCGGCACCATGACCGACGCCTCGATCCCCAAGGGCTGCCGCTGGATTCCCCGTGGCATGACGGTGGAATACCTGGCCAAGGCCGATGGCGACATTCGCGCCGTGGCCGACGGCAGCGCCATCGACTGGAGCCAGCTGGGCGATGTGAAGGTTCCCGTGCTGGCCTATGTCGGTGATAAGCCGGTGTTTCGCGCCGAAATCACCATGTATGTCAGTCAGGCCTGATCACCTGAAACGCAAAGGCCCGGCATAAGCCGGGCCTTTTGCCACGTCACGCCGATCAGCCTAGATTGACCAGCACCCGACCGACCTGCTTGCCCGCCAGGATCTGCTCGATTTCCTGCGGCAACGCCTGCAGCCCCACCTCCCGCGCCAGGGACTCGAGGTTGCCGAGCTTCCACTGCACGGACAGCTTGTCCCACATGGACGCCTTGACCACCAGCGGCAGCTCCACCGAGTCCACCCCCAGCAGGTTGGCGCCGCGCAGAATGAAGGGCATGACGTTGGCCTTGAAACCGACCCCGGCAGTCAGCCCGCAACAGGCCACGCTGGCGCCATAACGCAGCGACTTGACCACGTTGAACAGGATGTCGCCGCCCACCGTGTCCACCGCACCAGCCCAACGTTCCTTGAGCATCGGCTTGTCGATGCCTTCCTGCAGCTCACTGCGCGGCACGATCTGCTGCGCCCCGAGCTGCCGCAGGAACTCGCCCTGCTCGGCCTTGCCGGTGGCAGCGGCCACGCTGTAGCCGAGACGCGCCAGCAGAGCCACGGCGACACTGCCGACCCCGCCGGTGGCGCCTGTGACCAGCACCGGGCCAGCTTCAGGCGTCAGACCGGCCTGTTCCAGCTTGTCCACACACAGCGCGGCGGTCAGCCCGGCCGTGCCGAGCAGCATCGCCTCGCGCAGGCTGAGCCCGGCCGGGCGCTTGATCACCCAGGCAGCCGGCACGCGAATGTACTGGCCAAAACCACCGGAGGTATTCATGCCCAGGTCGTAGCCGGTGACGATCACCTCATCGCCCACGGCGAATTCGGCTACCCGCGACTCGGCCACCACCCCGGCGGCATCGATACCGGGCGTATGCGGATAGCTCCGGGTCACCCCACGGTTACCACTGGCGGACAAGGCATCCTTGTAGTTGAGCGAGGAGTACTGCACACGGATCAGCACATCGCCGACTGGCAGATCAGCGGTGTCGCGCTCCGTCACCTGAGCCGAGAACGCGCCTTCGTTTTCGCTGACCAGCAGCGCCTTGAACTGAGTCATGCAGCCTCCCGTTACCAGAAACGTTGTTGATGGAGCCGATTCCACCAGTTCAGCAGCACCCGGTCGAGCGCTACGCTGGCAGCCAGGCCGAAACGCTCCGGCAGGCTCTTCTTCTCAGCGTAATGCAGATGGAACAGATCGGCTTCGCGGGCACGTTCGGCCAGGTACTCGTCGCTGGTCTTGAGTTCATCGACCAGTTGTTTTTCCAGCGCGGCGATGCCCAGCCAGACCTCACCGGTGGCGATCTCATCGATCACCAGCTGCGCGCGATAGCGGGCCACGAAGTTCTTGAACAACACATGGGTGGTTTCCAGGTCTTCCTGGAACTTCTCCCGGCCCTTGTCGGTGTTCTCGCCGAATACGGTCAGGGTGCGCTTGTATTCACCGGCGGTCAGCACTTCAAAATCGATGTCGTGCTTCTTCAGCAGGCGGTGCACGTTGGGCAACTGCGCCACCACGCCGATGGAACCGAGGATGGCGAATGGCGCGGCGAGAATCTTCTGCCCGACGCAGGCCATCATGTAGCCGCCGCTGGCTGCGACCTTGTCCACGCAGATGGTCAGCGGGATGCCGGCGTCGCGAATCCGCGCCAGCTGCGACGAGGCCAGGCCATAGCTGTGCACCATACCGCCGCCACTTTCCAGGCGCACCACCACTTCGTCGGTGGCGCTGGCCATGCTCAGCAAGGCAGTCACTTCGTGGCGCAGGCTGTCGGTGGCCGAAGCCTTGATGTCGCCATCGAAGTCGAGGACGAACACCCGCGGTTTGCTGGTGCCGGCCTTCTTGTCGATCTTCGCCTGCTTGGCTTCGGCCTTGTGCCGGGCCTTCAGCTCAGCCTTGTCGAGCAACGCATGCTCGAGGCGCTCGCGCAGGGCTTTGTAGAAATCGTTCAGCTTGTGTACATCGAGATGACCGCTGCCTTTGCTGCGGCCTTTACTGCGCAGCGCCGCGATGGTCACCAGTACCACGATCACCGCCACCACCAGGGTTACGGTACGGAGCAGAAACTCCGCATAGTCCATCAGAAACTCCACAGCTCCCCCTTAATCGTAGCCATCCAGGAAACCGCCAGCGGCCCCTGCCAACCTCAAGCATACCGAGGCAGACCAGCAGTGTCCGCAGCGGAAATATCTGTTCATGCTTGGACACGTGATTAACCGCCAGCAGCAGCGGCACTATTAACCTCGGCTATGGCGCCTCATACCCGCCACCGGTACGCCGCAGCGCAATGGCCCAGTGAGCGTGCAAAGCCGCGCGTCGGCAGCCCTAAAGCAATTCAAACAAGCGTATGTTTTTTCGTTGACAGCGGCCCGGCTCTGCCCATAACCTCGCGAAACTTCCACTGCCAGGATCGACTGCAGACGTGGGCAGCATCTACCTGATTCGCCATGGCCAAGCCTCATTCGGTGCAGACGACTATGACGTGCTGTCGCCGACCGGTATTCGCCAGGCGGAAGTCCTCGGCGATCACCTGGCCCACCTCGGCCTGAGTTTTGATCGCTGCGTCAGTGGCACCCTGCGCCGCCAACAGCATACCGCCACTGCCGCCTTGCAGCGCTGCGTCGCCGCTGGCCTGCCGGCGCCAGAGCTGGAACTGGACGCCGGTTTCAATGAATTCGATGCCGAGGCGGTGATCCGCGGTTTGCTGCCGGCCATGCTGCCGAGCGAGCCGGATGCCCTCGACATCCTGCGCAACCCGAAAGACAACCGTGCCGCCTTCCAGCGTCTGTTTGCCCGGATCATCCAGCGCTGGGTCAGCGGTGAACACGACCAGCCCGGCCATGAAACCTGGCAAGGCTTCGTCGGTGGTGTACAGTCAGGGCTCGAGCGCCTGCTCGCCCAGGCTGAACACAAACAGAACATCGCCGTGTTCACCTCCGGCGGCACCATTACCGCATTGCTCCACCTGTTGACCGGCGTACCTGCCCACAAGGCGTTCGACCTCAACTGGCAAATCGTCAACACCTCGCTGTCGCGCCTGCAGTTTCGCGGCAACGAGGTGACCCTGGCTTCCTTCAACAGCCGTGTGCATTTGGAGCTGTTGAAGGCGCCGGAACTCATCACCTATCGCTGAGTTCCAGCCCACTGCGGCCCGCAAGGCCGCCAGAAACCCTCGATAACAAAGGATAGAAACCATGAGCTCCGTTGCCGATACCATCAACTCCATGCAGTCCAAGTTCAACGCCAGCGCTGCTGCCGGCCTGGACCTGGTATTCCAGTTCAACATCGAAGACGGTGAGAACTACGCGCTGATCGTCAAAGACGGCACCTGCGACGTGCAGCAAGGCGACAACGCCAATGCCAACGTCACCCTGATCATGGACAGCGCCACCCTGGCCGGTATCGCCAGCGGCGAAACCGACGGCATGCAAGCCTTCATGGGCGGCAAACTGCGCGCCGAAGGCGACATGATGCTGGCCATGAAACTGGCCGAACTGTTCCCGGTATAAGACCTAGCGTCTACGCTGTGGTAACACGAAAAACCGGAGTCCTAGACTCCGGTTTTTTTTCGCCCGCCGGTGCACTGAACAAGCGGATCAGGACGTTTGATTGCACGGCAACACCCACATCTATAACGCTGTGCTTTGCTTGTGGGGGGCCACTGACAATATTAGATTAGCCAATAATTGGCGCCACCCATCATAAGCAGAAGGGATAAGCATGACGCTTACTGACCAGTCCACCGGCATTCGCGACGGCGAAGAACTCGACGCTGCGACCATCGACCAGTACCTCAAGGCGCATATTCCCGGCCTGACCGGCGAGCCACGCATCAGCCAGTTCCCCGGCGGCGCCTCGAACCTGACCTATCTGCTGGAATACCCGCAGCAGGAATTCGTCCTGCGCCGTCCGCCGTTCGGCCACAAGGCCAAGTCGGCGCATGACATGGGCCGCGAGTACCGCATCCTCAACCAGCTCAACGCCGGTTTCCCCTACTGCCCCAAGGCTTATGTGCACTGCACCGACGAATCGGTGATCGGCGCCGAGTTCTATGTGATGCAGCGGGTCAAGGGCATCATCCTGCGCTCCGACATGCCGGCCGAGCTGAACTTCAGCGCCGAGCAGACCCGTGAGCTGTGCAAGAGCTTCATCGACAAGCTGGTCGACCTGCACAACGTCGATTACCAGGCCTGCGGTCTGGGTGACCTGGGCAAGCCGGAAGGCTACGTCAAGCGCCAGATCGAAGGTTGGAGCGATCGCTACGAGAAGGCCCTGACCCCCGATGCGCCGACCTGGGAGCCGGTCAAGGCCTGGCTGCGCGAGAAGATGCCGGCCGACCACACCAAGCCGGGCATCGTGCATAACGACTACCGCTTCGACAACGTGATCCTCGACCCGAGCAACCCGATGCAGATCATCGGCGTGCTGGACTGGGAGCTGACCACCATCGGCGACCCACTGATGGACCTGGGCAACACCCTCGCCTACTGGATCGAGGCGGCTGACCCGGGGCCTGTGCAACTGATGCGCCGCCAGCCGAGTAACGCCCCCGGCATGCTCAGTCGCCAAGAGTTCGTCGACTACTACGCCGAGCGCTCGGGCATCCAGATCGACAACTTCGACTTCTACTACACCTACGGCCTGTTCCGCCTGGCCGGCATCGTGCAGCAGATCTACTACCGCTTTTTCCACGGCCAGACCAAGGACAAGCGCTTCGCCCAGTTCGTTCACATGAACAAGCTGCTGGAGCAGATGAGCCTGCAGGTCATCGGCAAATCCACCCTCTAAACCGGATCAAGGTAACCAGAATGTCCAAGACCAACCTGTTCGACCTAGATGGCAAGATCGCTTTCGTATCCGGCGCCAGCCGTGGCATCGGTGAAGCCATCGCCAAACTGCTGGCCCAGCAAGGCGCCCACGTGATCGTGTCGAGCCGCAAGATCGACGATTGCCAGAAAGTCGCCGACGCGATCAACGCCGACGGCGGCAAGGCCACCGCCATCGCCTGCCACATCGGCGAAATGGAGCAGATCCAGAGCGTCTTCGCCTTTATCCGCGAGCAGTTCGGCCGCCTCGACATCCTGGTCAACAACGCCGCCACCAACCCACAGTTCTGTAACGTGCTGGACACCGACCTGGGCGCTTTCCAGAAGACCGTCGACGTCAACATCCGCGGCTACTACTTCATGTCCATCGAAGGCGGCAAGCTGATGAAGGCCAATGGTGGCGGCAGCATCATCAACGTCGCTTCAATCAACGGCGTCTCGCCGGGCGAATTCCAGGGCATCTACTCGGTAACCAAGGCCGCCGTGATCAGCATGACCAAGGTGTTCGCCAAGGAATGCGCGCAGTTCGGCATCCGCTGCAATGCTCTGCTGCCGGGCCTGACCGACACCAAGTTTGCCTCCGCGCTGACCAAGAACGACGCCATCCTCAACCTCGCCTTGCAGCGCATCCCGCTCAAGCGCGTGGCCGCCCCAAGCGAAATGGCCGGCGCCGTGCTGTACCTGGCCAGCGAAGCGTCCAGCTACACCACCGGCGTGGCGCTGAACGTGGATGGTGGCTTCCTCTCCTGAGCAGCAGCCGTGCACAAAAAAAGGGACCCTCGGGTCCCTTTTTTATTGCGCAGACTTCACTGCCAGTCTTTCAGCGCCTGATTGGCCGCCTGATTCATCGGCTGAGCCAGCAGACCGGTCGGGCTCAGACTGACGCTGAACATCGCCCCATCGGCAATCGGCAGGTAGGTCACGCGCGCCGCTTCGGGATCGAACAGGAACAGGTCATGCTGACCCAGGCGCAACCAACGCCACAGATCGATGCCGTAGGGGCTCTGCGCCAGGGCCACCTGAGCATTACGCGCGCTTTCCTGCTGCTCGATGGCGAGGAAACGCCCGGAGAGTTTTTCCAGGCGATAACCCGGCTGCAGGCCGATCAGCGCGGCCAGGCCCTTCCAGCGCAGCAGGCGGCCATCGAGCTGCCACAGATCGCCTTCCAGGGTGACCTGGCGCTCTTCGCCGCCCTCCAGCAGGCTGACCCGGTAGCGCTGCGGGCCGTCGGCGCTGAAGCTCAGGGTCAGCAGCGGCTTGCCTTCCGGCAGCGGGCTGTAGCTGAGCAGGTCATAGGCGACCACGCCGACCAGCCCGGCCAGGCCGACAAAGGCCAGCCCAATAGTGCCGCGCAGCCAGCCAAGGAACCAGCTACGCGACAACAGAATACGCGCGGCAATGAACAGCGCCAGTATCGCCAGAAGGCCAATGAACCAGGCCAGGCCGTCATACTGCATGGGTGTAATTCCTTCTCCGTGAAATTGCCGGCATTATGCGCAGCAGGCAGACGGACAGACCAGTCGCCACCCCGCACAATTGAATCCACGTCGAGTTTTTTATGCCTTTTCCTTTTGAGCTGGGGGTTGATCCACTCACTCTGGCGATTCTCGCCCTGGTCGCCTTCACTGCCGGCTTCATCGACGCCATTGCCGGTGGTGGTGGCCTGTTGACCATCCCCGCCCTACTCACTGCCGGTCTGCCGCCGCATCTGGTGCTGGGCACCAACAAACTATGCGCCACCTTCGGCTCGGCCACCGCCAGCTACACCTTCTACCGGCGCAAGCTGTTCCACCCTAGGCAATGGCGCAATGCCCTGCTGGCCACAGCGCTGGGAGCCACCCTGGGCGCCATTCTGGCCCACTGGCTACCCGCCGCCTGGCTGAACCAGATGCTGCCGGCGGTAGTGTTCGGTTGCGGCCTGTACCTGCTGTTCGGCAAGACGCCGGAGACCCATGGCCAGCAGGATGCGCCCATTGCCCAGCGCCGTCAGTGGCCACAGGGACTGGGACTGGGCTTCTACGATGGCGTGGCCGGCCCCGGCACCGGTGCCTTCTGGACGGTCAGCACGCTGCTGCTCTACCCACTGGACCTGGTACGGGCCAGCGGCGTGGCCCGCAGCATGAACTTCGTCAGCAATGCCATGGCCCTGACAGTCTTCATCATCACCGGCCAGGTGGCCTGGCTGCTCGGCATCTGCATGGGCCTGGCCCTGATGGCCGGCGCCTTCTTCGGCGCACGCACGGCGATCCGCGGCGGCTCGAAATTCATCCGTCCGGTATTCATTCTGGTGGTGTTGGCGCTGACCGCGCGCCTAGCTTGGCAGCACTGGTTCGGCCAGGCGTAGGCTGAGCTAGCGCTCTAGCTGAGGCTCGGGCTGGCCCAGGCGGCGAGCCAAATAGAGGTCGATCAGGTAACGGGCAATCGAGCGCGTCATCGGCAACGGTGGCAGCTGCTCGATATGAAACCAGCGCGCATCCTCGATCTCGTCGGCCTGCGGGACTATCTCGCCGCCGGCGTATTCGGCATGGAAGCCGAGCATCAGCGAATGCGGGAAGGGCCAGCCCTGGCTGCCGAGATACTGCAGGTTGCACACCTCGATGCCGACTTCCTCGCGCACTTCACGGGCCACACACTCCTCCGCCGACTCACCCGGCTCGACGAAACCGGCCAAGGTGCTGTAAACGCCGGGCACGAAGCGCGGCGAACGGGCCAGGAGAATCTCGTCGCCACGCGTGACCAGCACGATCATGCTCGGTGAAATACGCGCGTAGCCATCCAGGCCACAGGACGGGCAGCGCATGCAGCGCTCACCAGCAACCTGTTGGGTCGGTGTGCCACAGCGCCCGCAGAAGCGATGCTGGCTCTGCCAGGTCGCCACCTGCTCGGCGAACGCCAGCATGCGAAACGTTGGGTAATCGGCCTGCAGCATGAACTGACGCAGGCTCTGCCAGTGACAGCCGGGCAATTCAGCGGGCTGCTCCAGCTGCAGCAGCCAGACGGCCTCACCATTGAAGTGGCCCAGCCCCTGCTCACCGCGCAGCGGCAGGTCCTGGCGCTTGAGCCATTCGCGGGGAAACAGCACGCCATTGCTGTCGGCCAGGAAACCCTGGACGCCATGCACCAGCGCCCAGCCGCCGGCCTGGCTGTTATCCAGCGGTGGAGTGGTCTGCCAACCTGCTGGCATCAGGCGGCTACCGGCAGGCCCAGGGCGCGCACGCTTTCCTCGGCGAGGTCGAGCACACTCGGGCTGGTTTCCGGGCGCAGCACGGCGCCACCTTCCAGGTAGTACTCCAGGCTGCTGAGGGCATCGGCCAGGGTCTCCAGCATCTGCTCGGAAGGCATCTGCTGGGTTTCGATCATGCGTGTCTGGATATAGTCAGCGCACAGGCCAATCAACTTGGCCGCCCGCTCCTGACCGAGGAACCACAGGCCACCGCGCACCGCCTGCAGGCTGATTGGCACGTTGGCCAGATGCATGCGGTCACCGTTGGACTCCAGGTAGGAGGTGATCGCTCGCTTGGCCAGGGCCAGACCGCCCTGGGCCTCGTCGACCACCACGATGCGCGCCTCGGTCAGCTGGTGTGCGGCAAAGGCTTCGCCTTCATCGCCGGGCTGAATCTGGGCAGGCCGCTGATCACGACGCTCGCCACGTTCGAGGCTGGCCACCATGCTTTCCACATAGAGCACGGCTTCGGCCAATTTGTGCAGGTCCTGCATTTGCGCCGGGCTGGCTTCGCCCCAGCCCGCTACCACCGGCAGTTGTACCTGCAGGGCATTGGCCGCCGAGCTCAGGCCAACCATACCGAGGGTCTTGGCCAGCTTGCCCAGCAGCGCATGCAAGTTGCCGAAGCTGTCCGGCTGGGCCGTGCCGCGCTCGATCAGGTCGAGCAGATCCTTGACGCTGGCCAGCTCCTCGCGAATCGCCGAGGACAGCGAACGCATCACGCCCTGCCCCGGCCCGGACAGGCGCTGGTATTCCTCGTCGAGCAGATGGTCGGTGAATGGCAGCGCATTGAGGCCGAACACCTCGCGTACCGAGCTGGCCTGCTCGCCCTTGCTGTCGGCCAGGGCCACCAGATACAGCAGCTCCTTGAGCAGGCTGCGCGGCGCCTCGTAGGCACTGTTGCCCAGGGCCTGCTTGAGTTCGCGATCGAGACGGGAGAACAGCTGCTTGCGTGACTTGCGTGGTAACAGCTGGCCATCCAGCTGCGCTTCAACAGCAGCAGCACCGACCCAGCACAGGCGCCCGCGTGACTCGTCGCCGAACAGGCTGTCGAGACGTGCCAGGGCACGCAGCATCAACTTGAGTCCCGCCTGGGGATTGTCCTCGCGAATAAAACCGAGCAGACCGACCTGATACATGTGGCGCAGGCGCCGGGTATCCTCGGCCGAAACCTCACCGGGAAGCATACGTGCCGCGCGCTGCTGGTCGAGCCGCACGCTAAAGAAGAAACTTTCCGGCAGTGGCGGCTGGGCACCGGCCTGACGCAACTCGTTGATCGCCGGCAGCAGCAGCTCGGGCATTTCCTGGCGATGGGCGTCGACGTTTTCCAGATAGCGGCGCAGCACATACAGGGCATTGCTCAGAGCCGACAGCTGCACATCGCGCTCTTCGCCGGCGCCGGCCGGGATATCGGTGGCCTGTTGCAGAACTTCCTGGGCCAGCAGCTCGGCGCCGGCCAGTTCGATCAGGTTGAGCGTGCCACGCACTTGCTGCAGGTTTTCCACCGCCTGCTGCAGCAGGCTGCCGTTGTGCCGCTCGGCGATGAAGTGTTCGAGACTCTGCTCGGTCTCTTCCATGGTGGTGAACAATTCGTCACGCACCAGACTCAGGGATGTCGCTCCAGTGACCATAGGCCTACTGCACCTCGCTAGGCTGGTACTGCATCAGTCGGCAAATTCGGCTTTCTGCTTGCTCATGTGCGCGGCCATGGCCACGCGCAGATCAGCAGATTGCAGCATGGCGGCATTCCAGTTGGCCACGTACTCCAGGCCGTCATCGACACGGTGATCGCGCATGTAGCGAATCATGTGTTTGGTGCCACGGATGGCGATTGGCGACTTCGCGGCAATCTCGCCGGCCAGTGCCAATACGCCGGCCAGCAGTTCTTCCTGGCTGGCGTAGGTGCGATTGACCAGGCCAATGCGCTGGGCTTCGTCGCCATCGATGGTGCGGCCGGTGTAAGCCAGTTCACGCATCATGCCGTCGCCGATGATGCGCGGCAGACGCTGCAGGGTGCCGACGTCGGCCGCCATGCCCATGTCGATCTCCTTGATCGAGAACTGCGCATCGACAGTGCTGTAACGCATATCGCAGGCGGCGATCAGGTCGATGGCGCCACCCAGGCAATAGCCCTGAATAGCCGCCAGCACCGGCTTGCGGCAGTTGTCGACGGCATTGAAGGAGGCTTGCAGCTGGAGGATCTTGCGGCGCAGGGCTTCGGCATTACGCCCGACATCCTTACCCAGCGCGCTGCCGGCCTGGGCCAGCAGCATCAGGTCGATACCCGAGGAGAAGTGTTTGCCGGCGCCGGAAAGCACCACCACGCGCGCTTCATCGGTGTCGTCGATCCAGCGGAAGATATCGACGATCTCTGCCCAGAAGTCCGCGTTCATCGCGTTGACCTTTTCCGGGCGGTTGATCTGTACGTGGGCAATCTTGTCGTCCAACTCGACACGGAAGGCTTTGTAGTCCGGCACGCAGATCATCCTCGAAGGCGTGGCGCCAGGCGGCGCGCATAGAAACATTGTTATGGGTTTAACCGCCCAACTATAACAAGCATGCAATAAATGTCGATGCTGGCCACTGTGATGGACAACACGCTCGCAAAGCTCAGGTTGTTTCTGACTCTTCTCGTTAAACGCTTGATCTGTCTAAACCTTAGCCCAAAAGCCGGGCGCAGCTAGGCGCTGGCCGCAACGTGTGCTGCGGCCAGACTGAAACATAGGGAAAATCACCGGGCCGCAGCGCTGCGGCCCGGCGTGTCAGGCTTTCAGGCAATCCACGGCGTATTGCCCGTCTTCCTGCTTCTGCAGACCATGCACATCGGCATCGAAGCCAGGGAACTGACGGTCGAAGGTGCGGGCGAACTGCAGGTAATCGATGATCGAGCGGGTCTCGGCGGTAAACCGCTCACCCGGCATGATCAGCGGAATGCCTGGCGGATAAGGTACCAGCATCACCGCGGCGATCCGTCCCTCCAGTTGCTCGATCGGTACCGCCTCGACCTCGCCACGCACCAGCTGGTTGTAAGCGTCGGCCGGCTTGATCGCCACCTGCGGCAGCACCGTGTACATGCGCTTGAGCGCCTTGGCCGTAGCGTTCTCGCGGTAGCAGGCATGCAACTGATCGCACAGATCACGCAGGCCCATGCCGGCGTAGCGCGCGGCATCCTCGCGAGCAATCGAGGGCAAGGCAGCAGTCAACGCCACGTTGGCGTCATAGTGTCGCTTGAACTCCAGCAGCTCGGTGAGCAGGGTGCTCCACTTGCCCTTGGTGATGCCCATGGAGAACAGCACCAGGAAGGAATACAGGCCGGTCTTCTCCACCACCAGGCCGCGCTCCCAGAGGAACTTGCTGACCACCGCGGCGGGAATGCCCGACTCGGCCAGCGCACCTTCGGCGGACAGCCCCGGCATCACCAGGGTGACCTTGATCGGGTCGAGCAGCACATAGTCCTCGGCGATCTCGCCGAAACCGTGCCAGGCGGCATTGGGTTGCAGCAACCAGTCGCCGGTATGCACGCCTTCGCCGCCCGCCTGGTCCGGCTGCCAGATGCTGAACCACCAGTCATCGGCCTTGAGATTCTGCCGCAGGTTGGCCAGGGCGCGGCGGAAGCTCAGGGCCTCATCGAAGGTTTCCTGGATCAGCGAGCGCCCGGCCGGACCTTCCATCATTGCCGAGGCCACGTCCAGCGAGGCGATGATGCCGTACTGCGGCGAGGTGGAGATATGCATCATGAAGGCTTCGTTGAAGCGTTCACGGTCCAGCTGGCGCTGGCCGCCGTCCTGCACATGGATCATCGAGGCCTGGCTGAAGGCCGCCAGCAGCTTGTGGGTGGAGTGGGTGGTAAACACCAGCGGGGTCTTCTCACCGCACTCGGTGCCCATGCCATAGCGCCCGGCATAGAACTCGTGGAACGCCGCATAGGCGTACCAGGCCTCGTCGAAATGCAGCACCTCGACACTGTCGGCCAGGGTGCGCTTGATCAGCTCGGCGTTGTAGCAGAGGCCGTCGTAGGTGGAGTTGGTCACCACCGCCAGCTTGACCTTGGGCGCACGGCCCTTGGCCAGCGGGCTGGCGTCGATCTTGGCCTGGATCGATTCCTTGCTGAACTCGGAGAGCGGAATCGGCCCGATGATGCCCAGTTCGTTGCGCTCCGGGCACAGGTACAGCGGAATGGCGCCGGTCATGATGATCGAATGGAGGATCGACTTGTGGCAGTTGCGATCGACCAGCACCAGGTCGTCGCGACCAACCATCGAGTGCCAGACGATCTTGTTCGCCGTCGAGGTGCCGTTGATCACGAAGAAGGTGTGGTCAGCGCCGAAGTTGCGCGCGGCGCGGGCCTCGGCTTCAGCCAGTGGGCCGGTGTGATCAAGCAGTGAGCCCAGCTCGGGCACCGACACCGAGAGGTCTGAGCGCAGGGTGTTCTCGCCGAAGAACTGGTGGAAAGCCTGCCCCACCGGGCTCTTGCGGTAGGCCACACCACCGCCATGTCCGGGCGTGTGCCAGGAATAGTTGGACTGCTCGGTGTGTTGCACCAGAGCCTTGAAGAACGGCGGCAACAAGCCGTCGAGGTAGTTGTGCGCGGCACGCGCTACCTGGCGAGCGAGGAAGGATACAGTGTCTTCGTACAGATAGAGGATGCCGCGCAGGTGGTTGAGATCGGCCATGGCCTCGGCCGGCGCGTTCTCGATGGTCACCTGCTCGCCCAGGGCGAAGATCGGCAGCTGCGGTGCGCGCACCCGGGCGATGCGGATCAGCTCGACCATGTCCTGCAGCAGGCGCTGATTCTCCCCAGCCCCTTCGGCGGCGACCAGTATGCAGGCCAGGCCGTGGTGGGTGGAGGCAACGATGCGGCCTTCGGCAGAGCTGGCGGTGGAGAGGATGGTGAAGCCATCCTGGCTCAGTTCCTCGGCAATCGCCCGGACGCGTTCGCCGGCCACGGTGTCGGCCTTGATGTCGCGGTGGACGATGAGGACGGGAAATTTCAGGTCTTTGTACATTATGAGTTCCTGAGGGGCCGGCAGCGGCCTATCCCCTCAGGTTAGAAGTTCGCCCGGACGGGCGGAACCCCCTGTGCAGCAAGCTGTAAGAAAAGGTCGCCTGGACAACCTTTGCCCTAGCCTCAGCTTTCTTTCGGCGCTTCCAGCTGCGCCCACAGCGACGGCGCCCCGGCGGACTTTTCGATCACCGCCAGGCGCGCAGCATGGGCCGCCAGCTCGGCCTCGCTGGCGCGGATGATGCGGGTTGGCGCCCGGTTGGCATCCAGGCGAATGATCGGGCTGGGCATCTGCCGGCCGCTGCCATCGCCGCCGTCGCCGGCCAGCGACAGGTGGGTCTGGCCGCCGGTCATGGTCAGGTAGACGTCAGCGAGGATCTCGGCGTCGAGCAGGGCGCCGTGCAGGTCACGGCCGGAGTTGTCGACGCCATAGCGCTTGCACAGGGCATCGAGGTTGTTGCGCTGGCCCGGATGGCGCTCGCGGGCCATCAACAGGGTGTCGAGGATGCCGCAGTAGTCGCTGACTTCGGCGCGCTCGCTCTGCCCGAGCAGGGCGAATTCGTTATTGATAAAGCCGACGTCGAACGCCGCGTTGTGGATGATCAGCTGGGCGCCGTGGATGAACTCGTAGAACTCATCGGCGATTTCCTTGAAGCGCGGCTTGTCGGCAACGAACTCGTTGGTGATGCCGTGCACGGCAATCGCACCCTCGTCGATCTCGCGATCCGGGTTGAGATAGACGTGGTAGTGGCGCCCGGTCAGGCGCCGGCCTTCCAGTTCGACACAGCCGATTTCGATGATGCGATGCCCATCGGTCACCGGCATACCCGTGGTTTCAGTATCGAGTACCACACTACGCATGTTTCATTGCCCTCACTTCATCGACACCGCGGTTGGCCAACTGGTCGGCCTTCTCGTTGCCCGGGTGGCCGGTATGTCCACGCACCCAGCGCCATTCAACCTTATGGCGGTTGACCTGCTCGTCCAGTGCTTGCCACAGGTCGGCGTTCTTCACCGGCTCCTTGGCAGCCGTCTTCCAGCCGCGCTTCTTCCAGTTCGGCATCCATTCCTGGATACCCTTCATCACGTACTGCGAGTCGGTCACCAGACGCACCGAGCAGGGGCGGGTCAGCGCGATCAGGGCGCAGATCGCCGCCATCAGCTCCATGCGGTTGTTGGTGGTGTTGGGCTCGCCGCCCCAGAGTTCCTTTTCAGCACCCTTGAAGACCAACAGCGCGCCCCAGCCGCCCGGGCCGGGATTGCCCTTGCAGGCGCCATCGGTGTAGATCTCGACTATGTCTTCGCTCATTGACTACTTATCTACTGCTCGGAATCGCGGCGGCTGACTTTGGCCACCGGCATTGGCAGCAACTTGCCCATGGCGGCCCGTTGCACAGGTCGCAGCGGCCGCAAGCCGACCACCAGCTTGCGCGCCACCAACAGATAGAAGCCGGCACCCGGCATCTGCCAGGCACCACCCCAGGTCTCCAGCCGGGCCAGGCGCGATTGCCAGGCCGCTGAAGCAAGCGGCGGACGATAGCACCCGAAGCGGCGTTTCTCCAGCGCGAAGCCGAGCAGGCTGAGCCAGTCACTCATGCGCGCCGGCGAGATGCAGCGGGCCTGGCGAAAACCATCACGGGCGAAGTAATGGCGCAGGCCCCAGGCACTCCAGGGGTTGATCCCGACGATCAGCAGGTGGCCACCCGGGCGCACGCTGTGCGCCGCCTCGCGCAGCAGGCCATGGGGCGACAAGCAGAAATCCAGACCATGCTGCAGCACCACCACATCGGCAGCATGCTCACCGAGCGGCCAGGCCTGCTCTTCGCAGGCGATGTCCACGCCAACCAACGGCGCACCAAGGCGAACATTGCAACGGATCTGCGGCGCTCTCGGTGGCTGGGACGCCGCCGGGCCGTAATGCACCAGGTAACCACCAAAATACCGCGCCAGTTCTTCATCCAGGGCGCGGCGCTCTTCTTCCAGCAACAGCTCGCCAAGCGGCGAAGCCAGCCACTCGCGGGCCGCCTGGGTGAGGTCTAGCCAATCGGCATCGGCCTGGGCGAAGGGTTGCTCGTTCATCGGGAACCTCCAGTGACACAAGCAGGGCTTTGCCGCTTAAGATGCGCCAATGCCCCTCACTTGGCGACCCCGAAAAATGTTTCAAATCGACGCCCTGCCCGCCTTCAGCGACAACTACCTGTGGCTCCTGCAAGACCATGCCCAGCGCCGCTGCGCCGTGGTCGATCCGGGTGACGCCGCGCCGGTATTGGCCTGGCTCGCTGCCCATGCGGGCTGGCAGCTCAGCGACATCCTGATCACCCATCACCACCCGGACCATATCGGCGGCATTGTCCAGCTCAAGGCCGCCACTGGCGCCCGCGTGTACGGCCCGGCGCAGGAGCAGATCCCGCAGCGCGACGTGGCCTTGGCTGAAGGTGATCGCATCAGCGTGCTCGACCGCGAGTTCGTCATCCATGAGGTGCCCGGCCACACCCTCGGCCATATCGCCTACTACCATGCCGATCCCGCGCAACCCTGGCTGTTCTGCGGCGACACGCTGTTCTCTGCCGGATGCGGTCGCCTGTTCGAAGGCAGCCCGGCGCAGATGCATGCCTCTCTGAGCCTGCTGGCCAGCCTGCCGGATGCCACGCTGGTTTACTGCACCCACGAATACACCCTGAGCAATCTGCACTTCGCCCGCGCCGTGGAGCCGCACAATGCGGCCATCGCCGCGCACTTTGCCGAAGTCAGCGCCTGGCGTGCCGCAGGACGCATCAGCCTGCCCTCGACCATCGCCCTGGAGAAAGCCATCAACCCCTTCCTGCGCTGCGCTGAAACATCCATTAAAGAAAAAATAGACGAGCGGGAAGGCCCCCAGCAGCGCTCGCCGGACGAGGTATTTGCCAGCCTGCGCAGGTGGAAAGACAGCTTTCGAGCTGGTTAAAAAGTGACCAGAGGACTGGTGAAAACTTGACCACCCCAGGGGGCGTTCCTAGAATCCCCCAACTTTTTAGCGCCGGCAGACACTAGCGACCAATGTTTTTATTACCTTTCAGATCCCTTGATTCAGCTGCATTGGCACAGAGAGCAAGGGCTCTGGCGGTGTTGGCCTGCCTGTTTGTCGCCGGTTGCCAGAACATGGCGCCGTCCAGCCCGGAGAACGACCGCGATACCGATCGCGCCGTCAGCCTGCAGCAGGAACCGGAGTGGCTGAGCCAGGAAGCCGAACCCGAAGAGCCGCGCGACATCTGGGAACGCATGCGCGAAGGCTTCAAGCTGCAGGGCGAAATCGGCGTCAATCCGCGTATCGAGCAGCAACGTCTGTGGTTCGCCAGCAACCCCTCCTTCCTGGAAAACGCCAGCGAACGTGGCAGCCGCTACATCCATTACGTGGTCGAACGCCTGGAAGAGCGCGACATGCCGATGGAGCTGGCCCTGCTGCCGGTCATCGAGAGCGCCTACAACCCGTTCGCCTACTCGCGTAGCCATGCCGTGGGTATCTGGCAGTTCATTCCCTCTACCGGCCGCCACTTCAACCTGCGCCAGACCAACTGGTACGACGGCCGCCGCGACATCGTCGCATCGACCAACGCTGCCATGACCTACCTGAGCCGCCTGCACGACATGTTCAACGGCGACTGGCTGCTCGCCCTGGCGGCCTACAACGCCGGCGAAGGCACCGTCAGCCGGGCCATCGAGCGCAACCAGAAACTCGGCCTGCCAACCGACTACTGGAACCTGCCGCTGCCCAAGGAAACCCAGGCCTACGTGCCCAAGCTGCTGGCCCTGTCGCAGATCGTCATGTCGCCTGAAGCCTACGGCGTGCGCCTGGATCCAATTGCCAACGAGCCCTATTTCGAGCAGGTGGCGAGCAAGTCGGGGCTCGACCTGGCACGAGTGGCAGCCCTGGTCGACATGGAAGAGGACGAGCTGCAAAGCCTCAATCCGGCTTTCAAGAAAGGCATCACCATGGACGGCCCGCAGCACCTGCTGGTGCCTACAGGGAAAGCCGAGCTGCTCAACGCCAACCTGGCCCTGATGAAACCGCAGCAGGTGGTGAGCTGGCAGGAATACCGCGTGCGCAACGGCGACAACCTGCACAGCATTGCCAACCGCTACCACCTGACGGTCAATACCCTGAAGGACGTCAATAAGCTCAAGAGCAACAGCCTGCGAGTTGGCCAGATCCTCAGCATTCCCGCCGCCGGTGATCGCGAGCCGAGCCAGCCACTGCACCAACAGGTTGCCAAGGCTACGCCGAGCGCCGGACCGCGCAGCTACAAGGTGAAGAGCGGCGATACCCTGTGGCAGATCGCCAACAGCAACAATGTCTCGCTGAAAGACCTGCAACGCTGGAACAAGCTCAACGCGCGCAGCAAGCTGAGCCTGGGCCAGACCCTGGTGATCCATGGGGGTAGCGGGGCAAGCGGTGGCACCGGCAACTCGGCGGCCGCCGCCAAGCCCGCCAGCCGCCAGAACGTCACCTATTACCGGGTCAAGTCAGGCGATTCGCTGTACCTCATCGCTCAGCGCTTCAAGGTCGACCTGAAGCACCTGCAGCGCTGGAACCCGCGCAGCAACAGCAACTCGCTGAAACCGGGACAGACCCTGACCCTGTATCTCAACTGAGAGCCGTAGCCCGGATGCAATCCGGGTACGACAGCGACCAATCAGCGCTTGGTCAGCGCCTCCAGGCAACGCCCGGTCAGCTGGGTAAAGCGCTGGAAAGCCACGAACTGCTCATGCTTGAGCGCCCGCCCGGATACTCGGCTATCGGCATACAGCACCCCGATTTCACGGGTTCCAGCCATGATCGGGGCGATAAAGAACATGCCCTGGCCGAGTAGCTGGCGCATCGGCAGGGTCACCAGCTCAGCCAGGTTGTAACTGGCCGGCACTCCCATCCACAAGGCCTCGCGGTTACGCAGGGCGTAGCTGAAGATATGCGGCTGTTCGATTTGCGCCGCCGGCAACTGGAAGTCCGTCAGCCACTGCTCGGTGCCCTCGCCCACTGCCCGCTTGGCGCGGAAACGGGTCTGCCCGTCAGCCAGCACGGCCAGCATCACCCGCTCCAGGCCGGCACCCTGATGCAGGCCCCTGAGCAGAGTATCGAGAATCAGGCCGACATCACCCTTTTGGTTGATCATCATGCCCAGATCCTGCAGCGCCTGCTGCAGCGCCAGCAGGTCCGGCTGCAACAGGCGCGCCTTGCGTTCCTGCTGTTGCAACTTGATCTGTTCGGGGTCGGTATTGGGAATCAGCCGGCACAGCTGACTGGCGCCGAAGGTGGCAGCCACTTCGACGGTCTCTTCGGCGCTCTCCAGCACCTGTTTCAGGGCATCTTCCGGGCTGACCCCAGTGAAGTCCGCCAACTGCTGCACCAGTTTTTCCATCTCCGGCGAGTCCCAGCCGTTCAGAGCCGCCTCACTGATCTTCACGCCCAGGCTGATCGCCCGCACCGCAGGATCATGCTGGTTGCCGCTGCCGTGGGCGAAGGTTGCCAGCTCGCCCAGGTTCCAGCTTTTTACCAGGCCCTGGGTCAGTTGGCGGAAGCTGGTGCCAAGCACCTGGCGCACCGCCTCGTCGACATCCACATTGGGCTGTTCCAGGGCATCGGCCAGCTCGTCAGCCTGATCGCCACCACAGGCCCAGAATGCCAGCTCACCCACTGTGTGCAGCAGCGCGGCGATAAAGACTTCTTCCTGGTTCTTGGTCAGCACGTAGCCGGCGATATTGCGCGCCTGTACGGCAGCATGGAATGAGCGCGCCAGCAGCATCTGCAGCTGCTCGCGCGGCACCTTGGTCAGCAGGCTGTCGATCAGGCTGACCGACATGCCAATCAGGCGCACATTGTCGAAGCCGATCAGCACGATGGCTCGGGAAATGGTGCGGATGCCTTCCTGGGAGGGGTTGTAATAAACGCTGTTACCGACCCGCAGCACCTTGGCGGTCAACGAGGCATCACGCAACAGTACATCGGCCAGTTGCTGCACCGAGGCCTTGTCGACCTGGGAAAGCCGGTGCAAATCCTGCACCACCGCGGCTAAAGCGGGTAATTCGGCCTGATTCAGACGATCTATCCATGCCTGTACACCCACACTGCGTTCCACCAAGATGCCAACCTCTATTTCAATTTGTTTCAGTGTAATCAAATTGATGGCACATGCTCTGAAAAAGGCACTCTTTTTCCTGCGGATACAAGCTGTTACTGTACCGCCCGAGAAGCCCAAACGCCGCCATGGACTGGATCTTGCGCCCAATGCGTCCCCTGCTCCTGCTGATTATTGGTCTGGCCCTGAGCTTTCCCGCCTTCGCGACCCTTAGCGAAAGCCACGGCTACGCCCAGTTCGGCACCCTCAAATACCCCGCCAGCTTCACCCACTTCGACTGGGTGAATCCCGACGCACCCAAAGGCGGCACGCTGCGGGTCATGGCCTATGGCACCTTCGACACGCTCAACCCCTACAGTTTCAAGGGTAGTAGTCCGTCCGCCGCGCCCAACTTCATGCAGTACGGGGTCAGCGAGCTGAACGAACCGCTGATGGCCGGCACCGGCCAGTACGACCCCTCGGGCGACGAATCCGCCACCAGCTACGGGTTGATCGCCAAGAGCGTGGAGTACAGCGAGGATCGCAGCTGGGTGGTGTTCAACCTGCGCGAAGAAGCACGCTTCCACGATGGCAAGCCGATTACCGCCTATGACGTGGCCTTTTCCTATCGCCTGTTGGTCAAGGATGGTCACCCGCAGTACCGCACCAACCTGCAGGAAGTGCAGCGGGTCGACATCCTCAACCGCCACCGCATTCGCTTTGTCTTCAAGCGCGCCGGCAACCCGCTGCTGATCCTGCGGCTTGGCGAATTGCCGGTACTGCCACAGCACTACTGGAAGAAACGCGACTTCAAGGCCACCAGTTTTGACGTGCCGCTGGGCAGTGGGCCGTACAAGGTCAGCGCGATCAGCCCGGGACGCAGCCTGGTGTTCGAGCGGGTCAAGGACTGGTGGGGCGAAAAGCTGCCGGTCAACCGGGGCAAGTACAACTTCGACCGTGTCGAGGTGGAGTTCTACCGCGACAGCAGTGTCGCCTTCGAAGCCTTCAAGGCCGGCGAGTTCGACTTCTACATCGAGCACCAGGCGAAAAACTGGGCCACTGGCTATCGCTTCCCCGCCATCGCCCGAGGCGAGGTGATCCGCGCCGAAATTCCGCACCAGATCCCGACCCAGACCCAGGCGCTGTTCATGAATAGCCGCCGCGCCATCTTCGCCGAGCGCAAGGTGCGCGAAGCCATGGGCCTGATGTTCGACTTCGAATGGACCAACCGCGCGCTGTTCAACAGCGCCTACAAGCGCACCAGCAGCTACTACCCGAACAGCGAGTTCGCCGCCAGCGGCAAGCCGGAAGGCCGCGAATGGCTGCTACTGTCGCCCTACCGCAAGCAACTGCCGGCATCCTTGTTCAAGGAGCCGTTCAGCCTGCCGGAAACCGACGGCCGCGGCATTCCGCGGGACACCCTGCGCAAGGCCATGAGCCTGCTGGGCGAAGCCGGCTGGAAACCTTCCGGACACAAGCTGATCAACAGCAAGGGCGAGCCGCTGCGTTTCGAAATCCTACTGGTCAATCCGAACCTCGAGCGCATTCTCCAACCTTATACCGAGAACCTCGCTAGCATCGGCATCCAGGTCAACCTGCGTACCGTCGACCGTGCCCAGTACAAGCAGCGCCTGGATCACTTCGACTACGACATGATTCTCATGACCCTGCCACAGAGCCTGAGTCCGGGCCTGGAGCAAGTGCAGTACTTCCACTCCAGCCAGGCCGCGGTCAAAGGCAGCAAGAACTACGCGGGCGTCACCCATCCGGTAGTCGATGCACTGCTGGAAAAACTCCTGGAAGCGCAGACCCGCGACGAACAGGTGGCCGCCAGCCGCGCCATCGACCGCGTGCTGCTCTGGCAGCACTACAGCATTCCCAACTGGTACATCAATCATCACCGCCTGGCGTACCGTAACCGGTTCGCCTTCGTCACCACCCCGCCCTACACCCTGGGGCTGCGGGCCTGGTGGCTGAAGCCCACGGAGACCGCTCGATGACTAACCCCCTGCGCGCCCTGGGCGCCGGCCTGCTGCTGATAGCCGGCCTGGCCCAGGCCGCTCCGCAACACGCCCTGACCCTGTATGGCGAGGCGCCCAAATACCCGGCCAACTTCCAGCACTTCGACTATGTGAACCCGGATGCGCCCAAGGGCGGCATCCTGCGCCTGCCGGGTCTGAGCGGCTTCGACAGCTTCAACCCGTTCATCACCAAGGGCAATGCGCCGGCGCAGATCGGCCTGATCTACGACAGCCTGACCTACCACTCACCGGACGAACCCTTTACCGAGTACGGCCTGCTCGCCGAGAAGATCGACAAGGCGCCCGACAACAGCTTCGTGCGCTTTATCCTCAGCCCCAAGGCCCGCTTCCATGACGGCACCCCGGTTACCGCCGAAGACGTGGCCTTTACCTTCAACACACTGATCGAGAAAGGCACACCGCAGTACCGCCACTACTACGCCGATGTGGCGCAGGTGGTGGTCGAAGACAAACTGCGCGTGCGCTTCGACTTCAAGCACCCGGATAACCGTGAGCTGCCACTGATCCTCGGCCAGCTGCAGATCCTGCCCAAGCACTGGTGGGCTGATCGCGACTTCGCCAAGAGCAGCCTAGAGCCACCGCTGGGCAGCGGCCCCTACCAGATCACCAAGGTCGAACCGGGCAGTGCCCTGCGCTTCGAACGGATCAAGGACTGGTGGGCCAAGGACCTGCCCGTGGCGCGCGGTCAGTACAACTTCGACACCATCCAGATCGAGTACTACCGCGACAGCGCAGTCGCCCTCGAGGCCTTCAAGAAAGGCAGCTTCGACGTCAACCTCGAGTACTCGGCCAAGGACTGGGCCACCGGCTACGACTCCCCGGCCCTGAGCGCCGGCAAGTTCGTCCAGCAATCCATCACTAACCACAACCCGGTAGGCATGCAGGGTTATGTGTTCAACCTGCGCCGCCCGCTGTTCCAGGATGCCCGCGTGCGCGAGGCAATCGCCCTTTTGTTCGACTTCGAATGGGCCAACAAGCAACTGTTCTACGGGGCCTACAAACGCACCCACAGCTATTTCGAGAACTCGGAAATGGCGGCCAGCGGTCTGCCGGACGCCGAGGAGCTGAAGCTGCTCGAACCCCTGCGCGCCCAGCTGCCACCGGCAGTCTTTACCCAGGAATTCAAGCCACCGGTCAGCGATGGCAGCGGTATCATTCGCGAGCAGAGCCGGCGCGCCTACCAGCTGCTGACCGAAGCGGGCTACCGCATCGACAACGACAAGATGGTCGATGTCAATGGCAAGCAGCTGAGCTTCGAATTCCTCAACTTCCAGGCCAACCTGGAACGGGTGATCCTGCCGTTCAAACGTAACCTGGCCGAACTGGGTATAGATCTGCAGATCCGCCGGGTCGACGTATCCCAATACATCAACCGCCTCAACTCGCGCGACTTCGACATGACCTCGGCCATCTGGTCGCAGTCCAACTCGCCGGGCAATGAACAGCGCGAGTACTGGCACTCCAGCAGCGCCGACAACCCCGGTAGCCGCAACTACATGGGCCTGCGTGACCCGGCCATCGACAAGCTGGTGGAGGGCCTGATTCGCGCCGACTCGCGCAAGGCACTGATCACCCACGCCCGCGCCCTCGATCGCGCCCTGCTCTGGGGCCACTACGTGGTGCCCAACTACTACGTCGACACCTGGCGCGTGGCCTACTGGAAGCGCTTCGGCCGCCCGGCAGTCACCCCACTGTATGACTACGGCCTGATGACCTGGTGGGAAGAAGCGCAGAGCAGCGCGCCCGTCGCCGCGCCAGCCGAACCTGCGCAGGAAGCCAACTGATGCTCGCCTATATCCTGCGCCGCCTGCTGCTGATCATCCCCACCCTGCTGGGCATCCTGCTGATCAACTTCATCATCATCCAGGCCGCGCCAGGCGGCCCGGTCGAACAGATGATCGCCAAGCTGGAAGGCTTCGATGCCGCCTCCGGTGGCGCCACCGGGCGCATTTCCGGCGGCGGCGGCGAAGTGGCGGTGGCCGGCTCGACCTACCGTGGCGCCCAGGGCCTGGACCCGGACCTGATCGCCGAGATCGAGCGCATGTACGGCTTCGACAAGTCGGCGCCGGAACGCTTCTGGATCATGCTGAAAAACTACGCCCAGCTAGATTTCGGCATGAGCTTCGCGCGCGACACCTCGGTCATCGACCTGATCATCGAAAAGATGCCAGTGTCGATTTCCCTGGGCCTATGGAGCACCCTGATCACCTACCTGATCTCCATCCCCCTAGGCATCGCCAAGGCCACCCGCCACGGCAGTGCCTTCGATGTCTGGACCAGCTCGGCGATCATCATTGGCTACGCCATTCCGGCCTTTCTCTTCGCCATCCTGATGATCGTGCTATTCGCCGGTGGCAGTTACTGGGACTGGTTCCCGCTACGCGGACTGACCTCGAACAACTTCGACGAACTGAGCCTCGGTGGGCAGATCCTCGACTATTTCTGGCACCTGGTACTGCCGGTGACCGCGCTGGTGATCGGCAACTTCGCCACTCTGACCCTGCTGACCAAGAACAGCTTCCTCGACGAGATCAGCAAGCAGTACGTGATTACCGCTCGCGCCAAGGGCCTGACCAACCATCAGGTGCTCTACGGCCATGTGTTCCGTAACGCCATGCTGATCATCATCGCCGGCTTCCCCAGCGCCTTCCTCGGCATCTTCTTCACCGGCTCGATGCTCATCGAGGTGGTGTTCTCCCTCGACGGTCTGGGCCTGCTCGGCTTCGAATCGATCGTCAATCGCGACTATCCGGTGGTGTTCGGCACCTTGTTCATCTTTTCCCTGTTCGGTCTGCTGGCCAAGCTGCTCAGCGACGTGTCCTACACCCTGGTCGACCCGCGCATCGACTTCGATAGCCGGGAGAATTGATGATGAAACTCTCCCCTCTCAATCAGCGGCGCTTTGCCCGCTTCAAGGCCAACAAGCGCGGCTGGTGGTCGCTGTGGCTGTTTCTCGCGCTATTCACCCTCAGCCTTGGCGCCGAACTGATCGCCAACGACAAGCCACTGGCGGTGCGTTACGACGGCGAGTGGTACTTCCCGGTGTTCAAACGCTATGCGGAAACCACCTTTGGCGGCGAATTCCCGCTGCAGGCCAACTACAAGAGCCCCTACATCCGCGAGCTGATCGCCGCCAAGGACGGCTGGATGCTCTGGCCGGTGATCCCCTTCGACTACAGCAGCATCAACTACGACCTGCAGGTGCCCTCGCCCGCCCCGCCCTCGGCGCAGAACTGGCTAGGCACCGATGACCAGGGCCGCGACGTGCTGGCGCGGATCATCTACGGCTTCCGCATCTCGATCCTGTTCGCCCTGGTACTGACCGTACTCAGTTCGATCATCGGGGTGATCGCCGGCGCCCTGCAGGGCTTCTATGGCGGCTGGATCGACCTGGTCGGCCAGCGCTTCCTGGAAATCTGGTCGGGCCTGCCGATGCTGTTCATGCTAATCATCCTCTCCAGTTTCGTGCAGCCGAGCTTCTGGTGGCTGTTGGGGATCATGCTGCTGTTCTCCTGGATGACCCTGGTCGACCTGGTGCGCGCCGAGTTCCTCCGCGGGCGCAACCTGGAATACGTGCGCGCCGCCCGTGCCCTGGGCATGCAGAACGGCGCCATCATGTTCCGCCACATCCTGCCCAACGCCATGGTTTCGACCCTGACCTTCATGCCCTTCATCATCACCACCGCGATCGGCACCCTGACCTCGCTGGACTTCCTCGGCTTCGGCCTGCCCGCCGGGGAGCCCTCGCTGGGCGAACTGGTGGCCCAGGGCAAATCCAACCTGCAGGCGCCCTGGCTGGGCATCAGCGCCTTCGTCGTACTGGGGTTGATGCTGAGCCTGCTGGTGTTCATCGGCGAAGCGGCTCGCGATGCCTTCGATCCGAGGAAATAAGATGAGCGAATCGAACAACCTGATCGAAGTGCGCGACCTTGCTGTCGAGTTCGTCACCGGCGACCTGAGACAGCGTGTGGTCGAAGGCGTCAGCTTCGATATTCGCAAGGGCGAAACCCTGGCCCTGGTCGGCGAAAGCGGTTCGGGAAAATCGGTCACGGCGCACTCGATCCTGCGCCTGCTACCCTATCCGCTGGCCCAACACCCGGCCGGCAGCATCCTGTTCCAGGGGCAGGACCTGCTCAAGCTCTACGAGGCCAAGCTGCGCGGTATCCGTGGCAACCGCATCGCCATGGTGTTCCAAGAACCGATGACCTCGCTCAACCCGCTGCACACCATCGGCAAGCAGATAAACGAAGTGCTAGGCCTGCACAAGGGCCTCACCGGTAAGGCCGCCACCGCACGCACCCTGGAGTTGCTGGAGCTGGTCGGCATCCCCGAGCCGCACAAACGCCTGCGCGCCTATCCCCATGAGTTGTCCGGCGGCCAGCGCCAGCGCGTGGTGATTGCCATGGCGCTGGCCAACGAGCCGGAGTTGCTGATCGCCGACGAACCGACCACCGCGCTGGACGTCACCGTACAGCTGAAAATCCTCGAATTGCTCAAGGAACTGCAAGCACGCCTGGGCATGGCCTTGCTGCTGATCAGCCACGATCTCAACCTGGTACGAAGAATCGCCCATCGCGTATGTGTCATGCAGCGCGGTCGCATCGTCGAACAGGCGTCGTGTGAAGAATTGTTCCATGCACCGCAGCATCCCTATACCCAGGAATTGCTCGGTGCCGAGCCCAGCGGCGAACCGGCGGCGAACCCCGCCGGCCCGCCGCTGTTGGAAGTGGACGACCTACGGGTGTGGTTCCCGATCAAGAAAGGGTTTCTGCGCCGTACGGTCGACCATGTGAAGGCGGTGGACGGCATCAACTTCAGCCTGCCCCAGGGCCAGACTCTGGGCATCGTCGGCGAAAGTGGTTCCGGCAAGTCCACCCTCGGCCTGGCAATCCTGCGCCTGCTCGGCAGCCAGGGTGCCATCCGCTTCCAGGGCCAGGCACTGAACGGGTTGTCGCAGCAGGCCGTGAGGCCATGGCGACGGCAGATGCAGGTGGTCTTTCAGGACCCCTTCGGCAGCCTCAGCCCGCGCATGTCAGTCGGGCAGATCGTTGGCGAAGGCCTGCGCATCCATCGCATGGGTACGCAGGCGGAGCAGGAACAGGCAGTCATCGATGCGCTTGTGGAAGTAGGTCTGGATCCGGAAACCCGGCATCGCTACCCCCATGAGTTTTCCGGCGGGCAACGGCAGCGGATTGCCATTGCCCGGGCACTGGTGCTGAAACCGGCGCTGATTCTGTTGGACGAGCCCACGTCGGCGCTCGACCGCACAGTTCAGCGTCAAGTGGTGGAGCTACTGCGTTCGTTGCAGGCGAAGTACAACCTGACCTACCTGTTCATCAGCCATGATCTGGCGGTGGTCAGGGCCCTGAGCCACCAGCTGATGGTGGTCAAACAGGGCAAGGTGGTTGAACAGGGCCAGGCTGACGCGATCTTCGCCGCACCGCAGCACACTTATACCCGGCAGTTGCTGGAGGCCGCCTTCCTGGCTCCCGCAACTCCTGACTAACCAGAAGAGGAACAACGCACATGGGTTTTCTCACCGGTAAGCGCGTACTGATTGTTGGCGTGGCCAGCAAGCTGTCGATTGCCTCGGGCATCGCCGCGGCCATGCACCGCGAAGGCGCCGAACTCGCCTTCACTTATCAGAACGAAAAGCTGAAAGGCCGCGTCGAGGAATTCGCCGCCGGCTGGGGTTCCAGCGCCGAGCTGTGCTTCCCCTGCGACGT
Organism: Aquipseudomonas guryensis; assembly: GCF_014164785.1. Lineage (GTDB taxonomy): Bacteria > Pseudomonadota > Gammaproteobacteria > Pseudomonadales > Pseudomonadaceae > Aquipseudomonas > Aquipseudomonas guryensis. Next base: position 346,121 of record NZ_JACJFN010000004.1, on the reverse strand, counting down.
CGCCAGCGATGAAGAGATCGCCAGCGCCTTTGCCGCCCTCAGCCAGAAATGGGACAGCCTGGACTGCATCGTCCACTCGGTCGGTTTCGCCCCGGGCGACCAGCTGGATGGCGACTTCACCGACGTCACCACCCGCGAAGGCTTCCGCATCGCCCACGACATCAGCGCTTACAGCTTCGTCGCCCTGGCCAAGGCCGGTCGCGAGCTGATGAAAGGGCGTAACGGCAGCCTGTTGACCCTGTCCTACCTGGGCGCCGAACGCACCATGCCCAACTACAACGTGATGGGCATGGCCAAGGCCAGCCTGGAAGCCGGCGTACGCTACTTGGCCGGCAGCCTCGGCCCGGAAGGTACTCGCGTCAACGCGATCTCCGCCGGGCCGATCCGTACCCTCGCCGCCTCGGGCATCAAGAGCTTCCGCAAGATGCTCGCCGCCAACGAGAAGCAAACCCCGCTGCGTCGCAACGTCACCATCGAGGAAGTCGGCAACGCCGGCGCCTTCCTCTGCTCCGACCTGGCCTCGGGCATCAGCGGTGAGATCATGTACGTCGACGGCGGCTTCAACACCACCGCCATGGGCAACATCGAAGACTGAGCCCGACTCAATCTTCGCCCACAAAAAAGGCCGCTGATCAGCGGCCTTTTTTGTGGCTGGATGGCCACCCCGCAGGGCGGCACCTCGATCAATAACGCTCGATATCAGCCTGTTCTTTCAGTTCCTCACGGAAGGCATTGAAGTCCTGCTGCCCCAGGCGCGAAGCCAGGAAGCGACGGTACATGCTCTTCTCTTCTTCGCTCAGCTCGGCTTGCGGCTGGCCGACGCCGTTCAGGCGCAGCAGCACATAGTCACCATTGCCCAGGCTGACACCTGCGAAAGTCGGCGTACCATCTTCAGCTGGTTTCGGCATGCGGAACAGCGCCTGCAGCAGCACGGGCTCGATACCCTCCTGACTGCGGGTAGCCGCCTCGACGACCTTCCAGCTCTGCCCGGCCTCAGCCTGCTCGACCGGCGTCTTGCCTTCACGCAGGCTGACCAGCAGTGCCTCGCCCTTGGCCTTGACCGCCTCATTGGCGCGCTGCAAGGTCAGGGTTTCACGAATGCTGTTCTGCACCTGATCGAAGGGCAGCAGTTCGGACTTCTTGTGCTCCTTGACCCGGATGACCACCACGGTGGCCGGATCCAACTCGATGGCACCGCTGTTGGCGCCACCTTCCAGAAGATCCTCGCTGAAAGCAGCCTGGATCACCTGACGGTTGGCCGCCAGACCTTCGCTGCCACCCTCGCGACCAAAGGCCGCCGTGGTTTGCACGGTAAGCCCCTGCTCCTGGGCTGGCTGGGTCAGATCAGACGCCTCATAGGCTGCATCTTCCAGGGCCTTGGCCGCTTCGACGAACAGCTGTTCGACACGCGGTGCCTTGTTGTCAGCAATCAGCTTGTCTTTCAGGCTGTCAAAGCTCGGCACATCAGCGGCCTGCACGCTCAATAGCTTGACCAGGTGCCAACCGAACTGGCTACGTACCGGAGCAGACACCTCTCCCTCTTTAAGGCTGTACAGCGCCTCCTCGAAGGCCGGATCGTAGACGCCCGGGCCGGCATAACCCAGATCACCGCCATTAGCGGCTGAACCCGGATCCTGCGACAGCTCCTTGGCCAGAGCGGCAAAGTCCTCACCCTGCTGCAGGCGCTTCTTCACATCTTCGAGCTTGGCCTTGGCCTGCTCGTCGCTGAGCTGGTCGTTGACCTCCAGCAGGATATGCGCGGCCTGGCGCTGCTCGGCCAAACCGGCGATTTCCTTCTGGTACAGCTCCTGAAGTTCGTCGTCCTTGATCTCGACACGGTCGAAGAAGGCATCTTTCTTCAATTCGACGTAGTCCAGAACCACCTGCTCAGGGCTCATGAACTGATCGGCATGCTCTTCGTAGAACTTCTTGAGCTCTTCATCCTGAAGCTGCACAGCCGCGGTATCCGCCTTCAGGGTCAACGTGGCGAAATCACGCGTCTGCTTGTCCAGACGGACGAAAGCGCTAAGCTCGGCGTCGGTGAGGAAACTGCTGCCGACCAGGCCGGCTTGCAGCTGGCTGACCAGCACATCCTGCTCCAGACGCTCGCGGAACTGCATGGGTGTAAAACCTTCCTGGCGAATGACCTGCAGGAAGCGATCCTGATTGTACTTACCGTCTTGCTGGAACAGCGGCATGCCGACGATCAGTTGATCAAGTGCCTTCTGGGAAAAGGCCATGCCGGAATCTTTGGCGCCCTGCAGCAGCAGGTTGCGCTCGATCAGGGCATTCAGCGCCGATTCGCGCAGCAGCTTATCGTCCAGCATCGAGACGTCAAAGTCCTTACCGAACTGTTGAGCATACTGGCGACGCTGCATATCCACGGCACGATTGAGCGTGTCCTGGGTAATTTTCTCGCCGTTTACATCGGCGGCATTCTTGCTGTTGCTGGTAGAGCTGACGATGGCGTCAAATCCGGTGAAAGCCATCAGTGCGACGATAACGCCGACGATGGTCTTGGCAATCCACCCCTGTGAATTGTCCCTGATGTTCTGCAGCATGCATCCCCCGAAACGGCTGCGCTGAACAAGCAGCCATGCAGCGTGGGTAAAATCCGGATAAAAGAAAGGCGCATCCAAGGATGCGCCTTCTCGGTAACTGGTGGAGTGGCTCTGGCTCGACTGAACCACCACTCCGACCAGGTCGGGACCAGCCCGACCTGGAAGGGCAAGGCCAGAGAGACGCTTAGTTGACGGCGTCTTTCAGGGCTTTACCAGCTTTGAAGCCAGGGATCTTGGCAGCAGCAATGCTGATCGGCTTGCCGGTCTGCGGGTTGCGGCCAGTGCGAGCAGCACGCTCTTTGACAGCGAAAGTACCGAAGCCAACCAGCACCACGGAATCACCAGCCTTCAGGGCGCCAGTGACGGATTCGATCACTGCGTCCAGCGCGCGGCCAGCAACAGCTTTCGGGATATCAGCAGATGCGGCGATGGCATCGATCAGTTCCGACTTGTTCACTCTAAGTCCCCTTATCTCTGTTGAGTTGTTTCTTAATTGTTTGGTGTAAGCAAAGCGGGTGCTGAAGGGCCTGGCTGACACGTAAGAGCCGCTTTATAGCAAGGGCTCGAAAAAAGTGTCAAGGAAGCCCTACGGCTAATGCGTGCTGATTCGCTCCTTGGAATCAGACTCGCGCTTGTCATCCTTTGCAACCATCTCGGGAGCCGCATCAGGCAAGGGCTCCGGGGCGTATTGCAGCGCAATTTGCAGGACCTCGTCAATCCATTTAACCGGCTTAATGGTCAGGTCTTGCTTAATATTTTCGGGAATTTCCTTCAGATCGCGCACATTTTCCTCAGGAATGATCACCGTCTTGATTCCACCACGATGGGCGGCCAGCAATTTCTCCTTCAAGCCGCCAATCGCCAGCACCTGACCACGCAAGGTGATCTCGCCGGTCATGGCCACATCGGCACGTACCGGGATCTGCGTCAGGGCCGACACCAATGCCGTGCACAAACCGATACCGGCACTCGGGCCATCCTTCGGCGTAGCGCCTTCCGGCATGTGGATGTGCACGTCACGCTTCTCGTGGAAGTCCGGCGCAATCCCCAGGCTCTTGGCCCGGCTACGCACCACGGTGAGCGCGGCAGTCATCGACTCGGCCATCACGTCACCCAGCGAGCCAGTCTTGATCAGCTGGCCCTTGCCGGGCACCACAGCGGTCTCGATGGTCAGCAACTCGCCACCCACCTGGGTCCAGGCCAGACCTGTGACCTGACCGATCTGATCCTGCTGCTCGGCCAGACCATAGCGATAACGACGCACGCCGAGGAAATGCTCGAGCAACTCGTCGGTCACCAATACCTTGAAACGTTTTTCCTTGGAATGCTCCTTCACCGCCTTGCGGCACACCTTGGCGATCTGGCGCTCCAGGCTGCGTACGCCCGCCTCGCGGGTGTAGTAACGAATGATGTCGCGAATAGCGGCCTCTTCGAACTCGATCTCGCCTTTCTTCAGGCCATTGGCCTCGATCTGCTTGGGTGCCAGGTACTTGACCGCGATATTGATCTTCTCGTCCTCGGTGTAACCGGGTAGACGAATCACCTCCATGCGATCCAGCAGCGGGCCGGGGATATTCATGGAGTTGGCAGTGCAGATGAACATCACATCCGACAGATCGTAATCGACCTCCAGATAATGGTCATTGAAGTTGTGGTTCTGCTCCGGGTCGAGCACTTCCAGCAGCGCCGAGGCTGGATCGCCACGCATGTCCTGCCCCATCTTGTCGATTTCGTCGAGCAGGAACAGCGGGTTGCGCACGGCAACCTTGGTCATTTTCTGGATCAAGCGACCCGGCATGGAGCCGATGTAGGTGCGCCGGTGACCACGGATCTCGGCTTCGTCGCGCACACCGCCGAGGGCCATGCGTACGAACTTGCGGTTGGTCGCGCGGGCGATGGACTCGGCCAGCGAGGTCTTGCCCACACCAGGCGGGCCGACCAGGCACAGCACCGGCCCCTTGAGCTTCTTCACCCGCTTCTGTACGGCGAGATATTCGAGGATGCGATCCTTGACCTCATCCAGGCCATAGTGATCGGCATCCAGGATGTCTTCGGCCTTGGCCAGATCCAGACGGACCTTGCTCTCGGCCTTCCACGGCACGTTCACCAGCCAGTCGATGTAGGAGCGCACCACCGTGGCCTCGGCCGACATCGGTGACATCTGCTTGAGCTTGTTCAGCTCGGCATTGGCCTTGGTCAGGGCTTCCTTGGTCAGACCGGCGTTGTCGATGCGCTTTTTCAGCTCATCGATTTCATTGTGGCCTTCGTCGATGTCGCCCAGCTCCTTCTGAATGGCCTTCATCTGCTCATTCAGGTAGTACTCGCGCTGACTGCGCTCCATCTGCTTCTTGACCCGCCCACGGATGCGTTTTTCCACCTGCAACAGGTCGATTTCCGCATCCAGCAGCGCCAGCACATGCTCGACACGGGCCGGCAGCTCGGTAATTTCGAGAATTTCCTGCTTCTGCTCGATCTTCAGCACCATGTGCGCGGCCATGGTGTCGACCAGGCGACCCGGCTCATCGATGCTGTTCAGCGAAGACAACACCTCCGCCGGGACCTTCTTGCCCAATTGCACATACTGTTCGAACTGGCTGAGCAGGCTGCGCGAGAAGACTTCCGACTCACGCTCGGCGACTTCCATCTCGTCGATCAACTGCACTTCGGCGCGGCAATGGCCATCCACCTCAATGAAGCGCTCGATGCTGCCGCGCTGCTCGCCTTCGACCAGCACCTTGACCGTACCGTCCGGCAGTTTCAGCAACTGCAGCACTGTGGCCACGGTACCCACGCGATACAGGGCATCTTCGCCCGGATCGTCGTCGGCAGGATTACGTTGCGCCAGCAGGAGAATCTGCTTGTCGCCGGTCATTGCGGCCTCCAGGGCCTCAATGGATTTCTCGCGCCCGACGAACAGCGGGATGACCATGTGTGGGTAGACCACAACATCGCGCAGGGGCAGGAGAGGCAATTCGATGGTTGTCTTCATGATTTCAGCTCTACGGCGGCCATTTGGCCGTAAACGGACGGGAGACCCTTAAACCTAAGATGGGGCCAGCCTCCGGAAAAAACAAGCAAGGACACCGGAAAAACAAAGGGCCCCGCAGGGCCCTTTATTTCATCAAGTATCTGACATCACGCGTCAGGAGCAGCCTTGGCTGGCGGCTCGCTGTTTTCGTAGATGAGCAGCGGCTTGGAATTACCCTCGATCACGCTTTCGTCGATCACCACCTTGCTGACTTCACTCTGCGAGGGGATCTCGTACATGGTGTCGAGCAGCACACCTTCGAGGATGGAACGCAGGCCACGGGCACCTGTCTTGCGCTCCAGCGCACGATGGGCCACGGCCTTCAGGGCATCCGGACGGAACTCCAGATCCACGCCTTCCATTTCGAAGAGTTTGCCGTATTGCTTGGTCAGCGCGTTCTTCGGCTCGGTGAGGATCTGCATCAGCGCCGCCTCGTCGAGCTCGTCAAGGGTCGCGATGACCGGCAGACGACCCACGAACTCGGGAATCAGGCCAAACTTGACCAGATCGTCCGGTTCAACTTCGCGCAGCGCCTCGCCCACCTTCTTGCCCAGCTCCTGGCTACGCACTTCGGCATTGAAGCCGATGCCACCCTTGGTCGAACGACCATGGATGACCTTCTCCAGACCGGAGAACGCACCACCACAGATGAACAGGATATTGCGCGTGTCCACCTGCAGGAATTCCTGCTGCGGATGCTTGCGCCCGCCCTGAGGCGGAACCGAAGCCACGGTACCTTCGATCAGCTTCAACAGTGCCTGCTGCACGCCCTCGCCCGAAACATCGCGGGTGATCGACGGGTTGTCCGACTTGCGCGAAATCTTGTCGATTTCGTCGATGTAGACAATGCCCATCTGGGCCTTCTCGACATCGTAGTCGCACTTCTGCAACAGCTTCTGAATGATGTTCTCGACGTCCTCACCGACATAACCAGCTTCGGTCAGGGTGGTGGCATCGGCGATGGTGAACGGCACATTGAGCAGACGCGCCAGGGTTTCCGCCAGCAGGGTCTTACCCGAGCCAGTCGGACCGATCAGCAGGATGTTACTCTTGCCCAGCTCGACATCATCTTTCTTGTCGCGCTGATTCAAACGCTTGTAGTGGTTGTACACCGCGACGGAGAGCACCTTCTTGGCGCGCTCCTGACCGATGACGTACTGATCTAGGATGCCGCTGATTTCTTTCGGCGCGGGCAACTTGTGCGCACTGCTTTCGGCCTGTGCTTCCTGCACCTCCTCACGGATGATGTCGTTGCACAGGTCGACGCACTCGTCGCAGATAAAGACCGAGGGGCCGGCAATCAATTTGCGCACTTCATGCTGGCTTTTGCCGCAGAAGGAGCAATAAAGCAGCTTGCCGTTGTCCTCGCCATTGCGGGTGTCAGTCATTCGATCAATCCAAATCCGGTAGGCATGGAAAACAAGATGGAGGCAATTGCAGGCATTTTCAAGCCTGCATGACGGCCGGACACGCCAAACCGCCCTATTTTGAGCTGTCTATATTAGGCGGGGCGCTTTTCAATCACTGCGTCGATCAACCCATACTCACGAGCGGCTTCGGCGCTCATGAAATTATCACGATTGGTATCGCGCTCGATTTCTTCCAAAGTGCGTCCACTGTGCTTGGCCATCAGTATGTTGAGACGCTCACGGATGAAGAGAATTTCCTTGGCGTGAATCTCAATGTCCGACGCCTGACCTTGGAAACCGCCCAGCGGCTGGTGAATCATCACGCGCGAGTTCGGCAGGCAGTAACGCTTACCCTCAGCGCCAGCGGTCAGCAGGAAGGCGCCCATGCTGCAAGCCTGACCAATACAGGTGGTCGACACGTTTGGCTTGATGAACTGCATGGTGTCGTAGATCGACATGCCAGCGGTTACCGAACCACCCGGGGAGTTGATGTAGAGGTGGATGTCCTTGTCCGGGTTTTCCGCTTCGAGGAACAGCAGTTGGGCAACTACCAGGTTGGCCATGTAGTCCTCGACCGGGCCGACCAGGAAGATCACCCGCTCCTTCAACAGGCGCGAGTAGATATCGTAGGCACGCTCGCCGCGGGCGGACTGCTCCACCACCATCGGCACCAGGCCACCGGCAGCCTGGATATCAGGCATTTGCTGCATAAATTGATTACGCGACATATCCAGCGATCTCTCCATAAATGTTCATATCCCAAAGACGCATAAGCCAGCTCGAAGGCTGGCTTATGGTGTGCTCTAACGAGGCGAGGGATCAGGCTGCTTGCGGAGCTTCCGCCGGCTTGACCGCTTCTTCGTAGGAGACCGCTTTATCGGTCACTTTGGCCTTCTGCAGGACAGTATCTACAACTTGTTCTTCCAGTACAACCGAACGCACTTCGTTCAGCTGCTGGTCGTTCTTGTAGTACCAAGCCACAACCTGCTGCGGCTCCTGATAGGCCGAAGCCATTTCTTCGATCACTTCGCGCACGCGGGCGTCGTCCGGCTTCAGCTCGAACTGCTTGACCACTTCAGCAACCAGCAGGCCGAGGGAAACACGGCGCTTGGCCTGCTCTTCGAACAGTTCGGCCGGCAGTTGATCAGGCTTGATGTTGCCACCGAACTGCTGAACAGCCTGCACGCGCAGACGATTCACTTCGTTGCCGATCAGCGCCTTCGGCACTTCAACCGGGTTGGCAGCCAGCAGGCCTTCCATTACCTGGTTCTTGACCTTGGACTTGATGGCCTGGCGCAGTTCGCGCTCCATATTCTTGCGCACTTCGGCACGGAAACCTTCCAGACCGCCTTCCTTCACACCGAACAGGGTGAAGAACTCGTCATTCAGCTCCGGCAGTTGCGGTGCAGCCACGGCAGTCACGGTAACAGTGAACTCGGCAGCTTTGCCGGCCAGATCGAGGTTCTGGTAGTCAGCCGGGAACGTCGGGGTGATCACACGCTCTTCGCCAGCCTTGACGCCAACCAGGGCATCTTCGAAGCCTGGGATCATGCGGCCGGAACCCAGCACCAGCTGAGTGCCCTTGGCAGAACCACCGGCGAAGACTTCACCGTCAACCTTGCCAACGAAATCGATGGTCAGCTGATCGCCATTCTCGGCAGCGCGATCGCTGGCCTCGAAACGGGTGTTCTGCTTGCGCAGGATTTCCAGCATGTTGTCGACATCGGCGTCAGCGACTTCAGCCTGCAGACGCTCGATGGCGATGCTGTCGAGGCCGGCAACCTGGATTTCCGGGATGACTTCAAAAATCGCCACGTACTCCAGATCCTTGCCCTTCTCGAAGGACTTCGGCTCTACAGCCGGAGCGCCAGCCGGGTTCAGCTTCTGCTCAACGATGGCTTCGTAGAAGGTAGCCTGGATCAGGTCGCCCAGGGCTTCCTGGCGAGCGGAGTCTTCGTAACGCTGACGAATCACGCTCATCGGCACTTTGCCGGGGCGGAAGCCAGCGACCTTGGCACGACGGGCAGTCTGTTGCAGACGCTTGGTCACTTCGGTCTCGATGCGCTCGGCCGGGACACCGATGGTCATGCGGCGCTCAAGAGCGGAGGTGCTTTCAACAGAAACTTGCATGGGTATTCCTCGTTGCACAGACGTAAGCCGGCCGTTCCGGCCCAGAATCAAGGGCATGCATTCTAGTGGGTCGAATAGCAGAAGTCACCTGCGGAAAAGACGCAGGAACGGCGAGGTATATAAAGGAAGAAAAGATGGTGCGGACGGAGAGACTCGAACTCTCACACCTTGCGGCGCCAGAACCTAAATCTGGTGTGTCTACCAATTTCACCACGTCCGCGTGGTATAGCGCTGAAACAAAAACGCCAGGCCTAGTGGCCTGGCGTTTTCTCGAATATGGGGTGGACGAAGGGAATCGAACCCTCGACACCAGGAGCCACAATCCTGTGCTCTACCAACTGAGCTACGCCCACCATATTGCGATGCTTGTGCCTGACTGCCAGATGGCACGCCCGGCAGGACTCGAACCTGCGACCATCCGCTTAGAAGGCGGATGCTCTATCCAGCTGAGCTACGGGCGCTTGTTCATCTGCTAGCGCAGACTTGAAGCTTCGGCTTCGGCTAGGCCGTAAGGCTTTGCTTTTGCCGTCTTACCCAGCGACTGGCTGTGCTCGACAAGCGGGGCGAATCTTATAGAGGCGCCGTCATAGCGTCAACACTAAAAGTTAAAAAAATTCAGCGAGATAAAGGAGTTACAGGAAATTCGCCGGGTAGCGCCTTTGCCCAACCGCCCCGCCGTGCGAGAATGCACGCCCTTTTTCAATCCTTCCCGATGGTTAACCACGCGCCATGACCGCACAACTGATCGACGGCAAAGCCATAGCCGCCAGCCTGCGCCAGCAAATTGCCCAACGCGTTGTCGAACGCCGCCAGCAAGGCCTGCGCGCCCCAGGCCTGGCCGTGATCCTGGTCGGTAGCGACCCCGCCTCCCAGGTTTATGTCTCGCACAAGCGCAAGGACTGCGAGGAAGTCGGCTTCGTCTCCGTGGCCCACGACCTGCCGGCCAGCACCGGCCAGGGCGAACTGCTGGCCCTGATCGATCACCTGAACGACGACCAGGCCATCGACGGCATCCTCGTGCAACTGCCGCTGCCGGCTCACCTGGATGCCTCGCAGTTGCTCGAGCGGATCAGCCCGGACAAGGATGTGGACGGCTTTCACCCCTTCAACGTCGGCCGCCTGGCCCAGCGCATCCCTCTGCTGCGCCCCTGCACGCCGAAAGGCATCATGACCCTGCTGCAGAGCACTGGTGTCGACCCGCACGGGCTGAATGCAGTAATTGTCGGCGCCTCCAACATCGTCGGTCGGCCGATGGCCCTGGAACTGCTGCTGGCCGGCTGCACCGTGACCGTCACCCACCGTTTCACCAAAGACCTGCCGGGCCACCTGGCCAATGCCGACCTGGTGGTCGTGGCTGCCGGCAAGCCGGGGCTGGTCAAGGGTGAGTGGATCAAGCCTGGCGCCATCGTCATCGACGTGGGCATCAACCGCCAGGCCGATGGCAAACTGGTCGGTGACGTGGAGTTCGACGTCGCCGCCGAACGCGCCGGCTGGATCACCCCGGTGCCAGGCGGCGTAGGCCCGATGACGCGCGCCTGCCTGCTGGAAAACACCCTGTACGCGGCCGAACACCTGCACGTGTAAGGGTATTGCCTGCCTGGGCATGTGGTATCCAAAAAAACGGCACCTTCGGGTGCCGTTTTCTTTTCAGTTGTCGGGCAAGGCAGGCTACGCCGGCAACTGCGTCCTCTGGGCAAACGCCATGAACTCCAGAGCAGGCAGCGGCCTGGCAAACAGGTAGCCCTGCCCCTGATCACACCCCAGTTCGGCCAGCAACCGCCGAATAGCCACATCCTCGATACCCTCGGCCGTGGTCAACAGATTCAGGCTCTTGGCCATCTGGATGATCGCCGTGACGATGGCCTGGTCCTGCGCATTGCCCAGCAACTTGCGCACGAAGGACTGATCGATCTTCAGCTTGTCCACGCGAAACCGCTGCAGGTAGGCCAGGTTGGAATAGCCCGTCCCAAAATCATCGATCGACAACTTCACGCCCAGCGCCTTGAGGCGGTAGAGCATGTCGATGAAAGCCGCCGAATCCTGCAGCAGGATCGACTCGGTCAACTCCAATTCGAGACTGCTGGGACTCAAGCCGAACCGGCTCAGGGCTGAGCCGATCAAAGCCTCCAGATTGCCTCGGCGGAACTGCACCGCGGAGAGATTCACCGACACTACGAAGCGCGGCAGACCGGCGGCTTGCCAAAGCATCATCTGGCGACAGGCCTCGTTCAGCACCCACTCGCCGATCTCGACAATCAGACCGGACTGCTCGGCCACCGAGATAAAGGTATCCGGGGTGATCATGCCCCGCTCCGGGTGCTGCCAGCGGATCAGCGCCTCGGCCGCCAGCAGACGCCCGCTGTGCAGGTCGACGATCGGCTGGTAGTGCAGGACGAACTCGTCGCGCAGCAGCGCCTGGCGCAGGTCCAGCTCCAGACTCAGGCGCTCGCGGGTAACCGCGTTCATCTGCGCGTCGAAGAAGCAGAACCCGTTACGCCCCGCCGCCTTGGCCTGGTACATGGCCATGTCGGCGTGCTTGAGCAGGGTCTCGAAATCGTCGCCGTCCTCGGGAAACAGGGCGATACCGATAGAGATGGAAGTAACGATCTGCATGCCCTTGAGGGTGAAGGGTTGCGCCAGGCGAGCCTGCACCTGGGTGGCCACCGCAGAGACCGCCGCCAGATCGTCCACGTCGGACAAGGCCATGAGGAACTCGTCGCCACCCTGACGGCTGACCGTATCCATTTCACGCACAGCGTCCTGCAGGCGCAAGGCCACCTCCTTGAGTAGCTCGTCGCCGGCGGCATGGCCCAGGGAGTCGTTGATGGTCTTGAAGTTGTCCAGATCGAGAAACAGCAGCGCCACCCGCTTGTCGTAACGTCGCGCCTGGCCGATGGCCTGCTCCATGCGGTCGCTGATCAACAGGCGGTTGGGCAGGTTAGTCAATGCGTCGTGCTGCGCCAGGTGGGTAAAGCTGGCTTCGGAGTCCCTCACCCGCAGTATTTCCTGCTGCAGGCGCAGCAAGGTGCGGCGCAGGTCATTGGCCAGCAACCACACGGCCACCGCACACATAACCAGAATACAGCTGACATTGATCATCCGCCCGATACCAATCGGCCAGGGCTCGAACACCAGCAGACCGCTGAGCGAGGCGTAGGTCATGCCGACCACCGATGCCAGCATGCTCAGCAGCAGGCCGATGAACAGCCGCAACGGCGCCACCATGCCAGCCACGATCAGGATCGCCGGATAAGCCAGCAGCACACCGCTGTAGAGCCCCTGGCTGAACCACAGGGATACCGTGACCAACCCCGCCAGCGAGACCAGCATCAACACGATGGCGGTATCCGTTGCCCCACGCCGGTTCAACTGCTGGCCGACCAGCACCAGGGCCAGCGCCAGCAACACCAGAACGGTATTCAGCCAGCTCTGCGCCAGCACCGTCTGCAGGCCGATCAGCAGCAGCACGACGTACTGTACATTGGCGATCTGGCTCAAGCGCCGCGCCTGCAGGCGCCGGTCCAGCGGATCGCTCTGCTCGTAGTGGGATTGCGAGTCTTGCGCGCGCGTCATCTCTACTTCTCTTCCATGATGCGACTACTGCGAAGTGGTCGTGGCTCGGGCGAAAGGTTGCAAGCTAACGAAAACCCTGGGGCAGCAGCAAGTCTTTGCGCTGCGGCAAAAGGCTGCGGCAGCAAGCCAGACGCCTGGACGAACGCCAAACTGAGCGCCTACTGGCGCGAGATGAACATCCCGGCCAGCCTGGCCGAAGACATGAGCCGCATCGAACCGAGCAAGATGCGCGTGCTTTCGCCCGAGGAACTCGCGCGCTACCGGCTTGACTGAAGCCTGGCCCCGCGCAGGCTCCAACCCTGCTGCATGCCAGCCGCCGCCAGTAGGATGGCCGCCACGCCCAGCCATTGCAGCGGGCTGAGGCGATGACCGAAGGCCAGCCAGTCGACGAAGATCGCGGCTATCGGATAGACGAAGGACAGCGCCCCGGTCAGCGCCGTCGGCAGCTTCTGGATCGCGCTGTACAGCAGCATGTACATCACCCCGGTATGCACGATGCCCAGGGCCGCCAGGCTGGCCCAGGCCTGCGGCTGCTCGGGCAGCTGATAACTGGCCAGCGGCGCCAGCATCAGGATGCCGGTGAGCAGCTGGATCAGTGCGATCAGGTGCGGCGGCGTGCCACTCAGGCGTTTGACGATCAGCGCCGCCACTGCATAGAGCAGCGCCGCGCCCAGGGCCAGGGCGATGCCCAACAGGTAGTTCTCGCCCGAAGTGCCGGTATCGCCATGGGCGCTGACAATGGCCAGCATGCCGAGGAAGGCCACACCCAGCCAGGCCAGCTTGACCAGGGTGATGCGCTCGCCGAGGAACAGCGCGGCCAGCCCTACCAGCATGAACGGCTGGACGTTGTACACCGCCGTGCTGATGGCGATCGACGCCTTGGAGTAGGAAGCGAACAGCAGCAGCCAATTGCCGACTATGGCCACCCCGCTGACCAGCGCCAGCACCAATACGCGACGGCTCAGCAGCTCGGCGCGCAGCAGGCCGAGCGCGCCGCAGACCAGCAGCAACATGGCGCCACCGATCACGCAGCGCCAAAACACCACGTCGATCACGGCCTGGCCGGAGATCAGGACGAACCAGCCGATGGTGCCGGAAATCAGCATCGCCGCAATCATTTCCAGCGAGCCGCGCTTGAGGGTCTTGTCCATGGTCGGAGTCTCCGGTTGGGGTGCGCTTATTATTCGGCTGGCCAGCCTGGTCGCTCCATGGCTAATCTAAGGAAAAAGAGAGACCTTGCCTTTAATACAAAGGCACTTACCTGAAATTACCTTACGAGCCCGCCATGACCGACGAGATCGACCAGCTTCTGCTCAACGCCCTGATGGAAGACTCGCGCCGCTCGCTCAAGGCCCTGGCGCAGATCAGCGGGCTGTCCTCGCCCAGCGTGGCCGAGCGCCTGCGTCGCCTGGAGGAGCGCGGCGTGATCAAGGGCTACCGGGTGGACGTGGACCCGCGCCACTTCGGCTACCAGCTGCAGGCCATCGTCCGGGTGCGCCCACTGCCCGGCAAGCTGCAGGAGGTGGAGCGGCAGATCCAGTCGATTCCCGAGTTCACCGAGTGCGACAAGATCACCGGCGAGGACTGCTTCGTCGCCCGTCTGCATGTGCGCTCCATGGAACAGCTCGACGAGCTGCTGGACCGCATCAACGCCTACGCCGAGACCAACACCGCCATCGTCAAGAAAACCTCGGTGCCGCGCCGGCTGCCGCCGATGAACTGAAGGAAACCCCATGCGATTCAAAACCACCGCACTGGCTCTGCTGCTGGCCGGCCAATCTGCCTTGGCACAGAGCAACCTGCGCACCGTCGTCGATGCCGCCGTGCAGCCCGCCATCGAGCAGTACCGGATTCCCGGCCTGGCCGTGGCCATCGTGCACAAGGGCAAGCACCACTACTTCAACTACGGGGTAGCTGACCGCGAGAGCGTCCTGCCAGTGGACGAACACAGCCTGTTCGAGCTCGGCTCAGTGAGCAAGCTGTTCACCGCCACCCTCGGCGCCTATGCCCAGGCCGAGGGTAAGCTGCGCCTGAACGATCCGGCCAGCCAGCATCTGCCGGCCCTGCGCGGCAGCGCCTTCGACCGCATCAGTCTGCTCGACCTGGCTACCTACACACCCGGCGGCCTGCCGCTGCAGTTCCCGGACGCCGTAGGCAGCGAAAGGCAGATGCTCGACTACTACCGCGTCTGGCAGCCCGCCTACCCCGCCGGCAGCCAGCGCTTGTATTCCAACCCCAGCATTGGACTGTTCGGCCACCTGGCCGCCGCCAGCCTCGGCATGCCATTCGAGCAGGCGCTGGAGCAGCAGCTGTTCCCGCAGCTGGGCATGCGCGAGAGCCATGTGCGGGTCCCGCAGGCGCAGATGGCGCGTTACGCCTGGGGCTATCGCGACGACCAGCCGATCCGCGTGCAACCCGGCCCGCTGGACGCCGAGGCTTACGGGGTGAAGTCCACGGCCGCCGACATGCTGCGCTTCGTCGAGGCCAACCTCGACCCATCGCGGCTGCCGGCACCGCTGCGCCAGGCCATCGCCACCACGCACCAGGGCTACTACCGAGTCGGCGACATGACCCAGGGCCTGGGCTGGGAGCGCTACGCTTACCCCATCACGCTGCAGCGTCTGCAGGCCGGCAACTCCACGCCGATGGCGCTGCAGCCGCATGCCGTCGAACGCTTCGCCACGCCGCAAGCGGCCGAGGGCGACCTGTTGCTGAACAAGACCGGTTCGACCAATGGCTTCGGCGCCTACCTGGTGCTGCTGCCGGCCCGCGACACCGGCCTGGTGATTATGGCCAACCGCAACTACCCGAATGCCGAGCGGGTACGTATTGCCCTGGAGATACTCGCGGCGCTGGAGCCCTGATCCACTGGCCCATTGCCAGGCTCCAGCCTGAGACGGAAAGTCCGTATGATGGACGGCCGCATCTGCTTTCCGAGTTGCCATGCTGTCCGCCGTCAAACGCTACCAGGCGCTGCTCTCCAGCACCCTGGCGCGCTACTTCCCCCACACCACCGAATACCTGCGCGCCGAACGCGAGGCCGCGGCCCGGCTGCGTCAACCGCAACCGCGCGGCAAACGCCCCGCCAGCAGCGGCAAGACCAAGGCCGGCGGGCGCAAGAAGAAGGCCAGCGATGGCCCTGCGCCCACAGCAACAGGCATCTATTCCAGCGCCCGCCTGAAGGTCGACGAGAGCCAGATCGCCGCCATGCGCGCCCGCGTCGCCGAGGCGGTGGCGGCCGGACTGATCGGTGCACCGTCCGACGAGCAGTGGGCGATGATCCTCTGCCGCGCCCCGCTGGCCCGTATCTTCGCCGGCGCCGGCTCGGGCAAGTCCACCACCCTGCTGCTGCGCGTGGTGTTCATGTTCTGCCACCTGCAGATTCCCGCCACCAGCCTCACGGTGATATCCTTCACCAACGCTTCCTGCGCCGAGCTGCGCGGCCAGCTGCTGCGCCTTTTGGCCTTCTGGCAGTTCCCGTTCGACGAAACGCAGACGCGCCAGTGCGTACGTACCTTCCACTCGGCCATGGCGCAGCAGGCCAAGGCGCTGCTGGGCGCGCCGAGCTGGTTCGAGCAACTCGGCAGCAGCGCCAGCGAGGAGCCAGACGCCCCTGCGGGCGGCCGCCTGCCAACCGCGCAGCAGCGTCTGCTGCGCCAGGCCTATGACGAGCTCTACGCCAGCGACGCCGCCTTCCGTCAGCAGGTGCACGAGCTGCTCGGTGTGGCCATGCCCGAGACCGTCGGCAAGCCTCCGCAGGAGGGCTTGCGTCTGGCCGGCGAGTTGCGCGCCGCGCCGCTGTTCGAGGCCTTCTACCAGCAGGGCTGCTTCGCCGAGAGCCTCGGCCTGCGCCCGGACCGGCTCGATGCCGCCGCGCTGGACTGCGCGCCGCGCGAGCGCCTGTTCCTGCTGGCACTCGCCCGCTTCTGGGCAGGTTTCCAGGCGCTGCTGCAGACCCGAGGCGTCACCACCTTCGACACTGCCTTCCGCCAGCTCGGCGAGCGCCTGACCGGCGCGCAGGAGCTGCCGGCGGAGGCCATCGAGCCGCTGCGCCATCTGCTGATCGACGAGTTCCAGGACATCTCGCCACAGATCGTTCACTGGCTGCAGGCCGTGCACCGCGCCCTGGCCGGCCGGGGCAAGGCGGTCAGCCTGATGGCCATCGGCGACGACTGGCAGTCGATCTACGGCTGGCGCGGCAGCTCGCCGGAGCTGTTCCTCGACTTCGACCGCCACTTCCCCTGCCGCGGCAAGGCCAAGAGCCAGATGCTGATGCTGACCGCCAACTTCCGCAGCATCGCGCCGATCCTGCGCGACGCCGAGGCGCTGCTCGAGGGTGTCGCCTGCAAGCAGGCCAAGCGCAGCCAGGCAATCAAGGCCGCGCAGCCGGGCGACCACGGCGTGCGCCGCATCGAGGGCTTCGACCTCAAGCGCCAGTTGCCCGAGCTGCTGCAGGAAATCGCCGCGCAGTGTGCGCATGTCGCCCAGCGCGGCAGCCGCGAGCGCAACCCGGTCCTGCTGCTGGGCCGGCGCAACGACGCGCTGAAGCAGGTGCAGGCCCAGCTGGACCCTAGCCTGCCGGTTCGCGCCTACAGCATCCACCGCGCCAAGGGCCTGCAGGGCGAGGTGGCGATCATCCTCGAGGAGGGCGGCAGCGCTGAGTCGCATCCGCTGCGCAACGCGCTGTATGTCCGCTGCGGCCTGTTCCGCAACAGCTACGACCAGGCCATGCGCGACGAGAACCTGCGCCTGGCCTATGTGGCCGTTACCCGCGGCGTCAGCCGGGTGATCTGGTACCGCGGCAAACGCTAAAGGTGTGGGAATGAAAAAGGCCGCCCGAGGGCGGCCTTGTTCATGATGCAGAAGCGCTTACTCGGCCAGGCGCCAGGTAGTACCGCCCTTGCCGTCTTCCAGCACCACGCCCATGGCAGTGATCTGGTCGCGGATACGGTCGCTTTCCGCCCAGTTCTTCTCGGCACGGGCCTGCAGGCGCGCAGCGATCAGTGCCTCGACTTCGGCGGCGTCGACCTTGCCCGCGGCACCCGCCTGGAGGAAGGCGTCCGGTTCCAGCTGCAGCACGCCCAGCACGCCGGCCAGCTGCTTGAGCTGAGCCGCAAGACCGGCAGCGGCTTGAACATCCGATTCACGCAGGCGGTTGACCTCGCGGACCATCTCGAACAGCACCGAGCAGGCTTCCGGCGAGTTGAAGTCGTCGTCCATCGCAACGCCGAAGCGCTCGACGAAGGCTTCGCCACCGGCAGGCTGCGTTTCCGGTAGGCCCTTGAGACCGTTGTAGAAGCGCTCTAGGGCGCCCTTGGCTTCCTTGAGGCTGTCTTCGGAATAGTTGATCGGACTGCGGTAGTGACTGGACACCAGCAGGTAGCGCACCACCTCCGGGTGGTACTTCTCCAGCACCTCGCGGATGGTGAAGAAGTTGCCCAAGGACTTGGACATCTTCTCACCGTCCACGCGCACCGCGCCGGCATGCATCCAGGCGTTGGCGTAGAGCTTGCCGGTGGCCGCCTCACTCTGCGCAATCTCGTTCTCGTGGTGTGGGAACACCAGGTCCGGGCCGCCGCCGTGAATGTCGAAGGTCTCGCCCAGGCAGCAGGTGGACATCACCGAGCACTCGATGTGCCAGCCCGGCCGACCCTTGCCCCAGGGCGAATCCCAGCTCGGCTCGCCCGGCTTGGCGCCTTTCCACAGCACGAAGTCCAGCGGGTCTTCCTTGATCTCGTCGACCTCGATGCGCGCGCCGATCTTCAGCTCGTCGATCTTGCGACGGGACAACTTGCCGTAGCCCTCGAACTTGGTGACGCGGTAGTACACGTCGCCATTGCCGGGTGCATAGGCGAAGCCCTTGTCGATCAGGGTCTGGATCATCTGGTGCATGCCGGCGATATGGCCGGTGGCGCGCGGCTCAAGATCCGGGCGCAACACGGAGAGACGTGCCTCGTCCTCGTGCATGGCCGCGATCATGCGCTCGACCAGCGCCTCGAACGGCTCGCCATTATCCTGGGCGCGCTTGATGATCTTGTCGTCGATGTCGGTAATGTTGCGCACGTAAGTCACTTCATAGCCGCGCTGGCGCAGCCAGCGGGTGACCACATCGAACGCCACCATCACGCGAGCGTGGCCGATATGGCAGAAGTCGTACACGGTCATGCCGCATACGTACATGCGCACGCTGTTGCCTTCCAGCGGCTGGAAGATGTCCTTGGTCTTGCTCAAGGTGTTGTAGATGGACAACGCCATGGCTCAGGCTCCCCAGGAATCGCGCAGGGTGACGGTGCGGTTAAACACCGGGGCACCAGGTTTGGAGTCCCTGATGTCGGCGACGAAGTAGCCTTCGCGCTCGAACTGGAAGCGCTCTTCCGCCACGGCGTTGGCCAGCGACGGCTCGGCGCGGCAGCCTTGCAGCACCACCAGCGAATCCGGATTGATGTTATCGAGGAAGCTGCCGCCCTCCTCGTCCTTCTCCGGGTTGGCGGAGCGGAACAGGCGGTCGTACAGGCGCACTTCGCATTCCACGCTCTCGGCGGCCGGCACCCAGTGGATCACACCCTTGACCTTGCGGCCCTCAGGGTTCTTGCCCAGGGTGTTCTCGTCGTAGGAGCAGCGCAGCTCGACAATATTGCCGGCAGCGTCCTTGATGGCTTCGTCGGCGCGGATCACATAGCTGCCACGCAGGCGCACTTCGCCACCGGGGATCAGGCGCTTGAAGCCGTCCGGCGGGGTTTCCTCGAAGTCGCTGGCGTCGATGTAGATCTCGCGGCTGAACGGCAGCACGCGCACGCCCATGTCCTGCTTGGGGTGGCGCGGCAGTTCGAGGTTCTCGACCTGGCCTTCTGGATAGTTGGTGATGACCACTTTCAGCGGCTTGAGCACGCACATGGCGCGCGCAGCATTGGCATCGAGGTCGTCACGGATGGCGAATTCCAGCATGCCCACATCGACCACGCCGCCGGCGCGGTTGACGCCGATCATGTCGCAGAAGTTGCGGATCGACGCCGGCGTGTAGCCGCGGCGACGGAAGCCGGACAGGGTCGACATGCGCGGGTCGTCCCAACCGTTCACGTGATTTTCATCGACCAGCTGCTTGAGCTTGCGCTTGCTGGTGATGGTGTAGTTCAGGTTGAGGCGGGCGAATTCGTACTGGCGCGGTTGCGCCGGCACCGGCAGTTGCTCGAGGAACCACTCATACAGCGGGCGGTGGTCTTCGAACTCCAGGGTGCAGATCGAGTGGGTGATGCCTTCGATGGCGTCCGACTGGCCGTGGGTAAAGTCGTAGCTCGGGTAGATGCACCACTTGTCGCCGGTCTGGTGGTGATGGGCGTGGCGGATGCGGTAAAGGATCGGGTCGCGCAGGTTGATGTTCGGCGAGGCCATGTCGATCTTAGCGCGCAGCGAGCGGGCACCATCGGCGAACTCGCCGGCCTTCATGCGGGCAAACAGATCGAGGTTCTCTTCCACCGAGCGCTCGCGGAACGGACTGTTCTTGCCCGGTTCGGTGAGGCTGCCGCGATAGGCACGCATTTCCTCGGCATTCAGGTCGCAGACAAAAGCCTTGCCGGCCTTGATCAGCTCGATGGCCCAGGCATGCAACTGGTCGAAATAGTTGGAGGCGTAGCGTTCCTCGCCGGCCCATTTGAAGCCTAGCCACTCGACGTCGCTCTTGATCGCGTCGATGTATTCCTGGTCTTCCTTGGCCGGGTTGGTGTCGTCGAAGCGCAGGTTACACTCGCCACCGAATTCCTGGGCCAGGCCGAAGTTCAGGCAGATCGACTTGGCGTGGCCGATATGCAGGTAGCCGTTGGGCTCCGGCGGGAAGCGGGTGATGATCTTGGCGTGCTTGCCGCTGTCCAGGTCAGCCTGGACGATGGGCAACAGGAAGTTGGCAGCTTTTTCGACGGTGGGCTTGCTCATGATGTCCTTAGGTGCGAATGCGCGGCTCAGAAGCTGTCTCGCCGCAGGCGAGACGAACTCCCAGGGTAGGCCGGTCAAAACAAAGCCCGTATGATACCCAACCCGTCAACCCCCTGACAGCCGCAAAGCGACCGGGCGTGACCAGAATGGCGCGAAAACAGGCCCCGCCTGCCCCGCTGCCGCGCCACTCCAGCCGCTTTGCCCGTAACTCAAGAGTGAATCCCATGATCAAGCTGCACACCAACCACGGCGTCATCACCCTGGAACTCTTCGAAGACAAGGCCCCGGAAACCGTGGCCAACTTCAAGGAATATGTGAAGAGCGGTCATTACGACGGCACCGTTTTCCACCGCGTGATCAGTAACTTCATGATCCAGGGCGGCGGTTTCGAGCCGGGCATGAAGCAAAAAGCCACCCGCGCTACCATCAAGAACGAAGCCAACAACGGCGTAGCCAACAAGGTCGGCACCGTGGCCATGGCCCGCACCATGGAGCCGCACTCGGCGAGCGCACAGTTCTTCATTAACGTTGCCGACAACAGCTTCCTCAACCACAGCGCACCGACCGTTCAGGGCTGGGGCTACGCCGTGTTCGGCGAAGTGGTCGACGGCATGGACGTGGTCAACAAGATCAAGGGCGTGGCCACCACCATGAAATCCGGTCACCAGGATGTGCCGGTGGAAGACGTGATCATCGAGAAAGCCGAAATCGTCGAGTAAGTCGATGATCCTGCTGATCTCCGATCTGCACCTGGAAGAACAACGCCCGGACCTGAGCCGGGCGTTTGTGCATTTCCTTGAAGGCCGCGCCAGAGCGGCCGAAGCCCTGTACATCCTCGGTGACTTTTTCGAGGTATGGATCGGCGACGACGGCATGACGCCCTTCCAGCACCAGATCGCCCGCGCCCTGCGCCAGCTGAGCGACAGTGGCACGCAAATTTTCCTCATGCATGGCAACCGCGACTTCCTGATCGGCAAAGCCTTTTGCCGCGAAGCCGGCTGTACCCTGCTGCAAGACCCAAGCCTGGTGCATTTCAATGGCGAGCCGGTGCTGCTGATGCACGGCGACAGCCTGTGCACCCAGGACGTCGGCTACATGAAGCTGCGCCGCCTGCTACGCAACCCGCTGTCGCTGTTCATCCTGCGCAACCTGCCGCTCGCCACCCGGCACAAGCTGGCGCGCAAGCTGCGCAACGAAAGCCGCGCGCAGACCCGTATGAAAGCCAGCCAGATCATCGACGTGACCCCGAACGAAGTGCCGCGGATCATGACCGAGTACGACGTGCGTACCCTGATCCACGGCCACACCCATCGCCCGGCAGTGCATGAGCTGCAGGTAGCTGGCCACGCCGCCCGGCGCATCGTCCTTGGTGACTGGGACAAGCAGGGCTGGGCCTTGCAAGTCGACGAAAACGGTTACCAGCAAGCACCCTTCCCGCTCGCCTGAATAATCTGCGCGAGGCACGCCACATACTGGCCAGCCGCCACTTGACGGCCCTGCGCCGGCTCCGCAGCATTCGCGTTCTTTTCCCGCAGTCAAGGACAGATCATGGAAATCTCCAACGGAGCCTCAGCAAAACTCTCCATCGCCAAGTACGTCGGCGTGCCCGTACTGCTCACCGCCATCGGCTTCGTCACCTTCAACGGGGTGTTCTTCTATAACGAGGCCGGTTTCGCCACCCATGTGCGGACCATCTTCGGTGAAGAGAAAGTGGTCGATGACGTCGGCTACGCCACCAAGTGGTTCGGTCGCGCCACCGCCTGGAAAAAGGCCCTCAGCGTGCAATCGGTGCTCACCGAAGCCCTGGCCATCGACGACAGCAGCGACAACGATTCGCTCGGCGCCACCATCGAAGCCTTCCCCATCGTGTTTCTCGGCAACGTCGACGCCAAGGTCGAATCCTCGGCGCGCTTCCGCCTGCCGGCTGGCGAGCAGTTCCTGAAGATCGCCCAGGAATACCGCAACCCGGAAAACTTCATCAAGACCGCCCTGGTGCCGGCCATCAAGGAAACCCTGCAGGCCACCGCCTCGCTGATGAGCGCCGACGACTTCTACGCCGGTGCGCGTAGCGAATTCGCCGCCGAGTTCGAGAACCAGCTCAACGACGGCCTGTACCTGATCAAGCGCAAGGAAGTGCGCGGCCCGCGCGGCCACCAGCCGAGCCAGACCGCGATCCTCCAGGCCGGCACCGAACAGGGCAGCTTCGGCGACAACAATGCCAGCCAGTTCGTCACTGAGAAGGTCATGGACAACAAGGGCATCCCGGTACGCAAACAGCAGCAGTTCCGTAAATACGGGGTGGAAGTGGTCGAGGCGCGCATCACCAACGTCGACCCCAACCCGCAGTACAAGCAGCGCATGGTCAAGGTCCAGCAGGCCCTGGCCGAGCTGGCCGTGGCCCGGCAGAACCGCCTGAAGGAAGAGGAAGAGAAGCTGCTGGTCACCGCCCGCGGTGAGAAGGAAGTGGAAGCCCGCCGCCAGGAAACTCTGCGCGACCAGATCGAGCGTACCACCCAGGCCGAGACCGAGAAGCAGCTGGCACGGATCAACGCCGAACGCGAGAAAGGCCGCGCCGAGATCGAGAAGCAGACCGCCGAACTGCTGCGCGACAAGGCGGCGATCACCGCCGACGCGACCAAGATCACCGCTGACGCCGAAGCCTATGCGCGTAAAGCGGTAATCGAGGCGGACGGCGCACTGCAACCCAAGCTGGATGCACTGATCTCGATCAACAAGGTCTGGGCCGAAGCCGCCGCACAGGCGCCGGTACCCGGTGTGATGATGGGGGGTTCGGGCACGGGTACCAGCGCCAGCCGCCAGGACGAGATCGGCCAGCTGATGGGCATCCTCGCCACCAAGGCCGCCCGCGACCTGTCGCTGGACATGAAGGTCAAGGAATAAGCCTCACTCAGCAATGAAAACGCCCCGCACTGAGCGGGGCGTTTTTGTTTCAGCTCGAAACCTCAGGCCGCCGGACAAGCCAGCTGCAGGCGCTCGCCGAAGGCTAACTGCAGCCAGTGCCGATAGAAGCCTTCCGCCACCCGATTGAGCGCCGCCACCCGCGCTGGCAGGTCGACCAGCATCTGCCGCAGCCCCTGCTGGCTGGCCTGGGTTTCGTCGAGCAGGTGCGCCCAGTCGCGCAACCAGTCGGTTACCAGTTCCTCGGTCATTTCCGGGTGGCCCTGCAGGGCCAGCACCTTGTCGCCCCAGGCAAAAGCCTGGTTCGGGCACCAGGGGCTGGACAGCAGCCACTCGGCACCGGCGGGCAATTCGAAGGTGTCGCTGTGCCACTGATAGACCGGGAACTCGCCCGGCAGATGGGCCAGCCAGGGATTGGGCTTGGCCTGGTCGCGGCGAACCAGCGGCTGCCAGCCGACTTCGGTATAGGGCATGCGATGCACCGGCGCGCCGAGGGCTCGGGCAATCATCTGCCCACCCAGACAGTGGCCGATCAAGGGAATATCGCGTTGGATGATGTGCTGCAAAGCGGCAACTTCTGCCCCGATCCAGGGCAGATTGTCGTTGACGCTCATCGGCCCGCCCATCACCGCCACGGCACGCGGGCGATCAAGGTCGTAGCCGTCGAGTTCACCGAGGTCGCTGCGCAACACGGTGTAATCGAGCTGATGGGCCTCCAGCACTGCTGCCAGATGGCCCGGAGAACAATAATCGACGTGCGTTAGAATTAGAATGTCGGTCATGACTACTCTCCGATGTCCGCTGGAAAAGGCAAAGCCCGTGCCGAAACACGGGACCCTGCGGCAATTCTGCGAACTTTTTTACGGAGGCTAACCGAGTCGCCCGTGACCGGCCAGTGCCGGCACGGACAAACCTGCACCATCAGGCAATGCTGACAGCCTGCTGATCGCTACGCGCCAGATCCATCAGCTCGCGGTTGGCCACCGCATACATGGCGTAGTCGGTGCCGGTGGCCGCACGCAGCTCACCGAGCATCACCAGCCAGCGCTGCACCAGTGCCTTGTGCTGTTCCAGCCAGAACACCACGCGCTCTTCCACATCCACCGGGCCGTCGGCCATCTGCAGCACCGCAATAGTGATGGCACGCTGCTGCCAGTCCAGGTCATCGCGGAACGCCTCGCGGGCCAGGGCCTGCCAGTTGTTGTCCACCGGCAGGCTGGTGATCTGCTGCAAGTACCAGGACAGCTCCAGCGCCCCACCCACGGCGAAGTAGGCGGTGGCCACTTCCGAGGCCGGCTTGCCGGTGACATCCGCCGCTTCGATGATCGGCAGCAGGGTGTACAGGTGACTGGTGCCAGCCACCACGCGGGCCAGCTCCTCCGGCGTGCCGGCTTCGACGAAGCCCTGGTAGCGCGCCAGCCACTGCTCGCGGGCCGGGCCTTCCAGCAGTTCGTCCAGACGCCCGGCCAGTTCGGCCACGCGCGGGCCGAAGTGGCCGACATCGCGGGCGGCATCCAGCTCGTTGCGGCGACTGCGCAGGAACCAGCGGGTAGCCCGGCGGCCCAGGCGCATCAGCTCGTCCATCAACTGCAGCTGCAGCTCAGCCGGCACCTGGTAGTCCAGCGCCTCGATCTGCTTCCACCAGTGCGGCAGACGGAACACGTCGCGGACGATGACATAGGCGCCAGCGACGTTGGCCGCGCTCATGCCGGTGGACTCCTTAAGGCGCTGCACGAAGGTGATGCCCATGTGGTTGACCAGATCGTTGGCGATCTGCGTGCTGACGATCTCGCGCTTCAGGCGATGGCGGCGCATCGGCTCGGCGAACTTCTTGCTCAGCTGCGCCGGGAAAGCGGTCTCCATCTCGCGAGCCAAGTAGTCGTCGTCCGGCACCAGGGATTTCAGCAGGGCTTCCTTGAGATCGATCTTGCTGTAGGAGATCAGCACCGACAGCTCCGGCCGGGTCAGACCCTGGCCATTGGCAGCGCGCTCGTTGAGCTCGTCGTCGCTGGGCAGGAACTCCAGGGCACGGTCCAGCTTGCCAGCCGCTTCCAGCGCAGCCATCAGGCGCTTGTACTCGGGCAGGCGCTCGCGGGCACGGCGCTCGGCCAGGGACAGGGCCTGGGTCTGCTTGTAGTTGTTGCCCAACACCAGGCTGCCCACCGCATCGGTCATCTCGGCCAGCAGCTTGTTGCGCTGCTTGCCGGTCATGTCGCCGGCACCGACGATCTCGTTGAGCAGGATCTTGATGTTGACCTCGTGGTCGGAGCAGTCCACGCCGCCGGCGTTGTCGATGAAGTCGGTGTTGCTGGCGCCGCCACTCAGGCCGTACTCGACCCGGCCGAGCTGGGTCATGCCGAGGTTACCGCCCTCGCCCACCACCTTGGCGCGCAGCTCGTTACCGTTGACGCGCAGGCCGTCGTTGGCCTTGTCGCCGACGTCGGCATGGCTTTCCTTGCTCGACTTCACATAGGTGCCGATGCCGCCGTTCCACAGCAGGTCGACCGGCGCCTTGAGCAAGGCATTGAGCAGTTCGGTGGGCGCCAGCTTGTCGGCGCTGATGTCGAAGCGCGCCTGCATCTGCGGGCTGATGGCGATGCTCTTGGCACTGCGCAGGAAGATGCCGCCGCCTTCGGAGATCAGCTTGGTGTCGTAGTCGGCCCAGCTGGAGCGCGGCAGGTCGAACAGGCGCTGGCGCTCGACGAAGCTCTTGGCCGCATCCGGATTGGGGTCGATGAAGATGTGCATGTGGTTGAAGGCCGCCACCATCTGCAGCTTGTCCGACAGCAACAGGCCGTTGCCGAACACGTCGCCGGCCATGTCACCGATACCGATGACGGTGACGTTGTCCTTCTGCACATCGATGCCGCGCTCGCGGAAGTGGCGCTGCACCGAGACCCAGCCGCCCTTGGCGGTGATGCCCATGCCCTTGTGGTCGTAACCGGCCGAGCCGCCGGAGGCGAAGGCGTCGCCCAGCCAGAAGCCGTAGTCGAGGGCGATGCCGTTGGCGATGTCGGAGAAGGTCGCGGTGCCCTTGTCCGCTGCCACCACCAGGTAGGGGTCGTCGTTATCGTGGCGCACCACGTTCTGCGGCGGCACCACGGCGCCGTCCTTGAGGTTGTCGGTGATGTCGAGCAGGCCGCTGATGAAGATGCGGTAGCAGGCGATGCCCTCGGCCAAGACCTCGTCGCGGTTGGCGCCCACCGGCATCTTGCGCGGGATGAAACCACCCTTGGCGCCCATCGGCACGATCACCGCGTTCTTCACCTGCTGCGCCTTGACCAGGCCCAGCACTTCGGTACGGAAATCTTCCTCGCGATCGGACCAGCGCAGGCCGCCACGGGCCACGTCGCCGAAGCGCAGGTGCACGCCCTCGACACGCGGGCAGTAGACGAAGATCTCGAACTTCGGCACCGGCCGCGGGATGTCCGGGATCAGCCGCGGGCTGAGCTTGAAGCTGAAGTAATGCTTGGGCTGCCCATCGGCATCCGGCTGATAGAAGTTGGTGCGCAGGGTGGCCTTGATCAGGTCCAGGTAGCGCCGCAGGATGCGGTCCTCGTTGAGCACCGCGACATTGTCCAGGGCAGCGAGGATCGCCTGCTCCAGTTTCTGCTGCTTGTCTTCGAGGTCTTCGCCGACCAGTTTGCGCGCCAGGTAGAAGCGCGTCTTGAACAGGCGCACCAGCTCCTTGGCGATATCGGCGTGGTTGACCAGGGTGGCGGCGATATAGCTCAGGTCGAAGCCTAGGCGGATCTGTTTGAGGTAGCGCGCATAGGCGCGCAGCAGCGCCACATCGCGCCAGGGCATGGAGGCGGTCAGCACCAGACGGTTGAAGCCGTCGTTCTCGGCCGCGCCGCCGACGATCTGCACAAAGGCGTCCTGCAGGGTGTCATTGAGCTGCTGGATGTCGACCGCCGTGCCCTCGGCACTGGTGAAGGCGAAGTCGTGAATCCAGAACTCGCGGCCATCGGCACGGCGCAGCTTGTAGGGGAACTCGCCAAGCACGCGCAGGCCAAGGTTTTCCAGGATCGGCAAGACGTCGGACAGCGGCAGCGGCGTGTCGGCGTGGTACAGCTTGCAGTGCAGCTCCTGCTCACCCTGGGCCAGCGGCTGGTAGAAGCTCATCACCAGCGGGCGCTCTTCGGAGAGGCTGAGCAGGTGCTGCATGTCGACCACCGCCGAATGCGGGGCGAAGCGCTCGCAGTAACCCGCCGGGAAGCCTTTCGGGAAATCGGCCAGCACCTGGGTGCCCTGGGCCTCGCCGAAGCTTTCCACGACCAGGCTGGCGTAGTCGTCCTTCCACGAACGGCAGGCCTGGATGACTTCTTTCTCCAGGCGTACCGGGTCGATCTGCACACGGTTCTTCGGGTCGACCTTGAGGATGAACTGCACCCGCGCCAGCACCGACTCGGAGAAGTAGGTCCAGAACTCGCAGTCACTGGCGCCCAGGCGCTCCATGAGGATCTGCTGGATCTTCACCCGCGTCTCGGTGGAGTACACGTCGCGCGGCACATAGGCCAGGCAGTAGGCGAAACGACCGTAGGGGTCGCGGCGGATGAACAGGCGCAGCTTGTTGCGTTCCTGGATCTGCACGATGGCGATGGCGGTGTTGAACAGCTCATCAACCGGGGTCTGGAACAGGTCGTCGCGCGGCAGCACTTCCAGCACCTGCTCCAGCTCCTTGCCCAGGTGCGCCTTGCGGTCGAAGCCGGAACGCTCGGCGATTTCCGCCACTTTGCGGCGGATATAGGGGATGCGGCTGACGCTCTCGGCATACACCGAGGAGGTGTACAGGCCCATGAAGCGGCATTCCTTGATCACCTTGCCCTTGGCGTCCAGCTCGCGGATCGAAACGAAGTCCGGATAAGCCGGGCGATGCACGCGGCTCGGCGTAGCCGCCTTGGCGAAGGACAGCAGACGCGGCTCACGGAGGAAGTCCACGGCCTCCTTCTCGATATGCAGCTCGTCCTTTTTCAGGCCCTTGCGCAGGCCGCGGGACAGACCGAGCAGGGACTTCTCGTCATACACCAGATGGCCGCCATCCTTCTCTTCGGCCACGGTGAATTCCTCGTAGCCGAGGAAGGTGAAGTGGTTATCCAGCAGCCAGCCGAGGAATACCTTGATCTCGGCCAGCTCGGCACCGTCGACCTTGAGCTTGGCCTTGTCCAGCCAGGCCAGCAGTTCTTCGGCGCGGGCCTTCATCGGCTGGAAGTCGGCCACGGCCAGGCGCACTTCTTCCAGCACTTCCTGCAGGGCCTTTTCCAGAGTGCGCAGCTCGCCGACGTTGGCGCAGCGGTCGATCTCCAGGTACATCAGCGCTTCTTGCTGCACGCCCTTGCCGCTGCTGCCCTTGGCCAGGATTTCCTGCAGCCCGCCGTTCTTCTCACGACGCACGCTGAACACGCTGTTCTGCAGGGTATGAATGCTATAGCCGCGGCGGTTCAGCTCCATGCGCACCGAGTCGACCAGAAAGGGCAGATCGACGTGCAGCACTTCCACCGCAGTGTGGGTGGACTGCCAGCCGTGCTTCTCGTAGTCCGGGTTGTACACCCGCACCAGCGGCTTGGCGGCGTCGAAGCGCTCGAGCAGGCGCCAGGACGACAAGGTGCAGCCGGCCAGGTCGCCGAGGCGGCGTTGAGTCAGTTCGTCGAGGGCGACGATGCCGAAGAATTGCTCGGCGAACAGCGCCACTTGTGGCAACGCCTGATCGCTGACGTGCTGGGCCAGGGCCGCTTGCAGTTGGTGCTGGAAGTCGGCTTTGCTGGCCGCAGTGAAAAACGCCATGGTGATGCTCCGCTGGACTTGTTATTCGTGGAGGCGCCGCGCGTGCTTCCAGGCAGGAAAGCTGCACCGCCGGCTCCAGGCAAGTCTAGGCCATGATGGAAACTCGGCAGTACGCACGACGACCAATAGGTCACGGCAAGCTTAGCGAGTGCGTGTGAAAGCACGCTTGCAGCCCTGCGACATATTCGTTCATCGCCATGCAGGCCTGGCCGGCCTTTGCAGGAGCGAGCTCTGCTCGCGAAGCTTTTGACTAATCAGCTGAACCAGCACAGCGCACGCCTACACGCGTCACAACTGAGCTGCTAAGGTGCCGGCTTCCTCGCAGTCTGGTAGGGAAACCATGCAGTACCGTCCCCTCACGCGCTCCCTCGTACGCAACTTCGGCAACCTGCTGGTCAGCGCCATCGGCCTGTTGCTGCTGGCACTGGCCTGGTGGCTGGCGCCACAGCTGATACCCCTGCTGCTGGCCTGTGGCGTGCTGGTCTACCTGGGCGTCTTGCTGCCGCGCTGGATCGGTCGCAGCGAACGCCTGCGCCGCGCCGAAGCCGCGCGCCAGGCCGGGGTGGCCAAGTGGGGATTCCACTGCCGTGATCATGCCGGCCCCTGGCTCAACTACATCGACTATCCCCTGCTGCGCCATGAGCCATGGCTGGCCGGGCGCTTCTTCTACAGCGAATGGCTGGTGATCCACGACGGCCTGCTGATCGTCAATCCCGGCCCTTCGCGGGTCGACCTGGAGCACGGCGAAGTGCGCTACGACTTTAGCTGCACCAGCACCTACGCCTGGGATGGCTGCACGCCCAAGGTGCCGTTCTACTGGGTGGCCATCCTCGGCATTCCCGACTGGTGGGAAAAGCTCCACCGCGTCCAGCGCCTGCAGCAGGGCCAGGTGCAGGAAAGCCAGGTGTTCTGGCCGCTGGCTCACCCCGCCAGCCTGGTGCATGACGCGCTGTACCAGTACCTCAACGTCGCCCCGCTGGCCAAGCACGAGGCCGACCTGCTGTTCTGGCGAATGCTGCGCGAGGCCGGCATGGCTTGGCCGCTGGCGTTTGCCTATTACCTCAGCGTGCGCCTGTTCGGCGCGCCGGATATCCGTGGACCGGCGCGCGCCAACAGCACGCTGCGCTGCATCAGCGCCTTGCCGCACAGCACCCAGGCAACGCCAGAGAACTTAGTCGAGATGTCGCGGTCTGCTTGAGCCGCGCCCTTTCCACGCGAAAACGGAACTGGCCGGCACTGCACCACCGCGGCTATGCCAGATCGCCGCGCAATGCAGTAGAGTTACCACCCCGATCGGGTGTGTTCGGCTACCCGTCAGTCCCTTTCCAGGAAGATTTTCGATGGAACATCGAGAGGCGCTACTCGCGCTGCGACACTTTCTTGCAACCCAGATTCTCGGCCAGGAAAAACTCATCGAGCGCCTGCTGATCGCCCTGTTGGCGGACGGCCACCTGCTGGTCGAAGGCGCTCCCGGCCTGGCCAAGACCAAGGCGATCAAGGAACTGGCCGAAGGCATCGAAGCCGAGTTCCACCGCATCCAGTTCACCCCCGACCTGCTCCCCGCCGATATCACCGGCACCGAGATCTACCGCCCGGAAACCGGCAGTTTCGTGTTCCAGCAGGGGCCGATCTTCCACAACCTGGTGCTGGCCGACGAGATCAACCGCGCCCCGGCCAAGGTGCAGTCGGCGCTGCTCGAAGCCATGGCCGAGCGCCAGGTCAGCGTCGGGCGCTGCACCTATGATCTGTCGCCGCTGTTCCTGGTGATGGCCACGCAGAACCCGATCGAACAGGAAGGCACCTACCCGCTGCCCGAAGCCCAGCTCGACCGCTTCCTCATGCACGTCAAGATCGGTTTCCCGGATGCCAGCGTGGAACGCAAGATCCTCGCCCAGGCCCGTGGCGATGCGCTGAATGGCGAAGCCAAGCCGGAACACCGGGTGACCCAGCAGGCGATCTTCGCCGCGCGCAAGGAAATCCTCGGCCTGTACATGGCCGATGCGGTGGAGGAATACCTGGTGCAACTGGTAATGGCCACGCGCACCCCCGGCAAGTTCGACCCCGAGATGGCCGAGTGGATCGCCTACGGCGCCAGCCCGCGCGGCTCGATCGCCCTCGACCGCTGCGCGCGCGCGCATGCCTGGCTGGCCGGGCGCGACTTCGTCAGCCCGGAAGATATCCAGGCGGTGCTGTTCGACGTACTGCGCCACCGCATCATCCTGTCGTTCGAGGCGGAAGCCGCCGGCATCGACCAGGACCGGGTGATCCAGCGCATTCTCGATGTGGTGGCGGTGGCGTGATGCAGCGTGCCTCGATTCTTTTCTCCCCTCTCCCGCTTGCGGGAGAGGGGCCGGGGGAGAGGGCAATTGGCCACAACGCCCTCTCCCCAGCCCTCTCCCAACTCTTGATAAGAAGAGAACGGGAGAGGGAGCATGCCCTCTGAGACTCTGAGCGCCATGCACAGCCAACCCACGCAACCCGGTATCCGCGTCAGCCTCGCCGAGCTGATCGAGATGCGTCATCGCGTGCGCGAGGTGCAGCTGTTTTCCACCCCGGCCAAGCGCAGCCCGCTGATCGGCCTGCACCACTCCAAGCTGCGAGGGCGTGGCGTCGACTTCGACCAGGTGCGCGTCTACCAGCCCGGCGACGACGTGCGCACCATCGACTGGCGCGTCACCGCGCGCACCCAGGAGCCGCACACCAAGCTGTTCCACGAGGAGCGCGAGCGACCGATCTTCATCATGGTCGAGCAGAGCCGGCGACTGTTCTTCGGTTCCGCCCTGCAGTTCAAGTCGGTACTCGCCGCCCAGGCCGCCAGCCTGTTCGGCTGGGCCGCGCTGACCCACAACGACCGCATCGGCGGGCTGGTGTTTGGCGACCACGAGCACCACGAGATCAAGCCACGACGCAGCAAGCAGAGCCTGCTGCAACTGCTCAACCGCCTCGCACGCGCCAACCAGGCCCTGCACGGCGAAGCGCAGAACGGCCGTGACACCTTTGGCCTGGCCCTGCGCCGCGCTCGGGAAGTGCTGCGCCCAGGCAGCCTGGCGATCATTCTGTGCGACGAACGTACCCTCGGCGATGCCGCCGAGCAGCAGCTGACCCTGCTCGCCCGGCACACCGACCTGCTCCTGCTGCCGGTCTCCGACCCGCTCGACCATGCCCTGCCGGCCGCCGGCCTGCTGCGTTTCTTCGAGCACGGCGCGCAGCTCGAACTGGACACCCACAACCCTGACCTGCGCGCCGCCTACCACGCCCTCGGCGAACAGCGCCGCGCGCGCTGGCAGCGCCTGGCGCAGAAGCTCGGCGTGCCGCTGCTCCCGCTATCCACCGCCAGCGATCTGGTCGAGCAACTGCGCGACCATCTGAACAGCCAGCAACGCGGGGGAAAACGCCCGTGAACCCGCTCGACCAGCTGCAACCGACCATCGCCCCGCCGCCCGTGGCCTGGTGGCCACCAGCGCCTGGCTGGTGGCTGCTCGCCGTGTTGCTGCCGCTGTTGCTCTGGGGCCTGTGGTACCTGCGCCGCTACCTGCCCAAGAAGAAACAAGCGAAACAGACCGAAATACAGCTCGACCCGCTGCGCCTGGCCGCCCTGGCCGAGCTGGAGCGCCTGAGCAAACCCTACGACGGCGTGCCGGCCGGCCCCTGGCTGCAGCAATTGAATGCCCTGCTCAAGCGCCTGTGCCGCGCCCACTACCCGCAGGATCACAGCCATACCCTGAGCGGTCGCGCCTGGCTGGCCTTCCTCGACAGCCGCTGCCCGGCCGCCGGGCTGACCCGCTACATGGTGCTGGTGGAAGGCGGCTACCGCGCCGGCTGCACCCTGGATGACAAGGCCATCGCCGGCCTCAGCCAGGCCGTCGACACCTGGATTCGCAAGCATGTTTGAGTTCGCCTGGCCCTGGGCCTTTCTCCTCGCCCCGCTGCCCTGGCTGCTGCGCCTGCTGCTGCCGGTGGCGGACAGCGGCGAAGCGGCGTTGAAGATCAGCTTCCTCAGCGAGCTGGAAGGCCTTAGCGGCCGCCGCGCCCGTGCCAGCCTGCCGGCCTGGCGCCAGCAGGCGCCGTTCGCCCTGCTCTGGCTGTTGCTGCTGCTCGCCACGGCGCGTCCGGAATGGGTCGGCGAGCCGCTGCCCTTGCCGGCCAGCGGCCGCGACCTGCTGCTGGCGGTGGACGTTTCCGGCTCCATGGAACAACGCGACATGCAGTGGGACGGCGAGGAAGTCTCGCGCCTGGAGCTGGTCAAGCAGCTGTTCGGCGACTTCATCGAGGATCGCCAGGGCGATCGCGTCGGCCTGATCCTGTTCGGCAGCCGCGCCTATCTGCAATCGCCACTGACCTTCGACCGCCACACCGTGCGAGTCTGGCTGGATGAGGCGCTGATCAATATCGCCGGCCCGCAGACCGCTATCGGCGACGCCATCGGCCTGGCGGTCAAACGCCTGCGCCAGCGCCCGGCCGACAGTCGCGTACTGGTGCTGATCACCGACGGCGCCAACAACGGCGGCGAGATCGATCCGCGCACCGCCGCGCGCCTGGCCGCCGAGGAACAGGTGAAGATCTACACCATCGGCATCGGCGCCGATCCGCAGCAGAGCGGGATCATGGGCATGCTCGGCCTCAGCCCCGGCATCGACCTGGACGAAGCGACCCTGATCGATATCGCCGAACAGACCGGTGGCAGCTACTTCCGTGCGCGCACCAGTGAGGAATTGCAGGATATCGAAGCCGCCCTCGATCACCTGGAGCCGGCCGCTCAGCTGCCGACCCGCGCGCGCCCTGCCCTGGCGCTGTATGGCTGGCCACTCGGCGTGGCGCTGCTGCTCAGCCTGCTACTGGTTGCCCATGAACTGTGGCCGCACAGCCTGCAGACCCTCAGCCAGCGCCTGCGGAGAAACAGCTGATGGATTTCGCCGCCCTCTGGCCACACTGGCTGCGCCCCTGGAGCCTGCTTCTGCTGCCCCTGTGCGCCTGGTTGCTCTGGCACCTGTGGCACCGCGAGCGGCGCAGCGGGCGCTGGCAACTGCTGCTGCCGACGCTGTTCCAGAGCGCCCTGCTCACCGGCGGGCGCACCCAACAGAACCGTCTGCCGTGGATCGCACTCGGCCTGGGCTGGCTGCTGGCCATCCTGGCCCTGCTCGGCCCCAGCTGGCAGCGCATGGAGCAGGCCAGCCAGAAGCGCGCCGACCCGTTGGTGGTGATGCTCGAACTGACCCCGGCGATGCTCGCCGGCGATGCCGCGCCAGACCGCCTGAGCCAGGCCAAGCGCAAGCTGCTCGACCTGCTGCACGCGCGCCAGGATGCGCAGACCGCGATCCTGGTATACGCCGGCAGCGCGCATACCCTGGTGCCACTGTCCGATGACCTGGCCACCGCTAGCAACCTGCTGGATGCGCTCAAGCCGTCGATCATGCCGGAGCCAGGGCGGCGCGCCGACGTGGCCATGAGCAAGGCCATCAACCTGCTCGAACAGGGCGCCCAGGGCCGTGGCCGCCTGCTGCTGATCACCAGTGAACTGAGCCAGGACGAGCGCAGCGGTATCCAGCGCGTGCTGGGCAAGCGCGGCGAACAACTGCGCATCCTCGGCATCGGCACCACCCAGGGCGCGCCAATCCTTGGCGAGGACGGCAGCTTCCTCAAGGATGCCCAGGGCGCGATCCTGCTGCCGCGTCTGGATGCCGCCGGCCTCAAGCGCTTCGCCAGCGAACTGGGCGGCCAGTATCGCCAGGCCAGCCTGGATGACCGCGACCTGCGCGGCCTCGGCCTGTTCGACGGCCCGCAGAGCCTGCGCGAAGACGGCGAACCGACCCAGCTGACCACCTGGGCCGATCAGGGCCACTGGCTGTTGCTACCCCTATTGCTGCTGGCCGCCTGCGCCGGGCGCCGTGGCTGGCTGTTCTGCCTGCCGCTGCTGCTGGCCCTGCCACAGCCCAGCTACGCCTTCGAATTCCGCGACCTGTGGTTGCGCCCGGACCAGCAAGGCCAGCGCCTGCTGCAAGCGGACAAACCCAAGGAAGCCGCCGAGCGTTTTGCCGATCCGCAGTGGCAGGGCGAAGCCCTCTATCGCGCCGGTGACTACCCCGCCGCCGCCGAACGCTTCGCCCAGAGCGACAGCGCCAGCGCCCACTACAACCGTGGCAATGCCCTGGCCAAGAGCAACGAACTGGAAGCAGCCCTGGACGCCTATGAGCAGGCCCTGGAGCAACAGCCGGACCTGCATGCCGCGCAGCAGAACAAGACCTTGGTCGAGCAACTGCTGCTGCAGCAAAAACAGCAACAGCAACAACAGCAGCAATCCGGGCAAGAAGGTGAACCACAGGAGCCAGGCAGCGAACAGCCGCAGTCGGGCAGCCCTGGCCAGCAGCAACCCTCCTCCGGGGAGCCACAGTCGCAGCCCGACGGAGAAGACGCTGCCGAGCAGCCGGCTGCCGAAAACCCGGCCAAGCCCGGCGAGCAACAGAGTGACAGCCCGGCGCAAAAACCCGACGCAGGCAACAGCGAAAACCAGACCCAGGCCGCGCAGGACAGCGACACAGACGAAGCCCAGGCCGGCAGCGGGCAGGCCCTCGGCGACGAGCAGCGCGATGCCCTGGAACAATGGCTGCGGCAGATCCCGGACGAACCCGGCGAGCTGCTGCGGCGTAAATTTCTCTATGAACAGCAACAGCGTCAGGAACAGTCTCGATGAGCCGCCTGCTTTGCGTCCTCTTTCTCAGCCTCTTCGCCCTGCAGGCCAGCGCCGCCAGCCTGACCGCCACGGTCGACCGCGCCCGTCTGAGCGAGGGGGAAAGCCTCGACCTGATTCTCGAATCGGATGATGTCACGGTGTTCGGCAAACCCGATCTGGCGCCGCTGGAGCCACTGTTCGAGGTCATCAGCACGCGCCAGGAAAACCGCCTGGCCACCTTCGATGGCAAGACCCAGGCCACCACCCGCTGGATCGTCACCCTGCTGCCCAAGCAGAGCGGCTATGTGGTGATTCCACCATTGCAGATGGGCGATGCCAGCAGCCAGGCCATCACCCTGCAAATCCTCAAGGCCGACGGCAGCGACAGTGGCGGCAAGCTGGCGCCGATCTTCATCGACTCCAGCCTGGATCAGGAAAGCGTCTACGTGCAGGCCCAGGCGGTACTGACCCTGCGCATCTATCACTCGGTGTCGCTGTATGACGACAGTAGCCTGACCCAACTGCAGGTCGCCGACGCCCTGGTCGAGCAGCTCGGTGAGCCGCGCACCTACGAGAAGACCATCAATGGCCTGCGCCACGGCGTGATCGAAGTGCGCTATGCGATCTTCCCGCAGAAAAGCGGCGAGCTGCGCATCCCCGCGCAGCTGTTCAGCGCCACCCCGGTGGAGCGTTCCGCCGATGGCGACTTCAACCCCTTCGGCCCGCGCCCCGGCCGGCAGACCCGGGTGAAATCGCCGGAAATCCCGCTGACGGTCAAGGCCAAGCCCGCCAGCTATCCCAAGGATGCACCGTGGCTTCCCGCCCGCGCCCTCAGCCTGGCCGAAGCCTGGAGCCCGGAACCGGACAAGGTTAAGGCCGGCGACTCGCTGACGCGCAACATCATGCTACGCGCCGAGGGCCTGTCCAGCAGCCAGTTGCCGCCGCTGCCCGCCAGCCAGAGCGACGGCCTGCGCCGCTATCCGGACCAGCCCCTGCTGAACAACGAGAGCGGCGAGCGCGGCATGATCGGCAGCCGCGAAGAGCGCGAAGCCCTGGTCGCCAGCCGCAGCGGACGGATCAACCTGGCGCCCGTCGAGGTGGTGTGGTGGAACACCGGCGAGGACCGCCTGGAGCGCACCAGCCTGCCGGCACGCACCCTGGAAGTCGCCATCAACCCGGCCCTGGAAGTGGATACCCCGGTCGACAGCCCGGCGCCCCTCGGGGTTGGCGAGGTGCCTCTGCTGTGGCCCTGGCAACTGAGCAGCGCCCTGCTCGCCTGCACCACCCTGCTCGGCTTCGGCCTGTGGTGGCGCGCCCGCCGCCAGCCGGCGATCCTGCCGACGGCGCAGACCGGTCCCAGCCCGCGCACCCTACTCGACGACCTCAAGCGTGCCTGCCTGGCCAACGACAGCCAGGCCACCCGCCAGGCCCTCGACGCCTGGGCGCGCCAGCAGCCAGAAACCCTGGCCGATATGGCCGCCCGCTTCGTGCCGCTGTCCGAGGCGCTGGATGGCCTCAACGGCGCGCTGTACAGCGAGAGCGGCCAGCACTGGCAAGGCGAAAGCCTGTGGAAGGCCATCCGTAGCCTGCCGGCCCTGGAAGCCCCAAGCAGCCAGCAGGAACCGAGCCCACTGCCGCCGCTCTACCCCCGCTAACCCCGCTAACCCTGTAGGAGCCAGCTTGCTGGCGATCGCTCTTATCCAGGCCTGATCGCCAGCAAGCTGGCTCCTACAGACACAAGGAAGCACCCCATGACACTCAAGGAAGAACTGGCCGCCTTCTACCACCGCTGCGGCTTTGCCGACACCGCCGACCGCCAGGCCTGCACCGTACCGGTCTACACCGGCTGCCTGCTGGTGCCGCTGCCGAATATCGAAACCCGCCACCGCTACCTCAAGTACCACGACCTGCACCACGTCGCGACCGGCTACAGCACCGGGCGCATCGGCGAAGGCGAAGTCAGTGCCTGGGAGCTGGGCACCGGCTCGATGTTCCATTCGCCGCTGCTCGGCACGATGAACCTGATCGCCCTCTCCACCGGCCTGGTGCTCGAACCCAAACGCATGTGGCGCGCCTTTCGCCGTGGCTGCCGCAGCCGCAACCTCTACCCGCAAACCATGCGCACGAAGATCGACAGCGAGTACTGGCCCGACCTGCCCGCCCTGCGCCAGGAACTGCTGGAGAGCCGCCGCGATCCCCTGCCGTCAGCCCTGCGCAGCATCGAATTCGGCGCCTACGCGGCCACGGCCATGCTCATCCATGCACTGATCGCCATCCCCGCCGTCTGCACCCGCGTGGTGACCGACATCGGCCTGGGCTACAGCTTCTTCAAGGTGATCAAACCAGCCAAACGCAACGACCTGTACTGACCTCAAGGAAGACCGCCGATGAGCAACCTCAACAGCGTGGAACTCAAGACCCTGGTGCCCGCCAAGGACTTCGCACGCTCCCAGGACTTCTACCAGGCCCTGGGCTTCAGCATGCCCTGGAACGACGACAACCTGGCCTACCTGCGCCACGGCAACTGCAGCTTCCTGCTGCAGAACTTCTATGTACGCGAACAGGCGGAGAACTTCGTCATGCACCTGCTGGTGGAGGATGTCGACGCCTGGCACCGCCACCTGAGCGAGTCGGGCCTGGCCGAGCGCTTTGCCGTGCGCATGGGAGACCTTGTCGATCAACCTTGGGGGATGCGGGAGTTCGTACTGTTCGACCCGAGCGGCGTGCTCTGGCATATCGCGCAAAATATCTAGGGGCTGTCCGTTTCTCGATTTGTGCAGAGTTTGTCGAGAGGCTCAAAGAGCACAGTCGAGGGGCAGGAATCGGCCAAGAGCTGCCTGACGCCACCGGGGACTTACGGCCAAAAGCGGGCTCTCAGATATGACTATGAAACTAGGGGTGATTCAGTATATTCAGGGGTCAGCGTTGCACTTATGTGTTGGATTCAGGCGTTGAAACGGTTGCAGAAGCTGTCCTGCGGGCCGGTGCACCGGCCATTAGCTCTAGAGTAGAACTGCAGGGCAACGGCAACGGCAACGGCAACGGCAACGGCAACGGCAACGGCAACGGTATGAGCCTGGAGGCCGTGGGGAGGAACGCAATTAATTGTGCGTTTCTGCTCTTTTTCGCTGGACCAGGCAGACGCTGCGCTGGCAGCTTAAACGGACTGGAAGCAGGTTGATCTGAATGGCTATTAAGTTTCTGATTTGCTTTGGGCTGGCATTGCTCAGTGGCAGGGTATGGGCTACGGAGATTGGGGTCTACGCTCCGGAGGAAGCACCTTACCAGTACCTTGATAGCAGCTCGGGGCAAGCTGCTGGCTTTGTTGTCGAGGTCGTACAACTGGTGCTCAACGAGGCGGGCAGCAAGGCACCGATCAAGCTGCGACCCTGGCCAAGAATTGAATGCTGTTTGCTGGAGCAGCCCAATAACCTGATCTTTACTGTCTACCGCAATCAAGAAACTGAACTTGACTACCGTTGGGTCGGATCTTTGGTGCCCTTTAAGATAGTCGTCTATCGGCTCAAGTCGCGCCAAGATGTGCAGGTGAGCAGTGTCAGCGAGCTGAGCAAGTATCGAATTGGCGTTGCTGCGCAAGGCGGCCGGTTTCGTTATCTGAGTAAACAGGGTTTGGCCGCCAATCTGGATATTGCCAACAATGATGAATCCAATATTCGCAAATTTTTCCACGGCCGGTTTGACCTTCTGCCTGAAGATCCCACCATGTTGCTCTACTCAACCCAGCGTTTGGGCTTGGATTTCAGTCAAGTTGAGAGGCTTTTTGAGCTCACCGAGTTGGCTGGCGAAGGCTATCTGGCCTTTACTCTGGGGACTGAGGATGCATTGGTGAGTCAGTTCACGCGTGCGCTGAAAAGGGTCAAATCAGGGTCGGCTTACCGGGATTTGTTACTGAAGTATGGGTTGTAAGCGCTGGTGACGGCATGGCGGCGAAAAATCAAAGGGGGCGGAGTGAACAAGTTTTGATGAGCCAAGCTGGTATTTGAACTCCAGCGCGACCAGCGATTAAAAATAATTCACTTCCCCCTTATAGCCACGATAGAGCAGGATGTTTATCCAGACAGGTAGGTGCTACAGACAGGTGATTTTCATCAATATGGGATCTGACTGACTGCTTTTGGCCGAAAGCAGTCTGTCACCAACGTCCGTTTCCGGCCAAAAGCGGACGCTACTAACAGACAGCTATCGGCTTTGGACGCCCTCCCGCTCCTATCAGAACCATGAGGGCGCCAAGATTGATCGCAACATCGGCGATGTTGAAGTTGGGAAAACTATTCCCTTCCCAGCTCAGCAATACGAAATCAATAACATGCCCATACGCAACTCTGTCGATCAGGTTTCCTGCAGCCCCGCCAAGTATCACAGCTAAGCCTAGAGAAGTGATGACTCGCTCCTTATGCTGCCGAATTATCCAGAACACGATCGATGCAATTATCGCGACAGCTATGAGTGAAAAAAGTATGCGCTGCCAACCTCCAGCGTCACCAAGCATCCCAAAGGCAGCACCTGTGTTGTACGAGAGTTGGAAATTGAACGATGGAAACACCGCAACCACTTGGCCAAAACTCAATGACATTTCTGCAGCTTGTTTCGTCCACTGATCAATGATTATTATCAAAAGCGAAACTGCTAGAAGACCAGCTTTTACCCATCTCGTAGATACCAACTCAACATCTCCTTTTCTTAGAAACGGGATGCCTAAGGTGCATGGCTAGCTATCACTGCCAGCGCGAGCTCAGTGCCTCGTAGGTTCCCGAAAATATTTAGGCTGTCTAAGCCCTGCGCCCTCGATAGTCAGAAGTGACCTCTTGACGAGGATTGTATTCGATCATGAGCGAAGTGTGGCCAATCGGCAGCTATTGGCCGGTTAGCGACGGCCTGACACCGACCGTCGCTATACATGGTCAAATCTCGGTCTGCTCCGCCATTTCCAAGGCGTCATCGACCTCAATCCCAAGATATCGAACGGTGCTCTCCAGCTTCGTATGGCCGAGCAGCAGTTGAACCGCCCTCAGGTTCTTCGTTCTGCGATAGATCAGTGATGCCTTCGTACGTCTCATTGTGTGAGTGCCATACATGGCCGGGTCAAGGCCAATGGCTTTCACCCAGCCTTTGACGATACGAGCGTATTGACGAGTGGATAGATGGTCTGAGGCATGCAGGCGGCTCGGAAAAAGGCAGTCCTCGCTACGGAGCTGTGCTTGATGTATCCAGGCCGCGAGAGCAGACCGTGTTTGCTCAGTGATCTCGAACTGCACTGGTCTCTGCGTTTTCTGCTGCATCACCATGGCTCGTGATGACACGTGTTCGCCATGGGCAACGTCTCGCACACGCAGCTTGGTTAAGTCGCAGGCTCGAAGCTTGCTGTCGATGGCCAAATCGAAGAGGGCTAGATCACGGGTTCTTTCTGCAATCTCAAGCCTTACTCGGATCGCCCAGATATCTCTCAGTCGGAGCGGGGTTTTCTGCCCGACCAATTTCCCTTTGTTCCAGGGCTGACGGCTGCAGGTAGCGATGATGTTCATGGCAAGTCCTCCACGTGTGGGAGGACAAGGATGGCTAGCCAGAGCAATGGTCGCTAACCGGCCAAAAGCGGACTTATTGTCATAGGCATTTTTGCCCCGATATGAGACTCGGAGATGCATACAAAACCAGGAGCGATTCTCATCATTAATTCATCAGTCAGTGAAATTACTTGTTATCCAGCTCAAAGTAAGTGACTGGCTGCTCGACTTGCTCCCAGAAAAAGTTACTGGCAAACGGCAGCACATTGGCTACCGACAGCGGCTTGCTGAAGAAATAGCCTTGGACAATATCGCAGGCTGCACTGACCAGAAACTTCAGTTGTTCTTCGGTTTCGACGCCCTCGGCGACCACACGTAGACCCAGGCGATGCGCCAAGTGGGCGATCGAGTCGCACAATGATGCAACCTTGTCGTCCGACTCGATATTCATGACGAAGGATCGATCGATCTTCAGTGTCTCGATAGGGAACTGCTTCAGGTAGGCCAGGGACGAATAACCGGTGCCGAAGTCATCAATCGATATGCTGACGCCCAGCTCGGTCAGCGCCTGCATGATGGTGATGGCGCACGCTGGCGAGCTCATGGCGCAACTCTCGGTGATTTCCAGGTCGAGGTATTCAGGGCTCAATCCCGTCTCGCTCAGCGTGGTCGCCACGAGCGACAGCAATTCGCTGTCCTGGAACTGCTGCGCGCTGAGATTGACCGAGACCGTCACATCCGCCAGTCCTGCAGA
This sequence comes from Aquipseudomonas guryensis, assembly GCF_014164785.1. Lineage (GTDB taxonomy): Bacteria > Pseudomonadota > Gammaproteobacteria > Pseudomonadales > Pseudomonadaceae > Aquipseudomonas > Aquipseudomonas guryensis. The sequence goes on along the minus strand of NZ_JACJFN010000004.1, from coordinate 303,848 downwards.
CTGCCACTCCTTGAGCTGGCGGCAGGCCTCGCGCAGGCTCCAGGTGTCCAGGGTGGTAATCAGCCCAGTCTGCTCGGCAATCGGGATAAAGGCGTTGGGCGGTATCAGGCCCTTTTCCGGATGCTGCCAGCGGATCAGCGCCTCCAGGCCCGTCACTCGGCCCTCGGCCAGGCTCACCTGTGGCTGGTAATACAGAATGAACTGGTTTTCCTTTATCGCTGTGCGCAAGTCCGCCTCGACTTGCACCCGGTTGAACAATTGCTGCTTCAGGCTTTCATCGAAGAACGCATAACGCTGCCCACCCTGGGACTTGGCCTGGTACATGGCCATATCGGCCTTGCTGATCAATTCAAGATGGTCTTCACCGTCATCTGGAAAAAGGCACACGCCAATGCTGGCACTGGTCATGATCTCGCCGCCATCAATCAGATAGGGCGCAGCAAGCACCTGCAGGATCTGTTGGGTAATGGCAGCTGCGTGCTCCTTAGTCGGCAGGCCATCAAGGAGAATGATGAATTCATCACCGCCTTGGCGGGCGGCCACCCCTTGCCCTGATAAGGTTGTCTCGATCCGCCGAGCAACCTCGGCAAGAAGTCGATCACCGACCTGATGGCCGCGGACTTCATTGATAAGCTTGAATGCGTCGAGATCCAGCACCAACACCGCAAGAAGGGCTCTGGATAACTGCGCGGAGGCCATGCGCTGCTGCAACTGCTGCTGCAGGCTGTACTGGTTGGCCAGCCCGGTCAGCATGTCATGGTGAGCCAGGTAATTAATTCTTGCTTCGGCCGCCCTGCGGGCACTGATATCAACAAAACTGGCACGCAGCAGCCGATGCTCCTTGCCCGGCAGCATAACCAAGCGCATTTCACAAACAACGCCATGGCCGTCGGCGTGCCGCAGCACCCGCTCGAACACCACCTCTTGCCCCGCCAGGGCGGCGCTGTGATTAACGCTAATGGTTTGACTGGCAGGCAGGCCGTCGGGCTGGGGCAGATCGCCATACAGCGACTCGATATCACCGGCCAGCAGCTCCTGCCGTGAGCGTCCGGTCAACTGCAAGGCTTTGCGGTTGACCTCAACAAAATGGTTGAGCTCAACATCGAACAGGAAAATCGCCTCAGGGGCCTGCTCGATCATGCTGCGAAAGCGCTCTTCACTTTCTCCAAGCGCCAGGGTGCGCTGTTCAACCAGAGACTCCAAACGGCTGCTCAGTTGGTAGAGCTTCAGGTGGGTCGCAACACGTGCGAGCAGTTCGTTGCGATCAAACGGCTTGCTTAGGAAATCCACCGCGCCAAGGTCAAAACCTTTGACCTTGTCGTCGCTCTCGGTCACCGCGCTGAGGAAGATCAGCGGAATATTACAGGTCAGTGGGTTGGCCTTTAAGCGCCGGCAGGTCTCGAAACCATCAATGCCAGGCATACGCACGTCGAGCAGCACCAGATCCGGAGGCGCTGCCTCGGCCGAGCGCAGGGCCAACTCGCCACTGGCCGCGGCGTGCACCCGATAACCTTCCTGCTTCAGCGTATCGGCCAGCAGCCTGAGCGAGGCCAGGGTGTCGTCAACAATGAGGATCGTGCCCTTGTCCGTCATGCTCCGTATCCTTGTTTGACGCAGGACAGCGCATCAAGCATCGAAGCATAGTCCAGCTGTTCCGCCAGGCGCTGCAGGTGTTGAGCCAGCAGCGCGTCGACCTCGCTCACCCGGACGATCACGGCCTCGATCCGTTCGCTTTCGAGGATTTCCAGGGCTTGAGCCAGGGCCTGACATAACTCGTTGGGAAGCCGTGCCAGACGCTCTTTCAGTCCGCCGAGCTCCACGGTAGTCGCGGGGCTATCCACTTGTGAGCATGTGTACTCCAGCCCGAGCAGCCTGGCCATGCAGTCGAATATCTCGTCCGGCCGATAGGGCTTGCGCACGTAGTCGTCCATGCCGGCAGCAATAAGGTCGGCCCGCTGCTCCCTGAAGGTCGACGCCGAGACCGCGGCAATTTTCACCTGCCTGCCGCCGGGTAACTTACGAATCTGGCGCATGGCTTCGATACCGTCCATCACCGGCATGCGCCAATCCATCCAGATGAAATCCGGCTGCCAGGATTGGAACCGCTCGATCGCCTGCGCACCATTCTCGGCCTGTTCGACCTGGAAGCCCGCCTGGCGCAGCAGCAGATCCAGAAGGTTGCGGTTCTCCAGCTGATCATCCACCACCAGAATGCGCCAGGCCCGCTGCCCAGCAGCCAGATGCACAGTGCCGCACTGGAGTTCCTCGGGGGTAACGGTTTCGCCGGCAACGGCCGGCTCGACATTGACCTCCACATGAAAGACCGAGCCCTGACCGACGGTGCTTTCAACGGTGATGGTGCCGCCCATCAGCTGGACGAACTCCCGCGTAATCGGCAGGCCCAGCCCGGTACCGCTGCGGCTGGCCTGCCGGCCGCCCTGCACAAAGGGTTCAAAGATCGCGGCGAGGTCGGCCTCAGCAATACCTGAACCGCTGTCTTGCACATCCAGCATCAGACGGATTACGCCATCCAGTGGCTGGGCCGATAGACGCACCGATACAGTGCCGGCCGTGGTGTTCTTGATCGCGTTGCCAATCAGGTTGACCAGTATCTGGCGCAGCTTCCTTTCATCGGCACTGATCCAGCGCGGCAGATCGGCCGCCAATTCGACCTGCAGTTGCAGGCCCTTCTCTTCGGCCCGGCCACGCAACATCCGGGCGACATCCTCGACCATGTTGGCCAGATCGAAGGCGCTCAATGCCAGTTGCATCTGCCCCGACTCGATTTTGGCCATATCCAGCACATCGTTGATCAAATTGAGCAGATGCGCCCCGCTCTTGTTGACGATGGCCAGGTAGTCACGCTGCACGCCCTGCAGCGTGGAGTCCCGCTGCATCAGGTCCGAATAGCCGAGAATCGCGTTCATCGGCGTGCGCAGCTCATGGCTCATGTTGGCGAGAAACATGCTCTTGGCCTGGTTGGCCGCCTCCGCTTGCCGGAGCGCCTGCTGCAAAGCACTGGTGCGCTGCTCAACCAGTTCCTCGAGATGGGCACGATGCTTTTGCAGTTCCTCTTCGGTATGCTTGCGTTCCGTCACGTCGAAATTGACACCCACCAAACGCAGCGCCTGTCCGGATTCCGATCTGATCGCGTTGCCGATACCGGCGATGACATGTACCGAGCCGTCTGCCCAGATGACACGAAACTCCGTGCTGTAGGAACGCTCGCCATTCAGTGCTGCCGCCACATCAGCCACTGTGCGCTCACGGTCTTCAGGCACCAGGAGTTGTGCCCAGCAATCGATGGTTCCCGTGAATTGCTCACGGGGGATGCCATAAAGCTGGAACATGGCGTCATCCCAGATCAGCTCGTTACTGGGCACATCCCAATCCCAAACCCCCAGGTGCGCGGCTTCAGTGGCTAGGTGCAAACGCTCCTGACTGATGCGCAACCTGGCCTCGGCTTGCTGACGTTCGCTCATTTCCTTCTGCAACTCCACCAGTTGAGCCTTGGCCATCTGGTGAATCTTGATGGTCTCGCCCCAGACACCGAAGATCGGGAAAAAGTAACCGAGCAGCTTCAACAGGTGGGCGGCATCCCAGTGTGCGTCATAAAAAACCTGCGCATCGAACACGAACAGATGTACCAGCACCTGGAAAGCCGCACACAGCACGATGCTCAACAACAGCGGGCTGCGTGACAGCCTGCGGAAGTAGAGGCGGCAGTACAGCAGGAAGATGCAGAAAAACGAGAAACCCAGGAACAGCTCAAGCAGCTGCTTACTGCTGGAACCGATACGCACAACGCTGGAAAGCCCTGCAGAGTTGAAGATGCTCAACGCAATGAGCACTGAGCAGGCAAAGCCGACAGCGTTGAAAATACAGGCGTAACGAACCCTTTTCTCGGCAGCCACTTCGCCCTTACCAAAAAAGTAGGCGATGGCAAAAAATATCAACAAGGTTGTCCTGCCGGTTAGCCAGGTCGTGGAGATGGCCCATCGGATTTGCGCGGGGGGATCGATCCAGAGCCGGTCAAAGGCAAACAGTGCATGGATTAACTCTTCGCCGCCAATCTGCACGAAGCCAATCGAAACGAACAGAAAGAACAAGCGCCCGGTGGTGAGAAAGTGCAGCAACACCATCACCCCAGCTGTTACGGCCACTAGCGATGAGGACAGTTCGAGCAAGGCATGGACATCACTGCTGCTCTGCCAGGTGGCATCCGCAATCACTGGGTAGAAGAGCAAGAGACTGAAGCTTAGGAGGATGAAGGCAGCATCTTTCCTTACGCTCATGTGAGCATACCCAACACCGGGCAGGTCTCTCGCGTTTTGCCCAGCTAAATCTGCTGACATGACGAATCTCCCAGCTTAGTGCGGCGCGTTGGCGCGTCTGGCACTTATAAAGAAGAATACCTCATAGAATGGAGCGAACCATGTTTGTGGCGGCATGCCAAAAATGAACTGACATGGGTTTAAGAAGCCGCTCGATAGAACATTCAATCGCCCCTACTTTTGCAGATTCAGAATGGCTGCTTTCGGCCGTCGCTATCCGGCCAGAAGCGGGCCGTTCCCATCGGAGAGTAGCGCCGCCAAGTCAGCTAGAACTAGCCTTGCATTTAGGCTCGATAGTGAAGGTTCGAGCTACGTCGACTGTCCCAAGATGCTCCAGCGTCCGTCGACCGATTAGCACGGGATAGAGCATTTTGCCCCGATTATTCAGGGAGAATTCTTCATCATAAATTTTGTTGCCGATACACATCTTCAGTCGCACTACAGGGCGACGGTCGGCGCCACCTGCACCTCGTACCTTGATGTTGCGTTCCACTTTCCGCTCGAATGGGATGCTCACAGACTCGCCGCTTTTGCTGTCCTTCGCCTCGACGTTGAATTTCACCCATTTCTTACCGTCTTTCTCGAAGCGCTTGATATCCGAGGCGTCCATTGACGATGTGAGCGCTCCTGTATCCAGTTTGATTTTGAGCGAGACGTTTTCGGGGAGTAGCAGGCCTTCTTCTATCCAGCCGAAGCTCTTGATTGCTGGCTGGTTGGCCGACATGGCCGGAGTGGCAATAAGTAATGAAAGAAGAGCGATAACCGACGTTGAGCTGCTCAAAGTAGGGCTCCTGACAAAAGGGGGTAGGGTCAGTAAGGTGTATCGCTGGCTGTAAATGTTCTGTGAAATCGACTGACTGTCCGTCGCCTGGAGGTTTGGTGTCCGCCCTCAATCGTCTTCGGCACTGGGCGCGTGCCCTAAAGCGCGACGCCCATGCTCTGTGGCTGGCGGCTCGGGATGCCCGAACGCCAAAGCTCGCCAAACTCTTGGCATTGCTCGTCGCGGCGTATGCCCTGTCGCCAATCGACTTGATCCCAGACTTCGTCCCTGTGCTTGGCTATCTGGACGATCTGATCATTGTCCCGCTGGGAATCTGGCTGGTAGTCAGATTGATTCCAGCAGGCCTCATGGCCGAGTACCGCGCACTTGCCTCGCTGGCTTCGGCGCGACCTGTCAGCAAGATGGCAGCTTCCTTTGTAGTTCTTGTCTGGCTGGCCTTGGGCGCGGCTCTTGGTTTCTGGCTAATGTCGAGGAGCTAGATATGGGCAGCCGCTTTCGGCCGACTCTATTGAAAAAGTCGGTTTGCGAGAGAACGGCTTCTCGGCAGCTCAAACAACGCTCGATTCCGGCGTTGCTAGGTAGAAAGCAAGACAGCTCCGTCTTCTGAGCGGACCAGATTTAAACGTCGCGAACACTCTTTGATGGGCAAAAAATGCAGCGGGAATTCTTCAACAATATCGGCCAATAGTTGCTGCTCAGAAGCAGCAAGCAGCCACAAATATTCTTTAGTGAAGCCGCTGCTCTCACCTTGCCCACAGGTAAGTCTCGATGCTCAATGCGTGAGAGAATATGATCATTTAGACCCTGCTCGTACCCGTTATGCCCCTTATCACCCCCAATATCGACGAATGCGCCGCCCGCCTGCGCGCCGGCCACCTGGTCGCCATGCCCACGGAAACCGTCTATGGCCTGGCGGCCGATGCGCGCCAGGATGTGGCCATCCAGAAGGTGTTCGCACTCAAGGGACGCCCGAGCAGCAACCCGCTGATCGTTCATCTACAGCGCGCCGAGCAGGTCGTCGAGTGGGCCGCAGAAGTGCCTACCGCCGCGCAGCGCCTGATGCATGCCTGCTGGCCGGGCCCGCTGACCCTGGTCTTACCGGCTCGTGACGAGGTTTCGCGCAGCGTCACCGCCGGCCAGGACAGTGTGGCGCTGCGGGTGCCGGCCCATCCGCAGGCGCAGGCCCTGTTGACGGCCTTCGGCGGGGGCCTGGTGGCGCCGTCAGCCAATCGCTACATGTCGATCAGCCCGACCAGCGCAGCGCACGTGGCCCAGCAGTTTGCCGACAGTGACCTGTGGATTCTCGATGGCGGCGCCTGCCAGGTGGGCCTGGAGTCGAGCATCGTCAGCCTGCTGCCCGGTGACAGCCCGCGCCTGCTACGCCGCGGCATGCTCAGCCAGGGCCAGCTGGAGGCTGTGCTCGGCGAGCCGCTGGAAGGCAAGGATGGTGGCGTGCGCGCACCCGGCCAGCACCATCGCCACTACGCCCCCAGCACCATGACCCTGGCCTTTGCCCAGGCACCTGCAGAAGCACTCGCCTCGCCACGTTGCGGCTGGCTCTGGTGCGGTCAAGCGCAACCCAGCCAGGGCCCGGCACTCAACTTGGGGAACGAGCCGCAGGCCTATGCGGCCGGTCTCTATGCCGCGCTCTATCAACTCGACGCCCTGGGGCTGGAGCGCCTCTATATACAACTGCCGCCACAACAGGACGCCTGGGCGGCAGTGCACGACCGTCTGGCCCGCGCCAGTCAACGAATTTAAGACTTCACTCCGGCAGCGTCGGGGTATCCAGCGGCACTTCGGCGAAGCGACTGAAGACCTGCGCCGCCGGTGACGGATTCTTGGTCCGCCAGCGCACCAGGTACCAACGGTTGGGGATCGGAAATCCCTCCACATCCAGCTCGACCAGGTTGCCCGGTGCAGTGTGGATCAGGGTATGCCGCGACAGGATGGCAATGCCCAGCCCCGCCGCGACGGACTCCTTGATCGCCTCGTTGCTCTCGATGGTCATCTGCGGCTTCAGCACCCAACCAAAGCGGGCAAAGTGTTCCTCGACGGCCAGACGCGTACCGGAGCCAGGTTCGCGACTAAGAAAAGGCTCGGTCGCCAGCTGCTCCCAACGGATGCGCTGACCGGTGAAACGATGGCCGGCCGGGGCGATCACCACCAGCGGGTTATCGGCCAGTGGCACGGTGTCCAGATCCAGATGGCGCGGCGGCTGGCTGAACACATAGAGATCGTCGCGGTTGTCTTCCAGGCGGCGGATCACCTCCGAGCGGTTGGCGATGTTCAGCTGCACCTCGACCTGCGGGTACTGCCGGCAGAACGGCCCCAGCAAACGCGGGACCAGGTACTTGGCTGTGGTCACCGCGCCCAGTCTGAGCTGGCCGGCAGTGAGGCCGTTGAGCTGAGCCAGGCGCATTTCCAGGTGGTCGAGAGCATTGAAGATTTCCCCCGCGCCAGCCTGTACCTCGCGCCCGGCATCGGTCAGGTGCAAGCGCTTGCCCAGTTGCTCGAACAGATTCATGCCCAAGGCCTGCTCCAGCTTGGCGACCTGAGTAGACACTGAGGGCTGGGCCAAGTGCAGGGCGCGTGCCGCCTCGGTCACGCTGAGGCGCTCGGCCACGGCAAGAAAGGTTTCCAGCTGGCGAAACGTAGTCTGGCGGGTATGGAAGCGCGGCCTTTTCATTGCTAAATACCGATGATTTTCAGGCTGATAATCTATTTTTGACTATATCAAGTACTGGTGAGAATGCCTGTATCGTCATTTCCAGGGATTATCGCCATGTCTGCCGCTCTCGCCCCGCATGAGCAACCCACTGCATTGACCCAAGTGCAACCCGTTGCCTTCCTCACCTGCCACGACAAGGGCCGGTTGGTCACCGATGCCCTGGCACCACTGGGCTTGTGCATCGAATCGATCAGCAGCTACGACACCGACCACTTTGGCACCTTCAGCCGCGAAGTCGCGCGTACGGGCAGCGCCCACGACACCGCGCTGAGCAAGGCCAAACTGGCCTGTGCACTGGGCGGGGTGCGCTACGGCCTGGGTAGTGAAGGCAGCTTCGGCCGTGATCCGCATCTGGGCTGGATGCCCTGGGACTACGAAATCCTCTGCCTGTGGGACGCTGAGCTGCAGTATCCGGTGTATGCCCTGGCCGGCTCGGGGGCGACCAACTATGCCCAGCTCGAGGTCGACAGCCTTGAAGGCGCCGAGACGTTTATGCAGCGCGCGCGGTTTCCCGAACATGCCCTGATTCTCGGGCGTCCCGGCGAAAACTGGTTCCGCAAGGGCATTCGCGAGCGCGACTGGCTGCTCGCTCAGCTGGAATGGCTGCTAACTCGCGCACCGAAGATCTGGCTGGAGACCGACATGCGCGCCCACCTCAACCCGATGCGCCAGACGGTGATCCGTGATGCCGCCGCGCAACTGGCGAAGCGCCTGAGCAGCCATTGCCCGAGCTGCCAGGCACGCGGTTTTGCCGTGGCGCGCAGCGAGCCTGGCCTGCTCTGCGTGGACTGTGGCCTGAGCACCCCATTAGCGGCCGCACACATCTGGGTATGCCCGGCCTGCCAGCATAAAGAACGACATCCTGTTACCCAACTGGCCAGTGCCGGCCACTGCGAGCAGTGCAACCCATGAATGCATTCGTCCCTGCAAATCAGCGCTTGAGTCACCTGCGCGCGCTCGAAGCCGAAGCCATGCACATCCTGCGCGAGGTAGTGGCCGTGATGCGCAACCCTTGCCTGTTCTATTCGATTGGCAAGGATTCCACCGTGCTGTTGCACCTGGCGCGCAAGGCCTTCTTTCCGGGGCCGCTGCCCTTTCCGCTGCTGCACGTGGACACCGGCTGGGAGTTTGCCGAAATGGGCCAGTTCCGCGACCGCCTGGCCGCGCGCCTGGGCCTGGACATGCGCGTACACATCAACTCGGACGGCGAGCGCCTGAACATCACTCCGTTCTCCGTGGGTTCGGCCAAGTACACCGACATCATGAAAACCGAGGCACTGAAGCAGGCGCTGGCGCAGTACGGTTTCGATGCCTGTTTTGGTGGGGCGCGCCGCGACGAAGAGAAGTCACGGGCCAAGGAGCGTGTCTGCTCCTTCCGCGACGCTAATCAGCGCTGGGACCCCAAGCAGCAGCGGCCGGAGCTCTGGCAGCTGTACAACACGCGGATCAACGCCGGCGAGAGCCTGCGGGTATTTCCCCTGTCGAACTGGACCGAGCTGGATATCTGGCAGTACATCCACCTCGAAGGGATCGAGATCGTCGACCTCTATCGCGCGGCGCCGCGTCCGGTGGTCGAGCTGCACGGCACGCTGATCTGCGTGGACGACGAGCGCCTGCTGGCGCACCTCACCCCGGAGCAGCGCGCGGGCATCCAGACCCGCTGGGTGCGTTTCCGGACCCTTGGTTGCTACCCGTTGACCGGCGCCGTCGAATCGCAGGCGCAATCGCTGCCAGAGATCATCCAGGAAATGCTGCTGACCCGGACCTCCGAACGCCAGGGCCGGATCATCGACCATGATCAGGATGGCTCGATGGAGAAGAAGAAAATCGAGGGGTACTTCTAGCCGATTCGCAGCACTGAATAAAAAGCCGCCTGAATCAACAGGCGGCTTTTCATTTGCGCCACGTGCATCACGCGGCGTGTGCTGACCGAGAGGCGACAAGGCCGCGCCGTGCAGGCGCGGCTCTGATCGCTCAAGCTTACGGCAGCGGTTGCCAGCCTGTTGCGATGCGCCGCTCCAGCTGGGCGGGTTGACCGTCCAGGCGCAGCAGGTACAGCCAGCCATGCAGAACCAGGTCGCGCACCACGGCGTGATTGTCGATGACCCGATCGATCATGGCCTGAGGCGCGTCGATCACCACATGCAGGCGCAGCGGGCGATGCATCCACTGCTGACCATCGTGCAGCGACTGGCGGGCCAGGCCGATGCGCAGATCGCCGCCGTTGCCCTCGAACACGCCGATATGCCCGCCGACCACGTTGTGCAGCAACTTGTTGCCGCTGCCAAACCGCGCATTGTCGGTGGTCGAGGTGAAGTACTGCAGGTTGATCCAGTGCGCCACCACCATGGGCGCGGTCATGATCAGTTCCAGCACGGCGCCCTCGGTATCCTGGCGCCAGTCGTAGTCGTGCAGGAAGGTGCGGCCCTGCAGGTCGACGCCGCGGGTGCGCGCGCGCGGCGCGGCAATAAACGCAGCGTTGTTGGCCAGGCCCCATTCGGGCCGGGTCTGCGACCAGTCACGGGCACGCCGGCGCAGCCGATCAAGCAGTTTGACCGGCTGCGCCTGCAGCGCCGTCAGGCCCAGCCCGGCGGCGCGCTCCTGGCGTACCTGGGCTGCGGCCTGATCCAGCGCTTGGCGCACGCGCAGCCAGTCCGCTTGCAGGGTGGCCGGAATGGCCTCGTGGGCAAACACCTGCACCTCGTCGGTGGTGGTGTTGTGCAGGCCCGCCAGCACATGGCAGTGCGCCGGCAGGTCATGCCCGCGCTGGCGCAGTTCGACGCGCACTTCGCGGTCGTTGAGCAGGTCGGCCAGCAGGCGCGCATTGACCTCGCCGCTCTGCCCGCAGCAAGCACCGCAGTCCAGCCCGGCCGCCTGGGGATTGTTGGCACTCTGGCTGCCGTGCCCGAGCAGCACCAGCAGCGCCGGGACCGGACCGTTGAGCCCCATGGCCTGGAGGATGCGCGCGGCAAGATCAGTCTTCTCGGTCAGCGACAGGGCTGGCAATTGCGGGTGCAACTGCTGCCACTCGGCAGGACGCCAGCCGCTGCGATGTGCTTCTTCAGTACCCGAGGACAGGCCACAGGTGCGCCCGAGCAGCGCTCCCGCATAGCCCAGGCCAACACTCTCGACCAGGGTAAAGGTCGACGCCGGCAGGCGTTCGAACAGACGCCAGCGTCCCTGACGGGCCATCCGCGCCTGGCGGCGCTGCGCCAGGTGGTTATCCAGCGCGGCATCACCGCTGCTATCGCTGACCTGCAGCTGCGGTGCCAGCAACCCCGGCAACTGCGGGCGGGTGGCGGCGGTGCCCAGCGGCGTATAGGCAATGGGCAGGCCGAAGAAGCCGGCGAAACCACCGGTCTCAAGGTCCGGGCAGACTTGCTCCAGGGCACGGCGCAGGGGTTCGGAGCGCACATCGATGCAGAAGAACAGCTTGGCCAGCGGCGCCTGCGACAGAGCTGCCGGTTCCGCCCGGCAGAGTTTCTGTTGCAGTTGCTCCTGCCAGGCCAGCTCGTCAGCCCGTTGCCAGAGCTGCAGGGCCTGCCAGGCGTCTGAGGGGGGCTGTTGCAAACCGGCCTGCCAGGCCGAGCGCCAGCGCTGCCAACGGCTCTGCGCATCACGCTGGCGATCATCCACCAGCCACTCCCAGGCGGCGCGGATGGCCAGCAGCTCCAGGGTGGTTTGGTCATCCTGCCCCTGCAGGTTGGCCTGCCAGCGTTTGTACGCACACCAGGAGGCCCAGCCCAGGCTGCGTAGCAACAGGCAGTCGAACCACGGCGCCCAGTCCTCGGCGCTCAGCCCCAGGCGCTGCACCGCAGCCTCAAGCGCCGCGTGGGGCTGCAACGGCAGCTCGGCAATGCGCCCGTGCAGGTCGCGGCAGTCACTGAGTACGCTCAACCCTCTGTCCGCCAGCATGCTACTGCGCCAGGTCTGGTACAGCCCGGCGCCGGCTTCCGGGCGCCAGTCGGCCTGTTCGTGGTCGAACCAGGCGGCGCAGCACTGGCCAATTTGCTGGGTGATCAGCACCGGCCAGCCCGGTAAAGGGATGCTGGGATCGGCCAGGTCTTCCAGCAGAGGCAGCCCAGTGTGTGCCGCAGGCGGCATCTCCAGGGCCTGCAGCAGCTGTGCGATGGTCCAGGGCTCGGCCTGTTCCGCCAGGGCTTGCTGCAGGTGGCGTGCACCGATGCGCCCCTCCTGCCAGGCGCTCCGGTAGTCTTCGGCGCTTAGCGTCAGCGGGCTGCCGGCACGTTGCCAGAGTTCTGCGGCGACGGTTGGCCAGGCGTGCTCACGCCGCTCCCACAGCGGGTTGACAGCGATCATGCGGTCCAGCGGCCAGGTCGGGGCGATGCGCGCACAGGCCTGACGCGCAGCCTCGTGCAGCGCATCCCGGTCGAGGCTGGCGAAGTGTTCGAGCGCAGTCATGGACGGTCTCCAGTAGGCGAAGTCAGGGGCTGGGGCGAACGCACCGGCCACAGGCGGAAGGTCAGACGGGTGAAGTGCTCATCCAGGTAGAAACCGGCAAAGGCCAGCGGATACAGGCGCTGCGTCAGTGCGCCCTGGGGGCGCGCCAGGATCAGCGCCTGCAGCAGATACAGGCCGACAAACAGCAGCAGGGCCAGCCCGGTCAGCAGCAGCGGTGCCTGCGTTAGCGGGGTATCCAGAATCCAGGCGGCGGCCTGGTGCCAGAGCAGGTAGGCCGCCAACAGCAGCACGAACATGCTCAGCCCCTGCAACACCTGCCAGCGGCGCAGGCACCAGGGGGCCAGACCGATGGCGAGAATGGCCAGGGCCACCAGAGGCAGCTCATGGCCCGGCTGTAGCCAGGTCCACGCACCCTGCAGAAGCGCCAGGGCCAGGCCGGCCAGCAACAGGGCCCACAGCAGATCACCCAGCCCCGGCCGCACAACAACGGGCTGCAGGGCATGTTGGCGCGCCTGGGCCACCGTCTCGCCTGCAGCGAGGAAGGCATGGGCCTTGTACAGCGAGTGTGCCAACAGGTGCACCAAGGCCAGTTCGTAGAGCCCCAGGCCGCACTCCAGCAGCATCAGGCCCATCTGCGCGCAGGTCGACCAAGCCAGGCGGACCTTGATGCTGATGCGCGTCATCATCACCAGCGCGGCGAGCACTGCGGTCAGGCCGCCGACCACGACCAGCACGCTTTGCGCCGGCACGGCGGCAGAAAACAGCGGAGCAAAGCGCAGCAGCAGGAAGCCCCCTAGGTTGACCAGCCCAGCGTGCAACAGCGCCGATACCGGCGTCGGTGCTTCCATTACCTGGATCAGCCAGCCGTGCACTGGCAGCTGCGCCGACTTCAAGATCACCGCCAGGGCCAGCAGCAGCGCCGCCAGTTGCAGGTCCCAGCCGAGCTGGCCGCTGGCCTGCAGGCGACTGTTCACGGTGTCGAGAATCACCGCGATGCTGCTGTCACCGCCAGCACGCACCAGCAACCCGGTGGCCAGCAACAAACAGACATCGGCCAGGCGACTGGCGAGGAATTTCTTGTGCGCCACCACCAGGGCCTGCGGACGGTCGCGGTAAAACGTGAGCAGCTGATGCAGGCACAAGCTGGAAACAATCCAGGCAGCAACCAGTAGCAGCAAATCGGTGCTGGTGACCACCGTGGCCACTGCCGCCAGCGTACCGATCAAGGCCAGCACATAACGCTGCTGCCCGAGCTCGCCCTCCAGGTAGCGCCGGGAATAGTCGATGATCACCAACGCCAGCACACTGACCAGCCCCGCCATCGCCAGGCCCAGTCGATCATCAGCCTGTTGGTTCAGAGCCGCTTGTAGCCAGGCCACCAGAACCAGGCTCAAACCGAGGTAACCGGCGCCTCGGGCTGGCCACCAGAAGTGCTCGCGAGTGTGCAAGAGGCTGGCCGGAATCAGCGCTAGGGCATACACCCAGGGCAACAGTTCGACCAGGGGCGCAAGAGTGATCGGCACGGACGTAGCTCCTAATCCATCGAGTGGCCTTAGTCTCCCGTAGCGGTTGATCTATTAAAAATAGATTGATATGAATGAATCGTTCTTTTTTTAGGAATTAAGCGTGCGCCGACTCAACTTTCACCACCTGCACTACTTCTGGGCCGTGGCCAAGGAAGGCAACCTGACGCGCGCCGCCCACTCGCTGCATGTGTCGCAATCGGCGCTGTCCACGCAAATCCGTACCCTGGAGGACGAGCTGGGCCACGTGCTGTTTATCCGCAGCGGTCGTAGCCTGACGCTGACCGAAGCGGGACGACTGGTGCTGGACTATGCCGAGAGTATCTTTGCCCTGGGTAGCGAATTGCAGATGACCCTGCAAGGCGCGCAGCAAGACGTCCAGCCCTTGCGCATCGGCGCAGTGGCGACCCTGTCGCGTAACTTTCAGGAAAACCTACTGCGACCCTTTCTCGGCCGTGCGCAGGTGCGCATCACCCTTGAGTCCGGCAGTTTGGAGGAGTTGCTGGAGCGTCTGGCATTGCACAAGCTGGATGTAGTGCTGACCAACCAAGCGGTCAGTGGCGATGGCCAGCGAGCCTGGCGCTGCCGCCTGCTGGACCGGCAGAGCGTGTGCCTGGTGGGGCCTCCACGGACGGGGCTGGCACCGTTCACCTTGCCCGCTGATCTGCAGCAGGTACGCCTGATCGTGCCGGGACGCAGCAGCGATATTCGCAGCCAGTTCGAGGTCTACTGCAACAGCCACGGTCTGAGCCCGCACATCTGTGCCGAGGTGGACGACATGGCCATGCTGCGTCTGCTGGCGCGCGACTCCGGCGACATCGCCTTGCTGCCCGCCGTGGTGGTTCAGGACGAACTGCTCAATGGTAGCCTGCAGCTTTACGCCGAGCTGCCGGACATCGCTGAGCAGTTCTTTGCAGTCACGCTACAACGCCACTTTGGCCTTGGCATTCTTGATGAGCTTCTGAGTCAGTCTTGATCGCAAGGGATGAAACATCAACACGGAGCCAAGAGTCATTGGACTCTGGTCGCGCTCACAAATACTCAACGGTCGCTTCTGGCCGGTTAGCGAGCACTGCTTTGGCTAGCCATCCTTGTCCTTCCACACGTAGAGGACTTTCCATGAACATCATCGCTACCTACAGCCGGCAGCCCTGGAACCAAACACAATTGGTCGGGCAGAAATACCCGCTCCGACTGAGAGATCTCTGGGCCATCCGAGTAAGGCTTCAAATTGCAGAATTAACCCGGGATTTGGTCCTCTACGATCTGGCAATCGACAGTAAGCTTCGAGCCTGCGACTTAACCAAGCTCCGTGGTTGAATCCACAGCCGAAAGCAAACAGATTTAGCAACTAACGTTCTTTTCACTTCTCTTTCACCAGCTTTCGACGTGACCCCGCACATGCTGCCGAGCGTATTTACTACTCGGACACCCGCATGCTGCTGCCCCGTACCGCGCCCCTGCGCTACCTGTTCCTGCTGCTTGCCTGTTGGCTGGCGATATTCCTTGCCACCCGTGTGCTCCTGCTCATCGGCCACTGGGGTGAGGCCGGCGGCCTCGCCCCAGACGTTTTTTCCGTCGGCCTGCTCTACGATCTCGGCTTCCTCGCCTACGCAGCGCTGCCGCTGGGCCTTTATCTGTTGCTCTGCCCGCCCGCCTTGTGGCCTCGACCGGGGCATCGCCTGTGGCTCGGTCTACTGCTGCTTATCAGCCTGTTCGCCATGTTGTTCGTTGCTACCGCCGAGTGGCTGTTCTGGGACGAGTTCGGTGTTCGCTTCAACTTCATCGCCGTGGATTATCTGGTGTACTCCGACGAGGTCCTCAACAACCTGCTTGAGTCCTACCCACTGGGTCTGCTGCTGAGCGGCCTCGGCCTGCTCGCCGCGTTGCTCGGCCTAGCCCTGCAGCGGCCGCTGCGCGCCGCCCTGCTGGCGCCGCTGCCGAGCTGGCCGGGCCGCGCTCTGGGCATAGCCGGAATGGTGCTGGTGGCAGGTCTGAGCGCCCTGCTGCTTGACCAGGACAGCCCGCGTGGCCTAGGCGGCAACGCCTATCGCCATGAGCTGGCGAGCAACGGGCCGTACCAGTTCTTCGCGGCCTTACGCAACAACGAGCTGGACTACCGGCAGTTCTACAGTCAACTGCCGGAAATCACACTGTCTCCCGTGCTGCGCCGGGAGCTCGATGAGCCGACGGCGACCTTCGTTGGCAGTGATCCTTTGGACGTCCGCCGACAGATCGACAACCCCGGCAGACCGCGCCGGCTGAATGTCGTGCTGGTGACCATCGAGAGCCTCTCGGCCAAGTACCTAGGCAGCTTCGGCGACCCGCGCGGGTTGACCCCAAACCTTGACCAGCTACGCAAGCAGAGCCTGTTCTTCAACAACTTCTATGCCACCGGCACCCGCACCGACCGAGGCCTGGAGGCCATCACACTGGCGGTGCCGCCGACTCCCGGGCGCTCCATCGTTAAGCGCATCGGCCGGGAGGCTGGCTATGCCAGCCTCGGCCAGCAGCTTGCCGCCCAAGGCTACGACAGCGTGTTCGTCTATGGCGGGCGAGGCTACTTCGACAACATGAATGCCTTCTTCTCCGGCAACGGCTATAGGGTGGTGGACCAGAGCAGCGTCAATGAGACCGACATTCACTTCAAGAATGCTTGGGGCATGGCTGATGAGGATCTATATGCCAATGCAATCAAGCTGGCCGACGCTGACCACGCTGCGGGAAAACCCTTCTTACTGCAGCTGATGACTACCTCCAACCATCGCCCCTACACCTACCCGGACGGGCGTATCGACATAGCCTCCGGGGACGGCCGCGAGGGCGCCGTGAAGTATACCGACTGGGCCATCGGGCACTTCCTCGAACAGGCAAAAGCCAAGCCCTGGTTCGACAATACGCTATTCGTCTTCGTCGCCGACCATTGTGCAGGTAGCGCGGGCAGGGAAGACCTGCCGGTTGTCAACTACCACATCCCGCTGTTCCTATATGCCCCCAAATGGCTGGCGCCCCGTGAAGATGGCCAACTGGCCAGCCAGATCGACCTGGCGCCGACCCTGCTCGGCCTGCTCAACCTGGACTACCAGTCCGCTTTCTTCGGTCGCGACCTGCTCAAGCCCAACGCCGCAACGCCACGGGTACTGATCGGAAACTACCAGCACCTAGGTCTGTTCGATGGCCACGATCTGGCTATCCTAAGTCCACGCGGGCAAATGCGCCGACATGACGACGCGCTAGGCGCCAGCCGCGAGTATCAAGTTGATAACAACGACCCGCTGCTGCAACGCGACATCGCTTACTACCAGGCGGCCAGCCATGACTTCCAGAACGACCTGCTGGGCTGGCACAAGCCGGAGCCAGAAGGAACATTGGAGGTTGGACAGCAGTGAACTCCTCTCCTTATTTTGACCGGCGTTGGTGGTATGGCGTACCCCTGGCACTGCTCGCCACGCTGCTGATATTCGAACCGAGCCGCCTGGACTTTGCCGTTGCCGACCTGTTCTACGTCCATGGCCTGGGCTTCATCGGTCGTCACAACGACTTCCTTGAGGAGGTTCTTCATGATCGCGCTAAGCAGCTGACTATCGCCATCGGCGTGCTAGCCCTTGCGGGTTTCCTGCTCAGCCTGCTGCCCACACGCCTGCGTCCATATCGCCTCACCTTGGGCTATCTGGTACTGGCGATGGGATTGGCCACCGGATTCGTCACACCGCTAAAGAAGCTCACCCAAGTGCATTGCCCCTGGAGCCTCGAGCAGTACGGTGGGGCCGAGCACTTCTCGCCGTTGCTTGGCCCTCGTGCCGCTCCAGTGGAGAAGCCCGGTAACTGCTGGCCCGGTGGCCATGCGGCAGCCGGCTTCGCCCTGTTCGCGCTGTACTTCGCCCTGCGTGACCGGTACCCGCGCAGCGCCAGAACGACACTGATCGCCGCAACGGTACTCGGTGTGCTGTTCTCCCTGGTGCGTATGGCCCAGGGCGCACATTTCCTCTCGCATAACCTGTGGACGGCATTGCTGTGCTGGTTGATTAGCTTGGCTCTATACGACCTGATGCTGTACCGCCCATTGCCGCATCTGGCTGCTGGCTTAGCCGCAGAAGCCGAGTAGGCTTGCACTAGCATCTTTGTCCGCTATTGGTCGAGAGGCGCTTGATGCGACAGGCTCAATGCGGCCAAAAGCCCCCCTCAGAACCAATACTGTGGTCTGTCCCCAATTGTTCGCCGATTGTTCAGACGGTTTTTAGCAGGCTGGAGGCCTTGCGATGTTCTGCACTCTATCAGGCGATAGCAGTCACCCAATGAAAAGGTGTATTGCCTTGGTTGCAAGGATTACCGCAACGCCCCATACGGGCAGCCACGACACCTTGCCTAATATTTCGAAAGTATTATTTAGCGATCTTACTTGCTTCTCAAGCTGGGTTGCGGTTTCTGCAAGTAACTCTTGAATTCTTCTAGGGTATGTATTCATCCTAGACTCAAAACCTTCAAAAGCCATGGTGAAACTGTGCTGAAGCCTCTTTACCTGAAGCTCCTGATTCTTAATCGTTGACAGCAGAATGAACGAAACAATCACCAGTCCAACTGATAGCACCCACACTTCCAAGGGGTCATTGCTTTTGTAAACCAATAAAATTCCGGCGAAAGACACAGGCAGCGCAAGTAGCTTACCTGCAATATCACCAAGAATTCCGCTTAAGTTCTTCGCATACTCCAGCTCAGCGCGAGCGACCTCCTGCCGAACTTTCTCGAATGAAAATCCATGAACATAAGACTGAAGGTTAATTCGGTATTGAGAAAGAATTTTACTCCATTCTTGAACTACAACCATGAATGGGTTACCACAGTCCCCGGCCGCATCTAAAACATCAGCTATGGACAACCTGAACATCATCACGCGCTCAAGTAAGTTAGGCTTGCTGGAGTTTTTAGGGTGGAGAATCTGCTCCAGCAGGTCCAAATGATTCAGCCGTACCTCTGCCATCTCAGGAGTAACCTTGGTAGCAATCAGGAACGTACGCGGAGGCTTCACTCCATCTTGAGGTAGGGCGAAAAACAGATTGAAAAAGGCCCGATTCGTCTCCCGATCAACCCCTATCGCCAGCTCCGAGAGCAGATGCACCAACCTACAGACTTTCTTGAGGTTTGCTATCGGCTCAGGTGCACTCTTCTCTGAAAACATCCAGTTCAGATCTACTATGTAGATATTTTCAGGAAACACGCCCTTATTAATAGAGGTGTTACCAGCCAAGAGTGCCTTAATATCTGGAAAGAACTTGCCGTGCTCATTAGACGGTAGCTTAAAAGTAAATGAGCACCCTTTTTCAGGTGAGTTCTCCACTTCCAAAAAACGGCCCAAGTGCTGAGGTAGCTCTTTCAGAGCCTCAAGCTTATCCGCAAGGCCTTTGTCGTACTCCCCTTCATAGGAAAAGGCGCCATCTATAACTGGCTTACGACCTGTTGATCTGTATAAATCAACGACCTTGGCGAACATTATTTATCCCTGCTTGCTATCTCTTCCTCAATCAGAGATATTAGCGAATCAGGTAGGTTGGTCAAGATTAACTTCTTAGATTCCTCATCATAAAACACATCTGCAACTTCCTCTTTGCCTAAGGCGCCACGCTCGAACTGAATTGACCAACTTGCAGCCTCAGATTTAATTCGGGTCTTCTCTTTAAGACCTTTTGCGTTAACAGAGAATTCTACCGGAACCTTATACTTCTCATCATTAAGGAAATCCTTAATGCCTTCAATATGCTCAGCGAGGTCCTCAGGCACATTCTTTACAGCCGCGAGGCAAACACCATCCAGTCGCGCTGGCTTTTTATCTTCCAGTTGCTTTTCGAGGTACTTAATTACCGCCTCTTTGGCTTTGTAGCTAAACCCCTTTAGCGCTGGTTTGGACTGAAAGAACGCGACGACAGCATCGATTGCTCCTTTCGTAGCTCTGCCAGACGCAACGCCTTTCGCACACCCAAGCGCGTAGATGAAATAGTCAGACGCTTGGCTGTCTCTCCCGCGGCTTACGAAGCACAGGTAGGTCGTATCAATACGCTCTTCCAGGGCTTCTTTAGCCTCTGCGTCATCCTCCATTTCAGCCTCTTCCTGAGCAAGCTGGTGCGTGATGTATGCAAAGTCATTGACATTGATACGTGCAGCCTGCTGGACCTTATTCAGATCAATTTCCTGAATCTCTTTGGGTACATAGTTCTCATCGAGCTGAATGCCTCCCCTCTGCTTCATGCTGGCGACCAGGAAGAACTGGGAGCCTTGGGACTCATATAGAGCGCACAGGATATGACCGCCGGTCGACAGCACGCGCTTTGCTGCCTGCTCGACCAGTTGATCCATCACGAGATGTGAGAGCGAAAGAAATGCTGTAGCGTCAAGCAGGTTGCCGGTGTACGCATCAAAGGCAGCAGGGAAAGGCCCTTGTCGCTCGTCATTCGAAAACTGGCCGTAAACAACGCTATTGCCAGTGGTGCCAATCAGACCATTAATGCCTTGCGCCAACGCGATTAGCGCCCGGTTCTCGGTATCTAGAACGATATCTTTTTTGACGACCTTACCAATCACATCGGTGTGAGCTTCTTTGGTGAAGCTGTGGATGATGGCGTGCTGGAGGACAAACATTTGGAGATCCTTCTCTGGATAGTCTTTCATGGTGTCATAGCGACATCACAGCAAGAACTGTATATCCATCCAGAAAAGAATATCAAGTAATCATCTCAGGTCTCCAGCGCCCAAGAACAGAAAGAGCGCCGAAGGCGCCCTGTCTATGCCATTTACGGCCCATGCCAAACCGAACTCAAGCTAACCAAGTCGGGGACTAACCATTCCTCGGCGTGCCTAGCATTTGATGCTTGCGCACCGCAATTCCCTCTCAATAAAAGGGCATCACGCCGCCTTAATCGCCGACCAATGCCCTTTTGGTCATACCGTGGAGCGACGAAAGCCGCTCCACCGCATCGACCTTGCTCTTGCATAATCGGGGGCAGACCACGATTAATTTCACTTCTACCTATGTTGTTCAAGCCAAACCGGGGTCTATCCCTATGGATAGTAATCTTGGCTGGTCGGTTTGAGGGCACGCCGGAAACACTGGCGATGCTCGTCATGCCTGGCGCCGCTGCCCACTTGGCCTTGCCTTGTTGCGGCAGTCCAGTTTTCTTCGTGCATGGTCTGTTGGGCGATGGGGATACTGGCTCTATCCAGGTCACCTAGCAGTTCTGTCTCTGTTGAGTCTCTGAAAGGGCGTTCGTCCGCTTCTGGCCGGTTCTGTTGAAAAAGTCGGTTTCTGCGAGAGTAGTGTTTCGGCAGCTCAAGAATCGCTCGATTTCGGCGTTGCTACGTAAAAACCAATACAGCTCTGTCTTCTGAGCGAAACAGATTTCAACGTCGCTCACGCTCTTTCAAGGGCAAAAATCGCGACGGGACTTTTTCAACAGAATCGGCCGGTTGCAGCCGGTGACGACAGGCAGCTACCGGCCAGAAGCCGACGTTTTCGAAGGCTCGATATTGAGGTTTGGAGGCATCTACGAAACCGGGAACGAATGAATGGTGATCAACCAGCACATCAAAAAAGCTCAAGGCCCATATGGTAGGGCCTTGAGCTCCTTCAGCAGACAGTTACTGCCAGTTGGCAGCAATCACCGACGCCAGTGACGCTTGGTAATTCTCCGGTAGAGATGTCTGCCCAGCAGCAGGTGGAGCAAATGCAGCCATCGCATTAACCAGGTTCTGAACCTGGCTATCCAACAAGGTCTTGCCATCAGCCGTCTTGAACTGCTCGACGTGATAAGCGTTACCGAGGTACCAGTCCTTAACTGTCAGCTTGTCGGAAGTACCAATGACGCTCACTTCAAGGTTATTCGACAGTTTGCGGAACCAGAGCTGGTCGGTTGAGATACCGCTTAGGAACTGGGCGATGTCGGTATTACCTGCTGTGGAATCGTTCTCCACCGCCGTGTCAGCCCCATACCCGCGGCCCAGCACATAGGTGTCGTTACCAGTTCCTCCCGTCAATGTGTCTGCCGCACCCTGACCGTCCAATCTGTCGTTGCCCGCAGCGCCAGTCAGACTGTTGGCCCCAGCATTACCGATCAGAGTATTGTTGAGTGTATTGCCTGTGCCATTCAGAGCTCCAGTGCCAGTCAGAGTGAGATTCTCGACATTACTCCCCAGCGTCAGGGTGACGCTTGACTCGACAGTGTCTATCCCTTCATTGGCATTCTCTGTCACCGTCTCAGTCGTACCATCGACTACATAGGTGTCGTTACCCGCACCGCCCTGGTATTTGTCAACACCACCTTTTCCATCAAGACGGTCATTGCCGGCGCCACCGACCAATGTATTGATCACACTATTGCCGATCAACACATTGTCGAGGCTGTTGCCAGTTCCGTTGATCGCATTGGCTCCAGTCAACGTCAGGTTTTCAAGATTATTTGCCAGGGTTAGGGTGACACTCGACTCAACAGTGTCGATGCCCTCGTTAGCACTCTCCGTCACCGTCTCCGTCGCACCGTCAACTACATAGGTGTCGTTACCCGTGCCACCTTGGTATTTGTCGACGCCACCTTTGCCATCCAGACGGTCATTGCCGGCGCCACCGATCAATGTGTTGATTGCACTGTTGCCGACCAGCAAGTTGTCCAAGGTATTACCGGTGCCATTAATGGCATTGGTTCCGGTCAACGTCAGGTTCTCGATGTTATTTGCCAGCGTCAGGGTGATGTTCGACTCGACGGTATCGAGACCTTCGTTGGCGTTCTCCGTCA
The DNA here is from genome assembly GCF_014164785.1 of Aquipseudomonas guryensis. Taxonomy (GTDB): domain Bacteria; phylum Pseudomonadota; class Gammaproteobacteria; order Pseudomonadales; family Pseudomonadaceae; genus Aquipseudomonas; species Aquipseudomonas guryensis. The sequence continues at coordinate 281,280 of NZ_JACJFN010000004.1, read as the reverse complement.
CTGTGTCGGAGGCGATATCAACCACGTAGGTATCATCTCCCGCACCTCCAAACATACTGTCGACCCCAGCCCCGCCATCCAAACGGTTGTTACCAGCATTTCCACGCAAGGTATTGGCCAGAGTATTGCCTGCAGCGTTGAGGTTGCTCGAGCCGATAAGGCTTAGATTCTCCACATTAGCCGTCAGGGTCAGCGTGACGCTCGACTCAACTGTGTCGAGCCCTTCATTGGCATTCTCAGTCACCACATCGGACGTCGAGTCCACCACATAGGTGTCATCGCCAACACCACCGACAAGACTGTCGTTGCCTGCTCCACCGTCGAGTCGGTCATTGCCGACGTTACCAGTCAGGGCATTGGCTGCACTGTTGCCGCGCATAAAGTTATCAAGCGAGTTACCTGTGCCATTGAGAGCCAGCGCCCCAGTTAAGATCAAGTTTTCGATATGACTACCTAAGGTAAGCGTTACGCCGGACTCAATCGTATCGCTCCCTTCATCCGCATTTTCAATGACGTTATCGAATGTTGAGTCCACCACATAGGTGTCATCCCCAACCCCACCGACAAGACTGTCGTTACCTGCACCACCGTCTAACCAGTCATTACCAGCATTACCAGTCAGGGTATTAACAGAACTATTGCCTGTCAGAACGTTGTCCAACTCATTGCCCGTACCATTGATGGCGGAGTTACCAGTTAGCAGCAGGTTCTCAAAGTTCCCCCCAAGCGACCAGTTGATGGCTGACTGGACTGTATCGATCCCACCTTCAGCGCCCTCGGTGTACTCAAAGGTACGGTTCCATACATGATTGATGATATAGGTGTCACTACCTGTTCCTCCGCCAAGTAGATCACTCTCAAATCCACCGTTTAGAACATCGTCCCCGGCACCGCCCCATAGATAATCGTTACCAACCCCACCAATTAGCAGATCATTACCAGCACCACCGTCTACATAGTCATCGCCCGCCCCGCCATCCAAGGTGTCATTCCCTAACCCCCCGGCAATCTCATCCTTACCGCCGAGAGCTTGAATGATGTCATTCGAGCTCAATCCATACAGATAATCATCCCCCTCCGTCGCGAGCGGTGGAGTCAATTCCGATTCGACAGAAGCAAAATCCAGCAGGTCGCCATTACTGAAATATATCTGCACCCGGTAAGTGCCCGTTGGCCCTAGACCATCTACCTCATCAAAATAACCTTCAACAATCAGTTGCTCTCCAGTTTCGATGATGGTCAACAACAAGTCACCATACTCGCGTCCTACTGCAAAATCGGCAGCGACAAGACTCCCCGTCAGACGGATCGTTTGGATGTCAGCAACCTCATCACGCCAGTAAACAGTATCGTTCCCAGAGCCCTTGCCAAATAAATAGGTATCGTGACCGGCTCCGCCTTCCAGAGTGTCATCTCCAGCGCCACCATCTAGCGTGTCATCACCAGCGCCACCATAAAGTTCATCGTTACCGGCTAAGCCCTGTATGAAATCAGCCTGGCTAGACCCATACAAAAGGTCATCATCTTCCGTACCAACAGGAGAAATTAGCAAAGTATCGACAGCGTCAAAATCTAGAACAGTGCCATCACCCAGGTGAATTTGTTCAACACCTTCATAATTAACACCCTCTGCCCCTTCATATGGGAAGTAGTTATGCACTCGTAACTGATCCCCCGTGTCACGGATGGTTATTAGCAAATCATGGTCTTCTCGGCTGACTTCAATATCAGAAAGTGCGATATCCGCAGCCAAACGGATAATGTCAAATTTGTTGTCCGACTCATCGAAACTGGAAATGGTGTCGCTACCAGCACCGCGACCGAACAAATAGGTGTCGTTACCGGCCCCGCCATCCAGATTGTCATTGCCAGCGCCGCCATCTAAGGTGTCGTTCCCACCCTCGCCGAAAAGGTAGTCGTCACCAGCCAACCCTTGGATTAGCTCATCAGTGCCCGAGCCTGACAAAAAGTCGTCGCCGGAAGTAGCCCCTACTTTGGAAAGAACCGTATCAAAGTCCCACTGAGTTCCATCGGCAAACTGGACGCCCACGGCTTCCGGGTGGAAGCCATTTTCATCAACCTGAAAATACCCAGAGATCTGCAGCTGCTCACCCGTATCACGGATGGTTAAGATGAGGTCATACCAAGAGCGCCGAACCTCAATATCCGCAGTGTTAATTTCTGGGGAAAAACGGACGCTATCTTCCCATCCATGCGCCCCATCAACATGCGAAGTGGCATTAATGTAGTCATTACCCGAACCACGGCCGAACAAAAAGACATCGTTCCCAGTCCCACCTTCCAAATAATCATCACCCGCCCCACCATCCAAGGTGTCATTACCACCCTGACCGCTGAGGGCATCGTTGCCTTCTAAACCAGTAAGAATATTATCGGCTTCAGAACCTAGAAGGTTATCGTCGCCACTGGTTGCCACAACCCGAGAGCGCACATCTTCGAAATTCCATATCGTACCATCGGCAAAGTGAATCTCATCGACGCTAGGTGTACGTGTGTAGTTTCCTTCATCATCCGACTCAAACGAGAAATAATAATTGACTCTTAGCTGCTCACCGCTATCAAGGATAGTCAAGTAAAGAACATGGTTTTGGCAGGTAACCAAGATGTCGCTCGGCGCGATATCAGATGACAATTTGATAATGTCATTTTTGCCGAAAGTTAAATCTCGATTGGATATGGAGTCGCTGCCCTGACCGCGCCCCCAGAAGTAGGTGTCGTTTCCTGCGCCACCATCTAGGTAGTCATACCCAGCCCCGCCACTCAGGGTGTCGTCGCCATCGCCGCCATAAAGTCCATCGACCCCATCGCCACCCGATAGAACGTCATTACCACCACCACCATTTAACTGATCATCGCCTGAACCACCATCCAACATTTCATCAGCAATACCTCCTGTCAAATTTTGAGTTCCTGCCCCCCCAAAAATCGCCGACAAACGTGGCAGCTCGCTAACGATGGTGTAGTCCCAAACAGTGCCATCATCGAAATTGATTGCTTCGATGCGACCACCTGCTCCTTCTAGAAAGTAGTTCTCAATGGTCAGACGATCATTGGTTCCGCGAACAAGGAGTATTAAATTGTTACCCTGTTGAGCGATCAGGATATCGCTTGGTGAAATGCTATCGTCGAGCTTAATGACATCATGCTTTCCAACGCCATAGTCCGAGCTCGAAATGATGTCTTGGCCTGAATTTCGGCCAAATAGATAAACGTCATTTCCTTCACCACCATCCAATCTGTCGTCACCAACACCACCGTCTAAGGTATCGTTGCCGCTGCCGCCATATAGTTGATCGCTACCTGCACCACCCAAGAGCTGATCATCACCGGCCTGTCCCCATAGGAAGTCATCACCGTGACCGCCATCGATCACATCGGCTGACACGTAGCCGGTTAGAGCATCGTTGCCCGCAGAGGCAAGCAAAGACATCGCTTTAACTTGAGCAAAGTTCCATGTTGTTCCATCGGCAAAGCGAACTTCCTCCAGCGCCCACACACCAGTGCCATCATCAAGGAAGTAATTGGTGACCGTGACTTTGTCCGTCGAGTCCTTGAGCGACAAAATTAAGTCATTATCCCAGCTCGAGACTAATATATCCCCCGCAGCAATGCCTGCTGCAAACTCTATCGCGTCAGTCTTACCAGTACTTGTGTCATAGTTAGAAACACGATCTTGCCCCCAGCCACGACTAAAACGGTACACATCAGAGCCGGCGTACCCCATTAGCAAGTCGCTTCCATCTCCACCATCAAGGGTGTCATTACCGTCATCACCGATTAATGTGTCGTTGCCAGCCTCTCCAGAAAGAAAGTCGTTACTATCCCCACCCTCCAGGCGATCATTACCCGCACCACCAAACAAGCGGTCATAGTCCTCCAAACCATAGATAACGTCGTTACCCAAGCCACCTTTGATTAAGTCGTCTAGATCGGTCCCATTGATGGTGTCTGCACCATCCGTGGACGTAAATAACGAAGCCCGAACATCTTCTTCTGTCCAAACAGCGCCATTAGCGAAGCGAATTTCTTCCACCGCATAGGAAACGAAGTAATTTTTAATAGTGATTATGTCGCTCGCGCCATTAAGCGTAAGAAGTAGATCCGCACCATTACTGGCACGAGCAATCCTGATATCACTCGAAGAAATGTCGGCCGAAAACTCGATTTTATCGAGCTTATTTGTACTGCTGTCATAATTATCTAGGGTGTCTTGACCCCAGCCACGACTAAAGCGGTAGGTATCTGAACCCGAACCACCGGAAAGCAGATCATTACCTATGCCTCCCTCCAACAGATCGTCACCAATCTGACCTTTGAGAGTGTCGTTTCCGGAGCCGCCACTAATATTGTCATTACCATCTAACCCAGATAACACATCGTTCCCGAGGCCACCTGCAAGAACATCATTGCTTGAGTAGCCCGTTAGAAAATCGTTATTATCGGTTCCTTGCAGCACTAACTCTTTTATGTCATCGACAGTCCACATTTCGCCGTCCGCGAAACGGATTTGGAGAGAATAGTTACTTGCCGCTTCGTTCATGAAGTAGTCACTGACAGTGACGATGTCTGTTGTACCTTTGAGCGTCAGCAATAAGCTATAGCCATAGCGAACGATCTCAATTTGGCTTGAGAGGATGCCCGTAAACTCAATTAAATCTATATCACCAGCACTGCTATTGTAGTTTTCAATCGTATCTTGCCCCCATCCACGACTGAATCGATAGACATCTGAACCGGCATCTCCGGTTAACATGTCATCACCTATACCACCTTCAAGGGTGTCGTTACCTCCGCCGCCCCAAAGTGTGTCCTGACCGGCGCCACCAAGTAATACATCGTTGCCGTGATCTACCTCAAGTAGATCGGATGAATCACCAACCAGCTGATCATCATCGGCGCCACCATCAAGAGTGTCACTGCCACCACCGCCCCAAAGAGTATCGTTACCTGCATCACCATATAGACGATCAGCACCATGGTAAGCGACGGATAAGTAGGCTACCGGAAGATCACCGCCCAATTCATCGGCATCACCACCACCATGAAGCTCATCATTGCCACCTGCACCATAGATAGTATCCCGGCCTAAACCGCCTATCAGTGTATCTTTGCCGTGAAATTGGCCCGCTAGATCCGCCTCGACATAATCTCCGAACAGCAGATCGTGGTCATCACCACCATCTACAAAATCATTACCACCGCCACCATAAAAGGTGTCATTACCGGCCCCACCATCAAGCCGGTCATCAGATTGCTCAGTCCCGATTAGGTAAGTGGCATCGCCATGTAAAATGTCGTTACCATTACCGCCTAATAACTCGTCTCTACCACCTTCACCCTGCAACCAATCATTACCTGCTCCACCGTCTAGGTAATCATTACCTTGCACAACAACTGTTGAACCAAAGTCGTATATTGATTTTCCATAATCACCTGTTAGGTAATCATCCTCGCCTCCACCAAATAGGTAATCGTCACCATCAGTGCCGCCGAGTGTATCTTGACCACTCTCCCCAAATATCCAGTCGTTACCAAAGTGTCCAGCAATCCAGTCATTGCCTGCGCCCCCAAAAATAAAATCATTCCCGCCAGGAGCATCCGAATCTAGTATCGTAATCGGTGACCAAATACGATCGAACATATTGCCGTATTGCCTTACATCCCAGAGCAATGCATTGGGCACAAAGTTATTGTCACCCTCCAGGACATCATCTCCCGCACCACCCCACAATGTGTCTTGCCCATCCCCGCCGAAGAGTACATCGTTGCCAATATACCCAACCAACAAATCATTCCCTAAACCACCGCTAAGCCAGTCTCCTCGGCTAGCAGTACCGCCTTCCTGTGATTTTATTTCTTCTATGCTGATGACAGCATTTGCATAGAGCTGATCATCGCCGCCCCCACCAATGAGCACGTCCTCCCCCCCATTGGGCCCCCAGTATCCTCCTTTACCGTTGCCGCCAATTAACGTATCAGCCCCCTCACCACCATCTAACCTATCTTCATCTATCCCGCCATCCAGCAAGTCCGCACCCGCACCACCAAATAGCGTGTCCATGCCTGAACCACCTTGCAGATGGTCCTCACCCGCCTCGCCATATAGGTGGTCATGCTCATTTAGACCTTTAATTAAATCGTTTCCACCTGTCCCATAGAGCGCATCTGGAACATCCTCAACGACCCCCTCCTGAACAAGAACATTACGAAGAGCGTCGTATTCTGCCTGAATTCCCAATGTAATAGGATCGAAGTCAATTGGCTTTAAATCACCGACTTTAGTGAATGTGGTATCAATCGAAGACACGACAGCATCGGCCGCTGTAAACACAAGGCCCAGTGCGCCACGCTGGTAATTTTTAACAGAAATCAAATCGCTGCCGTGCTTAATAAACAAGCTCACGGAGCCATCTGACTCGCTTACTGAATAGTACGTGAATTTTTCGTCCGCACTTTTCCAAATCCCCGCTCCCGAAAGTACTTCCTTACCGCCACCGAGTCGAACGCCATCCACCCAGATACTGCCTTGCCCATCACTATCGATAATTTTGTCGGAACCATCACCACTATGGAACTCGTAGCGATCGTTACCTTCACCACCACTGAGGGTATCTTGCCCCTCACTACCAATAAGAGTATCTACCCCTTGGCCACCATCAAGCTCATCATTATTAGCGCCGCCATCAAGAAAATCATTGCCAACATCACCATGCAGGATATCGTCGCCACCAGCACCGGCTAAAGTGTCACTATCGTCACCACCCGTCAGGCGATTGTTGCCCGAATTACCAGTGATCTCGTTAGCAAGAGAGTTGCCCGTACCATCGATTGCCTCGTTCCCGAAAAGGGTGAGGTTTTCCACATCTTCGCCCAAGGTGAAAGTTACACTGCTTTCTACCGTGTCTTTGCCCTGCCCAGCCAACTCATGGACGGTATCCGACTCGTTGTCGACAATGTAGGTATCATCATCTTCACCGCCATACATTTTATCTGTGCCGACACCGCCATCTAGAGTGTCGTTACCACCATTACCATATATATAATCATTACCCTCGCCAGCGCTGAGAGAATTTTGACGAGTGTCACCAATTAAGAGATCTATGGAGTCTCCGGCCGGGGACGAGTCCCAATCAATATTATCAAGATCAACAATCACGGAGCGATCAATTGCCGCACCCCCAGTGTATTCAAAACCTAACGACAAAATACTGCCGTCATAATCATAGGAAATATATGAATTCTGCTGAGCCCCCAGGCATAACTCTGTATAGATGATATTAGCAATTGGCACTGTCTCCCCTTTGTAGTCGGTGGAAGTAGGCAAATCAAGCCACCCAGTCAGTGCATGCACAAGCTCGTGCGCAATAGCGGTAACGAGAGTATCTTTTACAGCCGTTCCATTGTCGTCAATAAAACACGCATTGGCGATCTGCTCCAAATCCAGATAAAGCTCACCAAAGTCAGGCTCCGCTCTAAACTCGCCCTCCGAAAACATCACCTCAATATTGTCGCTATACCTGCCAAGCCAGTCATCAACAATACCTCTCGCCGTAGGAGAGTCTTCATAAATAGTACGTATTGCCGCCAATATTGCGGCACTCTCATCCGGAGAGAAACCGCTTATAACTACTTTACTCTCGACATTGGAAAAGCTCATCCCTGCACCTCCTATATTGATTATGACTGTTAACGCAATACATCTACCCTGTACTTATCTAGCGGAGCTATGCCTTTTAGCTCAACAATACTTTTATATCGCACATCACCTTGACCAAAAGAAGAGCAGCGCTCAACTAAACCAATTAAAAGGTCGGCATATCCTTCAGTTGAGCGCGACACTAAATTATCCATAGCTCTCATGGCGCTAGATGAAAAAGGGCCACGCGTGGACTGCCAGGAACTCCGAAATAACCATAATATTTCCGGGGGCATCAGTAAGCTAAGTGGGAGAGCATTGGGCTTACGATGGAATTCAGCGTCAACATATAACTTTGCATACCTTCTAAAATCATCACCACTTATTACATTGGCTTTCTCATTAGCCTTCGGCATAACTCCGGCCATCACGGCTTGATCAATAAGAAGTTGATGCTGATCCCAGCGAATAACACCACGAACCTTCGGCCGGGGCGAATTGTAAAACTCTAAGCTTACCCACGGACTATATAAGCGACACCCCTTAAAATTTGGACCATTAAAAATATTTGGCAAGGCCACAGCTGGGCGATTTTGAACGAGAGGAGTTCTTACAAAGATAAGAATGGAGCCACCATCATCTTTTGCGGCACAACCACCCCCCTCCTGTAGCAAGCGGTTAACACTTGATGACACAATGCTAACAAAGTGCCGAAAACCCGGATCAGAAACTTCCTCAATAGATGTTACCACCCCCCCTCTAATTTCATCTATGACTTGGATTGAAGGGATGTTTCCATCGCATATCGCAGCATTGGCAACGCCGCCAGCGCAACTCAAGACAAAACAACAAAACAGCAAAAAAACGCGAGCCGGATGAAATCTCCACATTTTTATAACCCTCTCAAAACTGTTCGACATTACACAATCAACAAACAGCGTGTGCCGCATAAAGACCACTTCCAATAAATCAGACAAAGCCATGGCTTTCGGAATCTACACTTCAAGCATATTCGCCCTGTTATTTTCCGAGATTCGGTTGAGCCTTCTTTTATAGCTCCGCACGCCCAAGTCATTTCCGTAGCCTTGAGCGCTGCGCACCGCATTTTCCTGCAACTCGACACCCTTATAGGAGTTATTTAGCACCTCTAAAACTCGAGCTATCAGCATCTGCCTATCGAAGAAGTCCACCAACAACCCGTTTTCGCCATGCGCTATTACTTCCCGCACCGGCGCAGTATCCGAACCAAGTACCAGACACCCGCTCGCCATCGCCTCTAACAGCGACCACGACAGCACAAAGGGATAAGTCAGATAGACATGCACCGCCGACACTTGCAGCACCTTGCGGTACGTGTCGTAAGGCACTTTTCCGAGAAAGTGCACCCGCTCTAGATCTACCGGGTTTTCCCGCAGCATCTTGATTCGCCAGTTCGGCGCATCATTCGGTTTGCTGCCATAGCTCACCCCGTCGCCACCGACAATCACCACCTGGCAAGTCGGGTGCTCTTTCAGCACTTGCGGTAGTGCGCGCATAAAGGTGTGAAAGCCCCTATACGGCTCCATGTTGCGCGCCACGTAGGTGATGATCGGCTCGCCTGCCTTCAGTACCCGGCCATTGGGCAATGTCAGCGTGGCATTCGGATCGGGCCCAAGCAGGTCGGTGTCGATGCCTTCGTGGATGACCTGGATCTTGTCCCGGTAAGCCTCGGGGTGCAGGCTGTGCTGCCAGTGGGTCGGGGTAATGCCTTGGTCGCAGTTTTCCAAGTTGAGCAGGTGCAGGGCGTTGCGGCTGCGTACACGTGCGTAGTCGTCCATGGTCGGCGGGAACTCCGGATCGAAACCCAGATCCGCGCCGTGGGCGTGGTAGTAGTACTCGCAGAAATGGATTAGCCGGGCGTTGGGGAATGCATCCTTGGCATAGAGCGTTTCACCCCAGCCGGGGTGGGCGACGATTACGTCCGGGCGGTAGCCTTTGGCCTTTAGATCCAGCAACAGGCGAAGTACCTGTTGCCCATGCAGTACTGCATCTTCAAAGGTACGCGCATAAGGGTGAGTGTGCTGACTCGCCGCTCGATGCGGCTTGTAGCGCAGTAGCTTGACACCAGGTAAGCCAGGCGCCGTATCTCGCCCGATGGCTAGCACCTGATAGTCAGGCTGCTTGGCCAGGTGCGCCGCTATATGGCGAAACTGGCCGGGGAAGTTCTGGTGGATGAACAGCACTTTCATCGGATGCGCTCTCCTTGGCATCTGTACCGCTAGCGTTCGCTCAAACTCTCATCCTGGTACTCCTTGAGCGGGCTCAGGAAGTAGTCGATCACCTTGCGCTTATTCGTTTTCACTTCCGCGCGCACCGCCATGCCTGGCGACAGTTCAATCCTGTTCTCGCCGACCTGGATGCTGTTTTCCTTGAGCTGGATGCGGGCGCTGTACACCAGGCCGAGCTTCTCGTCCTCGATGGCGTCGTTGGAGATGCTGACCACGGTGCCGTGCACCACGCCGTACTTGGTGAAGGTGAAGGTCTCGACCTTGATCTCCACTTCCTGGCCGGGGCGGACGAAGCCGATGTCCTTGTTCTCCAGCATGGCCTCCACTTCCACCGGCTGGTCCGTCGGCACGATGACCATCAGTGGCTGGGCCTCGGTGACCACACCGCCGTTGGTGTGGATGGCCAGTTGCTGCACGGTGCCGGCCACCGGGGCGGTGAGCTGCATCAGGCGGTTGCGCTGCTCGGCTTTTTTCAGCTCCTGGGCCAGAGCGGCGGCGCGCTGCTCGGACTCGTGTTGCAGATCGAGCATGGCCCGCCGGGTCTGGGCCAGCACGCTCTGCCGACGGCTCTCGGCCTCCAGCTTGGCGGCTTTCAGCTCCAGCACCTTGGCCTGCTGCATGGCCAGCTCGCGTTCCTGATCGAGGCGCAGTTGCTCCTTTTCCAAATAGGCGTGCTTGCCGACGATGGCCTTGTCCAGCAGGCGCTTGTAGTCGGCGACCAGTTGCCGGGTGATCGGCAGGGACTCTTGCAGCGTGCTGACCCAGGCCTGCGCCGCCTGGATTTCCGCCAGCCGTTGCGCGATCTCGGCATCGCTCTGTTCGAGGGTGCTGCGCAGTTCCAGGTACTGACCTTGCAGCCAGGTTTGTGCGGCCTGCTGTTGCTGCGGCGAGGCATGAGGGATCTGTTCGATCAGCGAGGCCGGGGCGCGGTTGTGCTGGATGGCGTCGAGCAAGGCGCGGGCGCGGGCACTGTCGACCTGGGCGGCGAGGAGGTCGTTCTTCAGGCGCTCGACATCGGCGCCGGTGATCTGCGCATCCAGCTCGACCAGCAGTTCGCCTGCCTTGACCTGCTGGCCGTCGTAGACGTGGATGGCCTTGACCACGGCCACTTCGCTGGGCTGGATGATCTTGGTCTTGCCGTTGGGCACGATCTTGCCGGAGGCCGTGGCCACCACGTCGATCTCGCCGACGCAGGCCCAGAGCAAAGCCAAGGCAGCAAAACCCATGATGGTCCACTGGATGTAGCGTGGCGCCGGGTGCACCGGTTGTTCCTGCAGGGCCAGGGCGGCGGGCAGGAACTGCACTTCATGGCTCAGCCGGGGTGGCGCACCCATGTTCTGGCGCTGCCGCCAGGAGTGGCGCCAGGCTTGGCGATAGCGGTTGAGCAGGTCGCGTTTGGCGCTCATGCGGCACCGCCTTGCTGCAGGCGATGCAGGCGCGAGTAATGCCCGGCCTGATGGGCCAGCAGTTCGCTGTGGCTGCCTTGTTCGACAATCTGCCCGCGGTCCATGACCAGGATGCGGTTGGCATCGCGCACTGCAGACAGGCGGTGGGCGATGATGATCACCGTGCGGCCTTGGCAGATGGCCTGCATGTTCTGCTGGATGACCCGTTCGGACTCATAGTCGAGTGCGCTGGTGGCCTCGTCGAAGATCAGGATGCGCGGGTTGCCGATCAGCGCGCGGGCGATGGCGATGCGCTGGCGTTGGCCGCCGGAGAGCGAGGCGCCGTGCTCGCCGACCACGGTGTCGTAGCCTTCCGGCAGCTCGAGGATGAACTCATGGGCGCCGGCCATCTTGGCCGCCTGCATCACCGACTCGAGCGGAGCGCCGGGATCGGTCAGGGCGATGTTCTCGCGGATGCTGCGGGCGAACAGCATGTTGTCCTGCAGCACCACGCCGATCTGCCGGCGAAGGGAGGAGACATCGGCCAGGGCCAGGTCCATGCCGTCGACCAGGACGCGACCGCGCTCCGGGGTGTACAGGCGCTGCAGCAGGCGCGTGAGGGTGCTCTTGCCGGAGCCGGAGCGACCGACCACGCCGATCACTTCGCCCGCCTTGATGCTCAGGCTGATGCCGCGCAGCACTTCCGAGCCGTCGGGGCGGTAGCGGAAATGCACCTGGTCGAACTCGACCTGGCCCTTGAGCGGCGGCAGGGCGCTACGGGTGGCCTGGGACAGCTCGGTACGGGTGTTGAGGATGTCGCCGAGGCGCTGCACCGATACACCGGTCTGCTGGAAACTGGTCCACAGCTGGGCCAGGCGCATGATCGGTTGCGACACGCGCCCGGCGAGCATGTTGAAGGCGATCAACTGGCCGACCGAGAGGTCGCCATTAATGACCAGTTGTGCGCCCAGCCACAGGGTGGCCACCGTGACCAGCTTACCGACCAGGCCGACGCCTTCGTTGGCGATGGTCGACAGGGTCTGGGTCTTGAAGCTGGCGGCCACATAGCCGGCCAGCTGGTTGTCCCATTTGCGGGTGATCTGCGGCTCCACCGCCATGGCCTTGAGGGTGTCGATGCCGTTGACCGTCTCGACCAGAAAGGCCTGATTCTCGGCGCCGCGGGAAAAGCTCTCGTTGAGGCGCGCCCTCAGCACCGGGGTGATCAGGAAGGAGATCAGGAAATACAGCGGCAGCGAGAGCAGCACCACCAGCGTCAGCCAGCCGCTGTAGACGAACATCACGGCGATGAACACCACCGAGAACAGCACGTCGAGAATCAGGGTGATAGCGTTGCCGGTAAGAAAGCTGCGGATGTTTTCCAGCTCACGCACCCGCGCCACCGAATCGCCGACCCGGCGGGCCTGAAAATAGGCCAGCGGCAGGGTCACCAGGTGACGGAACAACCGCGAGCCTAGCTCGACGTCGATGCGACTGGCGGTGTGGGCAAACACATAGCTGCGCAGCCCGCTCAGGGCCGTCTCGAACAGCATGATGCCGAGCAGGCCGATGGCGATCACGTCCAGGGTCGACAGGCCGCGGTGCACTAAGACCTTGTCCATCACCACCTGGAAGAACAGCGGCGTGAGCAGGGCGAAGATCTGCAGCACGAAGGACACCAGCAGCACTTCGCCGAGCAGCTTGCGGTACTTGACGATGGCCGGAATGAACCAGGTGAAGTCGAACTTGCTCAGCTCGCCGGCCAAGGAGGACTCGGAGCGAATCAGCAGCAGCTCGCCGGTCCAGCGCTGCTCCAGTTCCTCGAAACTCAGGACTTCCGGGCGCTGCGCCTGCGGGTCATGGATCAGCGCTTTGCCGTCATCCAGGCGGGCGATGATAAAGAAGCGGCCATCGTGGGCGGTGGCGATTGCCGGCAGCGGGACGTGAGCGAGGCGTTCAAGCTTGCTGCGTACGCTCTTGGCCTTTAGGCCCAGCTGTTTGGCGGCAAGCAGGAGTTCAGGACGGCCAAAGGGGCGGCCATCCTCGGCGAATTCGTGGGCGAGTTGTTCGGGCGAGGCGGCGACGTTATGGAAACGGGCCAACATGACCAAGCAGGCAAGGCCCGAGTCGACCTCGGGCTGGGCGCCCGATCCTTGGGGTTCGTCTGACATCTGCATTCCTTCGCACAGACATGGTCTACATAGGGCAGGCCATCCGATTCATTATGACAATTTACTGGTGGCGTAGTGCCACGAGAAGCCTCGCGTACGACAGAGCTCAACCCTGGATAGATTTTGAGAGGCTCGTCACAAAAAAATGCAACCGTAGCCCATCCAACAAACCCCAAGGCTGGTCACCAGCGTCCGGCTTTCTCATTTGCGCAATTGCACCCACATGCCCAGTCAATTGCCTTGCTAGTGACTACTGGTTGCCTCTCACTTGACCAATAGGAACAAATTCATGACCGCAAAGAACGGCCAATAGCGGACTGATTTGTAGTGGATCAGTCTCCAGCGTTTAGGTGCGCAGGAGTCTAGAAATTCGGGGCCTATTCAAACCAGCACCTCGCAGCCGTCGGCGGCGAAGGCGATCACGGCGACAGCCAGGCGTTCGCCGGAACCCACCACAGGCTCCATGTAGATGGCCTGCCAGCTGGCGACGTACTCAGGCAGCGGCGGGAACTGGTCAATGATGGACTGCGGTACCGGCTCAACCGCGTGCGGTCGACTTGGGCACGCATGGTGGCCCTCTTCCTGCGCCGGCGCCGGTTGGCGTGCATCAGGTGCTGCCAGCTTGTCGTAGATGAACCGTGCGGCCTCTTTGGCCGGCGAAACGCCGTCCCAGAACGCCAGTTCCCACAGCTCTTCGAACTTCACGGCGGTTCACCTGGTTTGAAATCTTGGGGGTGGGTTTGTGGGTCCGCTCCGGACGCGGAACTGGGGCCCAGGGTGAGATGTGCAGCTGCCTCAGCGGCCTGAAGCAGCTGCTGGCGCATTACTCGGCCGCAGTATGCGGGACACGCGTGATGATGAAGCCATCCGGCTCGTTGGAAGACAGGATTTCGAAGTCGGTGCCCAGCTGTGCCGCGACCTTGCGCAGGCCGGTAATGGCCAGATCGTCGTGCCAGCTCTTACCGTTGGCCCGGTAGGTTTTGCCGATCTTGTGGAGCTTGTCCTCGATCGCACCCAGCAGGTTGTCGATGTCTTCGGCGGGAACGGTTACTTGCTTGTGTGTCATGTACAGGCCTTTCGTCAGAGTGATGTTGCTGGTGCTGGTGCCGCACCCGGCAATGACTCGGCCCGCTCAGAGCGGGCTTGGTCGGATGCCAGGAAGCTAGGAGTTTAACCATTCCTCGAAGGTCTTGATTTCCCAGCCCAGGTATTTTGCCTGTTCCACGTAGATGGCATAGCGGTCTTGAGGTGTGCCCACGGCGGTGCCTCCTTCTTTGTCGGCGAAAGGGATTGTTTCAACGATCGGGCCGGTCAATGCGTTATCTGCAGGAGCACGCGCCGCAGGTGCGGGTACTGCAGGGCAAGCTGCAGATCAGTATCGATCCCGCCGCGCTGCAGGGTCTGATCACCGGCAGCGCTGCTGGCCAGGGCCTGAACATCGAGCGCCTGGACAACCAGGGCGATGGCGGCCTGCAGGTCAGCCTGCAGCCCACCGACTTCGCACGTCTGCTGCGCTGGCTGATCAGCCTGGAGGAGCAGGGCGTGCGGGTCGAGGAAGCGGGGTTGGAGCGGGCGGAAAAGGGGTTGGTGAGCACCCGCCTCCTACTGCGTAACAGCTGAGTTGTGAGCCACCTTCGTCTTGGGTGATCGGGCCCATTCACTGAATACCCCGACGCTTGAACTGAATCGCCCCTGTTTCTGTAGACGCGTTGAGCCTCCAGGAAGGGCTGCTAGCCGTGTATAACTGTCCGCTTGTGGCCGGTTAGCGACGGCCTGACACCGACCGTCGCTATACATGGTCAAACCTCGGTCTGCTCCGCCATTTCCAAGGCGTCATCGACCTCAATCCCAAGATATCGAACGGTGCTCTCCAGCTTCGTATGGCCGAGCAGCAGCTGAACCGCCCTCAGGTTCTTCGTTCTGCGATAGATCAGTGATGCCTTCGTGCGTCTCATTGTGTGAGTGCCATACATGGCCGGATCAAGGCCAATGGCTTTCACCCAGCCTTTGACGATACGAGCGTATTGACGAGTGGATAGATGGTCTGAGGTATGTAGGCGGCTCGGAAAAAGGCAGTCCTCGCTACGGAGCTGTGCTTGATGTATCCAGGCCGCGAGAGCAGACCGTGTTTGCTCAGTGATCTCGAACTGCACTGGCCGCTGCGTTTTCTGCTGCATCACCATGGCTCGTGATGACACGTGTTCGCCATGGGCAACGTCTCGCACACGCAGCTTGGTTAAGTCGCAGGCTCGAAGCTTGCTGTCGATGGCTAGATCGAAGAGGGCCAGATCACGGGTTCTTTCTGCGATTTGAAGCCTTACTCGGATGGCCCAGATATCTCTCAGTCGGAGCGGGGTTTTCTGCCCGACCAATTTTCCTTTGTTCCAGGGCTGGCCTCTGCAGGTTGCGATGATATTCATGGCAAATCCTCCACGTGTGGGAGGACAAGGATGGTTAGCCAGAGCAATGGTCGCTAACCGGCCAAAAGCAGTCATCGGTTATCTAGGAAATGCGCGGCTATTCACCTTTCAGGTATTTCCTTGGCAAAAGATAGAGAGCGTCAGGCAGCCGGTGTCACAAAGTCGTCCCTCATTCTGAACGCTGCGGAAGATCCGTTTTCGACAAGCGCGTCGAGCACATACAGAATCGCCTCGCGAAGGGTGAGATCGCGCTTGAGTTCCAGCGGACGTGAGTAGACATGCCGCTGGAGCAGGTTTTCGAGTATGAAAACGGTGTTGGACTCGCGCAGCATATCGGCGTTATTTCCCCGTCTGAGCGCATTTGCGATGTGTACAAAAGCTGCTGGCATGGAGCGCTCGCCGATGTGGTAGAGAAAACGGGCGTAGCTGTCCAGCACGATCGAGACCGGCGGCAAAGCATTGAACAGCAAGTCGACGTTATGGGCGTAGCCTTCCAGGCTACGCCAGTGCCGGACATCGTCCTTCCAAAACGCGGTCAGGAAGATCATCGAGAGTACCTCACTGCCGTATGGGTGCTCTCCATCCAGATGGGCAAGCCACTTGGCGTGCTTGATCCTCTCGGCAAACAGGTTCCACAAAAACCAGTACTGCTTGGTGTGGGAGCTGCGATCCTCGCTGCTGGTCAATCCTTGGATGACGCTATGGATCTCGCGTGGATGCCTGTCAGTGGCATCCAGGATAGGCTGCAGGACCTTTCTGGCATCGACATCTGCCACACGCATGACAAATTCTTGTATGCAGTCGGATATAGCCAGTTCACTTTCGAAGTTTCGGTCACGCCCACTGTGAGAGCGGTCGTACTCGCGGTTCCAGCAGTCGACCAAGTATTCACTAGCGCGCCTGTACGCAGCCACAGCAAGAGGTTCGTTGGGGGCCTGGCCGAGAATCACGAGGACTTTTGCGAATGCCTCGGCACCGAATGCCTCGGTGATGTCGAGCCGGATGTGCGAATCTTCGGTAATGACTCCGTCAGTCCAGAAACTCTCGCGAACCTCTGAGGCAGCGGCAGCGACGATTGCTTCCAACGGTTTCCGCTTGTGGTAACGCTTTTTCTCTTCGGCGGTCCAATCACAATCAGAAATAGCCGCCTCTGTAGCAACGGCATTGACAGCGCGGAGGGCAAGAGCTGGATTTGCTGTCCAGAACTGGTCGTCAATGCCCCTGGTGGCATACCAGCGGACTTCGTCAATCGGGTGGGTTAGTGCAGTGATAAAGGCCAGTTTCACCCGTGGTGTTTGGCTTTGGGACAGGGGCTTGGATAGAAGCAGCGGTACCACAGAAGCGCACGGACGATCTGCGAGCATCGAGAACCGTTGCATGCGGTTTATAGTTTCCCATGCGTCCGCGTGCCTAGAGATTTCCGAGCAGATGACATCAATGCACCAGTCCTGCTCTTGCGGTGACATCTCTTCCCAGTGATCGCGGACACAGACTGCGGCGATAAAGCCGGGGGCGTTTCGGCTGCTGTCCGGATGCTCAGCCGTACGGTCCATCTCCTGCGCACCTGACAGTTTTTCCCTCCATTGAGCAGGGTCAGCAGAATCTGGCTTGTACTTAAAGATCTGGAGCCCCCAGTTGTAGATGCCCAGCCTGGCATTCGTTTCTTCCGTCCCTTTTGCACTCTCCTCAATGAATTGCTGCACTTCCGGAGCCGCTGGCCTGGGCTCCAGGCTGATGTAGTTTTTCGTTGGCTCTTCGCCGTCCACTGTGGATGTCGTGCTCAATGCTGGTTGGGCTTCGGCTACGACATATTGACGCAAGTCCATCCGATGAAGGGCAAGTTGCCATATGAGGTCATCCTCATTGCGCTTGTCCGATGCGGGCAGTTCAGCCAGGTGCTTGTCGATGATCACGTGAACCCGTGGGGCAAGAGGGCCGAATTGCAGGTTTGCGATAGCTACTTCGAGGTCATGTTGACGATGCGGTAGTTCGTTCGACTGCTTCCTCTCCTCTTCGTAGATTTTGTGCTTGGCGTTCAGGGTGGGGAACATTCCCGCAATCATCGATGTCTGGTGCTCGCTGGCCATGCGGCTGCGGTCGATAAGGATGTAGTCCTTTACTGAAAGCAGCACCAGAAGGGCCTCTCCGGATTGGTGGGGATGAGCTGTCGCCACGCTTGCAACGACGGCTGCGAGCGAGGCCGAATCGCTGCGCTGCAGGATCTCGAGCAACACCGCATCCAGCCCTTCGGGATGGGGTTTTGCGTAGCCGAGCAGCCATTTCTCCAGGGCCATCAGTAGAGACTGAAGCACATAGGGGCTGACGCCCAAGCCACGATATATATCCCAGAGACGTGGGTTCACCCATTGTTTCCGCACCAGCCCATCTGTGAACGTCAGCGCAACTTCCCAAGCGGGCTCGAGCGGATCGTGGAGACGAGGATGCGCATACCAGCCTGTGCTGTGGTTGACGACTTGGATCAGGAAATCGAGGCCTTTATCTGGGTGGCGCGTGAGCAGGTTGATCCACGGTCCCCGAAAGGCACTGGCAGGGAAGTAATCATGGTGCAGATATTCCTTGATGCCAAAGTAAAGGCCGATGTCTAGGGATGAGTGGCTGAAGGGCTCTTCGCGCAGAGACTCCTCGGAAGCGAGGAAAGTAACCTGTGCGATGGAAGTCAACAGATCCGGCAGGTCTCGGGCTGCATGCGCGCCGTCGAGACCAGTAAGAATGATTTGGCGGAATTCTTCAGCGATGGGGTCACGGCGGTATCCTTCCTTGACCTGCCCGCGCAGAACGTTTTCGAATCGCTGGGAGGCGGCTTTCGGGATCTTGGCAATGACCTTGAGTACGCGTTTACGTGCATCGCCCCTTCTGAAGCTGTCAACGCGTGGGAGGAGCCAATGAGCAATCCCGGCGATGTCTTCGGCTCCCTCGATATCCGGTGCCCACCAACTCACGCCGCGTACGGCATCCTCGATCAATGCAAGAAGCAGTGGAGAGTCTTCCGGACCAAAACTGCCAATGTTGCGATGAACCAGCCCTGTAACGGTCGCCCAGACCGGGCCATCCGGCTCGCTCAGAGTTGAGCTGTGACCGCGCACGTCGGCAAGCCAGGCTGGCGATGTCATGCAGGCAACGCGCAGGAGGTGGATCACCCGTCTGAGAATGGCTCGATCATTGGCGAGCAAGTCAGCCTCGTGTCGGGCCAGGAATTCGGGTGCAGAAGGTGCCTTCAGCAGCGAAACCAGTGTGTCGTCGCGAAATTGAGCGGGCACATCGGCTTGCGAAATGGCCGCTCGGAAGATCCGGTCTGCAGTGAGTGCATCGCGGTCGACCAGTTCGGCAACCCACTTCCGGTAAGAGCGACGCAGTGCGGGATGCGGACCAATCGCGGAGGACAGCGCCTTGAATGCTGTTTCATCTGTGAGGTGCTGCTCCTCGATCCATTGGAGGATCGCCCAGTCTTCAAGCACGTCGTGTGCTATTGCAACCAGCAGAGGTTTGCCGTCTGGCGACACAACGAGGGAATCCTGTTTCAGCAGAGCGATGGCGACAGGGTCGAGTCCAGAAGCAGGCACATGATCTGAAAGGGCCCGTGCCCTGCGTACAGCCAGCTCTTGCAAGGCCTCTTCGCGTAGACGCGGCATGCCGTTGGCGGGGCTGTCATCCTTACACACGATCTGCCGCCAAAAGACAGACCGGAACTCTCGCTCGCTCTCGGGAAGTGGGCGTCCCGCATCCCAGTGTATGTGGAGTGCTTTGTCGATAAAGTACGGATTGCGCAGGATCTTGCGCAGAGCTGGATTGCCCAGTGGGATCGTCAGTGACGGAAACGTCGTCTGGATCTCTTCTAGCTCGGAGTCGTCTAGTGGTGGCACTTCGATGACAGCGTGATCAATTCCTGCAGGTAGAAGAAAGCTTGCCTGAACCTGCGCTACGGAGTAGCCGCGACAGGTCATGATGATGCCCAGGCCGTCGTCACCCTGAGCAAGCGTCATCAGATCGCTGAACGCATCGCGTGTGGGTTTTTCGAGCAGGCGTTCGACGCTCTCGATGACGAGTACCTTGCGGTCCTGCGCACCGATAATGGCTTGTAGCTCCGTGGCACGTGCAGGAATCTGACTGTTGTGCAGTGTTTCATCAATATGGGCTACGGCGAACTCCTCAACCCGGAAGCCAAAGGCGAAGAATTCGCGGGCAAGAAAAGACACCGCTTCCTTGCCAATGACCGACTTGCCACTACCCGCTGGCCCTGTGATCAGGACAACTTGCTTCGCTTCGATGGCTTCAAAAACTTTCTGGATAATCCCGGCACGCTGCAGGTGTAAAGTCGGCCCAATCGTTTTGCGGATCTTCCGCAGGACAAAATCCGTATGGTTTCGCAAGGCCGTTAGTACACGCTTCTCATGCGTCCCTACCTCGCTGTATGACTGGACAAGAGCGTCTGGAAGGTCGGTGCGTTTCAGTTTTCGAGCGCCTGGATTGGCGTCACTGGTCAAAGCCAGGAGTGTGTTCCAGTCTGCCGATGCGCTGGCGAGTGGATCTGGGGCGGTAGACTTGAGAGCAAGCAGCGTCTTGATATGTGCTTCGGTCTGCCGGGTGGAAGTGTGTAGGTCTAGACTCAGGACGTGTAACACGCAAAGAAAGGGCCAAATATCTCTGGCAGTGATGCCCCTCCCTTCCAGTTCGCCTACGATTTTGCAGAGTTCGCTGCACTGCGTGATGGATTTCTTGGAGATGAAGCCGTCAAGAGATAGTCGCCTCTCGAACTCTTCGCCATCGGATGCGCCTCTGGCGCAGTCGAGCAGCCCTGCGAAATTTTCGAGAAGGGTGTTCGTGCCACGCTGCGTGACAAGTACAAATCGGTCGTGCTGGGGATTGAAAGGGTCAGCTTTCTTGAAGTCTTTCCAGAAATCACCAACAGCTTTCTTGCACTCATCGTCGGCAGCACTGATTGTGAGGCTGCGCTTCACTTGCCCTACAAGTTTTGCTGGTGCTGCGCCTGCCTGCTCGCAGACGACGAGGAAGTCATCTGTATTGAAGCCGAGATGCTCTGTCTGGAAATGAACTTCTCCAACGCCCCTGTCAGTCAATATCGGCGGGATGCTGCGTACGAGCATTTGGGCCAGCCAATACGCCTCAACATGCTGCTCGAAGTAGACGCCTGCGCCCCCGGTGGCAGCTGGACTTGAAACTCGCTCCTGGTATTGCCCATCCACAGTAGCCATCTGACTTTTTCACCAGTTTCCTAATCGGGGCAGCAGCTGCGTTGAGGCTTGCCTCGATAACGATATTTTGCAAGCGCTAACACGGCCCGCCCTACGTTCAAACCGATGAAGAATAACAAGAATGTAGGAATCATTAGTTTCGTCGGGGTCCTATTGATAGTCCGCTTCTGGCCGAAAGCAGTCCCCCAAACCTCAAACCTGGCCAAGCAACGCCTTATCACCTATCCGCGCTGCACACAATTCATATTCAGCGCGGCACATGCTCCCCCATCAGTTCCACCACCCAATCGATAAACACCCGCAGCTTGGCGCTGACATGCCGGCTGGGTGGGTAGGCCAGGTAGAGCGGCATGGGGTCCAGTTGCCAGTCCTCGAACAACGGCACCAGCGCCCCGCTCACCCGGTGGGCCTTGGCCATGTATTGCGGTAGCCAGAGGATGCCCAGGCCCGCCAGACCGGCGGCGAGGTAGGCGTTGCCGTCGTCCACCGCCAGGGCCGGGCGGCCCAGCAGGCCGATGCGTTCCTCACCGCGCTGCATGATGCCGGCAAAGGCCTTGCGGCTGCGCGCGCCGAGGAAGCTGACGATCTGGTGCGTCGCCAGTTCGTTCGGGTGTGCGGGCACGCCAGCGCGTGCCAGGTAGCCGGGTGATGCGTACACGCCTAGCTGCAGATCGCCCAGGTGCCTGGCCACCAGCGACTGATCAGTGATTGTGCCGCCGCGCACCACGCAGTCCACGTTGTCGCCGATCAGGTCGACGTAGCGGTCGCTGACACCCAGGTCGAGCTGGATTTCGGGGTAGCGCTGGTGAAAGGCCGGCAGCGCCGGGATGAGGATCATGCTGGCCAGCGGGCTGGGCACGTCCACCCGCAGCCTGCCCCTGGGCACGGCCGAGGCGGCGGACAGGCTGGTTTCGGCGTCGTCCATATCGGCCAGCAGGCGGATCACCCGCTCGTAGTAGGCGGCGCCGTCGGCAGTGACGTTGACCTTGCGCGTGGTGCGGTTGAGCAGGCGCACACGCAGTCGCGCCTCCAGCTGCTGCACCAGTTGGGTGACGCTGGTTTTGCTCATGTGCAGGGTGTCGGCGGCCTTAGTGAAGCTGCCGGTTTCCACTACGCGGGCGAATGCCTGCATCGCATCGAAACGGTCCATCGCGACTCCAGACTGATCGGGATTGTTTGGATTCTACAAACAGTGCTGAGCAGTGTTGCTGGTTTATCGGTACCGGCCGTCTTCTTACAGTGACTCCATCATAAACAACCGGCCGCAATGGCCGCGATGGAGGCATGCAATGACCAGTAAACGTGATGTGGTATTCCCACCTGAGCGCCATGCGCTGTACGAGCTGCATCGCTACTCGCCGGCGATACGCTCCAACGGCTTTCTGTTCGTGTCCGGTCAAGTCGGCAGCCGCAAGGATGGCTCGCCCGAGCCGGACCTGGGCGCGCAGGTACGCCTTACCTTCGCCAACCTCAATGCGATCCTGGCCGAGGCAGGTTGTAGCTTCGCTGATGTGGTCGACACGACCATCTTCATGGTCGACCCGGACTCGAAATTCGAGACCATCTGGGAAGTAGCGGCCGAGTATTGGGGCGAAGCACCTTACCCAACGGTGACCGCTATCGGCGTGACCTGGCTGTCTGGCTTCGATTTCGAGATCAAGGTGATCGCCAGGCTGCCGCACATTGCGCAGAACATCTGACAGCCGCACAGACCACAGCAGCCCACACTGGAAATGCCTGGCACAGGAAATATCCGTGACCAACGACCAGGCATCTGCGTGAATTTGCGCTAATACTGCTGACGCCCCGTCAGATGTAGTTCAGCCGTACTGACCGCCCTGCTCCCCGCAGGCTGATTCCGCTCTTCGGACGGACTTTCCCTTCAGCACGGATGAATGACCCATGAACCAACCCGACCTGACCGTTACCTTCAAAGGCATGGAAGAGGCCAAACCTGGCCAGGCTTGCTATGACCCGGCACAACCCTGGTTCGCCTATGTCCTTATCAACAACTGCAAGTTCATCGATAAGGAGAAAGGCATTGCGGATGCGAAGAATCCGACAGGCCCCAGCGCCCCTTGCAAGGTGCGCCTTGACATCATGAAGGGCGACAAGCTCAGTAGCGGCACCGCCTACAGCGTCGCGGTCGACGTCGACGCCCTGAGCGGATATTCCGACAGCCCGGACACCAACCCGTACATCATCGGCCTGTCGATAAAACTGCCGGTACAGGTGAAGAAGGCCGACTTCGGCAGCAAATACGCCTTTCGTATCACCGTCGACAGTGGCAGCGAGGTCACTGAAAGCGAAGAAAACAACAATATCTTCACCTGGGAAAAAGGCACTGTGCCGCAAGCGGCCATCTTTTCCAGCGGCGAGATCTACAACCCGGCACCGCCAGCCGATCAGAACTGGAAGATCATCGACACGGCCGCCAAACCAGACTCGCTGCGCGATGTGCAGGTGCGGATCAAGAACATGGGGGATGCACCCTCCATGGAAGAGCTGGTCACCCTGACGGTGTATGAGGATCCGGTCGCCGGCCAACCCACCGCAGTGGGTTCGATTCAGGCGCTCGGCAAGGTGCCATCCCTGCCACCCGGCAACAGCACCTGGCTAACCCTGACCGCCGAGCAGGACTTTATTCGCCCACTGCCCGCGGCTACCGCGCAGCCAGCCAACGAGCCGCAGGCCTATATTCAGCGCAGCCGTGGCGCACAGCAGTTCCAGATTCGCCGCCGCTTCGACCAAGTCGCCAGGATTGACCAGAGCCAACTGCAGGTGCACCACTTCACCCAGGTCGAGCATTGCGAATTCGAGGTGCTACGACCGTTCAGCATCCGTATCGGCCATGATCGGGAGAGCGTAGGTTTCGGTAGAGCGCCGATCGAAACCGGCAAGCGGATCCGCATCCCCGGCAAGCGCTGAGTGCACTGGATGCCACAAACAAAAAACGCGGCCATGCCGCGTTTTCTGCTTGCGGGGCGGCCTTCAGGGCTGCGGGCCGATGGGGAAGAACTCGCCGCCGCTCCAGACACCCAGCCAGGTCTGCCCGTCGATCTGGCGTGGCACGGCCAGTTCGACCAGTTGGTAGAACACATTGCGATGCACCAGCGCTTCCAGATTGCTGCGCACATGCAGGTAAGGCGCCGGCTCATCGGTCAGCGGGTCCAGTTCGACCCGCAGCGGGTGCTCGGCACCGGCTTCGACTTCATCTTCAACGTTGGTGGTGAAGCGCAGCACTTGCTGCTCGCCCTCGCCTTCGACCTGCAGGGTCACGGCCACGAACGGTGCGTCGTCGACCTTGATGCCGACCTTCTCCACCGGGGTGATCAGGAAATAGTCGTCGCCGTCGCGGCGGATGATGGTGGAGAACAGCTTGACCATCGGTTTGCGGCCGATCGGTGTACCCAGGTAGAACCAGGTGCCGTCGCGGGCGATACGCATGTCGATATCGCCACAGAAATCCGGATTCCACAGGTGCACCGGCGGCAGGCTCTTGCCTTCGCCCTTGGGAATCTGCGCCAGCAGGTCGCCGGCCTTGCCCGGATCACTCATCACGTACTCCTCATCGCCCCGTCATGCAGCGGCGGCGTTTATTGCTCGCTCACGCCGAGCAGGCTACGAGCATAGCGCTCGAAAGGCTGCCGCAGCATGTCTTCGGGCTGGTTGTCATAGAACGTCAGGAAACCGCCACGATTGCGGATGCGTGCGGTGTCCACCAGGTAGCGGGTATTGGTCTCGATCAGCATCAGCTGGATCACACCACTGTCCACACCCAGGCGATCCAGGGCTTCCTGATCCTCCCATTCGACCACTGTGCCAATACGGTCGTCGGCGCCGGCAAAGCGGGTGTACAGCAGATAATGGGCGCCGCTGCTGCGAGCCTCGTTCATCGCCTCTTCCAGGCCCTGCGGCTGGGCGGCACGGCGCACCAGCGGGAAGTACTCGACGAAGGCCTTGAAGGCTTCCTCGGCCACCACATTGGGCCGCGGATAGGCCTTGCCCGGCGGCACGAAATGGCTCTGGGCAATGAACACGAACGAATCGGCCTGCAGACGCCAGGTGCTGGCACGGCGGGTGTCGCTGTGCTCCAGCACACCGGCATCACGCAGGTGGTACTCGGTACCGGCGGCCATATCGCTGACCTTCATGCAGCCGGTGAGGCTGAACAGGGCCAGCAGCAGAATCAAGCTACGCATCGCAAATCCTCCCGAGCCGGTGACGGAAAACCGGCGGATAGACGACCACTGCAGCTTCCGCGCCATCTCAGCAGCCAATCCCTCACAAGCCGCGCTGCCACTCCTGGCGCAGTCGGGCTTGTTGAGGCTGCTCGATGGCCTGGCGCACCTGGGCCAGCAGGCGGGTCTTGTCGGCGCCTAGGTTGCCCTTGAGCACCAGGTAATTGGAGGCGTGGTCGCTGCGGAACACCGTGTCGCGCAGCTCCAGACCCTGCAGCAGGCGCTCGACCTCGACGAACAACTCATGCTGGCCGAGCGCCTGGAAGTCGGCAAAGCCTTCGCGAAAACGCGCCTCGCCGGTGGGGAAGCTGACTACCAGGGTCGAGAGAAACTCGGGCTGGGCCGCGTTCATCAGGCGCGCCGAGTTGTCGGCGTGCTGGGCGCTGAGCACGGTGCCACCGAGGCCATTGAGGATCATCACCGAGCGGGTGATGCCCGCCTCGCCGAGCTTTTCCAGGGCACTAAGGCTGGAGTCATAGGTCTCGCCCTTGTTGACCCGCGCCAGCACCTCGTCGTCACCGGACTCGCAACCGACATAGGCCATCTTCAGCCCAGCGTCGGCCAGCTCCTTGAGCTCGCTCACCGACTTCTTGCGCAGGTTGCGCGGCAGGCAGTAGCTGGAAACGCGCGTCACCTCAGGCATGTGTTCGCGGATGGCCTCAAGGATGTTCAGCAGGCGCCGCGTCGGCAGCACCAGGGCATCGCCGTCGGCGAGAAACACACGCTGGACGATCAGCTGCTGGCCGCTACGGCGGATCTCTTCGAGCACCTCGGCTTCGTCGCGGGCGCGGAATTTCTTCTGCGGCTGGGTGTACATCTCGCAGAAGGTGCAATGGTTCCACGAGCAGCCGTTGGTCACCGGCAGGATCAGCGAGTGAGCTTCACTCGGCGGGCGGAATACCGGTTCGATATAGGCGATGGGGAATTCGGCAGACATTTTTGAGATACACAAATAATTGATGATCTCGCGAGCTAGAGCCAGGCTAGGCGAAAACAGGCGAGGAAGCGGAGTTTACTGCAGTAAATGAGCATTCCGAGCGTGTTTTCAACGACGCATGGCCGACGCGCAGCAGATCATCAGCCGCCGATAATTTTCATCACGGTGACACCACCTGCAAAGGCGATGTCCTGTTTGTCGCCCAGCGCCCGCACCAGCAGGCGCTGCAGTGCCGGCAGGGCCTGGTGGCGCGGCTTGTCGAGCAGGTCGCCGACATAGTGGCGGTTGCTCGACGACAGGCAACCATGCAGCCAGCCGGTAGACGACAGGCGCAGGCGCGAGCAGGTGCGGCAGAACGGTACGCTTTCGTTGGCGATGACGCCGAAGTAACCCTGCCCGGGAATCTGGTAGCGCAAGGCGGTGGCATCAAGCGGCGCGTCGGCCTGGACGAACTCATGCTGCTCGCCGATGCGCAGCAGCAACTCGTCCATGCCATAGAACTGCTGCAGGAACGCATTGCCATCACGGGCCA
This sequence comes from Aquipseudomonas guryensis, assembly GCF_014164785.1. Classification (GTDB taxonomy): domain Bacteria; phylum Pseudomonadota; class Gammaproteobacteria; order Pseudomonadales; family Pseudomonadaceae; genus Aquipseudomonas; species Aquipseudomonas guryensis. Next base: position 254,442 of record NZ_JACJFN010000004.1, on the reverse strand, counting down.
GATGGCCCATGCGCATCAGCTCGATGAAACGCAGCTCGAAGCCGCGTTCCAGGCAGTAATCGAGCATTGGCAAGACCTGCTCGTGGTTCTGCCCGCGCAACGGCACCATGTTGATCTTGATCTGCATGCCCGCCGCGCGCGCCTCTTCGAGGCCCTGCAGCACACTGGCCAGGTCGCCGCCACGGGCAATGCGCTTGAACGCATCAGGGTCGAGGGTATCCAGGGAGATATTCAGCCGGCGCATGCCGCTTTCCAGCAGCAGCGGCAGCTTGCGGCTGAGCAGCTGGCCATTGCTGGTCAGACTGATGTCGCTGAGGCCGAGTTGGCTGACTTCACGCAGGAACAGGTCGAGCTTGGGACTGACCAGCGGCTCGCCACCGGTGATGCGCAGACGCTCGATGCCGGCAGCTTCGATCAGGTAGGCAACACCGCGCACCATGGCCTCGGCGGACAACTCGTCCTGGGCCGCGACCAGACGCTTGCCGTCCGGCACGCAGTAGGTGCAGGCATAGTTGCAGGCGGCGGTCAGGCTGATGCGCAGATTGCGGAAGCGTCTGCCCTGGCGGTCAACGATCATGGGCAACTCCGACTGGGTATAAGCCGGAGTATATGCCCGCCGTCGACTGCAAAGAACGCATCATAGGCGGGCTGAATAGCATCAGGCGGCCGGCGCTTCGCCGTCGCGCTTGCGCTTGTTGCCCATGCGTACGCCGATGTCCATAAGGAACTGGAAGAAGCCGTCCTGGTCTTCCAGCACGTTGCTCCAGAACGGCGAGTGGTACAGCGCCACGGCGCCGTGTACCAGGGCCCAGGCCGCGCAGTAGTGGAAGTACGGCGGTACGTCTTCGAGCTTGCCTTCGGCGATGCGGCCCTTGATCAGCAGGGTCAGGCGCTCGAAGTTGGAAGCACGGATCTTATGCAGTTGCTCGACCATCTCCGGTACCTGATTGCCCTTGACCACCTTCTCTTCCAGGCGGTCGAACAGACGGTAGCGTTGCGGGTCACGCATGCGGAACTCGAAGTAGGCGCGCGACAGGGCTTCCTTGTCGCGGTCGACATCGGCCGAGTGCAGCAGCTCGTTGAGATCACGCTCATAGTCGAGCATCAGGCGCAGGTAGACCTCCGCCTTCGACTTGAAGTGCTTGTAGATGGTGCCTTTGCCGATGCCCACCGCGTCGGCGATCATCTCAACAGTTACGCTGTCTTCACCCTGCTCGAGGAAGAGCTTCAGCGCGGTATCGAGAATTTCCTGTTCGCGACGGCGGAATTCACGGACTTTGCGAGGTTCTTTGTTCATAAAGTGACTACAGGATGAAAAATCAAGGCGCGATATTATGCCTGTTCAGCGCCAAATTGCACGGATCATCGCCCATGTCAGTGTTTTCCGATGAGTTTCCCCAGGAACCCGGCCTGTTCTATCTCAATCATGCCGCCGTGGCCCCCTGGCCCAAGCGCGCCGCAGAGGCTGTGCGCCAGTTTGCCGAGCAGAACAGCCGGCTCGGCGCCCGCGACTATCCGCAGTGGCTGAAAGTCGAGCAGCGCCTGCGCGAACGCCTGCAGCGTCTGCTCAATGCGCCGAGCCGCGCCGATATCGCCTTGGTCAAGAATACTTCGGAGGCACTGTCGTTCGTCGCCTTCGGCCTCGATTGGCGTCCAGGCGATCAAGTGGTGATCAGTGACGAGGAGTTCCCGTCCAACCGTATCGTCTGGGAGGCACTCAAGCCACGCGGGGTCGAGGTGATCCAGGTCAGCCTGCAAGGCCCGGATCCGGAAGCCGATCTGTTGGCCGCCTGCGGGCCACGCACGCGCCTGCTGTCGATCAGTGCCGTGCAATATGCCAGCGGCCTGCGCCTGGATCTCGAACGCCTCGGAACCGGCTGCCTGGGCAAGGGCGTGCTGTTCTGCGTCGATGCCATCCAGCAGCTCGGCGCCCTGCCCTTCGATGTACAGGCCAGCGGCTGCGCCTTCGCCATGGCCGACGGGCACAAATGGCTGCTCGGCCCGGAAGGCCTGGGCGTGTTCTATTGCCGCAGCGACCTGCGTGAACAACTGACCCTGCATGAATACGGCTGGCACATGCTGGAACATGCCGGCGACTACGACCGCACGGACTGGCAACCGGCCCGCAGCGCCCGCCGCTTCGAGTGCGGCAGCCCGAACATGCTCGGCGCCATGGCCCTGGAAGCGAGCCTTTCGCTACTGGAAGAGGTCGGCATGGGCAAGGTCGGCGCACTGCTGGAGGAGCGCATGCAGTACCTGCAGGAGGGCCTGCAACGCCTACCCGGCGCCAACCTGCACAGCCCGCTGGAAACGGCGCGCCGGGCCGGCATCATCACCTTCAGCCTGGCTGGCTGGGATAACCAGCAGCTGTTTACCCAGCTCCGGGCAAAACAGGTGATTTGCGCGCAACGGGGCAAAGGTGTGCGCCTTTCGCCACATTTCTACACGGATTTTGCCGTGATCGAGCAGACGCTGGCGCTACTGGGCCAGATGGCACATGGCTGAGTGCTCAGCAGCCATCGCGGTATTCCAAATCTGTTTAAAAAACCGCGGCAACCTGCCTGGACGATGGGGAAACATGACCAATACTTGAGCTTACTGGTGTGCGGCATCTCCCCCCAAGTGCCCCGCCAGTCAAGGTACCGTGGACCGCGTACCTTGATTTACTCCTAATGGTCTTAACCCGGATTCATCCCCCAGAGTCCGGGTTTTTTTTGTCCGCGATTTGGCGAAATCACTCATCCGCCACCTGGCACACACCATTCAGACACCACCTCAGAACCTGTTTACGATCTTTTGGACTAGAGCCAGACAAGGCAAAAACAGCCGAGGAAGCGCAGTTTACGAGTTGTAAATGAGCATTCCGAGGCTGTTTTTAACGCCGTATGGTCGACGGCCAGGAGATCGTAAGCAGGTTCTCAGGCGACTCGCGCCAGCGGAAAAAGACGCTTGAAATTGGCTGTGGTCTGCGCGGCCAGATCCTCGAAACGCTCGCCACGCACCAGCGCCAGGAACTCGGCCACCTCACGCACGTACTGCGGCAGGTTGGCCTTGCCGCGATAGGGAATCGGCGCCAGGTAAGGCGAATCGGTTTCCACCAGCAGGCGATCGGCCGGCACCTTGCGCGCTACTTCGCGCAAGGCGTCGGCATTACGGAAAGTGACGATGCCGGACAGGGAAATATAGAAGCCCAGGTCCAGCGCGGCCTTGGCCATATCCCAGTCTTCGGTGAAGCAGTGCAGCACGCCGGCCTGCGGCAGCGCCGCTTCGCGCAGCAAGGCCAGGGTATCGGCACGCGCCTCGCGGGTATGCACGATCACCGGTTTGCCGGTGATTCGCGCGGCGTCCAGATGCAGGCGGAAGGACTGCTGCTGCAGTTCGGCGGCTTCCGGTTCGTAGTGGTAATCCAGGCCGGTTTCGCCGATGGCCACCACATGCGGATGGTTCAGCTCGGCCAGCAGCCAGTCCAGCACCGGCGCCGCGCCCGGCTCAAGATCCAGCGGATGGACACCGACCGAGCAATCGACATCGGCGTACTGCTCACTCAGGCCTTTGACTGCTGCGGCGTTGGCAGCACTGACGCCGATGCAGAGGAAATGCTCCACCCCACGAGCGCGCGCCGCGTCGAGGGCGGCATCCAGGGAACCGTTATGGATAGCCAGGTCGAGACGGTCGAGGTGGCAGTGGGAGTCGATCAGCATGGGTATACCACTTAAACGAAAACGCCACCTTCGCAGGTGGCGCAGACTGACGGAGGATCAATTACATGGTGTGGGTCGGGCGATCCGATTTCAGCGCACCAGCCAGGTAAGTCTCGATCTTGTTGCGCGCGGTGTTGTCGCCGTCGTTGAACTGCACGCCAACGCCGGCAGCGCGGTTACCCTGGGCGCCTTTCGGGGTGATCCAGACGACCTTGCCGGCGACCGGGATCTTCTCCGGCTCATCCATCAGGTTGAGCAACATGAACACTTCGTCACCGAGCTTGTAGCTCTTGGCAGTGGGAATGAACAAGCCGCCATTCTTGATGAAAGGCATATAGGCGGCGTAGAGCACGGACTTGTCCTTGATAGTCAGGGACAGGATTCCGTTACGCGGGCCAAGATTGGGTGGCAAGCTCATGCGACATTCCTAGCAAACTATCCAATTTTCGATTCTAGCCCGGTCCAGGCAAGCTTGCCCACTGCACCAGCAGTGCTTCGAGAAGCAAGACACTGTTCAGGTTGGCCTTACCGAGCACTTTCTGCCGCTGTTGCAGCAGCCAGTCCTGCATGGCCAGCAGCTTCGGTTGCGGGGTCTTGTCCGCCAGGTACTGTACCACCTTGTGCATATCGGCCAGGCCCAGCCCCGCTTCGTCGCGGGTCAGCTGGTAGCGCAGCATGGCCTGGCTCCAGTCGCAGAACCAGTCGAACAGCATGATCATCGGCATGGCCTTCCAGGCCTCGGCCAACTGACTGGCACTGGCCTGCTGCTTGAGCAGCTTCTTCACCCCATCGACCACCAGCGCGCGCTGTTCGCGCACGCCCTGCTGATGCAGGCGGCGAGCGGCCAGTGGCGAACCAGCAGCCAGGGTGAGCAGCTCGCGGCGCTCGTCCTCACCGCACTCCGGCAATGCCTCGGCTAGCCAGGCCAGGCTGCTGGCCTGGTCCGGCAAGGGGCAAGCCTGCTGCACGCAGCGGCTCTTCACGGTCGGCAACAAGCGGCTGGGCTGATGGCTGACCAGCAGCAGCACAGTGTTGCCGGCCGGCTCTTCCAAACTTTTCAGCAGGGCGTTGGCGGCATTGATGTTCATCGCCTCCACCGGCTCCAGCAGGACAACCTTGCGCCCACCGAGCTGGGCGGTCTGCACCACGAAGCTGACCAGATCGCGGACCTGGTCGACCTTGATCGCCTTATCCGCCTCTTCCGGCTCCAGCACATAGTTATCCGGGTGAGTCCCGGCGGCCAGCAGGTAGCAACCCTTACACTGGCCGCAGGCTTCCAGGCCCACCGGCTTGTGACACAGCAGCAGCGCCATCAGGCGCTCGGCCAAGGCACGCTTGCCAATGCCTGCCGGGCCATGCAGCAGGTAGGCATGGGCGTGCTGCTGGCGCCCGGCCAGTTGCTGCCACAGGCCCTGCTGCCAGGGGTAGGCTTCAGCCACGGCAATGCTCCAGGATTTCCGGCAGCAACTGATCAATGGACTGCTGCACGCCAGCCAGCGACTGTGCGGCGTCGAGTACGCGGTAGCGTGCCGGCGCGGCGGCAGCACGTTGCAGATAGGTCTGCCGCACCGCTTCGAAGAAGTTCTGGCCTTCCTGCTCGAAGCGATCCAGCCGGCCACGGGCAGCCGCGCGCGACAGGCCGACTTCCACCGGCAGGTCGAACACCAGGGTCAGGTCGGGACGCAGCTCACCCTGCACGAAACTTTCCAGCTGGGCGATACGCGCCGTGGACAGGCCGCGCCCGCCGCCCTGGTAGGCATAGGTGGCATCGGTGAAACGGTCACAGAGCACCACGGTGCCACGGGCCAGTGCCGGCACTATGACCTGTGCCAGATGCTGGGCGCGCGCAGCAAATACCAGCAGCAGCTCGGTATCGGCGGCCATCTGCTCATCGCTCGGCGCCAGCAGCAACTCACGGATACGTTCGGCAAGCGGCGTACCGCCCGGCTCGCGAGTCAGCAGCACCTCAATGCCCTGCTCGCGCAGGCGTTCGGCGAGGTACTCGCGGTTGGTGCTTTTGCCGGCCCCTTCCGGGCCTTCGAGGGTGATGAACAGACCGCTCACGGATAATCCTTATTGAGGCACTGGGCTGGAACGGTAGTCGGCACGACGTTTCAGCTGGTACTCGCGCACCGCACGGTTGTGCTGCTCCAGGGAGTCGGAGAATACATGGCTGCCATCGCCACGGGCGACGAAATACAGGCTCTTGCCCGCCACCGGGTGCAAGGCGGCATGGATCGCCTCACGGCCGACCAGGGCAATCGGCGTCGGTGGCATGCCATCGATGGTGTAGGTGTTATACGGCGTCGGCTCACGCAGATGGGCGCGCGTCAGATTGCCGTTATAACGCTCGCCGAGGCCGAAGATCACTGTCGGATCGGTCTGCAGGCGCATGCCCAGACGCAGACGGCGGACGAACACACCGGCGATCTGCCCGCGCTCGGCCGGCACCCCGGTCTCCTTCTCCACCATGGAAGCCATGATCAGCGCATCGTAAGGCTTGCGATAAGGCAGACCCTCGGCGCGCTGCTGCCACTCTTCTTCCAGCACCTCGGTCAGGCGGCTATGGGCCTGCTTGAGCAGATCGAAGTCGCTCATACCGCGCACATAGCGATAGGTATCCGGGAAGAAGCGCCCCTCGGGGTTGGCGCCAGGCTGACCGAGTTTAGCCATCAGGGCCGCATCGTCGAGTTCGGCCAGGGTCTGCTTCAGGGCAACCTGCTTGTGCAAGGCTGCGCGTACCTGGCGAAAGCTCCAGCCTTCGACGAGGGTCAGGCTGTATTGCACCACCTCGCCACGCTGCCAGATACCGAGCAGATCCTGGGCAGTCTGGGCTGGCAGCAGGCGATACTCGCCACTGTGCAGCGGCTGCCCGGACAGGTTGAAACGCCAGTACAGGCGCAACCAGAAGGCGCCATCCAGCACGCCTTCGCTCTCCAGCTGATTGAGCAGGCCACCAGGCGTGGCGCCCGGCTCGACAATCAGCAGGCGCTCCTCGCTGAGCTGCAGAGGTTGCTGCAACACCGAATGCATACGCCAGGCCGCCAACGCCAAAGACAGCACGAGCAGCAGCACAGCTGCAGTGAGCAGCAGCAAAAACTTGCGAATCACGAATCAGGAATCCAGAAGACTGCGGATAATGGCCTGCAGTTTACGGGTGAGCGGGCCTACCGGCCAGTCGTGGCCCTGCAATTCACGCACCGGCCAGATGCCGTAGAGGCTGTTGCAGAGAAACACTTCATCGGCCGCAAGCAGCTCAGCCCGACTGATATCGCGGATGTGCACGGCTATGCCGAGCGCTTCGGCCTGGGCCAGCACCTCAGCACGCATTACGCCCGTCACACCGCAGCGCGACAGATCGGCCGTCAGCAACTGACCATCCCTACACAGGAACAGGTTGCTGTAGACCCCTTCGATCACCCGCCCCGAGCTGTCGCACATCAAGCCTTCGGCATAGACCGGATCCTGCCATTCGGCACGGGCCAGGACCTGTTCGAGGCGGTTGAGGTGCTTGAGACCGGCCAGCAGCGGCTGCTCGGCCAAGCGGGTAGCACAGGGGAAAAGGCGCACCCCCTGCTCGGCATGCACAGCTGGATAGGCCGGTGCGGGATTGCCCAACAGAACACGGCAGGCCCTGCTCGGCTGCGGCGGCGCATAACCGCGCAAGCCTTCGCCACGGGTGACAATCAACTTGGCTACGCCTTCACCCAACTCGGCACAGAAGGCCAGCAACTCGGCCTGCACGGCTTGCAGATCAAGTGACAGGGACAGGCGTTGCGCGCCCTGCTGCAAGCGCGCCAGGTGCCGTGCCAGCAAGCGCGGCTGGCCACGCTGTACGGCGATGGTCTCGAACAGACCATCGCCATAGGCCAGGCCGCGATCCAGAATGGACAGCTGCGTGGCCGGCTGGCCGTCGACCCAGCTCAGCATCAGCCGGCGAACCGGCGGAACACCAGCGAGCCGTTGGTGCCGCCAAAACCGAAGGAGTTGGACAGTACCGCGTCGATCGGCAGGGCCTTGGCCTGATGGGCGACGAAGTCCAGGTCGCAACCTTCGTCCGGCTCATCCAGGTTGATGGTCGGCGGCGCCACCTGATCACGCAGGGCCAGCACGCTGAAGATCGCCTCGACCGCACCGGCAGCGCCGAGCAGATGGCCGGTCATCGACTTGGTCGAGCTGACCGACAGCTTGTAGGCGTTATCACCAAATACCGACTTGACCGCCGCCGCTTCGGCTTTGTCGCCCGCCGAGGTCGAGGTGCCATGGGCGTTGATGTACTGCACCTGATCGGCGTTCAAACCAGCATCGCGCAGCGCATTCTTCATGCAGCGCGCCGCGCCAGCGCCGTCTTCCGGCGGCGAAGTCATGTGGTAGGCATCGCCACTCATGCCGAAACCAACCAGTTCGGCATAGATAGTCGCGCCACGTGCCTTGGCGTGCTCCAGCTCCTCCAGAACCAGGGCGCCGGCACCGTCGGACAGGACGAAGCCATCGCGGCCCTTGTCCCATGGACGACTAGCCTTGGTCGGATCGTCGTTACGGGTCGACAGCGCACGGGCAGCACCAAAACCGCCCATGCCCAGGCCACTGGTGGCCATCTCGGCACCCCCGGCGACCATTACGTCGGCTTCGCCATAGGCGATATTGCGTGCGGCCATGCCAATGCAGTGGGTGCCCGTGGTGCACGCCGTGGCGATGGCATAGTTAGGCCCCTGCAGACCCAGGTGGATCGACAGAAAGCCGGAGATCATGTTGATGATCGAGCCAGGCACGAAGAACGGCGAAATGCGCCGCGGCCCCTGCTCGAACAGCGATTTGCAGTTGTTCTCGATGTTGGTCAGGCCGCCGATACCGGAGCCCATGGCCACACCGATGCGTTCGCGATTGGCGTCGGTGACTTCCAGACCGGAATCACGCATCGCCTGGAAGCTGGCTGCCAGGCCGTACTGGATGAACAGGTCAAGCTTGCGGGCCTCCTTGGCGCTCAGGTACTCCTCGACATTGAAGCCCCTGACCGAACCGCCGAAACGAGTGGAGTAAGCGGACAGGTCCATATGCTCGATCAGGCCGATGCCACTGCGGCCGGCCAGAATACCCTGCCAACTGCTGGCTACATCGACGCCCAAAGGCGACAGCATGCCCATACCGGTAACCACTACGCGTCTACGCGACACTGCGAAATCCTCTTGTTCTATTTGCCACTAAGCGGCCCATTAAAGAAAAACCGCACGCCTCGTGAGGGGCAGTGCGGCTTTTCCTGGTCCGAAAACCGTCGATTACGATCAATCAGCCGTGGGCGTTGATGTAGTCGATGGCTTCCTGAACGGTGGTGATCTTCTCAGCTTGCTCGTCCGGGATTTCGGTCTCGAATTCCTCTTCCAGAGCCATCACCAGCTCAACGGTGTCAAGGGAGTCGGCACCCAGGTCTTCGACGAAGGAAGCACTGTTGGTGACTTCGTCTTCTTTAACGCCCAGTTGCTCGGCGACGATTTTCTTGACGCGTTCTTCGATGGTGCTCATGTCTAGTTTTCACTCCTATGGAAAAAGATCCGTGCAGCTGAGCCGCAGTGTATAGAAAGGGTTTTCTAACTTTCAAGCCAAACGCCAAGCCCTTCCAGAACAGTTCACAGCGCTGTCTGCCGCTGATTGCACTTTTGTAACGGACTTTAGACAGCTTTTATGACAATTTCCTGAAGCGCCGAGTCACATTCAGCTCATGTACATGCCGCCATTCACCGGCACAGTCGCGCCAGTGACATAGGCTGCGCCGTCGGAGGCGAGGAAGCCGACCACCTTGGCGATTTCCTCAGCCTGGCCCAGACGGCCCAGGGGAATCTGAGTCAGCAACGCTTCGCGCTGGGCTTCCGGCAGCTCGCGGGTCATGTCGGTATCGATGAAGCCCGGCGCCACCGAGTTGACGGTGATGGCACGCGAACCCACCTCACGTGCCAGGGCACGACCGAAGCCTTCCAGGCCAGCCTTGGCGGCAGCGTAGTTGACCTGCCCGGCGTTGCCCATGGCACCCACCACCGAGCCGATGCTGATGATGCGCCCCCAACGGGCCTTGGTCATGCCGCGCAGCACGGCCTTGGACAGGCGGAACAGGCTATTGAGGTTGGTATTGATGACATCGAACCATTCGTCATCTTTCATCCGCAGCATCAGGTTGTCACGGGTGATGCCGGCATTGTTGACCAGAATGGCCACGGCACCGAAATCCTTCTGGATCTGCTCGAGAACGGCAGCAACCGACTCATCGCTGCCGACATCCAGCACCAGGCCGGCGCCCTGAATACCCTCGGCCTTGAGCGCTTCACCGATACGTTCGGCACCCGCGGCGGAGGTGGCGGTACCGATGACCACAGCGCCCTGGCGACCCAGTTCGAAAGCGATAGCCTGACCGATGCCACGGCTCGCGCCCGTTACCAATGCAACCTTGCCTTGCAGACTCATAGAGGTCTCTCCTTGCTAAATCAAACCAGCGCCGCGCGAACCGCTGCGAAGGCGTCCGGGGTTTCCAGGTTGTGAGTATTGATGCCTTTGACGCAGCGCTTGTTCAAGCCTGCAAGGACCTTGCCGGGGCCGCACTCGACCAGATCGGTGACGCCTTGCTCAGCCAGCAGCACGATAGTTTCCACCCAGCGAACCGGGCTGTAGAGCTGTGCCAGCAGATCACGCTTGAGGCTATCGAGATCAGCCGGCACCGCCGCCGTGACGTTCTGTACCAGGGCAATCTGCGGCGCCTGCCAGTTCAGAGCGGCGACCGCCTCGGCGAATTTCTCTGCCGCCGGGCGCATCAGCGCACAGTGCGACGGCACGCTGACCGGCAGCGGCATGGCACGCTTGGCGCCACGGGCCTTGCAGGCTTCGATGGCGCGCTCGACGGCAGCGGCACCACCGGCAATCACCACCTGGCCCGGTGCGTTGAAGTTCACCGCACTGACCACTTCGCCATTGGCCGCCTCGGCGCAGGCTGCCAGCACATCGGCATCTTCCAGACCGAGAATCGCCGCCATGCCGCCCTGCCCGGCCGGCACGGCCTGCTGCATCAGTTGACCACGCAGCTCGACCAGCTTGATCGCCTCGGCAAAGCCGATGCTGCCAGCCGCCACCAGCGCCGAGTACTCACCCAGGCTATGCCCGGCGACGAAAGCGGGTTGTGCACCGCCTTCGGCCTGCCACAGACGCCACAGGGCAATGGACGCCGCCAGGATGGCCGGTTGGGTCTTGTCAGTCTGGTTGAGCTGCTCTTCCGGCCCTTGCTGGGTCAGCGCCCACAGGTCATAACCGAGAGCATCGGCTGCTTCGCTGAACGTATCGCGGATCAGCGGCTGCTGTGCGCCGATCTCGGCCAGCATGCCGAGCGACTGCGAACCTTGGCCAGGAAAGACAAATGCGAGGGAGGTAGACATCGAAACTTTCCCTTATCTACTGATCGTTGGGGGATTGCATACCTGGCAGAGCCAGGCACAGGACTGCAGATTGGATGACGCGGAAAAACCTGCGGTCACAGACCAGACCGCAGGTTTTCTCAGATGTTCGAATGCGCGCCGTGGAATCGGCTAGAGCAGCAGATCTTCGAGGCGCCCATGCAGGCGCTGCGGCAGGTTCTCACGCACTTCGATCAAGGCGCGACGAATGGCACTCTGGAAACCCTCGACACCCGCGGCGCCATGGCTTTTCACCACAATACCCTGCAGACCGAGAAAGCTTGCACCGTTATGTCGCGCCGGCGTCAGATCACCCTGCAAGCGGCGCAGCAGCGGCAAAGCCATGCTGCCCACCAGTCGCGCAGCGATATTGGCGGTAAACAGGTTTTCGATACGCGCCGAGATCATGGCCGCCAAGCCTTCGCTGGACTTGAGCAGGATATTGCCGACGAAACCGTCGCACACCACCACATCCGCCTCGCCACGGTAGAGGCCGTCGCCCTCGATGAAACCGGTGTAATTCAAGCCACGGGCCTGCTGCAGCAGGCTTGCCGCCAGCTTGACCTGCTGATTGCCCTTCACCTCTTCGGTGCCGACGTTCAGCAACGCCACTCGCGGATTGGTCACACCCAGCGCTTCGGCCGCCACCGAGCCCATCACGGCAAACTGGTAGAGGTGTTCGGCACTGCAATCGACATTCGCCCCCAGATCGAGCAGCTGACAGCTGCCCGTAGCGGTCGGCACCGGGCTGACCATCGCCGGCCGATCGATGCCCGGCAGGGTTTTCAGCACGTAGCGCGACAGCGCCATCAAGGCCCCGGTATTGCCAGCACTGACACAGGCCTGCGCGCGCCCACTGCGCACCAACTCCAGCGCCACGCGCATGGAAGCATCCGGCTTGCCACGCAGCGCCTGGGAAGGCCGCTCGTCCATACCGATCACTTCACTGGCATGCTCAACGTGCAGGCGTGCGCGATCCACAGCAGGATGCCGGGCGATCAGCTCTTCAAGAATAGGGGCTTGGCCGACGAGGACCAGATGTAGCGAGGGGAACTCAACCAGACAGGCGATGCTGGCTGGAACAATGCAGTGGGGACCGAAGTCCCCACCCATTGCATCAATCGCGATCAACGGAGCGGACAAGGATTACTCGTCAGCGCCCTTGTCGATCACTTTGCGACCACGGTATACGCCTTCCGGAGATACGTGGTGGCGCAGGTGAACTTCACCGGTGCTCTTCTCGACGGACAGGGTGCTGGCCTCGAGCGCATCGTGGGAACGACGCATGTCGCGGGCAGAGCGGGATTTTTTGTTCTGCTGAACAGCCATAACTGATTAACTCCTAAACGTTTGGGTCACGCTTTAACTGCGCCAAAACACTGAACGGGTTGGACCGCGGTACCTCGTCCTCGCTCGACTCGGGCTCTTCGAGACCGGCCGGCTGCTGGCAATCTTCATGGGCGTGGGCCGGAATGATGGGCAGAGCGAGCAACAGCTCATCTTCGACCAACGCCAGCAGATCCAGAGGATCCTCACCCACTTCCAGCACGTCATAGCCCTGGGGCAGCGACTGGGTATCCGCACCTTCCTTCACCACCGCGTAATCACACTCGCTTTGGATCGGCAGGACGACCAGTTCCAGACAACGCTGGCAAATCATCTTGACCTCAACCTTGAGCTCACTGTGAATACTCACAGCACGTCGCTCACCACGCACGAAGGCCAGCTTCGCGTGCACCATACCGGCGTTATCGACCAGCGGGTCGCAGAGACGCTCGAAACTTGCCAGCGGCATCGACCCTTCGAGGGTAACGCCGCGATCAGCGAGTTTGCGCGGATCAACGTGGGGTGGAATCGGTCCATTCAACATAGGCGCGACATTCTAGGGATGCACCCCCACCCTGTCAAAGGAAATTCGGCCCTGTGCGCCAGGCAGCACACTGGCTAAAATCCGCCTCTTTTCGGGAGAAGCCCATGCTACCCCTGGTACTTGCCTCAAGCTCGGCGTACCGCCGCGAACTATTGGCCCGCCTGCGCCATCCTTTTATATGGAGCAGCCCGGACATCGACGAAACACCGGCACAGGGCGAATGCGCCGCAGCGCTGGTGCGCCGCCTCGCCGAAGCCAAAGCGCGCGCCCTGACAGGGCAATATCCGCACCACCTGATCATCGGCTCGGACCAGGTCGCCGTGCTCGGCGAGCAGATCATCGGCAAACCGCATGATTTTGTCCGCGCCAAGCATCAACTACTGGCAGCTAGCGGCAATAGCGTTACTTTCCTCACCAGCCTCGCCCTACTCAACAGCAGCACGGGACACTGCCAGGTCGACGTCGTGCCTTTCACCGTACATTTCCGCTCACTCGACGAAGCGCAGATCACCCGCTACCTGCAAGCCGAGCAACCCTACGACTGCGCCGGCAGCTTCAAGGCCGAAGGCCTCGGCGTCAGCCTGTTCCGCGCCACCGAAGGCGCGGACGCCACCAGCCTGATCGGCCTGCCACTGATCCGCCTGGTCAGCATGCTGCAGAACGAAGACCTGAGCATTCCCTGAACCTATAAATGAAGAAGCCCGGCAAGCCGGGCCTCTTCGACAACAACGGCTCAGCGCAGCGACGGCCCCTGGAAGCCCATCACGATGGCCAGGCGCTCAGCCACACTGGCGCCCAGCTTCTTGGTAAAGCGATCCAGCGGGGTTTCCTCACGGGTGTAATCGACGATGTCTTTCGCCTTGATCACTTCGCGCGCGACGAAACTACTGCTACCCAGCGCGTCGACCAGCCCCAACTCAAGAGCCTGCTCACCCGACCAGATCAGCCCGGAGAACAGCTCCGGATGCTCCGCCGCTTTCAGGCGCTCGCCACGCCCCTTCTTCACGCTGTCAATAAACTGCTTGTGCGTGGTTTCCAGCACACCCTGCCAGAACTGAGTTTCCTCGGCTTTCTGCGGCTGAAACGGATCGAGGAATGCCTTGTGCTCACCCGAGGTGTAGACGCGACGATCCACACCCACCTTTTCCATCACCCCGACAAAACCGAAAGTGGCCGCCGTAACACCAATGGACCCCACCAGACTGGCCTTGTCGGCATAGATCTGATCAGCAGCACTGGCAATGTAATAGGCGCCGGAAGCCCCCAGATCACTGATCACCGCATACACCTTGGTATCCGGATACTCGCCGCGCAGGCGCTTGATCTCGTCATATATATAGCCGGACTGCACCGGACTACCGCCCGGACTGTTGATGCGCAGCACGATGCCCTTGGTCTTCGGATCCTCGAAGGCAGCACGTAGGCTGCTGACCACATTGTCAGCGCTGGCCTCTTCATCCGCCATGATCATCCCGCGCACTTCGATCAGCGCGGTGTGCTCCTTGCCAACCCCGGCACTCTGCTGCAGATCCAGCTTGGGAATGAACAGTGCCAGCGCACCGAACAGGTAGATAAAGGTCAGTGCCTTGAAGAAAATCCCCCAGCGCCGCGCGCGACGCTGCTCCTGCACACCGGCCAGCAGGGTTTTCTCCAGCAACTTCCAGCTTTTATCGTCACCACCAGCGGCGGCCGATGCTTTCCATTCATCCGACATATTCACCCACCCCAAGCGTCTTTTCATGTGCGTGCGCACCCAACCAGGCGCGCAACTCGGAAAACTCATTGATTGCCAAGCACGGCCCGTGAGCCCGCAAACTGTCCAGCGACTGCGCACCGAAGCCTACCGCCACCGAGTCGATACCGGCATTAGTAGCCATCTGCAGATCGAATACCGAATCCCCCACCATCAGCGCCTGTTTGGGCGACACGCGACAATGGGTGAGTATTTCCTGCAGCATCAACGGATGTGGCTTGCTGGCCGTCTCGTCGGCGCAGCGCGTGACGTCGAAATAATCCAGCCAGCCACGCCCCTGCAGCACCCGCTGCAGACCATGGCGACTCTTGCCGGTCGCCACCGCCAGGCGATAGCCCTGCGCACGAAATGCCTCAAGCGACTCGGCCACACCAGGAAACAGCGCCGAAGGCTCACTTTCCAGTAGCAGATACTGATCACTGTAAGCAGCGCGAAAACGCTCGACCAACAGATGATCCTCAAGCTGCGGATACAGAGTGCGAATGGCCTCGGGCAAACCCAAACCGATAATGCCCTTGATCGCCGCATCATCAAGCTGTGGCAGGTCGCACTGCTCGGCCGCCAGACGCATGGCCGTCACGATACGACCAATGGAATCCACCAGCGTGCCGTCCCAATCGAAAATCAACAGCCGATAGTCACGCACCGAGCCGCTCCAGGGTACGCACCCACATTTCATCGACGGGCGCCTCAACCTCGAGCACCTGCCCTTCCGGCAAAGTAATCTTCAGTGCATAGGCATGCAGGAACAGGCGCTTGCCACCCAGGTCGCGCACTTCGTGGGAAAAGTCGTCGTCGCCGTACTTGGGGTCACCGGCAATCGAGTGCCCGGCATACTGGGCATGCACGCGGATCTGGTGGGTGCGCCCGGTAATCGGACTCGCCTCGACCAGCGTGGCGAACTCGCCGAAGCGGCGCAGCACGCGGAATACGGTCAAGGCTTCCTTACCCTCAGGATTGACCTCGACCATGCGCTCACCCGAACGCAGGTTGCTCTTCAGCAACGGCGCACTGACCTTCTTCTTTGCCGTCGGCCAACTGCCGCGCACCAGCGCCATGTAGCGCTTGTCGACACCATCGCCACGCAAGGCCTCATGCAGGTGACGCAGCATGCTGCGCTTCTTGGCGATCATCAGCAGGCCGGAGGTGTCGCGATCCAGACGATGGACCAGCTCGATATCCTTGGCATCCGGGCGCAACTGACGAAAAGCCTCGATGACCCCGTAATTCAGGCCACTACCACCATGCACGGCAATCCCGGTCGGCTTGTTCAGCACGATCAGCGCCTTGTCCTCATAGACGATGGCCGCCTCCAGACGCTCAAGCAGCCCCAGCGCCAACGGCACCGGCTCATCACGCTCCGGCAGACGCAGTGGCGGAACCCGCACGATATCACCAGCCTGCAACTTGTATTCGGGCTTGATGCGACCTTTATTAACCCGCACTTCGCCTTTGCGCAGAATGCGGTAGATAAGCGTCTTCGGCACACCTTTGAGGCGGGCGAGCAGGAAATTATCGATTCGTTGGCCGGCATGATCCGGCGCAACCTCGAGCAGCTGGACGCCGGAGGTTGGAGAGGCAGGAGTAGTCATGCCCGCGATCATAACAATTTTTTATTGAATTGAAGCACTTAATCATTACTGATATGCTCGGGAGCGCCGCCAAAAGCGGCCCGGTTAGCGGATGATCGCCACATTGCCATCCCTGCCGAGCGCAACCCATTCAGGACGTGAGGCCGTCCGACGGGACTTTCGCCGCACAAGAGCGCGAAGATCCCGGAAACAACGCCTTGAGCCATAGACGCGCAAGCCTTCCCTTTGGGAACTTGCGGAAAATGCTAACCCGCTGCGGATTCTGCGAGCGGCACCCGATTTTAGCGATACGTGTAGGGTGGAGATGCACAACCGTCGGACTGCGTAGCAACAAGCTTTATCAAGACGCTTCACTATCGTCCGCAGCGACTGGTTGATTCCTCCCCTGACTGAGTGCTTCTGTCACCACAGCAAGCAGGAGCGTCGTCGCAACCCAAACGCCACAGGCCAACGGTTGCTAGACACTGGAATGATTTACGCCCATTCCTGACGCGCCCTGACACCGACCGTGAGAGTCGTGTGTGCCAACCGCCGTTTCCGGCAGCTCCGGAAACCATTGGTACAACATGAAAAGAATGCTGATCAACGCAACTCAGCCCGAAGAGTTGCGTGTAGCCCTGGTAGACGGCCAGAAACTCTACGACCTGGATATCGAATCCGGCGCCCGTGAGCAGAAAAAGGCCAACATCTATAAAGGTCGCATCACCCGCGTCGAGCCCAGCCTCGAAGCGGCTTTTGTCGACTTCGGCGCCGAGCGCCACGGCTTCCTGCCGCTGAAAGAAATCTCCCGCGAGTACTTCAGCAAGTCCCCGGAAGGCGGTCGCGTCAACATCAAGGAAGTCCTCAAGGAAGGCCAGGAAGTCATCGTCCAGGTCGAGAAAGAGGAACGTGGTAACAAGGGCGCCGCCCTCACCACTTTCATCAGCCTCGCCGGTCGTTACCTGGTGCTGATGCCGAACAACCCGCGTGCCGGTGGCATCTCCCGCCGCATTGAAGGCGAAGAGCGCAACGAACTGCGTGAAGCGCTGAACGGCCTCAACGCCCCAGGCGACATGGGCCTGATCGTGCGCACCGCCGGCCTCGGCCGCTCCAGCGACGAACTGCAGCTCGACCTCGATTACCTGGTGCAACTGTGGACCGCGATCAAGGAAGCCTCGCAGGATCGCGCCGCGCCGTTCCTGATTTATCAGGAGTCCAACGTCATCATCCGCGCCATCCGCGACTACCTGCGTCAGGACATCGGCGAAGTACTGGTCGACAGCGTCGAAGCCCAGGAAGAAGCCCTCAGCTTCATCCAGCAGGTGATGCCGCAGTACGCCAGCAAGATCAAGCTGTATGAAGACAGCGTGCCGCTGTTCAACCGCTTCCAGATCGAAAGCCAGATCGAAACAGCCTTCCAGCGCGAAGTGAAACTACCTTCCGGTGGCTCCATCGTCATCGACCCGACCGAAGCCCTGGTGTCCATCGACATCAACTCGGCGCGTGCGACCAAAGGTGGCGACATCGAAGAAACCGCCCTGCAGACCAACCTGGAAGCGGCCGAAGAAATCGCCCGCCAGCTGCGCCTGCGCGACATCGGCGGCCTGATCGTGATCGACTTCATCGACATGACCCCGGCCAAGAACCAGCGCGCCGTGGAAGAGAAAGTCCGCGAAGCCCTGGAAGCCGACCGTGCCCGCGTGCAAGTCGGCCGCATCTCGCGCTTCGGCCTGCTGGAAATGTCCCGTCAACGCCTGCGCCCGTCCCTGGGCGAGAGCAGCGGTATCGTCTGCCCGCGCTGCAACGGCCAAGGCATCATCCGCGACGTCGAATCGCTGTCGCTGGCCATCCTGCGCCTGATCGAAGAAGAAGCCCTGAAGGACCGCACCGCCGAAGTCCGCGCCCAGGTGCCGATCCCGGTTGCCGCCTTCCTGCTCAACGAGAAGCGCAACAGCATCACCAAGATCGAGCTGCGCACCCGCGCCCGCATCATCATCCTGCCGAACGATCATCTGGAGACCCCGCACTTCGAAGTGCAGCGTCTGCGTGATGACAGCCCGGAAGTGTTGACCGGCCAGTCCAGCTACGAGATGACTCCGACCGAAGTCGAAGACGTCCAGCCGGCCGCCGCGACCCGCACCTTGGTGCGCCAGGAAGCTGCGCTGAAAACCACTCCGCAGCGCGCCGCCGCCCCGGCTCCAGCTGCCCCGCTCGCCCCGGCCGCACCGACCCCGGAGCCGAGCCTGTTCAAGGGCCTGGTCAAGTCGCTGGTCAGCCTGTTCGCCAGCAAGGAAGAGGCCACCGCCCCGGTAGTCGAAGAGAAGCCGGCCGAGCGTAAGCCACGCAGCGATGAGCAGCGTCGCGGTGGCCGTCCGCAGAACCGTCGTGACGGCAACCGTGGTAACCGCGGCAGCCGTGACGAAGAGCGCAAGCCGCGTGAAGAGCGTCAGCCGCGCGAAGCCCGTGAACCGCGCGAGCCACGCGAAGAGCGCCAACCGCGCGAAGCCCGTGAAGTCCGCGAGCCACGCGAGCCGCGTGAAGAGCGTCAGCCGCGGGAAGCCCGCGAGGGCCAGGAGCCGCGTCGCGAGCGTCAGCCCCGCGAAGCCCGCGAGCCGCGCGAAGAGCGTCGCCCACGCGAACTGCGCGAGCCGCTGGATGCCGCCGCCACTGAAGAAGTTCGTAGCGAGCAACCGCGCAACGAAGAACGCGCCGAGCGCAAACCACGTGAAGAGCGCCAACCGCGCCCGCCGCGTGAAGAGCGTCAGCCGCGTGCCGAACAGGCCGCTGCCGTGGCCGAAGAAGAAGTACTGGAAAACGGCGAGCAGCTCGATGATGGCCAGGAAGGTGGCGAAGGCGGCGATCGTCCGCGTCGTCGCTCCCGCGGTCAGCGTCGTCGCAGCAACCGTCGCGAGCGCCAGCGTGATGCCGATGGCAACCTGATCGAAGGTAGCGAAGAAAGTGCCGAAGAAGGCACTGAAGGCGCTGTCGTCGTGGCTGCTGCCGCTGCTGGCGCTGCACTGGTCAGCGCAGAAGCAGAAGCTGCACCGACCAGCGAACAACCGAGCGAAGTCGTGGAAAGCGCTCCGGTCAGCGACAGCCGTAACGAAGCCGCCGAAACTGCCGAAGCCGTGGTTGAAACTGCAGTAGCAGTTGAAGTACCGGCCGTGGCTGTTGAAGCCCCCGTCCAGAGCGAAGCCCCGGCAGAAGTTGCTGTGGTAGAAGTCGCTGTCGTGGAAGCTGCCCCGGTGGTTGCTGAAACTGCACCAGCCAGCGTCAGCAGTGAAGAAGTGGCCCCCGCCGCTGCCGAAGTAATTGTCGAAGCAGCCGCCCCGGTCGTCAGCGGTGGCCGCGCGCCGAACGATCCGCGCGAAGTGCGTCGTCGCCAGCGCGAAGCCGAGCGCCTGGCTGCCGAAGCCGCCGCTGCCGCGCAAGCACCGGTCGCGGTTGTAGCACCGGTAGCCGAAGTGGCTGAAGCTGCCCCCGCCGAAGCCGAGGCACCTGCCGAAGCTGTCGTGGTAGAAGCACCGGCCGTTGAGCAAAGCGAAACCGAGACAGCAGCGGAAGAAGTTCCGGCCCTGCTCGTCGAGGCCGCTCAGCAACAGGACGCGGAAGAAGCCAAGCCGCAAGCCTGAAACTGAGGCAATAAAAAGCCGGACCTAGTGTCCGGCTTTTTATTGCCTGCGATTCCGCCAACAGACAGAAAATCAAGTAAATCGGGCCCTAGCAGTCGAGCGGTACACCGCTGTGAAAACGGAACTCGCTATCAGGCGACTCGATCAGCTCGCGCTCAGCCGCCCTGACCCGCTCCACCGTACGCGTCACATCCGCCTCCTCGCCGTACTGATAGGCCAGTTTCAGGTAACCCTGAAAGTGCCGCGCCTCGGACTTCAGCAAACCGCCATAGAACTTGCCGAGCTCTTCGTCGAGATGCGGCACCAGTGCTGCGAAGCGTTCACAGGAGCGTGCCTCGATAAACGCCCCCACCACCAGGGTATCCACCAGCTTGTATGGCTCATGGGTGCGCACCAGAGCGCGCAGGCCCGAGGCATAACGTGCCGCCGAGACCGGCCGCAGGCCGATCTTGCGCCGCTTCATGATGCGCAGCACCTGCTCGTGATGCACCAGCTCCTCGCGCGCCAGACGCGACATAGCGTTGAGCAGGTCGACATGGGAGCTGTACTTGGCCATCAGACTGAGCGCGGTAGAAGCCGCCTTGAACTCGCAGTTCTTGTGATCGATCAGCAGGATTTCCTGATCGGCCAGCGCCGCACGCACCCAGGCATCCGGGGTGACACAGCCGAGAAAGTCATGAATCTCGGGAAAAATCATGGCGCAACGCCCTCCACCACCACGCCAGCGAAGGGCCAGGCAGAAATCAGGTACAACAGAATGGATTGGTTCTCGGTCATCACCGGCAGCTCCACTACGCACGCCTGCAACTCTGGCAGGCAGGCCAAGGGCGCGCCATTATACGAGTGGCAGCGCCCAGAGCCAGCGATGTCGTGACGCGGGTCAAGACCGCAGGCGCATCACGCGACTATAGTGAGGTCAGAGATAAGCATTCATGTTCAGGGAGACGGTCATGCAAGCTATTCGCAGCATTCTGGTAGTCATGGATCCACAACAGGCCGAGTGCCTGGCACTGAAACGCGCCAAACTGATTGCCGGAGTCACGCAATCCCACTTGCACCTGCTGATCTGCGACAAAAAGCAGGAGCATGCAGCCCATCTCGAAAACATCCAGGCCAGCCTGCTCAAGGAAGGCTACAGCGTCAGCAGCCAGCAGGCCTGGCACGAAAACCTCTACCAGACCATCATCACCGTGCAACAGGCCGAAGGCTGTGGCCTGGTGATCAAGCAGCACTTCCCGGACAACCCGCTGAAGAAAGCCATCCTCACTCCGGACGACTGGAAGCTGCTGCGCTACTGCCCCGGTCCGGTACTGATGGTCAAGACCGACACGCCGTGGACCGGTGGAGTCATCCTTGCCGCCGTCGACGTGGGTAACAGCGATGCCGAACACCGCACCTTGCATTCCGGCATTGTCAGCCACGGCTATGACATCGCCGCATTGGCCAAGGGCACGCTGCATGTAATCAGCGCGCATCCGTCGCCGATGTTGTCGGCCGCCGACCCGACCTTCCAGCTCAAGGAAACCATCGAGGCGCGCTACCGCGAGCAGTGCAAAGCCTTCCAGGCCGAGTACGACGTCAGCAATGACCGCCTGCATGTCGAGGAAGGCCCGGCCGACGTACTGATCCCCTACACTGCCGACAAACTCAAGGCAGTGGTCACCGTGATCGGCACCGTGGCGCGTACCGGCCTGTCAGGCGCCCTGATTGGCAACACGGCGGAAGTGGTGCTGGATACCCTGGAAAGCGATGTTTTGGTACTCAAGCCGGACGAGATCATCGCTCATTTGGAAGAGCTGGTCGCCCAGCGCTAAGAGCCCGCTCAAAGACTGCTACAACAAAAAAGCCGCCCTCGGGCGGCTTTTTCATGGAGCGAGATAAATCAGACGCGGATCTCCATGCCCTCAAGGAGAAACCTGGGGGCGATATAGCGCTCGTAATGAGCCTCGGAAAGCAGGAAGAACTCGCGATCGATGGCCTCGCGCAGCTCTGGCAGCGCCCAGTCGCGGAACTCCGGCATCAGCACCACGCCATAGGCATCCAGCCGGTTGATCACCCGCGAGCCCCGTGCAATCAGCTGATAAGCCCAGCAGTAGACCGACTGATCCGGAACGAAGCGCACCTGATGCTGCTCCAGCTGCGCGCGCAGGCGCTGGGGATCGAAAACCTCCAGCTTGCCCTGCATCACCTGCACCAGAAGGATCTCCAGGCGGCGCCAGACGGCGTGCTTCTCTTCCTCGCCGTATAGGTTCCAGTTCACCACCTCATGATGAAAGCGCTTGCAGCCGCGGCACACGAGGTCACCGTAAACCGTGGAACAGAGACCGACGCAGGGCGTCTTGATGCGCTGATTGGACATGACGAGTAGATTTGGACGCTGAAACAGGCAGGCCATATTAGCCGCTTAGCCGGGGTGGGTCACCCTGACCGGCCAGACGTTTGTCGACTTATGCAGCCAGACCTTGGTCGCAGGTCAGCAGGCCAGTCGCATCGGGCTTTGCGCTTAACTTTAGCGTCTTGTTCCAGTAGAATCGGACCGCCATTTTAGGCGTCGATGTCCGTCAGAAGCTGTTTTCAAAGCGTCACGAGCACAGTTAATCCGCCAGGAACGACGTTGGCGCCAGGTCTGCGAGCCCTCCTCAAGACCTGCGCCAGCCCTCATCGCCCTTGTTCCTGCGGCGTAAAACTTTGAAAACAGCTTCTTGTATGAGGCTATCGACACACCGGCCAAGGCGCTCAAAAAGCGCTGAAGCGCAGTGTGCGATGGTTTTCTGGATGAGCGTTGCGAGCCACCTCGCGACCACTGATGAGGGTAAAAACTGTGCTTGAAGCCTATCGCAAACACGTAGCAGAGCGTGCCGCTCAGGGTATCGTGCCCCAGCCGCTAAACGCCGAACAAACCGCAGGCCTGGTCGAGCTGCTGAAGAATCCTCCGGCCGGCGAAGAAGCCTTCCTGGTCGACCTGATCACCAACCGCGTACCTGCTGGCGTGGACGAAGCTGCCTACGTCAAGGCCGGTTTCCTCTCTGCCCTGGCCAAGGGCGAAGTCAGCTCCCCGCTGCTGAGCAAGACTCGCGCCGTCGAGCTGCTGGGCACCATGCAAGGTGGCTACAACATCACCACCATGGTTGAGCTGCTGGACAACGCCGAGCTGTCCGCCGTTGCCGCCGAGCAACTGAAGCACACCCTGCTGATGTTTGACGCCTTCCACGACGTCGCCGAGAAAGCCAAGGCCGGCAATGCCAACGCCAAAGCCGTACTGGCCTCCTGGGCCGAAGGCGAGTGGTTCCAGAACCGCCCTGCCGTTCCGGAAAAAGTCACCCTGACCGTATTCAAGGTCACCGGCGAAACCAACACCGACGACCTGTCGCCGGCTCCGGACGCCTGGTCCCGCCCGGACATCCCGCTGCACGCCCTGGCCATGCTGAAAATGGCTCGCGACGGCATCAACCCGGACGTTCCGGGTTCGGTTGGCCCGATCAAGCAGATGGAAGCCCTGAAAGCCAAAGGCTTCCCGGTTGCCTACGTCGGTGACGTGGTCGGTACCGGTTCTTCCCGTAAGTCCGCCACCAACTCGGTGCTGTGGTTCTTCGGCGACGACATCCCCAACGTGCCGAACAAGCGCGCTGGCGGCTTCTGCTTCGGCACCAAGATCGCTCCGATCTTCTACAACACCATGGAAGACGCCGGCGCCCTGCCGATCGAATTCGATTGCAGCAACCTGGCCATGGGCGACGTCATCGACGTGTACCCGATCAAAGGCGAAGTCCGCCGTCATGGCAGCGACGAGCTGGTCACCACCTTCCAGCTGAAAACCGACGTGCTGCTCGACGAAGTTCGCGCTGGCGGCCGTATCCCGCTGATCGTCGGCCGTGGCCTGACCGAGAAAGCCCGCGCCGAGCTGGGTCTGGCTCCGTCCACCCTGTTCAAGAAGCCGGACTCCCCGGTTGATAGCGGCAAGGGCTTCACCCTGGCGCAGAAGATGGTCGGCCGCGCCTGCGGTCTGGCGGAAGGCAAAGGCGTCCGTCCGGGCACCTACTGCGAACCGAAGATGACCACCGTCGGCTCCCAGGACACCACTGGCCCGATGACCCGTGACGAGCTGAAAGACCTGGCGTGCCTGGGCTTCTCCGCTGACCTGGTGATGCAGTCCTTCTGCCACACCGCGGCTTATCCGAAGCCGATCGACGTCACCACCCACCACACCCTGCCGGACTTCATCATGACCCGCGGCGGCGTGTCCCTGCGTCCGGGCGACGGCATCATCCACAGCTGGCTGAACCGCATGCTGCTGCCGGATACCGTCGGCACCGGTGGCGACTCGCACACCCGTTTCCCGATGGGCATCTCCTTCCCGGCCGGTTCCGGCCTGGTCGCCTTCGCCGCTGCCACCGGCGTGATGCCGCTGGACATGCCGGAGTCGGTACTGGTGCGCTTCAAGGGCAAGCTGCAACCGGGCATCACCCTGCGTGACCTGGTCCACGCCATCCCCTACTACGCCATCAAGCAGGGTCTGCTGACCGTCGAGAAGAAGGGCAAGATCAACGCCTTCTCCGGCCGCATCCTGGAGATCGAAGGTCTGGACGAGCTGACCGTTGAACAGGCTTTCGAGCTGTCCGACGCCTCGGCCGAGCGTTCCGCTGCCGGTTGCACCATCAAGCTGCCGGAAAAGGCCATTGCCGAGTACCTGCGCTCCAACATCACCATGCTGCGCTGGATGATCGGCGAAGGTTACGGCGATGCTCGTACCCTGGAGCGTCGCGCCAAAGCCATGGAAGCCTGGCTGGCCAACCCGCAACTGCTGGAAGCCGACAAGGACGCCGAATACGCCGAGATCATCGAGATCGACCTGGCCGACGTCAAAGAGCCGGTGCTCTGCGCGCCGAACGACCCGGACGACGCCCGTCTGCTGTCCACCGTTGCCGGTGAGAAGATCGACGAAGTGTTCATCGGTTCGTGCATGACCAACATCGGTCACTTCCGCGCTGCCGGTAAGCTGCTGGACAAGGTCAAGGGTGGCATTCCGACCCGTCTGTGGCTGGCTCCGCCGACCAAGATGGACGCCCACCAGCTGACCGAAGAAGGCTACTACGGCATCTACGGCAAGGCCGGCGCACGCATGGAAATGCCGGGCTGCTCGCTGTGCATGGGTAACCAGGCACGCGTACAGACCGGTTCGACCGTGGTCTCCACTTCGACCCGTAACTTCCCGAACCGCCTGGGCGACGCCACCAACGTGTACCTGGCCTCTGCCGAACTGGCAGCGGTCGCTTCGATCACCGGCAAACTGCCGACCGTCGAGGAGTACATGGAGTACGCGAAGAACATCGACAGCATGGCTGCCGACGTTTACCGCTACCTGAGCTTCGACCAGATCGCCGAGTTCCGCGAAGCAGCTGCTAACGCCAAGATCCCGGCCGTGCAGATCTAAGCGTTACCGGTAATGAAAAAGCCCCGCCTGGTGCGGGGCTTTTTTATATCCGGAATAAAGTGAGCGGCCTGTAGGAACGGATTTATCCGCGAGATTCGCCGCCGAAGCGGCCCCGACAGATGCAGGCTTGATTCAAAGGATGTTCGGTTCGATTTCCAGCTGCACGCCGAAGCGCGCCAGGATATCCGCCTGGATACGCTGCGCCAGGGCCAGCAACTGCGCGCCGCTGGCTGCGCCGTAGTTGACCAGCACCAGCGCCTGCAGGCGATGCACGCCGGCATCACCCTCGCGAAAGCCCTTCCAGCCTGCCCGCTCGATCAGCCAACCGGCCGCCAGCTTGACCTGGCCCTCAGCCGCCGGATAGCTGACCAGATCGGCCTGCTCGGCGCGAATACGCTCGGCCAGCTCAGCCGGCACCAGCGGGTTTTTGAAGAAGCTGCCGGCATTGCCCAGCTGGGCCGGGTCCGGCAGTTTTTCACTGCGAATGGCGCAGATCGCGCGGCTGACATCGCTGGCCGTCGGCTGCTCGATGCCTTCGGCCTGCAGGCGCTGGCGCACCGGGCCGTAATCCAGATGCAGCGCGGTCTTGCGGCTGAGGGCGAAACGCACCCGCAGGATCAGCCAGCGTCCCGGCTGCTGCTTGAACAGGCTGTCGCGGTAGGCGAAGGCGCATTCGTCCAGGGCAAATTCGTGCAGCTCGCCAGTCTGTCGATCGAGGGCGGTGAGGCCGGCGAACACATCCTTGATCTCCACGCCGTAGGCACCGATGTTCTGCATCGGCGCCGCACCGACCGTGCCGGGGATCAGGCTGAGGTTTTCCAGGCCGGCCAGGCCCTGGGCCAGGCTCCACTGCACGAAGGGATGCCAAGGCTCACCGGCCTCGGCCTCGACCACCACACGCTTGCCGTCATCACTGAGGATGCGCAAGCCGCGACTCGCCATGCGCAGCACCAGAGCCTCGACAGGGCCGGTCAGCAACAGGTTGCTGCCGCCGCCGATCACCAGCAGCGGCAGCTCGCGCTGCGCGGCCAGGGCCAGCGCCTCGCGCACCTGCTGGTCATTGCTCGCCTCGGCAAACAGGCGGGCCGGCACATCGACGCCAAAGGTGTTGAAGGGTTTGAGCGAGAGATTTTCGTGCAACGACAGGCTCACAGGCTCCCCCTGATTTCATGGAGCAGGGCATCGCTGGCCTGCTCGATCAGGTCGAGTACCTGTTCGAAGCCGTCGTCACCGCCGTAATAAGGGTCCGGCACCTCATCCAGGGCCAGCTGGTAGCGACGCAGGAACAGATCCAGCTCCGCCGCCGCGCCCCCTGGGCGCAATGCCTGCAGATGCTTGAGGTTGCTGTGATCCATCGCCAGGATCAGGTCGAAGCGCTGAAAGTCCTCGACGGCCACCTGGCGGGCGCGCAGCGGCGCCAAGTCATAACCACGGCGCTGCGCGGCCAGGCGGGTGCGCTGATCCGGCGCCTTGCCGACATGCCAGTCACCGGTGCCAGCGGAGTCCACCTGCACCCGCTCGGCCAGGCCGGCCGCCTGCAGGCGTTGGCGCAACACACCTTCGGCAGTCGGTGAACGGCAGATGTTGCCCAGGCAGACGAACAGAACCTTCATCAGGCCCCCAGCAGACGGCGTACCCGCTCCAGGTCTTCCGGGGTATCGACCCCGGCCGGCGGCGCTTCCAGGGCATCGGCGACATGGATGCGCACGCCGTGCCACAGGGCGCGCAGCTGCTCCAGGCACTCGGTGTCTTCCAGCCAGCACGGGCCCCAGGCCACGAAGTCATGCAGGAAGCCGGCTCGGTAGGCGTAGATGCCGATATGGCGGCGATAGGGCACGCCAGCCGGCAGCTGGTCACGGCTCTTGGCAAAGGCATCGCGAGCCCAGGCCAGCGGCGCGCGGCTAAAGGTCAGGGCCAGGCCCGTCTTGTCGCTGACCACCTTGACCACGTTGGGATTGAACAGCGCCTGCACATCCTCGATCGGCTCGGCCAGGGTGGCGATGCCAGCCTGCGGATTGGCGGCCAGGTTGGCGGCCACCTGATCAATGATGCTCGGCGGAATCAGCGGCTCGTCGCCCTGCACGTTGACCACGATGGCGTCGCTGGCCAGACCCAGCTGGGTCGCCACTTCTGCCAGGCGGTCGGTGCCCGAGTTGTGCGCGGCATCGGTCATCAGTACCTCAGCGCCGAAGCCCTGGCATACCTCGAAGATGCGCGCATCGTCGGTGGCCACCACAACCCGCGCCGCACTGCTCTTCTTCGCCTGTTCCCAGACATGCTGGACCATCGGCTTGCCGGCGATATCCTGCAGCGGCTTGCCCGGCAGGCGGCTGGAGGAGAAACGCGCGGGGATGACAACGATAAAGGCGGCAGTCATTTACTTGTCCAGGCGTTCGTCGACGTTGAGGGTGCGTGCCTCGCTTTCCAGCATCACCGGGATGCCGTCGCGAATCGGGTAGGCCAGGCCGGCGCCCTTGCTGATCAGTTCGGTCTTGTCTTCGCTCAGTTGCAGCGGGCCCTTGCAGACCGGGCAGGCCAGGATATCGAGCAGTTTGGGATCCATGGGGATGTCCTTGGAAAGAGTGAAAACAGCAGAAAGAGTCAGCGCTTGAGCGGCAACAGGCGGCTCAGCTCGCCATCCAGCCAGGCGACGAACGCCTGCGACGGTTCGGCATCCACCGCCAGGTACCACCAGTCATCGGCGGCAAAGGCCCGGCATTTCACCGCATCCTTCTCGGTCATCAACAGCGGCAGTGGCGGGCTGAAGCTGAGCAGCTGCGGGCTGTAACTGGCGTGATCGGCGAAGGCATGCGCGATTGGCCGCCAGTTTAACGCCTCGAGGGTATTGAAGAAACGCTGCGGATTGCCGATGCCGGCCACCGCATGCACGGCCTGGCCGAGCGGGAAATGATCGAGGGCGGCGCGCGCGCCACTGCGCAGGTTAATCAGGGCCGTCGGCTGCAGACGGAAGGCATAACCCTCCTCGCTGTCGGCGCTGGCGCCATTGAACAGCACGGCATCCACCTCAGCCAGACGTTCGACCGGCTCACGCAGCGGCCCGGCCGGCAGACAACGGCGATTGCCCAAACCACGAGCAGCATCGATCAGCACCAGCTCCAGGTCACGGGCCAGGCGATAGTGCTGCAGACCGTCGTCACAGAGGATCAGGTCCAGCGCTTCCTGCGCCAGCAACGCCTGTACGGCGCGCGAGCGCTGCGGATCGATCACCAGCGGCACGCCACTGCGTTGCACCAACAGCAGCGGCTCGTCGCCCGCCTCGGCGGCCGAATGCTCGGCACGCACCCGCCAGGGCAGCTGCGGCGGCTGCGCGCCATAGCCACGACTGACCACGCCGACGCGCAGACCGCGGCTGCGGCAATGCTCGATCAACCAGAGAATCAGGGGGGTCTTGCCGGTACCACCGACGGTGATGTTGCCGACGACTATGACCGGCACCGGTGCGCGATAGATCTCGCCACGCCCGGCGACGAACGCCTCGCGCTTGCCCTGCACCACCCGCCGGTACAGCCACTCCAGCGGGCGCAGCAGGGTCAGCAGTGGATGGCCACGGTACCAGGCCTCGAGCAGGCGGTCGGAGAGCGCCATCAGGGCTTGGCCGCTTCGGCCTCGACCGTGGTGATGCGCAGGTGGGCAAAGCCCAGTTTGCCGGCGGCATCCATGGCGGTGATCACTGCCTGGTGCGGCGTCTGCGCATCGGCGCTGATCACCAGCGGCAGGCTGTTGTCACCCGCGGATTCCTTGCCCAGAGCCGCCATCAGGCTTTCCAGGTCGCTTTTCAGCAGGGCCTGGCCATTCAGCGAGTAGCTGCCTTCGGCACTGATCAGGACTTCCATCTGCTTCAGCGCAGTTTCTTCCGGCGGCGTGCCGCTGGCCGCTTCCGGCAGATCGACCTTGAGTTGGGTCTCGCGGGTGAAGGTGGTGGTGACCACGAAGAACAGCAGCAGGATGAACACCACGTCGATCAACGAAGCCAGGTTGATCTCGACGTTTTCCCGCGGTTTGCGCCGGAACTTCACGCCTTCTTGCCCTCTTTGCGGGTTTCCGCCTTGGCTGCCACAGCCGGCGCCTCGGTCAGGTCGACTTCACGATCGCCCTGCACCACTTCCACCAGCTTAATCGCTTCCTGCTCCATGCCCACCACCAGCTCGTCGACCCGACGCTGCAGGAAGCGGTGGAAGAACAGCGCGGGGATCGCCACCATCAGGCCGGCTGCGGTGGTGATCAGCGCTTTGGAGATACCGCCGGCCAGCACCGAGGCGTTGGCCGTGCTGTTGCCGATAAAGGCACTGAAGATGTCGATCATGCCCAGCACGGTACCGAGCAGGCCGAGCAGCGGAGCGATACCGGCGATGGTGCCGAGGGCGTTGAGGTAGCGTTCCAGCTCATGGATGACGCGGGCGGCGGCTTCCTCGATGCACTCCTTCATGATCTCGCGACCATGCTTGGAGTTGGCCAAGCCGGCGGCGAGGATCTGCCCCAGCGGCGAGTCGGCGCGCAGCTCCCGAAGCTTCTCGTTGTTGAGCTTTTTTTCCTTGATCCAGCGCCATACCTGCCCCAACAGATGGGGCGGGGTGATGCGGCTGGGCCGCAGGGTCCACAGGCGTTCGGCAATGATGCCGACGGCTGCGATGGAACACAGAATGATCGGCAGCATCATCCAGCCGCCTGCTTTGACCAATTCCCACACGGTAGTGCATCCCCCTCGGAAAAGTGGCGCCACTCTAGCATAGGGATGCCGCCGAACAGACCTCCCCGGTTCTCATTTTTCCCGCCAGAAGACTTGCCGTTCGCGCCAGCCGTAGGGCGCCTCGCGAGCCCCCAGGCGAATGCGCAGGGCACCTGTGGCCACGTTGTCGTAAACCGTTATCCCACGCGCCCGGTAGCCCGCCATGACCTGCGGATGGGGGTGACCGAAAGGGTTGTTGCTGCCCCGCGAAAGCAGCGCCGCAGAGGGTGCAACCGCCTCGAGAAAAGCCGCCGAGGACGAGCTGCGACTGCCGTGATGGGGGATCTGCAGCCAGTCCGCGCGCAGCTCACGCCCATCTGCCACCAAGCCCCGTTCGGTCGCCGTATCGATATCGCCAGTCAGCAGCAAGGTCTCACCCTCCGCTTCGACCTTGAGCAGGCAGGACGCCTGATTACCCTCCGCTGCCTGCGCCCAGCGCCAGGTGGTGAAGCGCACGCCATCCCAGAGCCAGCTGGCACCATCCACGCACTGATCCGCCGCCAACTGCCGCGGCAACACCGCCGCCTCGCCGCTAAGTACCCGTGCGATCGGCAAGCGTTGCTGCACGGCCAGCGCACCACCCGCGTGGTCGCTGTCGGCATGGCTGAGCAGCATGACATCCAACTTGCTGACTCCCAGGGCACGCAGGGACGGCACGACCACCCGCTCGCCCAGGTCAAAATCGCCGTAACGCGGCCCGGCGTCATACAGCAGCGCATGCTCGCGGGTGCGTACCAGCACCGCCAGGCCCTGCCCGACATCCAGTTGCCAGACTTCCGCCTGCCCGGTTGCCGGCAACTGCTGCGGCGGAAACAGCAGCGGCAAGAGCAACGGCAACCCCAGTGCACGGAACGGCACACCGGCCGGCAACAGAAGCAGGCAGACGCCGAGACTGACCAGCAGCCAGGCCCACAAAGGCAACTGCATGGGCAGCCAGGCCGGCAGCGCCGCGGCCAACAGACCCAGCAGCTGGAACAACAGTTCGAGCAGGCCACCGGCCAGCCATAACAACCCCTCGCCTACCCCAGGCACGGGCAACAGCAGCGTACCCAGCAACGCCAGCGGCACCACCAGAAAACTCACCCAGGGCACGGCAAACAGGTTGGCCAGCGGCCCGCTAGCACTGATTGGCAGGCCCAGCGCAAGAAACAGCGGCAACAGGCCCAGGGCCAGCGTCCACTGCGCGCGCCACCACACCAGCCACCAGGGCCACGCGCCGAGGCGACCGCTGAAGACCAGAGCCAACAGCGCCACCGCGCCGAACGACAACCAGAAACCTGCCTGCAGCCCGGCCAGTGGCTCGATCAGCAGCACGGCGATCCAGGCCAGCAGCAATGGCGTCCACACGCCCAGATGGCGAAAGCGCAAGCGCCAGAGCAGCACCACCGCGATCATCACGCAGGCCCGCCGCACCGGCACCTCGAAGCCCGCCAGCAGGCCATAAGCCAAGGCTCCGCCGAAGGCCAGGGTGCAGGCCGCCGGCAGCCAGGACAGGCCGCGTGGCCAAAGGCCAAGGCGAGCCAAACCGGCAACCAGGCCATAGAGCAAGGCCGCCAGCAAAGCCACATGTTGGCCGGAGATAACCAGCAGGTGCACCGTGCCGGTGTCCTGCAACAGGCGCCAGTCCGTAGAAGTCAGGCCCGAGTCATCGCCCAGCACCAAGGCAGCCAGCGCGCCGGCACGCCCCTGGGCGTCGACACGCAACAAGCGTTGGCGCAGTTGGTCGCGCCAGGCAGAAACACCGCCCGCCGAGGCCAGAAGCTCACCCTGTTTGACCGTGCCCGTGGCACCGATGCGTTGCGCCAGCAGCCAGGCTTCGTAGTCGAAGCCCTGTGGATTGACCAGCCCCTGCGGACGCTTGAGACGCACCGCCAGGCGCCAGCGCTCGCCGGCCTGCAGTGCGGGGCCGTCATACCAGGCCAGGCGCAGCTTGCCCGGCAAGGCATGGCGCCGCGCCACAGCATCGACAAGATGAAAACGCACCACACCCGCGCGCTGCTCCGGCAGGCCGACCACCTGCCCTTCCAGCCACAGGGTCTGGCCACCCAGCTCGGCAGGCAGACGCTCGTCCAGCGCCCACTGCGCAGAAACGCAGGCCCAGGCCAAACCGAAGAGGAACAAGGCCAAGGGGTAACTGCGATAGGGCAAAAGCATCAGCCCGACTGGCAGCACCAACCACAGCAGCCAGGTCGGCGGCAACGCCGGCAATACGGTAAGGCCGGCCAATCCGGCGGCCAGCGCCAACATCCCTGTGCGCATTCCGTTCTCCCTGTGGGCGCCGCCGTCCTGGGGCACCGCTTATCTCGCGTTGCTGGCCTGTCACAAGCCAGTCACCGGCAATCGGTGCATAATAGTCGCGCTTCAGCCACCCGAGAGTTTTCATGCCGCGTCGTTTATTCAAGCGCTACATGCCCGATCCGGAAAGCATCCGGACCAACAAATCCCTGCGCTTCCTCGGCGCCCTGCTGCATGACCCCAACCTCTGGCACCTCAACCGTCACTCGGTGGCACGGGCCATGGCCGTGGGCCTGTTCGCCGCATTTATACCGCTGCCGATGCAGATGCTGCTCGCTGCCAGCCTTGCCGTACCGGTACGGGCTAACCTGCCGATATCCGTAGGCCTGGTCTGGTTGACCAACCCGATCACCATGCCGCCGGTTTTCTACTGCACCTACAAGCTTGGGGCCTGGATCATGGGGATTCCGCCGATGCTGCTGCCCGATTCCCTGACCTGGGAGTGGATCACCGGAGAACTGGCCATACTCTGGCAGCCCTTCCTGCTCGGCTCACTGATTGCCGGACTGAGCTTTGCCCTGCTGGCCTACAACCTGACCATGCTCTACTGGCGCTGGTGGGTAAGGCATACCTGGCGCAAACGCCAGGAGCGCCGTAGGCAACAGGCCACCCCAGAATGAAAAAACGCCGCTGATAGCGGCGTTTTTTATGGCTCACATCTGCACTTCAATCGTAACGCAGCGCTTCTGCGGGCTGGGTACGAGAGGCGCGCCAGGCCGGGTACAGGGTCGCCAGAAAACTCATCAGCAATGCCGCGCCGCAGATCAACAGGACATCACCAGCCTGCAGATCGGAGGGCAGATTGTTGATGTAGTAGACATCCGAACTGAGGATATGGGTGCCACTGACCCGCTCCAGCAAGGCCATCCAGCCACTCACATTGAGGGCGACGATCACCCCCAGTACACCGCCGACCAGCGTACCGATGCTGCCAATCACCGTGCCCTGGACCATGAAGGTACTCATGATCTGCCACGGCGTGGCGCCGAGGGTGCGCAGGATGGCGATATCGGAGCGTTTGTCGGCCACCACCATGACCAGGGTGGCAATGATGTTGAACGCGGCAACCGCGATGATCAGCAGCAGGAGCAGGCCGATCATGGTCTTTTCCATCTTCATCGCGCTGAACAGGCTGCCCTGGGTGTGGGTCCAGTCATTGGCCTTGAAGCCTGCGCCCAGGCTGGCCGCGATGGCGGCGGACACCTGCGGCGCCTGGTAAAGATCCTTGAGCGCGACACGCACGCTCTGCACCTGCTGCGGGGCGAAGCGCTGGATGCTCGAGGCATCGGCGATGCTGATCAGCGCCAGGCTGCCATCCAGCTCGGCACCCACCTTGAATACGCCGACCACATTCAGGCGCTGCATGCGCGGGGTGATGCCACCGGCGGCACCGCTCACTTCGGGTACGATCAGGGTCAGTTTGTCGCCGACATTGAGGCGGAAACGCCGCGCCGTTACCTCGCCGATGATCACGCCGAACTCGCCGGGACGCAGGTCGTCCAGGCGCCCCTGGACCATCTGCCGGCCGA
This sequence comes from Aquipseudomonas guryensis, assembly GCF_014164785.1. Taxonomy (GTDB): domain Bacteria; phylum Pseudomonadota; class Gammaproteobacteria; order Pseudomonadales; family Pseudomonadaceae; genus Aquipseudomonas; species Aquipseudomonas guryensis. The sequence continues at coordinate 220,483 of NZ_JACJFN010000004.1, read as the reverse complement.
TGATCGAGACCTGCTGTTCCTGGGCCGGATCGACGCCATTGATCTGGATCGGCTGCATGATGCCGCGGTAGGAGAACATCCCCTCCAGCTCGGCAAAAGGTGCCGCGCCGATAACCTGCGGGTTGCGCTTGGCCACCTCGGCCACGGCACTCCAGTCAGCCAGCGGCTGTTCGGCGCTGAGGGTGGCGTGCGGCACCATGCCGAGGATGCGCGTGCTCATTTCCTTCTGGAAACCGTTCATCACCGAGAGCACCACGATCATCGCCAGCACGCCCAGACCGAGACCGATCATCGAGGTCAGCGAGATAAACGAGATGTAGTGATTGCGCCGCTTGGCGCGGGTGTAGCGGGTACCGATAAAAAGTGCGATTGGCCGAAACATATCAGGCAGCCACCAGCCGGCCTTCTTCCAGACGCAGCACCCTATCCATCTGCTGGGCCAGCTGCATGTCGTGGGTCACCACCAGGAAGGCGGTCTGCGACGAGGCGCTGAGTTCGCGCATCAGTTCCTGGATGCCGTGCGCGGTGTGCTGGTCGAGGTTGCCGGTCGGCTCGTCGAGCAGCACCAGCGCCGGACGATTGACCAGAGCACGGGCGATGGCCACGCGCTGGCGCTCGCCACCGGACAGCTCGGCCGGCTTGTGGCTCAGACGATGGCCCAGGCCGACCCTCTCCAGCAGCGCCGTGGCACGCTGACGGGCCTCGCCGATCGGCGTCTTGCCAATCAACAGCGGCATGCATACGTTCTCCAGGGCGGTGAACTCGGGCAGCAGGTGATGGAACTGGTAGACGAAGCCCAGCGCCCGGTTGCGCAGCAGGCCACGCGCCTTCTCGTTCAGCGCCGACAGCTCCTCGCCGGCCAGCCAGACGCTGCCCTGGCTCGGTGTATCCAGGCCGCCCAGCATGTTCAGCAGGGTGCTCTTGCCGGAACCGGAACTGCCGACGATGGCCACGCGCTCGCCGGGCAACAGCTCCAGCGCCACGTTGGTCAGCACGTCGACCGTCTGCGGCCCTTCCTCATAACTCTTGCCAAGGTTGCGGCAACTCAGGACTGCCTTATCACTCATAACGCAAAGCCTCCGCTGGCTGGGTGCGCGCCGCACGCCGAGCCGGGTAAAGGGTGGCAAAGAAACTCAGAAGCAACGCCGCGGCGCACACCAGCACCACGTCTTCGACCTGCACCTGCGAGGGCAGATAGTCGATGAAATACACCTCGGCATTGAGGAACTGCATGCCCAGCACGCCCTCCAGCCACTTGATCGCCGCACTGACATTGAGCGCCGCCAACACACCCAGCACGCCGCCGACCAGGGTGCCGACCACACCGATCACGGTGCCCTGCACCATGAAGGTCAGCATGATCTGCCGCGGCGTGGCGCCGAGGGTGCGCAGGATGGCGATATCCGACTGCTTGTCGGTGACCACCATGACCAGGGTGGAGACGATGTTGAACGCAGCGACCGCGACGATCAGCAACAGCAGCAGGCCGATCATGGCCTTCTCCATGCGAATCGCCTGGTACAGATTGCCGTGGGTTGCGGTCCAGTCGCGGGCATAGAAGTTCTCCTCGCGCAGGGACTGGGACAACTCCCAGGCCACCCGCGGCGCCTCAAACAGGTCACGCAGCTTGAGGCGGATGCCCTGCACCTCGCCCGGTTTCAAGCGCAGCAGGCGACCGGCATCCTGGACATGGGCCATGGCCACATGGCCATCGATCTCACCGGCGCCGACATGGAAGATGCCGACCACAGTGAAGCGCTTCATGCGCGGAAACATGCCGGCCGGGGTGACTGCGACCTCGGGTGCGACGAAGGTGACCTTGTCGCCAAGCGCCAGACCGAGCTTTTTCGCCGCCAGATCACCAATGGTGATACCGAATTCGCCCGGCTTCAGGGCTGCCAGCGAACCTTGGTCTTTGAGGAAGAAGTTGCCGATGATCGAGACCTTGTGCTCTTCGCGCGGGTCAATGGCGTTGATCAGCACCTTCTGCACCTGACCCTTATTGGTCAGCAGGCCTTGCATCTGGGTGAAGGGCGCCGTCGCCAGTACCTGCGGGTTCTCGGCCACCTGGGTGGCGATCCGCTGCCAGTCCGGCAAGGGCTGGCCGCTTTCGAGCGTGGCATGCGGCACCATGCCCAGCACGCGGTCACGCATCTCGCGGTCGAAGCCATTCATCACCGACAGCACGACGATCATCACCAGTACGCCCAAGGCAAGGCCGATGATTGAAGTGAGGGAGATGAAGGAAACGAAAAGATTTCGACGTTTGGCCCGCGTGTAACGCAAGCCGATAAAGAACGGCAAGGGTCTGAACATGTATGGGTTCGCTGGCGAAAGAAGGAACGTCCTTGTGGCGGGGCTTGGCGAGCAGCTTTACACTCAGACCACCACTGCTGCCATGGGTTCGCCATGTCGTATCAAGACGCTGATGATCGCCGCGAATACTACCGTATCGATGACACGATCGCACTGGATTTCAGCCTGTTGTCCGGGCCTCAGGCCCTGGCCAGTGACGCATTGCACGACGCCTCGCCGCTGTTCAATCTGCTCAGCGACCTGCACCTGATGGACTTCGAATCGCAGCATCTGCTGCGGCATATCAGCGAACGCGACCGCACCCTGGCCAACTACCTGAAAGTGATGAACAAGCGCATCGATCTGCTCGGCCAGGCGCTGGCGCAGAGCCTGCTGCGCGATATCGGCGTACCGCGCCGGGTCTCGCTGTCGGAGGGCGGCATCAGCTTCAATCATCCACAAGCGGTAGCGGCCGGCAGCCACCTGGCCTTGAAGATGGTGCTGATGCCGCAGGCTCTAGGCCTGCTGCTGCGGGCCAGGGTCATGCACTGCCAGGCCCGCGACGATGGTCAGTTCGAGATCGGCACCGAATTCGAAGCCCTGACCGATGCCCAACGCCAGCTACTGGCCCGGCACATTCTGCAGAAGCAGGCGCAACAGCGCCGCCTAGCCCGCGAGCTGCCACGATGAGGCCACGTCTGCCGTACCTGACTGCTCTGCTTGCCTGCAGCTTGGCTCTACCAGCCGCCGCCGAAACCATCGAGATTCCGCTTGGCCAGCAAGGCACGAGCGCTATCGAACTGCCCCAGCGTGGCCAGTCGCAACGCGCGGTACTGGAGCGTTTTGGCCTAGCCGACGAGGAGCACGCGCCAGTCGGCCAACCGCCGATCACGCGCTGGGACTACCGCGAGTTCAGCGTGTATTTCGAATACGATCACGTGGTCAACAGCGTGACTCATCATCAGCCCCGCCACCCCCTTCCCAAGGAACAACAGTGACCCTTATCTACGGCCACCGCGGTGCCAAGGGCGAAGCACCGGAAAATACCCTCGCCAGCTTCCAGCGTTGCCTCGGCCACGGGGTGAAACGCTGCGAACTGGACTTGCACCTGTCGCGCGATGGCCAACTGATGGTGATCCACGACCCGACCCTGAAACGCACCACCGGCCGCCGCGGCAAGGTAGTCGAGCATGACGCCGCCGAACTGCTCGGCTACGACGCGCGCCAGGGTGGTCCGGGCTGGAAGACCCCCTGCCCGATCCCGACCCTGGAGCAGCTGTTCGAGCAATGCGACTTCGAGCACTGGCAACTGGAAGTCAAAAGCGCCTCGCGGGTACGCGCCGCGCGTACGGTACTGGCGATCCAGGCGCTGGCCGAGCGTTTCGCCATCAAGGAGCGCATCACCGTGACCAGCAGTTCGCGCGAAGTCCTGCGCGCGCTCAAGCGCCTGGCCCCGGAACTGTCGCGCGGCCTGGTCGCCGAGTACAACTGGCTCGACCCGCTCAAGGTCGCCGCCCACCATGGCTGCTCGATGCTCGCGCTGAACTGGACCCTGTGCACCCCGGAGCGTCTGGCCAAGGCGCAGAAAGCTGGGCTGCACGTATCGGTGTGGACGGTAAACGATGCTGCGCTGATGCGCCGCCTGGCCGACTTCGGCGTGGACAGCATCATCACCGACTTCCCCGGGCTGGCGGTCAATACGCTGAAACGTTAGGTGGTCGAGTCGCCAGCCATCCCGGATTGCATCCGGGCTACGGGCTGCGAGGCAATAAAAAACCGGCCACAAGGGCCGGTTTTTTACGCATCACGCCTGGTCAGAAGCTCTCCCGGTTCGGCCAGCGCCACTCGCGGGAATCGCTGAAGGGATCTACCCCGACCGGCTCAGGCCACCGGTCGGAGCCGCTCAAAAAAGCCGGTTGAGGCCATCGAATGCCGCCACCCGATAGGCTTCGGCCATGGTCGGGTAGTTGAAAGTGGTGTTGACGAAGTACTTGATGCTGTTCGCCTCGCCCTTCTGGTTCATGATCGCCTGGCCGATATGGACGATCTCCGAGGCCTGGTAGCCGAAGCAGTGCACGCCGAGGATTTCCAGGGTCTCGCGATGGAACAGGATCTTAAGCATGCCCACCGGTTCGTGGGAAATCTGCGCCCGCGCCATGCCCTTGAAGAAGGCCTTGCCCACTTCATAGGGAATCTTGGCCTGGGTCAGTTCCTTCTCGTTCTTGCCGATCGAGCTGATCTCCGGAATGGTGTAAATGCCGGTCGGCACGTCATCGACGAAGCGCCAGCTGTCATTTTCCACCGCGCTGCCAGCAGCCGAGCGGCCCTGGTCGTAAGCGGCACTGGCCAGGCTCGGCCAGCCGATCACGTCGCCGGCGGCGAAGATGTTGCTCACCTGCGTGCGGTACTGCTGATCGACGTCGATCTGGCCACGGCTGTTGACCTTGATACCGATGTTCTCCAAACCCAGCTTGTCGGTGTTGCCGGTACGGCCGTTACACCAGAGGAAGGCGTCGGCCTTGATCTTCTTGCCCGACTTGAGATGGAGGATCACGCCGTTTTCCAGCCCCTCAATGCGCTCGTACTCTTCGTTGTGGCGAATCAGTACGTTGTTGGTGCGCAGGTGGTAGCTGAGGGCGTCAGAAATCTCGTCATCGAGGAAGCTGAGCAACTGATCGCGGTTGTCGATCAGGTCGACCAGCACGCCGAGGCCACTGAAGATCGAGGCGTACTCGGAACCGATTACCCCGGCGCCGTAGATGATGATGCGGCGCGGTGTATGGGTCAGGCTGAGGATGGTGTCGCTGTCGTAGATACGCGGATGATGGAAGTCCACGTCCGCCGGGCGATAGGGCCGCGAGCCGGTGGCGATGACGATCTGTTTGGCCACCAGTTTCTCGACCACGCCACTCGGGCAGACCACTTCGACCGTCTGCTCGTCAGCGAAACTGGCCGTGCCGAAAAACACGTCGGTGCGGTTGCGCGCGTAGTAGCCGGTACGCGAGGCGACTTGCTTGGAAATCACCCGCTCGGCGCTTTTCAGCACGTCGGGGAAGGAGAACCAGCGCGGCTCGCCGATCTGGCGGAACAGCGGATTGGTGTTGTACTGCATGATCTGCCGCACCGAGTGGCGCAGGGCCTTGGACGGGATAGTGCCGAGGTGGGTGCAGTTGCCGCCAACCAGCGGGCGGTTGTCGACCACCGCTACCTTGCGCCCAGCCTTGGCCGCGTTCATTGCCGCGCCTTCACCCGCCGGGCCGGAACCCAACACCACCACATCGTAGTTGTAGACCGCCATGCTTACTCCTATCAGAACTGCTCAGGGCGCCAGCGGCGCCCTGAAGGTACCGTGACACCCCATGGCCACGGCACTTTTGATCCACGACACAGCTTAGCCATGCCGATTTGCGCTGCACATTAGCGCTTGGTCGCGTCGTAGGCGAGCTTTGTATCCACTACATCGTCCGACTTGTCGCGATTCACTTCTTCACACTTCTCGCGGCTGCCACCACAGATCGAACACTCTTTCTCGATGCCCAGGGCTGCGATGCCGCCACAGGAGCCGGCAATCGGCTTGCGTCCCATGATCACGCCAACGGCCATGCCCAGCACCACCAGCAGCATGACGACAAACACCAGTAACCAGGTCATGGTTTCACTCCTTCGCCGAAACGGCGCTCGAAGGCAGGCGTCGCCCGAGTGGCAAAGCCCTTGTCGGTACGGGTGACGAAAAACGCGGCGATGCCTGCCTGCTCGGCATAAGCAAAGCCGTGCTCCGGCCCCAATACCATGAGTAAAGTCGATAGTCCGTCAGCGCGCAGAGTGGAGGAATCGACCACGGTCACCGCTGCCAGGCGATGGGTGATCGGCGCGCCCGTCTTCGGATCGATAGTGTGCGAGTAGCGCTGGCCATCGCGTTCAAAATAATTACGGTAGTCGCCAGAGGTGGAAACGCCGAGGCCATCCAGCTCCAGCACCTTCTGCGCGACCTGCTGATCATCGCGCGGCGCCTCGATAGCAATACGCCAGGGCGAGCCATCGGGTTTGTGCCCGGCCGCGCGGATCTCACCGGTGACATCCAGCAGATAGCTGGATACGCCGCGCTCAGCCAGGCGTGCCGCGATCAGATCGACCGTATAGCCAGCCGCGATACTGTTGAAGTCCAGGTGCACCGCAGCAGACTTGCACAGCTGCTGCCCGTCGATACGCACGTGCCGGTGTCCCACATTGGCCTGCACCGCAGCAATCTCGTCGACCGTGGGCACCCGCTCACCGCGCGACTGCGGGCCGAAGCCCCAGAGTTCGAGCAAGGGCGACACCGTCAGATCGAAAGCGCCATCGCTGTCACGGGACAACTGCTCGCCGGCACGCACCAAGGTCAGCACCGCATCGGGCATGACGCGGCAGCTGCCGGCCGGCAGGCGATTGAATTCGGAAAGCTCGGAATCACTGCGCCAGGTAGACATCTGCTGGTCGACTTGAGTCAGCAGATTCTCTACCTCAGCCTTGAGGGCGGCAGGCTCGGGACTGCCCTCACCCGCCAGGTATTTCAACGAGTAGTGGCTGCCCATGGTCGGGCCGCCGAACTCCTCGATCTTCTCGCCGCAACCGGCCAGCAGAACGCTGGCCAGCAGCAGGCATAACGCCGTTTTAGCCACCAAAATCGTCCAGCAGGATATTTTCGCGCTCGACACCCAGGTCCAGCAGCATCTTGATCACCGCAGCGTTCATCATGGGCGGGCCGCACATGTAGAACTCGCAGTCTTCCGGTGCCGGATGATCCTTCAGGTAATTTTCAAACAGCACGTTATGGATAAAGCCCTTGAGGCCGGCCCAGTTGTCTTCCTGCTGCGGATCGGACAGCGCCAGGTGCCACTGGAAGTTCGGGTTTTCCGCCTGCAGCTTGTCGTATTCCTCGACATAAAAGGCTTCACGCAGCGAACGCGCACCGTACCAGAAGCTGATCTTGCGCTTGGAACCGAGGCGCTTGAGCTGGTCGAAGATATGCGAACGCATCGGCGCCATACCGGCACCACCGCCGATGAAGATCATCTCGGCATCGGTGTCCTTGGCGAAGAACTCACCGAACGGACCATAGACGGTGACCTTGTCACCCGGCTTGAGGTTGAACACCCAGGACGACATCTGGCCTGGCGGCAAATGATCCTTGCCCGGCGGCGGCGAGGCGATACGGATGTTGAACTTGACCAGACCCTTCTCGTCCGGGTAGTTGGCCATGGAGTAGGCACGAATCACCGTCTCGTCGACCTTGGACACGTACTTCCACTGGTTGAACTTGTCCCAGTCGCCGCGATACTCGGGCTGGATATCAAAGTCCTTGTAGTGCACTTCGTGCGGCGGGCATTCCAGCTGCACATAGCCACCGGCGCGGAAGTCCACGCTCTCGCCTTCCGGCAGACGCAGGGTCAGCTCCTTGATGAAGGTGGCGACGTTGGGGTTGGACTCCACCGTGCATTCCCACTTCTTCACGCCGAACACTTCTTCCGACACTTCGATGTGCATGTCCTGCTTGACCGGCGTCTGGCACGACAGGCGCCAGCCAGCCTTGGCCTCACGCTTGGTGAAGTGCGACTCCTCGGTCGGCAACATTTCGCCACCGCCCGACTCGACCACGCACTTGCACTGGGCGCAGGTACCGCCGCCACCGCACGCCGAGGAGAGGAACACATTGTTCGCCGCCAGGGTCTGCAACAGCTTGCCCCCGGCTGGAACGGTAATGGTTTTTTCACCATTGATGACAATGTTGACGTCGCCGCTGGAAACCAGCTTGGCGCGCGCCGCCAGGATGATCACCACCAGTGCCAGGACGATGGCGGTGAACATGCCGATGGCCAGGGAAATTTCAAAACCCATCTGGTTCTCCTTAGAGCTGAATGCCGCCGAAGGACATGAAGCCCAACGACATCAGACCGATGGTGATGAAGGTGATGCCCAGGCCCTGCAGGCCATCCGGTACATCGCTGTACTTGAGCTTCTCGCGAATGCCAGCCAGCAGCGCAATAGCCAGGGCCCAGGAGAAGCCGGAGCCCAGGCCGTAGGTCACGCTCTCGGCCAGGTTGTAGTCGCGCTCCACCATGAACAGCGAACCGGCCATGATGGCGCAGTTCACGGTGATCAAAGGCAGGAACACACCGAGCGCGTTGTAAAGGCTGGGCACATACTTATCGAGCAGCATCTCGAGGATCTGCACGATGGCGGCGATCACCCCGATGTAGCTGAGCAGGCCGAGGAAACTCAGATCGACGTCCGGCAGACCGGCCCAGGCCAGCGCACCTTCCTTGAGCAGGTAGGTATACAGCAGGTTGTTGGCTGGCACGGTGATGGCCTGCACCACAACGACCGCAATACCCAGGCCGATGGCGGTTTCCACTTTCTTGGAAATGGCGATAAAGGTGCACATGCCCAGGAAGAAGGCCAGCGCCATGTTCTCGATGAACACCGCCTTAACGAACAGGCTGAGGTAATGCTCCATCAGTAGGCCTCCTTATCCGAAACCTGCGGCGCCATGCGGAAGGACGGGGCTTCCTTCTGCTCCGGCTTCCAGCTGCGCAACGCCCAGATGATCAGACCGATCAGGAAGAACGCCGAAGGCGGCAGCAGCAGCATGCCGTTGGGCTGATACCAGCCACCGTCACTGACGGTCGGCAGAACGCTGTAGCCGAGCAGTTTTCCGGCGCCGAACAGTTCGCGAATGATGCCCAGCACAATCAGCATGGCGCTGTAGCCCAGACCGTTACCGATACCATCGAAGAACGACAGCATCGGTGGGTTCTGCATGGCGAACGCCTCGGCCCGGCCCATGACGATGCAGTTGGTGATGATCAGGCCGACAAACACCGACAGCTGCTTGGCCAGGCTGAAGGCATAAGCTTTCAGCACCTGATCGACCACGATCACCAGAGAAGCGATGATCACCATCTGCACGATCATGCGGATCGAGCTGGGGATCTGGCTGCGGATCATCGAGATGAACAGGTTGGAGAACCCGGTCACCAGGGTCAGCGCAATCGACATCACCAGCGCGGTCTTGAGGTTCGAGGTGACCGCCAGCGCCGAGCAGATCCCGAGGATCTGCAGGCCGATGGGGTTATTGTGAAAGATCGGGTCGAGCAACACGCTCTTGATCGTGGGTTGCGACATGCTTATGCCTCCCCTTTTTGCAGTTTGGCCAGGAACGGGCCGAAGCCACTTTCACCCAGCCAGAAGTGCAGCAGGTTGTTGACGCCCTTGCTGGTCAGGGTCGCACCCGCCAGGCCATCGACCTGGTGCTGTGCCTTGGGTGATGTAGCGTCGACACTGCCTTTGATGATCTCTACGGCCAGCGCGCCCTGCTCGTCGAACAGGGTCTTACCGGCCCACAGCGCCTTCCACTTCGGGTTATCCACTTCGCCGCCAAGACCCGGGGTCTCGCCGTGTTGGTAGAAGCCGAAGCCGACCACGGTGTTCAGATCACCCTTGAGTGCCATAAAACCGTACAGGGTCGACCACAGGCCATAGCCACGCACCGGCAGAATCAAGGTGTCGAGCTTGCCGTCGGTTTCCACCATATACACGGTGGAGAAACGCTCGCGACGCTTGATCGAGGCAATGTCCTGCTCGCCCTGGAGCGCATCGGACAACGACGGATCCTTGGCTGCCTTGAGCGGATCGAAGCTGGCCGCATCCTGGGCGTCACTGAAGGCGCCGGTCTGCAGGTCAACCACCCGGGCCTTGATACGCTCGGCATACAGGGCCTTGATCGCCTTGGCCGACATACCCTCTTCGCCCAAGCCGGCAATCGCCAGGATGCTGCGCTGTTTGTCCAGCTGGCGGTTTTCCACCTGGGTCGGCTTCAGCGCCACGGCTGCGCCGGCGACGAATACCGAGCAGACCAGGCACACCAGCAACGCAACGATAAGGGTGCGCGCAGTAGATTCTTGCTTAGCCATTGCGTGCAATCCTCCGCTTGATGTTGGCCTGTACGACGAAGTGGTCGATCAGCGGTGCGCAGAGGTTGGCGAACAGGATTGCCAGCATCATGCCTTCCGGGAAAGCCGGGTTGACCACACGGATCAGCACCACCATCACCCCAATCAATGCACCGAACAGCCACTTGCCGGTGTTGGTCATGGAGGCCGATACCGGGTCGGTGGCCATGAAAATCATGCCGAAGGCGAAGCCACCCACCACCAGGTGCCAGTACCAGGGCATTGAGAACATTGGGTTGCTGTCCGAACCGATACCATTGAACAGCGAACTCATGGCGATCATGCCCAGCATCACACCACTGACGATGCGCCAGGAGGCAATCTTGGTCAGCAGCAGGAAGGCTCCGCCAATGAAGATCGCCAAGGTGCTGGTCTCCCCCATCGAGCCTGGCTCGAAGCCAACAAAGGCGTTCCACCAGGACAGGCCACTCGCGGTGACCTGCTCGATGCCACCGGATGCGGCTGCAGACAATGCAGTAGCGCCGGCATAGCCATCCACCGCAGTCCATACCGCATCCCCGGACATCTGCGCCGGGTAGGCGAAGAACAGGAAGGCGCGACCGACCAAGGCCGGGTTGAGGAAGTTCTTGCCGGTACCGCCAAACACTTCCTTACCGATCACCACGCCGAAGCTGATACCCAGGGCCACCTGCCATAGAGGAATATCCGGCGGCAGGGTCAGGGCGAACAGCACGGAGGTGACGAAGAAACCTTCGTTGACCTCGTGACGGCGAATGGAAGCGAACAGCACCTCCCAGAAACCGCCGACGATGAAGGTGGTCAGGTACACCGGCAGGAAATATGCCGCGCCCTGGATAAAGCAGTCCCACAGGCTGTTCGGGTCAAAACCGGCCAACATGCCGATCAGGCCGAAACGCCAGCCATCCTGAGCGGCCAGCAGCTCGGGGTTACCGGCCATGATGCTGTTGGCCTGGAAACCGATATTCCACATGCCGAAGAACATCGCCGGGAAAGTGCAGGCCCAGACGGTGATCATCATGCGTTTGAGGTCGATGCCGTCACGCACGTGAGCAGTGGTCTTGGTTACGCTGCCTGGACGATAGAAAAACGTATCGATGGCCTCGAAAAGCGCATACCACTTCTCGTACTTGCCGCCCTGTTCGAAGTTGTGCTCGATCTTGTCGAGGAATTTACGCAAAGACATTGATCAGCCCTCCTTCTCGATGCGGGTCAGGTTGTCCCGCAGGATCGGACCGTATTCGTACTTGCCGGCGCAAACGTAGGTGCACAACGCCAGGTCTTCCTCGTCCAGCTCCAGACAGCCGAGCTTCTGCGCCATCTCGGTATCTCCGACGATCAGGTAGCGCAGCAACTGGGTAGGCAGAATATCAAGCGGCATCACTGCCTCGTAGTTGCCCACCGGCACCATGGCGCGCGGGCTGCCGTTGGTGCTGGTATCCATGGCCAGTTTTTTGCCGCCAAGCAGCTTGGACACGAAGATATTCAGCACCGAGTGCTTGTTCACCCCAGCACGCAGGTAATGCAGAAACTCGCGTTCGCGACCTTCGTGCAGACAGGAAACCAGCGAGTGGTAACGCCCCAGGAAGGCGAACGCACCACGCGCGGTGCGGCCGCCCAGCACTGAACCGGAAATCACCCGGTTGTGGCCCGGTTGCAGCTCGCCAGCAGTCAACTCGTCCAGGCTGGCGCCGAGACGGCTGCGCAGCAGGCGCGGCTTCTCGACCATCGGGCCGGCCAGCGACACGACACGGGCCATGTTGAGCTGGCCGGTGGTGAATAGCTGACCGATGGCAATCACGTCCTGACAGCCTATCTGCCACACGCTCTTGGTCGCGCTGGCTGGATCGAGGAAATGAATGTGGGTACCCGGCAGACCGGCCGGATGCGGGCCATTGAAGGCCTCGCAGTGCACGCCCGGCAGGTTTTCACCCGGCAACTGCACGCCTTCGGCCTTGCACAGGAAGACCTTGGCGAGGCGCGCAAGAACTTTCAGACCGTTTTCGAAGTCAGCCGCCTGTTCGGCGATGATCACTGCAGGATCTGCCGCCAAAGGCTGGGTATCGATAGCCGTAACGAAGATCGAGCTGGGCACGGCATCCACGGCCGGCACCTTGCTGAATGGGCGCGTGCGCAGCGCCGTCCACAGACCGGACTGCTGCAGGTTGTCCCGCACCGCCTGGGGCTCCAGGCTGACCAACTGGGCCGCCTCGTAGTGGGCGAATGCGATGGCGTCATCGCCATCCAGGTCGATCACCACCGACTGCAGCACGCGCTGCTCGCCGCGATGAATGGCACTGACCACGCCGGCCCCCGGCGCAGTGAAATGCACGCCCGGGTTTTTCTTGTCGGAGAACAACACCTGGCCAAGCTTGACCCGGTCACCGAGCTGTACGGCCATGGTCGGCTTCATCCCGTGGTAATCACACCCCATCAAGGCAACGCTGCGCACGGCACGGGCATCATCGATACGCTGCTCGGGGGCGCCGCTGATGGGCAAATCCAGCCCACATTTTATTTTGATCATTGAGTGGTCCAAACACTGAAACCAGTGCTTTTGCAGAGTTGGAACACAACCGGGACGCTTCAGCTGCAATTAGCACAGCCCAAGCCAATAACGGCGAAAAGTCGCCCCGAAGTGAAAATCCGTTGAATTATAAGGAGATAACCTCGCAGTGCCCACCCGCTGGTTCCTGTTTCGACCGGCAAGTCGTAACACCAAGCAACAGCGGGATACTTGACGCCCTGGTCAGCAGCAGCGAAAACCACTAAAACTCCGAGGAGCCTGCACCATGCGCTACCTGCTCATATTGACCCTACTGCTCACCGGCAACGGCAATTTGCTGGCCAAGAGCGACAACCCCATCCTCGACCAGGCCGGCTTCAGCAGCACTTATCAGTTGGCCGGCACGCCACTGGAGCGCAAGAACCAGGCACTGCTCACCTATCTATGGGCTGATGTCTATTCTGCCGCCTTCTACGCCGAGGCCAGCGTCAACCCGAGTCAGGCCGCCAGCCAACCCGTGGCACAGCGACTGGAACTGTATTACTACCGCGACATCGCCAAGGAAGATGTGCTCAAGGCCGCCTGGGTCACCCTGGAGCGCCAGCACAGCGCCGCCCAGCTGGAGAAACTGAAACCTGAGGTGGATGCCCTGCACGCCACGTTCCGCGATATCCGCCCCGGCGACCGTTACGCCCTGAACTACACGACCCAACAGGGCCTGACCCTGGAGCGCAATGGAAACGAGGTTTTCCGCAGCAGCAATACCGAGCTGGCCCGCGCCTACCTGGGCATCTGGCTGGCCCCCGAGGGCCTGTCGGACAAACTGCGCGAGCAACTACTGGCCGATCGCTGAGTTCGCCAGCCACTGAAATGCAAAACGGGAGCCTAGGCTCCCGTTTTGTTGGTATTCGCACAAAGAAACTAACCAGGAGCTTGCGAGTTGCAGCTGCTCCTATTCAGTTTCTTAGCGCGGGAAGGCTGGCGGGTTAACCCCGGCCATATCTTCCATCACACGCACCACCTGGCAGCTGTAGCCGAACTCGTTGTCGTACCACACGTACAGCACAACGCGGTTGTCGTTGCAGATGGTGGCTTCAGCATCGACCACGCCGGCGTGGCGCGAACCGACGAAGTCGGTGGAGACCACTTCCTGCGACTGGACGAAGTCGATCTGCTTCTGCAGATCCGAGTGCATGGCCATCTGGCGCAGGTACTCGTTGATCTCTTCGCGGGTCGTGGCCTTCTCCAGGTTCAGGTTGAGAATGGCCATCGACACGTTCGGCGTCGGTACACGAATGGCGTTGCCGGTCAGCTTGCCTTTCAGTACCGGCAGGGCCTTGGCGGCTGCAGTGGCGGCACCGGTCTCGGTGATCACCATGTTCAGCGGCGCGCTACGACCACGGCGATCGCCCTTGTGGAAGTTGTCGATCAGGTTCTGGTCGTTGGTGTACGAATGCACGGTTTCAACGTGACCGTTGACGATGCCGTACTGGTCATTCACAGCCTTCAGCACCGGCACGATGGCGTTGGTGGTGCAGGAAGCCGCCGAGATGATCTTGTCGTCGGCGGTGATTTCGCCATGGTTGATGCCATGCACGATGTTCTTCAGTGCGCCTTTGCCCGGTGCGGTCAGCACTACGCGGTCGACACCCGGGCAAGCCAGGTGCTGGCCCAGACCCTCGGCGTCACGCCATACGCCGGTGTTGTCCACCAGCAGAGCGTTCTTGATGCCGTATTGGGTGTAGTCGACTTCGGTCGGCGACTTGGCGTAGATCACCTGGATCAGGTTGCCGTTGGCCGTCAGGGTGTTGTTGGCTTCGTCGATGGTGATGGTACCGTCGAACTTGCCGTGTACCGAGTCACGACGCAGCAGGCTGGCGCGCTTGACCAAGTCATTGCTGGCGCCCTTGCGTACAACGATGGCGCGCAGACGCAGGCCGTCGCCACCACCGGTTTTCTCGATCAGGATGCGCGCCAGCAGGCGGCCGATACGACCGAAGCCGTACAGCACCACGTCGGTGCCTTCACGGCCGGAGCCGTTCTGCTTGCCCACTACATCGGCTAGCTCGTCCTTGACGAACTGCTCGACGCTGCGGCCTTTGCCTTCGGCCTTGAACTTGCTAGCCATCTTGCCCAGATCCACGGAAGCGGCGCCCAGCTTGAGCTCGCCCATGGCCTTGAGGATCGGGAAGGTATCGTGCACCGACAGTTCGCTGTCGTCGGCCAGACGGTGACGGGCGAAGCGGTGGGCTTTGAGAATGTCGATCACCGAACGGTTGATCAGACCACGGCCGTAGATCGAGGTCACCACGCTGTTGTTGCGGTAGAGCTGGCCGATCATCGGGATCATCGCTTCTGCGAGGGCTTCACGATCGATCCACTCACCGAGACACTGGTCGGGCTTCTGGGTCACGGGCAATACCTTCCACATGTAGGGGCTGAAAAAAGGGGCTACATTATGACGGCGCACGCGCGCCTGAGCAATGCGCGCCTGTCGCGACTGACAGCCGCTATCTCCCCTGGCTACAATCGCCCGCTCGCCAATCTGGGGTTGCGTTGCCTGTGTCTATGCCGACCGCGTCCGTCCTGCGCCTACCGAAACTACCTGCCGCCACTGGCAAGCAACACTGGGGCAACCTGCCCGGTGCCGCGCTGTCGTTGGCGATTGCCGAAGCCGCCAGCGCCGCAAAGCGCTTCACCCTGTTGCTGACCGCCGACAGCCAGAGCGCCGAGCGCCTGCAGGAAGAGCTGGCGTTTTTCGCCCCGGAACTGCCGGTACTGCACTTCCCCGACTGGGAAACCCTGCCCTACGACGTGTTTTCGCCGCACCAGGACATCATTTCCCAGCGCATCGCCGCGCTCTACCGCCTGCCGCAGCTCAAGCACGGCGTACTGGTGGTGCCGATCAGCACCGCCCTGCACCGCCTGGCGCCGACCCGTTTCCTGCTCGGTTCCGGGCTGGTGCTGGATGTCGGACAAAAACTCAACGTCGACGAAATGCGCGCCCGCCTGGAAGCCGCCGGCTACCGCTGCGTGGATACCGTCTATGAACACGGCGAATTCGCCGTGCGCGGCGCGCTGATCGACCTGTTCCCGATGGGCAGCGAGACGCCGTTTCGCATCGACCTGTTCGACGACGAGATCGAAACCCTGCGCACCTTCGACCCGGAAACCCAGCGTTCGGTGGACAAGGTCGAGTCGATCCGCCTGCTGCCGGCGCGCGAGTTCCCGCTGGACAAGAAATCCGTCACCGATTTTCGCGGCCGTTTCCGCGAGCGCTTCGACGTGGATTTTCGCCGCTGCCCGATCTACCAGGACCTCTCAACCGGTATCACCCCCGCCGGTATCGAGTACTACCTGCCGCTGTTCTTCGAGGACAGCGCCACCCTGTTCGACTATCTGCCGACCGACACCCAGGTGTTTTCCCTGCCGGGCATCGAGAAGGCCGCCGAACAGTTCTGGAACGACGCACGCAACCGCTATGAAGACCGCAAGGTTGATCCCGAGCGCCCACTGCTGCCGCCGGCCGATCTGTTCCTGCCGGTGGACGACTGCTTCGGCCGCCTGAAGAACTGGCCACGGGTGGTCGCCGACCAGGCCGATATCGAAACCGGCGTCGGCCGCGAGCGCTTCGACGCACGCGCCCTGCCCGACCTGGCGATCCAGGCCAAGGCCAGCGAGCCGCTGGCGGCGCTACGGCGTTTTATCGAGGAATACCCGGGCCGCGTGCTGTTCTGTGCCGAATCGGCCGGGCGGCGCGAAGTGCTACTGGAGCTGCTCGCCCGCCTCAAGCTGAAACCGCTGGAAGTCAGCGGATGGCCGGAGTTCACCGCCAGCACCTCGCGCCTGGGCATCTGCATCGCGCCGCTGGATGAAGGCCTGCTGCTTGACGACATCGCCCTGATCGCCGAGAGCCCGCTGTTCGGCCAGCGCGTGATGCAGCGCCGCCGCCGCGAGAAATCGCGCGATGGCGGCGACAACGTGATCAAGAACCTCACCGAGCTGCGCGAAGGCTCGCCGGTGGTGCATATCGACCACGGCGTCGGCCGCTACCTGGGCCTGGTCACCCTGGAAATCGACGGCCAGGCCGCCGAATTCCTCGCCCTGATGTACGCCGAGGAAGCCAAGCTCTACGTGCCGGTGGCCAGCCTGCACCTGATCGCCCGCTACACCGGCAGCGACGACGCCCTCGCCCCGCTGCACCGCCTCGGCTCCGAGACCTGGCAGAAGGCCAAGCGCAAGGCCGCCGAACAGGTGCGCGACGTCGCCGCCGAGCTGCTCGACATCTACGCCCGCCGCGCCGCCCGCGAAGGCTATGCGTTCAAGGACCCACTGGCCGACTACGCCACCTTCAGCGCCGGCTTCCCCTTCGAGGAAACCCCGGACCAGCAGACCGCCATCGAAGCAGTGCTGGCCGACATGCTGGCGCCCAAGCCGATGGATCGCCTGGTCTGCGGCGATGTTGGCTTCGGCAAGACCGAAGTAGCCATGCGCGCGGCTTTTATTGCCGTGCACAGCGGCCGCCAGGTGGCGGTGCTGGTACCCACCACCCTGCTCGCCCAGCAGCACTACAACAGCTTCCGCGACCGCTTCGCCGACTGGCCGGTGACGGTCGAGGTGATGAGCCGCTTCAAATCGACCAAGGAAGTCAACGAGGCCGTGGCCAAGCTAGCCGAAGGCAAGATCGACATCGTCATCGGCACCCACAAGCTGCTGCAGGACGATGTGCGCTTCAAGGACCTGGGCCTGTGCATCATCGACGAAGAGCACCGTTTCGGCGTGCGCCAGAAGGAACAGCTCAAGGCCCTGCGCAGCGAGGTGGACATCCTCACCCTGACCGCCACGCCGATTCCGCGCACGCTGAACATGGCGGTGGCGGGCATGCGCGACCTGTCGATCATCGCCACCCCACCGGCGCGGCGCCTGTCGGTGCGCACCTTCGTCATGGAGCAGAACAACCCGACGATCAAGGAAGCCCTGCTGCGTGAACTGCTGCGCGGCGGCCAGGTGTACTACCTGCACAACGATGTGAAGACCATCGAGAAGTGCGCCGCCGACCTGGCCGAGCTGGTGCCGGAAGCGCGCATCGGCATCGGCCACGGGCAGATGCGCGAGCGCGAGCTGGAACAGGTGATGAGCGACTTCTACCACAAGCGCTTCAACGTGCTGATCGCCTCGACCATCATCGAGACCGGCATCGACGTGCCGAGCGCCAACACCATCATCATCGAGCGCGCCGACAAGTTCGGCCTGGCACAACTACACCAGCTGCGCGGCCGCGTCGGCCGCAGCCACCACCAGGCCTACGCCTACCTGCTGACCCCGCCGCGCAAGCAGATGACCGAAGACGCACAAAAGCGCCTGGAGGCCATCAGCAACGCCCAGGACCTCGGCGCCGGCTTCGTCCTGGCCACCCACGACCTGGAAATCCGCGGCGCCGGCGAACTGCTCGGCGACGGCCAGAGCGGGCAGATCCAGGCGGTGGGCTTCACCCTCTATATGGAAATGCTCGAACGCGCGGTCAAAGCCATCCGCAAGGGCGAGCAGCCAAACCTCGACCAGCCGCTCGGTGGCGGCCCGGAGATCAACCTGCGCGTACCCGCGCTGATCCCCGAGGACTACCTGCCGGACGTGCACGCTCGCCTCATCCTCTACAAGCGCATCGCCAACGCCGCCGACGAGGATGGCCTGAAAGAGCTGCAGGTGGAAATGATCGACCGCTTCGGCCTGCTGCCAGACCCGACCAAGAACCTGGTGCGCATCACCCTGCTCAAGCTGCAGGCGGAAAAGCTCGGGATCAAGAAGATCGATGCCGGCCCGCAAGGTGGACGCATCGAGTTCGCCGCCACTACCTGTGTCGACCCGCTGACCCTGATCAAGCTGATCCAGAGCCAGCCCAAGCGCTACAAGTTCGAAGGCGCCACGATGTTCAAATTCCAGGTGCCGATGGAGCGCCCGGAAGAACGTTTCAACACCCTCGAGGCCCTGCTCGAGCGTCTACTCTCGCAATCTGTTTAAAGGACTGACCCCATGCGCGCATTCCGCCATCTCACCCTGCTGCTCTGCCTGCTGGCACCCTCGGCGTTCGCCGATGCGCTGTACCAGATCGAGGTCATCGTGTTCCGTCAGGCCGGCCAGCCGGTGGTCGCCAGCCAGCCGGCGCCGGACGACTGGGCCGCAGGCGCCCAATCGATTGCCGGCAACGAGCGCGGCATCGCCCTGGAAGACGTGGCGGCCAAACTCAACCCAGGCAGCGGCTACCAGGTGCTGCTGCACAAGGCGTGGGCCCAGACCCTCGGCGCAGTGCCGGGCAAGTCGGCGCTGAGCACTGGCAACGAGCAGTTCGGCCATTACCCGGTGGAAGGCACCATCGCCCTCACCCTGCTGGAGCGCCTGGTCGATATCGACGCCGACATCTGGGTCAACCAGTTCGACGCCGACGCCCTGCTCACCGGCAGCGAGCGCATCAAGCAGCGCAGCCGCCTGAAGAACGGCGAGCTGACCTATCTGGACCACGGCAGCCTGGGCATGCTGGTGAAAGTCACCCCGCAGTAATCCCACCCGAGAAAGCAAAAGCCCCGCAGTGCGGGGCTTTTTTTGTACCTGCGGAAAGCTACTCGCTGAGCACCCGTGCCAGCACTGCCTTGACCTTGCCGATGCCATCGGCAAGGGCCTGTTCGATCTCGGCCATGGTGATGATGCCGCTGGACTTGCCAGCCGCCGGATTGACCACCAGCGCCAGGCAGGCATAGGGCAGCTCCAGCTCACGGGCCAGAGCCGCCTCGGGCATGCCGGTCATGCCGACGATATCGCAGCCGTCGCGCTCCATGCGGGCGATCTCGGCCACGCTTTCCAGGCGCGGGCCCTGGGTGGCGCCGTACACGCCATGGCTGCTGTGCGCATGGCCCAGCGCCTGCAGGGCGTCGATCAGCTTGCCACGCAGCGGTTCGTCATAGGGGTAGCTGAAGTCGATGTGGGTGACGTGCTCGATATCGCCGGCGAAATAGGTGTGTTCGCGGCCCCAGGTGTAATCGATGATCTGGTGCGCCACGCAGAGGTGACCACTGCCCATGGCTGCATGGATGCCACCGACCGCGTTGACCGCGAGAATCGCCTCGGCACCAGCCTGCTTCAGCGCCCAGAGGTTGGCGCGGTAGTTGACCTGATGCGGCGGGATGCGGTGCGGATGGCCATGGCGGGCGAGGAACAGCACCTCACGCCCGGCGTACTGGCCGCGCTGGATAGCGGCCGACGGGGCGCCGTAAGGCGTGTCGAGCGACAGCTCTTCGGTGAGGGTCAGGCCTTCCAGCTGGGTCAGGCCGGTGCCGCCGATAATGGCGTAGACAGTCATGCGCTTATCCTTTTCAACAGCAACCTCAATCGATCAGCTGCGCGGCACGCAGGGCGGCCACGGCAGTCAGCCAGCGGGGTTGCTGGCGGTATTCGGTACTGGCAAAGCCCTGCCCACGCATGCGCGCCAGGCCCCTGGGCGGCTGCACCTGGAGGCGCTGCAAAGTGCTCAGGGCCAGCTCTGCGGCGCCGCGGTCGTTGCACACCAGGCCCATGTCGCAACCGGCATTCAACGCCGCCTCGATGCGGCTGGCGGCATCACCGACCACATGGGCACCGGCCATGGACAGGTCGTCACTGAAGATCACACCCTGGAAGCCCAGCTCGCCGCGCAGGATGTCCTGCAGCCAACGGCGCGAGAAGCCGGCAGGCTGGTTGTCGACCTGCGGGTAGATCACATGGGCCGGCATCACCGCCGCCAGCTCTTGGCTGAGACACTGGAAGGGAATCAGATCGTTGCTGCGGATCTGCTCCAGGCTGCGCTCATCCACCGGGATGGCCACATGGGAATCGGCCTCGGCCCAGCCATGCCCAGGGAAGTGTTTGCCGGTAGCAGCCATGCCGGCCGCCGCCATGCCACGAATGAAGGCACCGGCCAACATGGTCGCCAGCTCGGGATTGCCTTCGAAGCTGCGGCTACCCACCACCGCGCTGCGCTGGTGATCGAGATCCAGCACCGGGGCGAAGCTCAGATCGAGGCCGACCGCCAGCACTTCCGTAGCCATCAGCCAGCCGCACTGTTCGGCCAGGTATTCGGCGTTATCGTTGTCGGCCAGGGCACGCATAGCCGGCAGACGCACAAAGCCCTGGCGCAAGCGCTGCACGCGACCACCTTCCTGATCCACCGCTAGCAGCAGATCCGGACGTACCGCGCGGATGGCTGCACTCAGCTCACGCACCTGGCGCGGGTCTTCGATATTGCGGGCGAACAGGATCAGCCCGCCCACTTCGGGCTGGCGCAGGATCTGCCGGTCTTCGGCGGTCAGCCAGGTGCCATGCACGTCCAGCATCAGGGAGCCATACAGGGGAGTCTTCACGAGTAGTCCTTAAACGAGATCGGCGGCCGCCCATGCGGGACACGGCGCCTCATCGATCAGTACCGCGCAATGCAGCGGCACACGGGGGAAAAGTTGCAGCAGGTCGGCGTTGCGCAGACGCACGCAGCCGTGGGACAGCGGCACGCCCAGCGGCTCGGTGTCCGGCGTACCGTGCAGGTAGATGTAGCGGCGAAAGGTATCGACGGCGCCCAGGCGATTGATGCCCGGTTCGCAACCACTGAGCCAGAGGATGCGGGTCAGGATCCAGTCGCGACCGGGAAACTGCTGGTGCAATTCATTGGACCAGACCTCGCCGGTCCAGCGCCGCCCGCGCAAAACGGCACCCAGCGGCAAACCCTCGCCGATCTTCGCCCGCACCTGGTGACGGCCGCGCGGCGTGCAGTTGGAACCGCTGCGCTCACCCGCACCATTCAAAGCAGTGGAGACAGACAGGCGCAGCACCAAATGCCCGTCGGCGAAGCCGTACAGGCATTGATCAGCAATGGAAATATGCAGGAAATCGAGCGGGCGCATGGGCGGCTAGCTTAGCCGATCGGCCCGCTCGGGCACAGCCGCAATCAGCCTTTCGCGGCGACCGCTACCTTGGCCCGCGGTTTGAGCTGGGCGCTGGCCAGGGCTTCATCGTTGACCCCGGTCTCCGCGCGCATGCCTGCGGCGAGGAACGGCACCATCAGGCGCATGACCTGCTCGATCGAGGTATCCACACCAAAATCGTTCTCGGCAATCGCCCGCAGCGCCTTGATCCCGGACATGCTGAACGCCGCAGCACCCAGCATGAAATGCACACGCCAGAACAGCTCCAGCGGCGGTATTCGTGGCGCAGCTTCATGCAACAGTACGAGGTAGCGACGGAACACCTTGCCGTACATGTCTTCCAGGTAACGCCGCAGGTGACCCTGGCTCTGACTGAACGCCAGGCCCAGCAGGCGCATGAAGATAGACAAGTCGTTACCGCTGCGCGGTTTGACTGCCAGCGCCTGCTCCACGAGGATTTCCAGCAACTCTTCGAGGCTGGCCTTGCTCTCCGGCTTGCCCTGACGGCGATCCAGCTCCTTCTCCAAGCTGGCGCAGAACGGACCGAGAAAGCGCGAGAACACTGCCTGGATCAGCGCCTTCTTCGAGCCGAAGTGGTAATTGACCGCTGCCAGATTGACCCCAGCCTTGCTGGTGATCAGGCGCAGAGAAGTCTCGGCGAAGCCTTTTTCCGCAAACAACTGCTCCGCAGCATCGAGAATGCGCTCGACTGTTTCTGACTGAGCCATGAAATATCCACCTGACAAACACTTGTTTGAAACATACGTTTCAGGCCGATGCCCTGTCAAGCCTCACAGGCCCTTTCATGGCTGACCAGTCACGCATTTAACCATAGAGCAGATTGGCAGAACCTTGCGCAAAGTCGGCAAGCGGCAGAAATGACCACAATGCCCTGAGCAAAAAGAACTGTTGCCAGGTCAAAATCACTGTATATAATCACAGCAACTGTATAAACAGACAGACAACCATCATGCTCAAGCTCACGCCTCGCCAAGCTGAAATCCTCGCCTTCATCAAGCGCTGCCTGGAAGCTAACGGTTACCCGCCAACCCGCGCCGAAATCGCTCAGGAGCTGGGTTTCAAGTCGCCCAACGCTGCCGAGGAACATCTCAAGGCGCTGGCCCGTAAAGGCGCCATCGAGATGACCCCTGGCGCTTCGCGCGGCATCCGCATCCCTGGCTACGAGCCGGAGGCGCAGGAAGAAGAAGGCCTGCCCATCATCGGCCGGGTTGCCGCCGGCGCGCCAATCCTGGCACAGCAGCATGTCGAAGAGTCCTGCCAGATCAATCCCGGCTTCTTCCATCCACGTGCCGACTACCTGCTGCGGGTACGCGGCATGAGCATGAAGGACATCGGCATTTTCGACGGCGACCTGCTAGCCGTGCACACCACCCGCGAAGCCCGCAACGGCCAGATAGTAGTCGCCCGTATCGACGACGAGGTCACGGTCAAGCGCTTTCAGCGTAGCGGCAACAAGGTGCTGCTGATTGCCGAAAACCCCGAGTTCGCCCCGATCGAAGTGAATCTGGAAGAACAGGATCTGATCATCGAAGGTTTGAGTGTCGGCGTGATCCGTCGCTAACGTGATACGCCACTAGGTCGTAAGGAGAGCTTCATGCAGTTCCCGCAGTCGCTGAATCGTTCGCAACTTCCGCTGTTCGAAGCTTTCCTAGGCCAGAGCCTGGTCCCGCAACTCACCGATAGCGTTGAACTGCCGTCCTGGGCAGAAGAATCGGAGCCCTTCAGCGAGCTATCCCTGTCTGGCTCGCTAAATCACTGCCGTCACCTGCTGGGCCCGGTACTGCGCGAACTGAGCCAGAACCAGGACGCCCGCTGGCTGACCCTTATCGCCCCACCCGCCGGCCTGACCAATGCCTGGCTGCGTAGTGCCGGACTCAACCTGGATCGTTTGCTGGTACTGCAGCCACGCACCGGACAGAACAGCTTCGATCTCGCCCGTGAGGCCCTGCGCCTGGGCCGCAGCCACACTGTGGTTAGCTGGATCAAACTGCAGCCAGCACAACGCCTGAGCCTGAGCTGCTCGGCCCGACTGGGCAGCGCACAGAGTCTGAATATTCGTCTGGATTGATTGGCCAGGGGCAGCAACTGCCTCGCCTGAAGTCTGCAGAAGATGTTTCTGTAGAAAGAGGGTATTGCGCTAACGCTTGCCTGAAGTGATCAAGCGTCAGCCATGGGGCTGGATCAATGCAGCACCCGCGGCTGATCATCATGCTCCATATCGCCTTCGGCGAGGCGACCAGCCATTTGCACACCAACGTTCAGCATGGCCTTGGCCACTTCGACGTGTTGCCCCTGCAGAAAGGCTTTGGCATCGGCGGAGAAATCCAGGGTGACCAGGGTTTCCTCATCCTCGGCACGGCGCAGAGCAATGCGGCCGTCAGGAAGCTCGACGATTTCCAGGAAGGATGTAGGCATAGCAAAATTCTCCAATCAGACGGGCAGTGTACCAGCCAAGAGATAACCGCCCTAGCCCACCCATCCCTTTGCACTCAGCACTCAGCACTCGCTGAGCGACTCGCGAAAGCGCAGGGCCAGCTGCTTGAGCTGCTGACGCCAGGCTTCCAGCTCTTCGCGCCCCAATTGCGGCACTTCTTCTTCGACACTGACAGCCTGGATCAGCGGCAAAGTCGGATCGACTTTGGCCGTCTTTGGCGCCTGTGGCGGCAGGAACAATTTGGCGTAAGCCTGCAGCAGCTGCGCCAGCCAGGTTTCCGACTGCTGCGCCAACTCGACCAGCTCGGCCAATTCAGGGCTTGGGGCTGCCTGCAACACAGCCTGATTCAGCAGCAACTCGGCGCGCGGCACGTTGGCTTCCGGCAGACGGTAGTAGCCGGCAATCTCATGGCACAGCCCGAGCAACGCGCCGTACAGATGGAACAGCGCAGCCTCACGCTCGGCCTGCACCTGCCCCTGGCCGTGCATCGACGTGCCTGTCTCGGCCTTGCGCAGGTTCTCCAACGCCAGACCGGCAAAATAGACCTTCTGATTGGTGCGGGTATACAGCTCATGCGCCATGGCAAGGCCCTCCAGACTTCATGCGAAGCCGATTACCTGCCAGCGCGCCAGGCGCGCCGGACTCGGTCACTCAGCCCTTGCTTTCCACTTTCCACTTGCCGCCCGAGAAGAAGGCGCGCCAGCCGGTGGGCTTGCCGTCCACCTCGCTCTGCACATACTGCTCCTTGGTCTTGCGGCTGTAGCGGATAACCGCCGGACGGCCTTCCGGATCCTTCTTCGGTGCCTCCAGCAGGAAGTGGTACTTGGGATCGATCTCGTCTTTATGCGGGATCAGCTCCAGCACCAGCGGCGCACGGGTTTCGCGGTTCTTCGGGAACTGGCTGGCAGCCAGGAACAGACCGGAAGCGCCGTCACGCAGTACGTAGGTGTCATTGACCTTCTCGCACTTGAGCTCCGGCATCTGCACCGCATCCATCTTCGGTGGCGCCGCCTCGCCGCTGCGCAGCAGCTTGCGGGTGTTCTTGCAGGTGCTGTTGGTGCAACCGAAAAACTTGCCGAAGCGACCAGTCTTCAGCTGCAT
This sequence comes from Aquipseudomonas guryensis, assembly GCF_014164785.1. Lineage (GTDB taxonomy): Bacteria > Pseudomonadota > Gammaproteobacteria > Pseudomonadales > Pseudomonadaceae > Aquipseudomonas > Aquipseudomonas guryensis. The sequence continues at coordinate 195,217 of NZ_JACJFN010000004.1, read as the reverse complement.
TTCGCTGCCGCACTTGTCGCACTCCAGGCTCGGCCCTTCATAGCCCTTGATGCGGTACTGGCCCTGCTCGATCTCGTAACCCGAGCAATCCGGGTTGTTGCCGCAGATATGCAGCTTGCGGGTTTCATCCAGCAGGTAGGCGTCCATCGCCGTGGCGCAGATCGGGCAGCGGTGTTTGTTGAGCAGCACGCGCGACTCGGACTCACCTTCGTCATCGGCGGCGATTTCGTCGCCCGGAATCAGGTTGATGGTGGCCTTGCAGCGTTCTTTCGGCGGCAGGGCGTAGCCGGAGCAACCAAGGAACACGCCGGTGGAGGCGGTACGAATCATCATCGGCCGACCGCAATCACGGCAGGCAATGTCGGTCAGGGTCGGCTGGTTGGCGCGCATGCCGCTGTCGGCCACTTCCGCCACTTCCAGCTTCTTCTTGAAGTCGCCGTAGAAGTCGTCGAGGACGTGCTTCCAGTCGCGCTCGCCCTGAGCCACGTCGTCCAGATGCTCTTCCATGCCGGCAGTGAAGCCGTAGTCCATCAGGTTGGAGAAGCTTTCGTTGAGGCGCTCGGTGACGATGTCACCCATCTTCTCGGCGTAGAAGCGACGATTCTGCACCGTCACATAGCCACGCTCTTGGATGGTCGAGATGATTGCCGCGTAGGTCGACGGACGACCGATACCGCGCTTCTCCAGCTCCTTGACCAGGCTGGCTTCGGAGAAGCGTGCCGGCGGCTTGGTGAAGTGCTGGCTGGGGTCGAGCTTGATCAGCTTGAGCGTCTCGCCCTCGTTCATGTCCGGCAGCACGTCGTCTTCGCCCGGCTTGCTCTGCTGCGGCTGCGCCCTGGTGTAACCATCGAACTTGAGGATACGGCCCTTGGCGCGCAGCTCGAAGGTGCCGGCGGCCACGGTAACGCTGGTCGACAGGTATTCGGCTGGCGGCATCTGGCAGGCGACGAACTGGCGCCAGATCAGCTCGTAGAGGCGCTCAGCGTCGCGCTCCATGCCGGAGATCTGGGTCGGACGCAGATTGACGTCGGACGGACGGATCGCCTCGTGTGCCTCCTGGGCGCCCTCCTTGCTCGAATAGACATTCGGCTTGGCCGGCAGGTACTTCTTGCCGTACTCGCTCTCGATGAAGCCACGCACCATCTCCACGGCATCGGCCGAGAGGTTGGTCGAGTCGGTACGCATATAGGTGATGTAGCCGGCCTCGTAGAGCCGCTGGGCCATCATCATGGTCTTCTTCACGCCGAAGCCGAGACGATTACTCGCCGCCTGCTGCAGGGTCGAGGTGATGTACGGCGCCGACGGCTTGCTGCTGGTCGGCCGGTCTTCGCGCTTGGCGATGCTGTAACTGGAGGCCTTGAGCTTCTCCAGCGCCGCCATGGCCTGGGCTTCATTGACCGGTTTGAAGGCTTCGCCCTTCTCGCGCACCACTTCGAAACGCACATTGGCGTTCTTGGCGGTACCGAGATCGGCGTGCACTTCCCAATATTCTTCCGGGACGAAGGCGCGGATCTCTTTCTCGCGTTCGACCACCAGTTTCACCGCTACCGACTGCACGCGGCCGGCAGACAGGCCACGGGCGATCTTCTGCCACAGCAGCGGCGAGACCATGTAGCCGACCACGCGATCGAGGAAGCGGCGCGCCTGTTGGGCGTTGACCCGGTTGATATCCAGCTCGCCGGGCTTGGAGAAGGCTTCCTGGATGGCCTTCTTGGTGATTTCGTTGAACACCACACGCTTGTAGCGGCTGTCATCGCCACCAATGGCTTCGCGCAGGTGCCAGGCGATGGCTTCCCCCTCGCGATCCAAGTCGGTTGCGAGATAGATAGTGTCGGCATCCTTGGCCAGGCGGCGCAGTTCCTCGATCACCTTTTCCTTGCCGGGCAGGATCTCGTACTTGGCCTTCCAGCCATGTTCCGGATCGACGCCCATGCGCGACACTAGCTGGCGCTTGGCCTTTTCCTTGGGCGACAGCGCCGGCGCTTCGCCCGCAGCCGCCTTGCCGCGCTTGACGGGCTCCTTGGCGCTACTGGCCGAACCGCTGGTAGGCAGGTCACGGATATGGCCGATGCTCGACTTCACCACGTACTGGTTGCCCAGATACTTGTTGATGGTCTTGGCCTTGGCCGGGGATTCCACGATGACCAGCGATTTGCCCATGGATTGGAAAATTCCTGAATTCTGAGAGTAAAAGCGGGCGGCGCCGCTAAAGGCACCGCTATATATAGTGGCCGTCGAGGTGAGGTCAAGCGCGCTGCTTGCTCACTCCTTGGCGAAGCGTGCCGGTTCGGCCTCGATCAAAGCAAAGCGCGGGACTGTCTCGCCGTCCACCTCGACCGTGCTGCAGAACATCTCGAGTGGCCTGACCCACAGGCCGAACTCGCCGTACAGGGCCTGGTAGACCACTACATCCTCTTCCGTCTCGGAATGCCGGGCAACACCGAACACACGGTATTGCGGGCCTTTGTAGTGGCGGTACAAGCCGGGTTGCAGCTGCATGGTTCGACTCCCGAAGCGGATTACCCAAAAACAAAAACCGGGGCACAGGGCCCCGGTTTTTCCATCTCGAAACGCTTAGACGCGTTCGAAGACGGTGGTGATGCCCTGGCCGAGGCCAATGCACATGGTCGACACACCGAGGGTGCCGCCATTCTGCTTCATCACGTTCAGCAGGGTACCGGAGATACGCGCACCGGAGCAGCCGAACGGGTGGCCCAGAGCGATGGCGCCGCCGTGCAGGTTAACCTTCTGCTCCATCTTGTCGAGGAGTTTCAGGTCTTTCAGCACGGGCAGGGCCTGGGCGGCAAAGGCTTCGTTGAGCTCAACGAAATCGATGTCGTCCATGGTCAGGCCGGCACGCTTGAGGGCTTTCTGAGTCGACGGCACCGGGCCGTAGCCCATGATCGCCGGATCGACACCGTGTACGGCCATGCCACGCACCACGGCCAGCGGCTGGATGCCGAGGTCTTGGGCACGCTGGGCGGACATGACGATCATGCAGGAAGCACCGTCGGTGATCTGCGAGGAAGTACCCGCAGTCACGGTGCCGCCTTTCGGGTTGAACGCCGGCTTCAGCGCAGCCAGGCTTTCCAGGGTGGTTTCCGGACGAATGGTTTCGTCGTAGTCGAAAACCTTCAGGAAGCCGTTCTCGTCGTAGCCTTGCATCGGGATGATTTCATCCTTGAACTTGCCTTCGACGGTGGCCTTGTGGGCCAGGCGGTGCGAACGCTCACCGAAGGCGTCTTGCGCCTCGCGGCTGATGCCGTGCATCTTGCCGAGCATTTCAGCGGTCAGACCCATCATGCCCGACGCCTTCGCGGCGTACAGGGACATGTGCGGGTTCGGATCGACGCCGTGCATCATGCTGACGTGGCCCATGTGCTCCACGCCGCCAACCACGAACACGTCGCCGTTGCCGGTCTGGATCGCCTGCACGGCAGTGTGCAGGGCGCTCATGGAAGAACCACACAGACGGCTGACGGTTTGCGCAGCGCTGGTGTGCGGAATCTGGGTCATCAGCGACGCCATGCGCGCGATGTTCCAGCCCTGCTCCAGGGTCTGGTTAACGCAGCCCCAGATCACGTCTTCGACTTCAGCCGGGTCCAGCTTGGTATTGCGTGCCAGCACGCCGCTGATCAGGTGTGCCGACATGTTCTCGGCACGGGTGTTGCGGTGCATGCCACCTTTGGAACGACCCATCGGGGTACGGCCGAAGTCGACAATGACTGCGTCTCTCGGATTCAGGCTCATATCTCTACTCTCGCTCTGATCGTTGCGCGATTAACCGAAAAACTTCTGGCCGTTTTTGGCCATTTCGCGAAGTTTGGCGGTCGGGTAGTACAGCGCGCCCAGGTCGGCATATTTGTCAGCCAGGGCCACGAATTCGGCTACACCGATGGAGTCGATGTAACGCAGTGCACCACCACGGAAGGGCGGGAAGCCGATGCCGTAGATCAGGCCCATGTCGGCCTCGGCAGCGGTTTCAACGATGCCATCTTCCAGGCAACGAACGGTTTCCAGGCACAGCGGGATCATCATGAAGTTGATGATGTCTTCGTCAGTTACTTCACGCTGCTCGGTCACGATGGTCTTGAGCAGATCGTAGGCAACCGGGTCGGAGACCTTCTTCGGCTTGCCACGCTTGTCCATCTCGTAAGCGTAGAAACCCTTGCCATTTTTCTGACCCAGGCGATTGGCGTCGTACATCACGTCGACGGCAGTCTTGCCTTCCACGCCCATACGATCCGGGAAGCCTTCGGCCATCACGTCACGGCCATGGTGACCGGTGTCGATACCGACCACGTCGGACAGGTACGCCGGGCCCATGGGCCAGCCGAACTTCTCCATGACCTTGTCGATACGCACGAAGTCGACACCGAAACCGAGCAGCTTGGAGAAGCCGCCGAAGTACGGGAACAGCACGCGGTTGACCAGGAAGCCCGGGCAATCGTTGACCACGATCGGGCTCTTGCCCATCTTCTTGGCGTAAGCAACGGTGGTAGCTACGGCTACATCGCTGGACTTCTCGCCACGGATGACTTCAACCAGCGGCATCATGTGCACCGGGTTGAAGAAGTGCATGCCGACGAAGTTTTCCGGACGCTTGAGGGCCTTGGCCAGCAAGTTGATGGAAATGGTCGAGGTGTTGGAAGCCAGGATCGCGTCTTCGCGAACCACACCTTCCACTTCGGCGAGTACGATCTGCTTGACCTTCGGATTCTCGACTACGGCTTCGACGACGATATCGACGTTGCCGAAATCACCGTAGGACATGGTCGGACGAATACCGGTCAGGGCTTCGGCCATCTTCGCCGGCGTCATGCGGCCTTTGGCGACGCGACTGCCGAGCAGCTTGGAAGCCTCGGCCAGACCCATCTGGATACCCTCTTCGCGGATATCCTTCATCAGGATCGGGGTGCCTTTGGAGGCCGACTGGTAGGCGATACCGCCACCCATGATGCCCGCGCCCAGTACGGCAGCCAGTTTCACGTCACGCGCGATTTCGTCGTGCTGCTTGGCTTTCTTCTTCAGTTCCTGGTCATTCAGGAACAGACCGATCAGGCTTTCCGCAACCGAAGTCTTGGCCAGCTTGACGAAGCCTGCGGCTTCCACTTCCAGCGCTTTGTCGCGACCGAAGTTGGCGGCTTTCTGGATGGTCTTGATGGCTTCGACCGGGGCCGGGTAGTTCGGACCGGCCTGGCCTGCGACGAAACCTTTGGCGGTTTCGAAGCACATCATCTGCTCAATGGCGTTGAGCTTGATCTTTTCCAGCTTGGGCTGACGCTTGGCCTTGTAGTCCAGCTCGCCGGAGATGGCGCGTTTGATCAGGTCCAGAGCGGCGTCTTTGAGCTTGGCGGGAGCGACGACAGCGTCGACCGCGCCTACTTTCAGGGCGTCGGCAGCTTTGGCTTCCTTGCTGGAAGCAATCCACTCGATGGCGTTGTCGGTACCGATCACGCGCGGCAGACGCACGGTGCCACCGAAGCCCGGGTAGATACCCAGTTTGACTTCCGGCAGGCCGACCTTGGCGGTCTCTGCGGCAACGCGGTAGTCAGCGGCCAGGCACATTTCGAAACCGCCACCCAGGGCGATGCCGTTGATGGCCACTACGGTCGGCACATTGAGGTCTTCGAAGTCGCTGAAGATCTTGTTGGCTTCGAGGTTGCCGGCTACCAGCTCTTCGTCGGGCAACTTGAAGTTATCGACGAACTCGGTGATGTCGGCACCGACGATGAACACGTCTTTGCCGCTGGTAACGATTACGCCCTTGATCGAACCGTCAGCCTTGATGGCGTCCACGGACTGGCGCAGCTCGCTCAGAGTGAGACGGTTGAACTTGTTAACGGACTCACCCTTGAGGTCGAAATTCAATTCGACGATGCCGCTCTCAAGAGCCTTAACCGTGATGGCTTTACCTTCGTAAATCATCAACTGATCTCCACGGTATGGAAGCTGAACAGTACACATCGGAGCCGACTAGCAGGCTTGCCCGCGGCGCAGCCGTCGAGCATAGCCGCAATCGGCCTGGCACACCCACCGATGCGATAATCGGGCTGTAAAGGCGCTGCCGAGACCGGCAAACGCTCAATTCATACGCCCGTTTGATTTGGGTGCGCACACATTCTGTGAAAACCCGACAATTGTCAATTGCCCGTCACTGGCGCAGCAAATGGGCGCAGCGTCACGCAATGACCAGAATCGACCTAAAAGCCACAAAACACTGGCGAAACCCGCGCTCCAGAGCACTTCGACGTTCTGATAAAGCACATTCACAGGGTAAATAATGCTGCGGATAGCGGCACTAAACCTATCAGGCCAGCTTGGCTAATGCACCGGCAATTGCGCCCAGCTCGACCTCGCCGCCCCGCTCGCCCCAGTACAACGCAATCATCTGCGCCCCAGCCTCTACCTTGTAGACATCCGCGGGCAACTCGCGCAGGCATTCCTGCAATGCGGGATCGCTGCAGGGCTCACGCCACTGGTTGAGCCACACCCCCGGAGCGCTCTGCCAATAACTCCAGCAATCGCTACGACCACTGCGCCGGGGCCGGTGGTATTGGGCACAGCTAGCGGGCGGACTGGACTCCAGCCAATGCGGCCACTCTTGCTGAGTAAGCTGCATGCCCAGCCCCAGGCGACGCGCTGCCAGACGCTGGGCCATTTGCCCACTCTGCAAGCGCGAAGGACGCAGCCAGACCAGCGGACTGAGCGCCATAGCAACCAGCAAAACCACAATCCACCAGGTCATATCTGTCACCCTGCGGCAAAAGCCTGTGTTATGAAGCAGGCAAGCCATACTGTTTATAAAAGGCTGCCTCAACCAAGGAGGAAACGCTCATGCCCTATCAACACATTCTGATTGCCGTCGACCTGACCGAAGAATGCCACCCAGTTGTGATTCGCGCCCTGGAGCTGGCGACCAGCAGCACAGCCAAGGCGTCCTTGGTGCATATCATCGAACCGATGGCGATGGCCTTTGGCGGTGACGTGCCGATGGATCTGTCGCTGCTGCAACAGCAGCAATTCGACCAGGCCCGTGAGCGCCTGCAAAGCTTTGCCGGACGTTACCCACAACTGGTCAGCGAACAGCGCCATCTTGTCTACGGCCAGCCGCGCCAGGAGATTCATCGCCTGGCAACGGAACAGGGCTGCGACCTGATCGTGGTCGGCAGCCATGGCCGTCACGGCCTGGCCCTGCTGCTCGGCTCCACGGCCAATGACGTGCTGCATGGTGCGCCCTGCGACGTACTGGCCGTGCGCCTGAAGAAGCCGAGCTGAACAGCGGGCGCCGAGACGCCTTATTCGTTGGCGTCGCCAGCACTCATGACCAGCGGACGGATCTTCTGCAGCTGCGTCTCCAGTGACACGGTCATGCTCGACGACAGGGAGAAGAAGGTGAGGAAGGCCTTGAGGTTGGAATCACCTTCGCAGACATCCAGAATCCGCTGCCAGAAGGCCTGGTTGACCAACTGCAACTGCTGGAACTGCTTGACCAGCCCTTTCAGCTCCCAATCCGGGCGACGCCCCTCACGGAAGTTGAAATACTGGCGCGTCAGGTACAGGGAAATGGTGCGCAGGATGAACTCCTGGCTACTGGCGAACGGCAGATGGTTCTGCGCCATCGGCTTCAGGCGTGCCAGCACCGGGCAGGCACTGGTCGCCATGATCACCCCGAGCAAGGAGCGCAAGCCCTCCTCCAAACCCACCAACTTGTTGTACTCGCGCTCCGGGGTGCGCACCCAGACCTGCGCCTTCTTCACGGCCGGCAGACCATGGAAATCCTCGATCACGCGATGCAGATCGACGGCCGCCGGACAGTGACTGAACTCGCCCTTGTTCAGCGGGCAGTTGCTGCACTGGTTATGTTCCAGGCGCGTCCACTTGGGCATCGTTTCAGCACTCTGGGCATCGTAAGGCCGGTCCAGCTCGATCCTGTAGCTGAACTGATGGTTGTCATCCAGGGTGATGCGGTACTCAATCGCCATGCGTCTCTCCGACAGGCTATTGGGGGCATACGCGCGCGTTGTCGCAGCAGCGACAACACATCAGCAGCCCCTAGGCTTCCAATTCGGCCCAACGCTCCAAGAGCTGGTCCAGTTCTTCTTGCAGGCTCTGCAGGCGATCCAGCACCGCCGCGGTGGTAACCGCCGACTGCTGATAGAACGCCGGAGCGGCGATCTGCGCCTGGAGCTCTGCGAGCTGCTTTTCCAGGGCGTCGATCTGCCCGGGAATCGCTTCCAGCTCACGCTGCAGCTTGTAGCTGAGTTTCTTCTTCGCCGCCGCCGGCACTTCCACCACGGGCTCCACTACCGGCGCAGCGGGTGCCACCGCGCTCAGTTCTGCTTTACCGGATTTGCTCTCGCCAACACCGAGTAGCCGCGGCGAACCGCCCTGGCGCAACCAGTCCTGGTAACCACCGACGTACTCGCGCACGCGCCCTTCGCCCTCGAACACCAGGGTGCTGGTCACCACGTTGTCGAGGAAGGCCCGATCGTGGCTGACCATCAGCACGGTGCCGGGGAAATTCAGCAGCACCTCTTCGAGCAACTCAAGGGTTTCCACGTCGAGGTCGTTGGTCGGTTCGTCCAGCACCAGCAGGTTGGCCGGTTTGCTGAACAGCTTGGCCAGCAACAGTCGTGCCCGCTCGCCACCCGACAGCGCCTTGACCGGGGTACGGGCACGCTGTGGGCTGAACAGGAAGTCGCCCAGATAGCTAAGCACATGGCGGTTCTGACCATCGATGGTGATGAAGTCGCGACCCTCGGCGACGTTGTCGATCACCGTCTTTTCCGGCTCCAGCTGGTGACGCAATTGGTCGAAATACGCCACTTCCAGCTTGGTACCCACCTCGATCTTGCCGCTGGTCGGCTGCAGATCCCCGAGCAACATCTTCAGCAACGTGGTCTTGCCCGTACCGTTGGCGCCGAGCAGACCGATGCGGTCGGAGCGCTGCAGAACGAAGGAGAAGTCGTCGACCAGCTTGGGACCGCCTGGGTGGGCGAAGCTGACGTTCTCCACCACCATCACCTGCTTGCCGGACTTGTCGGCGGTTTCCAGCTGGATATTGGCCTTGCCCTGGCGCTCACGACGCTCGCTGCGTTCTTGGCGCATTTCCTTGAGCGCGCGCACGCGGCCTTCGTTACGGGTACGGCGGGCCTTGATGCCCTGGCGAATCCACACTTCTTCCTGGGCCAGGCGCTTGTCGAACAGGGCATTGGCGGTTTCTTCCGCGGCCAGCTGCTGTTCCTTGTGCACCAGGAAGCTGGCGTAGTCGCCGTTCCAGTCGATCAGGCCACCGCGATCCAGTTCGAGGATGCGCGTGGCCAGGTTCTGCAGGAAGGAGCGGTCGTGGGTAATAAACAGAACCGCACCGTTGAAGCCCAGCAGCGCTTCTTCCAGCCAGGCAATGGCGCCGATATCCAGGTGGTTGGTTGGTTCGTCGAGCAGCAGCAGATCCGGCTCTGAGACCAGCGCCTGGGCCAGCAGCACACGACGACGCCAGCCACCGGAGAGCTCCGCCAGGGTCTTGTCGGCCGGCAGCTGCAGGCGGCTCAGGGTGCTGTCGACCAGCTGTTGCAGGCGCCAGCCATCCTTCGCCTCCAGTTCCTGCTGCACATGCATCAGCTGGTTGAGGTCTTCGTCGGTGTGGATGTTCTGGCTGAGATGATGGTACTGGGCAAGCAGCGCGCCGACGCCGGCCAGGCCCTCGGCCACCACATCAAACACCGTCCGCTCGTCGGCGCGTGGCAATTCCTGGGGCAATTCGCCAATTTTCAGGCCTGGCGCACGCCAGATTTCCCCGTCATCGGCCATCTGATCGCCCTTGACCAGACGCAGCATGCTCGACTTGCCGGTGCCATTACGACCGATGATGCAGGCGCGCTCGCCACGGGCAATTTGCCAGGACACCTTGTCCAGCAGCGGCATGGCGCCGTAGGCCAGGGAAACTTCGGTGAACTTGAGCAGGGTCATGACGAGCGACTTCCAAAAAACCGGGGACGCATTCTAACTGAGTTGCCGGCAATCCATGCTGGCATTTATGCATCACCCATCACGCTAACGCGCATGCTTTCACCGGCATCGCGCAAAAGGCTAAGCTAGACATATTTGGTGCTCGGTGAGCCTGCACCCTACTGTCTTCTGCCCGGAAGTGTCATGCGCCGTTCTCTGCTCAGCCTTTGTTCCTGCCTGCTTCTCTGCACCTTCAGCCTGCCCAGCGCCCATGCTGCTAGCCTGGCGCAACAACGCCAGATGTACGATGAGGCCAAGCGCGCCCTGGCCAAGGGCGACAAGGGCCCCTACCTGCGCTACGCCAATGCCCTGCGCGACTACCCGCTGGAACCCTATCTGGCCTATGACGAGCTGACCGCCCGCCTGAAATGGGCCAGCAATGAAGAAATCGAGAAATTCCTCACCGAGCATGGCGACTTGCCCCAAGCCGGCTGGATGAAGCTGCGCTGGTTGCGCTGGCTGGCCGAACGCGGTGAATGGCAGACCTTCATCAATTACTACGACCCCAAGCTGAACTTCACCGAACTGGACTGCCTCTACGGCCAGTACCAGCTCAAGCACGGTATGAAGGCCGAAGGTAACGCCACCGCCGAAAAACTCTGGCTGGTCGGCAAATCGCAGCCGGCAGCCTGCGACGTGCTGTTCGATATCTGGCGCGCTGACGGCAAGTTGACCGAGGAGCTGCGCTGGAAACGCGCCAAACTGGCCGCCGAAGCACGCAACTATGGCCTCGCCAGCTACCTGATCAAAGGCCTGCCGAGCCTCGACAAGCAGGGCAAACTGCTGGTCGAAGTGGCGCAGAAGCCGCTGCTGCTGACCCAGAGCGCCCGTTTCACCCCGGCCGATCGCGCCATGGCCGATGTAGTCGGCCTGGGTCTGCGCCGTCTGGCCCGTCAGGACCCGGAGAAAGCCCTGAGCCTTCTTGAGGTCTACGCCGGCAAGATGAATTTCTCCGACGAAGAGAAAGTCGCCATCGCCCGCGAGATCGGCCTGACCCTGGCCAAGCGCTTCGACATGCGCGGCCTGGACGTGATGAGCAAGTATGACCCGCAGCTGCGCGACAACACCGTCTCCGAATGGCGCGCCCGCCTGCTGCTGCGCCACGGGCGCTGGGACGATGCCTACCAGCTGACCAGCCGCCTACCGGCCGAGTTGGCCACGACTCCCCGCTGGCGCTACTGGCAAGCGCGCAGCCTGCAACTGGCGCAGCCGCAAAACCCGCAAGTACAGGCCCTGTATCAGCCGCTAGCCAAGGAGCGTGACTTCTATGGTTTCCTCGCCGCCGACCGCATCGAGGCGCCTTACAGCCTGAATAACAAGCCACTGGCCCTCGACCCGCAACTGGTGCAGAAGGTACGCAACACCGCCGGCATCCGCCGCGCCCTGGAATTCCACGATCGCGGCCAGATCGTCGACGGTCGCCGCGAGTGGTACCACGTCAGTCGCCTGTTCAGCCGCGACGAGCTGGTCGCCCAGGCCCGCCTGGCTTTCGATAAGCAGTGGTATTTCCCGGCCATCCGCACCATCAGTCAGGCGCAGTACTGGGACGACCTGGATATCCGCTTCCCGATGGCGCACAAGACCAGCCTGACCCAACAGGCCAAGCTGCGCGGCCTGCATTCCAGCTGGGTGTTCGCCATCACCCGCCAGGAAAGTGCCTTCATGGCCGACGCCCGCTCGCCGGTCGGCGCCATGGGCCTGATGCAGCTGATGCCGGCCACCGCCAAGGAAACCGCGCGCAAGTTCGGCATTCCCCTGGCCAACCCGCAGCAGGCGCTGGTGCCAGAGAAGAATATCCAGCTTGGCGCCGCCTACCTGAGCCAGGTGCATGGCCAGTTCAACGGCAACCGCGTGCTTGCCTCGGCCGCCTACAACGCCGGCCCGGGCCGCGTGCGCCAGTGGCTGCGCGGCGCCGACCACCTGGCCTTCGACGTGTGGGTGGAGAACATCCCGTTCGACGAAACCCGCCAGTACGTGCAGAACGTGCTGTCCTATTCGGTGATCTACGGACAGAAGCTCAATGCCCCCACGCCGCTGGTGGACTGGCATGAACGCTTCTTCGACGATCAGTAAAATGCACAACGGGCGCCCAAGGGCGCCCGTTTTCGTAGCCCGGATGCAATCCGGGAATACCCCCCTTGAAACCTCCCGGCTACGCTAGCACCTCGACCGGCATGCCGACTTGCAGCTCACCAACGCCGCGCGGCAACAGGTTCTGCCCGAAATACACCTCGCCATCGCGCTCGCGGTAGGTCTTCAGGGTGGTCAGCGGCTCGCGGTCGGCGCTGCGCTCGCCGGTCTGCGGATCGATGGTGGTCAGCACGCAGCGGCTGCAGCCCTTGGCCACCTCGAACTCCAGCGCACCGATGCGGATGCGTTTCCAGCCATCCTCGGCGAACGCCGCGCTGCCCTGCACCACCAGATTGGGACGAAAGCGCAGCATCTCCAGCGGCCGACCGACCCGTGCCGACAGGTCGTCCAGCGAGGCCTGGCCAATCAGCAGCAGCGGAAAACCGTCAGCAAAGGCCACCTTGTCGCCGGGCTGGGCATAACCAGTATCGACCTGCCGCGCGCGGCTTTCCGGCACCTGCACCAGACGGCAGGCGCGGCCGATAAAGGCGCTCAGCCACTCGGCGGCAGCATCGCCGGCATCCGGCACGCGCAGGCTGTCGCGCCAGACGGTCACCCCGCGCAAGTTACCATCGGCATCTGGCAGTGGCACATCCAGGCTGTCATGCCCCGGCGCGCTGAGGGTCAGGCCGCCCGCCGCATTCCACAGCGCCGAAAGCTGGCTCATCTGCGGCAGCAGGCGCTGGGTGAGGAAACGACCACTGCCCTCCTCCACCAGCATCCAGCGCCGATCACCCACCAGGCCCAAGGCATCCAGACGCGCGCTGGCCAGGCTTTCGGCCTTGCCGGACTTGAGTGGGTAGCGATAGAGGGCAGCGAGTTGCATGACCGGCATCCTTGGGGGGAAAGATGCCGGTTATACGGCGAGCGCGCGACCAGCTCAAGCCCGTCGCGCCGGTGACGGCTTATTCGTCGAGCTGCAGGCGCTCGCGAATCACATCGACCAGCTTGTCCGGCTGGAACTTGGAGAGGAAGTTGTCACAGCCGACCTTCTTCACCATGGCTTCGTTGAAGCTGCCGGACAGCGAGGTGTGCAGCACCACGTAGAGGTCTTTCAGGCGCGGATCGTTGCGGATCTCCGTGGTCAGGCGATAGCCATCCATTTCCGGCATTTCTGCATCGGTGAAGATCATCAGCAACTTGTCGGTCATCACCTCGCCGCTGTCAGCCCACTTCTTCAGCAGCTGCAGGGCCTTGAGGCCATCGCTGGCCGAGTGCGTACGCAGGCCCAGTTGGGACATGGTCTCGCGCAATTGGTTAAGGGCCACGGTGGAGTCATCCACCAGCAGCACTTCGCGGCCCACCGCCTTGGCCAGCAGCGGATCGGCGAGTTTCTCGTCGGACACCTTGGTGCTCATCGGCGCGATTTCAGACAGCACCTTTTCCACGTCGATGATTTCGACGATCTGGTCGTCGACCTTGGTGATCGCCGTCAGGTAATGCTGGCGGCCGGCACCACCGGGCGGCGGCAGAATGGATTCCCAGTTGAGGTTGAGGATGCGATCCACGCCGCCGACCAGGAAGGCCTGCACCGAGCGGTTGTACTCGGTGACGATGATGGTGCTGTTCTCGCTCGGGGTAATCGGGCGCATGCCGATGGCCTGGGACAGATCGATCACCGGCAGGGTCTGCCCGCGCAGGTTGACCACACCACACACGTGCGGATGGCGCTGCGGCATCAGGGTCAGCTTGGGCAGTTGCAGGACTTCCTGGACCTTGAACACGTTGATGGCGAACAGTTGCCTGCCGGCCAGACGGAACATAAGGATTTCCAGGCGGTTCTCACCCACCAGTTGGGTGCGTTGATCCACTGAATCGAGAATGCCGGCCATTACGCGCTCCTGTTAACTAAATCGAGTCTAGCCAGTGTATCGGCCAGTTGCGGGCTAAATGAAAGCGGATGGCCAGGCGCAATCATGCCTCAGCTGCGCAGCAGTGGCGAGCCCGCCGGCAGGTGGACGCGCAAGGCGCCCGGGCGCGCGGCAAAGCGCAGGCGCCGACTCTCCAGGGGCTCACCATCGAGGTTGATATCCAGCCCCTCTGCCGCCTCGACCTCGACCCAGGGCAAGCGCGCGCTGACCGATACCGATTCGAGACCGAGAATGCCGCCGGACAACAAGGTGCCCAAGGTGCCGACCATATCCTGCGGCGCCGGCACGATGCAGAGATCCAGCAGACCATCGTCCACCAGCGCCTGCGGACACAGCAGATGACCACCGCCGGCCTGGCGCCCGTTGCCGATGCCGAGGGCGAGAAACTCACCCTCCCAACTGAAATCCGGCCCCTGGAAACGCCCGAACGCCGAATGCACCTCGGAGAAGCGTGTCAGCCCGGTGAGGAAGTAAGCGGCACCACCGAGCAGCTTCTTCAGGTCTTCCGAGGTATTGGCGGTGATCTTCGAACCGAAACCGCCGGTGGCCATATTGAGGAATAGCTGGCCGTCCACCTCCCCCAGATCGATGGACCTGGGCGGCTCATCCAGCAGGGCCAGGGCCTCGCCCGGCAACAGGGGAACGCCCGCCGCCCGGGCAAAATCATTGGCCGTGCCCAGCGGCAGCAGCACCAGGGAAGCCTGCATCTCGCTGAGGGCCATGGCCTCGGCGACATCACGCAGGGTGCCGTCACCGCCACCAGCAATCAGGGTCGGATAACCGGCGGCCAGCGCCTCATCGACCAGGCGCGCGGCGTCGCCGGCTTCCCAAGTCAGGCGCACGGCCAACTCCCAGCCGGCTTCACGCTGCGCCAGCACGGCGGCGCGCACTTCTTCATTCAATGCCTGCTTGCCGTGCAGGATCAGCAGTGCCTTGCGTTCGCTCATGCCCTACTCCTTGTGCAGAATGCACCCGAGTATATGCAGACAGCCGGTTACGCGCGGAAGTCCCTGGAGCGGGGCAATCAGGCCGGATAGCCGGTGATTTCGCGGATGCTGCGATACAGCGGGCGCAGTTGCTGGTACATGCGCAGGTAGACCTCGCGGTACAGCCGCTCATAGACCTGCACCGCCTGCGGATTGGGCTGGAACACCTTACCCACGCGAGTCATGGCGGCGATGGCCGTGGGGAAGTCAGGGTGCAGACCGAGGCCGACGGCACAGTCGATGGCCGCGCCGAGGCCGGAAGTCTCGTACAGGTGCGGGCGCTCGGCCGGCAGGTTGAAGATATCGGCGGTCAGCTGCATGGCCGCATCGCTCTGCGAGCCGCCGCCGGAGATGCGCAGACGGCTGATGCGGGTGCCCGAGCGCTTCTCGATCTTCTCCTTGCCCTGACGCAGGGCGTAGGCCAGGCCTTCGAGAATGGCACGATAGAGGTGCGCACGAGTGTGCACGTCGCCAAAACCGATGATCGACCCTTTGGCCTCCAGCCCCGGCTCACGGATGCCCGGCGACCAGAACGGCTGCAGCGTCAGGCCCATGGAGCCGGGCGGCACGCTGTTGACCAACTCATCGAACAGGGTTTCCGCTTCCACCCCCAGCTCCAGGCCGCGCTGACGCTCGGCGTGGCCGAACTGCTCCTTGAACCAGCTGACCATCCAGAAGCCGCGGAAAATCATGACTTCGGTGTTGTAGTGGTCGGGAATTGCCGCCGGGTACGGTGGGATCAGCGGGATGGTTTCCAGGTAGGTCGAACGCGTGGTGTTGATGGTCGCCGTGGTGCCATAGGACAGGCAGGCCGTGCTCGGCTCCACGCCGCCGGCACCGATCACCTCGCAGGCCTTGTCCGAGGCCGCAGCAATCAGCGGCAGGCCTTCGGGAATGCCGGTATGCCGGCTGGCCTCGGCCGTGATCGAACCCAAGCGCTCACCCGGCTTGACCAGCTCGGGCAGCATCGACGGCCGGATCGGAATGGCCTGCCACTTCCAGTCGCTGGGTTTGGCCCAGCACAGGCGCTTGTAGTCGAACGGCAGGTAGGCCACGCAACTGCCCACCGAGTCGGCGAAGCGGCCGCTCAGACGATGGGTGAGAAAGCCTGACAGCAGCAGGAACTTGTGCGTATTGGCCCAGATCTGCGGCTGCTGCTGGGAGACCCAGTTGGCCTCGGCCTGGGCACGGAAGTAATCCACCGTGGCCTCTTCGCGGATCAGCTTGAACAACCAGCCCCAGGGGCCCTTGATGTGCCCAGCCACCTCGGCGCGGCGCTGGTCCAGCCAGAGAATCGCCGGGCGCAGCGGCCGGCCCTCGGCATCCACATTGATCAGGGTGCCACGCTGGGTGGTCAGCGATACTCCGGCAATCTGGCGCTTGTCGATCTCGACGCTGGCCCACAGGCGCCGGCAGGCCTCGCCGAGGCTGGCCCAGTAGTATTCGGGGTCCTGCTCGGCCCAGCCGGGGTGCGCCGAGTAATAGGGCTCAAGCTCGACTTTACCCTTGCCCAGCAGGTTGCCGGCCAGGTCGAAGAGCAGCGCGCGCACGCTCTGGGTGCCGTTGTCGATGGCCAGCAGGTAGCGTTGTTCGGTCACGTCGGTTTCCACGGCAGGTCACGGCAGGCTGTAGCAACGGCGCCACAGCTCCAGATAACGTTGTTGTTCAGCGTCCCAACGGGCATCGCTCCAGCCCAGGCGCGGCTGACACAGGGCACGGATGCGCGGCAGCTCAGCAGCGGCACCGTCAGCCAGGAGCAGGCCGATGCGCGTGCGGCGCAGCAGCAGGTCGTCCAGGTGCAGCACCAGCTCATCGTCGCAGGCCTGAGCCAGCTCGGCCCACAGGGTATCGCTGACCCCGATGCGCTCGCCGCCCAGCTCGTCCAGCAATGCCGCCAGATGCGGCAACGCCAAACCATGGCGACCGGCCAGGCGGCGCTGCTGCGTGGCACTCAGGCCCGGCAGCGACAGCGCCGCAGGCCGATGAAACACCGGCTGCCCGACATCCTCGACCGTCTTGTCGGCAAAGGGCGCGCAGGCGCGCAGCACTTCCAGGGCCAGCAGGCGGAAGGTGGTCAGCTTGCCACCGGCGAGGGTCACGCAGCCGGGTTCGACCCACAGGGCGTGTTCGCGTTTCTCGTCCGACGGCTTGCTGGTGGGCGCTGCGTCTGCGCTGACTACCGGCCGCACCCCGGCCCAGCTCGACAGCACATCGTCACGGCTGACGCCGGCGGCGGGAAATACCTGGGCACAGGCGGCCAGCAGATAATCGACCTCATCACTGGTGATACGCGCATCGCGATCCAGCGTCTCCGCGTGATCCAGGTCGGTGGTGCCGATCACCGTAGCGCCTTCCCAGGGGAAGACGAACACCGGGCGCCGATCCTGCCGGTGCATAAAGCTGATCGCCTGGGCCACCGGCAGGCGCCAGGCCGGCAGCAGCAGGTGGCTGCCCCGCAACGGACGGATATGTTCGAGACCTTCCTTGCGTCGCAGCGCATCGGCCCAGGCGCCAGTGGCCTGAGCCACCACCCGGGCGTGGAAGGCGTAGCGTTGGCCGGACTCGCTGTCCTCGGCCTGCAAGCCGATGATCCGGCCGCTGTCGCGCGTCAGTTCGACCACGCGCAGGCCGTTGAGCGCTTCGCCGCCCTCGGCTCGCGCTTCGCCCAGCACCCGCATGACCAGACGCGCATCGTCGGTCACCGCATCGGTGAACTGGGTGGCACCCAGCAGTTGCTCATCCTGCAAACCGGGAGCGAGAAAGCGCAGCTCTCGTAGCGGCTGATAACGGTGCAGGCGCTGGCCGGCCAGGGCGTCATAAACGCCGAGCAGCCCGCCGAAGACCTTGGGCCCGGGAAACTGCCCGCGGTAATGGGGAAACAGGAACGGCAGGGCATCGACCAGCCCCGGCGCCTCGCTGAGCAGGCGCTGGCGCTCGCGCACCGAGTCGCGGGTCAGGCCGAGCTGGCCCTTGGCGATATAGCGCAGGCCGCCGTGGACCATCTTCGACGAGCGACTGGAGGTGCCCCAGGCGAAGTCGCGCTGTTCCAGCAGCAGGCATTTCCAGCCACGCCGCGCCGCCTCACGCAAGATGCCGGCGCCGCTGATGCCGCCGCCAACCACGATCAGATCCCAGTCGCGCGCCGCCAGCTCGGGCAGCGCCGTCTCACGCCAGGCGGCGTTCCAAGTCATGTTCAGTCTTCCAGCAGCACGCCAGGGGCCAGGCGCCCTTCCGGGTCGAAATGCTGCGCCATGCTCTGCAGCACGGCGATACCCAGTTCGCCTTTCTCCGCCGCCAGGTACGGCGCATGGTCACGACCGACACCGTGCTGGTGGCTGATGGTGCCGCGGTTGTCGGCAATCGTTTGGCTGGCCGCCTGCTTGAGTTTGCTCCAGCGCGCCAGGGTCTCGCCGTAGCTGCTGCCGGGGCGGAACACGTAGGTGGTGTAGATGCTCGAACCCTGGCCGTAGACATGCGACAGATGGGTGAACACATGCACCCGCTCGCCCTCCTCGCTCAGGCCATGACGCAGGCTGTCCTCGACCTTGTTCAGCAGGTTGTCGACGTTGCTCCAGTCGGTGGCGGTTTCCAGGGTGTCCACCGCATAACCGGCCTCCCACAGGCCATGACGCAGGTAGGGGAAACGGAAGCGGTTTTCCGCCCACTTCTTGCCCAGCAGGGTGCCGGTGAACACCCCGCCGAACCCCTTGAGCAGGCGCTTGGCCTGTTTCACCGAGAGCGCGTTCTGCGCGCGGTTGCCGGTGACGCCGAAGGTCAGCATGCACTTGCCGGAACGGGCGCCACGCAGGGCCAGGTATTTTTCCAGCCAGGCGATCTGCTCGGGGTGGCCGGCCAGAGCCAGTTGGGTCTCGGTCTCGATGGCGTTGGACAGGCGCAGCATCGACAGCGGCACGCGGGCCTGCACCAGCGCGCGGATGCCGGCCAGGGCCTGCTGCCAGCTGGGCAGGAACACGGCGAAGAACTTTTCCTGCTCAGCCAACCGGGTGACCCGCACCTTGACCTCGGAGATCACCCCGAAGCGGCCCTCGCTGCCGAGGATCAGCTCGCGCAGATCCGGGCCGGCAGCCGAGGCCGGAAAGGTCGGTATTTCCAGGGTGCCGGCGAAGGTCTCCAGCTTGCCGCCGGCGAACAGCTGCTCAATGCGCCCGTAGCGCAGCGACTGCTGGCCGCTGGAGCGGCTGGCAACCCAGCCGCCGAGGGTCGACAGCTCCCAGGACTGCGGGAAGTGGCCGAGGGTGTAGCCGCGGGCGCGCAGCTGCGCTTCCACCTGCGGGCCGTTGGCGCCGGGAGCGAAGGTGGCGATCAGGCTGCTCTCGTCGAGGTCGAGCAGCTGGGTCATGCGCTCCAGCGACAGGGTCAGCACCGGTTTCTCGGACTCGACCGGGTTGATATGCCCGGCCACCGAGGTGCCGCCGCCGTAGGGAATCACGATCACGTCGTGCTCACGGGCCCAGGCTAGCAGCTCGCGGATCTGCGCCGGGGTTTCCGGCAGGGCCACGCCATCGGGAAACACGCCGAAGTCGCCGGAGCGCATGGCCAGCCAGTCCGGCAGGCTCTGCCCGCGGGCATGGCGTACGCGCACCTCAGCGTCCAGGCAGACCAACGGATGGCGAGCGAGCAAGCGCGACGCCGGCACCTGGGCCAGCACCTGCGCCAGGCTGGCATCGGCCAGCGCCTGACCCATGCCAACCCGCGCCTCGAGGAAGGCGCCGCCATTGGCCGGCAGCACCACCTGCGTGGCCTCGTCACCCCATCCGTTCCAACGTCGCATCTGCCGCTCCCCTGTGTTCCGCTGATCATCGATGGGTGCCTATACTAGCCGCCCGCGTCATCCGGTCACTGTCAGATCGGGACAGCGGTTATCGCCAATCAAGACAAGCAGAACAACAAGAACCATGCTGACCCTTGGCTATACCTCGGTGCCCGCCCTGATCAAATACCTGCGCCATGCCGAGCGCCTCGGCCTGGATGTGGAAGCCGTGCGCAACGCCGTCGGCATCAGCGCCGAAGACCTCGCCGATAACGGCAAGCGCATCCCCAGCGAGCTGCACGAGCGCCTGCTCAGCCATCTGCTGGAAATCTCCGGTGATCCGCTGTTCGGCATGCGTTCGGCGCAGTTCGTGCAGCCCGGCTACTGGAGCGTGCTCGGCTACATCACCATGAACTGCGCCACCCTGGGCGAAGCCATGAGCCGCATCGTGCCCTACGAGAAACTGGTCGGCGACATGGGCACCAGCCAGCTGCTGGCTGAAGGCGACCATATCAAGCTGGTCTGGAACTGCCGCCACGAACGCCCGGACATACGCAGACACATGGTCGAAAGCGTCCTCGCCTCGTGGATGCTCTATGCGCGCTGGATCGCCGACATGGACAAGTCGCCGCGTGAGGTGTGGATGGAGCATGCTCGCCCCGACGGCACCACCCAGGCCGATTACGAAGCCGTGTTTGGCTGCCCGGTGCTATTCGAGCAGCCCTGCAACGCCCTGCTGGTGCCCATGGATTACCTGGCCATCCCCCTGCGCCAGGCCGACGCCAACCTGCTGCGCACCCTGGAAGAACACGCCCTGACCCTTATGGCCGGCCTCGACGACAACGAGCCGCTGCCGCAACGGGTGAAGAATGCCCTGCGCCTGCTGCTCAAAGACGGCCTGCCGCGCAAGGAGAAGGTCGCCGAGAAGTTCCACATGACCGTGCGCACCCTGCAGCGCCACCTGCAGAACGCCGGCACCAGCTACCAGGAAATCCTCGACCAGCTGCGCCAGGAACTAGCCGAGCACTACCTGCTACGCAGCGACCTGCCGATCGAGGATATCGCCAGCTACCTGGGCTTCACCGAGGCGCGCTCGCTGCACCGCAGCTTCAAGGCACGCACCGGCATGACCCCGGGCGAATACCGCGAGCGGCACAAGGGTCACCCCCTGTAGGGCGGGTGAAACCCGCGCAGCAGCCAGCCGCGACCTGCGCCCGCCTTAGCCCAGCAGTTCACTCAGCGGAATAAAGCGCAGCAGCTCGCCTTCGGCATAGGTCCTGTCTTCCAGCACTTCCACCAGGCCATCGGCCCAGGCGGCGCTGCGCAGTACGCCGGAACTCTGGTTCGGATAGAGCACTGCGCGACCGCCTTCGAGACGCGCGCGCAGGTACTCGCGGCGCTTGCCGGCCTTGGTCCAGGCGAAACCGGCCGGCACGTCGATGGCCAGCGGCTCGACCTCGACCACACCCAGGCGCCGCAGCAGATAAGGCCGCGCCAGCAGGCCGAACGTGACCAGGGTCGAGGCCGGATTACCCGGCAGACCGATTACCGGCACGCCACGGTAATGGCCGCAGGTCAGCGGTTTGCCTGGCTTGATCGCCAGCTTCCACAGGGTCAGCTCGCCGTCTTCCTGCAGCACCTGGCCGAGAAAATCCGCCTCACCCACCGAAACCCCGCCGGTGGAGAGGATCAGGTCGACATCGGCCAGCGCCGTCAGGGCGTCGCGGGTGCGCTGCAGGTCGTCGGCGAGGATGCCGCCATCCACCACCGTGCAACCCAGGCGGCGCAACCAGGCGCACAGCAGGCTGCGGTTGCTGTTGTAGATCTGCCCCGGGCCCAGCGGCAGGCCAGGCTCGATCAGCTCGTCACCGGTGGACAGCACCGTGACCCGCGGCCGGCGGCGTACCGTCAGCTCGGCACGGCCAAGGGAGGCGATCAGGCCCAGTTCGACCGGGCCCAGGCGGGTGCCGGCGGCCAGCACCTGCTCGCCGGCGCGGGTTTCCTGGCCCTGCGGGCGCACGTTCTGCCCCGCCCGTAGTGGCTCACTGAAACGCACTCGGCCATCGGCCAGGACTTCGGCGTTTTCCTGCATCTCCACGCAGTCGGCCCCGGCCGGCAGCGGTGCGCCGGTGAAGATCCGTGCGCAGGTGCCCGGCTGCAGCGGCGCAGGCGCCTGGCCGGCAAGGATACGCTGGCTGACCGGCAACGGTTCACCCGTGCAATCGGCCAGACGCAGCGCGTATCCGTCCATGGCGCTATTTGGCCAGGGTGGCAGGTCCAGATCGGCGATCAGCGCCTCGGCCAGCACGCGGCCATCGGCATCGGCCAAGGGCACGCTCTCGCACTCGCCAATCGGCGTCGCCGCGGCCTGGGCCAGCAGGCGCGCCAGGGCCTCTTCGACCGGCAGCAGGCTCATCCGCGGCTCTCGCAGGCTCCGACCGGCTTGAGGTGCGGCACGAAGTTGCAGGGCCGATGGCGGTTGTCCAGTTGCTCGGCAAGGATGCCGTCCCAGGCGGTGCGGCAGGCATTGGTCGAGCCCGGCAGGCAGCACACCAGGGTGCCGTTAGCCAGGCCGGCCAGGGCGCGCGACTGAATAGTAGAGGTACCGATATCGGCCACGGAAATCTGCCGGAACAACTCGCCGAAGCCATCCACCTGCTTGTCCAGCAGGCAGCGCACGGCTTCCGGGGTGCTGTCGCGGCCGGTGAAGCCGGTGCCGCCGGTGATCAGCACCACCTGCACCTGGTCTTCGGCGATCCAGTTAGCGACCTGGGCGCGGATCTTGTACAGGTCGTCCTTCAGCAGCACCCGCGCAGCCAGCGTATGCCCGGCGGCGCTGAGGCGATCGACGAACAGCTGGCCCGAGGTATCAGTCTCCAGGCTGCGGGTATCACTGACGGTCAAAACGGCGATATTCAGCGGCACGAATGCCGCCTCGGCCTTGTGGCTCATGGCGCAATCCGGTTGTGGCGAAATTTGGCCGGTGTTATATCACAGGCCCCAGCCAGAGCACTGCCATGACCGACTCCAACCCTCTTCCCGCCTGCTCCATCCTGCTCCTCGCCGGCGGTCGCGGGCAGCGCATGGGCGGCCAGGACAAAGGCCTGCTGGAATGGCGCGGACAAGCGCTGATCGCCCATCTGCACACCGTAGTGCGCCCGCTGAGCGACGACCTGATCATCTCCTGCAACCGCAACGCCGAGCGCTACGCAGCCTTCGCCGATCGCCTGGTGCAGGATGACGACGGCGAATTCCCCGGCCCGCTGGCCGGCATCCGCGCCGGTCTCCAGGCCGCCCGCCAGCCCTGGCTGCTGATCCTGCCCTGCGATGCCCCGCTGATCGATGCGGCCCTGCTGCAAGCCATGCGCGCCCGCGCCGCCGAGCAGCCGGACAGGCCGCTGCTGATCCGTCGTGGCGAACAGTGGGAACCGCTGTTCTGCCTGTTGCCACTCAGCCTCTCCGACGCCATCGAACAGGCCTGGCAGGCCGGCGAGCGCAGCCCGCGGCGCCTGTTGCTGCAGCTCGACGCCCAGGCCTTCGCCTGCGCCGAAGATGACCCGCGCCTGGCCAACCTGAACACCCCTGAGCTGTTGGCTGCAAGCGCACAGCGAGGCTGACAGGCACTTTTCTGCGGAACTTGCCCAGCACTACCCCGTCAGAAACCGGGTACCTACCTGAAAAGACGGGAGAACCCCATGACTCGACAAACCCTTGCCAGCCTGTTTATCGTCCTCGGCTTTAGCACCTTGGCCGGCTGTGCCACGCCCAGTGTGATTACCCTGAATGACGGCCGCGAAATCCAGACCGTGGACGTGCCGGAATATGACGACGAGGCGGGTTTCTACGAGTTCGAACAACTCGACGGCAAACCGGCCAGAATCAACAAGGACGAGGTACTCAGCGTCAAGGAACTGTGAGCCTGCGCCCCGCTCCCGCAGTGGCTGCGCAAGGACTTGAGCAGCCACTGCGAGCACAAAAATCTTCGCGCTAACCCCTTGTGCAGCAAAACCTTTTCGGTACAATGCGCGCCATTGAACGGAGCGTAGCGCAGCTTGGTAGCGCGTCTCGTTCGGGACGAGAAGGTCGCAGGTTCGAATCCTGTCGCTCCGACCAAATTCCCGAAAGTAGAGAACTCAGCGAGTGATCTATTCTGAAAACCGGCCCCCAGTGGCCGGTTTTTTCGTTTCAGCCCCAGCCATACATTTCACTGCCTGGTGACACAACCCTAAAGCATGAGTGACTGCTGTCGCATGATCGGCACCCCCTCCAATTCGAGCAAGGCCAGCTTGCGCTGCAGACCGCCGGCATAGCCGGTAAGGCTGCCATCAGCACCGATGATGCGGTGGCACGGCACGATGATCGAGATCGGATTGAGCGCGTTGGCCCGACCGATAGCCCGGGCCGAAGTCTTGTGTGGCAGCAGTCGCATGCCCAGCTCGGCGTAGGTCAGAATAACGCCGTAAGGCACCTGACGGAGATGGCGCCAGGCCTCATGCTGATAAGGCGTGCCACGCGGCGCCAGGGGCAGATCGAAGACTCGGCGCTGGCCGGCGAAGTATTCCGCGAGCTGCCGGACCACTGGCGCCACCGCAGCCTTATCGCGCTGCCAGGTATACCCATGCCACTGCGCAGGCGCCAGATCGTCAGGCAAAAAATCCAGACGCAGCAACGCGCCCTGCTCGTTCAGCAAGGCCAGCATCGGTCCCAGCGGGGAATCGAAATGATCTCCACAGACCATTTCCTGATCAGTTGTTCTCGGCATAGCGCCTCATGCTGTCGGGACACTGAACTGGGATTAACGGCGATACCGTTCGCACGACCTGACGAGCAGCGCCACCCAGTCGATAGGCAAGCGAGCCACCGCATGGCTATGATCGAACACCATGACCTCCTCTGTCCAAGTTCGCCAACCTTGTCCGCCCGGTGCCTGTAACTGTGGACGTGACGATCTGCTGGATACGCCCGGCGCCGACCTGCGCATCCTCCTCCTGACCCGTACGGAGGAGAAGCGCCTGCTCGAGCGACTGGAAAACATTGTCGACCTCAATGATCTCGAGCATATGCAGCGGCGCCTCCATGAACAGCTAGGCATCCGCCTGGAAGTCGCCCCTGGCTTCAACGAAGTCCGCAGCATGCGCGGCATAGCGATCAGGCTCGATGAACTGCCCGGGCTATGCCGCAAAACCCGCCAGTCGATCCCGGCTGCAATTCGGCGCGGCCTGGAAAAACGCCCGGAAATTGCCTACGGGCTGCTCAACGCCCATGACCTATTGCGGGATGCCTGAGGCAGCCGGACACGGATCGTCGAACAAACGAATGCCCACTAGCTCCTGGAACAGTGCGCAGCGAAAAAGAAGGAATTGGCAAAACGGACCAGAATCATCAACACAGATTCTGCAGCCACTGAGCAAATGGCGTCCCAGAGTGGGTTCGAACCACCAACCTTCCCCTTAGGAGGGGGATGCTCTATCCAATTGAGCTACTGGGACCTGCAAGAAGCGGCAAGCTGAGCCACCTTTGACGGGCCCGCATGTTAACGGGCATGCCTGAATTTGTCATGCCGTACACCCTGTTTCACTCATCAGCACGGTATCCAGCATGCCGAGTCATTCCTCCTCCGGCAAAACCACGGACTGCGATCTTAAAATTCGCCGCGCCCGACCCAGCGACGCCCAGCAACTGGCCAGTTTGCTCAAACAACTCGGCCACGGTGAGGCGGCAGCAGACAGCATCAGCCTTGCACAGCACCTGAGTCCAAGAGCCAACCGCGAAGTTCTGGTGGCAGAACAAGACGACCTGCTACTGGGGACCTGCACGCTGCACCTGATCGAGCACCTCGCCCATGGCTTCGCCCGCTCGGCGATCATCGAAGACATGGTGGTAGACAGCGAACAGCGCGATCACGGGATAGGCAGAGCCTTGATGCTCCACGCCATCAACCAGGCAAACCTCTGGGGTTGCTACAAAGTGGGATTATCGAGCGCGGTATGGCGCCAGACTGCCCATGACTTCTATCGAAACCTGGGCTTCGAGCAACATGGGATAAGCCTCGCCCTCAACCTGAAAGCCGCGCTCTAGCTGGGAAAGCGAGAGATACTGGTACGATCGTTTTGTATAGTGGCACGCATTTCAGACAACTGGTGCTGGCAATGAGCCTGCATCAGGGGGCAAAATCTGACACGCAATTGGCGTCAAATACTCGACCCACTAACGAAATGTCGATGTAAACGGTGAACGGCTAGCGCCACACGCAGTCATAGCAGTAACAATCGAATAGCCCAATGCCAGCATCGCTTTCCTGAACTAACCGGTTTAATGTATGCGCCCTATGAAACAAGCTATCTATTCCAGCCGCACGGCTGACAAGTTTGTGGTTCGCCTCCCCGACGGCATGCGCGAGCGCATTGCTGACGTGGCGCGCAACCATCATCGCAGCATGAACTCGGAAATCATCGCCCGCCTGGAGCAGACTCTGCTGCAGGAAGGCGTATTGGGAGATGACCAAGGCTTACGCCTGGACAGCCCGGAGCTTTCCCTGCATGAGCGCGAACTGCTGCAGCGTTTCCGTCAGCTGTCGCACCGCCAGCAGAATGCCCTGGTTGCCCTGATCGCCCACGATGCTGAGTTGGCTGCCGAACAGGCATAAGCCATAAACCGAAAAAGCCGGCTTGATCGCCGGCTTTTTCATGCCCGTAAAAAAGCCGCCCGTAGGCGGCTTTTTTATTGCGATGGCTACAGCAGGAAAATTGTAGCCAAGCCCAGAAAGATGAAGAAGCCGCCGCTATCGGTCATCGCTGTGATCATCACACTGGCACCCATGGCCGGGTCACGCCCCATACGCACCAGCGTCATCGGAATCAACACCCCCATCAGCGCTGCCAGGAGCAGATTGAGGGTCATCGCCCCCGTCATTACGACACCCAGAGACCAGCTGTCATACAGCAGGAAAGCCACCACACCGATCACCCCGCCCCAGACCAGGCCATTGACCAGCGCTACTCCCAGCTCCTTGCGCACCAGGCGCGAGGTATTGCCGGTACCCACCTGATCCAGGGCCATGGCACGCACGATCATGGTGATGGTCTGATTACCCGAGTTACCCCCGATACCCGCCACAATCGGCATCAGCGCCGCCAGCGCCACCAGCTTCTCGATCGAGCCCTCGAACAGACCGATCACCCGCGAGGCGACAAAAGCAGTGATCAGGTTGATCGCCAGCCAGGACCAGCGGTTGCCGAGCGACTTCCACACCGACGCAAACAGGTCTTCTTCTTCGCGCAGACCGGCCATGTTGAGCACTTCGGTCTCACTCTCCTCACGGATAAGGTCGACCATCTCGTCGATGGTCAGACGACCGATCAACTTGCCGGAGGCATCGATTACGGGTGCAGAAACCAGGTCGTAACGCTCGAAAGCCTGCGCCGCGTCATAGGCATCTTCGTCCGGACCGAAGCTGACCGGATCGCTGGCCATGATCTCGCCAACCTGCTTGTCCGGATCATTGACCAGCAGACGCTTGATTGGCAGCACGCCCTTGAGGATGCCGTCATAGTCGACCACGAACAGTTTGTCGGTATGGCCAGGCAGCTCCTTGAGTCGCCGCAAATAGCGCAGCACTACTTCGAGACTGACATCCTCGCGAATGGTGACCATCTCGAAGTCCATCAGCGCACCGACCTGATCCTCCTCATAGGACAACGCCGAGCGCACGCGCTCGCGCTGTTGCGCATCGAGGGACTCCATCAGTTCAAGCACCACATCACGTGGCAACTCGGGAGCCAGATCCGCCAGCTCGTCCGCATCCATTTCACGGGCAGCCGCAAGGATCTCGTGATCATCCATGTCCGCAATCAGCGACTCACGGACAGCATCGGAAACTTCGAGGAGGATGTCGCCGTCGCGCTCAGCCTTGACCAGTTGCCAGACGGTCAGACGCTCATCGAGCGGCAGGGCTTCAAGGATATGGGCGACGTCGGCCGAGTGCAGCTCATCAAGCTTGCGCTGCAACTCGGCGAGGTTTTGCCGATGAACCAGGTTTTCCACCAGGTCCCGGTGCTGGCCTTCCTGGCGATGTGCCAGGCCTTCGACCAGCTTGTGCCGATGCAACAGTTCAACCACCTGCGCCAGGCGGTCCTGCATGCTCTCTTGCGGCTTTTTGGCTTCTACTTCAGTCATATGGCGCGCTCCACCCCAGCAGCAGAGCACGCCACGGGGATCAATCAGTCAATACGCGATTGGGCAATCGGGGTTTTGAGTAACTACTGGGTAAGTCCATGGTGGGATTCCACAAGCCCCGGCGGGGCTGACCGGGTAATGATAGCACTCCAATCAGCCCGGGACGCGACAAAATCACGGCAAGAACAAGCGCTTGCATCACATACCTCAGTAGTGATTACAGGCTTGACTCTGACGTTTGCGGTGCGTCACAAGACACCACTGGCACATTGAGCTGCCGCGACTAGGCTTGCCCAGGAACGTCATGGAGGACGCCTTATGCTACGACTGATATGCGCAGGACTTTGCGCAGCCCTGCTCCACCCCAGCCAAGAACCACTCGCCTCGACTGTGTTTCGCTGCGAGGATACCAGCGGCCATATCACCTACACCCGCAACGGCTGCCCGCCAGATGCCAGCCAGGCGCTGCAGAGCGCCGAAAACCAGACGCCAGGCCAAGGCAAGCCAATACCACTGGCCAAGACCAGCAAGAGCCAGAGCAGCAAGAGTGATAAAAACAATGACATGCAGGTGCTCGTCACCGGCGCGAAGCAGGACGGCTGCGGCAATCGAGTCACTGGCAGCGAGCGGCGCAATGCCATTATCCGCCAGCAGGTGCGCAGCGGCATGACCCAGAGCGACGTGGAAAGCAGCCTAGGCAAGCCGGATAAAGTCACCACCCAGGATGGCCAGACTCGCTATCAATACACGGATACGGATGGCAATCGACGCCAAGTGACCTTCGATGAAGGCGGCTGCGTAAAAGGTAAACGCTGAAAAGCAAAAGGCCCGCATGTCTGCGGGCCTTTCGTTTTATGGTGCACTCAGGAGGATTCGAACCTCCGACCGCTCGGTTCGTAGCCGAGTACTCTATCCAGCTGAGCTATGAGTGCATATGGCGCTTTTAAACCAGATCACCACTGGCTGAAACCGAATCAACCACATTGCTGCGCATGATTCTTAAATGGTGCACTCAGGAGGATTCGAACCTCCGACCGCTCGGTTCGTAGCCGAGTACTCTATCCAGCTGAGCTATGAGTGCAGATGGTGCTTTTTAACCAGATCACCGCTGGCTGAAACAAAATGGCCTGCATCACTGCAAGCCATTCTGATTTGGTGCACTCAGGAGGATTCGAACCTCCGACCGCTCGGTTCGTAGCCGAGTACTCTATCCAGCTGAGCTATGAGTGCATGTAACGCTTGCACTGCAGACATTCAACATCAACGCCTACAGCACTAAATAATGGCGGAGAAGGGGGGATTCGAACCCCCGACACCCTTTTGAGGTGTACTCCCTTAGCAGGGGAGCGCCTTCGGCCACTCGGCCACCTCTCCGCAACACGGGGCGCATGATAACCATGTTTTCCCCGTTTGCAAAGCCAAAATTTCGATAAAAATTAGTGGCTTGGTTCGTCGCCCTTCTCTTTCTGAATACGTTGGTAAATTTCCTCACGGTGCACGGCAACTTCCTTCGGAGCGTTGACGCCGATGCGCACCTGATTACCTTTCACGCCTAACACAGTGACGGTCACTTCATCACCGACCATCAGGGTCTCTCCGACCCGGCGAGTCAGAATCAGCATTCCTTTCTCCTCACGGATTTAGTTCAGGACAACAAGTCTGCAGAAAATAAAATAGTGGCAGCCCCGCGAAGCTCTAATCGGAACCTTCACTCAAGTATTGACCAGTGCGGGCAAAAGGAAAGTTCCGCCGCACCACTCAAAAAGGCAAAAGGCGCGGACTAGTCCGCGCCTTTTGGGCAACGCATCACTCGCCCTGTCGGGCCGGAGCGTCCAGTTCGAAGGCAGTGTGCAGCGCGCGCACCGCCAGCTCCAGGTATTTCTCTTCGATCACCACGGAAACCTTGATTTCCGAAGTCGAGATCATCTGGATATTGATGGTTTCCTTGGCCAGCGCCTCGAACATGCGGCTAGCAACGCCGGCATGGGAACGCATGCCGACGCCAACGATGGAAACCTTGGCGATATTGGTGTCGCCGATCACTTCACGGGCACCCAGCTCGCGCGCGGTGTTTTCCAACACGCCCATGGCGTTGTTGTAGTCATTGCGGTGCACGGTGAAGGTAAAGTCGGTGGTGTTATCATGCGCCACGTTCTGCACGATCATGTCCACTTCGATATTGGCGGCACTGATCGGACCGAGGATCTTGAAGGCCACGCCCGGAATATCCGGCACGCCACGGATGGTCAGCTTGGCTTCGTCGCGGTTGAAAGCGATGCCGGAGATGATCGGCTGTTCCATGGATTCCTCTTCATCAAGGGTAATGAGGGTGCCTGGCCCCTCCTGGAAGCTGTGCAGCACGCGCAGCGGGACGTTGTACTTGCCGGCGAATTCCACCGAGCGGATCTGCAGCACCTTGGAGCCGAGGCTGGCCATTTCCAGCATCTCTTCGAAGGTGATCTTGTCCAAGCGCTGGGCCTTGGGCACCACACGAGGATCGGTGGTGTAGACGCCATCGACGTCGGTGTAGATCTGGCACTCGTCTGCTTTCAGCGCCGCAGCCAGGGCCACACCCGTGGTATCGGAGCCGCCACGACCGAGCGTGGTGATGTTGCCTTCCTCGTCCACGCCCTGGAAACCGGCGACCACGACCACACGACCAGCCTTGAGGTCGGCGCGAATGCGCTGGTCGTCGATCTGCAGAATGCGCGCT
This sequence comes from Aquipseudomonas guryensis, assembly GCF_014164785.1. Taxonomy (GTDB): domain Bacteria; phylum Pseudomonadota; class Gammaproteobacteria; order Pseudomonadales; family Pseudomonadaceae; genus Aquipseudomonas; species Aquipseudomonas guryensis. The sequence goes on along the minus strand of NZ_JACJFN010000004.1, from coordinate 164,560 downwards.
TTGGTGTGGGCGCTGTCGGTGAGGATGCGCACCTGGTTGCCGGTGTAGGACACCGCCGGCACGCCCAGCTTGATCAGGGCCATGGCCAGCAGGGCAATGGTCACCTGCTCGCCAGTGGAAACCATCACGTCGAGTTCGCGCGGCACCGGCTGACCATCGCTGACCTGCTTGGCCAGTTCGATCAGGCGGTTGGTTTCGCCACTCATGGCGGAAACCACGACGACGATATCATCGCCGCCTGCGCGGAACTTCTTCACCTTCTCGGCCACCTGCTGAATACGCTCGACGGTGCCGACGGAGGTGCCCCCAAACTTCTGTACGATCAAAGCCATGTCAAAAAGCCGCCTGATTCCTCGAAGGGCGCCCATTAAACCCGCATCGGGTCATACTGCCAAGGCCTGCCGGACGCACTGCAGGCCTGGTTTTTGCTGTTTTACAGCGCTTGTTCGACGAAGGTCGCAGCCAGGGCCAGCGCCTCGTCCAGTTTGCCGGCATCGACACCGCCACCCTGGGCCATGTCCGGACGACCGCCGCCCTTGCCGCCGACAGCCGCTGCAGCCTGACGCATCAGGTCGCCGGCCTTGAGCTTGGCGGTCAGGTCCTGGGTCACGCCGGCAACCAGCACAACCTTGTCGTCCTGCACGCCGCCGAGCAGGATCACCGCGCTGCCGAGCTTGTTCTTCAGCTGATCAACCATCGCCAGCAGGGCCTTGCCGTCCAGACCGTCGAGACGTGAAGCCAACACCTTGATGCCTTTGATCTCGACAGCGGAACCAGCCAGGTCATTGCCGGCGGCACTGGCGGCCTTGGCCTTGAGCTGCTCCAGCTCCTTTTCCAGCTGACGGTTGCGCTCGATCAGGCCGGACAGCTTGTCCAGCACGTTGTCGCGACTGCCCTTGACCAGCGCAGCGGCTTCTTTCAGCTGTTCTTCCGCGCTGTTCAGCCAGGCCAGCGCCGCGGCGCCGGTGACCCCTTCGATACGACGCACACCGGCGGCCACACCGCATTCGCTGGTGATCTTGAACAGACCGATATCGCCGGTACGCGAGACGTGGGTACCACCGCACAGCTCAACGGAGAAGCTGCCACCCATGCTCAGCACGCGCACTTCATCGCCGTATTTCTCGCCGAACAGCGCCATGGCGCCTTTCTGCTTGGCGGTTTCAATGTCGGTCTCTTCGGTCTCGACGGCCGAGTTCTTGCGGATCTCGGCGTTGACCAGTTCTTCCAGGGCTTTCAGCTGCTCGGGCTTGATCGCCTCGAAGTGGCTGAAGTCGAAGCGCAGACGCTGGCTGTCGACCAGCGAGCCCTTCTGCTGCACGTGCTCACCGAGGATCTGGCGCAGCGCCGCGTGCAACAGGTGGGTCGCGGAATGGTTCAGCGCGGTGGCCTGGCGCACCGAGGCATCGACCACGGCCTGCAGCTCGGCACCAAGATTGATCGCACCCTGAGCCACGATAGCGTGGTGCAGAAAGGCACCACCGGCCTTGGTGGTATCACGCACATCGACGCGCACACCGGCAGCAGTCAGGTAACCGGTATCACCCACCTGACCGCCGGATTCGGCGTAAAACGGTGTCTGGTCGAGGACGATCACGCCCTCCTCTCCTTCGCCCAGGCTGTCGACAGCGGCACCTGCCTTGAACAGGGCGATAACCTTACCGGCACCCTGGGTGCCCGCATAACCGGTGAAAACGGTATCCACGTCGACCTTGACCAGGCTGTTGTAGTCCAGGCCGAAGGCGCTGGCGGAGCGGGCGCGCTCACGCTGGGCATCCATCTCGCGCTCGAAGCCTTCCTCGTCGAGGGTCAGCTCGCGCTCACGGGCGATGTCGCCGGTGAGGTCCATGGGGAAGCCGTAGGTGTCGTACAGCTTGAAGATCACTTCGCCGGGGATGACGCTGCCCTTCAGCTCGGAAAGATCCTGCTCGAGGATTTTCAGGCCCTGTTCCAGGGTCTTGGCGAACTGCTCTTCCTCGGTCTTCAGCACGCGCTCGATATGCGCCTGCTGCTGTTTCAGTTCGGGGAAGGCTTCGCCCATCTCGCCGACCAGCGCGGCAACGATCTGGTAGAAGAAGCTGCCCTTGGCGCCCAGCTTGTTACCGTGGCGACAGGCGCGACGGATGATACGACGCAGCACGTAGCCGCGACCTTCGTTGGACGGGGTCACGCCATCGGCGATCAGGAAGCCGCAGGAACGGATGTGATCGGCCACCACTTTCAGCGAAGCCTGGGCCTCGTTGGCGCAGCCGATGGCCTTGGCCGCAGCGTTCAGCAGGCTCTGGAACAGGTCGATCTCGTAGTTCGAGTTGACGTGCTGCAGCACCGCGCTGATGCGCTCCAGGCCCATGCCGGTGTCCACGCTCGGCGCCGGCAGCGGGTGCAGCACGCCGTCCGCGGTGCGGTTGAACTGCATGAACACGTTGTTCCAGATCTCGATGTAGCGGTCGCCGTCTTCTTCCGGCGAGCCGGGCGGGCCGCCCCAGATGTGCTCGCCGTGGTCGAAGAAGATCTCGGTGCACGGGCCGCACGGGCCGGTATCGCCCATGGCCCAGAAGTTGTCGGAAGCGTACGGCGCGCCCTTGTTGTCACCGATGCGAATCATCCGCTCGGCCGGGATGCCGACTTCCTTGTGCCAGATGTCGTAGGCCTCGTCATCGGTGGCGTAGACGGTGACCCAGAGTTTCTCTTTTGGCAGGTTCAGCCACTTATCGGAAGTCAGGAACTCCCAAGCGTAGCTGATGGCGTCACGCTTGAAATAGTCGCCGAAGCTGAAGTTACCCAGCATTTCGAAGAAGGTGTGATGGCGCGCGGTGTAGCCGACGTTTTCCAGATCGTTGTGCTTGCCGCCAGCACGCACGCACTTCTGGCTGGTGGTGGCGCGGGTGTAGGCGCGCTTTTCCAGGCCGAGGAAACAGTCCTTGAACTGGTTCATCCCGGCGTTGGTGAACAGCAGGGTCGGGTCGTTCGCCGGGATCAGCGAGCTGGATGCGACACGGGTGTGCCCCTTCTCTTCGAAGAAGCGGAGGAAGGCTTCACGGATTTCTGCGCTTTTCATGTATTTCTTCCAGGCAAACGACGGCCACGGCAAGCCGGCAAAGGGCCGCATTATATCGGCCCCGCGCGGCAGGCACAGCCCGTTTACGGGGAAAAAGGATAGAAAACGGCTATCGACTGGATGAAGCGCGCAGAAAATGACCGGTGCGCCGGTTTTGCTCTGCGACTTAGAGGGTAGTAGGAACGATCAGGATTCCCGCACGCAGACCGTTCTTGACCTTGGGATTGGGGAAGATGATCCGTGCACCCTGCTCTTCCACCAGCCAGCGGGTGCCGGCGATGTCCTCGGCCAGCAGGTAGCCGACCGGTAGCTCGCTGAAGTTCTCCACGTCGCTGGGCAGATTCAGCTTGAAGGCATCGCTGTGCTTGATTACCTCACGCGCCACGCTGAACAGCTGCAGCCCATCGAGCCGGGTATCGGCCGGCTCGTTGTTCTCGATCAGCTGCTGCAGACGCTGCTCCAGCAGATCGAGATTGACCTCCTGGTTCTGCCCGAATGGCCGTGCCTTGCCCAGCTCCAGGGTAAAGGCCTCGGCATCCAGGTGCGCGTAGGTGTAGGAACTGAAGGTGATGCCAACCTTCTTCTGCAGCAGCACCGCATCGATACCTGCGGCACGCAGGCGCGCCAGCTCGCTGGCTGAATGCTTACGCCCTTCGGCATAGGGGTAGAGGGCAAACTGCTCGATCTTCGAGGCGCGAATGGCGGTATGCAGGTCGTAATGCAGGCGGGCACGCCCGGTCTTGCTGAAGAAAGCCGCCGCCAGACGCTCCAGTTCGTTGGCACGCAGGGCCTCGGGACCACTGCTCTGCTCGTGGCGACCGCTGAACAGACGGTTGATGTCCTGCTCGATATAGCGCTCGCCGCGACGCATGGCCTCGGGATTGCCGAACAGAAAGAGAATGCGCGCCTGCGGAATCAGCTGCCCAGAGGCAATGCGCTGCAGCAGGCGGTCGAGCAGTTCGATCGGAGCGGTTTCGTTGCCATGGATACCGGCGGACAGCAACAAATCGAGGCCGCAGTCGGCACCGACCGGCGGGGTTACTTCCAGCGCCCCGAGGCCCAGCCAGTGCAAGCGCGCACCCTCGCGGGTCAGCTGAATCTTCTCGGTCGGCTCACGGCCGGCCAGGGTCAGTTCAAGCAGTTTGCCGAGGGCGAGCATGGCAGCAGACGTCCTTAGTGGTTGCAGTCCGGACCATGCACATGGTCGTCATCTTCGTCGCCGACCTCGGCCGGTTCCATCTCCAGCTGCAGGCTGACCAGGTTAGTGGCCAGCGGGCGCAGCAGCAGGTTGGCGTATTCGGCGTCACCCTCCTCCACATCCACACCGATCAGCAGCTGACCGTTGCCGGCAGTCTGAATCCACACTTCCTTGCCCTGCCAGATGACGGCAAAGCGCGTGCAGGAAGTTTCCAGCTGGGTGCCGTCAGTGTCTTCGAGGATAAGTTGCAGGGCGTCGGACATGAAATAAGTACTCTTTAAGCCAATTGGAAAGGATAAACCGCGCCTAGTTTAAGGATCTGCGTCAGTTCATCCAATGCCGTGCGGCATTCGATGAGCAGTTGCGGATCGGCCAGGTCGCTTTCCGCCAACCGATCACGGTAGTGCTTGCCGACCCAGCTGGTCAGGGTTTCGTACAGGTTCGGGGTCATGATCACGCCAGGATTGACCGCCGCCAGTTCGTTGTCCTTGAGCGCCACGCGCAGGCGCAGGCAAGCCGGTCCACCGCCGTTCTGCATGCTCTGTTTGAGGTCGAACACCTTGACCTCGCGAATCGGGCCGTTGCCGCTGGTGAGCTGCTGCAGGTAGTTCCACACATTGCTGTTGTTGCGGCACTCCTCCGGCACGATCAGCAGCATGTTGCCGTCGGCGCGAGTCAGCAGCTGACTGTTGAACAGGTACGAGCGCACTGCATCGTCCACCGTCACCGCTTCACGCGGCACACAGACCGCCTGGAAGTTGCCGCCACGGCGGCCGAGCTTGGCGGCCAGTTCGGCCAGCACCCGCTCAGTGTCGAGGAAGGCATCCTGATGGTAGAACAGCACTTCGCCGTTACCCACCGCGATCACATCATTATGGAACACACCCTGGTCGATCACCGCCGGGTTCTGTTGAGCATAGACCACACCCTCGTCGCTCAGGCCATGCAGGCGGGCGATGGCCTGCGAGGCTTCCAGGGTCTGCCGCGCGGGGTAACGCTGTGGCGCCGGGTAGCGGCTGTCGAAGGCGCTGCGACCGTAGACAAAGAACTCCACACCGGCATCGCCATAGCCCTTGCAGAAGCGCGTGTGGTTGGCCGCACCTTCATCGCCGAACTGGCCGACCGCCGGCAACGCGGCGTGGTGAGCGAAGTGCTGCTCGCTGGCGAACATGGCGCCAAGCACGCGGCTGGTGGTCGGGTGCTCGATGCTGCGGTGGAACTTGCAGTTGAGGTTGGCCGCAGTGAAATGCACGCGGCCGTCGGCGGTGTCGGCACTCGGGCTGACGGTGCAGGAGTTGGCCGTCCACATGCTGGAAGCCGAACTTACAGCCGCCAGCAACGGCATCGCCTCTTTCGCCGCCTGGGCAATCACCTGCGCATCAGTGCCGGCGAAACCCAGGCTGCGCAAGGCCGCGACGTCTTGGCGCTCCTGCGGGGCAAATACGCCCTGCTTGAAGCCCATTTCCATCAGTGCCTTCATCTTGCCCAGGCCCTGCAGTGCCGCTTCCTTAGGACTGGAAGTAGCCTGACTGTTGCTCTGCGACGCCACGTTGCCATAGGACAGGCCGCCGTAGTTGTGGGTCGGGCCAACCAGGCCATCGAAGTTCATTTCATAGGCGGACATTACAGACTCACTCCCGGGGTCAGGGTGGCGGGCAGGCTCAGGGTTTCACTTTCCAGCGAGGCGACCGGGTAGGCGCAATAGTCGGCCGCGTAGTAGGCACTGGCGCGGTGGTTGCCGGAGGCGCCGACACCGCCGAACGGCGCGCTGCTGGCGGCGCCGGTCAGCTGCTTGTTCCAGTTGACGATGCCGGCGCGGCTCTCGATGAGGAACTGCTGGTAGCGCTCGGCGGAATCCGACAGCAGGCCAGCGGCCAGACCGAACTGGGTGTTGTTGGCCTCGGCGATGGCAGCGTCGAAATCGGCGTAGCGGATCACCTGCAGCAGCGGGCCGAAGAATTCCTCGTCGATGCGCTCGCTGACGGCGGTGACGTCGATGATGCCCGGGGTCAGCAGCGCTGCGTTCGGCAGCGGCTGGATCATCTCCAGCAGCACGCTGGCGCCCTGATCGGCCAGCTGACGCTGGGCCTTGAGCAGATGCTCGGCGGCTTGCAGAGAGATCACCGAGCCCATGAAGGGCGCCGGCTGCTCGTCGAAGGCGCCGACCTTGATCGTCGAACTGACCGCCACCAGGCGCGCCAGCAGGGCATCGCCCCACGCGCCTGCCGGCACCAGCAGGCGCCGCGCACAGGTGCAGCGCTGGCCAGCAGAGATAAAGGCGGACTGGATAATGGTGTACACGGCCGCATCCAGATCGGCGACCTGATCGACCACCAGCGGGTTGTTGCCGCCCATTTCCAGGGCGAGGATCTTGTCCGGACGGCCGGCGAACTGGCTGTGCAGCAGGTTGCCGGTGCGGCTGGAGCCGGTAAAGAACAGGCCATCGATGCCGGTGCTGGCAGCCAGGGCCACGCCGGTTTCACGGGCGCCCTGCACCAGGTTGAGCACGCCAGCCGGCAGACCGGCTTCGATCCAGCACTTGACCGTCAGCTCGGCGACTTTCGGGGTCAGCTCGCTGGGCTTGAACACCACCGCGTTACCGGCCAGCAGCGCCGGCACGATATGACCGTTGGGCAGATGGCCAGGGAAATTGTAGGGGCCGAATACCGCCACCACGCCATGGGGTTTGTGGCGCAACACGGCAGTGGCATCGGCCAGCGGGCCGCTCTTGGTGCCGGTGCGCTCGCGGTAGCTCTGCACGGAGATGGCGACCTTGTTGACCATGCTGGTCACTTCGGTGGCGGACTCCCACAGCGGCTTGCCGGTTTCCTCGCCGATGCAGCGCGCCAGCTCGTCACTGTGCGCCTTGAGGGTCGCAGCGAACTGCTCGAGCACGGCAATGCGCTCTTCCAGCGTACGTCGCGCCCAGGCCGGAAACGCAGCGCGGGCAGCCTGCACGGCGGCCTCGACCTGCGCGGCACTGGCGCCCTGGCCAGCCCAGATACTTTCCTGAGTCACCGGATTGAGGGAGCTGAACGCCTCGCCCTGACCGGACTGCCAGTGACCAGCGATGAAGTGAGTAGTCATTGTTATTGTGTCTCCTTGGCCGACAGCGGTACCGCGCGCACCTGGGCACCGACGGCGAGTTGCAGGCGTTTGGCGGTGAGCGCATCGACCACCAGGGTGCCGGCGGCGACTCGCGCCGGGGCGGCTGTGATGCGACAGTCTTCACGCTTGCGGTTGTGGATCAGGTAAGGCGTGGCGTCATCGCCGGGGGTGCCGACGGCGAGCACCAGGGTCTGGCTGTTCTGCACCGCACGGATCTTGTCGGTGGGCACCTCGATGGCCGGGCCGGCGTCGAAGATGTCGACATAGCCCTGGTAGGCGAAGCCCTCGCCCTTGAGCATGGCCAGCGCCGGCTCGGTGTCCGGGTGGACGCGACCGATGGTGCTGCGCGCCTCCGGGGAGAGGAAGCAGGTGTAGAGCGGGAACTTGGGCATCAGCTCGGCGATGAAGGCCTTGTTGCCGACGCCGGTGAGGTAGTCGGCCTGGCTGAATTCCATCTTGAAGAAGTGCCGACCGAGGCTTTCCCAGAACGGCGAACGGCCATCGGCGTCGGACATGCCGCGCATCTCGGCGATCACCTTGTCACCGAACAGCTCACGGAATTCGGCGATGAACAGGAAACGCGCCTTCGACAGCAGACGGCCATTGAGGCCGGTGCGATGCTCGGCATGCAGGAACAGCGAGCACAGCTCGGAGTTGCCGGTGAGGTCGTTGGCGAGGAACAGGGTGGGAATCTCGCGGTGGATCTTCAGCTCCTGCGAGGCGCTCACGGTCAGGCCCAGGCGGTAGTTGTACCAGGGCTCGCGCATGCCCACGGCACCGGCCACGGCGGAGATGCCGACGACCTTCCCGTCATCGTCTTCGAGCACGAACAGGTAGTCGGCATCGGCGCGCTCGGCCTCGCCGCGAAAAGTCTTCTCCGCCCAGCTGACCCGGTGCGCCAGCCGCTCCATGTTGGCCGGCAAGGTGGTCAGCCCGGCGCCGGTGCTGCGGGCCAGGTCGAACAGCGCCGGCAAATCGGCACTACGGACGGGGCGAACGATCATAGATCCTCCGGATAGCGGCCTGCCTGCGGCGGCCAGCTACGAGTTTGAAAGGTATCCAGGCATGCTGCGCGCAGCACGCCGCTTGTAGTTAAACCGCGACCAGCCTGACGCTGACGCCTTCACCGACACCCAGGGCCTCGGCCGCTTCGGCGGACAGGGTTACCGGCTTGCCGGGTACCCAATCGAGGTCGGCGACGATGGCGCGGAAGTCCTGCAGTTGGCCGTTGCTCACCAGGTACTGGCGGCCACCCTTGCCCGGCTCACCGATACGCAAGGGCACCACACGGCTCTGGGCGATCGAGCGGATGCCCGAGGTGCGCGCATGCAGGGTCGGGCCGCCGTCGAAGATGTCGATGTAGTGATCGGTCTCGAAGCCTTCGCGCATGAGGATGTCGAAGGTCACCTGGGCGCGACTGTAGACCTGGCCCATAGCTTCCTGCGCGCTATCGGGCAGCAGCGGCACGTAGATCGGGTAATGCGGCATCAGCTCGGCGAGGAAGGTGCGGCTCTTCAGGCCACACAGGCGCTCGGCCTCGGTGTAGCTCATGTCGAAGAAGTTGCGCCCGACCGCATCCCAGAACGGCGAATCGCCGTGCTCATCGCTGTAGCCGACGATCTCCACCACCATGGCGTCGGCGAAACGCTCCGGGTGGCTGGCAACGAACAGCAGACGAGCCCGCGAGTTGAGCTCGGCGAAGGCGCTGTCGACCAGTTCGCGCTGCACGTAGAAGCTGGTCAGCAGGCTGTTGCCGGTGAGGTCGTGGCACAGCGAGAGGACGTGGATCTTGTTGTGGATCTTCAGCTCGCGCGAGGCATGCACGAAGGTCTCGTTGCGGAAGCTGTAGAAGGGCTCGGAGTAACCGGCTGAGGCGACGATGCCGGAGCAGCCGACCAGGCGGCCGCTGGCGGTGTCTTCGAGGACGAAGAAGTAGCTCTCCTCGCCATTGAAACTGACTTCGGCGGCGAACGAGGCCTCCGAGGCGGCGATCTTGTCGCTCAGGCGGGCTGCGTCGTCCGGCAGTGACGTGACACCTACCGGGCTATCCGCAGCCAGACGCTGCACTTCGGCAAGGTCGGACAGTTGCGCGGGGCGCATCACCAGCATGGCGTCACTCCTTTTTCAATAAAAGCTCCAGGCGCCTCAATGGAAGGCGCTGGAGAAAGACCGGGCCATGGCCCGATCACGCATGGAATTGCTCGTCCTGAGAAAGCAGGCGGCACTGCCTGTGCCGCCAACCGGCCGCGCCCGCAGGCGCGGCCAGGGCATCAGCCCTGTACCAGCTTGGCCACGGCGCGCTCGAAGCGGTCCAGGCCTTCGTTGATGTCGGCGTCTTCCACCACCAGGCTCGGGGCGAAGCGCACCACATCCGGACTGGCCTGCAGCACCATCACGCCTTCGACGGCGGCGGCATCCAGCACGGCCTTGGCCTTGCCCTTCCAGGCATCGGCTAGCACGCAGCCGAGCAGCAGGCCGAGGCCACGCACTTCGCTGAACACGCCGTACTTCTCGCCGATCGCCCGCAGGCGGTTGGTGAACTGCTGGTGCTTGGCCTTCACCCCTGCCAGTACGGCCGGGGTATTGATCACGTCAATCACCGCCTCGCCAACGGCGCAGGCCAGCGGGTTGCCGCCGTAGGTGGTGCCGTGGGTACCGACCGCCAGGTGCTTGGCCAGCTCGGTGGTGGTGAGCATGGCGCCGATCGGGAAACCGCCACCCAGGCTCTTGGCGCTGGAGAGGATGTCCGGGGTCACGCCGTAGTGCATGTAGGCGAACAGCTGGCCGCTGCGGCCCATGCCGCTCTGTACTTCGTCGAATACCAGCAGCGCGTTGTGCTCGTCACAAAGTTTGCGCGCGCCTTCCAGGTAGGCCTGCTCGGCCGGCAGCACGCCGCCCTCGCCCTGGATCGGTTCCAGCACCACGGCGCAGGTCTTGTCGGAAATCGCCGCTTTCAGCGCAGCCAGGTCGTTGTACGGGACATGCGTAATGCCCTGGATCTTCGGCCCGAAACCATCGGAATACTTCGGCTGGCCGCCGACGCTGACGGTGAACAGGGTGCGGCCGTGGAAGCTGTTGATGGCGGCGATGATCTCGCACTTCTCCGGACCGAATTTGTCATGGGCAACGCGACGGGCCAGCTTGAAGGCGGCCTCGTTGGCTTCGGCACCGGAGTTGCAGAAAAACACGCGGTCGGCGAAGGTGGCGTCGACCAGCTTGTGCGCCAGGCGCAGGGCCGGCTCGTTGGTGAACACGTTGGAGATGTGCCACAGGGTGTTGGCCTGCTCGGTCAGCGCACTGACCAGCGCCGGATGGCAGTGGCCCAGCACGTTGACGGCGATGCCACCGGCGAAGTCGATCAGCTCGCGACCGCTTTGATCCCAGACTCGCGAACCCTGGCCACGCACCGGAACGAAAGCGGCGGGCGCATAGTTGGGGACCATGACCTGGTCGAAATCGGCGCGTTGCACCGGATCGTGCTGAACGGACATCTGAGCTCTCCTGAATAAGCAGCACCAGCACTGAATGGCAGGTGATGAAAGGATTGTAGGGGCTGGTTACGGGCCCGCATTGCCGCCATGCGACAACTTCTTACAGCGGCAACCCGTGGTTTTCCGGGGCTTTCGGCAATGCGACAGAAAGCAGCGGAATTGCGCAGTTTAAACGCTGCGCAGCCGCATCGGCGGTGCTCATGGGAAAAAAGCAGGATACGGGGAGCGACACTCACGGCCGGCAGGCCACAGGCGCCAACCCGAGCCAGTGCAGCTCAACAGCTTCGGGGCATCAGCATGATGCATGGAGAAGGAGCAATGCCGATCAGGCTGTCCCGGGCAGATAGCCCTGCCTGACCTGATTGCGCCCCGCCTCCTTGGCCTGATAGAGCGCCTCATCGGCAGCACCGACCAGGGCGACCAGCTTGTCCCGGGCTGCCGAATCGGGAATAACCGAGGCCAGGCCGATACTGGCGGTAATCCTGATGGCACCGCCTGGCAGCGCAATATCCAGTTCGGCCAGGGCCTGGCGAATCCCTTCGGCGACAGCCAGAGCACCCTCGACGGTGGTATCCGGCAGGATCACCATGAACTCCTCGCCACCGTAGCGGCACACCACATCAGCCTTGCGCTTGGCAAAGCTTTTGATTAGCGCCGCGACCGTTCTCAGCACGGCATCCCCGGCCTGGTGGCCATGGTTGTCATTGATGCGCTTGAAATGATCGATATCGACCATCAACACCGACAACGGCCCTTTCTGCCGACAGGCACGCGCCCACTCCGTAACGAGGATTTCCTCCTGGTAGGCGCGGTTATAGACCCCCGTCAGTCCGTCAAGCGTACTCAGCTCGCTGAGCTGGCGATTCTTCACCGCCAGCTCCTGCAATGCGCTATTGAGCGCCTCCGTGCGCTCCAGCACACGCTGCTCGAGCAGAGATCGCGCCTCCTGCTCAATGCGCAGATTTTCCTGCTTCAACAGGCGCAGGCGGTCGGCCAGGGCAAACACCAGCAGGATCATCTGCAGCGCCGAGCCGATCTGCAGGGCATATTCCGTGAGATAGGTGCCTGGCAGCACATGAAAGGTCTTCAGCGCGTAAAGCACCATGCCCAGCAGCAGCACCGTGAATGCCAGGAGGAAGAAACGCGACTGGCGATAGCCGGCCAAGAAAATCCACACCGCTACCGCAAATACCACCAGCGGAGTTAGCACCACCGAAGCCGTGCTCAAGCGGATAGCCCAGTCATAGGGCATGACCAGACACGCCAGCGCCAACGCCACATACAGCCACTGTACGAGCAGCAACAGCTTATCGATGCGTGGCACTAGGGTGCGGGTCTGCAGGAACGACCGCGTGAGCAAAATCAGGGTGAGCGTAGCCACCGTGATCGACAGCGGCAGCATGCGGTTATTCCAGTCGGGAAACTGTGGCCAGAGATACTCAAAGGCCAGACCATTGAGTGTCAGCTGGAACAGCAGGTAGGCAGCAATGTAGGCAATGTAATAGAGGTGACTGGCATCCCTGACCGACAGATAGGTCAGCAGGGTATACAGCAGCATCGACAGCAGAACGCCGTAATAGAGGCCCAGCATGTAGTACTCGCTGCGCGACTTGGCCACATAGTGGGGCGCACTGAAAAGTATCGCCGGCACCTGCAGCGACCCCTCGGTCTGCACAGCCACATACAGCCAGACCGGCTCATCCAGCGACAACGGCAACTCCACGGTGAATTGCCGACTCTTGATCAGGCGCTGATCGAAAGGCCGCCGATCGCCACCATGCTCGGCAACCAGCATCTCGCCGTGCTGATCGAGCAAATAGACGTCGATGTTGTCCAGGGGCGAATAGTCAAACTGCAGAAACCAGCTTTCATCGCCACTGACCTGCAGCAACTGAGTGCGGAACCAGTAGCGTCGCTCGGTGAAGCCGAAGTTGGGCACATCGCTGGAGTGACGGGTGAAGGCCTCGGCGGGCAGCGCATGCACGCCGTAGACATCCGTCAACGAACCGGGATCGGCCAGATATTCGAAATAGGCATTGAGCTCGACGCGAGGGTTCTTCTCGTCCAGACGCAGCAGCCAATCCCCCTCGATCGGCCCGGCCTGGACCACCCCGCAGCTCAGCCAACTGAACAGCAGAATCAGTAGTAAGCGCATCTATTTATAGTTATCCGGCTTGTACCGTACCGAGCATAGGCTCTTTTTTGGTGCAGAAAAAGCAGTGCAAGGCCACCTCCGACACACGCACCGAAACGCACCACCTGCGCGGCACATTAGCCAGCTATCTTCAAAATGAACGATCAAGCCAACCCAGATCAATAATTCATGCAGAAGCCGGAGTAGGGTGCTGCACGCGGCGCCGCAAACCTGACCCGCTCCCCCAGGAAACCCAACGATGACGACACTTTTCAGCAGCCTCGGGAAAACCTGGCGCCTGGACTTGGTGGCCGGCCTGACCGCCGCCGCAGTGGTGCTGCCCAAGTCCATGGCCTACGCCACCGTTGCCGGTCTGCCGGTGGCGATTGGCCTGTATACCGCTTTCGTGCCGATGCTGATCTACGCCCTGCTGGGTAGCTCGCGCGTGCTCAGCGTCAGCTCCACCACCACCCTGGCGATTCTGGCCGGCACCCAGCTCGGCCTGGCGGTACCGGATGGCGACCCCGACAAGCTGATTGTTGCGGTGGCCACGCTCAGCGCACTGGTCGGCGTCCTGCTGATGCTGGCCTCGCTGCTGCGCCTGGGCTTTATCGCCAACTTCATTTCCACCCCGGTGCTGACGGGCTTCAAGGCCGGCATTGGCCTGGTCATCGTGCTCGACCAGATACCCAAGCTGTTGGGGCTGCACCTCGACAAACAAGGTTTCTTCCCCGACCTGCTGAACCTGTTCAGCCTGCTGCCACAGACCTCGCTGCTGACCCTTGCCGTGGCGGTGGGCACCCTGGTCGTACTGATCGGCATGGAGCGCCTGCTACCACACTCCCCCGCCCCGCTGGTGGCGGTGGCAGGCGGTATCGCCGCCGCCTGGTGGTTCGGCCTGCAGGCACAGGGTGTGGCGATTGTCGGCCTGATCCCGCAGGGCCTGCCATCGCTGACATTGCCGGACACTCATCTGGTGATGCTGCTGTTGCCGGGCGCATTGGGCATCGCGCTGATGAGCTTTACCGAGTCGATTGCCGCCGGCCGTGCCTTTGCCGAAACCGACCAACCACCGATCAATGCCAACCGCGAACTGCTGGCAACCGGCGCAGCCAACCTGGGTGGTGCCCTGTTCGGCGCCATGCCGGCGGGCGGCGGCACTTCGCAGACCGCCGTAGTCAAGGCCGCCGGCGGCCGCTCGCAGCTGGCCTCGCTGGTGACTGCCGGCACCGCCGCGGCCACTATGCTGCTGCTCGCACCACTGCTCGGCCTGTTGCCGCACGCCACCCTGGCGGCCGTGGTGATCGTCTACTCCGTGGGTCTTATCCAGCCCGGCGAATTCCGCTCGATCCTGCAGGTGCGCAGCATGGAGTTTCGCTGGGCCTGCATCGCCTGTATCGGCGTACTGCTGTTCGGCACGCTGCAAGGCATTGTCGTAGCCATCGTGGTGTCGCTGATCGGCCTCGCCAGCCAGACCGCCAAACCGCATGTCTATGTATTGGCCCGCAAGCCCGGCACCGACGTGCTGCGCCCGCTTTCGCCAGAGCACCCGAACGACGAGACCTTCGACGGCCTGCTGCTGGTACGTCCAGAGGGTCGCCTGTTCTTCGTCAATGTCCAGCTGGTTGCCGACCAGATCAAGGCGCTACTGGCCCAGTATCAACCCAAGGTCGTGACACTCGATCTGAGCCGGGTGCCGGACATCGAATACTCCGCCTTCAAGATGCTCCAGGAGGCAGAGCAACGTGCCGCCGAGCAGGGCATCAGCCTGTGGCTGGCCGGCCTGAACCCGGAAGTGCTGAAAATGTTTCGCCATAGCGGCCTGGCGGATCAACTGGGCCGCGAGCATCTGCTGTTCAATGCTCGCCAGGCCATCGCCCAGTACCAGGCGCAGCAGGGCGCCGGTCAAGCCTCACAACTCCAACAGATCCAGCGCAATGGCGAGCTGGATATAGCGCCCGACTGACGGGCGAAGCGCGCTCAACCGCGCTCTGAAGGGCTCGGCGCGATCTCGAAGGGGCTGGTGCTGCGGCGCTGGTTGCGGTCTTCGCGCGGGGTGGCACCGAAGAAGTTGCGGTAGGCGCTGGAGAAGTGTGGGCCGGAGGAGAAACCGCAGGACAGGCCGATCTGGATGATCGACTTGCTGGTCTGCATCAGCAGCTGGCGCGCCTTGTTCAGGCGCAGCTCCAGGTAGTACTGGCTCGGCACGCGGTTTAGGTACTGCTTGAAGATGCGTTCCAGCTGGCGGCGCGACACGCACACATGGGTGGCGATCTCGTCGGTGGTCAGCGGCTCTTCGATATTGGCTTCCATCAGCAGCACGGCCTGGGTCAGCTTGGGGTGGCTGGAGCCAATGCGGTTCTGCAACGGAATGCGCTGACGCTCGCCGCCTTCGCGGATGCGCTCGACCACCAGCTCCTCGCTGACCGCGCCGGCCAGTTCAGCACCATGGTCGCGGGCCAGCACAGCCAGCAGCAGGTCGAGCACAGCCAGACCGCCGCAGGCGCTGAGGCGATCACGGTCCCAGTCGAACAGGTGACTGGTGCCGATGACCTTGGGGAAACGTTCGGTGAAATCATCCTGCCAGCGCCAGTGCACGGCAGCGCGGTAGCCATCAAGCAGGCCGAGCTGGGCCAGCGGATAGACCCCGGCCGACAACCCGCCAAGCTGCGCACCGGCGCGGGCCAGTTGCTTCAACGCGGAAGCCAGCGCCGGCGCCACCTGGGCAGGTGGCTCATCGGCCAGCAGGAACAGTTTCTGGCAACCCTCCAGGCGACCGGCCCAAGGCTCGCCCGGCATTTGCCAGCCACCTTCTTCCAGTGGCTCGGCGTGCAGGAAGCGCACTTCGTAGACCACCTCAGGGTGCACACGCTGGGCCACGCGCAGGGCTTCCTCGGCCAGGGCCAGGGTCATGGGCCTGGTTTGCGGCCAGATAAGGAAACCGATGCAGTGGGCAGTGGCTGTCATGCTGGGAGTCTAGTGCCTACTTCAAGCTGCCGGAAAGGAACTGTTTCAAGCGATCCGATTGCGGATTGGCCAGCACTTCTTTCGGGCAGCCGGTTTCTTCGACTATGCCCTTGTGCAGGAAGATCAGCTGGTTGGACACCTCACGGGCGAAGCCCATCTCGTGGGTGACCACGACCATGGTGCGACCTTCCAGGGCCAGGTCCTTCATAACCTTGAGCACCTCGCCGACCAGCTCGGGGTCGAGCGCCGAGGTCGGCTCGTCGAACAGCATCACTTCCGGCTCCATGGCCAGGGCACGAGCAATCGCCACGCGCTGCTGCTCGCCACCGGACATGTGCGCCGGGTAGGCATCCTTGCGGTGCGCCACACCGACCTTGGCCAGGTAGTGCTCAGCTTTTTCCAGGGCTTCCTTCTTCGGTACGCCCAGCACATGCACGGGCGCCTCGATGACGTTTTCCAGGGCGCTCATGTGCGACCACAGGTTGAAGTGCTGGAACACCATGGACAGGCGCGAGCGCATGCGCTGCAGCTGCTTGGGATCGGCGGCCTTGAGCGCGCCCTCCTTGCTCTTCACCAGTTTGAGCTCTTCGCCGTTGAGCAGGATCTTGCCGCCATAGGGCTGCTCGAGCATGTTGATGCAGCGCAGAAAGGTGCTCTTGCCCGAGCCGCTGGAGCCGATGATGCTGATCACGTCGCCGGCCTTGGCCGCCAGGGACACGCCCTTGAGCACTTCGTGGTCGCCGTAGCGTTTGTGCAGATCCTGGACTTCAAGTTTGTACATGGTCTCGGCTCTCATATGCGAATGCGGTGGAATCGGTGGTTCAGGCTTTGCGCGGGGCCAGATAGGCCAGCCAGCGACGTTCGGCCAGTTTGAACAGGCGCACCAGGATGAAGGTCAGCACCAGATAGAACAGACCAGCCGTGATGTAGGCCTCGAACGGCAGGTAGTACTGCGAGCTGACGGTCTTGGCCGCACCGGTGATGTCGACCAGGGTGACGATGGATGCCAAGCTGGTGGTGTGCAGCATCATGATCACTTCGTTGCTGTACTGCGGCAGCGCACGGCGCAGGGCCGAAGGCAGCAGAATTCGCCGATACAGCTTGAAACGCGACATGCCCATGGCCTTGGCCGCCTCGATCTCACCATAAGGCGTGGCCTTGATGCTGCCGGCGAGAATCTCCGCCGAATAGGCGCTGGTGTTGATGGCAAAGGCCAGGCAGGCGCAGAAAGTGGCGTTGGACAGGTACGGCCAGAGCGCACTTTCGCGCACCACCTCGAACTGAGCCAGGCCGTAGTACAGCAGATACAGCTGCACCAGCATCGGCGTGCCACGGATGGCGTAGGTGTACAGCCAGGCCGGGAAATTCACCGCCGGTTGCTTGGACACCCGCATCAGCGCCAGCGGCACGGCCAGGGCCAGACCGAAGGCCAGGGAGATCACCAGCAGCTTGAGGGTGATCAGCACACCGCCGAAATAAAGCGGCAGGCTGTCGAGTACCACGTTGTAGTCGAAAATCATGGCAGCCCCTTAAATTTCCATCGCCTTGACGCCCACCGAGTAACGGCGCTCGAGGTAGCGCAGTACCAGCAGGGAAACACTGGTGATAGCCAGGTAGATAGCCGCCGCCAGCAGGATGTAGGTGAACGGCTCACGGGTCGCATCACCGGCGCTCTTGGCGCGGGCCATCATGTCCTGCAGGCCGACTAGGGAAATCAGCGCGGTGGCCTTGATCAGCACCAGCCAGTTGTTGGTGAAGCCGGGAATCGCCAGACGGATCATCTGCGGCACCAGGATGCGGAAGAACACCCGCAGCGGACTCATGCCGTAAGCCATGCCCGCCTCACCCTGACCCTTGGGGATGGCCATGAAGGCACCGCGGAAGGTCTCGGACAGGTAGGCGCCATAGATGAAACCCAGGGTGCCAACACCGGCGATGAACGGGTTGATATCGATGTAGCCGTCGTACTCCACCAGCTGGGCAATACGGTTCACCAGGTCCTGGCCGCCGTAGAAGATCAGCAGAATCAGCACCAGGTCGGGAATACCGCGAATCACCGTGGCGTACGTCTCACCCAACAGCGCCAGCCATTTGATCGGCGACAGCCGACAGGCCGCACCGAGCAAGCCGAGAGAAATAGCGACCGCCATCGACAGCAGAGCCAGCTGCAAGGTGAGCCAGACACCATCGAGAATGGTCGAGCCATAGCCGTTGAGCATGAATTAATCCTCAGGGAAAAACAGGAGGAACGCCCCTGCGCCAGGGGAGCAGGCTGCTGCAGTGGCGCCCGATAGCAGCGCCCTGCAACCAGCCCGGCGGAGCACCTTCCTTCAGTGGCGAAGGAAGGTCAGCCCGGCCTTACTCGCCGTAGACGTTGAACTGGAAGTACTTGTCCTGCACTTCCTTGTATTTGCCGTTGGCGCGAATGGCCTGGATGGCGGCGCTGATCTTGTCGGCCAGGGCCTTGTCACCCTTGCGCACGGCGATACCTGCGCCATTACCGAAGTATTTTTCGTCGTTGAAGTCTGGACCTACCAGAGCGAAGCCCTTACCGGCATCGGTCTTGATGAAGCCATCATCGATGTTGACGATATCGGCCAGGGTGGCATCGACACGGCCAGCTGCCAGGTCGAGGAAGATTTCGTTCTGCGAACTGTAACGAACGATTTCGGCACCCGCCGGAGCGAATTTGTCGGTGGCATAGCGATCATAGGTAGAGGCACGCTGCACGCCGACCTTCTTGCCTTTCAGATCCACCAGCGGGTCATTGATCACGGTACCAGCCTTCATCGCCAGCTTGCCTGGGGTGTGGTAGTACTTGGCGGTGAAATCGACCGATTTCAGACGATCTTCAGTGATACTCATCGAAGACAGTACGGCGTCGAACTTGCGCACTTTCAGGGCCGGGATAAGGCCGTCGAATTCCTGCTCGATCCACTGGCACTTAACCTTCATCTCTTCGCAGAGGGCGTTGCCGATGTCGTAGTCGAAGCCAGTGATGCTGCCATCGGGCTGCTTGAAGGCGAACGGTGGGTAGGCTGCCTCGATACCGATACGCAGCGGTTTGTCTTCTGCCTGAACCAGCGCACTGAACGCGGACAGCGCCAGGGCGCCGAGAAGTACGATCTTCTTCATGGTGTGACTCCTTCGAATGGGGACATCGTTTGGCAGAATGAGGTTCGCCAAGGCCGCGGGTAAATTGTAGGAAGTGTCACCAGCTTTGCCGCCTCGAAAGGCGTCGCAAGTGGTGCGGCCAGGTGGGCGGCATTCTAGCGAGCAGGGGAATACCGATATTTCCTCAAAGCGACAACTAATTACAGAACCACAGGAGAGGCGCGCAAGGCAGCTTGACAGGCCATGAAAAACATGACCAGGGAGACAAAAACATTAACCTTTAATGACAGCAATATCCACGCCATAAAAACCTGAAAGCCCGTGCAATGCGGCTTTTCAACGATCCAGCAGGATTTCTCTGCGGATTTTTGCGCACCATTCCGGCGCACAGTGTTTCCGCTCTCCCCGAAACCGCGCAGCGCGTTACCCCGCAGTGTTACGGCGCCGGCCATAACCGGCCAAATCCCGATATTCATCCCCCTTCCCCCGCAGAAAAGAAAAACCCCGGCTTGTGGCCGGGGTTGTGCACGCAGCGAGGCAGCTGACGAATCAGGCCGCCTGCATGGTGCGATGGGTGTCGACGAGGTGCTGCACCACGCCGGGATCGGCCAGCGTGGAGATGTCGCCGAGGGCATCGTATTCGGCGACGGCGATCTTGCGCAGGATGCGGCGCATGATCTTGCCCGAGCGGGTCTTGGGCAGCCCCGGCGCCCACTGGATCACATCCGGCGAGGCGATCGGGCCGATCTCCTTGCGCACCCAGTTCTTCAGCTCCTGACGCAACTGCTCGGAAGGCTCCTCGCCGTTGTTCAGGGTCACGTAAACGTAGATCCCCTGCCCCTTGATGTCGTGCGGCACGCCAACCACGGCAGCCTCGGCGACTTTCGGGTGGGCGACCATGGCGCTCTCGATCTCGGCGGTGCCCATGCGGTGGCCGGACACGTTGAGCACGTCGTCGACCCGCCCGGTGATCCAGTAGTAGCCGTCCTCGTCGCGACGGGCACCGTCACCGGTGAAGTACATGCCCTTGAAGGTCTTGAAGTAGGTGTCGACGAAGCGGTCGTGATCGCCATACAGGGTGCGCGCCTGGCCCGGCCAGGAGTCGATGATCACCAGGTTGCCTTCGGCCGCGCCCTCGACCAGGTTACCCAGGTTGTCCACCAGCGCTGGCTGCACGCCGAAGAACGGCCGGGTCGCCGAGCCCGGCTTGAGCGCGGTGGCGCCCGGCAGCGGGCTGATCAGTACGCCCCCGGTTTCGGTCTGCCACCAGGTGTCGACGATCGGGCAGCGCGACTGACCGACGTTCTCGTAGTACCAGTGCCAGGCTTCCGGATTGATCGGCTCGCCGACCGAACCGAGCAGGCGCAGGCTGGAACCATCGGCGCCCTCCACCGCAGCCTTGCCCTGGGCCATCATGGCGCGGATGGCGGTCGGCGCGGTATAGAGGATGTTGACCTTGTGCTTGTCGATGATCTTGGCGACGCGGGTCACGTCCGGGTAGTTGGGGATGCCTTCGAACATCAGGGTGGTCGCGCCATTGGCCAGCGGGCCATAGACGATGTAGCTGTGGCCGGTGACCCAGCCAACATCGGCGGTGCACCAGTAGACTTCGCCCGGCTTGTAGTCGAACACCCGCTCATGGGTCAGCGCGGCATACAGCAGGTAACCGGCGCTGGTGTGCAGCACGCCCTTGGGCTTGCCGGTGCTGCCGGAGGTGTAGAGGATGAACAGCGCCTCTTCGGCGCCCATTTCCTTCGGCGCGCAGACGCTGCCGGCGACCTTCATCAGGTCTTCGTACCAGATGTCGCGGTGCTGGTTCCACTTGATCTCGGAGCCAGTGCGCTTGCATACGATGACCTTGGTCACGCTGCTGGTTTCCGGGTTGGTCAGGGCGTCGTCGACGTTGGCCTTGAGCGGGGTTTTCTTGCCACCACGCAGGCCTTCATCGGCGGTGATCACTACCTTCGACTGGCAATCGATGATGCGCCCGGCCAGGGCTTCCGGAGAGAAGCCACCGAATACCACCGAGTGGATGGCACCGATGCGGGCACAGGCCAGCATGGCCACCACGGCTTGCGGGATCATCGGCATGTAGATGGTCACCACATCGCCACGGTGCACGTCCTGGCCACGCAGGGCGTTGGCGAACTTGCACACCTGCTCGTGCAGCTGGCGGTAGGTGATTTCCTCGTGCTCGGACGGGTCGTCACCTTCCCAGATGATCGCCAGCTGGTCGCCACGCTCAGCGAGGTGACGATCCAGGCAGTTGGCCGAGACGTTGAGGGTGCCGTCGGCAAACCACTTGATATCGACGTGGTGGTCATCGAAGGAGGTCTGCTTGACCTTGCTGAACGGCTTGATCCAGTCCAGGCGCTTGGCCTGCTCACGCCAGAAACCGTCGGGGTTGATCACCGACTGCTGGTACATGGCTTTGTAAGTCGCCTCGTCGGTCAGCGACTGGGCAACCACTTCGGGACGCACGGGATACAGGGAAGCGGCACTCATGACTAAACACCTCGGCGGGTAGTTGTTGTTCTATGGTGCCTTTTGTATCCCCGGACAGCGCGTAGGGCCATTCGACCATGGTCTTAGCGCTCTACGACTAAGGTCCTGGCGGGTTTCTGCAGGCAAAAAAAAGGCGACCGGGAGGTCGCCTGCCAATTCATTCCGGGGGAGGAATGCTAGAAACGCCGTCCGGGATTCGCAGGAACCGGACGCCTGACTTTTTACCTCCTCCCTACCTCACTGCCTATTGCACCAAGGTCGTAGAGCTCGCTCCTACAGGTACCAATCCAGCGCTTACTCTTTGCC
This sequence comes from Aquipseudomonas guryensis, assembly GCF_014164785.1. Lineage (GTDB taxonomy): Bacteria > Pseudomonadota > Gammaproteobacteria > Pseudomonadales > Pseudomonadaceae > Aquipseudomonas > Aquipseudomonas guryensis. Next base: position 142,679 of record NZ_JACJFN010000004.1, on the reverse strand, counting down.
CAAACCATGCTGGCGCAGCTTGTTGGCGATGGTGGTGTGTGACACGCCCAGGCGCTTGCCCAGCAGGCGGCTGCTCGGGTGTTCGTGGTAAAGACGCTCCAGCACCGCCTTCTCGAAGCGGCCGAGGATATGGTCCAGCCCACCCTCCAGGGAGAAATCGCCCAGCGGCTGCGGTGCGCCATAGTCCGGCAGGCGGATATGCTCGACCTTGACCGTGCCGCCATCGCACAGCGACACGGCCTGGAACAGCACGTTTTCCAGTTGCCGCACGTTGCCCGGCCAATGGTAGTGGCTGAGCTTGTCCAACACCTGCGGCGCCAGCTTGGGCAGCGGGCAGCCGATCTGCCGGCTGGCCTGATCGAGGAAGTGTTCGACCAGCGGCGCCAGGCCATCCAGGCATTCACGCAGCGGCGGGATATGCAGGCTGAGCACGTTGAGGCGGTGATACAGATCCTGGCGAAATTCACCCTTGCTGCACAGTTCGGACAGGTCGACCTGGGTGGCGCAGATCACCCGCACATCCAGGTACACCTCCTCGTCGCTACCTACCCGGCGGAAACAGCCGTCCTGCAGAAAGCGCAGCAGCTTGGCCTGCAGGCGCGGACTCATCTCGCCGACGCCATCGAGAAACAGCGTGCCGCCAGCGGTCAGCTCCAGCAGGCCAAGCTTGCCTTCCGGGCGCGCGCCCTCGAAGGCGCCGGGGCCGTAGCCGAACAGTTCAGTCTCGGCCATGGATTCCGGCAGCCCGGCGCAATTTAGCGCCATAAACGGTGACTGCCCGCGCGGGCTGGCCAGGTGACAGGCGCGGGCCAGCAACTCCTTGCCGGTGCCGGTCTCGCCCTCGATCAGCAGCGGCGCATCCAGTGGCGCCATGCGCCGCGCCTCGCGCACCACGGCGGCCATCACCTTGGAACTCTGGAAGATCGAGTCGAAGCCGCGCAGTTCCTGCTTGCGCACATGGTAGATGCGCTCGCCCACCCGGTCGGCGCGGTGCAGGGTGAGCACCGCACCGGCCAGCGCCTCGCTCTCGTCGTGCTCGGACTGCAGCGGAGCGATGTCGGCGAGGAAGATATCGCCTTTCACTTTCACCCGCAGGCCATTGATCCGCGACTTGTTGGCGCGCACCAGCTCCGGCAGGTCGAAGTCCTCGGCATAGCGCGACAGCGGGATGCCCGGCACCTCATCAACGCGCACGCCGAGCAACTGCGCGGCACTACGGTTGGCTGCGACGATAGAGCCGCCCATGTCGATCGACAGCACCGGAAAATCCAGCGCACCCAGCAGCGCATTCAGCTCCAGATGACGGCGCTCGCTGGGCATCAGGCCGACGCGCTTGACCCCGAATACCCCGCCGATGCCTTCCAGCTTGGGGCGCAGGGCCTGGAACTGCAGGTTGATCAGGTTCGGGCAGTGCAGGTAGATGGCATTGCCCTGCTCGCCACCGACTTCGCCACGGGCGACGTTGATGCCGTAATCGACCAGCAGGTTGAGGATGTCGCGCAGGATGCCGACGCGGTTCTGACAGTGGACTTTGATACGCATGGCGAGGCTCTGGTCAGGCTTGTTATGGACGCAGCGGCACGATTAGCGAGGGCTGCGACATTTTATTCGTCAAGAATATGTGACAGAAGAGCAAACCAGCAAGGCGATGACACGCCGCATCGCCAACCTCGTAACCATTTCTTTACGAATAAGCCTGAGCCAACCGCCGCATACGCCTGCTCGCCACCTGTCACGAGGCCAGCCAACGGGTTATCTGTTATCCAACACAACAACAAGAGCCCCTGCTGGAGGCGACGATGAAGACCACGCAGTACCTGGCCCGCGAACCCGACGCGACTGGCTTTATCCACTACCCGGACAGCGAGCACGCGGTGTGGAATACCCTGATCACCCGCCAGCTAAAGGTGATTGAAGGCCGCGCCTGCCAGGAATATCTCGATGGCATCGAGCAGCTCGGTCTGCCTCACGAGCGCATCCCGCAGCTCGGCGAGATCAACCAGGTGCTGCAAGCCAGCACCGGCTGGCGCGTGGCAAGGGTGCCGGCGCTGATTCCGTTCCAGACCTTCTTCGAGCTGCTGGCCAGCAAGCAGTTTCCGGTAGCGACCTTTATCCGCACGCCTGAAGAGCTGGACTACCTGCAGGAGCCGGATATCTTCCACGAGATCTTTGGCCACTGCCCGCTACTGACCAACCCCTGGTTCGCCGAATTCACCCACACTTACGGCAAGCTCGGCCTGGCCGCCAGCAAGGAACAGCGCGTGTACCTGGCGCGGCTGTACTGGATGACCATCGAGTTCGGCCTGGTCGACACCCCGCAGGGCCGGCGTATCTACGGCGGCGGTATCCTCTCCTCGCCCAAGGAGACGGTCTACAGCCTGTCCGAGGCGCCCGAGCACCAGGCATTCGACCCGCTGGAATGCATGCGCACGCCGTATCGCATCGACATCCTGCAGCCGCTGTACTTCGTATTGCCGGAACTCAAGCGCCTGTTCGAGCTGGCCCATGAAGACATCATGGGCATGGTCCAGCGCGCCATGGCCCTGGGCCTGCACACGCCGAAGTTTCCGCCGAAGGCCGCTTAGGCTTTGGCTCTGGGGGAGAGGGTCGAACCAAACGGCGCCCTCTCCCTACGCGGGCCGCCCTAACCCTCTCCCGCACGCGGGAGAGGGGACTGACCCGCAAGCCCACTGACCTTCTATGCTCTGCCCACGAATCCTAGAGGAACCCAACATGACCACCCTTGCCCAAGCCCAATGCGAAGCCTGCCGCGCCGATGCACCGAAAGTCAGCGATGACGAGCTGGCCGAACTGATCCGCGAGATCCCGGACTGGAACATCGAAGTGCGCGACGGCCACATGGAGCTGGAGCGCCAGTTCCTGTTCAAGAACTTCCGCCATGCCCTGGCCTTCACCAATGCGGTAGGCGCCATCGCCGAGGAAGTCGGCCATCACCCGGCCCTGCTCACCGAATGGGGCAAGGTAACCGTCACCTGGTGGAGCCACGAAATGAAAGGCCTGCACCGCAACGACTTCATCATGGCCGCCCGCACCGACCTGCTGGCCAGCACTGCCGAGGGCCGTAAGTGAGCCATTTCGCCCGCGTCGCCCGAGTGCCGGGCGACCCCATCCTCGGCCTGCTGGACGCCTTCCGCGCCGACGCCAACCCGGCCAAGCTCGACCTCGGCGTGGGCGTGTACAAGGACGCCCAGGGCCTGACACCGATCCCGCGCGCGGTGAAGCTGGCCGAGCAGCGGCTAGTGAATAGCGAAACGACCAAGACCTATATCGGCGGCCACGGCGCGCCGGAGTTCGGCGAGCACTTGCTGCGCCTGGTACTCGGTGCCGACAGCGCGCTGCTGCGCGACGAGCTGGCCGGCGCCACCCAGGCTCCCGGCGGTACCGGCGCCCTACGTCTGGCCGGCGAATTTATCGCGCGCAACCTGCCCGGTCGCAGCATATGGCTAAGCGATCCAACCTGGCCGATCCACGAAACCCTGTTCGCCACCTGCGGCCTCAAAGTCAGCCACTACCCCTATGTCGACGCCAGCAACCAGTTGCAGGTGGAAGCCATGCTCGCCGCCCTGGCCCATGTACCCCAGGGCGACGTGGTGCTGCTGCATGCCTGCTGCCACAACCCGACCGGCTTCGACCTCAGCCAGGCCGACTGGCGCCGCGTGCTGGAAGTGGTCAAGGCGCGCGAACTGCTGCCGCTGATCGACTTCGCCTACCAAGGCTTCGGTGCCGGTCTGGAGGAAGACGCCTGGGCCGTGCGCCTGTTCGCCGCCGAGCTGCCGGAACTGCTGATCACCAGCTCCTGCTCGAAGAACTTCGGCCTGTACCGCGAACGCACTGGCGCGCTGATCGTGCGAGCCGCCGATAGCAACAAGCTGACCGATGTGCGCAGCCAGCTGGCCGCCCTGGCACGCAATCTGTGGTCGACGCCGCCGGCCCATGGCGCGGCGGTGGTCGCCAGCATCCTCGGCGACGCCGAGCTGCATGCCCTGTGGGCCGAGGAAGTGGAGGCCATGCGCCTGCGCATCGCCAGCCTGCGCAGTGGCCTGGTCGCAGCGCTGCAACCGCATGGTCTGGGTGAACGCTTTGCGCACATCGCCGCGCAGCGCGGCATGTTCTCCTACACCGGCCTGAGCGCGGCACAGGTGCAGCGCCTGCGTGAGGAATTTAGCGTGTATATGGTCAACAGCGGCCGCGCCAGCGTGGCGGGGATGGCGGAACAGCGCCTGGAATACCTGGCGGCGGCAATTGCCAGGGTGTGCAACTGACTCGGAGCTTGATGACTCCCCTCTCCCACTCTTCATAAACAAAGAGGGGGAGAAGGGGCAAAAGCAGTCACTCCAGCGTTTCGTCGTCGCGGATCAGCACGTAGCTGCCGTCGGCCAGGTCATAGACGTAGTACATCTGCACTTCGCCATCGGCCACTACGGCCACGTAGTCGCCCGGCTCGGCGACGAAATAGCCCTGGGTGCCCTTTACCGCCTCGCTCTCGATGCGCGCGGTAACGAACAGCTCTTCCTCGTGGCCATCGAAGTAGTCCTCGCGGGCCAGGGCATCCCAGTCGGCCGGCGCCACGAAAGCGCCGGTGAAGAGAATGCGTGCATCGCCCAGTTCCAGCTCCTCGGCATCCGGGTCGAGATCGTCCGGACGGTAGACCGTGCAATCCTGAGCATCGGCGTGGTCCAGCAAGCTGTGTGGCGTGGTCATGACTTTCTCCGTAGGGCACGGTCACGCAGGTAGGCCACAACGGCCGCCTGCTCACCGGCAAACTCAATACGCCCCGCCTTGCTTTCGCGCTGGAAGGCATACATGGGGTCGTAGTACTCGCGCAGTAGGCCTTCAATCCAGCCGCGATGCAAATCCACGCTACCGCTGCGCTGCTGTTCGGCCAGCGCCGCCTGCATGATCGCCAGCAGGCGCTGGTAACGCTCGCCACCCAGGCGCTTCTGGATATTGCTCAGGCTTTGCAACAGGCGCTCGGCGAACAGGCGCCACCCATCCTCGCCACCATGCACGGCGAGGAACTCGGCGCACAGGTCGATCACGTAATCGCCGAGAATGCGCTCGACGCGGCCCTCGAAGCTGTCCTCCAGCCACACCAGCGGGTACTCCTGCATGCCCTGATGCAGCTCCAGGGGCAGCGAGCAGCTGCCGACCAGGCGACTCTCGTCCTCCAGCACAAACTGCTCGGTGCCGGCGGCGCGCTGCTTGAGGATGTCGATGGCCAGGCGGTTCTCGAAGTCGATCTGCCCCGGCTGGCCAGTGGCGCGCTTGCCGAAGCTGGAGCCGCGATGGTTGGCATGACCTTCCAGGTCCAGGCTGTTGCCCAGTTGCGCGATCACCTCGGTCTTGCCGGTGCCGGTCATGCCGCCGACGATGACGAACTCGCATTCGGCCACCGCCTGCTGGGTAGTCTCCAGCAGGAAGGTGCGCATCGCCTTGTAGCCGCCGATCACCCGCGGATAGTCGATGCCCGCTTCCTTGAGCCACTGCTGGGTGATCTGCGAGCGCAGGCCGCCACGGAAGCAGTACAGGTAACCCTCGGGATTGGCCTTGGCAAAGGCCGCCCAGGCTACGACCCGCGCGGCCTTGACCTGGCCGCCGACCAGTTGGTGGCCGAGGGCAATGGCGGCGTCCTGGCCATGCTGTTTGTAGCAGGTGCCGACCTTCTGCCGCTCGATGTCGTTCATCAGCGGCAGGTTGACCACGCCGGGGAAGGCGCCCTTGTGAAACTCCACAGGGGCGCGGGCGTCCATCATCGGGCGGTCATTGAGGAAGATGTCGCGGTAGTCGCTGCTGTTGTCGCGCATCACAGCACCTCTACCGCGTGGGTCTGTCGCTCGACAAACTTACCGATCGGCGAAAGATTCAGGCCCAGTTCGGCGGCCACAGCGAGGAACTCGGCCTCGCCTTCCGGAGTCACGGCGATCAGCAGGCCGCCACTGGTCTGCGGATCGCACAGCAGGTCGCGCTGTGCGTCGCTGATCGGCGCGATCTTCTCGCCGTAGCTGTCGAAGTTGCGCAGGGTGCCACCCGGCACGCAGCCCTCGGCCAGGTAGTAGTCGACCCCCGGCAGGCGCGGCACGGCGGCATAGTCGAGCTGCGCGGTGAGATTGGCGCCATCAGCCATTTCCACCAGGTGGCCGAGCAGACCGAAGCCGGTGACGTCGGTCATCGCTTGCACGCCGGCCAGTTTGCCGAAGCGCGAGCCGGGCTTGTTCAGGGTGCACATCCAGTCGCGCGCCAGGCCAACGTCCTCGGCGCGCAGCTTGGCCTTCTTCTCGGCGGTGGTAAGGATGCCGATGCCCAGTGGCTTGGAGAGGTACAGCTGGCAGCCAGCCGTGGCGGTGTCGTTGCGCTTCATGTGCTTTTTCTCGACCACGCCGGTCACCGCCAGACCGAAGATCGGCTCCGGTGCGTCGATCGAGTGGCCGCCAGCCAGCGGGATGCCCGCCGCATCACAGACCGCGCGGCCGCCACGGATCACTTCGCGGGCCACTTCCGGCGGCAACACATTCACCGGCCAGCCGAGGATGGCGATGGCCATCAGCGGGTCGCCGCCCATGGCGTAGATGTCGCTGATCGCATTTGTCGCGGCGATACGGCCGAAATCAAACGGGTCATCGACAATCGGCATGAAGAAGTCGGTGGTCGAAACCACCCCGCGCTCGTCGTCCAGAGCGTAGACCGCCGCATCGTCACGCGAGGTATTGCCGACCCACAGCTTGGGGTCGAGATTCTGTGCGCCGCTGCCGGCGAGGATCACTTCCAGCACCTTGGGGGAAATCTTGCAGCCACAACCGGCACCATGGCTGTACTGGGTCAGGCGGATCGGCTCGCTCATCGCACTTTCTCGGCAATAACGGAAAACAGGGCGGCGATTCTAGCAAAGCTGGCCTTTCCCGCCGCGCCTCATATAATCGCGACCGTTTCTACTACCCTGTCGGAGCGCAGACGCCGCCAACGGCGCGCACGCGCTTCCTCGTTTTTTCCGCTATTGAACCGGAGAACTCCCATGCTCAAGCGTACCCTGGCGCTCGCCGCCGGCTTTGCCCTGACCCTGTCCACCAGCCTGACCCAAGCCGCCGAGGTGCTGCGCGTTTCGGCCATTCCCGACGAGGCGCCGACCGAACTGCTGCGCAAGTTCAAGCCGCTGGGCGCCTACCTGGAGCAACAGCTGGGTATGAAAGTCGAGTTCGTCCCGGTCGCCGACTACCCGGCCGTGGTCGAAGCCCTGGCTACCGACCGTCTGGACCTGGCCTGGCTCGGCGGTTTCACCTTCGTCCAGGTGCGCCTGAAAACCGGCAACGCCATCCCGCTGGTACAGCGCGAGCAGGATGCCCAGTTCACCAGCAAGTTCATCAGCGCCAACCCGGACGTGAAGAGCCTGGCCGACCTCAAGGGCAAGACCTTCGCCTTCGGTTCGGTGTCCTCCACTTCCGGCAGCCTGATGCCGCGTTATTTCATGCTGCAGGACGGCATCAAGCCGGAAACCTTCTTCAGCCGCGTCGGCTACTCCGGCGCCCATGACGCCACCGCCGCCTGGGTCCAGGCCGGCAAGGTCGACGGCGGCGTACTCAACGCCAGCGTGTGGGACAAGCTGGTCGCCGCCGGTAAAGTCGACACCAGCAAGGTCAAGGTCTTCGCCACCACCCCGATCTACTACGACTACAACTGGACCGTGCGCGGCACCCTCGACCCGGCCCTGGCCGCGAAGATCAAGGCCGCCTTCCTCGCCCTCGACCCGGCCAACCCGGAACACAAGGCGATCCTCGACCTTCAAGCGGCATCGCGCTTCATCGAGACCAAGCCGGAAAACTACAAAGGCATCGAGGACGCCGCCCGCGCCGCCGACCTGCTGAAATGACCCTGCGCCTGTCCGGCGCCCGTCTCAGCCACGGCAACGGAGTCCACGCCCTGCGCGGCGTGGACTTGCACATCGCCGCCGGCGAGCGGGTCGCCATCATCGGCCCGTCAGGCGCCGGCAAGTCGAGCCTGCTCAACCTGCTGGCCAGCGCCCTGCAACCGAGCAGCGGCGAGATTCAGCTGCTTGGCGAGCATCCCTGGCAGCTTTCCAGCCGTCAGCGCCAACGCCTGCGTGCCCGCATCGGCCTGATCCACCAGGCGCCGCCCCTGCCGGCGCGCCAGCGGGTGGTGACCTCCGTATTGGCCGGCAAGCTTGGCCAGTGGAGCCTGGGCAAGAGCCTGCTGAATCTGCTGCATCCCGTGGATATCCCCGGCGCACGCCGTGAGCTGGCCAAGCTGGACCTGGCCGACAAGTTGTTCGCCCAGTGCCAGCAGCTCTCCGGCGGCCAGTTGCAGCGGGTCGGCATCGCCCGCGCGCTGTACCAGGCGCCCGAACTGCTGCTGGCCGATGAACCGGTATCGGCCATGGACCCGGTGCTGGCCGAGCACACCCTGAGCGTGCTGTGCCGACATGCCGAACAGCATGGCACGACCCTGGTCGCCAGCCTGCATGCGGTGGAGCTGGCCCTGGCCCACTTCCCGCGAATTATCGGTCTGCGTGACGGGCTGATCCTTTTCGACCGCCCTGCCGGCGAAGTCGACCAGGCGCAGCTCGATGCCCTGTACGCCAATGAACAGCTGCTCTCGCCGCCAGCGCCCCGCGTGACCCTGAGCCTGCAGATCCCGCGATGCTAAGCCGCGACACCCGCGATCCGGCTTCCCTGCCCCGCCTGCTACTCACCCTGCTGGCGCTGGCCCTGTTATGGCCGGGCATTCAGCTCAGCGAGCTGGACCTGGGCGTGCTGCTGCAAGCCGACAGCCAGAGCGAGATGGGCCGCTTCGTCGCCGCCTTCTGGCCGCCAGCGCATGACGCGGAATTCCTCGACCTGTTGCTGCAGGCCACCCTGCAGACCTTGGCCATCGCTACCGCCGGCATGGCCCTGGCGCTGCTGCTGGCGATTCCGGCCAGCCTGCTGGCCAGCCGCGCGCTGTCGCTGTCTGCCGCCTCCCGTGGCGGTCGACCCAAACCGCTGGCGCAGTGGCTGCGCTGGCCGGTACGCGGCCTGCTGATTTTCCTGCGCAGCGTGCCGGAAATCGTCTGGGCGCTGCTGTTCGTCCGCGCCGTCGGCCTCGGCCCCACCGCCGGGGTGCTGGCCATCGCCATCACCTACAGCGGCATGCTCGGCAAGGTTTATGCGGAAATCTTCGAGTCGGTCGACCAGCGCCCGGCCCACGCCCTGCTACAAGCTGGCAGCGGGCGGCTGGCGGCGTTCGTCTACGGCATTCTGCCAAACGCCGCGGCGGAGCTGACTTCCTACACGGTGTACCGCTGGGAGTGCGCGATCCGCGCCTCGGTGGTGATGGGCTTCGTCGGCGCCGGCGGCCTGGGCCAGCAGATCGACCTGTCGATGCGCATGTTCGCCGGCGGCGAAGTGGCCAGCATGCTGCTGACCTTCCTGTTGCTGGTGCTGCTGGCCGACCAGCTCAGCCGCGTGCTGCGCGGGAGACTGGCATGAACCGGCTGATCAACCTGTTGCTGCTGCTCGGCATAGGCGCGGCGGTAATCGCCTCATTCGCTTACCTGGGTATCGACCTGAGCGCGCTGACCAGTGGCGACAGCCTGGGCCAGATGGCAGGCTATGTGCGGCGCTTTCTCAGCCCGGACCTGAGCGCCGAGCACCTGTCGGCCATCGGCCACGGCGCCCTGGAAACTCTGGCCATGTCGGCCATCGGCACCTTGCTCGCGGCGGTGTTCGGCCTGTTGCTGGCCTTGCCCGCCGCCGGGCGTTTCGGCTGGCCGCTGCAGAGCGCCGCGCGTTTGCTACTGAATGCCTTGCGCGCAATTCCGGAACTGGTGTGGGCCGCACTAATGGTGCTGGCCGCCGGCCTTGGCCCGAACGCCGGCACCCTGGCCCTGGCCCTGCACACCGCTGGGGTACTCGGCCGCCTGTTTGCCGAGGCGCTGGAAAACACCCCGACCTCACCGGCCGAGGCGATTCGCCTGCAGGGCGGTAGCCAGGTCGCGGCGTTCTGCTACGGCACCCTGCCCAACCTGTGGCCACAGCTGTTGGCCTACTGCCTGTACCGCTGGGAAAACAATATCCGCATGGCCAGCGTACTCGGCTTCGTCGGCGCCGGCGGCCTGGGGCAGATGCTCTACGTCAGCCTCAGCCTGTTTCAGGAGGCCCAGGCCAGCACGGTGATCATCGCCATGCTGGTGCTGGTGTTCGGCGTCGATGCGCTAAGTGGCTGGACGCGGCAGCGCTGGGTCAGGGCGTAGGGCTGCTGGATTGGCACCAAAACCTGTAGCCACTGTCCAAGCCCGGCACGGCATTGCTCCAGGTCGCGCTTATCCTCGTTACTGCTTCGGGAGACTGCCTTGCCTGCTGTTTTTTCACGTCGCATCTTTCGCCTGAGCGCACTGCTTGGCGGACTCGGCCTGGCCGCCTCGGTGCTGGCCTGCCCGAGCGGGCAGCAGCAGGTCTGCGCTGTGGTGTGCTTCTGTGCGCCGATCAGCCAGGCGGACATTGAGGTGCTCTACGAAGACGTCAGCCAGATGGCCGCCTCGGGCCTGGAGCAATGGCTGCTGCAGTCACGCGAGACAGCGGCAGCCAGCGGCACCCTGCCCATTCCCTTGCATATCCGCGCTCAGCTGGAGCCCTACTACGACATCGGCGTACTCGACGCGGCGCGCTACAAAGTGGGTGACGGCGAAACCCTGGGCGCCGCCAATACCATGCTGCAGAACCCCGATGTGCAGGCGGTGACGCTGATCGACATCATCGTTTTCCGTAACGCAGCAGACGCCCAGGACAACGTCGCGCTCTGGGCCCACGAGCTGTTGCACGTGCAGCAGTACCAGCAATGGGGCGTGCGCGAATTCACCCGCCGCTACACCCGCGACCACGACGCCATCGAAGCCCCCGCCTACAAGCTGCAGATCGAAGTCGCCCGCGCCCTGCGCGCCCAGGTGGCACAGAGCGGGCCGGCGCGCTAGCCGCCTGCTTCCCGGATTGCATCAGGGCTACGGAGCCCCACTCTGACTCGCGAGACTTTCAGAACCTGCTTACGATCTTTTGGACTAAAGCCAGACAAGGCAAAAACAGTCGAGGAAGCGGAGTTTACGAGCTGTAAATGAGCATTCCGAGGCTGTTTTTAACGCCGTATGGCCGACGGCCAGGAGATCGTAAACAGGTTCTCAGGCCTGGCAGGCGTCCGCTTCGCCACCACCGCAGTGGCCATACTGCAGGCGGTCGCGGCCCTGCTGTTTGGCCTGGTAAAGCAGACGATCCACCGCCTCGATAAAGGCCAGGGGCGTGTCATGCGCCTCCGGGATGATGGTGCCGACGCCCAGGCTGACGGTCACCAGCTGTGCCACGTTGGACTGTTCGTGGCTGATCTGTTCCTTGCGCACCAGCTTGCGACAGCGCTCAGCGATCTTCTGCGCCGACTCGCCGTCGGTCTCCGGCAGCACCAGCACGAACTCCTCGCCACCGAAGCGTGCCACACAGTCGCGCGGGCGCGCCGCGGCGCCCTGCAGGGCCTGGCCGATGCGCTTGAGACAGTCATCGCCGCGGATATGCCCGTAGTGGTCGTTGAACTGCTTGAAGAAGTCGATATCCAGCAGGATCAGCGACAGCGGCCGGCGGGTGCGCTGGGCGTTGCCCCATTCGATGTCGAGGATCGAGTCGAACATGCGCCGGTTGTTGATACCAGTCAGGCCGTCCTTGTAGGAGTACTCCTCCAACTGTCGCTGCAGTGCCAGCAGTTGCTCCTCGGTCTTCTTGCGCTCGCTGATGTCGAACATGAAGCCGACCAGTGCCTCGGTCTCGCCGTTGGCGTCACGCATTACGTGCACCACATCGCGGATCCACACGTAGTCGCCATTTTTGGTCAGCGCCCGGTAGTCGGCCTCGTGGTCGATGCCGCACTGCGACTGGGCGATGCAGAAGTTCACCACCCGTTCGCGATCCTCTTCATGGATGCGCTCGGCCCAGTCGTTGGCGCTGATCCAGCTCTGCTGCGTCCAGCCCAGCAACGGCTCGATCTGCGGGCCGATGTAGGCGAAGGTCATGCTTTTCCAGTCGATCTTCCAGGGAATCGCCTTGGTCGACTCGAGCAGGGTCTTGTAGACGGCGTGATCCGCGTCGGCTGGCAATATGGGGTCGAGCATGGCGGCATTCCTCAAGGCTATGCCGCAGAAATTATGCCGGGTGGCCTCAGAAGTCCACCTTGCCGCGCCCGGCCTTGATCGCCCCGCGCTTGTTCTTGCCTTCCAGACGGCGCTTCTTCGAGCCCAGGGTGGGTTTGGTCGGACGGCGCGCCTTCTCGGTCTTGCCGGCACTGCGGATCAGCTCGGCCAGGCGTTCCAGGGCATCGGCGCGGTTCTGCTCCTGGGTGCGGTACTGCTGGGCCTTGATGATCACCACGCCCTCGGCGGTGATGCGGCTGTCGCGCAGCTCCAGCAGGCGTTCCTTGTAGAAAGGCGGCAGCGACGAGGCCTGGCTGTCGAAGCGCAGGTGTACGGCGCTGGACACCTTGTTGACGTTCTGTCCGCCGGCGCCCTGGGCACGGATGGCGGTCAGCTCGACTTCATCGTCAGGCAGGTGAACGCTGTTGGAAATCACCAGCATGGAAGCGGGCGCCGCGAGGGATGAGCGCGCAGCATAGCGTCAAAGCCAGCGAAAGTCCTCGCTACGCTCGGCCGCTTCCATGGCCGACTTGAGCGCCGGCGGCGGCACGCTGACGCGGCGCGTGTCCAGGCTGAACCAGGCACCGCTGGTGGTCAGGCGGGCACACAGCTCGCCCTTGGCGTTGCTCACCTCGCTGAGCATGGTGAACTTGCTGCCGTCCTCGGACAGCGCACCGACCTGGACAGATACGCTGAAGGGCTGCAGCAGGCGCAGCTCCTTGCGGTACTCGATGCGGTCCTCGAACACTACCGGGCCTATCCTCGCCTCGGCGAAGGCCTGCGGGGTGAAGCCGGCGCCGGCCAGGAACAGGAAACGGGCCTGGGCGGCGTAGTCCTGGTAGCGTGAGTTCTTCAGGTGGGCATTGGAGTCCAGGTCGGCCCAGGTGACCTGGAAATCGAAGCGGGTCATGGCGCGGCTCCTCGTGGCAGCTGGAACAAGCCTAGGCGCCGCGATCTCCTGGCGAAAGCAGCAGATGCGTTGCAAAAAAGCAGCGCAGACGCGCCGGGACGGCAAGCCGCCCCGCCTCGTTTCAGAGCTGGCAGTCGCCGCTGCAGTTGACCATCCAGGGCACACCAAAGCGGTCAGTGAGCATGGCGAAGCCCTCGGCCCAGAAGGTGCGCTGCAGCGGCATCTGCACCTGGCCGCCGGCGGACAAGGCCTGGAACAGGTGCTCAGCCTGTGCCATGTCGTCCGCCTGCAGGGACATGTGGCAGCCCTTGATACCCTCGTAGGGTTGGCCCGGCATGGTGTCGGATCCCATCAACAGCTGGCCGTCGCGATTGAGGCAGGCGTGCAGGGTGCGGTCGCGGTGCTCGGGTGGGATCTCGCCGCACTCCGGACTATCAGCAAAATCCATCACCTGCAGCTCGCCGCCGATGACCTCGGCATAGAAGCGGAAGGCCTCGGCGCACTGGCCGTCGAAAATCAGGTAGGCATGAATGTTCATCTCGCGCTCCTCAACTCTTGCCCATCTGCACCCGCAGACGCTCTTCCTGCTCACGCAGCTCGGGCGTGAACTCGGCGCCGAAGTCCTCGGCCTCGAAGATCTGCCGGATTTCGATTTCCGAATCGCCAGGCATCGGGTTGGGACAGCGCTTGACCCATTCGATACAGGCCTGCAGCGACTCCACTTCCCACAGCCAGAAGCCGGCGATCAGCTCCTTGGTTTCCATGAACGGGCCATCGACCACGCTGCGCTGGCTGCCGGAGAACTTCACCCGCACCCCTTTGCTGCTCGGATGCAGGCCCTCGCCGGCCTGCATCACCCCTGCCGCCACCAGTTCCTCGTTGTATTGGCCCATGGCTGCCAGCAGTTCCTCGCTGGGCATCACACCGGCTTCCGAGTCCGCAGTTGCCTTGACTATCACCATGAATCGCATCGTTCATTCTCCTTGTTGGTCATTAAAGAAACCGGGATGTGCCACGGTTCTAGCCAGTAGTCGAACCGCGCTCAGGCAAATCGACAGGCTGCTGAAACTTTTAGTCGGAATTTCTGCGCTGCCAGGCATGCAACTCGGCGGTAAGTTAAGCAGCTGATTTTTTCCAAGGGATAACAGCATGGATTCGCTTACCCAGGCAGTACTCGGCGCCAGTATCCAGGGCGCATTGCTCGGCCGCTGGCAAGGCCGCCGCGCACTGCTGTACGGCGCGATACTCGGCACCCTGCCGGATCTCGATGTACTGATCGACTACGGCGACGCCGTGGCCGACATGACCTATCACCGCGGCTTCAGCCATTCGCTGCTGGTGCTCAGCGCCCTGGCCCTGCTGATTACCCTGGTCGCCCGACGTCTACAGCCCAACCCCGGTTACTCGGCGCGCAGGCTGTTCCTGACCATCTGGCTGGTGTTGATCACCCACCCCTTGCTGGATGCCTTCACCAGCTACGGCACCCAGCTACTCTGGCCACTGACCACACCACCGGTAGCCTGGTCTTCGGTATTCATCATCGATCCGCTGTACACCCTGCCCTTGCTGGTGGCGGTGATCGCCGGACTGCTGCGTGGGTTGCGCGAGCGACCGCAGTGGCTGGCCATTTCTGCCCTGGGCGTGTCCAGCCTGTACCTGGTCTTCACCGTGGCCGGCAAGTGGATGGCCGAGCAGAAGGTCGAACAGGTTTTGGCCCAGCGCGGCATCCAGGCCGAGCAGCTGTTCAGCACGCCAACGCCATTCAATAGCCTGCTCTGGCGGGTCATCGTGATCGACGGGGAGCACTACCACGAAGCCCTGGTCGGCTGGCTAGACGACAAACCGCCACAACTGGAACGTATCCCCCGTGGTACGGCGCTGGCCAAGCCGCTGCAGCATTCGCCCCAGCATGCACGCCTGGCCTGGTTCACCCACGATGTGCTGCGCTACGACCAGATTGGTGAGCAGCTGATCGTCACCGACCTGCGCCTGGGCATGACCGGCTTTCACCCGTTCCGCTTCATCTTCGCCGAGCGCCGCGATGGTCGCTGGCAGCCGCTGGCCAATGTCGAGCGCCTGGCCTTTTCGCGTGGCCAACCGGAACACCTGCTGGTGCTCTGGCAACGCATCTGGAACGACCGCGAGCCAGTACAACTACTGAGCTGGGCCAACGCCCTACAGGGAAAACCCTGAGCTCAGGCGCTCTCGTTCTGGACTAGGCTTGACGGAAAGCCGACACCGGAGAGCGCCATCATGAACATCCGCCAGAAAATGATCGCCTGTGGCGCCATCAGCGTGATTGCCGCCGCCCTGCTCGGCGGCATCGGCTTCTGGGGCCAGACCCAGCTGGCTGCCTCGCTGGCCGAGAACGAGCTGAGCGTCAGCGCCCTGCGCAACCACCTGGAAGGCGACATGATGCATGACGCCCTGCGCGCCGATGTGCTCGCCGCCTTCTATATCGAGCCTGGCGACAGTGCGGCGGCCGAGCAGGTGCGCACGGACCTGCGCGAGCACAGCCAGTGGTTCCAGCGCACCCTGGCAGATAACGCCAAGTTGCCGCTGAGCGAGAACATCCGCCAGGCCATCGCCGAATCGCAGCCGGCCCTCACCGACTACATCGCCCAGGCCGAGCGCATCGTCGCCCTGGCCCTGACCGACCCGCAGGCCGCGCGCAGCGAAATGGCCGCGTTCGACCAGAGTTTCGGCGTGCTGGAAGAGAAGAATGAAGCCCTATCTGGACTGATCGAAGACCACGCCGCGCAGACCCGCAGCGACAGCGAAGGCGCCGTGCGCCAGGCGGCCTGGCTGCTGATCGGCGGCATCCTGGTGGTCTGCTGCCTGCTCTGCCTGCTCACCACCCAGCTGATGAAGGCCGTACTGCGGCCCCTGGAAAAGACTATCAAGGTGGCCAGGGCCATCGCCCAGGGCAATCTGCGCAGCGTGATCCATATCGACAGCAACGACGAAGCCGGCCAGTTGCAGCAGGCCCTGGCCGACATGCAGGGCAACCTGCGGCAGATGATCGACAGCATCCGTCACGAGGGCGAAGCCCTGCAGCACACCGCGCAGAACCTCAACGGCGCGTCGCAAAGCATCGTCAAGAGCGCCAGCGAGGAATCGGACAGCGCCACGAGCATGGCCGCGGCCATGGAACAGATGATCCACAACATCGACCAGATTGCCGGCCATGCGCGCAGTGCCCAGGCCATTTCCGCGCAATCGGAACAGCTCGCCAGCAACGGCGGCCAGGTGATCCTGGGCGTGGTCGACGGCATGAGCCGGATCGCCGAGGCGGTCAACGAATCGTCCAGCACCATCACCGCCCTGGGCCAGTCCTCCGAGGAAATCCACTCGATCATCCAGGTGATCAAGAGCATCGCCGAACAGACCAACCTGCTCGCCCTCAACGCCGCCATCGAGGCCGCGCGCGCTGGCGAGGCCGGGCGTGGCTTTGCCGTGGTCGCCGACGAGGTACGCAACCTGGCGGCACGCACGGCGCAGTCGACCCAGGAAATCACCGGCATGATCGAACGCATCCGCAGCAGCACCGAGCAGGCGGTGAGCAGCATGCAGACGGGCGTGGAGCGAGTGAACGATGGCGTGGCCCTGGCCCGCCAGGCCGGCGAGTCTATCAACGAGATCCGTGGCGGCGCCCACCGCGCAGCCGAGATGGTGGAAGAGATTTCCCACACCATCAGCGAGCAGAGCAAGGCCAGCAGCGAAGTGGCTCAGCGCGTCGAACATATCGCACAGATGTCACAGAGCAACACCCGCACCGTGCACGAACTGGCCGATGCGGCGCAGAGCCTGGATCGCGTGGCGCGCAGCATGCAGAGCTCGGTACTGCAGTTTCAGACCTAGTTCCTTGGCTCGCCGGTCTGAGTCGCAAGGCTGCACTTAAGCGCTTGCTCCCCTCTCCCGTTTACGGGAGAGGGGACTACCCGTGTTGCCAGAAAGTCATTATCCCAGTGTATAGCCGCTGCATGTGCCACAAGAAAAAGCGCCGCTCTCCAGTTCGCGAGAAGAGCTCGCTCCTACAGTCGTAGCACGGATGCAATCCGGGGAACAGGCAGCCCCGCTCCCGGATTGCATCCGGGCTACAACGGCTAGCTCCTTGGCCCACGCAGAAAAAGCCCGGCCTGAGCCGGGCTTTTTCATGCCTGCGGATTTCAGCGGTGGCTGATCTCGGCACTCGGGCTAACCGCCGCCAGCTTGATGCGGTAGCAGACCCAGATGAATAGCACCCACACCGGCATCGCGTACACCGACACCTGAATCCCCGGAATCATCAGCATCACGCCGAGGATGAACAGCACGAAAGCCAGGCAAATGTAGTTGCTCAACGGGAACCAGAAGGCCTTGAAACTCGGCTCCACGCCCTTGGCCTGCATGGCCTTCCGGAACTTGATGTGAGTCAGGCTGATCATCGCCCAGTTTATCACCAGGGAGGCCACCACCAGCGACATCAGCAGCTCCAGCGCGCCCTTCGGCGCCAGGTAGTTGACCACCACGCAGAGCAGGGTCACCGCCGCCGAAATCCCGATGGCCAGTACCGGCACGCCGCGGCTGTTGACCTTCATCAGCGCCTTGGGCGCATCGCCCTGCTCGGCCAGGCCGTAGAGCATGCGGCTGTTGCAGTACACGCCGCTGTTGTAGACCGACAGCGCGGCGGTCAGCACGACGAAGTTGAGGATGTGCGCGGCGGTATCACTGCCGATCAGCGAGAAGATCTGCACAAACGGGCTGCTGCCATAGGCATCGCCGCCGGCGGTGAGGGTCTGCACCAGGCTGTCCCAGGGGTACAGCGAGAGCAGCACGGTCAGCGCACCGATGTAGAAGATCAGGATGCGGTAGACCACCTGGTTGATCGCCTTGGGGATCACCGTTTTCGGTTGATCCGCTTCAGCGGCGGTGATGCCGACCAGCTCCAGGCCGCCGAAGCTGAACATGATGATCGCCATCATCATCACCAGGCCCATGACGCCATTGGGGAAGAAGCCGCCATGGCTCCACAGGTTAGTGATGCTCGCCTGCTCGCCGCCAGCACCGCTGAACAGCAGGTAGCAACCGAGCAGGATCATGCCGATGATCGCCACCACCTTGATGATGGCGAACCAGAACTCGGTTTCACCGAAGGCTTTGACGTTGACCAGGTTGATCGCGTTGATCAGCACGAAGAACGCCGCCGCCGTGGCCCAGGTAGGAATCCCCGGGTACCAGTACTGCACGTACTTGCCCACCGCGGTGAGCTCGGCCATGCCCACCAGCACGTAGAGCACCCAGTAGTTCCAGCCGGAGAGGAAGCCGGCGAACGGCCCCCAGTAGCTGTGGGCGAAGTGGCTGAAGGAACCGGCTACCGGCTCTTCGACGATCATCTCGCCGAGCTGGCGCATGATCAGGAAAGCGATGAAGCCGCCGATTGCATAGCCGAGGATCATCGATGGCCCGGCGCTCTGCAGCACCCCGGCCGAGCCGAGGAACAGGCCGGTGCCGATGGCGCCACCGAGGGCGATCAGCTGGATATGGCGATTTTTCAGGCCGCGCTTGAGTGGGCCGGCGTGCAGATGTTCGGACATCAGCGGGCGCTCCGGAACGGGAAGCGGGAAGGACGAATGCGTGGCATGGGCTCACCTGTCGGTCAATTCCGTGACGGAAACCCGCGGGACTCGTGATCCTGCGGAATGCTCGCGGCTATTGGCCAGGGGATGCCAGGGCGGCATCCAGTCACGGAAACGCCGGGCAGTATATACAGCCCGGCAATTCCTCGGCCAGCCGGGCGACAGGTGCCCACCCGGCTGCTCTTGCCCCCTCTCCCGTTCACGGGAGAGGGTAAAACGAGCAGGTACGGACCTCAGCCCACCTCGTAACCGGCAGCATTGCGCGCCGGTGCATCCTGCCTGGCCAGCTTCAGCCGGTAGCAGCCCCACATCAGCAGCAGCCATACCGGGATGGCGTAGACCGACACCTGGATGCCCGGGATCAGCAGCATCACGCCGAGGATGAACAGCACGAAGGCCAGGCACAGGTAGTTGCCGAAGGGGAACCAGAAGGCGCGGAAACTGCTGCGCACACCCTGGCCATCCTGGTGGCGGCGGAACTTCAGGTGCGAGTAGCTGATCATCGCCCAGTTGATCACCAGCGCCGCCACCACCAGCGACATCAGCAGCTCCAGGGCATTGTGCGGCATCAGGTAGTTGACCAGCACGGCCAGCACGGTGACCAGCGCCGAGACCACCAGGGCGCGCACCGGCACGCCGCGCTTGTCTACCTTGGCCAGCACCCTGGGCGCATCGCCCTGCTCGGCCAGGCCCACCAGCATGCGGCCATTGCAGTAGGTGCCGCTGTTGTAGACCGACAGTGCGGCGGTGAGCACCACGAAGTTGAGGATATGCGCCGCGGTGTCGCTGCCGATCAGGGCGAAGATCTTCACGAACGGGCTGCCGCTGTAGGGGTCGCCGGCGCTGCTGATGCTCTGCAGCAGGGCATCCCAGGGGCTCAGCGAGAGCAGCACCAGCAGGGCGCCGACGTAGAAGATCAGGATGCGCCAGATCACCTGGTTGATCGCCTTGGGGATCACCTGCTTCGGCTTCTCCGCTTCCGCCGCGGTGAAACCAAGCATCTCCAGGCCGCCGAAGCTGAACATGATGAAGGCCATGGCCATCACCAGGCCCGAGATGCCATTGGGGAAGAAGCCGCCGTGGTTCCACAGGTTGGCCACGGTTGCCTGCTCGCCGCCGGAGCCGCTGAACAGCAGCCAGCAACCGAGCACGATCATGCCGACGATGGCCACCACCTTGATCATCGCGAACCAGAACTCGGCTTCGCCGAACAGCTTGACGTTGGCCAGGTTGACCGCGTTGACCACCAGGAAGAACACCGCCGCGGTGGCCCAGGTCGGCACCTCCGGCCACCAGAAGTGGATGTACTTGCCGACCGCGGTCAGCTCCGACATGCCCACCAGGATGTACAGCACCCAGCAGTTCCAGCCAGACAGGAAGCCGGCGAAACCGCCCCAGTACTTGTGCGCGAAGTGGCTGAAGGAACCGGCGACCGGCTCCTCGACGATCATCTCGCCGAGCTGGCGCATGATCAGGAAGGCGATGAAGCCGCAGATGGCATAGCCGAGGATCATCGACGGCCCGGCGGACTTGAGCACCCCGGCGGAGCCGAGGAACAGGCCGGTGCCGATGGCGCCGCCGAGGGCGATCAGCTGGATGTGGCGATTCTTCAGGCCGCGCTGCAGCGTGCCCGAGGACTTGTGGTCAGTCATCGTTACGTCACCTTTTGTTTTTGTCTGTGACGGGGATCGAACCCGCCGCGCTTGTGGCACGGCGGAGCTAGGCAAGACATTGGTCTTCCCCTCTCCCGATCGGGGAGAAGGTCAGGCAGAGGGTTAACCCTACTGTGCGTCGGGCTGCACCTCCGGAGCGGCGTTCTTGAACGCTTCGAGCACTTCGCAGCGCGCCGCGATAGCGAGGATGCGCGGATAGCCGTTGAGGTCACACTCGAAGCGCCGTGCGTTGTACAGCTGCGGAATCAGGCAGGCCTCCAGGTAGCCGGGGCGTTCGCCCAGCGACAGGCGCCCATCGAATACAGCCAGGCCCTGCTCCACCGCCGCCAGGCCCTTGTCGACCCAGTGGCGGTACCAGGTGCTCTTCGCCTCATCGGAAGCACCCAGCTCAGTGGACAGGTACTGCAGCACGCGAAGGTTGTTCAGCGGATGGATGTCGCAGGCGATATGCAGGGCCAGGGCGCGCACCTGGGCGCGCTGGGCCGGGTCGGCTGGCAGCAGCGTCGGCACCGGGAACACCTCGTCGAGGTATTCGAGAATGGCCAGCGACTGGGCGATGCGTACCCCGTCATTGTCCTCATCCACCAGCAGCGGCAGCAGACCCTGCGGATTCAGCGCCAGGTAGTCGGCGGAGTGCTGCTGGCCGCCGTCCTTGACCAGGTGCACCGGCACCTGCTGATAGGCCAGACCTTTAAGGTTGAGGGCAATACGCACCCGGTAGGCGGCGCTGGAGCGCCAGTAGGAATAAATAGTCAGCATGCCAAACCTCCCTGTAGGAGCCAGCTTGCTGGCGATATGTTTGCAAACGTCGGATCGCCAGCAAGCTGGCTCCTACACATGCGGTATCCATCAGCGCTCATAGCGCTCCACCGCCTGGTCGATGGCGCCGAAGATGCTGTGGCCGGCGGCGTCGAACATCTCGATGCGCACCCGGTCGCCGAACTTGAGGAACGGCGTCTTGGCTTCGCCGCTCTCGACGATCTCCAGCATGCGTTTCTCCGCCAGGCAGGACGAGCCGGCGCTGCGGTCGTAGTTCGACACAGTGCCCGAGCCGATAATGCTGCCGCTGCCCAGCGGGCGGGTCTTGGCGGCATGGGCGACCAGGGTCGGGAAGTTGAAGGTCATGTCCACGCCGGCATCGGGCTGGCCGAACAGCGCGCCGTTGATGTGCGAGACCAGCGGGCGATGCACCTTGCCGTCTTTCCAGGCGTCACCCAGCTCGTCCGGGGTCACCGCTACCGGCGAGAAGCTCGACGATGGCTTGCTCTGGTAGAAGCCGAAACCCTTGGCCAGCTCGCCAGGGATCAGGTTGCGCAGCGACACGTCGTTGACCAGCATCAGCAGCTGGATATGCTCCGCCGCCTCGGCCGCAGTGGCGCCCATCGGCACGTCGTCGGTAATCACCGCCAGCTCGGCTTCCAGGTCGATACCCCAGGCCTCGTCGGCCATCAGGATCGGGCTGTGCGGCGGGATGAAGCTGTCGGCGCCGCCCTGGTACATCAGCGGGTCATGCCAGAAAGATTCCGGCATCTCGGCGCCACGCGCCTTGCGTACCAGCTCGACGTGGTTGACGTAGGCACTGCCGTCGGCCCAGTGAAAGGCGCGCGGCAGCGGGCTGTGGCAATCGGCCTGGTCGAAATAGAAGGCATCCGGTTCCAGGCCATCGTTGAGGCGCTGGTAGGTCGCCTCCAGGTGCGGGCGCTTGATCGCCCAGTCGTCCAGGGCGGCCTGCAGGGTGGCGGCGATCTGCGGCACCTTGACCGCGCGAGTCAGGTCGCGGGATACGACGACGAGTACACCGTCGCGGCCTTGATTGAGTGATGCGAGTTTCATTTTCTCTACCTATTCGTCTGTTCACACGCTGGCTGTTCTCCCCTCTCCCATGAATGGGAGAGGGAGCTGTTCTGCGTCAGCCTGGTTTCCCCGGCGCACGCCAGGAGTTCACGTATTCGGGCACGTCCACGCCGGCAGCGGCCTCGGCCACTTCCAGGGCGCGGCGGGTGTCGATCATCACCGCCACTTCCTCGGCGAAGGTCGCCGGGTCTTCCTGGGCCTTCTTCAGCGCCTTCGGATGCGGGCCGTGGGGGAAGCCGCAGGGGTGGAAGGTGACCATCCCGGCCTCGATGTTGTCGCGGCTGAAGAAATTGCCGCGGTGGTAGAACAGCACCTCGTCGTAGTCGTCGTTGTTGTGGAAGAACGGCACTTTCAGCGCGCCCGGATCGGACTCGATCGGCCGCGGGGTGAAGGTGCAGACGACGAAGCCATTGGCGACGAAGGTGGTATGCGCCGACGGCGGCAGGTGGTAGCGGTGGCTCATCAGCGGGCGGATATCGCGCCAGTTGAGGCGCACCACGGTGTTGTCGCCGTGCCAGCCGACGACATCCAGCGGGTTGTATGGATAGGTCACGGTAGTGATCTGGTCGCGCCGCTTGATGCGGATCTGCCAGGGGTTTTCGTCCTGCTGGGCCTTGAAGGCGGCGTCCAGCTTCGGATGGTCGAGCACCGCCGGGTCGAAGATCGCCTGGGCGCCGAGCAGGCCCTTGTCCGGCAACTGGTAGGCGCCGTCGGTGTTCTCGATCAGCAGGAAGTGGCTCGGCGCCGTCGGTTCGATGCGCCAGGCGGTGCCGCGCGGGATCACCAGGTAATCGCCGTCGCGGTATTGCAGGTGGCCGAAGTCGCAGTAGAAATGCCCGGCGCCGTCATGCACGAACAGCAACTCGTCGCCGTCGCTGTTGCGCACCAGGTGGCGCATGGCGCCGTGAGTCTTCCACACGCGCAGTTTGACGTCGGCGTTGTGCAGGGTCAGCGGCGCCTGCAGCGGGCAGTCGCGCTCGCTGGCGATCTGGTTGAAGTTGAAGGCGTGCGGGCGCAGCGGTCCCTCCCAGTCGACCCAGCCGGTCGGCGGGTGCTTGTGGTGCAGGTGAGTCACCGGGCCGAAGAAGCCCTCGCGGCCCATCTCGCGCTCGTAGGTGCCCTGTGGGAAGTCGCAGTGCGCCTGGCGTGAGCACTCGCCTTCACGCAGGGGAAAACTGATCCAGTTACGGCTCATCGCGAAGCTCCAGGTAGGGTGCGCGGTGCGCACCACAAGGGTCTGAACAAGGCGCTCATCCTCAGATCACGCCACGGCGCAGCTGGTCTTCCTCGATGGACTCGAACAGCGCCTTGAAGTTGCCTTCGCCGAAGCCCTGGTTGCCCTTGCGCTGGATGATCTCGAAGAAGATCGGTCCGATCACCGTGTGGGTGAAGATCTGCAGCAGGATGCCGTCGTCACCGGGCGCTCCATCGATCAGGATGTTCAGCTCGCGCAGCACATCAGTCGGCTCGCCATGCCCGGCCACGCGGGTGTCGACCTTGGCGTAGTAGGTGTCCGGAGTGCTGAGGAATTCCACGCCGTTGGCGCGCAGCTGACGCACGGTGGCGTAGATGTCGTCGGTGGAGAGGGCGATGTGCTGGATGCCTTCGCCGTGGTACTCACGGATGAATTCCTCGATCTGTGACTTGTCGTCGGCCGACTCGTTGATCGGAATGCGGATCTTGCCGCACGGCGCGGTCATGGCGCGCGACAGCAGGCCGGTGAGCTTGCCTTCGATGTCGAAGTAGCGGATCTCGCGGAAGTTGGCGATACGCTCGTAGAAGCCGGACCAGACGTCCATCTGCCCGCGTTTGACGTTGTGGGTCAGGTGATCGAGGGTCTGCAGGCCGACTGCGTTGTCGTTCGGCGTGCGGCCTTCGATGTACTCGAAGTCGACGTCGTAGATGGTCTTGTCGCCATAACGGTCGACCAGGTACAGCAGGGAGCCGCCGATGCCCTCGACGCAAGGGATATTCAGCTCGCCGAAGTTGGCATGGCTGCCGACCAGTTTGGCGCCCTGGGCCTCGACATAGGCCGCGGCCTGGGCCGCGTTCTTCACCCGGAAAGCCATCGCGCAAGCGCTGGGCCCGTGCTTGAGGCCGAACTCGCGGACATGCCCGGTGGGGCTGCCGTTGAGGACGAAATTGATGTCGTTCTGCTGGAACAGCCAGACCTGCTTGGAACGGTGCTTGGCGGTTTCGGTGAAGCCCATGGCGGTGAACAGCTGGCGCAGCTGCTCGATGCCTTCCGGCGTCGGGGCGGTGTATTCGACGAATTCGAAACCGTCGGTACCAATGGGGTTGTGCTGCTCGATCATGGCCACGGCGTTCATCCGGCCTCCTCGTTGTTGTTGTAGGCATGCGCCCTGCCCTGACGGCAGCGCGCTGTGGATAGCCTCATAACAACCCGCAGCACGGGGACGAACAAGCCGGCCTGCGACACTGCGACAGCCCCTGCACTCGACTGATCGGCAGGTTTTCCTTACACCCCCGAGATCAGCGGAATAGACCACCGCAACGGCCGGCTACGCGTAACGTTTTCTTGCCAATGCGGTTCAGGAAACTGCCAGGTAGCACTCGCCGATTGCCCCGAGGTGCTTCAGCGCCGGCGAAACAGCGGCCGCGGCTCAATCACCGAGCGGCCGTACTGCACGCTCATGCCGGCCAGGCCCTTGAGCGCGTCCTCTGCCGACTTGTCGCCACGCACGGCAAAGCTGTCGAAACCGCACTGACGCATATGGCTGAGCTGGTCGCGCAGCACATCACCCACCGCACGCAACTCGCCACACCAGCCCAAGCGTGTACGCAGCAGGTAGGCCTGGCTGTAGCCGCGACCGTCGCGGAAGGTGGGGAAATCCACGGCAATCAGCGGCAGCGCCGGCAGGCAGATGGCCAGGCTTTCCACCTCATCGTCCGGGGCCAGCCACAAGCCATCGCGACTGGGTTGGCGCCCAGTCAACACCGCGTCGCTCTGCCGTTCGCGCCACTGCGCCAGGGGCAGAATCAAACGAGCGTTGCCTGGCACATCCTCGTCCTGTCGCACCAGTTGCCAGGGATCCTCATCAACCAGCCGCGCCGCGCCATCCACCAGCCTGATCAGGTTGTTCATGCCGGCACCTCCTGCTGGCGGTAGACCCGCTGTTTGAATGGCTCCAGGCCGATACGCGCCACACAGTCGACAAATGGCTCGTCCAGCGCGCGCTGCTGCAGGTAGACCT
Source organism: Aquipseudomonas guryensis (assembly GCF_014164785.1). Taxonomy (GTDB): domain Bacteria; phylum Pseudomonadota; class Gammaproteobacteria; order Pseudomonadales; family Pseudomonadaceae; genus Aquipseudomonas; species Aquipseudomonas guryensis. The sequence goes on along the minus strand of NZ_JACJFN010000004.1, from coordinate 117,237 downwards.
CAATCAGGTTCTCGATCACCTGCGGCACCTCGTCGGCGCCAAACGCCGGACCGATCACCTTGCCCAGCGCCGCGCCGTGACCCTGGGCGCCGCCGAGGGTGATCTGGTACCACTCGCTGCCATTCTTATCCACGCCGAGGATGCCGATGTTGCCGATATGGTGATGGCCGCAGGCGTTCATGCAGCCGGAGATGTTCAGGCTTAGCTCACCGATATCGTGCAGGTAGTCGAGGTCATCGAAGCGCTGCTGGATGGCCTGGGCGATGGGGATCGACTTGGCGTTGGCCAGCGAGCAGTAGTCACCGCCCGGGCAGGCGATGATGTCGCTGAGCAGGCCGATGTTCGGCGTGGCCAAGCCCGCCGCCGTGGCCAACTGCCAGAGGTGGTACAGATCGGTTTGGCGCACATCCGGCAGTATCAGATTCTGCTCATGGGCCACACGAATTTCGCCAAAACCAAAGGCCTCGGCCCAGTCGGCCACCGCCTCCATCTGCGCGGCGGTGATATCGCCCGGCGGCAAGGCCGCGCCCGGTTTGCTCGACAACACCACGCTGGCGTAGCCCGGCACCTTGTGCAGGCGCACGTTGCGCGACAGCCAGCGGGCGAAGTGCGGGTCATGCAACTGCTCGCCCGGCTGTACACCGCCATCGGCCAGCGCGGCGTAGGCCGGCGGCTGGAAGTGCGCAGCCACACGTTGGTACTCATCGATGGTCAACTCGGCCGGGCCATCCTTGATCGTCGCCCACTCCTCCTCCACCTCGCGGGCGAAGGCCTCGATGCCCAGGGCTTTGACCAGGATCTTGATGCGCGCCTTGTACTTGTTGTCGCGTCGACCATGGCGGTTGTACACCCGCAGGATGGCCTCGACATAACTCAGGGTATGGCGCCACGCCAGGCCCTCGCGAATTGGCACGCCGATAATTGGCGTGCGCCCCAGGCCGCCACCGACCAGCACACGCAGCAGCAGCTCGCCACTGGCGTCGCGGTACAGCTGCAAGCCGATATCGTGCACCTGCACCGCCGCGCGATCCTCGGCGGCGGCGCACAGGGCGATCTTGAACTTGCGCGGCAGAAAGAGGAATTCCGGGTTGACCGTCGACCACTGGCGGAGAATCTCTGCCAGCGGTCGCGGGTCGAGAATCTCGTCAGCAGCCACCCCGGCAAAGGCCTCGGTGGTGACATTGCGCACGCAGTTTCCGGAGGTCTGGATGGCATGCATCTCTACCGCCGCCAGCTGTTCGAGAATGTCCGGCACCTGTTCCAGTTCGATCCAGTTGAACTGGATATTCTGCCGGGTAGTCAGGTGGCCGTAGCCGCGATCATGCTCGCGGGCGATGCGCGCCAGGGTACGCAACTGCGTGGCCGACAGGGTGCCGTAGGGAATCGCCACGCGCAGCATGTAGGCGTGCTTCTGCAGGTACAGGCCGTTCTGCAGACGCAGGGGGAGGAACTCCTCTTCGCTCAGTTCGCCACTGATGCGGCGCTGCACCTGATCGCGAAACTGTGCAACCCGCTCGCGCACCAGCGCGTGGTCGTATTCGTCGTACTGGTACATCCCGCCACCTCATCCACCACCCGCCCTACGGGTTCAAGTGGGGCGACTATGGCGTGGCGGGACGCAAACAGAACAGACTCAGATTGGCGGCGAAAATACGGAGCAGATAGTGCAAGGGGCGAAGTGATCGGTTGGGACGCGTTGATTGATGTGGCACTCGTCATGGGGCTGCGCAGAGACGCAGGCGGTGCGACAGCGCGCTCTGGCGGGCCAGCAGAAACGCATGCAGCGCTGCCGGGTAACCCGGGCTGGCAGCGCCCGCCACCGAGGCCCGTGCGGCCAGCGCCTTGCGCCAGGCGCAGACGCGCGGCGTGTGCGCGAAGAACCCGAAGTCCTCGAACTGCTCGAAAATGTTGAAGTAGCGAAAGATCGGTCCGAAGACGGCATCCACCAGCGTGAAGCGCTCCCCGGCAAAGTACGGCCCAGCGCCCAGTTCGCCCTCGATCTGCGCGAACTTGGCACGGATATCCGAAGCCTTGGCCGAGAGCGCCGCCTCGTCGGCCGCGTTGTAGAAGCCACTGATGGCGTTCAGCACTTGCGAGCCGAACTCCATCCAGCCGCGATGCCTGGCGCGCGCCAGGGGGTCGTGCGGGTGCAGCCGTGGAGAGGCGGTTTCCTCCAGGTACTCGCAGATCACCGCCGATTCGAAGATCGGCTGGCCGTTGACGAGCAGCACAGGGGTTTTGCCCAGAGGTGAAACCCTGAGAAACCATTCCGGCTTATGGGCCAGGTCAATATCGACGCGCTCGAAAGCCACGCCCTTTTCCAAGAGCACGATCGCAGCACGCTGCACATAGGGGCACAGCGGGTGGCTGACCAGAATGAGGTTGGCAGTCACGGATATCTCCTTAAGCAGCGGGAACGAAGCGCTTGCTGCGCCGGACGGCCAGCGCGCCGTCACCGAGCAGCCACAGGGCAATGGAGGCCAGGGTGAGGAATACTGGATACTCCCAGCCCCCGCCGGCACTGGTGTGTAGCCAGCCGTTGGGCAGATGCACCCAGGCGGCGGCTGCCATCACAGGAGCCAGGGCCAGCGCCACTTGCCGGGCATAGATGCCGACCACCAGCGCCAGTCCGCCCAGCAGCTCGGCGGCGCATACCGGGTAGGCCAGGAAGCCCGGGAACCCCACGCTGGTGAAGAACGCAGAGGTGCCCGGCAGCGTGAAGACAAACAGCTTCACCAGCGCATGGGCCATCCACATCACACCGAGACTGATGCGCAGGAGGGTAATGCCATAGGGCAAGCTGCCTGTGTCATGAGTCGAGTTCATTGCACTTCTCCATTGAGTGGACGAGAGTGGCAATGTAGGTTTGCATATTTGAAATAAAAATAGGCGCATCTACAAACCATGATTGCATCAACGCAATACAAGCTGAGTGCGGCCGACCTGGAGACGGTGCTGGCCCTGGTGCGCTCTGGCACCCTGGCCGAGGCAGGCGAGCGGCTGGCGGTGGATGCTTCCACGGTGTTCCGCTCGCTGCAGCGTATCGAGCGGGGTCTCGGGCAGTTGCTGTTCACCCGGTCACGGGCGGGGTACCAAGCCTCGGAGCTGGCGCAGTCACTGGCCGAGCATGCTGAACGGCTGGAGGCCGCGCTCGAAGCGGCGCGCTCAGCCGCGCAGCTGCGGGCCGAAGAGGTGTCCGGCACTGTGCGTATCACTACGACCGATACCATCCTGCATGGCTTGGTCGCGCCAGCGCTCAACGAGCTTCGGACACGGCACCCGCTGCTGGGCTTTGAATTGCACACCGGCAATGAGCTGGCCAGCCTGACACGCCGCGATGCAGACATTGCCGTGCGCGCCACCAAGCGGCCACCGCAGCACCTGGTAGGCAAACATCTAGGTCCCATCCGGGTGGCGCTGTTCGCCGCGAAGCAGGGTGACCTCACGGGCTACACCGATGTCGAGGCAGGCCAGGTGCCCTGGGTAGCGCCGGACGACGCGCTGCCCGAACACCCGTCGGTCCTCTGGCGCAAAAAACATTTCCCCAAGGTCGCGCCCACTTACCGGGTCAACAGCATCCTGACGGTGATGGAGTTGATCGGCCTGGGCCTAGGCGTAGGGATCGTTCCCCTTTTCCTGGCGAAGTCGCAGCCGAACCTGGTGCAGTTGACGGAGGTGCTCGACGAGTGTCAGACGGAGCTGTGGCTGCTGACTCATCCGGAGTCCCGGCACCTGCGCCGCGTGTCGACCGTCTATGGGCACCTCTCCCAGGCACTCTCGCTGGACTGATCAACGCCGGATGAAGGAGGCACTGCGAGTCAGAAAGCTATCGGGGACAGAGCCGATAGTGACGCCCATCTGATCCGCTTTTTATCGTCCAACCTGAATCTGTTATGTAAGCGCTGACGCGCCGACCATTGCCTCATCTTGGAAAAGCTTGATGAGGCACCTGTCATGAGCGAACGCATCCCCGCGCGGATCGTTGAAACCATCGACGTCACCCAGCCTGTGCGGCTGACGCCATCCCAGGCCGGCGGGCCGATCCATACCCGCAGTTTTAGCGGACGTTTCCGTAACCTGCGCCTGTACGGCGCCGGCCTGTTGTTCCTGATCTTCTTCGGCACCGCCTGGCTCGACTGGGACGGGCGCCAGGCCGTGCTGTGGAACCTGGCCGAGCACCGCTACTACATCTTCGGCGCGACCTTCTGGCCGCAGGATTTCATCCTGCTCTCGGCGCTGCTGATCATTGCCGCCTTCGGCCTGTTCACCGCCACGGTGGTGGCTGGGCGCATCTGGTGCGGTTACACCTGCCCGCAGAGCGTGTGGACCTGGGTGTTCATGTGGGCGGAGAAAGTCACCGAGGGCGAACGCCACCAGCGGGTCAAGCTGGATGCCGCGCCCTGGTCGCTGGGCAAGCTGGCTCGGCGCACGGCCAAGCACGCCATCTGGCTGGCCGTGAGCCTGCTCACCGCGCTGACTTTCATCGGCTACTTCACGCCGATACGTGAGCTGAGCGCAGAGTTGTTCAGCCTGCAACTGGATGGCGCCACGCTGTTCTGGGTGCTGTTCTTCAGCGCCGCCACCTACCTCAACGCCGGCTGGCTGCGTGAGAAGGTTTGCGTGCACATGTGCCCCTACTCGCGCTTCCAGAGCGCCATGTTCGACCAGGACACCCTGCTGGTGGCCTATGACGCGAGCCGCGGTGAAGGCCGTGGCCCGCGCCGCAAAGACAGCGACTATAAGGCCGAGGGCCTGGGTGACTGCATCGACTGCCAGATGTGCGTGCAGGTCTGTCCGACCGGCATCGACATCCGCGATGGCCTGCAGATCGACTGCATCGGCTGCGCCGCCTGTATCGACGCTTGTGACTCGATCATGGACAAGATGGGCTATGCCAAGGGCCTGGTCGGCTACCGTTCCGAGCGTGAATTGCAGGGCGGCCAGACCCACTGGCTGCGCCCGCGTCTGCTTGGCTACGGCGTGGCCCTGGCACTGATGATCGGCGCCTTCGCCTGGGCCCTGGAAGCACGCTCGCTGGTGTCCATCGACGCCGCCAAGGACCGCAGCATGTACCGCGAGAACGCCGCCGGACAGATCGAGAACACCTACCGCCTCAAGGTGATCAACAAGACTCAGCAGGCCCAGCGCTACCGCCTGGCCCTGGTCGACAGCCCCGGCCTGCGCCTGGATGCCCCCCGGCAATTGCTACTGGCCCCGGGGGAAATCCTCGACGTACCGGTGACTCTGGTGCAGCTCGCCGAGCAGGCTAGTGCGACGACCCTGCCGATCCGCTTCGAGGTCAGCAACCTGGCCGACGCCCGTGAAAGCGCGCAGACCCAGAGCATGTTTATCGCCCCGGCCAGGCGTTGACGAGCATGCGCCGGCAACTCGCCGTAGACTGTGGCCCACCACTGGCCGCAGTCACGGACACGATGAAGCGCTACGAGAAATTCGCCGACCAGATAGCCGAGCTGATCCGTTCCGGGATGCTCGCGCCTGGCGAGAAGGTGCCCTCTGTGCGCCACGCCAGCCGCACCTATGGGGTCAGCCCGTCCACCGTGTTCCAGGCTTATTACCTGCTGGAAGACCGCGGGCTGATCCAGGCGCGAGCGCGCTCCGGCTATTTCGTCCGTGAACTGGCGCGGCATTCCCTGGCCGAGCCGGAGACCAGCGCGCAGGCGGCGCAGACCACCGAGGTCGATGTCAGCGAGCTGGTGTTCTCCGTGCTCGGCTCGCTGAAAGACCCGCACACCGTGCCCTTCGGCTCGGCCTTCCCCAGCCCGCAGCTGTTCCCCCTGCAACGCCTGGCGCGCTCCATGGCCCACGCCCTGCGCGACATGCCAGCGCATGCGGTGATCTCCGACATGACCAGCGGCAACCCCGACCTGCGCCGACAGATCGCCTTGCGCTACATGGTCGCCGGCGTGCGCCTGCCACTCGACGAACTGGTGATCACTAACGGCGCCCTGGAAGCGCTCAACCTGTGCCTGCAGACGGTAACCAGCCCCGGCGATCTGGTGGCTATCGAGGCGCCGGCCTTCTACGCCACCCTGCAGGTGCTGGAACGGCTCAAGCTCAAGGCCGTGGAGATCCCGGTCAACCCGCGCGAAGGCATCGACCTGGAGGTGCTGGCCGAGCGCTTGACTGATCTGCCGATCAAGGCCTGCTGGTTCATGAGCAGCCTGCAGAACCCGCTGGGCGCGAGCATGAGTGATGGCAAGAAGCAGGCGCTGTATGCACTGTTGCAGCAGCATCAGCTGCCGCTGATCGAGGACGACGTGTACGCCGAGCTGTACTACGGCGCGCAGCCGCCCAAGCCGGTGAAGAGTTTCGACACGGACGGCCTGGTGATGCACTGCGGCTCGTTCTCCAAGAGCCTGGCGCCGGGCTACCGGGTCGGCTGGGTGGCCGGCGGCCGTTATGCCGAGCAGATCAGCCGGCTCAAGCTGATGACCACCATCTCGCCTTCGGTGCCGGCCCAGGCGGCGATTGCCGACTACCTGCAACACGGCGGCTACGACCGCCACCTGCGCAAGCTGCGCCATGCCCTGGAAACCCAGCAAGGGGCGATGCTCGCCTCTGCTGCCCGGCACTTCCCGGCCGGTACGCGGGTAACGCGACCCAGCGGCGGCTACTTCCTCTGGTTCGAATTTCCCGAATCGGTCGATTCGCTGCAGCTGTTCCAGCTCGCCCTGGCCCAGGGCATCAGCCTGGCACCGGGGCCGATCTTTTCCGCCACCCGGCGTTTTCGCAACTGCGCGCGGCTCAACCACGGCCATCCCTGGGATGCGCAGAGCGAGCAGGCAATGGAACTCCTCGGACGAATTCTGGCCTCATTTTGAGCGCGCGAACTGATCAGCGCAGCAAGTGTGCCGATACGTGGTAAAGCTGACGTCGAAATAGTGGCACACTGACACTTGTTCAGCCGATACCACGACAAGAACCACAATAGAGTGAGCGCCATGAGCACTGACAGCGATACCAGCACCAACGAAATGCTCAGCGACCTGCAGCGTATCGAGCTGCTGGAGAAAACCGGCAAACTCAACCGCCTGCTGATCTACGGCTTGAGCGGCGGACTGGTGTTGGCACTGCTGGCCATCTTGCTGGTCGGTCTGCTCGGGGGCGGTAGCGAAGCGGAAGAAGCGGAAAAAGGCCCGACGCTGGCCAGCGTCAAGGCGCTGGAGGAGCGGCTGGCCAGCCTGGAACAGCAGGTCGCCCCGCTCAAGCAGCAAGTGCAGAACCAGCAAGCCCTGTTCAATCTGCTCAAAGGTGGGCTGCCGGCACCCACTGCCACGCCAGCGCCAGCTGCGACTGGGGCTGCGCCTGCCAGTACGGAGTCTGACAAGTCCGCTCAGGAAACCAAGCTGATGGTAGCCAGAACCCTGATCGGTCAGGAGCAGAGCTACCAGAAGACCATCACCGCCCTGAAAAGCGGTATGCGCGACCTGGCCGGGATGATTGCCGGCTCGCGCAGCTGGCTGGAAGACTATGAGTCAGACCTGAACAAGCCGCTGGCCGAAAGCCAGGCGCGGGCCAAGGCGCTGCAACAGTGGGCAAACGGCAAGCCTGCTTCCGCAACCGAATAAGGATGCCATGAGCCTTACTGCCGCCCTGCTCGCCTATCTGCTGGCCGCCAGCCTGCTGACCGTCACCCCGGGCGTAGATACCGCGCTGATCCTGCGCACCGCCGCGTTGGAAGGGCCGAAGCGTGCGGCCATGGCAGCGCTAGGCATCAACGCCGGCTGCCTACTCTGGGGCGCCGGTGTGGCGCTCGGCCTCGGCGCACTGCTGGCGGCCTCGGAGCTGGCCTTCAACATTCTAAAGTGGAGCGGTGCCGCCTACTTGCTGTGGCTGGGCCTGCAGATGCTGCTCAAACCGCGCAGCGAATTCCGCCTGGCCAGCAGCGCCGCGGAGGAGCGCCACGGCCAGCTCGGTTGGTTCATCAAGGGCCTGCTGGGTAACCTGCTGAATCCCAAGGTCGGCGTGTTCTACGTATCCTTCCTGCCGCAGTTCGTGCCGGCCGGCTACCCGGTGGGTAGTTTCAGCTTTGCGCTGGCCTGCATCCACGTGCTGCTCGGCCTGCTCTGGGCCGCCGCACTGATCCTCGCTACCCGACCGCTAGCCGCCTTTCTGCGCCGTGGCGGCCTGATTCAATGGCTGGATCGCGCCACCGGCTCGGTGCTGCTGGTGTTCGCTGCGGGCCTGGCGCTGGCCAAACGCTGAGCACACGCCCATCCGACCGGGTCTGGCCTGGCGGGGAAAGGCTCAAGCGGGCTCAGGCTAATGTTCGTGATCCGGACCACGCCCGATCCCCGGATCAACATCCACATCGAGGTCGTCATCGTGCCTGGTGCTGGCAGAGAAGGCATTGTTCAATCCCAGCGCAGCGGCAATAGCAGCGGGCGTACTGGCCACCACCGACATGGCCTTGGCCAGACCGCTGGTTAGATCAGAGCGCGCCGCAGCCGAAGTCGCCGCGCCATGCCCTTGGCCTTGACCTTTCCCCTGCCCCAGACCGCTGCCCGCACCCACGCCGCGGCCGACACCGTGATCCGCGCCAGCCAGGCCGTGCCCGGCCCCACTGTGCCCGCCACCCGCACCAGCACCGTGACCACCGCCAGGACCACCACCGTGACCGCCGCCGTTGCCACCACCACGACCGCCACCGTCACGGGCATACACCGAGTCGATCAATGGATTGGTTGCGGGTGGTGCAACCATCGAGAACGCCAGAGCACACGCCGAAAGCGCCAGAATCTTGTTCAGCTTCAACATGGCCGATCCTCCGCGAGTTCATTCATCGCCTGCCGGCAATAGTCTATTGCCAGTTACCCGGTTGACCCCGGCAAGCAGATGAACGTTCAACGGCAATCAGGTTAGTGCTGCAGATGCCCATAGAGCTTGGCATACAGCCCACCCTCGGCAATCAACTGCTGGTGGTCGCCGTCCTCGGCGATGCGACCGCCATCGAACACCAGCACCCGATCAGCCTGTTTAACCGCACTCAGGCGGTGGGCAATGATCAGCGTGGTGCGACCACTGAGGAAGCTGGTCAGGGCCTGATGCAGGGCATATTCGGTGGCCGCATCCAGAGCCGAAGTGGCTTCGTCGAGGATCACCACCTTGGGCTCGGCCAGCACCATGCGCGCCACAGCCAGGCGCTGGCGCTGGCCACCGGACAGGCGCACCCCGGAGCGGCCGACCATGCTGTCCAGACCCAGCGGCAGCGCGCGAATGGTCGCCGCCAGCTGGGCGATTTCCAGGGCCTGCCAGCAGGCTGCGTCGTCACGCTCGCGCCCCATACACAGGTTGGCGCGCACCGTGTCGTTGAACAAGGCCGGATGCTGCAGCACCACGGCGACGTTCTCGCGTACGGTTTCCAGGCCGATTTCCTCGAGACTGGCGCCACCGAAGCGGATGCTACCCGCCTGGGCCGAATAAAGACCCAGGAGCAATTGCACCAGGGTGCTCTTGCCACCACCACTGGCGCCGACAATCGCGACCTTTTCACCGGGCGCGATGCTCAGGTTGAGGTCATCCAGCACCGGCTCCTCGCGGTAGGCGAAACTCAGCCCGCGGACCTCGATACCCACCGTGTCGCGGCCCTTGAACGGATCGAAACGACCGGGATATTGCGGCTCGTCGGCACGCGCCAGCAGCTCGTTGATCCGCTGCAGCGCACCGCCGGCCGCGTAGTAGGCGTACTGCAGGCTGAGCAACTGCTCCACCGGGCCGATCATGAACCACAGGTAGCTGAACACGGCGAGCATCTGCCCGATCGACAGGTCGGACAGCAGCACGGTGAGCATGGCTGCGGCCCGGAACAGGTCGATGCCGAACTGGAACAACAGGCCGCTGCTGCGGCTGGCCGCATCGCTTTTCCACTGCGAGGCCACGGCGTAGTCGCGAACCTCTTTGGCGCGCAGGCCAAGACGGCCGAGGAAGAAACCCTGGCGATTGCCGGCACGCACTTCCTGGATGGCTTCGAGGGTTTCGCTGAGCGCCTGGGTGAAGCGCGATGTGCTGTCGTTCTCCAGCTTCTTCAGGTGCTTGACCTGTTTGCCCAGCTGCACCGTGGCGAAGATCACCAGCGGGTTGAACAGCAGGATCAGCAGCGCCAGTTGCCAGTGCATCCACAGCAGGATCGCAGCTGTGCCGGTTAGGGTCAGCAGCGCGACCAAGACGCGGCTGAGGGTTTCACCGATGAACTTGTCGAGGGTGTCCAGATCGGTCACCAGGTGCGCGCTGACCGTACCACCACCGAGGTTTTCGTACTCGCCGAGAGCGATGCGCTTGAGTCGCTCGATCAGGCGAATGCGCAGGCGATAGATCACATCCTTGGACAGCCGCGCGAACAGGCGCGCCTGCAGCACGTTGCTGGCCAGGGCGCCGAGGCGCAGCAACAGAGTCAGGCCGAGCATCAGGCCGATATAGCCGGCGGCGTTTTCCCAGGAGACCGGGAGGAACTGATCCATCACCTTGAGCGCGGCATCGCCATCGCCGAGCAGCACTTCATCGACCAGCAACGGCAGCAACAGGGGGATCGGTACGCTGCACAGGGTGGCGAAGACGGCGATCAGGTTGGCCAACAGCAAGCCCTTGCGATGGCGCAAGGCCAGTTGGCGGATCTCCGCCCAGGTCAGCCGATCAGCCACGCGCACCTCGTAGAAGCCAGCGTTCGAGCATGGGCGCCAGTTCGTCCAGCGGCTGATAGCCATTGGTCAGCAGCGCCAGTTGGCCGTCGCGCTCGGCCAGCAAGGTGGGGAAACCGGCAATGCCAAGGTCCTGCACCCAGGAAAAATCGGCAGCAGTCGCCGCGTACATCTGCTCGCTGTCAAACAGCTCGGCGAATTCGATGCGCGGGATACCGGCCTGTTCGGCCAGCTCCACCAGCAGCTGAGGGCGCGTCACATCGCGGCCTTCGGCGTAGAAGGCCTCCTGGATCAGCTGCAGCAGCGGCCACACGCTCTGCTCGTCCAGGCTGCGCGCCGCCACCAGGGCACGGCAGGGCGGCTCGGTGTTGTAGACCAGGCCATCGGGCAAGGCGTCATGGAAGTTGAACAGCTGGCCGGTACGCGCGTTGACTGCCTGCCAGTGCGCGAGGATGCGCACCTTGCTCACCGGGTCGAGCGCGGCGCGCTCCTGACGCAAGCCGCCCACCACAACATGCAGCGGCACTCCGCCGGCCGCCGCCTGCTGCGCCAACGCCGCAACCACCGGAGCGAAGCCCCAGCACCAGGAGCACAGGGGGTCCATCACGTAGAGCAGGCGGGGTGGGCGCACAGGCGGATCCTTAAGAATCAGTTTACGGGTTCTGGATTAGAGCCAGACAAGGCAAAAGTGGCCGAGAAAGCGCAGTTTACGCAGTGTAAATGAGCATTATGAGGCCACTTTTAACGCCGTATGGCCGACAGCCAGAAGATCGTAAGCTGATTCTTACTGGTCGAGGGCCTTGTAGTTGTAACCGATCGGGTGCGGCAGATTGCGCGCCTTGGCGATTTCGATCTGCTTCTGCCGTTCGCGGGCGCTGGTGCGGGTCTTCTCCGACAGCGTATCCCAGCAGTGCGGACAGCTGATGCCGGGGGCATAGTGCTCGGACTGGCGATCTTCCACGGAAATCGGCGTACGGCAGGCATGGCACTGGTCGTAATCGCCTTCGGACAGATCGTGGCGCACGGTAACCCGGTTGTCGAACACGAAACAGTCACCGCGCCATTTGGTCGCGTCCTGCGGCACTTCTTCGAGGTATTTGAGGATGCCGCCCTTGAGGTGGTAAACCTCCTCGAAACCTTCGCCAAGCATGTAGCTGGAAGCCTTCTCGCAGCGGATGCCGCCGGTGCAGAACATCGCCACTTTCTTGTGCTTGGTCGGATCGAAGTGCGCCTTGATGTACTCGGGAAACTCGCGGAACGACTTGGTCTTGGGGTCAATGGCGCCCTCGAAGGTGCCGATGGCCACTTCGTAGTCGTTGCGGGTGTCGATCAGCAGCACTTCGGGATCGCTGATCAGGGCATTCCAGTCCTGCGGCTCGACATAGGTACCGACCTTGCTGTTCGGATCCACGCCCGGCACGCCGAGGGTGACGATTTCCTTCTTCAGCTTGACCTTGGTGCGGTAGAACGGCTGTTCGTCGCAATAGGACTCTTTATGGTCGATATCGGCCAGGCGCGCATCCTGGGCGAACCAGGCGAGCAGGCCATCGACGCCTTCGCGGCTGCCGGACACGGTGCCATTGATGCCCTCTTCGGCCAGCAACAGGGTGCCTTTGATGCCGTTGTCGAGCAGGGTTTGCAGCAGGGGTTCGCGCAGCGCTTCGTAGTCCGGCAGGGAGACGAACTTGTACAGCGCCGCGACGACGATCTTTGCAGTCATCGGGACTTCTCTCCAGTGGTCGTCCTCGCAAAGGACGGACCGGGGTTTAAACGACTGCGCCGGCAAGGGCCGGCGCGGGGGCGATTCTAACGCAGGGCAAGGCCGCGGTGCAGCCTGGCTGGATCAACGGAAACAGAGCCAGACCTAAGAGCCTGTTTCGGGTCTTTTGAGCTAGAGCCAGGCAAGGCGCAACGACCAATGGTAGTAACAGCCGCAGGCTGGCCCGAAGGGTAAGCGCCAGCGAATCAATTGGGCGAGGGTGCGGAGTTTACGAGCTGTACATGAGCAACCCGAGCCCAATTGACCAGCCTGAGGCTGTTACTGCGTTGCAACGCAGCATGGCCGACGATCAAGAGATCCGAGACAGGTTCTCAATGGTCGTGCTGACTGCCGCCCTTACAGGTCGGCGATGCCGGGGCCACGCCCTGCGCCGCCCACTCCTCGGGGGTATAGGTGTGCAGGGCCAGGGCATGGAACTGGCCCATCAGCTCGCCCAGGCCGGCATACACCTTCTGGTGCCGCTTGACTGCGTTGAGACCAGCGAACAGCGGGCTGACGATGATTGCCTTGTAGTGGGTCTGCTGGCCACGGCTGTGCATGTGGCTCTCGTCCAGCACCTCGAGGTGTTCGGGTTGCAAGGCATCCAGGGCCTGCAGAATCTGCTCGCGCATGTTCATGGATCTGTCCTCAGGGCTTCTGGTCGCTCAGTTCAGCGCTCATTTCTTCCAGCAGCCGGTTCACTTCCGGCACTGCGGCCTGCAGGCGCGACTGGGAAATCTGTACTGACTGGGCCGCCAGCACCGGCATCTTTTCCAGCACCTTGCGCCCGATCGGGCTCTGGTAGAAAGCCATCAGTTCCTGCAACTCGGCTTCGCTGAAGGTGCTGGTGTAGAGCTTGATCATGTCCGGTTCCAGCTTGTCCCAGCCGATGGCACGGTTCAGCGCCGCATCGGCCTTGACCTGATAGCTCTCCAGCAGGGCCTTCTTTTCAGCCGGGGCCTGGGCCTGGGCAAAACGCTGGGCAAACATCTGCTGCACCTGGGCATACACGGGCACGGCCAACTTGTCGGCACGGGTCAGTTCAAGAAAGCGTTCGGCCTGGGCAGCATGGCTGGTGGCATCGGCGAATACCGGACCACTGACGGCCAGCAGCAAAGCAGAACATAGAAGGCGCAGACGTCTCATGGCATTTCCTGAATTGATAAAGGCAAAAAAGTGCGGGCGCACATTCTGCGCCCACCGCCTGCTCTGCTCAAGCCAGCGGCACCGTCCAGCGGTTGTCAAAAGGCCAGCACTTGCCCATCCTTGAGCCTTAGAGGCATGCTGCGCGGCACTTGCGCACCTGCCCCACTCTATATACGTCGCCGACACAGCCCGGCTACGACCTGCACATGGACGTGTCTGATGAACAGCTTCATCAATAGCATCACTTCCCCACCCTTACAGCCGCTGTGCGACAGCCAGGGCCGACTCAACCCACAGGCCGTGGGCTGGTCGTCACGCCCCGTGGTGCATTGCGCCCTGCCTGGCAACATTGGCCGGCGCAAGCGCTGGAACCACTGGTGCATCACCACCCCGCACTGGATGCTGGCGATGACCTTCGCCGACCTCGATTACCTGGGTTATGGCGCGGCCTACTTCCTCGACCTCGACAGCGGCAAGCTGGTCAGCCACACCCAGCTGCGCCTGCTCGGACGGGGCTGCACGCTCCCCGATACGCCACTGGAGAGCCATGAGTTCTGCGCCAACCGCCTGCACCTGCGCGCCGATGACCGTGGCTCGGCGGTACGCCTGACGGCCATGGCCGCGAATATCGGCGGCCAGCCCCTGCAGGCGGCTCTGGACATCCTGCGGCCCGCGCACCTGGACTCGGTCAACCTGATCTGCCCCATGGGCGGCCGCGCGTTCCACGCCACCTGCCGTCAACTGGGCCTGCCGGTCAGCGGTAGCGTCCAGCTGGGCGGGCGCCAGTATCACTGCGTACCGGGACAGAGCTTTGCCTCGCTGGATTTCGCCCGCGGCGTCTGGCCCCTGCGCAGCCACTGGACGCGCGCCGCCTTTGCCAGTGCCGGCGGCATCGCCGGCAACTTCGGCGCTGGCTGGAGCGACTACAGCGGGCTCTCGGAAAACGCCCTGTGGTTCGGTGGTGAGCTGCTGCACCTGGAGGAGCCGGTGCAGATCGAACAGAGCCCGCAAGGCCCGTTGGCGCCGTGGCGGCTGAGCAGTGCCAGTGACCAGGTCGAGCTGACCTTCAGCCCACGTCAGCAGCATCTGGCCTATCCGAAGATCGGCCCGTTCTACGCCGATACGCGCCAGTGGTTCGGTTGTTTCGATGGCGTCCTGCGCGGCCCGCGCGGTGAGAAGGTGCCGGTGGCGAATGCCTATGGCTGGGTCGGAGCAACCCACGCGCGCTGGTAATCGCTTCGATAGAAATAGCCGGGAACCGCTCCAGCCTGGCGCGGCCTAAGAGTCTGTTTACGATCTCGCGAGCTAGAGTCAGACAAGGCAAAACTGATTGAGGGAGCGGAATTTACAATTGTAAATGAGCATCCCGAGGTCAGTTTTAACGCAGTATGACCGACGCGCAGCAGATCGTAGACAGGCTCTAAACTGCCGGAAGCCCATCAGGAGAACACCATGAGCCGCATCGAAACCGACAGTATCGGCGCCATCGAAGTCCCCAGCGAGGCTTACTGGGGCGCGCAGACCCAACGCTCGCTGCTCAACTTCGCCATCGGCGAGCAGCGCATGCCGCTGGCGGTGGTGCATGCCCTGGCACTGATCAAGAAAGCCGCGGCGCGGGTCAATGACCGCATCGGCGAGCTGCCTCCGGAGATCTCCCGACTGATCGAACAGGCCGCCGACGAGGTGCTGGCCGGCCAGCATGACGCGCAGTTCCCGCTGGTGGTGTGGCAGACCGGCAGTGGCACGCAGAGCAACATGAACGTCAACGAGGTGATCGCCGGACGCGCCAATGAACTGGCCGGCAACGCACGGGGCGGCAAGAGCCCGGTGCATCCCAACGACCACGTCAACCGCGCTCAGAGTTCCAACGACAGCTTCCCCACCGCCATGCACATCGCCGCCCTGCAGGCCGTGCAGCACGACCTGCTACCGGCCATCGCCGAACTGTCCGGCGGCCTGGCCGAACAGGCGGCGCGGCACATGGACCTGGTCAAGACCGGGCGCACCCACCTGATGGACGCCACGCCCATCACCTTCGGCCAGGAGCTGTCGGCCTTCGTCGCCCAGCTCGACTACGCCGAGCGGGCGATTCGCGCCACCCTGCCGGCCGTTTGCGAGCTGGCCCAGGGCGGCACCGCCGTAGGCACCGGGCTGAATGCCCCGCATGGCTTTGCCGAAGCCATGGCGGCCGAACTGGCAGCACTGGCCGGCCTACCCTTCGTCCCGGCGCCGAACAAGTTCGCTGCCCTCTCCGGCCACGAGCCGCTGACCAGCCTGTCCGGTGCGCTGAAGACCCTGGCCGTGGCACTGATGAAGATCGCCAACGACCTGCGCTTGCTCGGCTCCGGGCCGCGCGCCGGCTTCGCCGAGGTGCGCCTGCCGGCCAACGAGCCGGGCAGCTCGATCATGCCCGGCAAGGTCAATCCGACCCAGTGCGAGGCGCTGTCCATGCTCGCCTGCCAGGTGCTGGGGAACGACGCCACCATCGCCTTCGCCGCCAGCCAGGGGCACCTGCAGCTCAACGTGTTCAAGCCGGTGATCATCCACAACCTGCTGCAATCGATCCGCCTGCTCGCCGATGGCTGTCGCAACTTCAACCAGCACTGCATCGCCGGGATGGAGCCGGATGCCCGGCAGATGGCTGCGCACCTGGAGCGCGGACTGATGTTGGTCACCGCGTTGAACCGCCATATCGGCTACGACAAGGCCGCCGAGATCGCCAAGAAGGCCTACGCCGAGGACCTCAGCCTGCGCGAAGCGGCCTTGCAGCTGGGCTACCTGAACAACGAACAATTCGACGCCTGGGTGCGTCCGCAAGACATGCTGGAGTCCGGTCAACATGGTTGATGAAGTGAAAAGCGGCGCCACCCCGCTGGAAGGTGACGGCAAACGTATCCTGCTGATCCTCGGTACGCCCAAGACCGACAGCTTCTGCCATGCCCTCGCCGAGGCCTACTGCCAGGGCGCACGCGGCGAAGGCCACGTGGTGCGCCAGCTCAAATTGGGGGAAATCCACTTCGACCCGATCCTGCGCGACGGCTACAGCCAGAGCCAGACCCTGGAACCGGACCTGCTCGAAGCGCAGCGGCAGATCCACTGGGCCGAACATCTGGTGTTCGTCTACCCAGTCTGGTGGGGTGGCGTGCCGGCCCTGCTCAAGGGCTTCTTCGACCGGGTGTTCCTGCCTGGCTTCGCCTTCAAGTACCGCAACCGTTCGCAACTGTGGGACAAACTGCTCAGCGGCCGCACCGCCGATCTGCTGGTGACTCTGGACACGCCACCCTGGTACTTCCGCTGGATCTACGGCGCGCCGGCGCACCGCCAGATGACCCGTACCATTCTCGGCTTCAGCGGCATCAAGACCCGTCGCCTGGCCGAATTCGCCCCCGTGCGCCCGTCCACCGAGGAACAGCGCCAGGGCTGGCTGCGCCGTGCCGAACGTCTGGGCGTGCGCGCCTGAATCGCTCTTGGCCGACAACCTGATGCAACTTGTCCGCCATCCAACAGGTCAGCCCCGAGCAGACTAAAGCGGGAGTCGGTGCTCGGCTCTGCGGATGCAACTGAACAAAAATTGACCATTTGTCGCCCACGCCTGCTCGGCGCACTGCAGCCGCTAGACTAAAACCAGTGCAGCTTCGAGCAGGAGATCCCACTATGTTCGGTCAGCGTCGCGTCGACCCGACCCCCGGCACCCATTACCGCAGCGAGCGGGTCAGTGCAGTCAACGGCCAGTACTTCTTTTCCACCCGCGAAGGCACCCTGGAAGGCCCCTATTTCACCCGCGTCGATGCCGAACGTGAGATCGGCTCTTATATTCGGCGCATGATGCAGGCCAACCAGCTCGCCGCTAGCAGGGTGTATTAGGGTACCCGTCGGTATCGCTCAATCCTTGGCAAAAGCCTTCTCCAGCGCCTCGTTGATGGTGCGTAGCACCTTGACCCGGGCAAAGCGCTTGTCATTGGCCTCGACCAGGGTCCAGGGCGCAATCGCCGTACTGGTGCGGTCAACCATGTCGCCTACCGCATCGCAGTAATCCTGCCACTTGTCACGGTTGCGCCAGTCTTCCTCGGTGATCTTGAAGCGCTTGAAGGCAATCTGCTCGCGCTCCTTGAAACGCTGGTACTGGGTGTCTTCGTCGATGGCCAGCCAGAACTTCACCACCACCACGCCAGCCTCGCTGAGCTGCTCCTCGAAATCGTTGATCTCGCTGTAGGCGCGCAGCCAGTCAGCCGGTTCACAGAAACCCTCGACGCGCTCCACCAGCACCCGGCCATACCAGGAACGATCGAACACGGTGAAGTTGCCGCGCGCCGGCACATGCCGCCAGAAGCGCCACAGATACGGCTGAGCACGCTCCTCCTCGGTGGGAGCGGCAATCGGCACGATGCGGTACTGGCGCGGATCCAATGCTGCCGCCACGCGGCGAATGGCGCCGCCCTTGCCTGCCGCATCATTACCCTCAAACACCGCCACCAGGGCATGCCGGCGCATGCGTTTGTCACGCATCAACCCGGCCAGACGCGCCTGCTCGGTGGTCAGCTGCTCCTGATAATCCTCTTTCTCCAGCGCCTGGGTCATGTCCAGGCTGTCGAGCAGGCCGCGGTTATCCAGGCTGGCGGTCAGCGGTGCCACATGCGGTTGCACCGGCCGCCGTGCCTTGGACTTAAGCGCCGCCTGCAAGCCGTCGAGCAGGATGCGTCCGACCATCAGGCTGCGGTAATACTCGTCGGCGCCCTCGACCACGTACCAGGGCGCGAAATCGCGACTGGTACGCCGCAGCACCCGCTCGCCGTAGCGCACGAAGCGGTCGTAGGTCTCCGATTGCTGCCAGTCCAGCGGGCTGATGCGCCAGCTGTGCAGTGGATCGTCGCGCAGCGATTTGAGGCGCGCCTTCATCTGCTTCTTGGACAGGTGGAACCAGAATTTGAAGATCAGTGCCCCCTCGTCGCAGAGCATCTGCTCCAGGTTGAGCGCGCCATCGATGGCCTGATCCAGCACCGCGTTCTTGAAGTGGCCATGCACCCGCCCCTGCAGCATCTGGCTGTACCAGTTGCCAAAGAAGATGCCGATCCGTCCCTTGGGTGGCAGCTGCCGCCAGAAGCGCCAGGCCGGTGGCCGCGAACGCTCCTCATCGGTCTGCTGGTCGAAGGTGCTGACCTGGATCAGGCGGGGGTCCATCCACTCGTTGAGCAGCTTGACCGTCTCGCCCTTGCCGGCGCCCTCGACCCCGTTGATCAGGATGATCACCGGGAAACGCCCCTGCTGCTTGAGCTCGTACTGGGCCTCCAGCAGCGCTTCGCGCAGCGCCGGCGCTTCCCTGTCAAAGGTTTCCTCGTCGATGGCGTGGCCCAACTCGGCAGATTCGAACATGTTCAGCTCCCTGATGTAATCCGCACAGCCTAGCCCGTCGGCGCGCGCCTGGCATTACAATGCGCGCCTCTGCACAGGTGTCCGCATGTCCGACTCTCCCTATGCCCAGCTCGACTGGGATGCCCAAGGCCAACCGCTGTCACGTCAGTTCGACGACGTGTACTTCGCCCGCGAAGATGGTCTGGGCGAAACCCGCCATGTGTTTCTCGCCGGCAATCAGCTGGCCGCACGCTGTGCCGCACTGCCGGCCGGCGGGCGCCTGTGCATCGGCGAAACCGGTTTCGGCACCGGCACCAACTTCCTCTGTGCCTGGCAGCTGTTCGAGCAGAGCGCGCCGGTCGATGCCCAACTGCATTTCGTCAGCGTGGAAAAGTACCCGTTGAGCCCCGCCGACCTGCAACGCGCACTGGCCCTGTGGCCGGAACTGGCACCCTGGTCCAGCCAGTTGCTGGAGCAGTATGTGGCCATCCACGCCGGCTTCCAGCGCTTGCTGCTGGCCGGCGGCCGGGTGGTGCTGACCCTGCTGATCGGCGATGCCCTGGAGCTGTTGCCGCAGCTCGATGGGCAGATCGACGTGTGGTTCCTCGACGGTTTCGCCCCGGCGAAGAACCCGGACATGTGGGGCTTGCCGCTGTTCCAGCAACTGGCCCGGCTGTCCGCTCCCGGCGCCAGCCTGGCGACCTTCGCCAGCAGCGGTTTCGTCCGGCGTGCGCTGATCGAAGCCGGCTTCGCCATGCGCCGCGTGCCGGGCTATGGGACCAAATGGGAGAACCTCAACGGTCATTACGCCGGACCCGCCGCTGCGGCGGAGAAACCCTGGTTTGCCCGCCCGCAATACCGTCCGCAGCAACGCACGGCGCTGGTGATCGGTGCCGGTCTGGCCGGCTGCGCCACGGCCGCCAGCCTGGCCGCACGGGGCTGGCAGGTGAGCCTGCTGGAACGCCACGCCGACGTGGCCCAGGAAGCCTCGGGCAACCCCCAGGGCGTGCTCTACCTCAAGCTCTCCGCCCACGGCACGGCGCTGTCGCAGCTGATCGTCAGCGGCTTCGGCCATACCCGCCGCCTGCTGCAGCGCTTGCAGTCTGGCAGCGACTGGGCGCCTTGCGGCGTGCTGCAACTGGTCTTCGACGCCAAGGAAGCAGAACGTCAGGCACGCCTGGCCGCCGCCTTCCCCAGTCAGCTACTGCACAGCCTTGACCAGGCCCAGGCCGAAGAGCGCGCCGGTATCCAGCTGCCGGCCGGCGGCTTGTTCTATCCCGAAGCCGGCTGGGTGCACCCACCGGCACTCTGCCAGTTGCTGGCCGCGCACCCGCAGATCCGCCTGTTGCCGCATAGCGAAGCCCTGCAACTGCGCCGGGTCGATGGCCAGTGGCAGGCTCTGGACGGCGAGCACCTGCTGGCCAGTGCGGCGGTCGCCGTGCTGGCCGGCGCCGCCGAGGTCAAGCGCTTCGCCGCTGCCGCCGAACTACCGCTCAAGCGTATTCGCGGGCAGATCAGCCGCCTGCCACAGACCACCGCCAGCGCCGAGCTGGCCTGCGTGGTCTGCGCCGAAGGCTATGTCGCCCCGGCGCGCCACGGCGAGCACACCCTGGGCGCCAGCTTCGACTTCCACAGCGATGACCTCACGCCGACCGCCGCCGAACATGCCGGCAACCTGCAACTGCTGCAGGAAATTTCCAGCGACCTGAGCACCCGCCTGCAGGCCGACCTGCTCGACCCGGCGCAGCTCGAAGGCCGCGCCGCCTTCCGCTGCACCAGCCCGGACTACCTGCCAATCGTCGGCCCACTGGCCGACAGCGCCGCCTTCGCCACCATCTATGCCGTACTTAGCAAGGATGCCCGCCAGGTGCCGGACAGCCCCTGTCCCTGGCTCGACGGCCTTTACGTCAACAGCGGCCACGGTTCGCGCGGACTGATAACCGCCCCGCTGTCTGGCGAACTGCTGGCCGCCTGGCTGAATGACGAGCCGCTGCCCATACCGCGCAGCGTGGCCGAAGCCTGCCACCCCAATCGCTTTGCCTTGCGCAGGCTGATCCGCAACACCAAATAGCCCTTCGTCGCTCCGCAGGGTCCGCCATGCACCCTCAGCGCAGAGCAGCACCGCGAAATAGTGCCCTGCACCAAGCAGCAGCTGACGCTACCTCACGCCCATCCCTCAGCATGCAGGCTTAGCAGAATCGCCCTTAGCGACAGACGGGCTTGCCTGTCGAGCCACCCCATTACATACTCCCCCCAGTAACTTTATACCCCCACGGGTATACCAGGAGAGACAGATGACCGCCCCCAACCTGCAGCAACAGGACGCCATGCTCAAGCGGCTGGCCCGCGTCGAAGGCCAGATCCGCGGCATCCAGGCGATGATCCGCCGCGGCGAAGAATGCGAGGCCATCGCCCAGCAGTTCGCCGCAGCACGCAAGGCCCTGGATAAGGCCTACCAGGAAATGCTCGCCTGTCTGCTGGAAGAAACCATGCTCGACCCCGAGCGCGACGATGCCGAGACCCTGGCCCGGGTCCGCGCCATTTTCACCAAATACACCTGATACCCCCCGGGAGTACCCAATGAACCAGCCAATCTGCCTGATCGACGCCCCACGCTTCGCCGCCGCCCAGCATCAGGGCCAGGTGCGTTTCCTCATCGACGTACGCAGCCCGGCGGAATTTCGCGCCCAGCATGTGGCCGGCGCACGCAACGTACCGCTGGACCAGTTGCAACCCGAGCAACTGGTCGCTCAGCTCAAGCAAGAAGGCCTGCGCAGCGGCGATGAACTGTTCCTGCTGTGCCAGCGCGGACAACGGGCACAACGCGCCGCCGAGCAGCTGCAGCATCTGCTGCCCGGCGTGCAGGTGATCGACGGCGGCACCGAGGCCTGCGTGGCCTGCGGCATGGCTACCAATCAGGGTTCCAGTGGCGTGATCAGCCTGCAGCGGCAGGTGCAGATCAGCGCCGGCAGCCTGGTACTGCTCGGCTGCGCGCTCGGCACCTGGCTGCATCCGGGCTGGTACGGCCTGGCGGCCTTCGTCGGCGCCGGGCTGACCTTTGCCGGTCTTAGCAATACCTGCGCCATGGCCCTGCTGCTGGCGCGCATGCCCTGGAATCGCTGATGGATCTATTGCTCCTCGAAGCCCTCGGGGTCGGTGCGATCCTTGGTCTGCTGCTGGGTCTGACCGGTGCCGGCGGCTCACTGGTGGCCCTGCCCCTGCTACTCAGCCTGCATCTACCGCTGCGCGACGCGATCGGCGTGAGCCTCGGTGCCGTGGCACTGACCGCCCTGGTTGGCGCCACCCCCCGCGCCTTCCAGGGGTTGGTGGCCTGGCGCCCGGTGCTGCTGCTGAGCCTCTGCGGTTTACCGGGTAACGCCCTGGGCCAATGGCTGGGGCAGTTCATTGCGGAAAGCCTGCTGATCATCGCTTTCTGCCTGCTGGTGCTGTGGTCGGCCTGGCGCATGTGGCGCGGCGCCAAACTGCCGCGCAGCAACCAGCAGCACACTCGTAATTTGCCGCTACTCGGCATCGGCCTGGGAGTCGGCCTGCTGTCGGGACTGATGGGGGTCGGCGGCGGCTTCCTGGTGGTGCCGGCACTGCTCTGGCTCACCCCGCTGTCGATGCTGGCGGCCACCGCCACCTCGATGACCTTGATCGCCATCGTTTCCGGCGGCGGCTTCCTGCTCTACCTGAGCGAGGCCGATCCCTCGCCACTCTTGTTACTCGGTCTGGCCGCTGGCGGCGCCCTTGGCGTGCTGGCGGGCAACTACTGGGCCCAGCGCCTCGGCGGGCAACTGCTGCAACGTCTGTTCGCCCTGATGCTCGTCGTGGTCAGCCTGTCGCTGGCCGCGCAGAAACTTCTTGGAGGAGCCTGACATGTTGCTGCGCCAATTATTCGATAGCACCAGCTCGACCTACAGCTATCTGCTGGCCGACCAGGGCGAAGCCGTCTTGATCGACCCGGTGAAGGACAAACTGGACGACTACCTGCGCCTGCTGCGCGAGCTGGATCTCAAGCTGATCCTGGCCATCGATACCCATACCCATGCCGACCATATCACCGCCCTCGGCGAGCTGCGCAGCGCCACCGCCTGCCGTAGCGGCTTCGGCACGCAGAGCGGCAGCCAGTGCGCCAGCTTCACCTTTACCGACGGCCAGGCGCTGACCTTCGGCCAGCGCCAGCTGATCGCCTGGCATACACCGGGGCATACCGATGACTCTTACTGTTTCCTGCTGCCCGCAGCCGGCAACGAAGCGGCCCAGCTGTTCAGCGGCGATACCCTGCTGATCCGCGGCAGCGGCCGCACCGACTTCCAGAACGGCGACTCGCGCGCCCAATGGGCTAGCCTGCAGCGTCTGTTGGCCCTGCCCGGCAACACCGTGGTCTGGCCGGGCCACGACTACCGCGGCTGGACCCGCTCCAGCATCGCCGAGGAAGCCGCGCACAACCCGCGCCTGCAGGTGGCCGATGTCGAGGCCTATGTGCAGCTGATGGACAACCTCAAGCTACCCAACCCCAAGCTGATGGACGTGGCCGTGCCGGCCAACCGCGCCTGCGGCCAGGGCTGAGCCGGGCCACAGTTCGGCCCCACAGCAATCGAGTGAGGGCTGCGCTTGAAGCCCTGCCCACATCCGGGCAAAGTGCGGTGACAGGCGTACAAAAATAATGAGGTTGCGGATGCCTCGCTGCTGTCTGGGTTTCCTTCTGCTGTGCCTCAGCTTTCCACTCTGGGCGCTTTCCCCCGCCCCTCTGGATCAGGACGAACTGCGCCTGTCGCTAGCGCCCTATATGGGCTACTACGAGGATCGGGCTGGCAACCTCAGCGCCGATCAGGTCCAGCAGCTGCCCGACAGCGCCTTTACCGGCGTCAGCGGCGACCACGCCAACCTGGGCAAGAATGATTCGGTGTGGTGGTTCAAGGTACGCCTGGTCAACAGCCGCCCGCAGCCGCTGAACGGCTACCTGGAAGTCAACTACGCCCTGCTCGACCAAATCGATGTCTACCTGGTGGGTGCCGGTGGCCAGTTGCAAGCCCAGCAGGGCGGCGACCGCTTCGCCTTCGTGCAGCGCCCGGTGCAGGTCCGTCACTTCTGGTTCCCGCTGCAACTGCCGCACGGCAGCAACGAGCTGCTGCTGCGCGTGGAAACCAGCAGCACGGTATTCGTGCCACTGTTTTTCAGCACCTACGGTGCCAGCGCGGCGGCCCAGGAAAACCTGATGGGCATCAACGGCGCCTTCTATGGCGTGTTGTTCGCCATGTTCATCTACAACCTGTTCCTATTCATTTCGCTGCGCGAGCGCGCCTACTTCTGGTACCTGCTCTACAACATCAACGTCGGCCTGTTCGCCGCCTGCTTCGACGGCATGCTGTTCAAGCTGCTGCCCGAACACGTGGCCCTGCAGTCGGTGAGCATCTACATCCTGATGTTCCTGCACTGCCTGACCGCCACCCAGTTCAGTCGCCACTTTCTACACACGCGCCAGCACTTCCCGCGCCTGGACCGCAGCCTGCGCCTGCTGATGCTGGCGATCTTCGGCTGCCTGCTGTCGGTACCGCTGATCGGCCTGCAGGCGTGGAACATCCTGGCCAGCCTGACGGTACTGGTGGTCTCGCTGCTGCTGTTGCTGACCGGTATCTACGTCTGGCGCCAGGGTATTCGTCACGGCTCCTACTATGTGCTGGCCTGGAGCGTGCTGTTGGTGGCCTTCATGCTCGTCACCAGCGGCTCGCTGGGTGTCGAGATTTTCGGTATCTACGGCTCGGCGGTGGTCAAGATGGGCGTCACGGTCGAGCTGCTGACCCTGTCCATCGGCCTGGCCGACCGCATCAACCTGCTCAAGGAAGAAGGTTTCCGCTCGCGCCAGGCGGCCGAACAGGCGGCCTTCGAGAACCAGGCCAAGAGCCGTTTCCTGGCCAAGATGAGCCACGAGATCCGTACTCCGTTGAATGGCGTGCTGGGCATGCTGCAGCTGTTACGCGACACCCCGCTGGATCGCAACCAACGCTTCTATGTGGACACCATCAGCAGTTCCGGCAGCTCGCTGATGGCGGTGATCAACGACATCCTCGACTACGCGCGCATCGAGTCCGGCAAGCTCAGCCTGGAAGAGATCGAATTCGACCTGGAGCAACTGGTCTCCGACACTCTCAGTCTGTTCACCGGCCAGGCCCTGGAAAAACGCCTGCGCCTCTATGTAAGTCTGGAAGGCGGTGTGCCGCGGCGCATCCAGGGCGATCCGACCCGCCTCAAGCAGGTGCTGATGAACCTGCTGAGCAATGCCCTGAAATTCACCCAGGAAGGCCATGTCACGTTGCAGGTGGGCAAACGCAGTGACAGCCAGGGTCGCGAGCATCTGCTCTTCGCCATCCGCGACAGTGGCATTGGCATGCGCAGCGAAACACTTAGCCAGCTGTTCAAGTCCTTCTCCCAGGGCGACTCCAGCACCACCCGCCGTTACGGCGGCAGCGGCCTGGGCCTGGCCATCAGCAAGGAGCTGGTGGAGATGATGGGCGGCCATATCGAAGTACAGAGCAGTCAGGGCCAGGGCTCGCGCTTTGCCTTCGATATCCCGCTGCAAGCCGCCAGCGCCGAGGCAGATGAACTGGCACAGTTGCTCAACAGTCGTACCGCCCTGCTCTGCTCGCTGGACAGCCTGGGCCTGGATGCTCTCAGCCACCTGCTCGGCCGCTGGGGCATGCGTACTGAACGCTGCCAGGACCCAGAGCGCCTGCGCGACTGCCTGGAAGATTTCAGCAACCCGCCGCTGCTGGTGTTGATGGCGCCCTGGCCGGGCAGCATCGGCCATTGGCTGGACAGTCTCAGTCCGCTGCTGGAGCGCGGCCAGCGGGTGCTGTTGCTGCACCCGCCCCAGCATAGCCAATCAATCCCCGATACCCGCGGCCTGCGCCTGCTCAACCTGGCCCTGCCAGTAGCCATCACCAGCCTGCGCGAAGCCCTGCAGGAGCTATACAGCGAGCGCCGGGTCGAGCCGCGCGCCGCGGTTAGCGAGTTGCGCAGCGATGGCAGCGCCACCCCGTGCATCCTGGTCGCCGAAGACAATGCGGTGAACCAGTTGGTGGTACAAGGCTTCCTCAAGAAACGTGGCTATTGCGTGCGCCTGGTCACTACCGGCCTGGCCGCCGTTGCCGAGTACAACCGCGATCCAGCCTCGATCCAGTTGATCCTGATGGAT
The DNA here is from genome assembly GCF_014164785.1 of Aquipseudomonas guryensis. Taxonomy (GTDB): domain Bacteria; phylum Pseudomonadota; class Gammaproteobacteria; order Pseudomonadales; family Pseudomonadaceae; genus Aquipseudomonas; species Aquipseudomonas guryensis. The sequence continues at coordinate 91,130 of NZ_JACJFN010000004.1, read as the reverse complement.
TGCGAAATGCCGGAGATGGACGGTTTTGAAGCCACCCGGCAAATCCGCAAGCTGGAGCACAGCAAGCGCCTACCGGCAGTGCCGATCGTCGCCCTCACCGCGCATATCCTCGAGGAACACCGCGAGCATGGCGCCCAGGCCGGCATGGATGACTTCCTCGGCAAACCGCTGGATTGCCAGCTGCTCTATGCCACCCTGGATCGCTACCTGCTGGCTCAGTCACTGGATAACGACTAGGTAGACGGCCAGCAAACCCTGCAACCACCAACCCCTGCAACAGCGCCACATGCTCTAAGATGGCCGCCCGCCGACAAGGACCCGCCATGCTGATCCCCTACCAGATGCTCGAAGCCGATACCCTCACCCGCCTGTTGGAGGATTTCGTCAGCCGCGACGGCACCGACAATGGCGACGAAACCCCGCTGGTCACCCGCGTCGAGCGGGCACGCAAGGCACTGCTCAAGGGCCAGGCGCTGATCGTCTTCGATCCGGAAAGCCAGCAATGCCAGTTGCTGTTGAAAGAGGAAGTGCCACGCGAGTGGCTGCAGGAGCAGGACTGAGCAGTCCTGCTCCCTAGGTGCGCTGATCACCTACAGCGCCCCGTTGCGCGCGGCGCACCCTACGCGAGGAGGACGCCCCTCAGCGCCAACCGAGGCGCGGCCCGAACAGGATGATCGCCGCACCCAGCAGACAGATAGCCGCCCCCAGCCAGTCGCTGAGCATCGGCCGAGTACGTTCGACGGCTGCCAGCCAGAGCAGCGAGGCGACGATATAGACCCCGCCATAGGCGGCATAGGCGCGCCCGGCGTAGGCCGCCTCGACACGGGTCAGTAGCAGGGCAAACAGGCTCAGGCTAAGCAGACCGGGCACCACCCACCAGGCACTCTTGCCCAGGCGCAACCACATCCAGAAGGCATAGCAGCCGGCAATCTCGAAGAGTGCAGCGAGAAAGAACCACAAGTAGTTGAGCATGCAAACATCCCTTCAGCGGTTATGCCGGTAGATAGCGCCGACCTGCAAGAACTTAACCACGCAGGCTGCCTTCGCGCTCCCATACGCAGCGCATGCGCAGATCGCCTTCCTGCGGGCTGTGGAAACCGCTCTCGGACTCCCAGCGAAAGGTATGCACGCCATTCAGCTCGGTCTCCAGGTGCACCACCGCACTGGCCCAGTACAGGCGCTTGAGCAGGGCCTCGAACTCCTGCACCCAGAGTGCCCATTCGTATTCCACCGCGCGGTAACTGGCCCCGAAGTGAATCACCTGGGTCTGATACAGCCCCTCATCTTCGCGGGCACAGAAGGAAAACATCTCGCGACCGAGGAAGGACCAGCCTTCGCCCTGTGGCAACTGGTCGAGCACACGGTGATTGGTGCTACGGCGCAACATGCGCTGCTCACGCTCACCCGAAGGCCAGTCGCGGATGCAGCCGTAGACGATGGATTCAGGCTCCACGCGGGTACTCCAGAAAATGCAGGCTGCCTTCTATCACAGGGCCTTGCCGCTGCAAAGGAACCACTGCCTAAGAACCTGCTTTGAGTCTCTTGATCGTCGGCCATTCAGCGTTGAGATAGGGCTCGGCCTGCTCATTTACCCCTCGTAAACTCCCCGTCCTCGCCCATTTTATGCGCTCGCGCTCATCCTTCGGGCCAGCCAACGGCTGTTACTCCCGCTGGTCGTTGCGCCTTGCCTGGCTCTAGCTCAAAAGATCCAAAACAGGCTCTAACTCTGCCGATTGGGCGTGCGCAGGCACCAGGCAATCAGCGTCATCAGCACGCCCAGGCCGGCCAGCACCATGAACGGTACCTGATAGTTGCCGGCCAGGTCGCGTGCCAAACCGGCAAGAACGGGCGCCAGGCAGGCCATGCCATAACCGGCGCAGAGCATCATCGCCGTCCAGCGACTGACCGCCAGCGGCGTATGCACCTCGTACAACGGCAGCACCAGCGACAGGGCGAACGAACCACTGAGGGCCAGGCCCATGAGCAGCGCCCAGACTTCCGGTAGCCATTGCGGGACAACACTGATCATGCCCAGGCACAGGGTCATCGTCAGGCCACAGAACACCAGCAGCGGCTGACGGATATCGAAGCGCTGGGCCAGCCAGGGCAGCAGCCAGGCGCTGGGTAAGCCGACCAGCATGAAACTGCCAAACAAGCCGTTGCTGTACAGCAGGCTGAAACCGGCTTCGTGGTAACGCGCTACCAGCCAGGTGGCCAAGGTGTAGAACATACCCGCCTGAATGGCGAAGAAACCGGTCACCAGCCAGGCCCGTGGCTCACGCCAGGGCAAACCCTGACCATCGTTCTCAGCGGGAATCTCCTTGCGGTTCGGCAAGCAGGCCCACAAAGCCGCAGCGATCAATGCCGGCAGCGCCCAGCCAGCCAAGCCGAAGTTCCAGTTATCGCCCAGCGCGCGCGTGACGGGAATGGTCAGCACTGCCCCGGCCGCCCCACCGATCGCCATACCGAACGAATACCAGCCCACCACCCGGCCGATATGGCCGACGAAATGGCGTTTGATGTAGGCCGACAGCAGTGGCCCGGCCACGGCGATGGCGCAACCCAGCAGCACGGCGCTGCCGATCAGCAAACCACTGGCCTGGCTGCCCAAACGCAGCAGCAGGGCCAGGCCGATCAGCAGCAGGCAGCCGGTAATCGTACGTTCCAGGCCGAAACGTACCGCACAACGGGGCGCCAGCAGGGCCAGCAGGCCCATGCACAACACGGGCAAGGCCGTGGTCAGGCTGATCAGGCCACGGCTCAGCGCGAGCTCACTGGCAATTCGCTCGATCAAGGGAGCAAGGGAAGTGATACCGGGGCGCAAATTGATCGCCGCCAGCAACAGAGCCAGCATCAGCAAGGCTCGAGAAGCAGATTTCACAGCACATTCACACGCAGAACGGCCGCCTGGGCCGGGCCCGCCACCCTACCCCGCAGGCTGCGCGCCGGGCAAGCCTACACAGGAAAATACTGACCAGACAGACAAGTAGAAATCACCTCAGCACATTCATCCAAGGCTCTGATCAGGCAATCTGCGGATATCCAGAAAGCGCCAGAAACCGCTACAGTGAAAGCAAAGTGCCACACCCTGAGTATCCCGTGCCGTCCAGCCAGCCACTCATCTCGCGCCGCCATGCCAGCCGGAAGCTCATCTGCCTGTGCCTGTTGGCCCTGTTCGCTCTGTGCTCACTGCCTGCGGGTAAGGCCCTGGCCGCCGACCAATTGCGCCTGCAACTGCGCTGGCTGCACCAGTTCCAGTTCGCCGGTTACTACATGGCCCTGGAAAAAGGCTATTACCGCGACGCCGGGCTGAACGTGGAAATCCTCGAAGGCGGCCCCAGCGCGCTCAAGCCGGTGGATGCCCTGTTGGCAGGCGACAGTGACTTCGCCATCAGCAACAGCGGCATGGTCATCGAACGCATGGCCGGCAAGCCGGTGGTGGCGCTGGCGGCGATCATGCAGACCTCGCCCATTGTATGGATCGTGCGCGCCGACTCGGGCATCCGCACCCCGATGGACCTGGCCGGCAAGCGCCTGATGCTGATGCCGGCACCAGAAAGCGCCGAGCTGCTGATCACTCTGCGCCGTGAAGGCATCGACATCAACCAGCTGACCATCCAGCCCACCAGCTTCAACCTGCAGGACCTGCTCGACGGTAAGACTGACGCCTACGATGGCTATATCTCCAACGAACCCTACTGGCTCAGTCAGCATGGCGCCGACTACCGCCTGATCAACCCGCGCGAGTACGGCGTCAACTTCTACAACGATGTGCTGTATACCCGCGAGCAACTGCTGGAGGAAAAACCCGCTCAGGTTGCCGCCTTCGTCGAAGCCAGCCTCAAAGGCTGGCAGTACGCTCTGGCACATCAGGAAGAAACCATTCGCCTGATCCAGCAGCGCTATGCGCCCGAAAAAACCCTGGAACACCTGCGTTTCGAGGCCGAGGCCCTGCAGAAGCTGATCATGCCGGAACTGGTGCAGCTCGGGCACATGAACCCCGGGCGCTGGGAATACATCGCCAACAGCTATGTACAACTGGGCATGGCGCCTGGACCGGTCGACCTGCAGGGGTTTCTCTACAGCGAACAGGTCGAGCAGGATTACCGCATGGTCTACCTGGGCGGCGTGCTCGCCCTGCTGGCCATCGTCCTGGTCGGTGCCATTGCCTTGCGCTTCGCCACGCTGTCACGCGCCCTGCAACGCGAAGTCAACCGCCGGCAGACTACCGAACAGCAGCTGCTCACCAGCAACTGCACACTGGAACGCCTGGCCAATACTGACCGTCTGACCGGCCTGTGGAATCGCCTGAAGTTCGAGGAAGTGGCCCAGCAGGAGGTCAGTCGCGCCGAGCGCTATGGTTATCCCCTGTCGCTGGTGTTCTTCGACCTCGACCATTTCAAAGACATCAACGACCAACATGGCCACGAGGTGGGCGACCAGGTGCTATGCCGCCTGGCGCAACTGGTCAGCGGGCACCTGCGGGAATCCGACAGCCTCTGCCGCTGGGGCGGCGAGGAATTCCTCATCCTCATGCCCCATACAGACAAGCAGCAAGCCGAGCAGTTGGCGGAAAAGCTGCGCGAACTGGTAGCCAAAGCAGCATTGCTGGAGCAGCAGTCCATCAGTGCCAGTTTCGGCATTGCCCAACTGGCGCCCGGAGAATTACTGCGCGACTTGGTACGCAATGCCGATGCCGCGCTCTACCGAGCCAAACAATTGGGCCGTAATCGGGTCGAGGCATAAAAAAGGCCAATAAAAAGCCGCCAGCAATCCGGCACCTACCTCGAACAATGCAAATTCGCTGTATATAGTGCTCATTCATGTAACAAGAATGTATTTAGTTGAATACCAACCCCTGATACGCCGCACACATCCACGGAATGTCGATGATGAAAACAACAAAAGACGCAGATTCCACCGTTTCCGAAGCGCGCCAAGTTGTCACCGAGGTCGCTGAAGTACTCGCGCCGCCCCGTGTCACCATCAGCCCAGCCGGCAATGGTGAGCAGTACATGTATTTCACCGAGCGCGACATCGACCGCATCCTGGAAAATCTCGACGGTCTGCGTGAGCGGGTATTCCCCAAGGTACTGGGCGACGATGGCAGCGACGTACGCTCCAGCCAGCACTTCCCGTCCGTGTGCCTGATCGGCCTGGGTCGCTGCGGCTCCAATATCGCCCTGGATGTTGCCTCGCTGGTGTACAACGCCCGCAAGTTCTACCTCAACGAGTTCAGCAGCCAGGATAAACCGGCCAACGAGCAGCGCCCGACCAGCTGGATCCGCAGCAACCTGCGCCTGGCCCCCAGCCGTGCCGCCAAGCCGGTGTTCCTGATCGAGCCGCTGGTGATGCTCGGCGACCTGGACAAGGACATCGAGGGCCGCATCCGCTTCTCGCGCAAGACCGAGAAAAGCGGCTTCCTCAGCGACTACAGCAAGATGAAGATCATGGACCTGTCTGAGGTGCATGCCGGTGGCGCCGGTAACGCGCCGATCCTCGGCCAGTACCTGGCCAAGATCATCCTCAACAAGGACACCCAGCGCTTCACCAATGCCGACTGGAAATTCATCCACAGTTATCTGATCGACTCCTGCGGGATCAAGGCCAACCAGTCGCGCCTGTACTTCTACATCTTCAGCGCTGGCGGCGGCACCGGCTCGGGCATGGCCTCGGAATTCGGCCTGGCCCAGCAGTTCGCCTACATGAGCAAGACCTTCGAGACCAAGACCGAAGAAAGCAACGACGATAACCGCGATCACTCCTTCGTCTTCGAGCCGATCTTCACCAGCGGCATCTGCATCCTGCCGAACATCTCCGACCAGCGCATCGAGATGTCCGAGGCTCTGCATATCAATGCCGGCCGCCTGCTGTGCAAGTACCTCGCCGAGGAATGGGACTTCTCCTACAACTTCGACAACGAGGAAACCGGCGAAGAAAGCGTGATGCGCCGCATCCGCCCGTGGAACGCGATGATGCTGATCTCCAACGACATCATGCGTTACGCCGAGGAAAGCGACGGCGGCAATATCCAGAACATCGACGTGAACGCCATGGAGCGCCACGCCAACCAGTACATCTCGCAGCAGATCTTCAACATCCTCACCGCCCAGGCAGTGACCACCGACTACGACCAGAACTACTTCCGTCGCGCAGGCATCGACATCGGCGAGACCATCCGCCTGGATGCCAACGACTTGTTCATGAGCCTGGCCGGCCCGGTGGCCGTGGCCTATGCCGAATCGGTGGTGGCCGAACAGGCACCGCCGACCACCACGGACAAGTTCAAGGTATTCGAGAAGGAACAACCCAAGCTCAATATCGACGACCTGTTCTTCCGCTCCATCGACCTGCCGCACTTCAACAAGGCGACCCAGGCCATCGAAGGCATCAGCCTGCTGCCGATTGAATCCAAGCGCTACCGTGCGGCGCTGGAGCAATACAAGAAGTCCAACTTCGACGCCAGCGAGCTGAGCGATCTGCACTTCTTCAAGAACTGCTCCTCGGTGGTGTCCATCGTCTCGTTGCCGAAGGACTACAAGCTGTCCTACATGGATCTCAACCGCCTGAAGAGCCACCTCAACAGCCTGTTCCCCAACACCACTTTGAAGCGCTACGCCCTGGTGATCGGCGCCTCGGCCAACCTGTCGCTGACCACCCTGATCGTCAAGAGCCCGTGCCTGTCGGACGACTTCCTGACCCTGATCGTGGCCTTTATCAAGCGCTGCTTCGCCCGCGACCAGTACCGCTACGACGACAGTCTGGACAACGCCATGCTCGACTTCATCGTCTCCGAGGAGTTCGACGAGGAACTGATCGAAGCCATGCTCAACGAGCACGAGAACCCGGCGAAGATCCTCGACACCAACTGGTATGCGATCAAGCCGATGTACGAGAAGAAGTACCGCGAGTTGATCAACGACAAGGACAAGTTCGTCTCGATCAACGACATCCGCCTGTCCCGCGAGAGCGTTAAGAAAGCCATCAAGTACCTGCGCGAGATCTACCGCCACCGTGTCGGCAAGACCCGGGTCATCTCGCTCAATGACTACAGCGGCAAGGACTGAACCGACGGTTGCGGCAACAAAAAAGGGCCTGCATATGCAGGCCCTTTTTATTGGATCGATACAGGCAGTATCAGCCTGAGTTCAAATGCTGCGCCCCGGTCCCTGCTGCTGCAGATACATCAGATCGACGATGTCATCACTCGGCGCATAACCATTGACAGTCTGGCGCAGCAACTGGCGTACCCGAGAGAAGTCTCCCGCATCTACCGCCTCAAGCAGCTCCGTCAGACGCTGTTTGAAATCTTCCCATGGCAAATGCTCTTCACTGGCACAGAGAATCATCGGGTGCTCGGTAGGCCTTACATTTTCCCCAATCAACAACTCTTCGTAGAGTTTTTCGCCAGGACGCAGTCCGCTGTACTCGATGGCAATATCGCCATGGGTATTTTTTTCATTGCGCACGGTCAAGCCAGACAGGTGAATCATCTTGACCGCCAGATCCACGATCTTGACCGGCTGCCCCATGTTCAACACAAACACATCGCCGCCCTGGCCCATGGCGCCGGCCTGGATAACCAGTTGGGCAGCTTCCGGGATGGTCATGAAGTAACGGGTAATATTCGGGTGCGTCACCGTCACCGGGCCACCGCAACGAATCTGCTCACGAAAGCGCGGAATAACCGAGCCCGAAGAGCCCAGCACGTTACCGAAGCGAACCATGGTAAAGCGCGTCTTGTTGATCTGACGCACGCCATCCTTGTCACCCAAGAGTACCGGGGCAGTCTCGCGACTAAGCGCCTGAAGCACCATTTCGGCCAAGCGCTTGGTGCTGCCCATGACATTGGTCGGACGCACCGCTTTATCGGTAGAAATCAGAACGAAGTGATCAACGCCAGCCCTGACGGCTGCTTGTGCGGCATTGATGGTACCCAGCACATTGTTGAGCACGCCCTCGGCGATATTGTGCTCAACAATCGGCACATGCTTATAGGCCGCGGCATGGTAGAGCGTGTTCACCTTCCAGCAGCGCATGACATCCAGCAAACGGGAAGCGCTACCGATCGACCCCAGAATCGGCACCAGCTTGATGGATAGTGCCTCTCTCTCGATACGCTCTTCCAGCTCACCGTGGATCGCATACAGATTGTATTCAGCGTGATCAAACAATATTAAAGCCGCAGGCTCCACACTGATGATCTGCCGGCACAGTTCAGCACCAATAGATCCACCGGCGCCTGTCACCAGGACAACCTGTCCACGAATGCAGCGCTCGAACAACGCCTTCATGGGTGGCACTGCATCACGCCCCAATACATCGGCAATATCAACCTCCTGGAGTGCATCAACCTGCACGCGGCCGCTGGCCAGGTCCATGAAGTCCGGCACACTGCGCACATGCAGAGGGAACTGCTCCAGATACTCGAGAATTTCCCGTCGACGCATGCGCGACACCGATGGCATGGCCAACAAAATCTCCTGCACGCCGGTATCTTCAATCAGCTGGGTAATGCTGCCCGGCTTATATACTTTGAGCCCGGCGATGACTTGACTGACGATACCCTTGTCATCGTCGATGAAGGCTACGGGGTTCATCGATCGCCCCATGCGCAGCGCAGCAACCAGCTGATTACCTGCCGTACCGGCGCCATAAATGGCTACTTTCGGGGCTCTGCCATCGTTCTGAGAAAGCCTGGCACTGCGACCGCTGCTGTACCAGTCGCCCATAAAGTAATGGCGCATGAGCAAACGCAACCCGCCAATCAGGGTCAGGCTCAGCCACCAGTAATTGAATACCAGCGAACGCGGAACAACGGCAGGCGCATCGCGGTACCAGTAAACGATCAAGGCCAGAAGCAGTGCAGATACCGAAACCGCCTTGGCAATGGTCAATAACGCATCATTACCCAAGTAACGTAATACCGCACGGTACATACCCAAGCGGATAAACAAGGGGATAGCGATAACCGGGGCAACAATAAACAGCCAACCATATTTGCTGAAGACATTAATGGAGTTGTCAAAACCCAGCCGAACAACAAATGCCAGCCAGAGTGCCAACCAAACCAGAACCACATCGGCAGCGACCTGCAACAAACGTTTATGGCGGCGACGCAGCCCCAACAAGCGCTCACGCAATACAGTAGGCTTGATCACGCGCTATTCCATCCTGATAAATAAAAATCTCAACACCACAACTTACCCACAGTAACTCATGCGTCAGTCGGCAGTTGGCTCATACACCATCTGAGCAATCATACCCCAAGGATGTCCTGCCATAGTTTGAGCCAGGCGAACGACCCGACGCGCAGTCTACCGCCCTTGTACTCAGCGCCCAACCAACCGCTATATCCACGCGCCTGCAATACCCTGATCAAGGCCAGAAAATCCAACTCGCCACTCCCCGGTTCTCCTCGGCCTGGACAGTCCGCGAACTGCACATGACCGATGCGCCTCGCCAGCAAGCCAATACCCGCTTCGATATCCAGGCCCTGCCGGGCCATGTGATAGAGGTCGAACTGTGCCAGGCAGTTGGGGTGATCAACTGCTCGCAGCAACTCATCCAGCTGCTCAGGGGTGTTGATCAGAAAGTCCGGCATATCGAGGGGATTGATCGCTTCGCACAGCACACGAATCCCTAGACACTGAAAAGCCTCGGCCGCCTTGCGCAAATTGGCCACCAGAACTGCCAGGGCCTCTTCGCGCGTCACGCCCTCTGCCAGTCGCCCCGGCAGTACGTTGACACAACTCGGCCGGGCCATAGCGGCATAGGTCAATGCTTCCTGCAGTGCCGCATCGAATTCGGCCTGGCGCGCAGGTACGGCCGCCAGCCCCGGACCACCGGTCATCAGATCAGCGGCAGGCAGGTTGATCAGCACCAGCGGCATACCGGCACGCTCAAGCGCCTCCTTAAGACGAATGGCCGGCACTTCATAAGGGAACTGGATTTCCACGCCATCGAAGCCAGCAGCTGCGGCCGCCTGGACGCGCTCGAGCAGCGGCAGTTCGGTGAACAGCATGGAAAGATTGGCGGCGATCCTCATGCGTCCGTCTCGCGATAGAGCTGCACCAGCGTGGCGGGATCATGTCCCAGATGCCCCTGGCTGCCATGCAAACGCATCAACTGCGCCGCCAAGCCACTCATGGGTGTAGCGCTGCCCTGCTCGCGGGACAGCTTATTGGCCGTATCGAGATCCTTGAGCAGGGTACGCACATGCCACTTGATCGGCTCGAACTGGCTGTCCGCCATCTGCGGTGCCAAGATCTGCAGCGGCCTGGAATCGGCAAAACCACCCGCCAGAGCCTGAGCCAGCAGACGAGCGTCGACCCCAGCTTGCTCGGCCAGGGCCACCACCTCGGCGATCACCAAGGCATTGCAGGCGACGATCATCTGATTGCAGACCTTGGTCACCTGCCCGGCGCCAACCTCGCCCATGCGCGTGAGGCGCTGCCCTAAATGGGCGAGGATCGGTCGAATCCGCTCAATGTCTTCGACCCGTCCGCCCGCCATGATCGCCAAGCTGCCGGCTTCTGCGCCGATCGTGCCACCCGACACCGGCGCATCGACCCAGCGCATGCCAGTACGCTGTTCCAACTCCGCAGCCATTGCCCGCGTGGCAGCAGGTTCAAGACTGGAGAAGTCGACCAACAGCTGGCCAGGACGCGCACCCTCGACAATGCCGCCAGGACCAAACACCACTTCGCGCACCGCCGCGGTATCGGCCAGGCAGAGCATGACGATCTCCGCCTCGGCGCACAGCTGTGCCGGCGCAGCGGCCGCCTGCGCGCCTTGCGCCAATAAGTCCTGCAGTTTTTCTGGCGAACGGTTCCACAGCCGCAGCGGATACCCCGCCGCCAGCAGGCGACGACTCATGGGCAGTCCCATCAGGCCAATGCCGGCGAAGGCCAAAACGGGCGGGGATACGGGCATGCAGGTCTCCAATAGTTAGAGGGGCGGCTTTCACCAACCGCTGGCGGATTTATCTGCGCTAAAACGTCGGTGCGAAAGCTCTTTAGCAGCAAGCTGCTGCCACGAAAAGCCGCGGGCCCTGGCCCAACCCAGGCCACCCGGTTTCAGTGCACTGTGGGCGCTTCTGCACGCTCCTGAATCAGCACCCAGGGCGCCACCACCACGGCCCAGAGCTGGGGATCACGGGCCAGCAGGTCTTCGGCACGCGTTTCCTCGACCTTGGCCACCTGCCCGGCCTGCAACCAGCCAGCCACCCTGGCCTGATCGTCTTCGGCAACGGCCAGCGCAACCTCTACCAGATCCAATGCACCATCGACCCAGAGCAAGGCGCCACGGGCAAAGAAAGGTTGCAGCTCCTGCCAAGTGATCGGCGCAGTTTCGCCAAGCAGCTTGGCATAGAGGGTGCTAGGTTGTTCTGTCATGACGGGCCTGTTTACAAGCAGCTGGTTGAGGGTGCGGCGCGCATGATAGCGTCGGACGCTCGACAGGCAAGTCAGTTGAGCGGTCAGCCCTTCACCAACGACTGACCAGTCAGCAAAAGCCGCGCCGTTATTCTGTACGTTTGTTTCAATTAAGCGACACACCCCCTCTTCGCTCCAGACTGCCCGCTTTTCAAGGCAGGAAACGGAGTTCTACACTGTCCCGGTACAGTTGCCGGGGGTGTGGCCGGGGAAACTGAACCGGTCCTGCAGCTCTGGCCGCATGGATTACAAAAACGAAAAACACCAATAAAGAGTGGAGCACTATGAATAAGGCTAGCAAGCAAGTATCCAAGCTGTTCGCCGCCATGGCTCTGGCTGGCATGACCAGCTATTCGATGGCCGCTGATACCATCAAAATCGCTCTGGCAGGCCCGGTTACCGGTGCTGTTGCCCAGTACGGCGAGATGCAGTTCATCGGTGCCGAAATGGCCATCGAGCAGATCAACAAGGCCGGCGGGGTAAACGGTGCGATGCTCGAAGGCGTCAAGTACGACGATGCCTGCGACCCGAAACAAGCCGTTGCCGTAGCCAACAAGATCGTCAACGACGAAGTCAAATTCGTGGTTGGCCACCTCTGCTCCAGCTCCACTCAGCCAGCGTCCGACATTTACGAAGACGAAGGCATCCTGATGGTGACCGCGGCTTCCACCAGCCCGGACATCACCGCTCGCGGTTACCAGCTGGTGTTCCGCACCATCGGTCTGGACAGCCTGCAAGGCCCGACCGCCGGCAACTTCATTGCCGACCACGTCAAGCCAAAAACCGTTGCCGTGATCCACGACAAGCAGCAATACGGTGAAGGCATCGCCACCGCGGTCAAGCAGACCCTGGAAGGCAAAGGCACCAAGGTTGCCCTGTTCGAAGGCATCAACGCCGGTGACAAGGACTTCTCGGCCCTGATCGCCAAGCTCAAGCAAGCCGGTGTCGACTTCGTCTACTACGGCGGCTACCACCCGGAACTGGGTCTGCTGCTGCGCCAGACCAAAGAGAAAGGCCTGAACGTCAAGTTCATGGGTCCGGAAGGCGTGGGTAACAAGGAAATCTCGGCCATCGCTGGCCCGGCTTCCGAAGGCATGTTGGTGACCCTGCCGAAATCCTTCGACCAGGATCCGAAGAACCAGGCGCTGGTAGAAGGCTTCAAGGCCAAGAACCAGGACCCGAGCGGCCCGTTCGTGTTCCCGGCCTACGCTGCCGTGCAAGTGATTGCCGAAGGCATCAAGAAGGCGGGCGATACCGATACCGCCAAAGTCGCCGAGGCACTGCGTGCCAACAGCTTCGACACCCCCACCGGAACCCTGGCCTTCGACGAGAAGGGCGATTTGAAGGACTTCAGCTTCGTGGTTTACGAGTGGCACCAGGACGGCACCAAAACCGAAGCTAAATAAGCTTCCCGCCTGAACCCAGAGCCCACTGCCAATGCAGTGGGCTTTGTTTATTCGAAGAATCCCGGTCTTACGCTGCGCCACAAGCGCCGCCTTGCGTAGCGACCCAGGAGTTAGGCAATGCCTGATCTTTATCACTACCTGCAGCAGCTGATCAACGGCCTCACCGTTGGCAGTACCTATGCCCTGATCGCCATCGGCTACACCATGGTCTATGGCATCATCGGCATGATCAACTTCGCCCACGGCGAGGTTCTGATGATTGGCTCGTATGTGGCCTTCATCGCCATCGCCGGCCTGACCCTGATGGGTCTGGACAGCCTACCTATCCTGATGATTGGCGCTTTTTCCGCCAGCATCATTGTCGCCAGCGCCTATGGCTACAGCATCGAACGGGTGGCCTATCGCCCCTTGCGCGGCAGCAACCGCCTGATCCCGTTGATCTCCGCCATCGGCATGTCGATTTTCCTGCAGAACGAAGTACTGCTGGCCCAGGACTCCAAGGACAAGGCCATCCCCAACCTGCTGCCGGGCAACTTCGTGTTCGGTGAGAGCGCCATGCACAGCGTGACGATCTCCTACATGCAGGTGCTGATCTTCGTCGTCACCTTCATCGTGATGTACGGCCTGACCCTGTTCATCTCCCGCTCGCGCCTGGGTCGCGCCTGCCGCGCCTGCGCCGAAGACATCAAGATGGCCAACCTGCTGGGCATCAACACCAACAACATCATCGCCCTGACCTTCGTCATCGGCGCCACCCTGGCCGCCGTGGCGGCGGTGCTGCTGGGTATGCAGTACGGGGTGATCAACCCGCACATCGGCTTCCTCTACGGCATCAAGGCGTTCACCGCCGCGGTGCTGGGCGGCATCGGCAGCATCCCCGGCGCCATGCTCGGTGGCCTGGTGCTTGGTGTTTCCGAAGCCTTTGGCGCCGATATCTTCGGCGATCAGTACAAGGACGTGGTGGCCTTCGGCCTGCTGGTCCTGGTGCTGCTGTTCCGCCCGACCGGCATCCTCGGCCGCCCGGAGGTCGAGAAAGTATGATGACCAAGAATCTCAAGACCGCCTTCTTCAGCGCCCTGCTGGTGCTAGCCGTGGCCTACCCGGTACTGGGCCTGAAGCTGACCACCGTCGGCATCCAGCTGGAAGTGCATGGCGCCAGCCCTGCCGTGCTGTGGACCATCGCGGCCTGCGCCATCGCCATGTTCTTCTGGCAGCTGTTTCGCGATCAGCTCGGCGCCGCCTGGGCCAATGCGCCCAAGCTGCCGGTGGTGCCGGACAAGGCCAGCAACTTCCTGACCCTACCCTCGACCCAGCGCTGGATCATTCTTGGCCTGATCGTCGTCGCCCTGGCCTGGCCGTTCTTCGGCAGCCGCGGCGCGGTGGACATCGCCACGCTGATCCTGATCTACGTGATGCTCGGCCTCGGCCTGAACATCGTGGTCGGCCTGGCTGGCCTGCTCGACCTCGGTTACGTCGGCTTCTATGCCGTCGGCGCCTACAGCTATGCGCTGCTGTCGCACTACTACGGCCTGGGTTTCTGGATCTGCCTGCCGATTGCCGGCCTGATGGCGGCCTTTTTCGGCTTCATCCTCGGCTTCCCGGTGCTGCGCCTGCGTGGTGACTACCTGGCCATCGTCACCCTCGGTTTCGGCGAGATCATCCGCATCCTGCTGCGCAACATGACCGAGATCACCGGCGGCCCCAACGGCATCAGCAACATCGAGAAGCCGAGCCTGTTCGGCCTATCCTTCGAGCGCCGCGCCGCCGAGGGCATGCAGACCTTCCACGAGTACTTCGGGATTGCCTACAACGGCATCAACAAGGTGATCTTCCTCTACCTGATCGCCCTGCTGCTGGTACTGCTGACCCTGTTCGTGATCAACCGCCTGCTGCGCATGCCGATTGGCCGGGCCTGGGAAGCCCTGCGTGAAGACGAGATCGCCTGCCGCGCCCTGGGCATGAACCCGACCGTGATCAAGCTTTCCGCCTTCACCCTCGGCGCCTGCTTCGCTGGTTTCGCCGGCAGCTTCTTCGCCGCGCGCCAGGGCCTGGTCACACCGGAGTCGTTCACCTTCATCGAGTCCGCGATCATCCTCGCCATCGTCGTACTGGGTGGCATGGGCTCGCAGCTCGGCATCATCCTCGCCGCCGTGGTGATGATCCTGCTGCCGGAACTGGCTCGCGAGTTCAACGAGTACCGCATGCTGATGTTCGGTGCCCTGATGGTACTGATGATGATCTGGCGTCCGCAGGGCCTGCTGCCCATGCAACGCCCGCACCTGGAGTTGAAATCATGAGCCGCCCGATTCTTGAAGTCAGCGGGCTGACCATGCGCTTCGGCGGCCTGCTGGCCGTCAACAATGTCGCCCTCTCCGTTCAGCCCAAGCAGGTGGTGTCGATGATCGGCCCCAACGGCGCCGGCAAGACCACCGTGTTCAACTGCCTGACCGGTTTCTACCAGCCCACCGGCGGGGTGATCCTGCTCGACGACGAGCCGGTGCAACACCTGCCCGGCCACAAGATCGCCCGCAAAGGCGTGGTACGTACCTTCCAGAACGTTCGCCTGTTCAAGGAAATGACGGCGGTGGAGAACCTGCTGGTCGCCCAGCATCGCCACCTCAACACCAACTTCCTCGCCGGTCTGCTGAAGACCCCGGGCTTTCGCCGCAGCGAAAAAGCGGCGATGGAATACGCCGCGCACTGGCTGGAACAGGTCAACCTGACCGACGTCGCCAACCGTCCGGCCGGCACCCTGGCCTACGGCCAGCAGCGCCGTCTGGAAATTGCCCGCTGCATGATGACGCGCCCGCGCATCCTCATGCTCGACGAGCCGGCCGCCGGCCTCAACCCGCGCGAAACCGAAGACCTCAAGGCGCTGATCGGCATGCTGCGCCATGACCACGATGTCACCGTGCTGCTGATCGAGCACGACATGAAGCTGGTCATGAGCATTTCCGACCACATCTACGTGATCAACCAGGGCACCCCCCTGGCGGACGGCACGCCGGAGCAGATCCGCAACAATCCGGACGTGATCAAAGCCTACCTGGGGGAAGCCTAATGCTGCGTTTTGAAAACGTCTCCACCTTCTACGGCAAAATCCAGGCCCTGCACGATGTCAGCATCGAAGTGCAGCAAGGCGAGATCGTCACCCTGATCGGCGCCAACGGTGCCGGCAAGTCGACCCTGCTGATGACCCTGTGCGGTAACCCGCGTGCGGCCAGCGGCAGCATCCGCTACATGGGCGAGGAACTGGTCGGTCAGGACTCCTGCGACATCATGCGCAAGAGCATCGCGGTAGTGCCGGAAGGCCGCCGCGTGTTCGCCCGCCTGACCGTGGAAGAAAACCTGGCCATGGGCGGCTTCTTCGGCAGCAAGGCCGATAACCAGGAGCAACTGGACAAGGTCCTGCACCTGTTCCCGCGGCTCAAGGAACGCTTCGAGCAGCGTGCCGGCACCATGTCTGGTGGCGAACAGCAGATGCTCGCCATCGGCCGTGCGCTGATGAGCAAGCCCCAGCTGCTGCTGCTCGACGAGCCGTCGCTGGGCCTGGCGCCGATCATCATCCAGCAGATCTTCGACATCATCGAACAGCTGCGCAAGGATGGCGTGACCGTGTTCCTGGTCGAGCAGAACGCCAACCAGGCGCTCAAGCTGGCCGATCGCGCCTACGTGCTGGAGAACGGCCGCATCGTCATGCAAGGCAGCGGCGCCGACCTGCTGGTCGACCCGAAAGTGCGCGACGCCTACCTCGGCGGTTGATGCTTGCAAGGTCAATGGCAACGGCCCTCACGGGCCGTTTTCATTTGTCCGCCATTTCGCAGCGGCCTGACGGAAGGCCCGCACAAAAACGTGTAGGTCTTTAGAATCGCCGCCTTGTTTTCTGCGTCTGCCGTCATCCGGCAGGCACCCGGAATTCGACCGCCCAGCCAGCACGGGTCACCACCCCTGCCCGACTGGACTGTCGCCCCGCATGCAGTGCGTCCACCGACGCGGCATGCCGAACCTCAGGAACATCGACCATGATCCATCGTCCCATCCTGCAACTGCTGACCCGCACCAGCCTGGTCACCCAGATCATCATCGGCCTGGTTGCCGGCATCCTGCTGGCCCTGCTGTGGCCGCAAGCCACCGATGAAGTCGGCTTCCTCGGCAGCCTGTTCATCTCCGCCCTGAAAGCCGTGGCGCCGATCCTGGTGTTCATCCTGGTGGCCTCGGCGATTGCCAACCACAAGCCCGGCCAACCCACGCACATTCGCCCGATCCTGCTGCTGTACCTGATCGGCACCCTGTCCGCTGCCATCGTCGCGGTAATCGCCAGCAGCCTGTGGCCATCGACCCTGGTGCTCAGCAATGTAGCCACGGGCAGCACGCCACCCGGCGGCATCGCCGAAGTACTCAAGACCCTGGCCATGAGCGCCGTGGATAACCCGGTCAATGCCCTGCTCAAGGGCAACTTCATCGGCATCCTGGCCTGGGCCATCGGCCTGGGTATCGCCATTCGCCACGGCAGCGAAACCACCCGCAGCGTGTTCGGCGACCTGGCCGAAGGCGTTTCGCTGATCGTCAAAGTGGTGATCCGCTTCGCCCCGCTCGGGGTGTTCGGCCTGGTCGCTACCACCTTTGCCGACGCCGGTCTCAAGGCCCTGCTCGGCTATGCCCAACTGCTGGCGGTACTGGTCGGCTGCATGCTCTTCGTCGCCCTGGTGGTCAACCCGCTGATCGTGTTCAGCCAGATCCGTCGCAACCCCTACCCGCTGGTATTCACTTGCCTGCGTGAAAGCGGCATCACCGCCTTCTTCACCCGCAGCTCGGCTGCCAACGTGCCGGTCAATCTGCAACTGGCCGAACGCCTGGGCCTGCACGAAGACACCTACTCGGTATCCATCCCGCTGGGCGCCACCATCAACATGGCCGGCGCCGCCATCACCATCAGCGTGCTGACCCTGGCCGCTGCACACACGCTCGGTATCGTCGTCGACATGCCCACCGCCATTCTGCTCTGCGTGGTCGCTGCCGTCTGCGCCTGCGGCGCCTCGGGCGTGGCCGGTGGTTCGCTGCTGCTGATTCCGCTGGCCTGCAGCCTGTTCGGCATCCCCAGCGAAACCGCCATGCAGGTGGTGGCCATCGGCTTCATCATCGGCATCCTGCAGGACAGCGCGGAAACCGCACTGAACTCCTCCACCGACGTGCTGTTCACTGCTGCAGCCTGCATGGCCAAGGAAGAGCGCTCGGCGAGCTGATAGCTCACGCCGAGTGCAACACGAGAAACCGCCCTTCGGGGCGGTTTTCTTTTACAGTCTGCCCAGCGCGGGCCTGCATCGGGCCTTTGCTGTACATAATCGCAACGTTCATTGATAAGGATATCGTCCCATGCACAAGCCCCTCCTCTTTCTGCTCGGCCTCGCCCTGGCCGGCAATGCCACAGCCGGCTGCGGCGAAGGCAATGGCACCTGTTACTACTACAAAAAGGGCGAGCTGAAAGGCCAGGACAAGTGTGCCGTGACCACCTGCGCGGCCACCGACCAGTACTTCTTCAGTACCTGGGCCTGGGGCAACGGCAACGAGGTTGCAATCACCCTCAGCGAAGACAAGCAAGGCACACTGGTCAATGGCAAGCCGGGTTATATGTTGCAACTGCCATTCAAGGACGAGCGAATGCTCTGTTATGCGGTCGAGGCTGGCGACGAGCTGCTGTGCAACGATTCGGGCGTTTACTGACGACGA
Organism: Aquipseudomonas guryensis; assembly: GCF_014164785.1. Taxonomy (GTDB): domain Bacteria; phylum Pseudomonadota; class Gammaproteobacteria; order Pseudomonadales; family Pseudomonadaceae; genus Aquipseudomonas; species Aquipseudomonas guryensis. The sequence goes on along the minus strand of NZ_JACJFN010000004.1, from coordinate 72,562 downwards.
GGGAAACACACTCGCACGCTGGACAGCACGCAGCGCTTCAGTTGTTTATCGAGGAATTCGGGTAGCGCCCGGAGATCATCTGCGGGGACAACCGACGCATACACCCACGTGCACTGAATCATCTGGGCCTGGTGCGCAGTCAGTCGACGACAACCTCGTCGTTGGCTGCCTCGTCGTCATCGTCATTGCTGGCATTGACGCCACTAAGAATGATCAGCTCATGGCTCAACTCGCCAGCCGCGAGCTGCCAGCTGTCAGCCGTAGTTCCCTGGCTGGCGGCAGCGATGGCAGCGGCGCTGAAATTCCATACGCGGCGCTCGCGGCCATCCATGCACTCCACACGCAGCTGCACCTGCTCGCCAGAAGCCGCTTCGATCAGTTCGAATTGCCAGGCATGCAGGCCATCGATCAGCAGCATATCGGCGTGTTGCAGGGCATTCAGCAGAGTAGTGGTCATGGCATTCAGTCGCGCAGGGAAGGAAGCGCCATGATAAGCCATGCCGCTCCCTGCGTGAGCTACGCCGTGGGATGACGCGGCAACTCCAAACTGGCCTGCAAGCCGCCCTGGGGCAGATTGCTCAGGTGGATACGCCCGCCCAGGCGTGAGGCGATCATCTCGACGATGGCCAGGCCGAGGCCGGCACCCTGACTGTTGTCACGGCTGTAGAAGCGCTCGAAGACCCGCTCCAGCTCTTGCGGATCGATGCCCGGGCCCTGGTCTTCGACGCTCAGGCGCAATGACTCGGCATCACCACTGAGTAGCACTTTCAGCTGGCCGTGGGCCGGCGAGAAATTCGCCGCGTTGGTCAGCAAGTTTTGCAGGGCAATGCCGATGGAGCCGGGATCCGCCGCCAGGTGATAGTCGCCCTCGGCCACGTCCAGCGACAGCTCCAGGCCCTGCTTGAGCACCCAGGGGGTCAGCTCGGCGAGGGTTTCGCGGGTCAGCGCCTGCAGGTCGATGATCGGCCAGTTGCCCTTGGCCAGCGTCGGTTCGACCCGAGCCATGGTCAGCAACTGGTTGACCACCCGGGTAGCGCGGTCGATACCGCCGATCAAAAAGCCCAGCGACTCGTTGCGCTGCGCCTCATCGCCGGCCTGGATGGCGTTCTGCACATGCACGCGCAGCACCGCCAGCGGCGTGCGCATCTCGTGGGCAGCATCGGCGATAAAGCGCCGTTCGCGCTCCAGTACCTGGTCGATCTGCGCCAGCAGGCGATTAAGCGCCGCCTGCATCGGCTCCAGTTCGCTGGGCAAGGGTTGCAACTGCAGCGGCTCCAGCGAGTCGGCATGCCGCGCACGAATCACCGCGGCCATGTTGCCCAGGGGTTGCAGCCCCCAGCCAATAGCCCACCAGATCAGCGCTGCTAGCGCGAGGCTGCCGATCAGATTGGGCAGCAAGGTATGGCGCACGATGCTGGCCACCAGTTCCTGGCGCACATCGTCGCGCTCGCCGATCCAGATGCGCACGCCCTGCTGCTCGTCGACCAACAGGAAGCCACGCCACTGGTGCGGGCCCAGGTCGATATCGGCAAACCCGGCTTTGTGCGGCGGCTCGTCCAGCTGTGGGGCACTGGCGGTACGCACCAGTACCTCGCCCGCCGGCCCCCAGACCTGGAAGGCCAGCTTGCTCTCGTAGGGGTGCCCCGGCTTGCGCTGGCCGGCCTGGCCGAGCGCCGAGTTGAAGGCGGCATACAGCTCACTACGCTGCGCGCTGGGCAAGGGCATGTGCATCACCCCCTGCAACAGGCGCGCGGTATTTGCCAGCTGGGCGTCGTAGACCTCCTCTACCTCGTGGGAACTGTCGAGGTAGTTGAACAGCGAGATCAGCGCCGTGCCCAGCAACAGCAGACTGAGTACCAGGGCCAGGATGCGCCGGCGAATCGAGGTCATGGCTGCTCTTCCACCAGGTAGCCGACCCCACGCACGGTGCGGATCAGGTTATTGAACAGCTTCTTGCGCAGGTGATGGATGTGCACTTCCAGGGTGTTGCTCTCGGCTTCCTCGTCCCAGCCGTAGAGTGACTGGGCCAGGCGCTCGCGGGTCAGCACCTTGCCCGGCTGCGACAGCAGCTCGTGCAGCAGCAGGTATTCCTTGGGCGTCATCGGCACGGCCTTGCCCAGGTAGGTGACCTGCTGCGAAGACGGATCGAGGCTGACCCCGGCATGCTCGATCCGCACCTCGGCGCGCCCGGCACTGCGGCGCAGCAAGGCGCGCAGGCGGGCCTTGAGCTCATCGAGATCGAAAGGTTTGATCAGGTAGTCGTCGGCACCGGCATCCAGTCCGGCGATACGGTCTTCGGTGGCGTCACGCGCCGTGAGGATCAGCACCGGCAGCGCCGAGCCGCTCTTGCGCAGCTGCTGCAGCACCTGGATACCACTCAGGCGCGGCAGGCCGAGGTCAAGCACCACAAGGTCGAAGGTTTCGCTGAGCAGGGCATGCAACGCACTGGCGCCGTCCTGCAGCCAATCCACCGTGTAGCCTTCCTGGCGCAAACCCAGACGTAGGCCTTCGCCCAGCGCCTTGTCATCCTCGACCAACAGTAAACGCATGCTGTGCCCTTATTTCAGTTCTTCTTCCACAGCCTTGAGCAGGCGGTCGATCTCGCCTTGCCGGCCCTGATCGGCCAACTCGCGACCCGGTCGTGCCGGCGCCTGCTTGGCCTTGAGCAAGGCCTCCCGAGCTTCGGCGAATTTGTCCTGGCGGTAAAGGTAGTCGCCCCAGAAATACAGACTGTCGATGCCCGTGGGGTTGAGCTTTAGCGCCTGCTGCAGCAGTTGCTCAGCTTTTTCCTCGTCGCCGAAGCCGACCGGCCAGCCCGGCACCTGCGCATACAGGGTGCCCAGGCTGGTATAGGCCGAGCCTTGCAGCGCAGCCGGATCGAGCTGGATGGATTTTTCCAGCGAGTCGCGCGCGCTTTTGGCCTTGCTCAATGCCCCGAGGCCGCCCTGGGCGCCGGCCCAGCTGCTGGTGACGATACCGTGCCAGATCCAGGCCTCGGCCGCTTGCGGCTGCTCGCGGGTAAACGCAGCGCTGTCGGCAGCCAGTTGCTCGAAGGCTTTTTCCTTCTGCGCCGCGTCGGTCTGGTACTGAATCTGCGCCCAGCGCGTCTGCACCTGCTTGAGGCGTTGCGTGCCGGCTTCGTCCAGGGCCCAGGCGGGCAGGCTGAGGCTCAGGGCCAGCAGCAGGGAAATAAACTTACTCATCGCGGGGACTCCTTGTGACTGAATTGACGAATCAGCGGCAGCTGCTTGCGCAGGGCCTTGTCGACCACACCGGGCCATAGGCCGTTGAGGCGCACGAAGAACTTTTCCGGCCAGCCGAGATACAGCTCGCTGCGGTCGGCGACTATGGCTTTCAACACTTCGGCAGCGACCTGCTCCGGTGCATCCATGCTCACCTTGAGCGCCGAGTTGAGCGCCACCGCGGCGGCGCTGTTCATGCTGGTGCGGGTGGCACGCGGGGCGACGTAAAGCACGCCCACGCCGGTGTCCGCCACTTCGCGGCGCAGCGCCTCGGAGAAGCCGCGCAGGGCGAACTTGCTGGCGCAGTAGGTGGCATAGCCGGCATAGCCGATCGAGCCGTAGATCGAACCGACGTTGACCAGTAGGGCCTGGCGCTGCTGACGCAGTAGCGGCAACAGGGCACGGGTCAGCTGCACGGTGGCGACCAGGTTGAGGCCGAGCATCTCGGCGATTTCCTGGTCATCCAGCTGCTCGAGCATGGCGAAGCGATTGACCCCGGCGGCATTGATCACCAGGTTGAGGCCGCCCAGGCAGCGCGCTGCCTCGACCACCGCCTGGCGCCCAGTCAGGCTGGTCAGGTCGGCTTCGATCCGCCGCAGCTGCTTGGGGTAGCGCTGCGCCAGTGCATCCAGCGCCTGCCCCTGACGGGAGACGGCGAGCACCTGGGCGCCGCCGGCGCAGAGCTGCTCGGCCAGCGCCAGGCCAATACCGCCACTGGCGCCGGTAAGCAGCGCGCGACATTCAGGCAGCCGCATGCTGCACCTCGGTGTTGCGCGGCAGACCGCGGAACATGTCGCTATACAGGCGATAGACCATCTGGCTGGCGTGGATCACTGCGGCCTTATCTTCCGCACAGTCCAGCCGGTCCATCAGGCCGCGATAGGTTTCCATGTGGCCGATGTCCAGGGCGCCATGGGAGAACAGGTAGCTGAAGGCTTCCTTGGGCAACCCGAGGCGGCTCTGGATGGTGCCGGCGGCCTGGCTGGCCAGGGCGATGCTGGTGCCCTCCAGCACGTTGACCATGCCGAACAAGGCGACCGGGTTGCCGCGAGCAATGGTGTCGTAGAGGAAGCTGACCATCAGCTCGATGGCTGCCGACGGCTGGCCGTTGCGCACCGCTTCGGCGTCGCCACCGCAGGCGGCGATGTCGTTGAGGATCCACTGCTCATGGCCGTACTCCTCCTCGATGTATTCGCACACGGCCTGGCGCAGCCATTCCAGGCGTGCCGGCAGACGCGCGCCGCAGGCCATCATCAGTGGCACGGTGTGGCGCACGTGGTAATAGGCCTGGGTCAGGAAGGCGATATAGCTGTCCAAGCTGACCTGGCCGGCCAGGGCATCCTGGATCACCGGCAGACTGAACAGGGTCTGGCGCTCTTGGGCGGTGGCGGCTTGCAGTTCGTCGAAGAATTTCATGGTTGACCTCATGCGGTTAAGAATTCGGAAAAGAGTTCGCCGTAGTGCGCCAGGATGGCGTCGCGGCGGGGCCGGCCATTGGCCGTGAGCAGGCCATTGGCGGGGCTAAAGGGTTGTTCCAGACGCCGCCAGTGGCCGACCCGGGCGTAGTCCGGCAAGCCGGCATTGGCCGCCTGCACGGCGGTTTCCAGCACGCTGTCCGGGCAACTCGGGTCGAAGGGCCAGAGCAGCGCGACATTGCGCGGCAGGCTCTCGCCATGCACGAAGGCCTGGGCGATGACGCCACGCTGGGTCAGCTCGGCTTCCACCCACTCCGGGTTGACGTTGCGGCCGAAGCTGGTGGTGAACTGGTGCTTCTTGCGCCCGCGCAGGTAGAGGTAGCCATCGGCATCGAATTCGCCAATATCGCCGGTGGGCCACCACTCGCCGCTGAAGGCCTGCTCACCGAGGTAACCGAGCAGGGTCGAGCCACTGACCAGCACTTCGCCATCTTCGGCCAGGCGTACCTGCACATGGCTAAGCGGCTTGCCGACGCTGCCGGGTCGATTGGCCTCGGGGCGATTGAGGCAGACCACCGAGGCGCACTCGGACAGGCCGTAGCCTTCATACACCGGCAGACCGACGCGGGCAGCGCGCTGCAGCAGGTCCGGCGAGACCTTGGCGCCGCCCACCGCAATAAAACGGAAACCACTGGCCGGCACCGCGCCGCGCTCGATGGCGGTAACCAGGCCGAGCAGCAGTTGCGGCACCAGGATCAGGCTTTGCGCGCCCCGCACCATCAACAGGCCGAGCAGGCGCGACCAGTCGACGCCGCTGGCGCCCTGAATGCCCAGCTGGCGCTGCGACGGCACGCTGAGGGTGGCACCGGCCAGCAAGGCGGCGTAGAGGCCGAGGTTTTCCAGCAACACGGCCAGGGGCAGCACCGCCAGGTAATGCTGCGGTGCACTGCTGCGACTGACATCCTCCAGCTCGCGGGCCACGCGCAGCATGGCCTCGGCACTCAGGCACACGCCCTTGGGCGTGCCGGTGGTGCCGGAGGTATAGGTGATCTTGGCCGTACCGGCGGGCAGATGGCTGCTGTCTGCGTCTGCCGACAGGCGCCAGAACAAGTCATCGTGCTGATAACCGCAGTTCTGCAACTCCTCGGCCATGCTGTCTTCGGCAATCACCAGAGTCGCCCGACTCTGCTGCAGGCAGTGGGCGCGCTGGGCCGGGCTGAAGAACGGCGGCAGGATCACGCAGGCAATGCCGGCAAACAATCCGGCCAGGTCCCAGAGCACGGCCTCGGTGCCGTTTTCCAGGGCCAGGGCGAACACCTTGGCGCCCTGCATGCGCAGCAAGGCTTCACGGCGCTGCACTTCCTGCAGCAGGCTCTGGTAATCCACGCGCACACTGTCGCCCCACAAGGCCAGGCGCTGGGGTTGTGTCTCAGCATGGCGCTGCAGAGCGTTGCGCAAGGACTGCAATTCAGGCTGCATGGGAGGCATCCTCACAGAGGAAAAAACCCAGGCGCTGCAGCACGCCCTGCTCGCACAGCTGTCGATAGCCAAGCTGGATATTGCCGGCGAACACCTGGGGCCGCTGCGCGTAGTACTGGCCCCAGTCATGCTGCTGTTCGCCGAGGCGCTGCGGGTCGGCCTCGCACAGGCGCAGGGGCTCCAGGCCCAGGCGACGGAAGCTGTTGATCAGGGTCGCGGCACCGGTGAACACCACCCATTGCAGGCCGCGGCGGGCCAGCAGGCAGGTCATGGCGATGATGATCAAGCGTGCATTGCCGGGACTGATCGCGGCCAGGTTGCCGACTTCGACGATCTCACTGCGACTGACCGGGCGTTCGGCCAGACGGGCAATCACGCTCTCCACCGGCGCCTGCAGGTACTGCTCGAGAAACAGCTCTTCACTGCGCGCCAGGCGCGCCCCACAGACGGCGGTCAGCTCTGCCTGGGGCGTGCGCAAGCCGAGCAGTTCGGGCATGAAGTGGCTGACCCGGGCGCCATGGGCTTCGTTGAAACGCTGGTGAATGAAGTGCTGGTAAGCCGCACGCTGCTGATCCTGCTCACCCACCAGGCAAAGGCTGGATTGGCTCTGCGGATCGGCACCGAAGTGCAGCGGGAAGACAGTATTCCACTCGGGATGATGCATCGGGCTCCCTCCACGGGACAGTTCGTGGAGGTGAGTATCTGCAGCGAGTCTTAATGAATCCTGAAGCTAGCGAGAAGCGCTTGGCGATCTTTCCAGGCCGCTCAGCCGGTAGCTTCATCCAGGGTGCGCAAAGCGCACCCTGGAACCTGGTTCAGCCTTCCAGACGCGTCAGACGCTCTTCCAGCGCCGCCACCCGGGCTTCCAGTTCTGCGATGCGGCTGTCGTCCGCGCCACTGCTGCGCGGCGCGCTGTCGGCCTGGCTACGGGCGGCCAGCAGGGCTTCCAGATCGGCCGGTTCGCCAAGCAGGTGCATGTAACGATCCTCGCGCTGGCCGGACTGACGCGGCAGCAGAAATGCCAGGCCACGGCCAGCCAGGCGTTCCAGCTGGTGCTGCACTTCGGCGACATCATCGAACTGGAACAGGCGGTTGCTGCGCGTAAGCAGTTCGTTGAGGGTCTGCGGGCCGCGCAACAGCAGCAGGCCGATCAGCGCCACTTGCGGCTTGACCAGTTCCAGGGTCTTGTCTGCCCGCTGTTCCCAGCGGTCGGCACGGCCGCCCATCACCAAGCGAGTCAGACCTCGCCCTTCGAGGCTGCGCAGGCCCTGGCCGACCTGGCCTTCGGTGAGACTCATCAACGGTTCGCGGCTGGTCTTCTGGTTGCAGGCCAGAACCACGGCATTCACGGTAAGCGGGTAGGTTTCCGGCGTGGTTGCCTGCTTCTCGATCAGGCAACCGAGGATGCGCGCTTCGATGGCGCTGAGCGGGTCAATGCCCGGGGTGGTATCGGCTTCGCTGGACATGCGGGTATCCGTGCTGTGACAAAGGTCGCTAGCCTGACACGTGCGCGGCCAGCTGGGAATCTTGGCTTACTCGCTAGCGGGCAGTGCATCCCTGGGGCCATCGGTGGCTATCACCGTACGGTTGCGTCCCTCACTTTTCGCCTGGTACAGCGCCCGATCGGCATCCTCCAGCCAGTCGCTGGCATTGCCCTGAAACGGGCTATAACCGGCCAGGCCAATGCTCAAACTCACATGCAGCCCCGGCGCCAGCTGGCTGCGCACTTCAGCAAAACTGCGCCGCAGGCGCTCCATCACCTCGCTGGCCATGACCGGCGGGGTGTTCGGCAGAATCACGCAGAACTCATCGCCACCATAGCGCCCGGCCAGGTCCTCGTTGCGCAGGCTTGCGACCAGCGTTTCACTGAGCTGGCGCAACACGCTGTCGCCCACCAGGTGGCCATGGTTGTCATTGATCGTCTTGAAGTGATCGATATCGATCAGCGCCAGGGTGGCTCGCTGCTGGCCATGGCGGCACTTGTCGAACTCGATCTGCAGCAGGTCTTTCCAGTGCCCGTGGTTGAACAGACTGGTCAGGCTGTCGGTGCGACTGACGGCGCGCAAGGCCTGCTTGTGTTCGGCCAGGCGGATGGTCAGTTGGTAGCAGACCATGCCCAGCGCCAGCGGATAGAGCACCAGCATCGGCAGGCAGGCATACAGCTCGCGCATGCTGGTGTGCGGGTCGAATACCGCGCCGAACAGCAGCATGGCCAGCAGCGCGCCGCCCACTTGCGCCAGGCTGCCGAGGAGAAACAGCCGCCCACCGCCGGCAGCAATGTTGTTCATCGCCATCATCGCCAGGATGGTCACCGTCGGCAGCGCGCTGAACTGCATGACACCGGCCCAGAAGCCACCGAACAGCGAATCGATCAGCAGGTTGCGCCGCTCGGTGCGGTAGGGCTGCGCGGACAGGCGTGCCCACTGGTAGGCCAGGTGTGGCCAGAGGTAGCCATTGAACAGCAGCAGTGCCCAGACCCCGGGCGCCAGCTGCATCTCCCACAGCGCGGCGGCCACGCAGAAGAAGCCGATGCCCAGGCCGATACAGCGCGGTAGATAGAGGCGTTTGGCGAACGACAGGCCCGAGCCGGTGTTTCTATCCATGATCACACTCAACAGCAGGTAAGAAAGGAGCACATTGAGGATGGTTCGCCGGCGGCGAATATACAACCACAGGCCGCCCTTGAGATCGGAGCAGGCTCTGGGTAACGTGGCCGCACTTTGCCCGGAGAGCCTGTCATGTCCCCTGCCCGTTCCCTGTTGTTCGTCCTCGTGCCGCTGTTCGCCGGTTGCCAGGTATTCCAGCAGCCTGAGCCACCGCTGCCCATGCAGCGCCTGCAGGGCGAGCTGAGCGCCGGCAGCAGTGGCCTGCAGTTCCGCCCCTGCGGCGAACAACGCCAGTTCAGCATCAGCAACGACGGCAGTACCGATATCGTGCGCGAAGCGGCAGAACTGCTCGCCGACGGCCCGGGCCCGCTGTTCGCCGATGTCAGTGGCCAGCTCGGCGCCAGTTCGGTAGAGGGTGCCGATGGTCAGCTGCAGCTCAACGAGGTGTATCGCATCCAGCGCGAAGGCCCGGCCTGCAACGAAGCCGGCTTCCAGCGCCTGCTCCTGCGTGCCAATGGCCATGAGCCTGACTGGAGCATCAACGTCACTGGCAAGGGCCTGGCACTGCTGCGCCCAGGCCAGCCGGCGCTCGCCCTGCCCTATCTGGAAGAAGCCCTGCCGGACGGTCGCTTCAGCCTGAGCAGCGAAGCCAACGGCCAGCGCCTGGACCTGTGGGTAGCCCCGCAACGCTGCACCGACAGCATGAGCGGTACGGTGCAGCACCTGAGCGCCGAGCTGCGTTTGGACGGGCAGATCTACCGCGGCTGCGGCTCGTTCGGCGGCGCGCGTAACCGCTAGAACAGCTCAAAATCTCAAGCCAGGCGAGCACAGTGCAGGGGCAATGCTCGCCTTGGCTCAGTTCAAATCCGCTAGGGCTGCAACCCAAGGCGTAGCAGCTTGCCGTCTGCCTCATCGGTCAGCACATAGAGATAGCCGTCCGGCCCCTGGCGCACGTCGCGGATGCGCCAGCCGCGCTCCGTCAGCAAGCGCTCCTCATGCACGACCTTGTCGCCCTCAAGCTGCAGGCGGATCAGCGCCTGCCCGGCCAACGCGCCAATGAACAGGTTGTGCTGCCAGGCCGGATAACGCTCCGCCGAGTAGAACGCCATACCGCTCAGTGCTGGCGACTTCTCCCAGACATGATGGGGCTCTTCGGTGCCGGCCACCCGCTCGCCTTCGGCTTCCGGGATCGGCAGGAAGCTGTAGTTGATGCCGTGGGTCGCCAACGGCCAGCCGTAGTTCTTGCCGGCCTGGGGAATATTGATCTCGTCACCGCCGCGTGGGCCGTGCTCATGCAGCCAGAGCTGGCCCGTCCAGGGATTGAGCGCAGCACCTTGAGGGTTGCGGTGGCCGTAGGACCAGATTTCCGCCCGCGCCCCGGCCCGCTCGGCAAAGGGGTTGTCGGCCGGCACCCGGCCATCCGCCTGGATGCGCACCAGCTTGCCCTGCAACTTGTCGAGATCCTGGGCGGTGGCGCGCTGATTGTTCTCGCCCAGAGTGATGAACAGCAGCCCCTGGCGATCGAACACCAGGCGCGAGCCAAAGTGAATGCCACTGGACAGTTTGGGCTCCTGGCGAAAAATCACCTGGAACTGCTCCAGGCTGCGCCCATCGTCCGCCAGGCGCGCGCGCCCCACCGCCGTGCCGGCCAAGTCGCCACTGGCAGCGGCCTCGGCATAGCTGAGATAGACCAGCCGATCACGGGCAAAGTCTGGCGACAACACGACATCCAGCAAGCCACCCTGACCAACGGCGAAGACCGGCGGCACCCCCGCCAGCGGCGTCGACAGCCGTCCCTGCGCATCCAGCCAGCGCAGGCGTCCCGGCCGCTCGGTGATCAGGCTGCCCTGACCATCCGGCAGAAAAGCCACGCTCCAAGGGTGCTCCAGGCCACGCACCACTTCGTGCAGCTGCAGCGTACCCAGCTCACTCTGCTCCACCTCCGCCAACGTCAGTAGCGGCAGGCCCAGGAGCAGGCTGAGCAGGAAATTTCTGACCATGTTGATACCTCCATCCAGACAGCATTCTTGTAGCCCAATCCCGGTAGAGGCTCCCAGCCGGTTACAATCACCTTTCATTTCCTTTTGTGACTGCTACCACCATGAGCGAACCCGAGCGCCTGTCCAAACGCCTGACCCAACAGCTGCCCTGCTCACGCCGCGAGGCGGAGCTGTATATCGAGAACGGTTGGGTCACCGTCGACGGCCGCGTGGTGGAAGAGCCGCAGTTCAAGGTGCGCGACGAGCAGATCGCCCTGCTCCCCGGCGCCGTGGCGGAAACCCTGCCGCCGGTGACCATCATCCTGCACAAGCCGGCAGGCCTGGGCTGTGGCATGGGGGCCAATTCCGTACAGCAACTGCTGACCCTGGCCAACCAGATGGAAAACGATGCCAGCGGCATTCGCCCGCTGCAGCGCCACTTCACCCGCCTGGACATGCTCACCCCGCTGGAAACCGACGCCAGCGGCCTGCTGGTGTTCAGCCAGAACCGCTCGGTGATCCGCCTGCTCAAGGACGATGCCGACCAGCTGGAGCACGAGTACGTGGTCGAAGTCAGCGGCGAGATGGTTGGTAACGGCCTCAAGCGCCTGGCCTTCGGCCTCAGCTACAAGGGCGTGACACTGGCGCCGTGCAAGGTCAGCTGGCAGAGCGAAAACCGCCTGCGCTTCGCCATCAAGGCGACCCAGCCGGGGCAGATCCGCTTCATGTGCGAAAGCGTCGGCCTGCAGGTCGTGGGCATCCGCCGCCTGCGGATCGGCCGCACCGGCATGGCCAAGCTGCCGGTTGGCCAGTGGCGCTATCTGGGACCGAACGAGAAGTTCTGAACCACGCGCCGGCGACATTCAGTAGTCGGCGTAACGCTGCTCTATCCGCAGGTATTCGCCGCTGGCCCGTATCGTCGACAAACCACGATCAAAGCGTTCGCGCTGCTCGTCCAGACGAAAGCCAACACTGTAGGGTGTAGCCGGCAGCAGCATGTACCAGGTCAGCGGCTGGCTGGTATCGACCTGCTTGGCCACCTCGTGATTGAAATAGCGCAGGATGCGCGAATCCCCCACCACCACATCGACGCGGCCACTGTAGAGCAGGCGATTGCGGTTGATCTGCTGAGCCTCCTCGCGGTAGCGCGGATTGGCCTCCGCCATGGCCTGAAACTCTGGCCCCAACAGAAAACGGGCACGCTGGAAGGTGCTGATAGAGTAATTCGCCAACTCGGCGATACTGCTGATGCGATAGCCCCGCGCGGACAAAGCCACCGCTGCGTTGTGATAGTGGATATAGGGCGTCGAGTAGAACGCCTGGATACCACTTTGCGGATTGGTCGTGGCGATACCGTCCAGCTCACCACGGCGCAGCGCCAGGTGCAGGCGCTCCATCGGCGCGTAGTACGCCTCCAGGGTAAAACCGGCCGCGCTCACGGCTGCGGCGACGATGTCGTACTCCAGGCCGCGTGCTTCATTCTCGAAAATGTAAGGCGGTTTGTGCGTGCCGAAACCGATTCGCAGCGGCTCGGCCATTACGCTGGATGCCAGCAGCATCAACCCCCACAGCCAACAGCGACACGGCATGCCTGCACCCCCGAAGAATCTGTCTAGGATAGGCTCAGCAACAGGTGCCGCGCCATCACCATGGCGTATGTCCGAGGATTCATCCACGGCCGGTAACTAGGGGCTAGACTCTTGCCCTTACTGCCCCATGGTTCGTTTGGAGAAACCCCATGCTCAAAGCCGAATACCAGCACCGCGGCAAGGTGCCTCAGGATGTTATCGAAGCGGTCGAACTGACCCTGCCCGCACTGCCGGCCGGCCAGGTGCTGGTCAAGGTCCTGGCGGCGCCGATCAACCCGTCCGACGTGCTCACCCTGACCGGCGAATACGGCATGCTGCCGCCGCTGCCTGCAATTGGCGGTAACGAAGGTGTCGGCCGCGTCGAGCAGCTGGGTGAAGGCGTGAGTAACCTCAAGGTCGGCCAGACCGTGCTGCTGCCAGTCGGCTGCGGTACCTGGGTGACCCACCTGCATGCTCCGGCCAACAAGCTGATTCCGCTACCCGACGCCGATCCGCAGCAACTGGCGATGATGACCATCAACCCACCGACCGCCTCCTTGCTGCTCAGCGAGTTCGTCGACCTCAAGCCAGGCGACTGGGTGATCCAGAATGCGGCCAACTCGGGCGTCGGCGGTTATCTGATCCAGCTGGCCAAGCTGCGCGGCTTCAAGACCATCAACGTGGTGCGCCGTGAGTCGGCCATTGCCGAGGTCAAGGCGGAAGGCGGTGACGTGGTGCTGGTGGATGGCCCGGACCTGCACAAGCGCGTACGCGAAGCCACTGGCGGCGCGCCAGTGATGCTGGGTATCGATGCCATCGGCGGTACGGCCACCGACCACCTGGCCGCATCCCTGGGCGAAGGCGGCACTCTGGTGAACTACGGTTTGATGAGCGGCCAGCCGTGCCAGGTATCGGCGGCCTCGTTCGTGTTCCGCGACGTCACCCTGCGCGGCTTCTGGCTGGCCAAGTGGTTCCAGAAAGCCACCCCGGCCGAGCAGTTCAAGGTGTTCGGCGAACTGACCCAGCTGATCGCCGCCGGCAAGCTCAAGGCACGCGTCGCCGCCACCTTCAATATCAGCCAGATCAAGCAGGCCATCGCCGCAGCCGCCAGTGGCGAGCGTGGCGGCAAAGTCCTGATCGTTCCCTGATAGAACCAGCCAGGCAATAAAAAAGGGGGCCATCTGGCCCCCTTTTTTATTCCGCCGCCGGCTTCTTGCGCTTGAGCGGTGCCAGGCCGTCCTGGCTGACCACCGCGGATGGTGCATTGTTCGGTCGCGCAGTCGGCTTGCGCTTGGGTGCGGCGGCCTTGGCACCCGGCTTCTTGGCGTCCTTCTTGTCGACCTTTTTCTTCTTCGGCCCGACCGGCTTGCCGGAAGCCTTGAGATTCTTCGGCCCCTGGTAGATGCCCTTCAGCTCCTTGATATTGCGCCGTTCGAAACGCTGCTTGAGGTAGCGCTCGATGCTCGACATAAGGCTCCAGTCACTGTGGGTGATCAGCGAGATGGCCAGGCCCTCGCCACCGGCACGCCCGGTGCGGCCGATGCGGTGCACGTAGTCGTCGCCGGAGCGCGGCATGTCGAAGTTGATCACCAGGTCCATGCCGTCGACATCCAGGCCGCGGGCGGCCACGTCGGTGGCAACCAGCACCTTGGCCCCGCCCTGCTTGATGCGGTCGATGGCCAGCTTGCGGTCCTTCTGGTCCTTCTCGCCGTGCAGCACATACACCTTATGCTCGGCGGCCACCAGCTTGCCCCACAGGCGGTCGGCCTGGACACGGGTGTTGGTGAAGATGATTGCCTTCTGGTAGGTCTCGTTGGCCAGCAGCCACTCGACCAGCTGTTCCTTGTGGTAGTTGTGGTCGGCGGTGATGATCTGCTGGCGGGTACCCTCGTTCAGCTCGCTGACACTGTTGAGCTTGAGGTGCACCGGCTCACGCAGCACGCTGGCAACCATCTCGCGCAGGCCGTTGCCGCCGCTGGTGGCGGAGAACAGCATGGTCTGCTGGCGGTTCGCACACTCTTTGCCCAGGCGCTGCACATCTTCGGAGAAGCCCATGTCGAGCATGCGGTCGGCTTCGTCGAGGATCAGCACTTCCACGTCGTTGAGCTTGAGGGTGCCGGCGTTGAGGTGTTCGAGCAGGCGCCCCGGAGTGCCGATAAGGATGTCCGGCACCTTGCGCAGCATGGCGGCCTGCACCTTGAAGTCCTCACCGCCGGTGATCATCCCCGACTTGATGAAGGTGAACTGGGAGAAGCGCTCGACTTCCTTGAGCGTCTGCTGGGCCAGTTCACGGGTCGGCAGCAGGATCAGCGCGCGAATGGTCACCCGTGGCAGGGCATCGCCCATCAGGCGGTTGAGCAGCGGCAGGACGAAAGCCGCGGTCTTGCCGCTGCCGGTCTGCGCCGTCACCCGCAGGTCGCGCCCTTCCAGTGCCGGCGGAATCGCCGCTTGCTGCACCGGCGTCGGCTCGGTGAAGTTGAGCTCGGCGACGGCCTTGAGCAGGCGTTCATGCAGGGCGAATTGGGCGAACACGGGGCATACCTCGACAAAAAATCAGCAAAACAGCCGTATAGATTACCGGTTGTCAGGAGAAATGACCGCCTCTGTTATGCAAAAAGCCACTCGGCACCGGCTGAACGGCAGTTTTCCACTCATCCAATCCGCGCCGAAAACTGTTTGTTTTTTGTACAAAGATGAGCAAGCAGATAGAATGCGCGCCGCTTTCAATCCCGAAAGCATGGGTTCCCTAACCCCATTCATTAAAAAGGTTCTGCCATGTCCCTGCTTCCTGAGCAGCGTCGGCGCTCTGCGCTGGCGCTGCTGATCGCCTTCCACATCCTCATCATCATCGCCAGCAACTACCTGGTGCAGCTGCCGATCACCCTGTTCGGCTGGCATACCACCTGGGGCGCGTTCAGCTTTCCGTTCATCTTCCTCGCCACCGACCTGACCGTGCGCCTGCTCGGCAAAGGCCCGGCGCGCCAGGTCATCGCCCGGGTCATGCTGCCGGCGCTGCTGGCGTCCTACGTGGTCTCGGTGCTGTTCCAGGAAGGCGCCTTCCATGGCATTGCCGCGCTGGGTCAATTCAACGAATTCGTCCTGCGCATTTCCGTGGCCAGCTTCCTTGCCTACGTGCTCGGGCAGTTCCTCGATATCCAGGTGTTCGACCGCCTGCGTCGCCTGCCGCAGTGGTGGATCGCCCCTACCCTGTCGACCATCGTCGGCAACCTGCTGGACACCTTCGCCTTCTTCTCCGTGGCCTTCTGGCGCAGCAGCAATGCCTTCATGGCCGAGCACTGGGTGGAAATCGCCACGGTGGACTATGGCGTCAAGCTGGCCGTCAGCCTGATGCTATTCGTGCCACTCTATGGCCTGCTACTCAACGCCATCCTGCGCCTACTGGCCGGGCGCGCGCGCGTGGCAGCCTGAAGTTTGCACGGGAAGCGGAGACGGCCTTGGCATTTCCCCTGAGCCCGACAACACTCTGGGAACACCCAGCGT
The DNA here is from genome assembly GCF_014164785.1 of Aquipseudomonas guryensis. GTDB lineage: Bacteria > Pseudomonadota > Gammaproteobacteria > Pseudomonadales > Pseudomonadaceae > Aquipseudomonas > Aquipseudomonas guryensis. The sequence continues at coordinate 56,772 of NZ_JACJFN010000004.1, read as the reverse complement.
CCACCGGGCTCCAATGCCCTGTCACCACACGGAGTAGTCAGCATGTCGCGCTCATCTTTTCTCGTACTCACCGGCCTGGCCCTGGCCATCAGCCTTAATGGCGCCAGTGCCGCACCCAAGCATGACAAACACAGCAATGAGGGCAAACACGGTGGTGGCGAGGATGTTCAGGTCGACCTGCGCGGACCGACCATCGACATCGGCCAGGTGCGCATCACCCTGGGCAACAACCGCGAGCTGATCGGCCCAACGCAAGCGCTGCCACCGGGTATCCGCAAGAACCTGGCGCGCGGCAAACCGCTGCCGCCCGGTATCGCCAAGCGCTTCGACAGTCGCCTGCAGGGACAGCTGCCGCACTACGATGGCTACGAGTGGCAGCAGGTCGGTACCGATGTGGTACTGGTCGCCATTGCCACCGGCATCATCTATGAAGTGCTGCAGAACGTACTGGACTGAGTTGCAGGAAACTTTGCCGACCGTGCGCGGCTCCAAGCTCTAGCGGCCTGCCCAGGGTCGCCTGGGTTTATGAGGGCCACGCATTTGAAACCAGCATTGATCTATTACGTGGCCGCCAGCCTGGATGGCTATATCGCCCGTCCGGATGGCCGGGTGGACTGGCTGCAGCCAATCGAAGCCTCTGGCGACGACCACGGCTACCAGGCTTTCTATGCCAGCATCGATGGCCTGCTGATGGGCCGCGGCACCTATGACACGGTCTTGGGCTTCGCCGGCGACTGGCCCTACCCCGACAAGCCCTGCAGAGTCCTGACCCGCCATTCCATGGAGCAGACACCAGCAGGCGTGATCGCCCGGCATGCCAGCCCCGCAGAAGCCCTCAGCGAACTCGAAGCGCTGGGCTGTCAGCGTATCTGGCTGGTCGGCGGCGGCGCCCTGGCCGGCACCTGCTTTGCGGCAGGCCTGCTCGACGAACTGGTGGTCAGCCTGGTGCCTTACCTGCTCGGTGCCGGCATCCCGCTTTTTGCCACCGGCCTGGAACGCCACCTCAAGCTGCATGAGCAACGCAGTTTCAGCAGTGGTGTGGTGCAACTGCATTATCAGGTCCTGCCAGAGAACGCCGTACCAGAGAGTTTTCAGCAGACGTAGGGTCTGTTCCCGTTTCGTTCGCGGCCGCGACGGAGCCTGTTTTTGCGCGGAGCTAGGCAGCGCCCGCTCCCGGCGGGCTTGCTGCATTCACCACAGCCATGTGGATCGCGCGAGACGCGAGGTTTGGTCGTCCAAATGAGCCGTCGAGTAACGACGTCCCACGCAAAAACAGGCCCGTCCCTTCGGGTTGCTGCGCAAAATCGCGCCACGCGTCGTTGCGGGACTTGCCAAGGGAATGACCATTGCCTGCGTCCCGCGCCTAGCCTGGCGCGATTTTGCGCAGCAACGCGGTTCGCGAACGAAGCGGGAACACACCCTAAAGCCCCTGCCGCGCCTGCTTGCGCAGCAAGCGCGCGCTGTCCCAACCGGTCAGCAATACAGCCAGCCAGATCGGCGCGTAGGTCCACAACTGCAGAGGGTCGAAGGTCTCGCCGAGAAACAAGACCGCCAGAGCAAACAACAGCACCGGCTCGACATAGCTGAGGATGCCGAACAAGCCCAACGGCAGCAGGCGACTGGCTGCCATCATCGCGCCGAAGGCCAGGGCGCTGAGCAACCCCAGCCCCGGTAGCAACCACCAGAGCTGCGGTACCTGATCGAACACCCCGAGCGGACCATGGGCATAGATCAGCCAGATCGCCAACGGCGCCAGCACCAGCATCTCCAGGATGAAACCGGACAGCGCATCCAGGCGCATCCAGCGGCGCAGCATGAAATAGGGCGGATAACCCAGCGCTGCCACCAGCGTTACCCAGGAAAATGCCTGGGTTAGCCACAACTCATGGGCCACGCCGAGCAGCGCACAGACCACCGCCAGGCGCTGCAGCGGGCGCAGACGTTCGCCGTAGAACAGCCGGCCAACCAGAACCATGGCCAGCGGCAGGAGAAAATAGCCGAGCGACACTTCGAGCATGCGCCCGGCCAGCGGCGCCCAGACGAATAGCAACCACTGCACGCCCATCAGCGCCGCAGCCAGCACCAAGGCAGGCAACAGCAGCGGCTCGCGGCGCAGGCGATTAAAGGCTGCGGCCAATACCGTCCACTGGCGCGCCAGGGCGACCAGCAGCAGGACGGCAGGAATCGACCAGAGAATACGCTGGGCGAACACCTGCACGCCATCCAGGGGTGCCAGCTCGCGCACATAGCCGGGAATCAGCACGAACAGCACCGACGCAGCCACCGACAGCGCCACACCACGACCAGACAAGTGCACGAGAGCCTCCGGCCCTAATTAAGTGGCGACTATCCCAACATAGGCCGTTCAATATTTCAAACACAGTTGAACAGAAAAGCGGGCATACAGCCGGATAAAAAATGACCCGCCAAACGCGGGGCTTGGCGGGTCAAACGTCGGGCCGAGGAGCACGGCCCGGAGGGAAGAGCGGTGGATCAGTGGGAGTTTAGGCAACCTTGGCCAGCTGCTCGCGAGCCTGGGCCAGGCCCTTCTCGAGGAACTCGGCGCCCATGTTCAGGCCTTCGGCATGGATGAAGGTCACGTCATGGATACCGACAAAGGCCAGTGCCTGGCGCAGGTAGGGCTCCTGGTGATCCATCGCGCTACCACTGTAGACGCCGCCACGGGCGGTCAGCACATAGGCGCGCTTGCCGGTCAGAAGGCCTTGCGGGCCGGTTTCGGTGTATTTGAAGGTGACGCCGGCACGCAGCACATGGTCAAGCCAGGATTTCAGGGTGCTGGGGATGGCGAAGTTGTACATCGGCGCCGCCAGCACCAGCACATCAGCGGCCAGCAGTTCGTCGGTGAGCAGGTTGGAACGGGCTGCAGCAGCCTTCTCCGCGTCGTTCTGCTGCTCGGCCGGCTTCATCCAGCCGCTGAGCAGATCGATATCCAGGTGCGGCACCTGCTCCACGGCCAGATCGCGAACCTGAATCTGATCCTGCGGATTGGCGGCTTGCCACTGACCGATGAAGTCGGCGGTCAGCTGACGGGATACGGAACCTTCTTTGCGGGCGCTGCTTTCGATAACCAGGACACGGGACATTGGGCTTACCTCCATCGGGGTTGTTGTGCGTCGATGGGGGCAGATTAGGCAGATACAGATCGATTAAAAAGCGCAAAAAACCGCTATTAACTATCGATTAAGTTGATTTGTAGGCAGCTCCGCACTAGGCTGCCTACAGCTCTTCTTAACACCTCAGATGGGCTTACAGGTCAGGTCGACGCGCAGCTTGATCACCTTACGGGCGAACTTCACCGTCAGGTTGCTGTTCTGCCCCGGTGCCAGATCGATCTTGCGCGTACGCGGCGCATCCGGGCCATTGCGGAACGTCGCCTTGCACTGGGCAGCGCGCTGACCGTAGTTGTAGAGCATCACCGAGCCGATATCGCTGTCGATATCCTCGGCCTTCGCCGACACTTCGGCGCCATTCATCTGCTTGTTCATTTCTACCGGATAAGCCACGGCGGTGAGCGGCAACAGAGTGACCAGAGCCAGGCAAAGCTTTTTCATGCAGCGTCTCCTTCAGGGGACACCAAGAGTAGAGAAGAGGAAGCAACGATGAAAGCGCCCCGTGTCACCCTTGATCAATGGCGCACGCTGCAGGCGGTGGTCGACCACAACGGCTTCGCCCAGGCCGCCGACGTGCTGCATCGCTCGCAATCCTCGGTGAGCTACACGGTGGCGCGCATGCAGGAACAGCTCGGCGTGCCGCTGCTGCGCATTGACGGGCGCAAGGCGGTGCTGACCGAGGCTGGCGAAGTGTTGCTGCGCCGCTCGCGGCAGCTGGTCAAACAGGCCAGCCAGCTGGAAGACCTGGCCCACTACATGGAACAGGGCTGGGAAGCAGAAGTGCGCCTGGTGGTCGACGCCGCCTACCCCAACGCCCGTCTGGTCCGCGCCCTCTCCGCGTTCATCCCGCAGAGCCGCGGTTGCCGCGTGCGCCTGCGCGAGGAAGTGCTGTCGGGAGTCGAGGAAGTGTTGCTGGAAGGCACCGCTGATCTAGCTGTCACCAGCCTAAATATCTCCGGCTACCTAGGCACAGAGCTGTGCAGCGTCGAGTTCGTCGCCGTCGCCCATCCTGATCATGCGCTGCACCGCCTGCAGCGCGAACTGACCTTCCAGGACCTGGAAAGCCAGATGCAGGTGGTGATCCGCGACTCCGGCCGCACCCAGCCGCGCGATGTCGGCTGGCTCGGCGCCGAACAGCGCTGGACGGTCGGCAGCCTGCCCACCGCCGCCTCCTTCGTCAGCAGCGGCCTGGGCTTTGCCTGGTTGCCGCGCCACCTGATCGAGCGCGAGCTACGCGAAGGACTGCTCAAGCCCCTGCCATTGGCCCAGGGCGGCACGCGCAACCCTTCCTTCTCGCTGTATGCCAACAAGGAAAAACCCCTGGGCCCGGCCACACAGATCCTCGTCGAACTGATCAAGACCTTCGATGCCGCCCCACTCGATGCGCAGTTCGCCGCGCCCCTGCCCGCCAACTGAGGGCCCAGCCATGTCCTATTTCGAACACGCCGGCTGCCAGTTGCACTTCGAAGACCATGGTCAGGGCAGCCCACTGCTACTGATACACGGTCTCGGCTCGAGCACCTGTGACTGGGAATACCAGGTGCCGTTGCTCAGCCGCAGCCACCGGGTGATCGCCCTTGACGTGCGTGGCCACGGCCGCTCCGGCAAGCCGCGCGAGGCCTACAGCATTGCGCAGTTTGCCGACGACGTGGCCGCCCTGATCGAGCACCTAAACCTCGGCAAGGTGCACCTGGTCGGCATCTCCATGGGCGGCATGATTGCCTTCCAGCTTGGCGTCGAGCGCCCTGAACTGCTGCACAGCCTGACCATCGTCAACAGCACCCCGGAAGTCCGCGCCAAGAGCTTCGGCGACTGGTGGCAGCTGGGCAAGCGCTGGACACTCTCGCGCCTGCTTAGCCTGGAGACCATCGGCAAGGGCCTCGGGCGCATCCTCTTCCCGCGTCCGGAACAAGCCGAGCTCCGGCAGAAGATCGAGCAACGCTGGCCGCAGAACGACAAGCGCGCCTACCTTGCCAGCCTCGACGCCATCATCGGCTGGAGTGTCCGGGAACACCTGGGCAACATCACCTGTCCTACCTTGGTGATCAGCGGTGACCGCGACTACACCCCGGTGGCGCACAAGCAAAGCTATGTCGAGCTGCTGCCCGACGCGCGCCTGGTGGTCATCCAGCAGTCGCGTCACGCCACGCCGATGGATCAGCCCGATCAGTTCAACACGACCCTGCTGAGTTTTATTGGCTCAGTTGAAAAAACCTGAAAACAAGGACCTACCCATGCTGAACAAACTTGCCCTCGCCGCCTGCAGCCTGCTGCTCAGCCTCAACCTGATGGCCGCCGAGACTGTCACCGACAACCCCCATGTGCTGCTGACCACCAGCCTCGGCGAAGTCGAGATCGAGCTGGCCGCCGACAAGGCGCCGATCAGCACCAAGAACTTCCTCGCCTATGTGGAGTCCGGCTTCTACGACGGCACCCAGTTCCACCGGGTGATCCCCGGCTTCATGATCCAGGGCGGCGGTTTCGATGCCGACATGGGCGAGAAAGACACCCAGGACCCGATCAAGAACGAAGCCGACAACGGCCTGCGCAACCTGCGCGGCACCCTGGCCATGGCTCGCACTCAGGTAGTCGACTCGGCCACCAGCCAGTTCTTCATCAACCACAAGGACAACGCCTTCCTCGACCACGGCGGCCGCGACTTCGGCTATGCGGTGTTCGGCAAGGTCGTGCGCGGCATGGAAGTGGTCGACAAGATCGCCCAGGTTCCGACCGGCAACCGCGGCATGCACCAGAACGTACCGCGCCAGCCGGTGCTGATCATCTCTGCCAAGAAGCTCTGAGAACCTATCTACGATCTGCTGCATGCCGGCCATTCGGCACAACACAGCCTTGGAGCGCGGCTTGTTTAGCGCGCTCCGAAGGGTGGGAAGGAATTACCGCTGGTGAACTTCGCTTCCTCGCCTGTTCTTTCCTATCTGAGCCTGGCTCGCGAGATCGTAATAAGCCCCTGAGTGTGCGGTTTGTGGTGTGCGCGCCCCTCCCTGGAGTCAGCACCCCACAGAAACGACAAAGCCCCGCCGAAGCGGGGCTTTGTCATTGCAGCGCAGGCATCAGGCCTTGGCGGCGATCTTCTTCAGCTCTTCGTCACGCAGCTCGCGACGCAGGATCTTGCCGACGTTGGTGGTCGGCAAGCTGTCGCGGAACTCCACAGAGCGCGGCACCTTGTAGCCGGTGAGGTTGGCACGCATGTGCTCCATCACCTGCTCCTTGGTCAGGCTTTCACCTGGTTTGACCACCACGAAGACCTTGATCGCCTCGCCAGACTTCTCGTCCGGCACGCCGATGGCCGCGCACAGCAGCACGCCCGGCAGGGTCACCAGCACATCTTCCAGCTCGTTCGGGTAGACGTTGAAGCCGGACACCAGAATCATGTCCTTCTTACGGTCGACGATGCGCATGAAACCGTCATCCTGGATCACGGCGATGTCGCCGGTCTTCAGCCAGCCGTCCTTGTCGAGCATCTCGTCGGTAGCTTCCTGGCGCTGCCAGTAGCCTTTCATCACCTGTGGGCCCTTGACGCACAGTTCGCCACGCTCGCCCATCGGCAGGTCATTGCCGGCATCGTCGATGACCTTGCACAGGGTCGACGGTACCGGGATGCCGATGGTGCCAATCTGGATGTTCTGGAACGGGTTCACCGATACCACAGGGCTGGTTTCGGTCATGCCGTAACCTTCGCAGATGGCGCAACCAGTCACGGCTTTCCAGCGCTCGGCGGCAGCCAACTGCAGGGCCATGCCACCGGACAGGGTCAGCTTCAGCGCGGAGAAGTCCAGCTTGCGAAAGTCTTCGCTGTTGCACAGGGCGACGAACAGGGTGTTGAGGCCAACGAAGGCGCTGAACTTCCAGTTGCCCAGTTCCTTCACGGTGCCCGGCAGGTCGCGCGGGTTGGTAATGAGAATGTTGTGGTTGCCGGTGAGCATCATCGCCATGCAATGAAAGGTGAAGGCGTAGATGTGGTACAGCGGCAGCGGACAGATGACGATCTCGCAACCCTCGTTGAGGTTGGAGCCCATCAGTTCCTTGGATTGCAGCATGTTGGCGATCAGGTTGCGGTGGGTCAGCATCGCGCCCTTGGCCACACCGGTGGTGCCGCCGGTGTACTGCAGCACGGCGACGTCACCGTTGTGCGGGCTGGCTTCTTTTACCGGCTTGCCACGGCCCTTAGCCAGAGCCTGGTTGATCGTAACGGCCTGCGGCAGGTTGTAGGCCGGGACCATTTTCTTCACATGCTTGACGACGAAGTTGACCAGGGTGCGCTTGAGCAGCGGCAGCATGTCGGCGACTTCGGTGACCACCACGTGCTTGATGCCGGTCTTGGGCAGCACTTCCTCGGCCAGGTGGGCCATGTTGGCCAGGCAGACCAGGGCCTTAGCGCCGGAGTCGTTGAACTGGTGTTCCATCTCCCGCGCGGTGTACAGCGGGTTGGTGTTGACCACTACCAGACCGGCACGCATGGCGCCGAATACCACCACCGGGTATTGCAGGACGTTGGGCAGTTGTACGGCGATGCGGTCGCCGGGCTGGAGGTCGGTGTGATTCTGCAGATAGGCGGCAAAAGCGCCGGACAACTCGTACAACTCACCGTAGGTGAGTGTCTTGCCCAGGTTGCTGAACGCAGGCTTGTCGGCAAAGCGTTGGCAGGACTGTTTCAGTACGGTCTGAATATTGGGGTACTGGTCGGCATCGATCTCGGCAGCGATCCCGACAGGGTACTTGTCCTTCCAGAAGTTTTCGGTCATGAAAAGCCTACTCCTGAGCAACAGCTTATTAACACCGCGCATTGGCGGTTATTTTTTGTGATTGGTGTGCATTTTCGCCGACGGGTCGGCAAAAAATCGGGCCGAGAGTAGCAGCTTTGCCAAACACCGACTAGCACCAAACCTGCCCCGAACGGTCATAAAAATGACCACCCAACCTTGAGTGGTCATTTTCTTGACTGTCCGGAAAACTTCTCCGGACAGCAGGCAGCATAGGGCTTTTAAGCGATATCGCGCAGTTCGCGACGAAGAATCTTGCCGACCGGCGTCATCGGCAAGGCGTCTTTGAAGACGATGTGCTTGGGCACCTTGTAACCGGTGAAGTTCTCCCGGCAAAAGGCCTTCAGCTCTTCCACGCTGACCCCGCCCTCGCGCGGTACAACGAACAGCTTGACCGCTTCGCCGGATTTTTCGTCCGGCACACCGATGGCTGCGCAGCTGGCGACCTTCGGATGAGCCATGACCACATCCTCGATCTCGTTGGGGTACACGTTGAAGCCGGAGACGATGATCATGTCCTTCTTGCGGTCGACGATGCGCACATAACCATCCGGGTCGATCACCGCCACGTCGCCGGTCTTGAACCAGCCGTCGGCGTCCAGTACCTCGGCGGTGGCTTCCGGACGCTGCCAGTAGCCTTTCATCACTTGCGGGCCTTTGATGCACAGCTCGCCACGCTCGCCAATTGGTTGCTCGACGCCGTCGTCATCGATCACTTTGAGTGCAGTTCCGGCCACCGGAATGCCTACGGTACCCAGGCGCGCCAGCTTGCCGTAGCAGTTGGTGGTGGCGACCGGCGCGGTTTCAGTAAGGCCGTAGCCTTCAACGATCGCGCAACCAGTCATCTGCTGCCAGCGCTCGGCCGTGGCCTTGACCAGCGCGGTACCGCCAGAGTTGGTCAGCTTCAGACGAGAAAAATCGAGGTTCTTGAACTCGGGATTGTCCATCAGCGCCACGAACAGGGTGTTGAGCCCCAGAAACGCGGAGAACTGCCACTTGCCGAGTTCCTTGACGAAGCCCGGAATGTCGCGCGGATTGGTAATCAGCACGTTGTGGTTGCCGCTGACCATCATGCACATGCAGTTCGCGGTGAAGGCATAGATATGGTAGAGCGGCAGCGGCGCGATCATGATCTCGCCGCCCTCCTTCATCAGCGGCTGGCCATCCTCGCCCGTCTGCTGCAAACAGTTATGCACCTGCTGCATGTTAGCGATCAGGTTGCCGTGGGTCAGCATGGCGCCCTTAGCCACGCCCGTGGTGCCGCCGGTGTACTGCAGCACGGCGACATCATCGAAAGCGACCTTGACCGGCTTCAGTGCATGACCGCGACCGTTACGCAGCACGTCCTTGAACGACAGCGCCTGCGGCAGGCTGTAGTCCGGCACCAGCTTCTTGACCTTCTTCACCAGGGTATTGACCAGCCAGCCCTTGAGGCTGGGCATCATATCGCCCATGCGCGCTTCGATCAGGTACTCGATCGGGGTATCGGGCAGCACTTCCTGCACCGACTTGCCGAAGGTATTGAGGTAAACCAGGGCACGCACACCGGCGTCATTGAACTGGTGGCGCATCTCGCGCACGGTGTAAAGCGGGTTGGTGTTGACCACGATCAGGCCGGCGCGCATGGCGCCGAACACGGCAATCGGGTACTGCAGGATATTGGGCATCTGCACGGCGATACGGTCGCCGGGCTTTAGATCGGTGTTTTTCTGCAACCAGCCGGCGAACGCCGCTGAATGGCGCTCCAGCTCGGCATAGGTCAGCGTGACACCGAGGTTGCTGAACGCCGGGCGGTCAGCGAATTTCTTGCAGGAACGCTCGAACACTTCGACTACCGAACGGTAGGTGGAGAGATCGAGTTGATTGGAGACCCCAGCCGGGCGCTTGTCGTCCCAAAAGTCAGGTTGCATTGTTGTTATTCCCCTTGACCTGAAAATCCTAACCGGCCGTAAAGACAACAGCCGGGCTGCTCCGGAACTTAACAGCTCCAGGGGCGCAGGCAAATACCCACGACCGACTCATTGACCGTATGAATTTTGCCAATGATTGCAGGGCGATCCCTGGGGTCTACTCCCGTTTCCTTCACGGCCGCGAGCGAAACGGAAACAGACCCTCCTCTATTGAGCTATAGCTAATAGCCTGTCATCCCGACCCGCTCCTATGCGCCTGAGTCTGTACTCCCTAGCGTTCACCCTGTGCCTAAGCCTGCCGGTGGCGGCAGAGATGCGCCTGGCTACTCTGGAATACCCGCCATACTGCTCGCAGGTGTTGCCAGCCGGCGGCAGCATCGTCGAGCTGACCGTGCGCGCATTCGCCACCCAGGGTCATGTCGCGCAAATAGACTTCCTGCCCTGGGCACGGGTACGCGCAGAGCTACGCAGCGGCAATTACCAGGGCGCGCTGGCCCTGTGGCCGCAGGAGATCATCGAGGAACAGCTGATCGCCTCGCGCCCGCTGTTCTACAGCCAACTGGGCTTTTTCGTGCGTAAGAGCAAACCGGTGGCCTACCAGAGCCTGAGTGAACTGCGCGGCCAGCGCGTCGGCATCGTGCGCGGCTATGGCTACCCACCCAACCTGCTGCGCTCGGGCTTCAGCCCTGAAGAAGCGGTGGACGACATCAGTAATCTGCGCAAGCTGGCGGCACGGCGTTTCGACCTGGTGCTGCTGGAGCGTACCGTCGGCGATTACCTGATCAATCAGGACGACGCCTTGCGCAATCGCCTGCGCTGGCAGGAGCCGGCCCTGGAGCGCATTCCGCTATTTGTCGGTTTTACCCCGCAGAAACCCGGCCAACCGGACTGGGCAGCCATCTTCGCCCGCGGCCTGACCGAACTGCACAGCAGCGGCGAGTACACCCGCATTCTCCAGCGCCACACCACTCCAGTGCGCTGAACAGTACTTGGCCTGCCCCGCCCGGCCCATGCACAATGCCGCGACATCCTGGGCACAAGGACCCGCCATGCAGCACCAAGACTTCTGGCTCAACGCCACGGACGGCAGCGCCCTGCTGGTCAACCACTGGCATGGCGAGAGCCTGCCCAAGGCCGTGGTGATGATCGCCCATGGCATGGCCGAGCACAGCGCCCGCTATGCGCGCCTGGCGGAGAGCCTGGTCGCCGACGGCTTTGCCGTGTATGCCCTCGACCAACGCGGCCACGGCCGCACCGCTGCACGCGGCGTACTCGGTCATTACGCCGATAGCGACGGCTGGAGCAAGGTGGTCGGCGACCTCGCCAGCCTCAATCACCATATCCGCCAGCAGCACCCGCAAGCGCCGATCTTCCTGCTGGCGCATAGCATGGGCAGCTACATCGGCCAGGCCTACCTGATGCAGCACAGTTGCAGCCTGCAGGGCGCCATCCTGTCCGGCTCCAACTATCAGTCGCCGGGGCTATACAAGCTGGCCGGTCTGATCGCCCGTGCCGAACGCTGGCGTCAGGGGCCGGGTGGCCACAGCAAGCTGATCGATTTCCTCTCCTTCGGCTCGTTCAACAAGGCCTTCAAGCCCAACCGCACGGCCTTCGACTGGCTCAGCCGCGACCCGGCAGAAGTCGATAAGTACATCCATGATCCACTCTGCGGCCACCCCTGCAGCAACCAGCTGTGGATCGACTTGCTCGGTGGCATGCAGTACATCAGCCAGGTCGACAACCTGGCGCAGATCGACAGCGACCTGCCGCTGCTGGTGACCGGCGGCTCGCGTGACCCGGTCAGCCAGGGCAAGCGTCTTGCCGATCTGGCCGGTGCCCTGCGCACGGCCGGCATTAAAGATGTGCAATTGCAGATTTATCCCGACGCACGCCACGAAGTGCTCAACGAGAGCAATCGCGACGAAGTGACCCGCCACCTGCACGACTGGCTGAACGCGGCCCTGGCCCGCAGCCGAACGTGCCCCACGCCTACCCAGGAGATCCCATGACCCAGGTAACCAACATCCCCTACGAAGCCCTCGAAGTCGGTCAGCAGGCCAGCTTCGACAAGACAGTTTCAGAACGTGATATCCAGCTGTTCGCCGCCGTATCCGGCGACAACAACCCGGTCCATCTGGACGCCGCCTTTGCCGCTGAGACGATGTTCAAGGAACGTATCGCCCACGGCATGTTCAGCGGCGCCCTGATCAGCGCTGCCATCGCCTGCCGCCTGCCGGGGCCGGGCACCATATACCTCGGCCAGCAACTCAAGTTCACCCGCCCGGTGAAGCTGGGCGACACCCTGACGGTAAAACTGGAAGTGCTGGAAAAGCTGCCCAAAGGCCGCGTACGCCTAGCTACCCGAGTGTTCAACCAGAACGCTGAACAAGTGGTCGATGGCGAAGCCGAAGTGCTCGCCCCGCGCGCCGAGCAGACCGTGACCATGCCGACCATGCCGCAGGTGACCGTCGGCTGAATGGATAGCCCTCTGCGTCTGGCGCAGAGGGCTGACAGCCGATCAGCGCAATGCTGCCGGCTGGATCAAACCCTACAACCGCGCGCGGTATTCGCCTGGCGTGAGGTCAAACCAGCGGCGAAATGCGCGGAAGAAATTACTCGGGTCGGCGAAGCCGAGCAGATAGGAAATCTCCAACAGCGTCAGGTTGGGCTGGGCCAGGTACTGGCCGGCCAGCTCGCGGCGCGTATCGTCGAGCAATTGCTGATAGCTGGTGCCTTCATCCTGCAAGCGGCGCTGCAAGGTGCGCTCGGACAGCAGCAACGCCTGCGCCACGGTCTCGCGCTTGGGCTCCCCCTGCGGCAGCAGACGACACAATACTTGACGCACCTGATGGGTGACCCGACTCTCCGAAAACCGCGCTAGGTATTCGCCGGCGAAGCGGTCATGCAATTGCGCCAGCGCCTCGTTGGCCGAAGGTAGCGGCGCATCCAGGTCGGCCCGTTCGAACAACAGCGCATAGCGTTCGGCATTGAACTTCAGCGGGCACTGGAATACTTCACGGTAGGGTTGCATATCCGCTGGCGGCGGGCCCATGAAGCTGGCCAGACGCGGACTCAGTGGCTTGCCGGTCAGCCAGCGACAGAACGCCAGGGAATACGCCAGCGAGGCTTCGGCACTCTGGCTTGCGGAAGGCAGGCGATCACCGTGGATGGCCAGAACGATCTCGTAGCCTTCTGGCGTGGGGTGGAAGCTGAGATCGGCACCCTCGCCAATGATCCGCTGATAGCGCACCAGACGGGTGAAGCCCTCCTGCAGGTTGCGGCTGGACATCACCGCATAGCCGACCACGTTGAACGATGACGGACGCAGGGTCTTCGCCATGTTCAGGCCGATCGCCGGATTGCCGGAAGCCTCCACAGCCAGGTGCCACAGGCGGGTCATGCCATCCTGCGGGAAGCGCGCATCGGCATCGCTGAGTGCCGCGTAATCCAGGCCCAGGCGGGCAAACAGGCTGCGGCAGTCGACGCCGCCCAGCTCCAGCGCCGCAACGATGCCGGAAGCCCAACTGGATGAAGTGGTACGTTCGCTCATAGGCTGATTCTTGTTCTGTTCAAGCGCTGGCTGGCGGCGCAAGGATACTAAACTGGCACTGTATGTCACTGGCCGCAGAAGACAGCCACCCTACACTGTCTGTCGACAATGACAGGAGGTACGCCATGAGCGCCGCACCCACCGAACGCTACCAGAGCTTTGCCGAGTTCTATCCCTACTACCTGCAGGAACACAGCAACGATATCTGCCGGCGCCTGCACTATGTCGGCAGCCTGCTGGTTCTGGGCATCCTCGGCTACAGCCTGCTGACTCAGCAATGGCTCTGGCTGCTGGCCCTGCCTTTCGCCGGTTACGGTTTCGCCTGGGTTGGCCACTTCGTCTTCGAGAAGAACAAGCCCGCTACCTTCCAGTACCCGCTGTACAGCCTGATGGGCGACTGGGTGATGCTCAAGGACGCCTTCACCGGGCGTATCCGCTTCTGACTGCAGGCCCGCACGGCCTTCCGGCTGGAGCTGCTGCGCTGTCATCCGGGCGTGTGGGCGCGTGCCTTGCTCAGTGCCGCGCCTGAACCGGACAGGCCCTGAAAAATCACCACTCGGCAGTCGCACTTGGCCGCCGAGCATACGCTTGGTTATGATCCCCCACCTGCCATACCACTGGCTCAGGTTTTGCAAACCCTCTGAACGTTCGCCTAGAAGCGTCAGAAAAACATCGGGGATCGTTTCACTTCATGAAGTTACCTGCCCAGGTTCAGTCCGCCCCGCTGCTGCGCGAATACTACTCACGCGTGCTGGCCTACATCGCCACCGCCGCCAGCATCGCCGCCGGCACCTACACCCAGCATTTCGCCTACGACATCCTGTGGATGGTGCCCTACGCCCTGCTCTATCCGCACCTGGCCCATCACCTGGGTAACCGTTTCAAGCAGGACTATCCGCAGCAGACGCGCCTCAGCTTGCTGTTCATCGACTCCGCCCATGCAGGCGCTGCCGCCGTGCTGATGGGGTTCTCGGTGGTACCGGGGCTGATGATCCTGCTGACCCTCAGTTTCAGTGCGCTGATCTCCGGTGGCCTGCGCTACATGGGCCTGGCCCTGCTGATCGCCGCTGGCAGCATGGCCTTGAACACCGCCCTGTTGCAGCCGAAAATCAATGCGACCACGCCGATCCTGGTGGCCATGGTCAGCATCCTGCTGGCCACCCTGTATATCTGTATCACCGCCTTCTTCGTACATGCCCAGGGTCAACGCCTGACCCTGGTGCGCAGCGAGATCAAGAAGGAGCAGGAAAAAGCCGCTCGCCTGGCGCGCAACCTGGCCAAGTACCTGTCGCCCCAAGTCTGGGAAATGATCTTCAGCGGCAAGAAGCACGTGCGCCTGGAGACCCAGCGCAAGAAACTCACCGTATTCTTCTCCGACATCAAAGGCTTCACCGAGCTGTCCGAGGAACTGGAAGCCGAACAGCTCACCGACTTGCTCAACACCTACCTCAACGAAATGTCGAAAATCGCCCTGAAATACGGCGGCACCATCGACAAGTTCGTCGGCGACAGCGTCCTGGTGTTCTTCGGCGACCCCAAGACCCAGGGCGCCAAGCAGGACGCCGTCAACGCCGTGTCCATGGCCATCGCCATGCGCAAGCACATGAAAGTGTTGCGCCAGCAGTGGCGTGCCCAGGGCATCACCAAGCCGCTGGAAATCCGCATGGGCCTCAACACCGGCTACTGCACGGTGGGCAACTTCGGCGCCGACACGCGCATGGACTACACCATCATCGGTCGTGAAGTGAACTTGGCCAGCCGCCTGGAAAGCTCGGCCGAAGCCGGCGAGATCCTGATCTCCCACGAGGCCTACTCACTGATCAAGGACGTGATCATGTGCCGCGACAAGGGCCAGATCACGGTCAAGGGTTTCAGTCGCCCGGTGCAGATCTACGAAGTGGTGGACTTCCGCCGCGACCTGGGCGCCAAGTCCAGCTATGTCGAGCACGAATTGCCCGGTTTCTCCATGTACCTGGATACCAACGGCATCCAGAACTACGACAAGGAGAAAGTCATCCAGGCGCTCAACCACGCCGCCGAGAAGCTGCGCGACAAAGTCATCCTCTAGGGTCTGTTGCCGTTTCCTTCGAGGCCGCGACGGAGCCCGCGCAAGGTGGCCAAAACCGAGCCGGCCTGCCATTTGGCAGGCCGGCTTTTTCATGCTCAGCCACTGACCAGGCTAATTGCGTTCTCGACGCACCTCCCTCTCGTCATACCGCTGCTTATGGCGCGACCGATCCTCACGCGGGATCTGGTAATGCTTGCCGGGCTTAGGAAGCGAGAGCGCCTGATTACGTCCGTACTCACGCTGCTGGTAGCGGTTGTCATCGTGACGCGATGGCTTGTAGCCGTGGACATTGGGTATCGGCCGCGCATGCTCATGGCCGCGGTGTTCATCCCGGCGATCATGCCGACGATCATGTCCCTGCCAGCCATAGCGCCCGTCGTAACCCGGCGTATAGTGATGGTGGCGCCGCTCCTGATAGCGATCGTGGTGCCAGTTGTAACGGCGGTCATCCTCATAGCGGTAAACCCGATACGTGGGGTATGTCGGATACACCTCATAACGCTGCACGTTATAGCTACTACCGCCGTAATAGCCGCCGTAGTAATGACCATCATCAGAAACGGCACAACCACTCAAGGTCAGGCCCAATACTGCAAACAGGATTGATCGACTGGACATGGCGGCCTCCTTCGACCGCTGGGACGGCGCCGACGAATGTCGGCACCTGGGATTGCTCCCACTGTGTTTGACCACGCCCCCAGCTCTGAAGTGCAGCGACCTCAGGTTCGATAAGTTGTATCCATGCATTTCCATGCCCGGCGCACTGAAATGACCCGCCAACCGCTCTATTACGGTGCTCACCGCTGCAACTCGATGTGTCATAACGAGACCCCGCTCACATCCATACGGCTATTTCACAGGTTGGCACGCCATTCGCTATGCAGCCGCTGCACAGGATTGCCGCGGCACATGGAGTCGCCTCAATAGCGCAACACAATGGTCGACTAGGGTTCCGGCTCGCCGTTCTGCACAGAACGGCAAGTGACTGGTCCGAGAGTCGGCGACCTCAGTCGGGGTTACACGGCGGGACAAAAGCCCGGGAGAACGCGCAGCACATGACTGCCGCGATCCCGTGCGCCTTTCGTTAATCCGCCTGAGGTTACCCATGTCACTACGCGCCCTGCTTCCCTGCCTGCTCGCCCTGCTACTCCTGCAACCACTCAGTGCCAGCGCGGAACCCCCCAAGTTCAAGGTCTGCTGGTCGATCTACGCCGGCTGGATGCTCTGGGGGCAGATGGCCGAGCAGGGCATCATCGACAAATGGGCGAAGAAGTACGGCATCCAGATCGAGGTCGAGCAGGTGCCGGACTACGTCGCCTCCATCGAGCAGTACACCGCAGGCGACTACGCCGCCTGCGCCATGACCAACATGGACGCCCTGACCATTCCGGCGGCGGCCGGGGTCGATTCCACCGCGCTGATCGTCGGCGACTTCTCCGCCGGCGCCGACGGCATCCTGGTGCGTGGCGGCAATCGCGACATCAAAGACCTCAAGGGCAAGACCATCCTGCTGGTGGAAAACTCGGTCTCCCACTACCTGCTCGGCCGCGCCCTGGAATGGGCGCACCTGCAGGAAAGCGACGTGATCATCGAGAACGTCTCGGACAAAGATCTGGCCCAGGTCTGGCGCAGCGGCAAGGGCGATGCGGTGGTGACCTGGAACCCGATCCTCTCCGACCTGCGCCAGGACGGCGACACCACCCAGGTGTTCAGCTCGCACCATATCCCTGGCGAAATCCTTGACCTGCTGGTGATCAACAGCGCCACCCTGAGCCAGTACCCGCAACTGGGCAAAGCGCTGACCGGTGCCTGGTTCGAAGGCATGCGCCTGATGGGCATGCCGACCGCCGAGGGCAAGGCCGCACGCACGCAAATGGCAAGCGCCGCCGGCACCACCCTGGAAGACTTCGATCTGCAGCTGAAGACCATCCGTTCCTTCTACTCGCCACGCTCGGCGCACGCCTTCGCCAGCAGCGACAAGATGCCGGCGCTGATGGAGCGGGTCGCCCAGTTCGCCGACGCCCATCATCTGCTCGGCAACCAGGGCAACGGCCTGGACTTGCTCGGCATCAGCTTCAGCGGCAACCGCATACTGGGCAACCCGGCGCAGATCAAGCTGCGCTTCGACCCCAGCTATATGCAGCAGGCCGCCGAAGCCAAGCTTTAACAGGCTGTTGTGGCTGCGACTTTATCCGCGATTGGCGCAACCAAGGTCGCACCTTGGCACCAACAACGAACATCGCGCACCAGGATGGCGCAACCAGCCATCCCTTCCATCACCACGCTCGCCACGCAAAGCGCCAGGCCAAAGGCTTTGCGCCAGCTGGCACGATGTTCGCTTTAGCTAAAACATGCAGAAGCACCCCGCAAGGGGCGCGGCACGACAATTTGCAATGGCTGACTAGGGTTCCGGCTCGCCGCACGGCAAGTGACTGGTCCGAGAGTTGGCGACCTCGTTCGGGGTTACACGGCGGGATAAAAGCCCGGGAGAACGCGCCACCTGGCTAGCCAGGCTCGTGCCGCGCTGCTCCTGCCCGTATTCCCTAGAACTGGAGGTCTACCCATGCGCAAGTCTCTGCTGTCCTCGCTGATCGCTACCGGCCTGTGTGCCGCTGTGAGCTTCCCCGCCCTCGCTGCCCCGAAGACCGACTTCAGCGTCTGCTGGACCATTTATGCCGGCTGGATGCCGTGGGAATACGGCCAGGCCGAAGGCATCGTCGACAAATGGGCGAAAAAGTACGACATCAACATCGATGTGGTGCAGCTCAATGACTACGTCGAGTCGATCAACCAGTACACCGCCGGCCAGTTCGACGGCTGCACCATGACCAACATGGACGCCCTGACCATTCCGGCCGCCGGTGGCGTCGACTCCACCGCGCTGATCATCGGCGACTTCTCCAACGGCAACGATGGTGTGGTGCTCAAGGGCGAGAAGAAGACCCTCGGCGACCTCAAGGGCCAGAACGTCAACCTGGTCGAGCTGTCCGTCTCCCACTACCTGCTGGCGCGCGGCCTGGAAAAGGCCAACCTCAGCGAAAAAGACCTCAAGGTGGTCAACACCTCCGACGCCGACATGGTCGCCGCCTTCGCCACCGATGACGTCACCGCGGTCGCCACCTGGAACCCGCTGCTGGCCGAAATCGAAGCCACGCCGGGCGTGACCAAGGTGTTCGATTCCAGCCAGATCCCTGGTGAGATCATCGACCTGATGGTGGTCAACAGCGACACCCTGAAAGACAACCCCGCCCTGGGCAAAGCCCTGACCGGCGCCTGGTACGAAATCATGGCGACCATGAGTGCCGACACCGCCGAGGGCAAGGCCGCCCGCGAGCACATGGCCAAGGCCTCCGGCACCGACCTGGCCGGCTACGAAGCGCAACTGGCAGCGACCAAGATGTTCTACAACGCCAAGGATGCCGTGGCCTTCGCCAACAGCCCGAAACTGCCAGCAACCATGACCAAGGTGGCCGAGTTCTCCTTCAGCCACGGTCTGCTCGGTGAAGGCGCGAAGAGTGCCGACGCCATCGGCATGGGCTTCGCCAAGAACGTGACCACCGGCGACCAGGGCAACCTCAAGCTGCGCTTCGATCCGGCCTACATGCAGATGGCAGCCGACGGCACGCTCTGACCGCACGTCGTAGGGTCGATCGTTCCCACGTCGAGGCGTCGAACCGTCCGCGTGGGAATGCAGCCCGAGACACTCCGCGTCTCAGCCTTGTGGACGCGGAGCGTCCAGCTCCGGGTTCCCACGCAGAGCGTGGGAACCATCGGCAACCTTGAGGAGCACCATGCGCCTGATCAACCGACACCCGGACCGCGGCGGCCGCCTGCTGCTGATCCTGTTGCCCTTCGCCCTGCTGCTGTTCGCCTACTTCACGGGCTCGGCGGCGCGGCTGACGGACAACCCCAACGACAAGCTGCTGCCCAGCGCCAGCCAGATGGCCGACGCCATCGACCGCCTAGCCTTTACCGAGGACAAGCGCAGCGGCAAGTACCTGTTCTGGCAGGACAGCGCCGCCAGCCTGGCCCGCCTCGGCATGGGCATCGGCATCGCCGCCCTGGTCGGCCTGTGCCTGGGTATCGCCGCCGGCATCCTGCCACTGTTTCGTGCGCCGCTGTCGCCACTGCTGACCGTGCTGTCGATGGTGCCGCCGCTGGCGATCCTGCCGATCCTGTTTATCGTTTTCGGCCTCGGCGAACTCTCCAAGGTGATGCTGATCGTGATCGGCATTACCCCCGTGCTGGCCCGCGATCTGGAACAGCGCGCCCGTGAAATCCCCCAGGAAATCCTGATCAAGGCGCAGACCCTCGGCGCCAGCACCTGGACCCTGATCCTGCGCGTGGTGCTGCCGCAGCTGCTGCCGCGCCTGCTGATCGCCTTGCGCCTGGTACTCGGCTCGGCCTGGCTGTTCCTCATCGCCGCCGAAGCCATCGCCGCCACCGACGGCCTGGGTTACCGCATCTTCCTCGTACGTCGCTACATGGCGATGGACGTGATCCTGCCGTACGTGGTGTGGATCACCCTGCTTGCCTGGCTGATGGACCTGGGCCTGCGCCAGACCACCCGCCTGCTATTCCCCTGGTATGAAGGAGCGAAAGCATGAGCGCCTTCATCGAAGTCAAAAACGTCTGGCAGGAATATGGCGATCAGGTCGTACTTGAGCGTTTGAATCTGAGCATCAACGAGGGTGAGTTTTGTACGCTTGTAGGTGCATCCGGCTGCGGCAAGTCGACCTTCCTGCGCCTGTTGCTGGGCCAGGAACGGCCGAGCAAGGGTGAAATCCTGTTGGCCGGCCAACCACTGGCTGGCGAGCCGGATAGCAGCCGTGGCGTGGTATTCCAGCGTTACTCGGTGTTCCCCCACCTGTCCGTGCTGGACAACGTGGCCATCGGCCTGGAGCTGCCCCGTTCACCGCTGCTCGGTCGCCTGTTCGGCGGCGCCAAGCGCGAAGCCCGCGAACAGGCGGCCGTTATCCTCAAGAAAGTCGGCCTCGGCCACGCCCTGGACAAATACCCCAGCCAGCTCTCCGGCGGCATGCAGCAACGCCTGGCCATCGCCCAGGCGCTGATCATGAAGCCGCGCGTGCTGCTGCTCGACGAACCCTTCGGCGCCCTCGACCCCGGCATCCGCAAGGACATGCACGCCCTGCTGCTTGAGCTGTGGAACGAGACCAAGCTGACCGTATTTATGGTCACGCACGATCTGAGTGAGGGCTTCAGCCTCGGCACCCGCCTGCTGGTGTTCGACAAGACCCGCATCGACCCACACGCGCCGAACGCCTTCGGCGCGCGCATTACCTACGACATCCCCCTGAACAGCGACCGCCGCGCCACCCGCGCCGCCGTCGAGGCGCTGCCGGCGCATGTCACCGGCACCCCGCAACCGGCCCTGTAAGGAGTTAGCCATGACTGCTGCACTCACCCTGCGCCCCAGCCTGTACGAAGAGTTCGTACCCGGCGGCGGCCACACCTCCTTCGTCCTCAAGCGCGGCCAGCTGCTGCGCATCACCGACCTCGAAGGCGACGCCAACGTCAGCCTGCTGCTGCTCAGCGCCGCCGAGAAAAGCGAACGCCTCAACCTGCCGGACACCCTCAAGTGCCAGCACACCGCCAAGCTCACAGCCGGCCACTGCTTGTATTCGGACATGGGCCGCGTCCTGGCCGCCATCACCGCCGACACCTGCGGCTGGCATGACAGCTTCGGCGGTGTGCTCAACGCCGAGGAAGTCGCCGAGAAGTACGGCGCTGGGCGCTATCAGGAGCTGCGCAACGGCTTCTTTCGCAACGGCATGGACAACCTGCTGGTGGAAATGGGCAAGTGGAACCTCAACCTGCAGGACCTGCTGATGGCGCTCAACCTGTTCAGCAAGGTCAGCGTCGATGGCGACGGCCGCTTCCATTTCGAACCGGGCAACTCCAAGGCCGGCGACTACATCGAGCTGTACGCACCGATGGACACCTTGGTGGTACTCACCGCCCTGCAACATCCCATGGACCCGAACCCCGAGTACGCACCCAAGCCGGTGCAACTGAGCTGGAGCGCGGTGGCGAGCGACGGCATCAGCGTGCTCTGCCGCACCTCGCGCCCGGAAAACGGCCGAGGCTTCCACAACACCGAACGTCTGTATATCTAAGGGCTGCCAGCATGACTCTTACCCATAGCGACAAGCACCCCGAAGCCGCCGTCTACCGCCATGAGATCCCGGCCGGCGAGCCATTCCTCTGCGAAGTCAAAGCCGGGCAGACCGTGCGCCTGCTCGACCTCGAAGGCAACCAGGCGGTCGACACGCTGTTCTTCAGCGCCAAGAACCCGCGCGAGCGCTACGACCCGCAACGCACCCTGCGCAAGCAGAACAGCGTGTACCTGACCACCGGCACCGTCCTCTACTCCAACCTGGGCAACCCGCTGCTGACCATCAGTGCCGACACCTGCGGCCGCCACGACACCCTCGGCGGTGCCTGCGCCCAGGAGAGCAACACGGTCCGCTACGCCCTCGACAAGCGCTACATGCACAGCTGCCGCGACAACTTCCTGCGCGCCAGCCTGCACGACGGCCGCCTGGAGAAGCGCGACATCGGCGCCAACATCAACTTCTTCATGAACGTGCCCGTCACCCCGGATGGCGGCCTGACCTTCGCGGACGGCATCTCCGCGCCGGGCAAATACGTCGAGCTGGTCGCACACATGGACGTCATCGTGCTGATCTCCAACTGCCCGCAACTGAACAACCCCTGCAACGGCTGGAACCCAACCCCGGCCGAGGTGCTGGTATGGGACTGAAGCAGCTTCGCGAATGGCTGTTCCGCCTGTGCCAGAGCCGTTCGGGGCAGTGCCTGGAGCAACAACCCAAGCCACCACAGAACCCGTAGGAGCGAGCTTGCTCGCGATCAACCCGACAGACCGCTGATCGCCAACAAGCTGGCTCCTACAAAAGCAACAATGCCCACCTCGGACGACCGAGGTGCAGACCGAATACTGCGGGACGGCCCGCCCCTTCGAGGACGCCTCGAATGTTCGACAAACTCCTGATCGCCAACCGCGGCGCCATTGCCTGCCGCATCCTGCGCACCCTGCGTCAACTCGACGTCAAAGGCGTAGCCGTGTACTCCGAGGCCGACGCCGCCAGCCTGCATATCCAGCAGGCCGATGAGGCCTTCAGCCTCGGCGAAGGCCCGGCCGCCGGCACTTATCTGGTGGTCGACAAGATCCTCGCCGTCGCCAAGCAGACCGGTGCCAAGGCAATCCACCCCGGCTACGGCTTCCTCTCCGAGAACGCCGCCTTCGCCGAGGCTTGCGAAGCCGCCGGCATCGCCTTTGTCGGCCCGACACCCGAGCAACTGCGCGTATTCGGCCTCAAGCACACTGCCCGCGCCCTGGCCAAACAGCACGGCGTGCCGATGCTGGAAGGCACCGAGCTGCTGGAAAACCTCGACGCCGCGCTGGTTGCAGGTGAAGAAGTCGGCTACCCGGTGATGTTGAAAAGCACCGCCGGTGGCGGCGGTATCGGCATGCGCGTGTGCAACAGCGCCACCGAGTTAAACGAGGCGTTCGACACGGTCAAACGCCTGGGGCAGAACAACTTCAGCGACAGCGGCGTATTTATCGAGAAGTACATCCAGCGCGCCCGCCACCTGGAGGTGCAAGTGTTCGGCGACGGCCAGGGTGACGTGCTGGCCCTCGGCGTGCGTGACTGCTCGGTGCAGCGGCGTAACCAGAAGGTGCTGGAAGAAACCCCGGCACCGAACCTGCCGGCCGGCATGGCCGAGGAACTGTGCGCGGCGGCGATCAAGCTGGCCAAGGCAGTCAGCTACCGCAGTGCCGGCACCGTCGAATTCGTCTACGACAGCGAGGCCGAGCGTTTCTACTTCCTCGAAGTGAACACCCGCCTGCAGGTCGAACACGGCGTCACCGAACAGGTGTGGGGCGTCGACCTGGTGCGCTGGATGATCGAACTGGCGGCCGGCGACCTGGCTCCACTAAGCGAGCTGGCCAAAGACCTGAAACCCAGCGGCCATGCCATCCAGGCGCGCCTGTATGCCGAAGATCCGGGCCGCGACTTCCAGCCCAGCCCCGGCCTGCTCACCGCCGTGGACTTCCCCAAGGCGGATGGCAAGACGCTGCGCATCGACACCTGGGTCGAAGCCGGCTGCGAGATTCCGCCCTACTTCGATCCGATGATCGCCAAGATCATCACCTGGGCGCCGACCCGCGATGCGGCCAGCGCCGCGCTGAACCAGGCCTTGGCCGACTCGGTGCTGTACGGCGTGGAATCCAACCGCGACTACCTGCGCCAGATCCTGGTCGACGCCCCCTTCGCCAGTGGCTCGCCGTGGACCCGCTGCCTGGAAGGTCTGGTCTACCAGGCACACACTTTCGAAGTGCTGTCCGCCGGCACCCAGACCACCGTGCAGGACTTCCCCGGCCGCCTCGGCTACTGGGCAGTCGGTGTGCCGCCGTCGGGGCCGATGGACGACCGTGCGCTGCGCCTGGGCAACCGCCTGCTCGGCAACGACGAAGGTGCCGCCGGCCTGGAAATCACCATGAGCGGCCCGCTGCTGCGCTTCAACACCGATGCGGTGGTGGCAGTAACCGGCGCGGCGATTCCGCTGAGCGTGGATGGCGTCGAGCAACCGATGAACACCGCGCTACTGGTCAAAGCCGGTAGCACCCTGAGCCTAGGCACCATCGCCGGTTCAGGCGCTCGCTCGTATCTGACTCTGCGCGGCGGCCTGCAGGTGCCCGAATACCTGGGCAGCAAAAGCACCTTCACCCTCGGCCAGTTCGGCGGCCACGGCGGCCGCGCCCTGCGCGCCGGCGATGTGCTGCATATCCCGGCATTGAGCGATGCGGAGTGCGGCGCGCAACTGCCCGCCGCGCTGTGCACCGCCCTGCCCGCCGTGCGCGAGATCCGCGTGATCTACGGCCCGCATGGTGCGCCGGAATACTTCACCGAGGGTTACATCGATACTTTCCTCGCCACCGACTGGGAAGTGCACTTCAACTCCAGCCGCACCGGCGTGCGCCTGATCGGCCCGAAACCGGAGTGGGTGCGCGACAGCGGCGGCGAGGCCGGCCTGCACCCGTCGAATATCCACGATAACCCCTACGCCATCGGTGCGGTGGACTTCACCGGCGACATGCCGGTGATCCTCGGCCCGGACGGCCCGAGCCTGGGCGGCTTCGTCTGCCCGGTGACCATCATCGAGGCCGACCTGTGGCAGCTGGGGCAGCTCAAGGCTGGGGACAAGGTACGCTTTGTGCCGGTCAGCATTGAAAATGCGCGGCAATTGGCCAAAGCGAAAAACCTCGAATGCGCGAGCCTTTGTAGGAGCCAGCTTGCTGGCGATCCAGCGGCATCCCTGATCGCGAGCAAGCTCGCTCCTACACAAGCAAGTGCGCTCACCTCCCCCATCGTGCTGGACATCGGCGCAGCCGACAAACGCCTGGTCGCCCGCCTCTCCGGCGATACCCACCTGCTGCTGG
This sequence comes from Aquipseudomonas guryensis, assembly GCF_014164785.1. Classification (GTDB taxonomy): domain Bacteria; phylum Pseudomonadota; class Gammaproteobacteria; order Pseudomonadales; family Pseudomonadaceae; genus Aquipseudomonas; species Aquipseudomonas guryensis. Next base: position 31,845 of record NZ_JACJFN010000004.1, on the reverse strand, counting down.
AAATCGGCGCACCAGAGCTGGACCTGGTGCTGCGCTTCCGCGGCCATGCGCTGATGCAGGCGCTGGAAGCCAAGCAACTTAACGGCGTGATCGACCTGACGCCGGGCATCCGCTCGCTGCAAGTGCACTACCAGCCGGAAACTCTGCCGCTACAGCAACTGCTCGACAGCGTCGCCGGCGAGTGGGACGCGGTGTGCAACGCCCAGGACCTCAAGGTGCCGTCGCGCATCGTGCATCTGCCGCTGTCCTGGGACGACCCGGCCTGCCAGCTGGCTATCGACAAGTACATGACCACGGTGCGCAAGGACGCGCCCTGGTGCCCGAGCAACCTGGAGTTCATCCGCCGCATCAACGACCTGCCCAACCTCGACGAGGTGTACCGCACCGTATTCGATGCCAGCTACCTGGTGATGGGCCTGGGCGATGTCTACCTCGGCGCGCCGGTGGCCACGCCGCTGGACCCACGCCATCGCCTGGTCACCACCAAGTACAACCCGGCGCGCACCTGGACCGCCGAGAACTCGGTGGGTATCGGCGGCGCCTACATGTGCGTGTACGGCATGGAAGGCCCCGGCGGTTACCAGTTCGTCGGCCGCACCCTGCAGATGTGGAACCGCTACCGCGAAGTCGCCGCCTTCCAAGGCAAGCCCTGGCTGCTGCGCTTCTTCGACCAGATCCGCTTCTACCCGGTGAGCGCCGAGGAACTGCTGCAGATCCGCCGCGACTTCCCGCTCGGCCGTTATGACCTGCGCATCGAGGACAGCGAGCTGGCCCTGGCCGACTACCAGGACTTCCTCACCGAGGAAGCCGAGGGCATCGACGCCTTCCGCAGCCAGCAACGCGCCGCCTTCGACGCCGAACGCCAGCGCTGGATCGCCTCCGGCCAGGCCCACTACGAGAGCGAGGAAGTGCTCGCCGAGCTGGGTGACGACGCGCCGCTCGGTGTCGGCCAGCACAGCATCGACAGCCATATCGCCGGCAACCTCTGGCAGGTTTCGGTGAACGAAGGCGACACGGTCAAGGCCGGCGACGTGCTGGTGATCCTCGAGTCGATGAAGATGGAAATCCCCCTGCTCGCCCCGCGTGACGGCGTAGTGCGCGAGGTGCGTGTGCAACCCGGCTCGCCTGTGCGCGCCGGCCAGCGCGTGGTGGTGCTGGAAGAGGCCTGAGCGGCTTTGCCCCCCTCTCCCTAACCCTCTCCCGTCAATGGGAGAGGGAACTGATTGTGCAAGCCCGAATATCCGAGAAGGAACCGAGCATGACCCACGAATTCGACCTGCGCCTCGGCGCCCTGAAAGCAGCCTACACAAACGGCAACCTGCCACCGCGCCAGCTGATCGCCGCCCTGCATGAGCGGGCCACCGCGCTAAACCCCGAGTTCAAGCTGTTCATCCACCTGCTCAGCCTGGAAGAGCTGGAACCCTACCTGGCCGCGCTGGACGGCAAGTCAGCCGCCGAGCTGCCACTGTTCGGCGTGCCCTTCGCCATCAAGGACAATATCGACCTGGCCGGCGTGCCGACCACCGCCGCCTGCCCGGCCTTCGCCCATGTGCCGGAGCAGAGCGCGACCATCGTCCAGCAGCTGATAGCCCTGGGGGCCGTGCCCATGGGCAAGACCAACCTCGACCAGTTCGCCACCGGCCTCAACGGCACCCGCTCGCCCTACGGTGAATGCCGCAACAGCCTGCACCCGGCCTACCCGTCCGGCGGCTCCAGCGCTGGTTCGGCCCTGGCCGTGGCGCTTGGCGTGGCCAGCTTCGCCCTCGGCACCGATACTGCAGGCAGCGGCCGCGTGCCGGCCGCGCTGAACAACCTGGTCGGCCTGAAAGCCACCAAGGGCCTGATCTCCACCGCCGGCGTGGTGCCCGCCTGCCGCACACTGGACTGCGTCACCTACTTCACCGCCACAGCGGCCGAGGCCAGCCAGTTGCTGGCGCTGACCGCCAAGCTGGATGCGCGTGACGAATACAGCCGCGCAAACCCGCTGTGGAACGATGCCAGCGCCTTCGGCAAACCGCGCACCGGCTTCCGCTTCGGCGTGCCGATGCAGCTGGAGTTTCTCGGCTGCACGGAAAGCCCGGCGCTATTCGCGCAGGCCATCGAAGAACTGAAAGCCCTTGGCGGCGAAGCGGTGGAAATCGACTTCGCGCCCTTCCTCGAAGCCGCGCGCCTGCTCTATGAAGGCCCATGGGTCGCCGAGCGCTACAGCGTCGCCGGCGCACTGATCGAGCAGCAGCCGGACGCCGTGCTGCCGGTGATCAAGGCCGTGCTGGAGAAAGCGCCGAGCGTCAGCGGCATCGACACCTTCCGCGCCCAGTACCGCCTGCAGGCGCTCAAGGCGATCTGCGACCGCATCCTGGCCGAGGTCGACTGCGTGCTGACGCCAGCCTACCCGCGCCCGGTGACCCTGGACGAGCTGCACTCCGAGCCAGTCAAGCGCAACTCGGACCTGGGCTACTACACCAACTTCATGAACATGCTGGATTACGCCGCCGTGGCTGTTCCCGCAGGCTTCATGGCCAATGGCTTGCCCTGGGGCGTGACCCTGTTCAGCCGCGCCTTCACCGACCAGTACCTGCTGAGCCTGGCCGACGCCCTGCAGCGCCAGCACGACCTGCCGCTGGCCGGCGCGCGCACGCTGGATACGCAGGCCCCGGCGACCCTCGCCCGCAACGACCGCGCCCGCGTCGTGGTGTGCGGCGCGCATCTGGACGGCCTGCCGCTGAACTGGCAGCTCAAGCAACGTGGCGGCCGTCTGCTGCAGGCCACCCAGAGTTCGCCGGACTACCAGCTGTACGCCCTGGCTGGCGGCCCGCCGTTCCGCCCGGGCATGGTTCGTGTCGCCGAAGGCGGCGTGTCCATCGCCGTGGAAGTCTGGGAACTGCCGAGCGCCGAACTGGGTTCGTTCCTCACCGGCATCCCCGCGCCGCTAGGCCTGGGCAAGGTGCAGCTTGCAAGCGGGGAATGGGAAACCGGTTTTATCTGCGAGCTTTACGGCCTGGCGGGCGCCGTGGACATCACCCACTTCGGTGGCTGGAAGGCCTACATGCAAAGTAAAAACTGAGGCTGCCACAACCTAGGAAGCGCCGTGCGCGCCGGGATCAAACACTATCCGTTCGGTGCGTACAACGCACCTCATGGCAGACGTGGCGATTGCGGCTCGCTGCCTGGCCGGGAGGCGCGCATTACCGTAGTCCGGATGTAATCCGGGGAACAGCTAACTCCGCCCCCGGACTACATCCGGGCTACGACTGCATCAGCCCTGCCAACTGCCGACGAAATCGGCCGGGGCCAACGCCGGCGGCGTGCGCCGCTCGCCTTCGACGCTGCCGAGGTAGAGGAAGCCAACAATCCGCTCATTGGCCGCCAGGCCCAGGCCGGCCATCACCTGGGCGTTGTAGCACAGCTCACCGGTGCGCCACATGGCGCCCAGACCTTGCGCATGGGCTGCCAGCAACATGCCGTGGGCGGCACACCCGGCAGACAGCAGTTGCTCCTGCTCCGGCACCTTGTGCGGGGCCGTCAGACGGGCAATCACCGCCACCAGCAGGGGCGCACGCAACGGCATGGCGCGGGCCTTGTCCAGCGCCTCGCTCTTGACCTCTGGATTGCCCGCCTGCAGCGCGCTGGCGAACAGCTCGCCAAGCCTGGCGCGGGCCGCACCTTCGACAGTGAGAAAGCGCCAGGGCCGCAGCTGACCATGATCCGGCGCACGCAGAGCGGCGCGAAACAGCAGTTCACGTTGCGCAGCATCCGGCGCCGGCTCCAGCAGACGGCCGACGGAAACGCGGTTGAGCAATAGATCGAGAGCTTGCATCGGTCATCTCCAGACAGGTCAGGATGCATTTTAGGGGCTATTGCGGTTTAGGCGCGACCGCGACGCCGCTTGGGGCACCTTGTGCCCAGCCCTGCTATGGTCAAAGCAACCCCTAACCGGACAGCCTGCCGGTGTCGCGTGCCCGCGCTTCTAGCGCACGGCGCCTGCAGGTAGAATGCCGCCTTCTTCGCCCACCGAGCTGCTTCATGGCTTTCTCGACGCTGCGCATCATCGGTTTCATCATCGGCATTTTCCTTATCACCCTGGCCGTGAGCATGGCCATACCCATGCTCACCCTGCTGGCGTACGAGCGCACCGATGACCTGACCGAGTTTTTCTGGTCGAGCCTGATCACCTTTGGCGCCGGCCTGGCGCTGGTGATTCGCGGCCGGCCGCAGCACATGCACCTGCGTCCGCGTGACATGTACCTGCTGACCACCGCCAGCTGGGTGGTGGTGTGCGCCTTCGCCGCCCTGCCGATGGTGCTGATCGCCCACATCAGCTACACCGACGCCTTTTTCGAGACCATGTCGGGCATCACCACCACCGGTTCCACCATCTTTGTCGGCCTGGACAGCATGTCGCCGGGCATCCTGATCTGGCGCTCGATGCTGCACTGGCTCGGCGGTATTGGTTTCATCGGCATGGCGGTGGCGATCCTGCCGCTGCTGCGCGTGGGGGGCATGCGCCTGTTCCAGACGGAATCCTCGGACTGGGGCGAGAAGGTCATGCCGCGCTCGCACATGGCCGCCAAGTACATTCTGCTGGTCTACCTGGCGCTGACCTTGCTCGGTTTCCTGGCCTTCTGGGCCGCCGGCATGACCCCCTTCGAGGCGATCAACCACTCGATGTCGATGATTTCCACCGGCGGCTTCTCCACCTCCGACCTGTCCCTGGCCAACTGGCAGCAGCCGGCGGTGCACTGGGTCGCGGTGCTGTTCATGATCCTCGGCGGCCTGCCCTTCACCCTCTATGTCGCCACCCTGCGCGGCCATCGCCGGGCGCTGCTGCGCGATCATCAAGTACGCGGCTTCATCGGTTTCCTGGTGCTGACCTGGCTGGTGTTCGGCACCTGGCTGTGGGCCAACTCGGAACACGCCTGGCTGGACGCCTTCCGCATCGTCGCGGTCAATGTCACCTCGGTGGTCACCACCACCGGTGTCGCCCTGGGTGACTACACCCTGTGGGGCAGCTTTTCGGTGCTGCTGTTCTTCTACTTGACCTTTATCGGCGGCTGCTCAGGGTCCACCGCCGGTGGCCTGAAGATCTTCCGCTTCCAGGTCGCCTTCGTCCTGCTCAAGGCCAACCTGCAGCAGTTGGTGCACCCGCGTGCGGTGATCAAGCAGCAGTACAACAACCATAACCTCGACGAAGACATCGTCCGCTCGCTGATCACTTTTTCCTTTTTCTTCACCATCACCATCGGCGTGATCGCCCTCGGCCTGACTCTGGTCGGCCTCGACTGGGTCACCGCCCTGACCGGCGCGGCCACGGCGGTGTGCAACGTCGGCCCGGGCCTCGGCCCGATCATCGGCCCGGCCGGCAACTTCGCCACCCTGCCGGATACGGCCAAGTGGCTGCTGACCCTCGGCATGCTGCTCGGCCGTCTGGAAATTCTCACCGTGCTGGTGCTGTTCACTCGCGCCTTCTGGAAACACTGATGCGCCAGCCCATTAGCACCCTGCCCCTCTGCGCCAAAGGCCAGCCATGACCCTGCCGACCCTGCGCACCCTGGCGTTCATCAACGGCATCTTCCTGGTCACCCTCGCCATCGCCATGCTGGTGCCAGTCGCCACCTTGCTGGTCTACCAGCAGCCGCAGGGGATCAACGCCTTCCTCTGGTCGAGCCTGCTGACTTTCATCGCCGGCATCAGCATGGTCGCCCAGGGGCGGCCGCAGAACACGCAACTGCGCCCGCGCGACATGTACATGCTGACGGTCTCCAGCTGGGTGTTGGTGTCGATCTTCGCCGCCCTGCCGTTTGTCTTCACCCAGCATGTCAGCTTCACCGATGCCTACTTCGAAAGCATGTCGGGCATCACCGCCACCGGCGCCACCATCTTCACCGGCCTGGACAGCATGTCGCGCGGCGTGCTGATCTGGCGCTCGCTGCTGCACTGGCTCGGTGGTATCGGCTTCATCGCCATGGCCGTGGCCATCCTGCCGATGCTGCGGATCGGCGGCATGCGCCTGTTCCAGACCGAATCCTCGGATCGCTCGGACAAGGTCATGCCGCGCTCGCACATGGTTGCCAAGTACATGGTGCTGGCCTATGTCGGCCTCAGCAGCCTGTCGGTGCTGGCCTTCTGGCTGGCCGGGATGAACCTGTTCGACGCGATCAACCACGCCATGTCGGCCATCGCTACCGGCGGCTTCTCCACCTCTGACGCGTCCCTGGCGAAATGGCAGGAGCCGGCCGTGCATTGGGTGGCCGTGGTGGTGATGATCCTCGGCAGCCTGCCTTTCGTACTCTACGTTTCCACCATGCGTGGCAATTACAAGGCGCTACTGCGCGACCAGCAGGTGCACGGCTTTTTCATCCTGCTGCTGAGCAGTTGGCTGATCCTGGCCTGCTGGAAGTGGAGTACCAGCGACCTGCACTGGCTAGAGACCCTGCGCCATGTAGCGGTCAACATCACCTCGGTGATGACCACCACCGGCTTCGCCCTCGGCGACTACCACCTCTGGGGCCCCTTCGCCAGCATGATGTTCTTTTACCTGGGCTTCGTCGGCGGGTGCTCCGGCTCCACCGCCGGCGGCCTCAAGGTGTTCCGCTTCCAGGTTGCCTACATTCTGCTCAAGGCCAACCTGATGCAACTGGTGCATCCGCGCGCGGTGATCAAGCAGCAGTACAACCGCCACCGCCTGGATGAAGACATCGCCCGCTCGATTCTCGCCTTCGCCTTCTTCTACACCATAACCATTGCCAGCCTGGCGCTGATCGTGGCGATGACCGGCATGGACTGGATCACCTCGCTGTCGGGTGCCGCCGCCATGGTTTCCGGGGTAGGCCCCGGCATGGGTGAAATCATCGGACCGGCCGGCACCTATGCCGCCATGCCCGACGTGGCCAAATGGGCGCTGACCCTGGGCATGCTGATCGGCCGCCTGGAAATCCTCACCGTGCTGGTTCTGCTGATGCCGTCCTTCTGGCGGCACTAAGCACCTGTTTACGATCTTTTGGACTAGAGCCAGACAAGGCGCTACGCCAGTAACAGCCTTCGGCTGGTCAAAACAGTCGAGGAAGCGGAATTTACGAGCTGTAAATGAGCATCCGAGGCTGTTTTTAACGCCGTATGGCCGACGGCCAGGAGATCGTAAACAGGTTCTAAGCACCGCTTAGTCAGCCTCCTCCACCCATACGCTGGCGGTCATGCCGGCGCTCAGGGCAAGCTCCGCCGGCAGCTGTTCCAGCTCGATGCGCACCGGGATGCGCTGGGCCAGGCGCACCCAGTTGAAGGTCGGTTCGACATTGGCCAGCAGCTGGCTGTCGGCAATCGCATTGCGATCGGTAATGCCGCGGCTGATGCTCTGCACCCGCCCGCTGAGCGGCTCGTCGCTGCTCATCAGGTGGATGCGCGCCGCAGCGCCGACCTGGATGCCAGGTAGCTTGGTTTCCTCGAAGTAGGCTTGGACATAGAAGGAACCATCAGCCACCAGCGCCATCACCGGCTGACCGGCCTGCACGTAGTTGCCCTGGGCCAGGTGCAGGTTGGTGACCTGCCCGTCACGCGGCGCACGCACTTCGCTGCGCTGCAGGTTAAGCTCGGCCAGCTGCACTTCGGCCAGGGTTTCCTGGTACTCGGCGCGAGCGATTTCGGCATTGATCTGCGCGTTTTCACGCAGCTCCGCACTGATCGCTTGCGGCCCCATGCGCGTGCGGCGCGCCGCCTCGTGTTCGCGCAGGCGCAGTTGCTGCTGGCGGGTTTCGGCGACGGCCTTGGCCTTGGCCAGAGCCGCCTCGTAGCGCTCGCGGTCGATGCTCATCAATAGCTCGCCGGCCTTGACCTGCTGGTTGTCGCGCACCTTGAGCTCAACCACCCAACCGGACACGTCCGGGGCGATGGTCACCACATCGGCGCGCACCCGCGCGTCACGGGTCCAGGGCGACAGCATGTAGTGCCGCCACAACCAGACGGCCGCCAGCAGGGCCACGCCGACCACCAGCACGGTGACAAGCATTCGTGGTAGGGATTTCATCGTTCTCTCCTCAAACACGGCTCAGCGTTGCCACCAGCGCCGCCAATACGCAGACATACAGGGCACAGTCGAACAGCGCCTCGTGCCAGATCCAGCGCGCCAGGCCAGCCCGCTGCAGGCCCAGGCGCAACAGCCCGGTCAGCAGCAGCGCCAGCAGCGCGTACCACAACAGGGGGCTGAGTAGCACGCCGCCCAGTGCCCACTCACGCAATTCCATGGAGTTCTCCTTGGCGCTCACACCACTGCTGCCAACTGTGGTTCAACTGCTGCAACGCCGCCTGGGCCAGGCGCAGGGCATCCTCGTCAGGCTGTTCATAAAGCGCCTGGGCCAGTGCCTGAGTCGGCCGCTGCAGGGCTTGCGCCCGTGCAGGTGCCGGCCCCTGGGCCAGCACTTGTCCGAGTTCAGCGAAGAACTGCTGCTCGGCCTGATGCGGTACCTGGCGTGCGGCTGCCAGGCAGGCGCGCAGGTGCAGCAGCTCATCACCCATGTCCAGGCTGGCCACGCCATCATCCCAGCGACTGCGGCTGGCATCCGGCAGCGCCGGGTAGTAGCGCGCCAGCTGCAGCAGGCGATCGGCCATGCGCCCGCCAAACCAGTTCTCCGCGCCCTGCAAGGCCTGGCTGCTAAGCCGGGAAAGATCGTCCAGGCTGGCCTGCAGCAGGCGCCGCCCCAGCCAGACTGGATTGCGTAGCACGATCAGGCGCAGTGCCAGCACCGCACAGCCGACGCCGATCAGCATGGCCAAGGCCTCGTTGAGGAAGAAAGCGACGTCGTAAACCATGTCGTTACGCGGGGCGCAGAGCACGATGAAGTGCATGCAGAACGAGGTAGCCGCGCCGGCCAATGCCGGCCTGGCCATGCCCAGCAGACCAAAGAACAACGGCACACCAAGGCCCAGGCAAAGCAGCGGAAAACCGTTCCACTGCGGCAGCAGTAACTGTCCCACCAGAAAAGCCACCGGCAGGGCGTAGAAGATCCCGCGCAGAAAGGCCATGCCGATCAGATCGGCATTCTCACGGCTGGCGAACAGGCTACACACCACGCTGGCCAGCAGCAGGGCGCCACTGGCGGCGGGCCAGGCGGTGAGCAGCCAGAAGGCCGAGAGCAGCAGCAGGGTCAGGCAGCTACGCAGGCCATACACGGCTGCAGTCTGCACATCGCGGTGCCAGGACAGCGCCGGCGGCGCATCCTTCGGCGCCACACCCTGCTCCACCGCGACCAGAGCCAGTTGCGCACGCTGCAGCTGACGAATCAGCAAACCCAGACGCGCCAGGCAGTACTGCCGCGCCAGGGGCTGACGCTCGTCGTGGGAAGCATCCTCCAGGCGCTGTTGCAGAGCGGCCAGATCAACGCTCTCGGGGGCCTGCAGCGCCGCCTGTACTTCGCTCAGCCAGGGCGCCAGGCCCAACGCCTCCACCCCATCCAGCTGTTGCCACTGGCGCGCCACGCCGCGAGCCAGGCGCAGCAGGCCGAGCAGGTCGCGGGTCAGCACGCGCAAGGCGCGCGCACGCTGGCGACCGCGTACACCTTCGAACCAGGCATGTTCGCGCTGGGCATCCACCGCAACGATGCGCCCGAGCACTTCCAGCAAGCCCTGACGCCCCTCGCCTCGGCCACGCAATGCCGCAGCCGCGGCCTGCACCCCGGCCTGCCAGGTAGCACGTGCCTGCGGCACCAGCTGGCGCTCGACCCGCTGCGGCCAGAACAGCGCGCTGACGACCATCGAGCAGAGAATGCCCAGGCAGATCTCGGTACAGCGCGCCACCGCCTCGTCGAACACCAGCAGCGGCTTGCCGATGATCGGCAGGCAGATGATCGCCACCGTGTAACCGGCCAACACGAAGGCGTAGGCCCAGGCGCTGCGCAGCAGGGTCGAGGCCATGGTGCACAGGCCCAGCCATAGCGCCATCACCAGCAGGAACAGCCAGGGTGCCTGGGCGAACAGGGCCATGAACATCACCGCCATGCTGGTGCCGACCAAAGTGCCAAGCAGGCGTGCCAGGCCCTTCTGCACCACCATGCCAGACAGCGGCTGGGCGACGATAAAGGCGGTCATCAGCGCCCACTGTGGCTGGTCCAGATCGAAGCGGAATGCGCACCACAGCGCCAGCCCCCCGCTCAGCAGGGTTTTGCCGGCGAACTGCAGCGCTGCGCCGCTAGGCATGAGGAAGGCGGATAGGGCATCACGCAAGGCGCTTACCTGTGGGGATTTTCAGTCAAAGGTAGATGGTTGTAGCCAGCACGGCTAACAACCAAGCTAATTATTAGTTAACTATCTATATCACTCAAGCCTCCAGCCGGATCAACGGTGCTTGTAATTAATTAAACAAGTATTTAATTATTAACCCATGACTAAGACCACTCACCCCAAGCAACCACCGCGCGCACCGGGACGTCCCGCTGGCGATGCCCAGCTGCAGCGCGAGCGCCTGCTCGATGCCGCCGCCCAGGCCTTCGCCCATACCGGCATCCAGGCCTCCAGCCTGCGCAGCATCGCCCAGCAGGCCGGGGTCACCCCGGCCCTGGTCAACTACTACTTCGGCAGCAAGCAGCGCCTGGTCGATGCCTTGGTCGAGGAGCGCTTCTTGCCGCTGATCCGCAGCGTGGCCGAGGGCCTGCAGGCCGCCGGCGACGACCCGCGCGAGCTGGTCGAGTGCTTCGTGCGCGGCATGAGCGCAATGGTCGCGAGCCACCCGTGGATTCCGCCGCTGTGGGTACGCGAAATCCTCTGTGAAGGCGGCCAGCTGCGTGAGCAACTGACCGCGCGCATCGCCCCGCTGATTCCCCTGCTGCTGGCCCAGCGCTTCGCCGCTGCCCAGGCCCGTGGCGCCCTCAATCCGGCCCTGGAACCACGCCTGCTGGTGGTCTCGCTGATCGGCGTGACCATGCTGCCCTACGCCGCCGCGCCGCTCTGGCGCGGCATTTTTGCCAACCCGCAGATCGGTGACGAAGCGCTGATCGCCCACACCCTGGCCCTGTTGCACAACGGGATGGAGACCTGAAATGAGCAGACTGCTGCTCTGCCTGCTGCCCCTCGCCCTGCTCGCCGGCTGCGACCCGTCCGCCGACGAGGTGCTGCTCGGCACCCTGGAATGGGATCGCATCGGCCTGCCCGCCGAAGCCTCGGAAAGTATCCTGCACTGGCATGTCGCCGAAGGTGACCGCGTCGCCGCCGGGCAGTTGCTGCTGGAGCTCGACCCGCGCCGCCAGGACGCCCGTATCGCCCAAGCCCAAGGCGAAGTGGCGCAGGCCGAGGCTCACCTGAGCGAACTGCGCAACGGCGCGCGCGCGGAAAGCATCGAGGCGGCCCAGGCCAGCCTGGCACGCAGCCGCGCCGAACAGCTAGATAGCGAGCGCAACTTCCAGCGCATCGCCGCCCTCTACCAGCGCAAGCAGGTGGCCATCGCCGAGCTGGATCGCGCCCGCGCCGCCCGCGACCAGGCCAGCGCAGCCACACGCAATACCGATGCCCAGCTGCGCGAGCTGACCAATGGCACCCGCCCCGAGCAGCTCGACCAAGCCAGCGCCGCCCTGGACGCCGCCCGTGGCAACCTGGCCCAGCTGCAGGTCGGCCGTGAACACCTGAGCGTGCGCGCGCCGCGGGCCGGGCGCGTCGATGCCCTGCCCTTCAAGCCCGGCGACCAGCCGCCAGCAGGCGCCGAGGTAGCCAGCCTGCTGGTCGGCGAGCAGCCCTACGCGCGGGTCTTCGTGCCAGCCAAACAGCGTGCCGGCTTCCAGGTCGGCGACAGCATGCGCGTGTTCGTCGAGGGCATCGAGCAGCCTTTTGCCGCGACCCTTAGCGCGATTCGCAGCGAAGCCAGCTTCACCCCCTACTACGCCCTCACCGGCGACGATGCCAGCCGCCTGGTCTATCGCGCCGAACTGCGCCTGCAAGGCGCCGCCGCGCAGCAGCTGCCGGCCGGTCTGCCACTGCGCGCCGAGCGAGCGGACCATGCACAGCAATGACCTGGTGATCCAGGCGCGCGGCCTGAGCAAGCGCTTCAGCGAGCTCACTGCGGTCGACCAGCTCGACCTCAGCGTGCGCCGCGCCGAAGTGTTCGGCTTCCTCGGCCCCAACGGCAGCGGCAAGTCCACCACCATCCGCATGCTCTGCGGCCTGCTGCTGCCCAGCGCCGGCGAGATCGAGGTGCTCGGTTGCCAGATCCCGCGCGATGCCGAAGAGCTGAAGCGGCGTATTGGCTACATGACCCAGCGTTTCTCCCTCTACGAAGACCTCACGGTGGCCGAGAACCTCGACTTCCTCGCCGCCGTGCATGGCCTGCCCCGGCGCAGCAGTCGCCAGCGCATCGACGAAGTACTGGAGCGTTACTGGCTGGCCGACCGGCGCAAGCAACTGGCCGGCACCCTCAGCGGCGGGCAGAAGCAGCGCCTGGCCCTGGCCGGCGCGGTCTTGCACAAACCCGACCTGCTGTTGCTCGACGAGCCGACCAGCGCGGTCGACCCGCAGTCGCGCCGCGAGTTCTGGGACTCGCTGTTCGAACTGGCCGACGCCGGCACCACCCTGCTGGTGTCTACCCACTACATGGACGAAGCCGAACGCTGCACGCGCCTGGGCATTCTCGACGCCGGCCGCCTGGTGGCCGACGGCAGCCCGCGCGAGCTGATGGACGCCCTGCCCGGCCATCCACTACTGATCGAACACCCCCAGCCGCGCCTGGTCCAGCGCACGCTGCAAGGCAGCCCGGACGTGCTGGCCATGGCGCAGATCGGCACCGTGCTGCGCGTACTTGTGGCCAACCCCGATGCCCGCCAGCACATCGAGCAGCGCCTGCGCAGCGCCGGCATCAGCGCGCAGATCGAGGACGGCGAAGCCAACCTGGAAGACGTCTTCGTCAGCGTCACCCGCAAGCCCGTGCAGGCCCAGCCATGAACCTGCGCCGCCTGAGCGCCATCGTGATCAAGGAGCTGCGCCAGTTGCGCCGCGACAAGCTGACCTTCGCCATGATCGCCGGCATCCCGCTGCTGCAGCTGGTGCTGTTCGGCTACGCCATCAACATGGACGTGCGCGGCATCGAGGCCGCCGTGCTGGATCAGGCCAACACGGCCAGCTCGCGCGAAGCGGTGGCGGAAATCGCCTCCAGCCAGGTGCTCGACCTGCGCTATCGCCTCAGTTCGCCGCAGCAGATCGACCAGTTGCTGCGCCAGGGCAAGATCAGCGCCGCACTGGTAGTGCCGGCCGATTTCGACGCCCGCCTGCAACGCCAGGACCGCCCACCGCTGCAGCTGATCGTGGATGGCTCGGACCAGAGCGTGCAGGCCTCGGCGCGCCAGCTGGCGGCCTATCCGCTGCCCGGCTGGGAGAGTCGCCAGGGCGTCGAGGTGGTCAACTTCTACAACCCCGAGCGCCTGGCGCCGCTGAACACGGTGCCGGGGCTGCTCGGGGTGATCCTGACCATGACCATGGTGCTGTTCACCGCCGTGGCCCTGGTCCGCGAGCGCGAGCACGGCAACCTGGAAATGCTCATCGCCACGCCGGTATCGCCCTGGGAACTGACCATCGGCAAGCTGCTGCCCTTCGTCGGCATCGGCCTGGTACAGATCACGGTGATCCTGGTGGTCGGCTACTGGCTGTTCGGCGTACCGGTGCGCGGCTCGCTGCTGGAGCTGTACGCCGCCTCGCTGCTGTTCATCGTCGCCAGCCTGGCGCTCGGCGTGTACCTCTCGACCCTGTCGCAGACCCAGTTCCAGGCCATGCAGATGGCCTTCTTCACCTTCCTGCCGCAGATCCTGCTGTCCGGCTTCATGTTCCCCTTCGCCGGCATGCCCAAGGCGGCGCAGTGGATCGCCGAACTGATGCCACTCACCCACTACCTGCGCCTGGCCCGCGGCATCATGCTGCGCGAGGCAACCCTGCTCGAGCTGTGGCCACCGGTGCTGGTTCTGTTGCTGTTCTCGGCCCTGCTGCTGGCCCTGGCGGTGACCCGCATCAGCAAGCGCCTCGACTAGCGGGGCGCCACGCAGGGAACTGCAACGGCGCTCGACTGCTCTATTCTGGGTTCAGAATTCTCGGACGGGTCTCGCCATGCATCTGCACCGCCGTGTCATAGCCCTGCTTTGCGCCACCCTGCTGCTGAGCGCCTGCAGCCGGATCGACCTGGCCTATCGCAACCTCGACTGGCTGATCAGCTGGTCGCTCGACGACTACCTGCAACTCGACAGCGCCCAGAAGGACTGGCTCAAGCCGCGCCTGCGCGAGCATCTGGACTGGCATTGCAGTACCCAACTGCCGGCCTACTCGGCCTGGCTGCAACGCAGCGAAGCCCTGGTCGAGCAGCCACAGCTGCAACCCGAGCAGCTGCGGGCGCAGTTCAGCGAGTTCCGCCAGGCGCTGGATGCCATCGCCGTGGAGATCACCCCCACCGGCACCGAGCTGCTGCGCGGGCTCAACCCGCTGCAGGTACAGGAGCTGGAGGCGGCCATGGCCAAGGAGGATGCCGAGCTGCGCGCCGAGTACCTGGAGCCCGCGATGGAGGAGCAGATCGCCCGCCGCCGCGAACGCATGGAGGAACGCCTGCAGCCCTGGTTTGGCGATCTGAACGACGCGCAGCGCGGGCACGTGGCCACTTGGGCCAATCAGCTCGGCGAGCAGAACCGGCTGTGGCTGGACAACCGCGCGCACTGGCAGGCCAAACTGCGCGCCGCCCTGGAGAGCCGCCGCGGCGCCGAGTTTGATGCGCGCCTGCAAAGCCTGCTGCAGCAACGGGCGCAACACTGGACGCCGGCCTATCGTGAGCAGTTCGAACGCTCGCAACAGCTGCTCGCCGAGCTGTTCAGCAACCTGCTGAATGCCGCCGACAGCCCCCAGCGCCAACACCTGCAACAACGCCTGGCGGCGCTGCGCCAGGACCTCGACAGCCTGGCCTGCCAGCCGCCGACTACAGCGCCGGCAGTCGCCAATCGATCGGAGTGAGGCCGCACTGCTCCAAGTACTTGTTGGTGCGGCTGAAGTGGCCATTGCCGAGGAAGCCGCGGTAGGCCGACAGCGGTGACGGATGCGCCGATTTCAGCACCAGGTGACGGGTGGCATCGATCAGCTTCTGCTTGCCCTGCGCATGCGCGCCCCAGAGCAGAAACACCAGGTTGCCCGGCCGCGCATTGACCACTTCGATCACCTTGTCGGTGAACGGCTGCCAGCCCTTGTCGGCATGCGATCCGGCGTTGGCCTGTTCCACCGTCAGCGAGGTGTTGAGCAGCAGCACGCCCTGCTCGGCCCAGCTCTGCAGGCAGCCGTGCTTGGGGATGTCGATGTTCAGGTCGCGCTGCAATTCCTTGAAGATATTCACCAGCGACGGCGGAGCAGGCACCCCCGGCTGCACCGAGAAGCACAGGCCATGGGCCTGGCCGGGGCCGTGGTAAGGGTCCTGACCGAGGATCACCACTTTGACCTGCTCCAGCGGCGTGGAATTCAGCGCATTGAAGATCAGCGCCCCCGGCGGAAACACCACCTTGCCCGCCGCCTTCTCCGCCCGCAGGAATTCACTGAGCTGCGCCATGTAAGGCTTGTCGAACTCCTCGCGCAGGGCCTCTTTCCAGCCCGGTTCGAGTTTGATGCGATCGTCGACGCTCATGGGTAGTCCTGCACGGCAAAAAACGGAACCGGCACGCTAAGGAAGGCACCGGGGCAAGTCAAGGCGGCCAGACCGTAGGGCGGGTGAAACCCGCGCCTGAGTACAACGCGGGTAGCACCCGCCCTACCCGACAACCTGATGCACCACCATCACGCCTTTGTATGCAGATTGCCGGTGGCTACAGGCGGGCCAAGACTGCAGGTATCACCCCACGGAGCCATCCGCATGAGCACAACCACCGGTATCAGCCGCGAACGCCTGGAGCAGGCCCTGCAGCACTCCACCTTCGCCCAGTTGCTCGGCGCCGAACTGCTCGACTTCGCGCCTGGCAAGGTCAGCCTGCAAGTGCGCAGCCGCCCCGACCTGTGCCAGCACCATGGCTATATGCATGGTGCTGTGGTCGGCTTCATGGTCGACAGCGGCTGCGCCTGGGCCGCGGCCTCGATGGTTGGCGATGTGGTCACCAGCGAGTACAAGCTCAACCTGCTCGCCCCGGCACTGGGCGAGCGCCTGATCTGCCGCAGCGAGGTGCTCAAGGCCGGCCAGCGCCAGGCGGTGTGCCGTGCGGACGTGTTCGCCGTCAAGGATGGGGCGGAGAAGCTGATCGCCACCGGCCTGGCGACCATCGCCCGGGTGTAATACCCCGTCAGGCCGCCTGCGGCTGGTGCTCGCGGCAGATCAGCTCGGCATCGGGCACCGTCAGCGGCTCCTGGGTCAGGCCGCAGAACGGCGCGCCATCGCGCTGCTGATGGAAGCGGCAGGTGCGGCACAGACCGAAGCCCGGCACGTCCTCGCTGCGCTGGATCTGTCGTAGCAGGTCGCCGAACAGCCCCTCCAGCGCCTGCGCGCGCTCGCCCATCTGCTCCAGCGCCGCCACCAGGAACTGCGGCGGCGCGACGGCTGCCACCAGCTCGCGGGCCGGCGCGGTCAGCTGCAAATGCACGCTGCGGCGGTCGCGCGGATCCTGGCTCTTCTCGATCAGGCCCTTGGCCTCCAGCGCCTTCAGCGATTGCGACACCGTGCCCTTGGTCAGTCCCAGGTACTCGGTCACTGCCAGCGGCGTATTGGAGTAGCGGTTGCAGCGCGCCAGGTAGACCAACGCACTGACCTGGATCGGCTGCAGCTCCACCAGCAGCGGGTGCTGGCGATTCCACATGCGCATCAGGCTGGTCAGCCGCTCGAGCAGATCGAAGAGAGTTGTGCCGGTCATATATCACTCCTGTCGAAACATAGTATCGACTAAATACCATATTGACAAAGAGCGCAGCGGGAGTAGCCTTCGCATCAGTATCGAATCGATACCAAATTAACTTGAAGGAGACCCGAAATGACCAACGCATGCTTCTACCACGCCGGCTGCCCCGTTTGCGTCTCGGCCGAACAGACCCTGCTCAACCTGCTGGCACCACACGTGAAAGTCGAGGTCGTCCACCTCGGCGACCAGAAACAGCGCGTCGTCGAGGCCGAGCAGGCCGGCGTCAAATCGGTGCCCGCGCTGGTGGTCGATGGCCAGGTGCTGCACCTGAACTTCGGCGCCTCCATCGACGACCTCAAGTAAGGAGCCGACCATGAAAGCCCCCTTCACTTTCGCGCTCATCGCGCTCCTCGCCAGCCAGGCCTGGGCCCACGGCCCGGGCGGCATTCACAGCGAGAAAACCTCCAAGGTCGACGCCGCCTTCGACCTGGTACACACCCGCGTTTTCAAGGACGGCAGCGACCTGGTGTTCGAACAGCTGGTCGACGGCAAGGCCGGTAGCCGCATGCCCTCCGCCAAGGGCAGCTTCGCCGCCGCCGAGGTGTACAGCTACGTGTGGCCGACCAGCCTGGACGCCGGCAGTGTCGGTTTCGAGCAGGGCTCGGACATCCTCGCCCTGGCGCTGACCTCGCACCCGGACTTCGACGACACCCCGCAGCTGGATGAAAACCGTGACGGCAAGCAGGACAACGACGGCGGTCTCTGGCACTCGCACTGGGTGGTGCTGACCAAGGACGCCAGCTGCGGTCCGTCCGGCCTCAAGGTGCGCGACATTCCCGAGGGCACCAAGCCCAAGCTGCCGGCCACCTGGCCCGGCGCGCCGATTTACATCGACTCGCCCGGCTATGACCTGAGCGCGCAGGGCGACGCCGCGCGCATCCGCGTACCACTGGCCGCCGTCGGCTTCCCGCAGAGCTTCAACTACGACGGCGTGACCGCCGCCCTGCAGGTCAACGCCGACCTGCACAACCCGCTGCTGTGCGTCTCCAGCGTATGGGACGTGGCCTCCGGCGACCTGTCGCTGCCGGCCACTTGGAAAGAGGAGAAATGACATGAACGTGAAAGTGTTCGACACCCACGTGCGCACGCTCGACGGTGGCTACCTACACTTCGACGTGCTCATCGAAGGCAACGACCAGACACTCGCCACCCGCCATGCCCGCGAATGGCTCGCCAGCCGCGGCGTGGCGGATGCGGACGTATCGCAGAGTCGCTGCCAGTTCTGCCACAGCGAGCCGGCCCACCCCGATGTCGCCGCCGCCATCGCCCAGCAGGGCTACTTCATCATCCCGCTACAGGGTTGCTAAGGAGACCAAGGTGAACACGTATCAGCCCCTGAACTGCGATCTGCACGATTTTCTCGAGATCGCTTGCATGCATGGCTACCGCCTGCAGGTCGAGCTGGTCGAGGGTCCGAGCTTCGTGGCCAGGGCGCTGGATACGCGCACGGCCCCAAGCAAGGAAGAGTTCCTCGTGCTGCAGACCGACGAAGGCAAGCAGGAGGTGCGCCTCGACCAACTGCTGGCTATCACCCCGCTCGACCCCGGCGCCAGTTTCGGCCGGGTGGAGCTGGCGGGGATGATCTGCTCGATCTGACCCCGACAGAAAAGGCCGTGGCTCATAGCCACGGCCTTGTTCTTCTACCCCTGATGCAACGCCCGGTAATGGCTGGGCGCCATGCCCACCACCTTTCTGAACAGCCGCGAGAAGTAATAGGGATCGTCGTAGCCCAGTTGCTCGCCGACCTGGCGGACTTCCAGGCTGCCCTGGTCGAGCAGGCGGCAGGCGTGGGCCATTTTCAGGTTGATGAAGTCCTGGATCGGCGCATGGCCGGTCAGGGCGCGGTAGGTCTTGGCGAAGTGGAAGCGCGACAGCTTGAACTGCGCCGCCAGTTCGTCGAGGTTGAGGCTGTCGTGCAGGTGGGCGCGCATCACCGCCTGTACCGCGTCCACGTCGAGCACCCGGCCGGACTTGAGGTTGGCCCGCGCCGGCAGCACAGCCAGGGAACTGAGCAGCGCCTGCAGCTGATGGGCGGCGTGGATGAAGTGCGGCAGGTTGAGGCCCTGGCGGTGCAAGCCGAGCAGCGCATCGAAGTCCGCCAGCAGGCGCGGCTGCACGCCGATGCGGCGCAAGCGCGTCGGGCCGAGCAGGCGCAGGAAATCCTCGCAGGCGCTGCCGTCGAAGTGCACCCAGTACAGGGTCCAGGGCCGCTCGGCATCGGCGCCATAGGCATGCGCCTGGCCCTTGGGCAGCAGCAGCAAATCGCCACCACCAACTTCTAATCGTCCATCCTCGCTGTCCAGCCAGCCACGCCCAGCACGGCAGTAGATCAGTAGATGGTCGTCCGGCTGCGGGCGCTGCATACGGTGCCCGGCCGCTTCCGGGTAGAAGCCCAGGGCCAGCGGGTAGCAGCCGCCAGACAACGCATGGCGCGCCAGCACCCGGCGCAGGCGCGGCGGGGTGATGAAGCGCAGGCCGTTGGCGGGCAGCGGCCAGTTGGAGGTTTCTACATGAACAGTCATAACGTGCCTTGGTAGCCCGGATACAATCCGGGGGCGCCCGTCCCGGAGTGCACCCGGGCTACGGACTGGTCGTCCTACAATCTCGGTGGACAGACGCTTCACGCTAGGTGAATGGGTCAACACTCAATCACAAGATCGTCCATCCAATCGGCAAGATCGTCAATCCACAAGCGCGCAGGCAGTGGCTATAACAAGGGCACACAAGAACAAGCTCAGGAGACACCTGATGGCCCGCGTAATCCCCCAGCTGATTGATGGCGAGTGGCAAACCAGCCATTCGCGCGAACTGATCGAAGTGACCGACCCGGCCACCCAGGAAGTCCTGGCCCTGGCGCCGAAGGCCACGGCGGATGAAATCGAAGCGGCCATCGCCAGTGCCAAGCGCGCCTTCCTCGCCTGGCGTGAAGTGCCGGTGCCCGAGCGCGCGCGGCTGATGCTGCGCTACCAGCACCTGCTCAAGGAACACCACGACGAGCTGGCCGAGATCCTCGCCGGCGAGACCGGCAAGACCTTCGCCGATGCCAAGGGCGATGTCTGGCGCGGCATCGAAGTGGCCGAGCACGCCGCCAACATCTGCAGCCTGATGATGGGCGAGACGGTAGAGAACGTCGCCCGCGAGATCGACACCGCCAGCTATATCCAGCCGCTCGGCGTGTGCGTCGGCATCACCCCGTTCAACTTCCCGGCGATGATCCCGCTGTGGATGTTTCCGCTGGCCATCGCCTGCGGCAACAGCTTCATCCTCAAGCCGTCCGAGCAGGACCCGCTGACCCCCAACCGCCTGGCCGAGCTGTTCCTCGAGGCCGGTGCGCCCAAGGGCGTGCTGCAGGTGCTGCATGGCGGCCGCGAGGTGGTCGATGCCCTGCTGGTGCATGAGGATATCCGCGCCATTTCCTTCGTCGGCTCAGTGCCAGTCGGCCAGCACATCTACCGTACCGGCACCCAGCACCTGAAGCGCGTGCAGGCCTTCGCCGGGGCGAAGAACCACATGGTGATCATGCCCGACGCGCCCAAGGATCAGGTGATCAGCAACCTGCTCGGCGCCAGCTGCGGCGCGGCCGGGCAGCGCTGCATGGCGATCAGCGTGGCGGTGTTCGTCGGCGAATCGAAGGCCTGGATCGACGAGCTGGCGGCGCAGATCGCCGAGCTGAAACCCGGTTACTGGAACGATGCGAGCGCCGCCTACGGCCCGCTGATCAGCCAACAGGCCAAACAGCGTGTGCTGCGCCTGATCGCTGAGGGCAAGGCCGAGGGAGCCGAGTGCCTGGTCGATGGTTCGCAGTGCACGGTGCCGGGCTACCCGAATGGCAACTGGCTGGGCCCGACTCTGTTCCGCGGGGTGACCACCAAGATGGGCCTGTACCGCGAGGAAATCTTCGGCCCGGTACTGGTGTGCATGGAGGTCGACACCCTGGAAGAAGCCATCGAGCTGGTCAACGCCAGCCCCTACGGCAACGGCACCTCGATCTTCACCCGCTCCGGCGGCGCCGCACGGCACTACCAGCACGCGGTGGAAGTCGGCCAGGTGGGCATCAACGTACCGATCCCGGTGCCGCTGCCGTTCTTCTCCTTCACCGGCTGGAAAGGCTCGTTCTATGGCGACCTGCACGCCTATGGCAAACAGGCCGTACGCTTCTATACCGAGACCAAGACGGTGACCAGCCGCTGGTTCGATGACACGCCCGTGAGCGGGCCGAATATGACCATCCAGTTGAAATGAACCCGCGCCAGGCTGGCTACCCGCCGGCCTGACTGCTTTTGCCAGGGAACACCCCTTCCCCGCTGAGGATTGGCTATGGATTTTGAACTGAACGAAGAGCAACGCCTGCTGGTCGATAGCGCCCGCGCCTTTGCCACGCGCGAACTGGCGCCGCATGCTGCCGACTGGGATCGCGACCACCACTTCCCGGTCGACGTGATCAAACGCGCCGCCGAACAGGGCTACCTGGCCCTGTATATCAAGGAAGAGGACGGCGGCCTGGGCCTGTCGCGCCTGTCCAGCTCGCTGATCTTCGAACAGCTGTCCGCTGGTTGCGTGGCCACCACGGCCTTTCTGACCATTCACAACATGGCTTCCTGGATGCTCGCTTCGTTCGCCGATGCGGCACTCAAGAAGGCCTGGCTGCCGCGCCTGACCTCCGGCGAGCTGCTGGCCTCCTACTGCCTGACCGAGCCGGACGCCGGCTCCGACGCCGCCCGCCTGCGCACCCGCGCCAAGCGTGACGGCGACGACTACGTGATCGACGGCAGCAAGTGCTTTATCTCCGGCGCCGGCAGCACCGACGTGCTGATTGTCATGGCGCGCACCGGCGAAGACGGCGCCAAGGGCGTGTCGTGCTTCCTGGTGCCGGGCGATGCGCCGGGGGTGAAGTACGGCCGCAACGAACTGAAGATGGGCTGGCGCGCCCAGCCGACCCGCACCATCACCTTCGAGGGCGTGCGCATCCCGGCGGGCAATCGCATCGGCCCGGAAGGCCAGGGCTTCGTCTACGCCATGAAAGGTCTGGACGGCGGCCGCATCAATATCGCCAGTTGCTCGCTGGGTGCGGCGCAGGCGGCGCTGGAGCAGAGTCTGCGCTATGTCGAGGAACGCAAGCAGTTCGGCAAGGCGCTCAGCGAGTTCCAGGCCCTGCAGTTCAAGCTGGCCGACATGCTCACCGACCTCACCGCCAGCCGGCAGATGGTGCGCCTGGCCGCGCACAAACTGGACCACGCCGACGGCGAGGCCAGCCTGTACTGCGCCATGGCCAAGCGTTTTGCCACCGATCACTGCTTCACCCTGTGCAATGAGGCCCTGCAGCTGCATGGCGGCTACGGTTACCTCAACGACTATCCGCTGGAGCGCTGGGTGCGCGACAGCCGCGTGCACCAGATTCTGGAAGGCACCAACGAGATCATGCGGGTGATCATCGCCCGCCGCCTGCTGGACCAGGGCGGCATGCTCGATCGCCTGTTGTAAGAACCTGCATAGGATTTGCTGCGCGTCGGCCCTGCTGCGTTAAAAACAGGCTCGGAATGCTCATGTACAAAAGTACATTCCGCTTCCTCGCCTATTTTTGCCTTGCATGGCTCTAGCTCGCAAAATCCTAAACAGGTTCTAAGCCTATTGCAGAAACGAGGACGTTTTATGAGCAACGCCATCGAAGCCTACAAGCCCGGGGTTTTCGACCTGACCCACAAGATCACCGTGGAAAAGCACGGCCACACCGCGCTGATCACCATCAACCACCCGCCGGCCAACACCTGGGACCGCGACTCGCTGATCGGCCTCAAGCAGCTGGTCGAGCACCTCAACCATGACGACGACATCTACGCCCTGGTGGTGACCGGCCAGGGCAGCAAGTTCTTCAGCGCTGGCGCCGACCTCAACCTGTTCGCCGATGGCGACAAGGCCCGTGCCCGCGAGATGGCCAGGCGCTTCGGCGAGGCCTTCGAGGCGCTACGCGATTTCCGTGGCGTATCGATTGCCGCGATCAACGGCTACGCCATGGGCGGCGGCCTGGAATGCGCCCTGGCCTGCGACATCCGCATCGCCGAGCGCCAGGCGCAGCTGGCCCTGCCGGAAGCCACAGTCGGCCTGCTGCCCTGCGCCGGCGGCACCCAGGCGCTGCCCTGGCTGATCGGCGAAGGCTGGGCCAAACGGATGATCCTCTGCGGCGAACGCATCGACGCGGAAACTGCGCTGCGCATCGGCCTGGTCGAGCAGGTGGTGGACAGCGGCGAAGCCCGTGGCCATGCCTTGCTACTGGCAGCCAAGGTGGCGCGGCAGAGCCCGGTGGCGGTGCGCACCATCAAGCCACTTATCCAGGGTGCCCGCGAGCGTGGCGCGAATACCTGGCTGCCGGAAGAGCGCGAGCGTTTTGTCGACCTGTTTGATGCCGACGACACCCGCGAAGGGGTCAACGCCTTCCTGGAAAAACGCGACCCGCAGTGGCGCAATAAATAAGCTGCAAGCCATCAGCGGCAAGCTTGTAGCTTAAAGCTTGCCGCTCAACCGAAGGTTGTACCCATGAACGTGCATTTCGAAGAACGCCACGGCCAGCACGGCTACCGCATCGGCATCGCTAGCCTGGATGCGGAAAAAAGCCTCAACGCCCTGACCCTGCCGATGATCGAGGCGCTGGATGCCAAGCTGAGCGCCTGGGCGGCTGATCCGAGCATCGCCTGCGTGCTGCTGCGCGGCAACGGGCCCAAGGCCTTCTGCGCCGGCGGCGACGTAGTGCAGCTGGTGCAACAGTGCCGCGAACACCCGGGAGAGATCCCGCCACTGGCTCGACGCTTCTTCGCCGACGAATACCGCCTCGACCACCGCATCCACACCTACCCCAAGCCGCTGATCTGCTGGGCCCACGGCCATGTGCTGGGCGGCGGCATGGGCCTGATGCAGGGCGCCGGGGTGCGCATCGTCACGCCGAGCAGCCGCCTGGCCATGCCGGAGATCAATATCGGCCTGTACCCGGATGTCGGCGGCAGCTGGTTCCTCGCCCGCCTGCCGGGCAAGCTCGGCCTGTTCCTCGGCCTGACCGCCAGCGGCATCAATGCCCGCGACGCCCTGGATCTGAACCTGGCCGACCGCTTCCTGCGTGACGACCAGCAGGACGTGCTGATCGAAGGCCTGGTGCAGATGAACTGGCAGGAACAGGCGCCGGCACAACTCACCAGCCTGCTCCGTGCCCTGGAGCAGGAAGCGCGCGCCGACCTGCCGCAGGCACAGTGGCTGCCGCGCCGCGAGCGCCTCGACGCCCTGCTCGACGTGGCCGACCTACCCAGCGCCTGGCATGCCCTCAGCGCCCTGCAGGGCGACAGCGACCTGCTCCTGGCGCGCGCCGCCAAGACTCTGAGCGAGGGCTGTCCGCTGACTGCGCACCTGGTCTGGCAACAGATCCAGCGCGCCCGCCATCTGTCGCTGGCCGAAGTATTTCGCATGGAATACGCCATGAGCCTGAACTGCTGCCGCCACCCGGAATTCCCCGAAGGCGTGCGCGCCCGCCTGATCGACAAGGACCAGGCGCCGAAGTGGCACTGGGCGGATGTCGCAACTATCCCGGCGGCGGTGATCGAAGCGCACTTCGAACCCGTCTGGGAAGGCGAGCACCCGCTGGCCGATCTGTAAATTTCCTGTAGGAGCCAGCTTGCTGGCGATCGGGCACCCCTGATCGCCAGCAAGCTGGCTCCTACGAACGCGACACCTGGCATTCGCTACGAGGAGAACAATAACAATGACTCAGATCGCCTTTATCGGCCTCGGCCACATGGGCCTGCCCATGGCCCGCAACCTGCTCAAGGCCGGCTTTGCCATCAGCGTCTTCGACCTGGTTCAGGAGAGCATGGCCAGCCTCGCCGCCGAAGGCGCCAAGGCCGCTGCCAGCGCTGCCGATGCAGTGCGCGATGCCGCGGTGGTGGTCAGCATGCTGCCGGCCAGTCGCCATGTGGAAAGCCTGTACCTGGGCGACCAGGGGTTGCTGACGCAGATCACCCCCGGCAGCCTGGTGCTGGAATGCTCGACCATCGCTCCGGACTCGGCGCGCAAGGTGCACGCGGCAGCAGCGGCACGCGGCATCGGCCTGCTCGATGCGCCGGTATCCGGCGGCACCGCCGGTGCGGCAGCCGGCACCTTGACCTTCATGGTCGGCGGCAAGGCCGAGGCCCTGGAAAAGGCCCGTCCGATCCTCGCCGCCATGGGCAAGAATATCTTCCACGCCGGCCCGGATGGCGCCGGCCAGGTGGCCAAGGTGTGCAACAACCAGCTGCTCGCCGTGCAGATGATCGGAACCGCCGAAGCCATGGCCCTGGGCGTGGCCAGCGGCCTGGACCCGGCCGTGCTGGCCGAGATCATGCGGCAGAGTTCGGGCGGCAACTGGACCCTGGAGAAGTACAACCCCTGGCCAGGCGTGATGGAAAACGCGCCGGCCAGCAAGGGTTACAGCGGCGGCTTTATGGCCGAGCTGATGGCCAAGGACCTGGGCCTGGCCCAGGAAGCCGCCCAGGCTACCGCCAGCAGCACGCCGATGGGCGCCCTGGCCCTGCAGCTGTATCGCCTGCTGCTCAAGCAAGGCAACGGCAAGCTGGATTTCTCGGCGGTGCAGAAGCTGTTTGTCGAGTAGCCGAGCGCCTTCACCGACCGTAGCCCGGATGTAATCCGGGGAGGGTTATGTGGTATTCCCCGGATTGCATCCGGGCTACGGCTCTCGACACCGCCCCTCTCCCCAGCCCTCTCCCATGAATGGGAGAGGGGGCAGTCCCGGCAATGCCTGAAGCCTTCTTTGCCGGAACATAGTCAGCGCGCGACAGCGAAAGAGAGGGAGCGCATTAGTCACCCCTCTCCCATTCATGGGAGAGGGGTCGGGGGGAGAGGGAAAACCCGCCACTCAGCGCTCGCGCAACGCCTCGGACTGGGCGCGGATGATCGGTTTGAGCAGGTAGCTGAGCACGCTCTTCTTGCCGGTGATGATGTCCACCGAGGCGACCATGCCGGGGATGATCAGCAGCGGACGCTCCTCAGTGCCCAGGTGGCTTTTGTCGGTGCGCAGCTGGATCAGGTAGAAGCTGTTGCCTTCTTCGTCGGTGATGGTGTCGGCGCCGATCTGCTCCAGCTTGCCCTGCAGGCCGCCGTAGATGGTGTAGTCATAGGCGGTGAACTTGACCACGGCCTTCTGCCCCGGATGCAGGAAGGCGATGTCCTGCGGACGGATGCGCGCTTCGACCAACAGGCTGTCGTCCAACGGCACGATTTCCACCAGATCGCTGCCCGGCTGGATCACCCCGCCGATGGTGTTGACCAGCAACTGCTTAACGATGCCGCGCACTGGCGAAGTGACCAGGGTGCGGTTGACCCGGTCTTCCAGGGCCTTGCCGGTTGCCTGGATCTTGCTCAGCTCGGTACGCGCCTCGTTCAGCTCGGTCAGCGCATCGCTGCGGAAACGCCCACGGGTCTCGTCGATCTTGCGCTGCACTTCTTTGATCGCCGACTCGGCACGCGGAATTGCCAGGCTGGTGGCATCCAGCTGGCCACGGTTCTCCGCCTCAGTGCGGCGCAGGCGCAACAGCTCGACCTGGGACATAGCGCCCTGGGCCACCAGTGGCTCGGACATCTCGATTTCCTGGCGCAGGAAACCCAGGCTGCGACTGTACTGCTCGCGTTTGGAGGCGAACTCGCGCAGTTCTTGCTGGCGCTGGATCAGCTGCTCTTCCAGCCCCGCCACTTCGTCGCGCAGCTGCTGCTGGCGACTCTCGAACAGCGCCTGTTCGCTGGCCGCCAGATGCGGCACGGCCTCTACCGCCTTGGCCGGCATGCTCAGCGGGCGCCCGTCGATCTCGGCACTGAGGCGCTCGATACGCAGCAGCAGGGCAAAGCGATCGGCCTCGGTCTCGCCGACGTTGGAGGCGAAGCGCGTGTCGTCCAGGCGCAGCAGCGGCGCGCCCGCCTCCACCACCTGGCCTTCGCGGACGAACAGTTCGGCGACGATGCCGCCCTCCAGGTTCTGGATCTTCTGCAGCTTGGACGAGGGAATCGCCTTGCCATCGCCGCGAGTGACTTCGTCGACCACGGCAAAGTGCGCCCACAGCAGACCGAACGCGAAGAAGGCGACCAGGCTCCAGATGGTCAGGCGCACCAGGCGCGGTGCATCTTCCACCAGAGCCTTGCGGACTTCGGGCATGGGCTGCCCGTCAAGCGAGGCGCGCCCTTTGAAATAGCTGCTCAATTGCGCCTTGAAGGACTCAAGCGACATTGATCCGCCCTCCACGCAAGGCTTCCATCACCTCGGCTTTCGGCCCGTCGGCGACGATGCGCCCACGGTCGATGATGATCAGCCGCTCCACCAGGCTGAGCAGCGAGGTGCGGTGGGTGACCAGCAGCAGGGTCTTGTCGGCGATCACCGGCAGCAGGCGCTGCTTGAGGCGCTCCTCGCCAGAGTTGTCCATGGCGCTGGTCGGCTCGTCGAGCAGCAGGATCGGCGGGTCGAGCAGCAAGGCCCGGGCCAGGGCCACGTTCTGCCGCTGACCGCCGGACAGCTGTTGGCCGCGCTCGCCGACCGGCAGCTCGTAACCCTGCGGATGAATCCGGGCGAATTCGTGCACGCCGGCCAGTTCGGCGGCATGCAGCACCAGGCTGTCCTCGACGTAGCGCGCGCCGCTGACCAGGTTGTCACGCAGGCTGCCGCTGAACAGCTGGATGTCCTGCGGTACGTAACCGATGTTGTGGCGCAGATCGCTGACATCCAACTGGCGGATATCCACGCCATCCACCAGCAGGCTACCGGAGTCGGCCTGGTACAGGCCGACCAGCAGCTTGGCCAGCGAACTCTTGCCCGAGCCGCTGCGGCCGATGATGCCGACCTTCTCGCCGGGGCGGATCTGCAGGTTGATGTCCTTGAGCGCCGCGCCCTGCTGCTGCGGGTAGTGGAACTCCAGGTCACGGCACTCGATGGCGCCGCGCAGCTGCGGACGCGCAAGGGGCCGCTCGTGTTCCTCGTGCTCCTGCGGCAGCTCCATCATCTGGTCGATATTGAGCATGGTCACCCGCGCCTGCTGGTAGCGGGTGAGCAAGCCAGAAAGCTGGCCGAGCGGACTGAGCGCGCGGCTGTTGAGCATGTAGCAGGCAATCAGGCCACCCATGCTGAGGTCGCCGGCGATGATCAGGTAAACGCCGCAGACGATCATCACCACGCCGGCCAGTTGCTGGATCAGCCCGGTGATGTTCAGCGCCAGGCTGGACAGCATGCGCGCGCGCAATTCCAGGCGGCTGAGGGTGCCGATGGTCTGTTCCCACTGGTATTGGCGCTCGCTTTCGGCGTTGTTGACCTTGACCGCGTCGAGCCCGGCGAGGGTCTCGATCAGGCTCGACTGGCGCTCGGCGGACAGCGCCATGGTGCGTTCCATGGTCTCGGCCAGGGGTTTCTGCAGCAGCCAGCCGATGCCCAGCGCCAGAGGAAAGGCCAGCAGCGGAATCCACACCAGATGGCCACCGAGCACGGCAATCACCAGCAGCACCAGGAGGGTGAACGGCAGGTCGATCAGGGTGGTCAGCGTCAGCGAGGCGAGGAAGTCGCGCAGCACCTGGAACTCGTGAATATTCTGCGCAAAGCTGCCGATCCGCGCCGGGCGGAACTTCATCGCCATGCCGACGATGCGTTCGAACAGCGTGGCGGAAATGATCAGGTCGGTCTTCTTGCCGGCCAAGTCCAGGCACAGGCCGCGCATGGTCTTGAGCAACAGGTCGAACAGGTAGGCGCCGGAGATGCCGATGGCCAGCACCCAGAGGGTCGCCGCCGCCTGGTTGGGCACCACGCGATCGTAGACATTCATCACGAACAGCGGCGCGAACAGGCCGATCAGGTTGATCAGCACGCTGGCCGCCACCGCATCGATATACAGCCAGCGCGAGCGTTTGAGGGTGTCACGGAACCAGGAGCGGGTGCGCGGGATCAGGCTTTCCCGATCCAGGTCGTGCTTGTGCCGCGGCTGGGCGAAGAACACCTCACCGGAGTAATCGGCAAGCAGCCGGTCCAGCTTGACCCGCACTTCCCCACCATCGCTTTCGCTGAGCAGCAGCCGAGCATGCTCGGCATCGCACGCCAGCAGGATGGCACTGCGGCCATCCTTCAACAGCAACAGGGCCGGCAAGGCCATGGCGGGAATCTGCTGCAGCTCACGACGTAACCAGCGGCCCTGCAGACCGGCACGGGCGGCCGCACGCGGCAGCAACTCGGCGCTCAGGCGCTGGGCCGGCAAAGGTAAGCCGGCCGTCAGCATGGCGCGGGTAGCCGGGCGCTGGTGCAGGGCACAGAGCGACAGCAGGCTGTCCAGCAGGGGGTCATCGTAGCGTGCCCGTGGATCACCCACTGGCTTGGTCTGGCTGGTTTCTGCGGTCACGCGGGAACACTCTCGATTCTTATCGCTTACATCCGGCAAGCACTGCATAAGCAACTCGCCGCCTACTTAGCCCGGACACTCCTTTGTGGGGGCCATGCACCTTCCGTGGTACAGACAATCTGAAAAATCCACCTGCGCGCCCACTGCCGAGCCTCTACGAGGCACACATGACAAGTGCCGGTAAACCGACAGTAGAATACCGTCAATCACCTGGCTACCAAGCTTTCGTCTGCTGCCATGCAACCAACAGTGCCACACAGAGTTCGCAGCAGGCTGCCTTTCGGCTCACACGAAAACGCAAAAAATCAAGCATTTGCCAACAGCAGCATGACCTATCAGTCATCCAGAACGCGTGCAGACCGGCGCCATAATGGCAACTGGCCATGACCGTTGATCGGAGACTGATGAAATCACCTGAGATAGCAAAGTGACATAACAAGATTGATTGTTTAGCATGTTTCTTGCTCGGTCAATAAAACGGCATAAAGTCAATAGCGAACAACTATAAAACAATAGTTTGACGCTATTTTTATGTCACACTTCACAAAACTGTCGGTGTAGGCGCCTCGTGGTAGCCGGCCCGGAAGCCTGTTGCAGTTAGACAAAGGAGAGTCCTCATGAGCAATGTCGTTGCGGTCGTCAAAGGCGTTGTCGGTCAGGTCATTGCACTTTCACCAGAAGGCATCCAACGCCTGCTCGTCGAGGGTGATCGCCTGTTCCGTGGCGATCAGGTCATGACCGGACAACAAGGCACGCTCAGTCTGCAACTGCAAGGTGGCCAGGACCTCGAAATCGGCCAGAACAGCCAGTGGCTCGCCAGCACCGAAACCGAAACACAACCCACCCAGGCGACCCAAGCACCTTCCGACGACGAACTCGCGGCAGAAGAGCTGCAACAAGCCATCGCCGCGGGTGTCGACCCTACCGCTGAACTCCCTGCCACGGCGGCCGGTCCGGGTGCCGGTGGTGCCGGCGGGGGTGCTGGCGGAGCCGGTGGCGGCCACAGCTTCGTCCTGCTCAGCGAAACCGCGCAACAGCTAAATCCAACGGTAGGTTTTGCCACCGAAGGCCTGGATAACGCTTTCGCTGCCATTGAAGACGAGACGCCAGCCCCCACGCCTGCCGCGGCAACCACCACAGACGCCACGCAACCAGCTGCTGAGAACACCCCACCGCCCGGTGGCTCGTTCAATTTCGAGACTGCCGAAGACACACCGTTCGAAGGCAGCTTCCAACTCGTGGATGCAGATGGCGACAGCCTGACCTTCAACCTGCTCGACGCACCGGACAATGGCCAGCTGACCCTGAACCCGGATGGTAGCTGGCTGTACACCCCCAACCCCGACTACAACGGCCCGGACAGTTTCCAGGTCCAGGTCAGCGATGGCCGTGGCGGTGTCAACACCCTGGTGGTCAACATCGGCGTCACCCCGGTCAATGACGCCCCGGTCGCCGTGGCCGATGCCGCCAGTGTCGCCGAAGGCGGCAGCGTGCTGATCGACCTGGCCGGTAACGACACCGACAGCGACGACGGCATCGACCCGAGCAGCATCGTCATCACCGGTAACCCGGCCAATGGCACCGTCACCGTCAACGCCGACGGCACCGTCAGCTATCAGCACAACGGTTCCGAAACCACGGGCGACAGCTTCACCTACACCATCAAGGACGCCAGCGGCCAGGTCTCCAACCCGGTCACCGTCACCGTCGGGGTCACCCCGAGCAATGACGCCCCGGTCGCCGTGGCCGATAGCGCCAGCGTTGCCGAAGGCGGCAGCGTGCTGATCGACCTGGCCGGTAACGACACCGACAGCGACGACGGCATCGACCCGAGCAGCATCGTCATCACCGGTAATCCGGCCAATGGCACCGTCACCGTCAACGCCGACGGCACCGTCAGCTACCAGCACAACGGCTCCGAAACCACCGGTGACAGCTTCACCTACACCATCAAGGATGCCAGCGGCCAGGTCTCCAACCCGGTCACCGTCACTGTCGGGGTCACCCCGAGCAACGACGCGCCGGTCGCCGTGGCCGATGCCGCCAGCGTCGCCGAAGGCGGCAGCGTGCTGATCGACCTGGCCGGTAACGATACCGACAGCGATGACGGCCTCGACCTGGGCAGCATCGTCATCACCGGTAACCCGGCCAATGGCACTATCACCGTCAACGCCGATGGCACCGTCAGCTACCAGCACAACGGTTCCGAAACCACCGGCGACAGCTTCACCTACACCATCAAGGACGCCAGCGGCCAGACTTCCAACCCAGTCACCGTCACTGTCGGGGTCACCCCGAGCAACGATGCGCCGGTCGCCGTCGCTGATGCCGCCACCGTTGCCGAAGGCGGCAGCGTGCTGATCGACCTGGCCGGTAACGATACCGACAGCGACGACGGCATCGACCCGAGCAGCATCGTCATCACCGGTAATCCGGCCAATGGCACCGTCACCGTGAATGCCGATGGCACCGTCAGCTACCAGCACAACGGCTCCGAAACCACCGGTGACAGCTTCACCTACACCATCAAGGATGCCAGCGGCCAGGTCTCCAACCCGGTCACCGTCACTGTCGGGGTCACCCCGAGC
>NZ_JACJFN010000003.1 GCF_014164785.1 Aquipseudomonas guryensis | reverse complement strand
TTGACGACCATAGAGCGTTGGAACCACCTGATCCCATCCCGAACTCAGTAGTGAAACGACGCATCGCCGATGGTAGTGTGGGGCTTCCCCATGTGAGAGTAGGTCATCGTCAAGCTCCTATCCCCAAACCCCCAATCCGTGAAAACGGGTTGGGGGTTTGGCTTTGTGCGCTAGAAAAGTTCGCGGCAGGCGTTTCTAGGCAAGGGCGAGTGGCATGGCTATCATGCCTGCCTCTTTGCTAGGCGAGACTCGAATGCAGAATGTGCTGCAGCTGCTGCAAGATGGCGAATTTCATTCCGGTGAGGCCTTGGGGCGTGTGCTGGGTGTAAGTCGCAGTGCGGTGTGGAAGCGTTTGCAGGGCCTGGAGGATGATCTGGGCCTGCATATATTTCGTGTGCGTGGTCGGGGTTATCGCTTGGCCTCGCCGCTGTCGCTGCTTGATCCTGCATTGATTGCCGACGCTTGCGCTACCTGCGGCTGGACTGCAGAGGTTTTCCCTTCAATCGACTCGACTAATGCGCAGGCATTGCGTCAGCTTGCCGCTGGATCCCCGGCGCCTCTACTGGTTCTTGCGGAGAAGCAGGAGAGTGGTCGCGGGCGGCGTGGACGCACCTGGGTCAGTCCGTTCGCCGAGAACCTTTACTACAGCTTGGGCTTGCGCATCGAGAGCGGCAGTTATTCGCTCGATGGTCTCAGTCTGACCGTGGGGATTGCGGTGCTGCGAGCGCTGCAGGAGTCTAGTTGTGTCGCTGCGGGGTTGAAGTGGCCGAATGATGTCCTGGTGGCGGGGCGGAAAATTGCCGGGGTCTTGCTGGAGTTGTCTGGGGATCCGGCCGGCATCTGTCAGGTGGTGGTGGGGATCGGGGTTAACGTGAATATGTTGCCCGGTGCTTCTGTTGTCATTGATCAGCCGTGGACATCCCTGCGTGAACAATCTGGTGTGCTGGTTGATCGTACTGCCCTGGCGCTCTGCTTGAATCGTTGGCTGGCTCATTATCTGGCGCTGCACGCGGAGCAAGGTTTTGCTGGTGTGCGTGCCGAGTGGGAGGCTGAGCATCTTTGGCAGGGGCAGGCGGTGACTCTGAGTGCAGGTCCGCAACAGGTCGAAGGGATTGTGCGGGGTGTGGATAAACAAGGTGCGCTACGTCTGGAAGTGGCTGGTGAAGAGCGCCAGTTTAGTGGTGGCGAGCTGAGTCTGAGGTTGCGCAATGATTCTTGAGCTGGACTGTGGCAATAGCTTTATCAAGTGGCGCCTGATTGCGGCAGAGTCGCAGCCGGCTTTGGCTGGCGGGGTGGTGGATTCTGATGATCAGTTGCTTGCTGCGGTGCGTCAGGTGGATGGGCCGGGTCCTCTTCATTGCCGCTTGGTGAGTGTTCGCAGTGATGACGAAACGGCCGCGCTGCGGCTGCGTCTCGAGCAGGCGTTTGCGGTCGAAGTGTGCTCGGCTCAGCCTGTTCGTGAGCTGGCCGGGGTGCGCAATGGCTACAGCGATTTTGCGCGTCTGGGGCTGGATCGCTGGTTGGCCCTTGTCGGTGCCTATCGCCTTTCGGGGCAAGCTTGCCTGGTGCTCGATCTGGGGACGGCGGTCACCTCGGACTTTGTGGCTGCCGATGGTGAGCATCTGGGGGGCTATATCTGCCCAGGTGTGCCATTGATGCGCAATCAGTTGCGTACGCATACCCGGCGTATTCGCTATGACGATGCGGCGGCTGCGCAGGCGGTGCACAGTCTGCAGCCTGGGCGCTCCACGGCCGAGGCGGTCGAGCGCGGCTGCTCGCTGATGTTGCGTGGTTTTGTGCTGACGCAGCTGGAGTTGGCTCGTGAGCGCTGGGGTGAAAGCTTTAGCATATTCCTCACCGGAGGCGATGCTGCTCTGGTGCGTGAGATGCTGCCGCAGGCGCGCCTTGTTTCTGATCTGGTTTTTGTTGGGTTGGCGCTGGCCTGCCCCTTGTCCTGAGGTTCGTTATGCGCTGGCTGTTCTTGCTTCTGCTGGTTCTCAACCTCTTCTATTACGTCTGGCATCAGCAGCAGGCACCTTTGCGGGTCAAGGAAGTCGAGCCGATGTCCCTATATCGCGGGCAGCAGCAGAATATTCGTCTGCTCAGTGAGGCGGATAGGGAGCAGGAGCGGCGTGAGGTGGTGACGCCTGAGGTGCCGGCAGGGGTAACTGAAACCTGTCTGTTTCTGGGTAGCTTTCAGCAAGAGTCTGCGGCGCGCCAGGTTGAGCAGCGTCTGATGTCGCTTGATATCCAGGGTGAGGTGCGGGCTGTTGATGCGGCGGCTGGGCTGGACTATTGGGTGTATTTGCCGCCCCTGGCTTCCCGTCAGGCGTCCTTGCGTCAGCTAAAGGAATTGCAGGCGCGCAAGATCGACAGTTACATCATCACTCAGGGCGACCTGGCCAACGGTATTTCGCTGGGAATCTTTCCGCGCGACGACTCCGCGCAGAGTGTCATGCGGCGTTTGGCGGATGCCGGTTATGAGCCGTTATTGCGTGAACTACCTCGTGCCCAGCGTAGTTATTGGGTACGGATTGCCCCGCAAAGTCGGCGTCTGGCTGACGATTACCTGCTGCAGCAATTGGCTTCTGACTTTAAAGGCCTGCAACATCAATTAATGCCGTGCGAAGACGTTGCAACCCTGCGTTAGTTTGCATAGAATGGCGCCCGCTTCGCAGGGTGGCCCTTGCGGAGTTGCTGTCAAAAATTGCTAACCTCAAGTTTTTATTGAGAAATTGCTTGACAGTAGGGTGGCATGAGTTGAGAATGCCGCCTCGTTTTGGAGGGGTTCCCGAGCGGCCAAAGGGATCAGACTGTAAATCTGACGTCATCGACTTCGAAGGTTCGAATCCTTCCCCCTCCACCAGATTAAGCGTGAGCTGCAGGCTCCGCGGGCATAGTTCAGTGGTAGAACCTCAGCCTTCCAAGCTGATGATGCGGGTTCGATTCCCGCTGCCCGCTCCAGGTTTGCTGTTTGTGCAATGTGTTTCGCTCTTGTAGCTCAGTTGGTAGAGCACACCCTTGGTAAGGGTGAGGTCAGCGGTTCAAATCCGCTCAAGAGCTCCACTTCAATAAAGGCAGATATGCAGATATCTGCCTTTGTTTTAATGGCGGCGTGACTCGCTCAATTCATTGATGGGAGACGGTCAAGATGGCTAAAGAAAAGTTTGAACGTAACAAACCGCACGTCAACGTAGGCACCATCGGCCACGTTGACCACGGTAAAACTACCCTGACCGCAGCTCTGACCCGTGTTTGCTCCGAGGTATTCGGTTCGGCTCGCGTTGACTTCGACAAGATCGACAGCGCCCCGGAAGAAAAAGCTCGCGGTATCACCATCAACACCGCTCACGTTGAGTACGACTCGGCTGTTCGCCACTACGCGCACGTTGACTGCCCGGGTCACGCCGACTACGTCAAAAACATGATCACCGGTGCTGCCCAGATGGACGGCGCGATCCTGGTTTGCTCCGCTGCTGATGGTCCGATGCCGCAGACCCGCGAGCACATCCTGCTGTCCCGTCAGGTAGGTGTTCCGTACATCGTGGTCTTCCTGAACAAGGCTGACATGGTTGACGACGCCGAGCTGCTGGAGCTGGTTGAGATGGAAGTTCGTGACCTGCTGTCGACCTACGACTTCCCGGGCGACGACACTCCGATCATCATCGGTTCTGCTCTGATGGCTCTGAACGGCCAAGACGACAACGAAATGGGCACCAGCGCTGTTAAGAAGCTGGTTGAAACTCTGGACAGCTACATCCCGGAGCCGGTTCGTGCCATCGACAAGCCGTTCCTGATGCCGATCGAAGACGTATTCTCGATCTCCGGCCGCGGTACTGTAGTTACCGGTCGTGTAGAGCGCGGTATCGTCAAGATCCAGGAAGAAATCGAGATCGTTGGTCTGCGTGATACCACCAAGACCACCTGCACCGGCGTTGAAATGTTCCGCAAACTGCTCGACGAAGGTCGTGCTGGCGAGAACTGCGGCGTCCTGCTGCGCGGTACCAAGCGTGACGACGTAGAGCGTGGTCAGGTTCTGGCCAAGCCGGGCACCATCAAGCCGCACACCAAGTTCGAGGCTGAAGTGTACGTGCTGTCCAAAGAAGAAGGCGGTCGTCACACTCCGTTCTTCAAGGGCTACCGTCCGCAGTTCTACTTCCGTACCACCGACGTAACCGGTTCGTGCGAACTGCCGGAAGGCGTTGAAATGGTAATGCCGGGCGACAACGTGAAAATGGTTGTTACCCTGATCAAGCCGATCGCCATGGAAGATGGTCTGCGTTTCGCGATCCGCGAAGGCGGCCGTACCGTTGGTGCTGGCGTGGTTGCCAAGATCATCGAGTAATCGGTTGATCTAGCTCTGTCAGGCCGGCATAATGGTCGGCCTGACTTCGTTTTAGGCCAGTAGCTCAATTGGCAGAGCGGCGGTCTCCAAAACCGCAGGTTGGGGGTTCGATTCCCTCCTGGCCTGCCAGATTCCTGAATAAGCGGATCTGGCATTTCTTCTACAGGGTTGTTCTCATGAATGCCAAAGCTGAAGCTAAAGACTCGCGCTTTGACTCGCTGAAGTGGCTGGTTGTTGTCGCTCTGGTGGTCGCTGGTGTAGTCGGCAATCAGTACTTCTCGGCTGAGCCGCTCCTGTATCGCGTGCTGGTTCTCTTGGCTCTTGCTGTGGTGGCTGGTTTTGTCGCCCTGCAAACGGCCAAGGGTCAGGCTTTCTTTAGTCTGGCTAAAGAGGCGCGCACAGAGATCCGTAAGGTTGTATGGCCAAGTCGTCAGGAAACCACGCAGACCACGTTGATCGTGGTGGCTGTGGTCCTGGTCATGGCGCTGGTTCTGTGGGGTCTAGATTCCCTGCTGGGCTGGCTTGTTTCGATGATTGTCGGTTAAGGGTGTCCCGTGGCTAAGCGTTGGTACGTTGTGCATGCTTACTCGGGTTACGAGAAGCATGTCATGCGCTCACTGGTTGAGCGTGTCAAGCTGGCTGGCATGGAAGATGTGTTCGGCGAAATTCTGGTTCCCACCGAAGAAGTGGTGGAGATGCGTAACGGCCAGAAGCGCAAGAGTGAGCGCAAGTTCTTCCCCGGCTATGTGCTGGTGCAGATGGAAATGAACGAGGCGACTTGGCACCTGATCAAGGATACGCCGCGCGTCATGGGCTTCATTGGTGGTACTGCCGATAAGCCTGCGCCGATTACCGAAAAAGAAGCTGATGCCATTCTGCGTCGTGTTGCCGATAGCGGTGACAAGCCGAAGCCGAAAACACTGTTCGAGCCGGGCGAGACTGTTCGCGTTGTCGATGGTCCGTTTGCGGACTTCAATGGTGTGGTTGAAGAAGTTAACTACGAAAAGAGCCGGATCCACGTGGCTGTGCTTATTTTCGGTCGCTCCACACCGGTGGAGCTGGAGTTCAGTCAGGTCGAGAAGGCGTAACTGGACAAATCATCCCGTACCCCGCAGCTATTGGCTGCGGGGTTTTGTCGTCACTGGGATAAAGGCGTTATCAACCGGGGAGCCTGTTTTGGCGCTTGAACCCGTATTTGGAGTAGCTCATGGCTAAGAAGATTACCGCTTATATCAAGCTGCAAGTGAAGGCCGCTCAGGCCAACCCGTCGCCGCCCGTTGGTCCGGCTCTGGGTCAGCATGGCGTGAACATCATGGAATTCTGCAAGGCGTTCAACGCCCGTACCCAGGGCATGGAACCTGGCCTGCCGACTCCTGTGATCATCACCGTTTACAGCGACCGCAGCTTCACCTTTGAAACCAAAAGCACCCCGGCTTCGGTTCTGCTGAAAAAGGCCGCCGGCCTGACCAGCGGTTCTGCTCGTCCGAACACCGTCAAAGTTGGCACCGTTACCCGTGCTCAGCTGGAAGAGATCGCCAAGACCAAGCAGGCCGATCTGACTGCCGCTGACCTGGATGCGGCCGTGCGTACCATCGCCGGCTCCGCGCGTAGCATGGGCCTCAACGTGGAGGGTGTGTAATGGCTAAGCTGACCAAGCGCCAGAAGGCTATCGCTGAAAAAATCGAAGCCGGCAAGCAATATGGTTTCGAAGACGCCGCCAAGTTGTTGGCCGAGCTGTCTGCCGTCAAGTTCACCGAGTCGTTCGATATCGCTATCAACCTCGGTGTTGATCCGCGTAAATCCGACCAGGTTGTTCGTGGCGCCACCGTACTGCCGAATGGCACCGGTAAGACCGTTCGCGTCGCCGTGTTCACCCAAGGCCCGGGCGCTGAAGCTGCCCTGGCTGCTGGTGCTGACAAGGTTGGTATGGACGAACTGGCTGCCGAGATGAAAGCCGGCGACCTGAACTACGACGTGGTCATCGCCTCCCCGGATGCCATGCGTGTTGTCGGTCAGCTGGGCCAGATCCTCGGTCCGCGCGGTCTGATGCCGAACCCGAAGGTCGGTACCGTGACTCCGGACGTGGCCACTGCCGTTAAGAACGCCAAGGCTGGTCAGGTACGTTTCCGTACCGACAAGAACGGCATCATCCACACCTCTGTTGGCAAGGTCGGTTTCGAAGCCGGTCACCTGAAGCAGAACGTGGAAGCCCTGCTGTCGGACCTCAAGCGTCTGAAGCCGTCCACCTCGAAAGGCATCTACGTCAAGCGCGTGACCCTGAGCACCACCATGGGTCCGGGTCTGGTCATCGACCAAGCTTCGCTCGACGCGTAAGTCATTGGCTGGCGGAGCGATCCGCCGGCTTGAAAGATTGGGGTCCCTGCCTGGCGGGGGCTATCCAAGACCGTAGGCGGCGCAAGCCTTAAACCTCAAGCCTACGCAGATGGTGCTCCCGATTCCTTACCGAATCAGACACCAAAACGACATCCGGCTTCGGCCAGATGAAACGGTAACAAGCAGGAGTTTTACCCGTGGCAATTAAACTCGAAGACAAGAAGGCCATCGTCGCTGAAGTCAACGAGGCTGCCAAAGTTGCCCTGTCCGCTGTTGTGGCTGATGCCCGTGGTGTGACAGTAGGCGCTATGACCGGACTCCGTAAAGAGGCTCGTGAAGCAGGCGTATACGTGCGTGTCGTACGTAACACCCTGCTCCGTCGTGCCGTTGCTGACACTGAATACAGTGTCCTCAACGACGCCTTCACCGGCCCGACCTTGATCGCTTTCTCCAACGAACACCCGGGCGCTGCTGCTCGTCTGTTCAAAGAGTTCGCTAAAGGTAACGACAAGTTCGAGATCAAGGCAGCTGCGTTCGAGGGCAAGTTCCTCGCAGCAAACCAGATCGATGTGTTGGCTTCGCTGCCAACTCGCGACGAAGCTATTGCACGACTGATGAGCGTGATTCAAGGCGCTACCAGCAAGCTGGCTCGTACTCTGGCGGCCGTTCGCGACCAGAAAGAAGCTGCCGCTGCCTAAGGCCGCATCAGCACTTTCAAAATCATTTGTTTAATTTGATGGCTGCGTAGGCTGTCACCCCAATACAGGAATTTATAGTCATGTCTCTGACTAACGAGCAAATCATCGAAGCCATCGGCCAGAAAACCGTTCTGGAAGTTGTTGAGCTGATCAAGGCGATGGAAGAAACCTTCGGCGTTACCGCTGCTGTTGCCGCTGCTGGCCCGGCTGCTGCTGCCGCTGTTGTTGAAGAGCAAACCGAGTTCAACGTTGTTCTGGTTGAAGCTGGCGAGAAGAAAGTCAACGTGATCAAAGCTGTTCGCGAACTGACTGGTCTGGGCCTGAAAGAAGCCAAAGAGAAAGTCGACACCGCTCCTCAGGTCATCGCTGAAGGCCTGGCCAAGGATGCTGCTGAAGACGCCAAGAAGAAGCTGGAAGAAGCTGGCGCCAAAGTCGAGCTCAAGTAAGCGACGACCTTGCGTCAACAGCCCAAGCGTTGCGCTTAAGGCTGGCGGCTGGTGGCTTTTGCCACCGGCCTTTTTCCGTTATGGGCGATGTGCGTAGGCCTTCGCCCTAACGTGAAAACCCGCTCGAGGGCGGTGCAAACCTAGGGTTTGCAAGATTTTCTGGCTGTTGCCGTCGGGAGCAGCCAAACAAGCAGGTGACCAAGCTGGGGAACGCTGATGGCTTACTCATACACTGAGAAAAAACGTATCCGCAAGGACTTTAGCAAGTTGCCGGACGTGATGGATGTGCCGTATCTCCTGGCCATCCAGTTGGATTCGTACCGCGAATTCCTGCAGGCGGGAGCGAGCAAGGAGCAGTTCCGCGACGTTGGCCTGCATGCGGCCTTCAAGTCCGTATTCCCGATTATCAGCTATTCCGGCAATGCTGCTCTGGAGTATGTTGGCTATCGCCTGGGCGAGCCGGCATTCGACGTCAAAGAGTGCGTGCTGCGTGGCGTGACATTCGCCGTACCGCTGCGGGTCAAAGTCCGTCTGATCATTTTCGACAAAGAATCGTCGAATAAAGCGATCAAGGACATCAAAGAGCAAGAAGTCTACATGGGGGAAATCCCCCTGATGACCGAGAACGGTACCTTCATCATCAACGGTACCGAGCGCGTCATCGTTTCCCAGCTGCACCGCTCGCCGGGTGTGTTCTTCGACCACGACCGTGGCAAAACTCACAGCTCGGGCAAGCTGCTGTATTCGGCGCGTATCATTCCTTACCGTGGCTCCTGGCTGGACTTCGAGTTCGACCCGAAGGACTGCGTGTTCGTGCGTATCGACCGTCGTCGCAAGCTGCCGGCTTCCGTGCTGCTGCGCGCGCTGGGCTATAGCACTGAAGAAGTGCTCAACGCCTTCTACGCCACCAACGTGTTCCACGTGCAGGGCGAGTCGCTCAACCTGGAGCTGGTGCCGCAGCGTCTGCGTGGCGAAATCGCCGCTTTCGACATCAAGGACGAGAAGGGCAAGGTCATCGTTGAGCAGGGCCGCCGTATCACTGCGCGCCACATCAACCAGATCGACAAGGCCGGCATCAAAGAGCTGGAAGTTCCGCTCGACTACGTGCTGGGCCGCACCACCGCGAAAGCCATCGTGCATCCGTCGACCGGCGAGATCGTTGCCGAGTGCAACACCGAGCTGAGCGCCGACCTGCTGGCCAAGATAGTCAAGGCCCAGGTTGTCCGTATCGAGACCCTGTACACCAACGATATCGATTGCGGTCCGTTCATCTCCGACACGCTGAAGATCGACTCCACCAGCAACCAGTTGGAAGCTCTGGTCGAGATCTACCGCATGATGCGTCCTGGCGAGCCGCCAACCAAGGATGCTGCCGAGACCCTGTTCAACAACCTGTTCTTCAGCGCCGAACGTTACGACCTGTCGGCCGTCGGCCGCATGAAGTTCAACCGTCGTATCGGTCGCACCGAGATCGAGGGTTCGGGTGTACTGAGCAAGGAAGACATTGTTGCCGTACTGAAGACCCTGGTTGATATCCGTAACGGCAAGGGCATCGTCGACGACATCGACCACCTGGGTAACCGTCGCGTACGTTGCGTCGGCGAAATGGCCGAGAACCAGTTCCGCGTTGGCCTGGTACGTGTGGAGCGTGCGGTCAAAGAGCGTCTGTCGATGGCTGAAAGCGAAGGCCTGATGCCGCAGGATCTGATCAACGCCAAGCCGGTTGCGGCGGCGGTGAAAGAGTTCTTCGGTTCCAGCCAGCTCTCGCAGTTCATGGACCAGAACAACCCGCTCTCCGAGATCACCCACAAGCGCCGCGTCTCCGCACTCGGCCCAGGTGGTCTGACCCGTGAGCGTGCCGGCTTCGAAGTCCGTGACGTACACCCGACCCACTACGGTCGCGTGTGCCCGATCGAGACCCCTGAAGGTCCGAACATCGGTCTGATCAACTCCCTGGCTGCGTATGCGCGCACCAATCAGTACGGCTTCCTGGAAAGCCCGTACCGTGTGGTCAAGGCCGGTCTGGTTACCGATGAAATCGTCTTCCTGTCCGCCATCGAAGAGGCCGATCATGTGATCGCCCAGGCTTCGGCGACCATGAACGACAAGGGCATGCTGACCGACGAGCTGGTGGCTGTTCGTCACCTGAACGAATTCACCGTCAAGGCGCCGGAAGACGTCACCCTGATGGACGTGTCGCCGAAGCAGGTAGTTTCTGTTGCGGCCTCGCTGATTCCGTTCCTCGAACACGACGACGCCAACCGTGCGTTGATGGGTTCGAACATGCAGCGTCAGGCTGTACCCACCTTGCGCGCCGACAAGCCGCTGGTCGGTACCGGTATGGAGCGCAACGTTGCCCGTGACTCCGGCGTCTGCGTCGTGGCTCGTCGTGGTGGCGTGATCGACTCCGTCGATGCCAGCCGTGTTGTAGTTCGCGTCAATGACGACGAAGTCGAAACTGGCGAAGCCGGCGTCGACATCTACAACCTGACCAAATACACCCGCTCGAACCAGAACACCTGCATCAACCAGCGTCCGCTGGTGAGCAAGGGTGACAAGGTTTCGCGCAGCGACATTCTGGCTGACGGCCCGTCCACCGACATGGGTGAGCTGGCACTGGGTCAGAACATGCGCGTCGCGTTCATGCCGTGGAACGGCTTCAACTTCGAAGACTCCATCTGCCTGTCCGAACGCGTGGTTCAGGAAGACCGCTTCACCACGATCCACATCCAGGAACTGACCTGTGTGGCGCGTGACACCAAGCTTGGCCCAGAGGAAATCACTGCAGACATCCCGAACGTCGGTGAAGCTGCACTGAACAAGCTGGACGAAGCCGGTATCGTTTATGTGGGTGCCGAAGTTGGCGCCGGCGACATCCTGGTCGGCAAGGTCACTCCGAAAGGCGAGACCCAGCTGACTCCGGAAGAGAAGCTGCTGCGTGCGATCTTCGGTGAGAAAGCCAGCGACGTGAAAGACACCTCCCTGCGTGTGCCGACCGGCACCAAGGGCACCGTCATTGACGTGCAGGTCTTCACCCGTGATGGCGTGGAGCGCGACTCGCGCGCCCTGTCCATCGAGAAGATGCAGCTCGACGAGATCCGCAAGGACCTCAACGAAGAGTTCCGCATCGTCGAAGGCGCCACCTTCGAGCGTCTGCGCTCCGCCCTGGTTGGTGCCAAGGCCGAAGGCGGCGCTGGCCTGAAGAAAGGTGCAGTGATCGACGACGCTTACCTCGACGGTCTCGAGCGCGGTCAGTGGTTCAAGCTGCGCATGGCGGAAGATGCTCTCAACGAGCAGCTGGAAAAGGCCCAGGCCTACATCAGCGACCGTCGCCAACTGCTCGACGACAAGTTCGAAGACAAGAAGCGCAAGCTGCAGCAGGGCGACGACCTGGCGCCGGGCGTACTGAAGATCGTCAAGGTCTACCTGGCCATCAAGCGTCGCATCCAGCCGGGCGACAAGATGGCTGGTCGTCACGGTAACAAGGGTGTGGTCTCGGTGATCATGCCGGTCGAAGACATGCCGCACGATGCCAATGGTACCCCGGTCGACATCGTCCTCAACCCGCTGGGCGTACCGTCGCGTATGAACGTCGGGCAGATCCTCGAAACCCACCTGGGCCTTGCGGCCAAAGGTCTGGGCGAGAAGATCAACCGCATGCTCGAAGAGCAGCGCAAGGTCGCCGAGCTGCGCAAGTTCATGCAGCAGATCTACAACGAGATCGGTGGTCGTCAGGAAAACCTGAACGAGCTGTCCGATACCGAGATCCTCGACCTGGCGAAGAACCTGCGTGGCGGTGTGCCGATGGCTACCCCGGTATTCGACGGTGCCAAGGAAAGCGAGATCAAGGCCATGCTCAAGCTGGCCGATCTGCCGGAAAGCGGCCAGATGCGCCTGACTGACGGCCGTACCGGCAACCAGTTCGAGCGTCCGACCACTGTCGGCTACATGTACATGCTCAAACTGAACCACCTGGTCGACGACAAGATGCACGCTCGTTCCACCGGTTCCTACAGCCTGGTTACCCAGCAGCCGCTGGGTGGTAAGGCGCAGTTCGGTGGTCAGCGCTTCGGTGAGATGGAGGTCTGGGCACTGGAAGCCTACGGCGCCGCTTACACCCTGCAGGAAATGCTGACCGTGAAGTCGGACGACGTGAACGGCCGGACCAAGATGTACAAGAACATCGTGGACGGCGATCACCGCATGGAGGCCGGCATGCCCGAGTCCTTCAACGTGTTGATC
Source organism: Aquipseudomonas guryensis (assembly GCF_014164785.1). GTDB lineage: Bacteria > Pseudomonadota > Gammaproteobacteria > Pseudomonadales > Pseudomonadaceae > Aquipseudomonas > Aquipseudomonas guryensis. The sequence goes on along the minus strand of NZ_JACJFN010000003.1, from coordinate 726,144 downwards.
AAAGAGATCCGCTCGCTCGGTATCGACATCGAACTGGAAACCGAATAACACGCACCGCCTATGCGGCGCCCGGCCAAGGCCGGGTTGCCGCTGGTCCGTGAGGAGGAAAGGCCTTGAAAGACTTGCTGAATCTGTTGAAAAACCAGGGTCAGGTGGAAGAGTTCGATGCGATCCGTATCGGTCTGGCTTCGCCTGAGATGATCCGTTCCTGGTCTTTCGGTGAAGTGAAAAAGCCGGAAACCATCAACTACCGTACCTTCAAGCCTGAGCGCGATGGTCTGTTCTGCGCCAAGATCTTTGGCCCGGTAAAGGATTACGAGTGCCTGTGCGGTAAGTACAAGCGCTTGAAGCATCGCGGCGTGATCTGCGAGAAGTGTGGCGTGGAAGTGGCCCTGGCCAAGGTTCGTCGTGAGCGCATGGCGCACATCGAACTGGCCTCGCCGGTTGCTCACATCTGGTTCCTGAAGTCCCTGCCGAGCCGTATTGGCCTGCTGCTGGACATGACCCTGCGTGACATCGAACGCGTGCTCTATTTCGAGAGCTATGTCGTTATCGATCCGGGCATGACCACCCTGGAAAAGGGCCAGCTGCTGAATGACGAGCAGTACTTCGAAGCTCTCGAAGAGTTCGGTGACGACTTCGACGCGCGCATGGGCGCCGAAGCTGTTCGTGAGCTGCTCAACGCCATCGACCTGGACCACGAGATTGGCCGCCTGCGCGAAGAGATTCCGCAGACCAACTCGGAAACCAAGATCAAGAAGCTGTCCAAGCGCCTGAAGCTGATGGAAGCCTTCAAGGACTCCGGCAACCATCCGGAGTGGATGGTCCTGACCGTTCTGCCGGTACTGCCGCCGGACCTGCGTCCGCTTGTTCCGCTGGATGGCGGCCGCTTCGCGACTTCCGATCTGAACGATCTGTATCGCCGCGTGATCAACCGTAACAACCGTCTGAAGCGCCTGCTTGATCTGTCGGCGCCGGACATCATCGTGCGCAACGAAAAGCGCATGCTGCAGGAAGCAGTCGACGCCCTGCTCGACAACGGCCGTCGCGGTCGCGCCATCACTGGCTCGAACAAGCGTCCGCTGAAGTCGCTGGCCGACATGATCAAAGGTAAGCAAGGTCGCTTCCGTCAGAACCTTCTCGGTAAGCGTGTGGACTACTCCGGTCGTTCCGTGATCACCGTGGGTCCGACTCTGCGTCTGCACCAGTGCGGTCTACCGAAGAAGATGGCGCTTGAGCTGTTCAAGCCGTTCATTTTTGGCAAGCTGGAAATGCGCGGCATGGCGACCACCATCAAGGCCGCCAAGAAGATGGTCGAGCGCGAGCTGCCCGAGGTTTGGGACGTTCTCGCCGAAGTCATCCGCGAACACCCCGTACTGCTCAACCGCGCACCGACCCTGCACCGTCTGGGTATCCAGGCGTTCGAGCCGGTTCTGATCGAAGGTAAAGCGATCCAGCTGCACCCGCTGGTCTGCGCCGCGTACAACGCCGACTTCGACGGTGACCAGATGGCCGTCCACGTACCGCTGACGCTGGAAGCCCAGCTGGAAGCGCGTGCGCTGATGATGTCGACCAACAACATCCTCTCGCCTGCCAACGGCGAGCCGATCATCGTGCCGTCGCAGGACGTGGTTCTGGGTCTGTACTACATGACCCGTGAAGCGGTGAACGCCAAGGGTGAAGGTCGCGTATTCGCCGACCTGCAGGAAGTTGACCGCGTGTTCCGTGGCGGCGAAGCCTCCCTGCACGCTCGGGTCAAGGTACGCGTCAACGAAGTGGTCAACGAGAAGGACGGCTCGGTTACCCGCCGTACCCGCATCGTCGACACGACTGTTGGTCGCGCCCTGCTGTTCCAGATCGTGCCGGCGGGCCTGCCCTTCGACGTGGTCAACCAGTCGATGAAGAAGAAGGCGATCTCCAAGCTGATCAACCAGTGCTATCGCGTGGTTGGTCTGAAAGAGACCGTGATCTTCGCTGACCAGCTGATGTACACCGGTTTCGCCTACTCGACCATCTCCGGTGTGTCGATCGGCGTGAACGACTTCGTCATCCCGGATGAGAAGGCGCGCATCATCGACGCCGCCACCGAGGAAGTGAAGGAAATCGAATCGCAGTATGCCTCCGGCCTGGTAACCCAGGGCGAGAAGTACAACAAGGTGATCGACCTCTGGTCCAAGGCCAACGACGAAGTGTCGAAGGCGATGATGGCCAACCTCTCGAAAGAGTCGGTTGTCGATCGTGAAGGCAAGACCGTCGAGCAGGAGTCCTTCAACTCCATGTACATGATGGCTGACTCCGGTGCTCGTGGTAGCGCCGCGCAGATCCGCCAGCTGGCCGGTATGCGTGGTCTGATGGCCAAGCCGGACGGCTCCATCATCGAGACGCCGATCACCGCCAACTTCCGTGAAGGCCTGAACGTACTGCAGTACTTCATCTCCACTCACGGTGCTCGTAAAGGTCTGGCGGATACCGCACTGAAGACCGCGAACTCCGGTTACCTGACTCGTCGTCTGGTCGACGTGGCGCAGGATCTGGTAGTGACCGAGGTCGATTGCGGTACCGAACACGGTCTGCTGATGACCCCGCACATCGAAGGCGGTGACGTGGTCGAGCCGCTGGGCGAGCGCGTACTGGGTCGAGTGATCGCCAAGGACGTATTCAAGCCGGGCAGCGACGAAGTCATCGTGCCGGCCGGTACCCTGGTCGACGAGCAGTGGGTCGAGTTCATCGAGCGTGCCAGCATCGACGAAGTGATCGTGCGTTCGCCGATCAGCTGCGAAACCCGCTACGGCATCTGCGCCAAGTGCTACGGTCGCGATCTGGCCCGTGGTCATCAGGTCAACATCGGTGAAGCGGTCGGCGTTATCGCGGCCCAGTCCATCGGTGAGCCGGGTACCCAGCTGACCATGCGTACGTTCCACATCGGTGGTGCGGCCAGCCGTACTTCCGCAGCTGACAGCGTTCAGGTGAAGAACGGCGGTGCTATCCGTCTGCACAACCTGAAGCACGTCGAGCGCGTGGACGGCAACCTGGTAGCGGTTTCCCGCTCCGGCGAGCTGGCCGTGGCCGACGAGTTCGGTCGCGAGCGCGAGCGCTACAAGCTGCCGTACGGTGCCGTGATTTCCGTGAAGGAAGGTGACAAGGTCGAAGCTGGCGCCATCGTCGCCAAGTGGGACCCGCACACCCACCCGATCGTGACCGAGATGAAGGGTGTGGTTACCTTCGTCGGCATGGAAGAAGGCATCACCATCAAGCGCCAGACCGACGAACTGACCGGTCTGACCAACATCGAAGTGCTGGATCCGAAAGACCGTCCGGCCGCTGGCAAGGACATTCGTCCGGCGATCAAGATGGTCGACGCCAATGGCAAGGAACTGCTGCTGCCGGGTACTGATGTACCGGCCCAGTACTTCCTGCCGGCCAACGCCCTGGTCGGCGTGGCTGACGGTGCGCAGATTGCGGTCGGTGACGTTATCGCCCGTATCCCGCAGGAAACCTCGAAGACCCGCGACATCACCGGTGGTCTGCCGCGCGTTGCCGACTTGTTCGAAGCGCGTCGTCCGAAAGAAGCCTCGATCCTGGCGGAAATCAGCGGCACCATCGCCTTCGGTAAAGAGACCAAAGGCAAGCGCCGTCTGGTCATTACCCCGACTGATGGCAGCGATCCGTACGAGGAGCTGATTCCGAAGTGGCGTCACCTGAACGTCTTCGAAGGCGAACAAGTGAACCGCGGCGAAGTTATCTCCGACGGCCCGAGCGATCCGCACGACATCCTGCGTCTGCTGGGCGTCAGCGCGCTGGCCAAGTACATCGTCAACGAGATCCAGGACGTTTACCGCCTGCAGGGCGTGAAGATCAACGACAAGCACATCGAGACCATCCTGCGTCAGATGCTGCGTAAAGTTGAGATCACCGAATCCGGCGATTCCAGCTTCATCAAGGGCGACCAGATGGAACTGACCCACGTACTGGGCGAGAACGAGCGTCTGTCGGCTGATGACAAGTTCATCTCCAAGTTCGACCGCGTTCTGCTGGGTATCACCAAGGCCTCGCTGTCCACCGAGTCGTTCATCTCGGCGGCCTCCTTCCAGGAGACCACTCGCGTACTGACTGAAGCGGCGGTTACCGGCAAGCGTGACTATCTGCGCGGCCTGAAGGAAAACGTGGTGGTGGGTCGTCTGATCCCGGCCGGTACCGGTCTGGCTTACCACAGCGAGCGCAAGCGTCGCCGTGAAGCCGACAAGCCGGTGCGAGTGAGCGCCAGTGAAGTGGAAGCGGCGCTGACCGAAGCGCTGAACTCCGGCAATTGAGTGTGATGCCCCGGGCGAGCAATCGTCCGGGGCGTTGCCTTGACTGGGGGCTTCAGTCTCTTTAGACTCATGCACCCCTAAATTTGGCAGGGCGTTGTGCTCTGCCATTTTGCTTTTGTTGTAATAAATAGCGTCGAAAGACAACAGTGGAGCTAGTAGATGGCAACTATCAACCAGCTGGTACGTCAGCCGCGCAAGCGTATCGTCGAGAAATCCGACGTTCCTGCGCTGCAGAACTGCCCGCAGCGTCGTGGCGTGTGCACCCGCGTGTACACCACCACGCCGAAGAAACCGAACTCCGCACTGCGTAAAGTGTGCCGTGTTCGTCTGACCAACGGTTTTGAAGTCACCTCCTACATCGGTGGTGAAGGTCACAACCTGCAAGAGCACAGCGTCGTGCTGATCCGTGGCGGTCGTGTAAAAGACCTTCCGGGTGTGCGCTACCACACTGTTCGCGGTTCGCTGGATACCACCGGCGTTAAAGACCGTAAGCAGGGTCGCTCGAAGTACGGTACCAAGCGTCCGAAGTAATTCGGTTCGCCATTTTTCTTTTTATTGAGTCGATAAGAGTAAGGTCGGGCGTAACCGAATGGTTATGGTCCCGGGCTAACCTGAAGACCGTTTGAGGGCTTATCATGCCAAGACGTCGTGTAGCAGCTAAGCGTGAGATTCTGGACGATCCGAAATACGGAAGCCTGATTCTCGCCAAATTCATGAACCACGTGATGGAAAGCGGCAAGAAAGCAGTCGCCGAGCGTATCGTTTACGGTGCTCTGGAAACTGTTAAAGCGCGCAAGAACAGCGATCCCCTGGAGATCTTCGAGAAAGCTCTCGACGCCATCGCTCCGCTGGTCGAAGTGAAGTCCCGCCGTGTTGGCGGTGCGACTTACCAGGTCCCGGTCGAAGTTCGTCCGTCCCGCCGTAATGCCCTGGCCATGCGTTGGCTGGTGGATTACGCGCGTAAGCGTGGCGAGAAGTCCATGGCTCTGCGCCTTGCTGGCGAGCTGCTGGATGCTGCTGAAGGCAAAGGCGCCGCAGTGAAGAAGCGTGAAGACGTGCACCGTATGGCTGAAGCCAACAAGGCCTTCTCGCACTACCGCTTCTAATTTCAGCGCTTCTAAATTTGCGAGGGCTTTATGGCTCGTACTACACCGATTAACCGGTACCGTAACATCGGTATCGTGGCTCACGTGGACGCGGGTAAAACCACGACCACCGAGCGTGTCCTTTTCTACACCGGCAAAAGCCACAAGATGGGCGAGGTGCATGACGGCGCCGCGACCACCGACTGGATGGTGCAGGAGCAGGAGCGTGGTATTACCATCACCTCTGCTGCCATTACCGCTTTCTGGAAAGGTTCCGAGAAGCAGTACAAGGACGAGCACCGCTTCAACGTCATCGACACCCCGGGGCACGTTGACTTCACCATCGAAGTAGAGCGCTCGCTGCGCGTACTTGACGGCGCTGTCGTTGTGTTCTGCGGCACTTCGGGCGTTGAGCCGCAGTCGGAAACCGTATGGCGTCAGGCCAACAAATACGGCGTTCCGCGTCTTGTTTACGTCAACAAGATGGACCGTGCCGGTGCTGACTTCCTGCGCGTGATCGGTCAGATCAAGCAGCGCCTGGGTCACACTCCAGTGCCGATCCAGCTGGCTATCGGTTCCGAAGACAACTTCCAGGGTCAGATCGATCTGATCAACATGCAAGCTGTCTACTGGAACGATGCTGACAAGGGCATGGTTCCTGTGCGCAAGGAAATTCCGGCTGAATTGCTGGAAGAAGCCGAGAAGTGGCGCAGCAACATGGTTGAGGCTGCGGCCGAAGCCAACGAAGAGCTGATGAACAAGTACCTGGAAGGCGAAGAGCTGAGCATTGCTGAGATCAAGTCGGCCCTGCGTCAGCGTACTATCGCTGGTGAAATCGTTCTGGCTGTTTGCGGTTCTTCCTTCAAGAACAAGGGTGTTCCCCTGGTTCTCGACGCCGTTATCGACTTCCTGCCTGCTCCTACCGACATTCCTGCTATCAAGGGTTCCAACCCGGATAACGAGGAAGAGGAAATGGAGCGTCATGCAAGTGACGACGAGCCGTTCGCGGCACTGGCGTTCAAGATCGCTACCGACCCCTTCGTGGGTACCTTGACCTTCGTCCGCGTTTACTCGGGCGTGTTGGCCTCCGGTGACGGCGTGGTCAACTCGGTTAAGGGCAAGAAAGAGCGCGTGGGTCGTATGGTGCAGATGCACGCAAACGCCCGCGAAGAGATCAAGGAAGTACGCGCTGGTGACATCGCGGCCTTGATCGGCATGAAGGACGTCACCACCGGTGAAACTTTGTGCAACGCTGATCAGCCGATCATCCTGGTTCGCATGGACTTCCCGGAGCCGGTTATTTCGGTTGCCGTGGAGCCTAAGACCAAGGACGACCAGGAAAAAATGGGTATCGCTCTGGGCAAACTTGCTCAGGAAGACCCGTCTTTCCGCGTCAAGACCGATGAGGAGACTGGTCAGACCATCATCTCCGGCATGGGCGAGTTGCACCTGGACATCCTGGTTGACCGGATGCGCCGTGAGTTCAACGTCGAAGCCAACATCGGTAAGCCTCAGGTTTCCTATCGTGAGCGCATCACGAAGAACTGTGAAATCGAAGGCAAGTTCGTTCGTCAGTCCGGCGGTCGTGGTCAGTTCGGCCATTGCTGGATCCGTTTTGCTCCTGCTGACGAAGGTCAGGAAGGTCTGCAGTTCGTGAACGAAGTAGTGGGTGGTGTGGTTCCTAAGGAATACATCCCGGCTATCCAGAAGGGTATCGAAGAGCAGATGAAGAACGGCGTTGTTGCCGGCTATCCGCTGATCGGCCTGAAGGCTACCGTGTTTGATGGTTCTTACCACGACGTCGACTCGAACGAGATGGCGTTCAAGGTGGCTGCCTCCATGGCAACCAAGCAGCTGGCCCAGAAGGGCGGTGGTGAGCTGCTCGAGCCGATCATGGCGGTAGAGGTTGTTACCCCTGAAGACTATATGGGTGACGTGATGGGCGACCTTAACCGCCGTCGCGGCATGATCTTGGGTATGGAAGACACGGTCTCCGGCAAAGTAATTCGCGCCGAAGTTCCGCTGGGTGAGATGTTCGGTTATGCGACCGACGTCCGTTCCATGTCTCAGGGTCGCGCTAGCTACTCTATGGAATTCAAAAAATACAATACGGCTCCGTCGCACATCGTCGAGTCTGTAACCAAAAAACAAGGCTGATTCAGCCCTTTAGGCAAGGAGTTCACTGTCGTGGCTAAAGAAAAGTTTGAACGTAACAAACCGCACGTCAACGTAGGCACCATCGGTCACGTTGACCACGGTAAAACCACCCTGACCGCAGCTCTGACCCGCGTTTGCTCCGAAGTATTCGGTTCGGCTCGCGTTGACTTCGACAAGATCGACAGCGCCCCGGAAGAAAAAGCTCGCGGTATCACCATCAACACCGCTCACGTTGAGTACGACTCGGCTGTTCGCCACTACGCGCACGTTGACTGCCCGGGCCACGCCGACTACGTCAAAAACATGATCACCGGTGCTGCCCAGATGGACGGCGCGATCCTGGTTTGCTCCGCTGCTGACGGCCCGATGCCGCAGACCCGCGAGCACATCCTGCTGTCCCGTCAGGTAGGTGTTCCGTACATCGTGGTCTTCCTGAACAAGGCTGACATGGTTGACGACGCCGAGCTGCTGGAACTGGTTGAGATGGAAGTTCGTGACCTGCTGTCGACCTACGACTTCCCGGGCGACGACACTCCGATCATCATCGGTTCTGCTCTGATGGCTCTGAACGGCCAAGACGACAACGAAATGGGCACCAGCGCTGTGAAGAAGCTGGTTGAAACTCTGGACAGCTACATCCCAGAGCCGGTTCGTGCCATCGACAAGCCGTTCCTGATGCCGATCGAAGACGTATTCTCGATCTCCGGCCGCGGTACTGTAGTTACCGGTCGTGTAGAGCGCGGTATCGTTAAGATCCAGGAAGAAATCGAGATCGTTGGTCTGCGTGACACCACCAAGACCACCTGCACCGGCGTTGAAATGTTCCGCAAGCTGCTCGACGAAGGTCGTGCTGGTGAGAACTGCGGCGTTCTGCTGCGCGGCACCAAGCGTGACGACGTAGAGCGTGGTCAGGTTCTGGCCAAGCCGGGCACCATCAAGCCGCACACCAAGTTCGAAGCTGAAGTGTACGTGCTGTCCAAAGAGGAAGGCGGTCGTCACACTCCGTTCTTCAAGGGCTACCGTCCGCAGTTCTACTTCCGTACCACCGACGTAACCGGTTCGTGCGAACTGCCGGAAGGCGTTGAAATGGTAATGCCGGGCGACAACGTGAAAATGGTTGTCACCCTGATCAAGCCGATCGCCATGGAAGATGGTCTGCGTTTCGCGATTCGCGAAGGCGGCCGTACCGTTGGTGCTGGCGTGGTTGCCAAGATCATCGAGTAATCGATTGTCGCGGTAAAAGAAAAGGCCCTTCGGGGCCTTTTCTGTTTTCTGATCAAAAGTTGACACCCCCTGGACGCATCCGTACAATCACGCCTCCTTTTAACGGGCGTAGTCCGTCCGTTGGGGATAGCAGAGATAGAGTCTGAGGTCAAAATGCAAAACCAACAAATCCGTATTCGGTTGAAGGCTTTTGACCATCGCCTGATCGATCAATCCACCCAGGAAATCGTGGAAACCGCGAAACGTACTGGTGCTCAGGTGCGTGGTCCTATTCCTCTGCCTACTCGCAAGGAGCGTTTCACCGTACTGACTTCTCCGCACGTCAACAAAGACGCGCGTGATCAGTACGAGATTCGCACTCATAAGCGTGTTCTGGACATCGTCCAGCCGACGGATAAAACCGTTGACGCGCTGATGAAGCTTGACCTTGCAGCTGGCGTGGAAGTGCAGATCAGCCTCGGCTAAAACCTTGGGGTTTTAGTCGTGTAACGCTCTGAAATGGGCGGCCATAGCGGGTGAAAGCCCCGTACACTCATGAGGTTTACAACATGACTATTGGTGTAGTCGGTCGTAAGTGCGGCATGACCCGCATTTTCACCGAAGAAGGTGTCTCCATTCCGGTTACGGTCATTGAGATCGAGCCGAATCGCGTCACCCAGTTCAAAACTGAAGAAAGCGATGGCTATCGCGCCGTGCAGGTTACCGTTGGTGAGCGTCGTGCTTCCCGCGTAACCAAGGCTCAGGCTGGCCACTTTGCCAAGGCAAATGTTGCTGCTGGTCGCGGTGTTTGGGAATTCCGTCTTGAAGAAGGCGAGTACCAGGCTGGCGATCAGATCACCGCTGAGTTGTTCCAAGCTGGTCAGCTGGTGGATGTCACCGGTGAATCCAAGGGTAAAGGCTTTGCCGGTACCATCAAGCGTTGGAACTTCCGTGGTCAGGACAATACCCACGGTAACTCCCTCTCTCACCGCGTCCCGGGCTCCATCGGCCAGTGCCAGACTCCTGGTCGTGTATTCAAGGGCAAAAAAATGTCCGGTCATATGGGCGCTGAGCGCGTGACCGTGCAGTCCCTGGAAGTTGTGCGCGTCGACGCTGAACGCAATCTGCTGCTGGTCAAGGGTGCCGTTCCTGGCGCTACTGGCGGCAATCTGGTTGTGCGTCCGGCTACCAAGGCTCGCGGTTAAGGGGAGATGCTGAGATGCAATTGAATGTAACTAACGCTCAGGCGATCGAAGTCTCCGACGCGACTTTCGGTAGCGAATACAACGAGACCCTGGTTCACCAGGCCGTTGTCGCCTACATGGCTGGCGGTCGTCAGGGCAGCAAGCAGCAGAAGACTCGTTCCGACGTGTCCGGTGGTGGCAAGCGTCCGTGGCGTCAGAAGGGCACTGGTCGTGCTCGTGCTGGTACCACTCGTGGTCCGATCTGGCGTGGCGGTGGCGTGACCTTCGCAGCTCGTCCGCAGAACCATGACCAGAAGCTCAACAAGAAGATGTATCGCGCCGCTCTGCGCTCGATCCTCTCCGAGTTGGTGCGTGCTGATCGCCTGGTTGTTGTAGAAGACTTCGCTGTTGATGCGCCGAAAACCAAGGTTCTCCTGGACAAGCTGAATGGCATGGGTCTGAACGACGTTCTGATCGTGTCTGATGCTGTTGATCAGAACCTGTACCTGGCTGCGCGCAACCTGCCGCACGTCGACGTACGCGACGTTCAAGGTTCCGATCCTGTCAGCCTGATCGCCTACGACAAGGTGCTGGTCACCGTGTCTGCCGTGAAGAAATTCGAGGAGCTGCTGGGATGAACCAGGAACGCGTATTCAAAGTGCTGGTTGGCCCGCATGTCTCCGAGAAAGCCACTGTGCTGGCGGACGGCAAGAGCCAATTCGTTTTCAAGGTTGCCACTGATGCAACCAAGCTGGAAATCAAGAAGGCCGTCGAAAGCCTGTTCAACGTGAAAGTGGCCGCTGTTAATACCGTGAACGTTCTCGGTAAAAGCAAGCGCACCGCTCGCGGCGTTGGCAAGCGTAACGACTGGAAGAAGGCGTACATCGCTCTTCAGCCGGGCCAGGACATCGATTTCGCCAGCAGTGCTGAGTAAGGTAGGGGTGCATCATGGCAATCGTTAAATGCAAACCGACTTCCGCTGGCCGCCGTTTCGTGGTCAAGGTGGTCAATCAGGAGCTGCACAAAGGCGCTCCTCATGCTCCGCTGCTCGAGAAGAAGTCGAAGACTGGCGGCCGTAACAACAACGGTCGCATCACCACTCGTCACATTGGTGGTGGTCACAAGCAGCACTATCGTCTGGTCGATTTCCGTCGCAACGACAAAGATGGCATCCCAGCCACTGTCGAGCGTATCGAATACGATCCGAACCGTACCGCGCACATCGCTCTGCTGAAGTACGCCGACGGTGAGCGTCGCTACATCATCGCGCCGAAAGGCGTGAGCGCTGGTGATCAGCTGATCGCTGGTTCCGCTGCTCCGATCAAGGCTGGCAACAGCATGTCGCTGCGCAGCATCCCGGTGGGTTCGACCGTTCACGGTATCGAGCTGAAGCCAGGTAAAGGTGCTCAGATCGCGCGTTCCGCTGGTGCTTCGGCTCAGCTGGTTGCTCGTGAAGGTGCTTACGTCACTCTGCGTCTGCGCTCCGGCGAGATGCGTAAAGTACTGGCTGAATGCCGTGCGACCCTGGGCGAAGTCTCGAACTCCGAGCACAGCCTGCGTTCGCTGGGTAAAGCTGGTGCCAAGCGCTGGCGCGGTGTTCGCCCGACCGTTCGCGGTGTGGCGATGAACCCGGTAGACCACCCACATGGTGGTGGTGAAGGTCGTACCTCTGGTGGCCGTCATCCGGTGTCTCCATGGGGCTTCCCGACTAAGGGCGCGAAGACTCGTGGTAACAAACGCACCGACAACATGATCGTCCGTCGTCGCAAGTAACTAGAGGGATACGACAGTGCCGCGTTCTCTGAAAAAAGGTCCTTTTATCGATCTTCACCTACTGAAGAAGGTCGAAGTGGCGATGGAAAAGAATGATCGCAAGCCGGTTAAAACCTGGTCGCGTCGTTCCATGATCCTGCCGCAAATGGTCGGTCTGACCATCGCTGTACATAACGGTCGCCAACACGTCCCCGTTCTCGTGAACGAAGACATGGTCGGCCACAAACTCGGCGAGTTCGCTGGTACCCGCACTTATCGTGGGCACGTGGCGGACAAGAAAGCCAAGCGTTAAGGGGTAAGGAAATGGAAGTAGCCGCTAAGTTGTCGGGCGCTCGCATCTCCGCCCAGAAAGCCCGCTTGGTCGCCGACCAGATCCGCGGGAAGAAGGTGGGCGAAGCGCTCAACCTCCTGGCTTTCAGCAGTAAGAAAGCCGCCGAGATCATGAAGAAAGTGCTGGAGTCGGCCGTAGCCAACGCCGAGCACAACGAGGGCGCAGACGTTGATGACCTGAAGGTCAGCACCGTTTTCGTCAACGAGGGGCGTTCGCTGAAGCGCATCATGCCGCGTGCCAAAGGCCGCGCTGATCGCATCGTCAAGCGGTCTTGCCATATCACTGTCAAGGTTGCGGACAAGTAACGGAGTCGATCAGATGGGTCAGAAAGTACATCCCACTGGCATTCGCCTGGGAATCGTCAAGGAGCACACCTCCGTTTGGTACGCAGACAAGCGTCAATACGCTGATTATCTGTTTGCCGACCTCAAGGTCCGTGAGTATCTCCAAGACAAACTAAAAAGCGCGTCCGTAAGCCGTATCGACATTGCTCGTCCGGCTCAGACTGCACGCATCACCATCCACACCGCTCGTCCCGGCATCGTGATCGGCAAGAAAGGTGAAGATGTTGAGAAGCTGCGTCAGGACCTGACCAAGCAAATGGGTGTGCCGGTGCACATCAACATCGAAGAGATCCGCAAGCCGGAACTCGACGGTCTGTTGGTAGCACAGAGCGTTGCTCAGCAGCTGGAGCGTCGTGTGATGTTCCGCCGCGCCATGAAACGTGCCGTACAAAACGCCATGCGTATTGGTGCCAAGGGCATCAAGATCCAGGTGAGCGGTCGTCTTGGCGGTGCAGAAATCGCCCGTACCGAATGGTATCGCGAAGGTCGTGTGCCTCTGCACACCCTGCGTGCCGATATCGATTACGCCACTTACGAAGCGCACACCACTTACGGTGTGATCGGTGTGAAGGTTTGGATCTTCAAAGGTGAGGTCATCGGTGGCCTCAAAGAAGAGCTGAAACCACAAGCGCCCGCTCCTCGTAAAAAAGCTGCCAAGTAAGGAGTACGCAAAATGCTGCAACCCAAGCGTACAAAATTCCGCAAGCAGATGACTGGCCACAACCGTGGTCTGGCTCAGCGCGGTAGCAAAGTCAGCTTCGGCGAATTCGCCCTGAAAGCTGTTGCACGTGGTCGCCTGACTGCTCGTCAGATCGAGTCGGCTCGTCGTGCCCTGACTCGTCACGTTAAGCGTGGCGGTAAAATCTGGATCCGTGTTTTCCCGGACAAGCCTGTTACCAAAAAGCCCCTCGAAGTTCGTATGGGTAAAGGGAAGGGCGGCGTCGAGTACTGGGTAGCCCAGATTCAGCCGGGCAAGGTTCTGTACGAGATCGAAGGTGTTCCAGAAGAGCTGGCGCGTGAGGCATTCGCCCTGGCTGCTGCAAAGCTGCCCCTCGCCACCTCCTTTGTTAAGCGGACGGTGATGTGATGAAAGCGAATGAACTTCGTGAAAAATCGGTTCAGCAGCTGAACGAGCAACTGCTCGGTCTGCTGCGCGATCAGTTCAATCTGCGTATGCAGAAAGCAACTGGTCAGTTGGGGCAGTCTCACCTGCTCTCGCAAGTGAAGCGCGACATTGCTCGCGTGAAGACTGTGCTCAACCAGCAGGCAGGTAAGTAATCATGGCTGAAGCTGAGAAAACCGTCCGCACGCTGACTGGCCGCGTCGTCAGCGACAAAATGGACAAGACCATCACCGTTCTGATCGAGCGCCGCGTTAAGCACCCGATCTACGGTAAATACGTGAAGCGTTCGACCAAACTGCACGCCCACGACGAAACCAATCAGTGCCGCATCGGCGACAAGGTCACCATTCGTGAGACCCGTCCGCTGGCCAAGACCAAGTCTTGGGCTCTGGTCGAAGTCGTCGAACGTGCCGTGGAAGTCTAAGGACTAGGGGTCGGAGAAATTATATGATTCAGACTCAATCCATGCTCGACGTCGCTGACAACAGCGGTGCTCGTCGCGTTATGTGCATCAAGGTCCTTGGTGGTTCGCACCGTCGTTACGCCGGTATCGGCGACATCATCAAGGTCACCGTCAAGGAAGCAATTCCGCGCGGTAAAGTGAAGAAAGGCCAGGTGATGACCGCTGTTGTGGTCCGCACCCGTCACGGCGTTCGTCGTCCTGATGGCTCGATCATCCGCTTTGATGGCAACGCTGCTGTTCTGCTGAACAACAAGCAAGAGCCGATCGGCACCCGTATCTTCGGGCCAGTGACTCGTGAACTTCGTTCTGAGAAGTTCATGAAGATCGTCTCGCTCGCCCCCGAAGTGCTGTAAGGAGAAGCCGTCATGCAAAAGATTCGTCGTGATGACGAGATCATCGTGATCGCCGGCAAAGACAAAGGTAAGCGTGGCAAGGTGCTCAAGGTTCTCGCTGACGACCGTCTGGTCGTTGGTGGGATCAACCTGGTGAAGCGCCATACCAAGCCGAACCCGATGCTGGGTGCTCAAGGCGGTATCGTCGAGAAAGAGGCGCCTCTGCACGTCTCTAACGTCGCCATTTTCAACAATGAAACCAACAAGGCTGACCGCGTTGGCTTCAAAGTTGAAGACGGTAAGAAAATTCGTGTCTTCAAGTCCACCCAAAAGCCGGTTGGCGCTTGAGAATCATAGGTAGAACACCATGGCACGACTGAAAGAGATTTACCGGAAGGAAATCGCTCCCAAGCTGAAGGAAGAACTGAAGCTGGGCAACGTGATGGAAGTTCCGCGCGTTACCAAGATCACCCTGAACATGGGTATCGGCGAAGCGATCGGCGACAAGAAAGTCATCGAGCACGCTGTTGCTGACCTGGAAAAGATCACCGGTCAAAAAGCCGTCGTGACCTATGCCCGCAAGTCCATTGCAGGCTTCAAGGTTCGCGAGGGCTGGCCGATCGGCGTCAAGGTGACCCTGCGTCGCGATCGTATGTACGAATTCCTGGATCGCCTGCTCGCGATCTCCCTGCCGCGCGTGCGTGACTTCCGCGGCCTGAATGCCAAGTCCTTCGACGGCCGTGGCAACTACAGCATGGGTGTCAAAGAGCAGATCATTTTCCCGGAAATCGATTACGACAAGATCGATGCGCTGCGTGGTCTGGACATTACCCTGACCACCACTGCCCGTACGGACGACGAAGGCCGCGCTCTGCTGCGTGCATTCAAGTTCCCGTTCCGCAACTGATTGGAGTTGGATCATGGCCAAAATGAGCATGAAAAACCGTGAGCTGAAGCGTCAGCAAACGGTAGCCAAGTACGCCAAGAAGCGTGCCGAGCTGAAAGCTGTCATCGCCAACCCTAACTCCACTCCGGAGCAGCGTTGGGAAGCCCAGGTCGCCCTGCAAAAGCAACCGCGTGACGCCAGCGCCAGCCGCCTGCGTAACCGTTGCCGCATCACCGGCCGTCCGCACGGCGTTTACCGCAAGTTCGGCCTCGGCCGTATCAAGCTGCGTGAAGCTGCCATGCGTGGTGATGTACCGGGTCTGGTCAAGGCCAGCTGGTAATAAAAACGAAGCCGGCCTAGTGCCGGCTTTGTCTTTCTATGAATCAAGCCCCTTTTGGGGCTTGATTCATTTTTGATCGGTCTCTAGAATGTCCGGCTCTCCTGAGCCTGCATTCTGTGCGCCGGTTCAGGATGGTTCCAGCCGTAAGGCTGTTCTTTTTGTTTAGGAGCATCTAGCCCATGAGTATGCAGGACCCGTTAGCGGACATGCTAACTCGTATCCGTAATGCCCAGATGGCTGAAAAGTCCGTCGTAAGCATGCCGTCTTCCAAGCTGAAGGTGGCTGTAGCCCAGGTTCTGAAGAACGAAGGTTATATTGCGGGTTATCAGATCAGCAGCGACGTAAAACCGCAGCTGTCCATCGAGCTGAAGTACTTCGAGGGCCGTCCGGTCATTGAAGAAGTAAAACGCGTCAGCCGCCCTGGTCTGCGTCAGTACAAGCCCGTCGACCAGCTGCCGAAAGTTCGCGGCGGTCTCGGTGTATCCATCGTCTCCACCAACAAGGGTGTGATGACGGATCGCGCTGCGCGCGCTGCCGGTGTCGGCGGCGAAGTGCTTTGCACTGTGTTCTAAGGGGGGATAAGCATGTCTCGCGTTGCTAAGAACCCCGTCAAGCTACCGGCAGGTGTCGAGATTAATCTCGCTGGCCAGAAGCTTTCGGTTAAGGGTGCCAAGGGCACTCTGGAGCTGAATGTACATTCGTCCGTGGAAGTGATCCAGGAATCTGGTGAGCTGCGTTTTGCTGCGCGTAATGGCGATCAGCAGAATCGTGCCATGGCCGGTACCACCCGTGCGTTGGTCAACAACATGGTCATTGGCGTCAGCCAAGGCTTTGAGCGCAAGCTGCAACTGGTTGGCGTGGGCTACAAAGCCCAGGCTAAAGGCCAGGTGCTGAACCTTGCTCTTGGCTTCTCGCACCCGGTGGACTACCAACTGCCGGAAGGCATCACCGCTGAAACCCCGAGCCAGACCGATATCCTGATCAAGGGTATCGACAAGCAAATGGTTGGTCAGGTGGCTGCCGAGATTCGCGACTTCCGTCCGCCAGAGCCGTACAAAGGCAAAGGTGTGCGTTACGCCGACGAAGTCGTCCGTCGTAAAGAAGCTAAGAAGAAGTAGGGCATAGCAAATGAGCGTAAAGAAAGAAACTCGTCTGCGCCGTGCTCGCAAGGCACGCCTGAAAATGCGCGAGCTGGAAACCGTACGCCTTTGCGTGTATCGCTCTTCCCAGCATATCTACGCCCAGGTCATTTCGGCCGACGGCGCCAAGGTCCTGGCTACCGCCTCGACTCTGGACAAAGAACTGCGTGACGGCGCCACTGGCAACGTCGACGCGGCCAAAAAGGTTGGCCAACTGGTCGCTGAGCGTGCGAAAGCCGCTGGCGTTACCCAGGTTGCGTTCGATCGTTCTGGCTTCAAGTACCACGGCCGTGTGAAAGCACTGGCTGATGCTGCTCGTGAAGGCGGGCTGGAGTTCTAAGTTATGGCAAATAACGAGCAAAAGCGCGATCGCGGTAACCGTGACGATGCCCAGAGCGATGGCTACACCGAGAAACTGGTGCAGGTTAACCGCGTTGCCAAGACCGTCAAAGGCGGCCGTATCTTCACTTTCACCGCGTTGACCGTGGTAGGTGATGGCAATGGTCGTGTTGGCTTCGGTCGTGGCAAGTCTCGCGAAGTACCTGCTGCCATCCAGAAGGCGATGGAAGCTGCACGTCGCAACATGATTCAGGTCGACCTGAACGGCACCACTCTGCAATACCCGATGAAGGCAGTTCATGGCGCGTCCCACGTGTTCATGCAGCCGGCTTCCGAAGGTACCGGCATCATCGCTGGCGGCGCCATGCGTGCTGTGCTGGAAGTGGCTGGCGTGCAGAACGTTCTGGCCAAGTGCTACGGCTCGACTAACCCGGTGAACGTGGTTCATGCCACCTTCAAGGGTCTGAAGGCCATGCAGTCCCCTCAGTCCATCGCTGCCAAGCGTGGCAAGAGTGTTGAGGAGATCCGCTGATCATGGCTACCGTCAAAGTTACGCTGATCAAGAGCATGACCGGCCGTATCCCTAACCACAAACTGTGCGTTAAGGGTCTGGGTCTGCGTCGCATCGGTCACACTGTAGAAGTCCAGGATACTCCCGAGAATCGCGGGATGATCAACAAGGCTTACTACATGCTGCGCGTCGAGGGTTAATCGATGAAACTCAATGATCTGAGTCCTGCGCCGGGTTCCCGTCGCGAGAAGCATCGTCCGGGTCGTGGTATCGGTAGTGGTTTGGGCAAGACCGGTGGCCGCGGCCACAAAGGTCAAACCTCCCGCTCCGGTGGCACCATCGCTCCGGGCTTCGAGGGTGGTCAACAGCCGTTGCACCGTCGTCTGCCGAAGTTCGGCTTCGTTTCCCTGAAAGCCATGGATCGCGCCGAAGTGCGTACCTCCGAGCTGGCCAAGGTGGAAGGCGACGTCGTTACCGTGCAGTCGCTGAAGGATGCCAACCTGATTAACCAAAACGTACGGCGTGTGAAAGTCATGCTGTCCGGCGAGGTTACTCGTGCGGTTACCCTGAAAGGTATCGCTGCCACCAAAGGTGCGCGTGCGGCTATCGAAGCAGCTGGCGGCAAGTTCGAGGACTAAATGGCTAAGCAAGGTGCTCTCTCAGCGCTCAGCAATGGCGGGTTGTCCGAGCTGTGGGCTCGGCTGCGTTTTCTGTTCCTGGCGATCATCGTCTATCGGATCGGTGCGCACATTCCGGTGCCCGGAATAAACCCTGACCGGCTGGCCGAACTGTTTCGACAGAATGAGGGGACCATTCTTAGCCTGTTCAACATGTTTTCCGGCGGCGCGCTGGAGCGGATGAGCATCTTTGCACTGGGGATCATGCCGTACATTTCGGCATCGATCATCATGCAGCTGATGACCGTTGTCAGCCCGCAGCTGGAGCAGTTGAAGAAGGAAGGGGAAGCTGGCCGTCGCAAGATCAGCCAGTACACCCGCTACGGCACTTTGATCCTGGCCATCGTTCAGGCTGTCGGCATGTCCGTCGGCCTGGCGAGCCAGGGTGTAGCGTTTTCGACTGATTTCGGCTTCCACTTCGTGGCGGTGACGACCTTTGTGTCGGGCGCCATGTTCATGATGTGGCTGGGCGAGCAAATCACCGAGCGCGGTGTCGGCAACGGTATCTCGATGCTGATTTTTGCTGGCATCGTGGCCGGCTTGCCGTCGGCAATCGGGCAGTCTTTCGAGTCTGCTCGTCAGGGCGATATCAATATCTTTGCCCTGATTGCCATCGGTCTGTTGGCGGTAGCGATCATCGGTTTCGTGGTGTTCATTGAGCGTGGTCAGCGTCGCATTGCGGTGCACTACGCCAAGCGTCAGCAGGGCCGCAAGGTCTTCGCTGCGCAGACCAGCCACCTGCCCCTGAAGGTGAACATGGCGGGCGTTATCCCGGCCATTTTTGCCAGCAGTATCCTGCTGTTCCCGGCTTCGCTGGGTTCCTGGTTTGGTCAGTCCGAAGGTCTGGGCTGGCTGCAGGATATTTCGCAGGCGATCGCTCCCGGTCAGCCGTTGAACATTCTGCTGTTTAGTGCAGGGATCATTTTCTTCTGCTTCTTCTATACGGCGCTGATGTTCAACCCGAAAGACGTAGCGGAAAACCTGAAGAAGTCCGGTGCCTTTATTCCGGGTATCCGTCCGGGTGAGCAATCTGCACGCTATATCGATGGTGTGCTGACCCGCTTGACCATGTTCGGTGCTCTGTACATGACGGCTGTTTGCCTGCTGCCCCAGTTTCTGGTGGTTGCAGCCAACGTACCGTTCTACCTTGGCGGGACCTCGTTGCTGATCGTGGTCGTGGTTGTGATGGACTTTATGTCTCAAGTGCAATCTCACCTCGTTTCGCACCAGTACGAATCCCTGATGAAGAAAGCCAACCTGAAGGGTTATGGCGGCGGAATGCTCCGCTGACATCGCGTCCGTAAGGTTCTAGGAGTTACTGATGAAAGTTCGTGCATCGGTCAAGAAGCTGTGCCGTAACTGCAAGATCATCCGCCGCGAAGGTGTTGTTCGCGTGATCTGCAGCGCGGAGCCGCGTCACAAGCAGCGCCAAGGCTGAGTGTGATTTACGCGTAATGAGCCCGGCAGCTAGTGCGCTGCCGGGTTGATTCTTTGTTATTACAGCGCTAATATCGCGCGCCCTATTTCTTGGCTTCCAGGGCGTGGGTAGCTGTCAATTGGAGTTCCACTGAATGGCCCGTATTGCAGGCGTCAACATTCCGGATAACAAGCACACTGTTATCTCGCTGACCTACATCTACGGTGTTGGTCGGACTACTGCTCAGAAAATCTGTGCAGTGACCGGTGTCAACCCGGCGGTAAAGATCAAAGATCTCTCTGACGAGCAGATCGAGCAGCTGCGTGGCGAAGTCGCCAAGTTCACCACTGAAGGTGACCTGCGCCGCGAAATCAACATGAAAATCAAGCGTCTGATGGACCTGGGCTGCTACCGCGGTCTGCGCCATCGCCGTGGCCTTCCGGTCCGCGGTCAGCGCACCAAGACCAACGCGCGTACCCGTAAGGGCCCGCGTAAGCCGATCCGCAAGTAATTGCGCCCGCGAATCGACAGGAAATAAGTCATGGCTAAGCCTGCTGCTCGTACTCGTAAGAAAGTCAAAAAGACAGTGGTTGATGGGATCGCCCACATTCACGCGTCTTTCAACAACACCATCGTGACCATTACCGACCGTCAAGGTAACGCCCTGTCCTGGGCTACCTCCGGTGGTTCCGGTTTCCGCGGCTCTCGTAAATCCACTCCGTTCGCTGCCCAGGTGGCTGCTGAGCGTGCTGGTCAAGCAGCCCTGGAATACGGCCTGAAAAACCTCGACGTCAACGTCAAGGGTCCAGGTCCAGGTCGCGAATCCGCTGTCCGTGCATTGAACGGCTGTGGCTACAAAATCGCCAGCATCACCGACGTGACGCCAATCCCGCATAACGGGTGCCGTCCGCCGAAGAAGCGTCGCGTGTAATAGGAGACAGTGAAGAATGGCTCGTTACATTGGTCCCAAATGCAAACTGTCTCGTCGTGAAGGCACTGATCTCTTCCTGAAGAGTGGTGTGCGCGCGCTTGAATCGAAATGCAACATCGAATCGGCTCCTGGCCAGCACGGCGCTCGCCGTGGTCGTCAGTCCGACTACGGTACCCAGCTGCGTGAGAAGCAGAAAGTTCGCCGTATCTACGGTGTGCTCGAGCGTCAGTTCAGCAGCTACTACAAACTGGCTGCCAGCCGTAAAGGCGCTACCGGCGAAAACCTCCTGCAACTGCTGGAGTGCCGTCTGGATAACGTGATTTACCGTATGGGCTTTGGTGCTACCCGTGCCGAATCCCGTCAGCTGGTATCGCACAAAGCGATCACCGTGAACGGTTCGACCGTGAACGTCCCGTCCTACCAGGTTAAAGCTGGTGACGTCGTGGCAGTTCGCGAAAAGGCGAAGAACCAGCTGCGCATCGTGCAAGCTCTCGAGCTTTGCGCCCAGCGCGGTCGCGTTGAGTGGGTAGACGTAGACACTGAGAAGAAATCGGGCGTGTTCAAAAGCGTTCCGGCTCGCAGTGATCTGTCCGCCGACATCAACGAAAGCCTGATTGTCGAGCTCTACTCCAAGTAAGGGCTAGAAAATAGGTGCATCCATGCAGATTTCGGTAAATGAGTTCCTGACCCCCCGTCATATCGACGTTCAGGTGGTCAGTTCGACCCGCGCCAAGATCACTCTCGAGCCTCTCGAGCGTGGCTTTGGCCACACCCTGGGCAACGCGCTGCGTCGCATCCTGTTGTCCTCCATGCCTGGCTGTGCAGTAGTCGAGGCCGAGATTGACGGTGTACTCCACGAGTACAGCGCCATCGAAGGTGTTCAGGAAGATGTCATTGAGATCCTCCTGAACCTGAAAGGTTTGGCTATCAAGCTGCACGGTCGTGACGAAGTCACCCTGACTCTGGCCAAAAAGGGCTCGGGTGTGGTCACTGCTGCCGATATTCAGCTGGATCACGATGTCGAGATCGTCAACGGCGATCACGTTATCGCCAACCTGGCGGACAACGGTGCTCTGAACATGCGTCTCACCGTGCGTCGTGGCCGTGGCTACGAGCCGGCTGATTCGCGTCAGAGCGATGAAGACGAAAGCCGTAGCATCGGCCGTCTGCAGCTGGACTCCTCGTTCAGCCCGGTCCGTCGTGTGGCTTACGTGGTTGAAAACGCCCGCGTCGAGCAGCGTACCAACCTGGATAAACTGGTCATTGACCTGGAAACCAACGGTACTCTGGATCCGGAAGAGGCTATCCGTCGTGCTGCGACCATCCTGCAACAGCAGCTGGCCGCGTTCGTCGACCTCAAAGGTGACAGCGAGCCGGTCGTGGTTGAGCAGGAAGACGAGATCGATCCGATCCTGCTGCGTCCGGTTGACGACCTTGAACTGACCGTTCGTTCGGCCAACTGCCTCAAGGCGGAGAACATTTACTACATCGGCGACCTGATCCAGCGTACCGAAGTAGAGCTGTTGAAAACTCCGAACCTGGGCAAGAAGTCGCTCACCGAGATTAAGGACGTACTGGCCTCCCGTGGCCTGTCCCTCGGCATGCGTCTCGACAACTGGCCGCCGGCAAGCCTGAAAAAAGACGATAAGGCGACTGCCTGATCGTCACGATCACCGAACTTGAAGTTTGGTAAGGAATTGAACCATGCGTCATCGTAAAAGTGGCCGTCACCTCAGCCGCACCAGCGCCCACCGCAAGGCCATGTTCCAGAACATGGCGGTTTCGCTGTTCGAGCACGAGCTGATCAAAACTACTCTGCCGAAAGCCAAAGAACTGCGCCGCGTTGCCGAGCCGCTGATCACTCTGGCTAAAGAAGACAGCGTTGCTAACCGTCGTCTGGCTTTCGACCGTACTCGTTCGAAAGCTATCGTTGGCAAACTGTTCAACGATCTGGGCAAGCGCTACGCCACCCGTCAGGGCGGTTACCTGCGTATCCTCAAGTGCGGTTTCCGCGCTGGCGACAATGCTCCGATGGCTTATGTTGAACTGGTTGACCGTCCGGTCGCTGGTGCAGCAGTAGACGCCGAGTAAGACCTAACGGTCTGCGAAGAACCGGGCCTAGTGCCCGGTTTTTTGTGTATGCAGAAAAGGCATGTGCAGGCGTGATTCGCGGGCAGCCGTTCTGGCGAGCACCTGCGCTAAGCGGCGGATATCACGCATAAAAAAGGCCGGGCAATGCCCGGCCTTTTGCTGCACGGCCGGTTTAGCCCCGATCACGCTCCAGCAGCGGCTTGAGGAAGTGCCCGGTATGCGACTGCGGCATCGCGGCGACTTCTTCCGGGGTGCCGGTGGCGATGACCATGCCGCCCTTGGAGCCGCCCTCGGGGCCGAGGTCGACCAGCCAGTCGGCGGTCTTGATCACGTCCAGGTTGTGCTCGATCACCACCACGGTGTTGCCGTGGTCGCGCAGGCGGTGCAGTACGTCGAGCAGTTGCTGAATATCGGCGAAGTGCAGGCCGGTGGTCGGCTCGTCGAGGATGTACAGGGTCTTGCCGGTGTCGCGCTTGGACAGCTCGCGGCTCAGCTTGACCCGCTGCGCCTCGCCGCCGGACAGGGTGGTCGCCGACTGGCCGAGCTTGATGTAGGACAGGCCAACATCCATCAGCGTCTGCAGCTTGCGCGCCAGCGCCGGCACCGCGTCGAAGAACTCGCGGGCTTCCTCGATGGTCATCTCCAGCACCTCGTGGATGCTCTTGCCCTTGTACTTGATTTCCAGGGTTTCGCGGTTGTAGCGCTTGCTCTTGCACACGTCGCACGGCACGTAGATGTCCGGCAGAAAATGCATCTCCACCTTGATCAGGCCGTCGCCCTGGCAGGCTTCGCAGCGCCCGCCTTTGACGTTGAAGGAGAAGCGCCCGGCGCCATAACCGCGCGAGCGCGATTCCGGCACGCCGGCGAACAGCTCGCGGATCGGCGTGAACAGGCCGGTGTAGGTCGCCGGGTTGGAGCGCGGCGTGCGGCCGATCGGGCTCTGGTCGATGTCGACCACCTTGTCCAGGTGCTGCAGGCCGTCGATGCTGTCGTGGGCGGCGGCTTCCAGGGTGGTGGCGCCATTCAGCGCGGTGGCCGCCAGGGGGAACAGGGTGTTGTTGATCAGCGTCGACTTGCCCGAGCCGGACACCCCGGTGACGCAGGTGAGCAGGCCGAGCGGGATTTCCAGGTCGACGTTGCGTAGGTTGTTGCCGCGCGCGCCCTTGATCTTCAGCGCCAGCTTCTTGTTGCGCGGGGTGCGCTGCGCCGGATAGCGGATCTTCACCCGTCCCGACAGGTACTTGCCGGTCAGCGAGTCCGGGTGGGCCATGACTTCGGCCGCCGTACCTTCGGCCACGATGCGCCCGCCATGCACGCCGGCACCCGGGCCGATATCCACCACGTAGTCGGCCATGCGGATGGCGTCCTCGTCGTGCTCGACCACGATCACCGTGTTGCCGATGTCGCGCAGGTGACGCAGGGTGCCGAGCAGGCGCTCGTTGTCGCGCTGGTGCAGACCGATGGAAGGCTCGTCGAGGATGTACATCACCCCGACCAGGCCGGCGCCGATCTGGCTGGCCAGGCGGATGCGCTGGGCCTCGCCGCCGGACAGGGTGTCGGCGCTGCGGTCCAGGGTCAGGTAGTCGAGGCCGACGTTGACCAGGAACTGCAGGCGCTCGCGGATTTCCTTGAGGATCTTGTCGGCGATCTCGCCGCGCCGGCCGGTCAGCGCCAGGCTACCGAAGTAGTCGGCGGCATCGCCGATCGGCAGGCCAGTGACGGCGGGCAGGGTGCGCTCGCCGACCCATACGTGGCGTGCCTCACGGCGCAGGCGGGTGCCGCGGCAGTCCTGGCAGGCCTGGGTGCTGAGGAACTTGGCCAGCTCCTCGCGCACGGTGGTCGATTCGGTCTCGCGGTAGCGGCGCTCCAGGTTCGGCACTATGCCTTCGAAGGGGTGCGCGCGCTTGACGATGTCGCCACGATCGTTGAGGTAGCGGAACTCGACGTTGTCCTTGCCGCTGCCATGCAGGATGGCCTGGCGGTCTTCCTGGCTGAGTTCCTCGAACGGCACTTCCAGGCTGAAGCCATAGTGCGCGGCCAGCGAGCCGAGCATCTGGAAATAGTAGACGTTACGCCGGTCCCAGCCGCGGATCGCGCCTTCGGCCAGGGTCAACTCGCTGTTGACCAGGCGACGGGTGTCGAAGAACTGTTTAACACCCAGGCCATCGCAGGTCGGGCAGGCGCCCGCCGGGTTGTTGAAGGAGAACAGCTTGGGTTCCAGCTCGCTGATCGAGTGGCCGCACACCGGGCAGGCGAAGCGCGCGGAGAAGATGATTTCCTCGCCCGGCTCTTCATCCATCGGTGCCACCAGGGCCAGACCGTCAGCCAGCTTCAGTGCGGTCTCGAAGGATTCGGCCAGGCGCTGCTGCAGGTCCTCGCGCACCTTGAAGCGGTCGACCACCACATCGATGGAGTGCTTCTTCTGCTTGTCCAGCTTGGGCAGCTCGTCCAGTTCATACAGCTTGCCGTTGACCCGCGCGCGGACGAAGCCCTGGGCGCGCAATTCCTCGAACACCGACAGGTGCTCGCCCTTGCGCTCGCGGATCACCGGGGCCAGCAGCATCAGCTTGCTGCCCTCCGGCAGGGCCAGCACCTGGTCGACCATCTGGCTGACGGTCTGTGCTTCCAGCGGCAGGTCGTGGTCCGGGCAGCGCGGAATACCGACGCGGGCGTAGAGCAGGCGCAGGTAGTCGTAGATCTCGGTGATGGTGCCGACGGTGGAGCGCGGGTTGTGCGAAGTGGATTTCTGTTCGATGGAGATCGCCGGCGACAGGCCTTCGATGGTGTCGACGTCGGGCTTTTCCATCATCGACAGGAACTGCCGGGCGTAGGCCGACAGCGATTCGACGTAGCGGCGCTGACCCTCGGCGTAGAGCGTGTCGAAGGCCAGCGACGACTTGCCGGAACCGGACAGGCCGGTGATCACGATCAGCTTGTCGCGCGGCAGGGTCAGGTCGATGTTTTTCAGGTTATGGGTACGCGCCCCACGAATCAGAATCTTATCCACGAACAGCAGCCTCGTTTGGCGCCTGGAAACCGCCAAGTATACGGCTCCGTAGCACCTAGCGGCAAAGCGTCACGCCTGTGCCGCACGGCTTGCGGCTGATAGAATCGCCGCCTCGTTTTCATGGGGTTTATCGATGCACGATCCGCACAGCGAGCGCATGAGCGCCGGCGAGACTCGCGCGGCTAGCGGCCTGGCCCTGGTATTCGCCTTCCGCATGCTGGGCATGTTCATGGTGTTGCCGGTGCTGGCCACCTATGGCATGGACCTGGAAGGTGCCACGCCGCTGCTGATCGGCCTGGCCATCGGTGCCTACGGCCTGACCCAGGCGCTGCTGCAGATTCCCTTCGGCATCCTCTCCGATCGCATCGGCCGTCTGCCGGTGATCTACGTCGGCTTGCTGATCTTCGCTGCCGGCGCAGCCCTGGCCGCCACCGCCGATTCCATCTGGGGGGTGATTGCCGGCCGCGTGCTGCAGGGCGCGGGGGCGATTTCTGCGGCGGTGATGGCGCTGCTCTCCGACCTCACCCGCGAACAACACCGCACCAAGGCCATGGCCATGATCGGCATGAGTATCGGTCTGTCGTTCGCCGTGGCCATGGTCACCGGCCCGCTGCTGACCCGCGCCTACGGCCTGTCCGGGCTGTTCTGGGTCACCGCCGGCATGGCCCTGCTCGGCATCCTGATCGTCGCAGGGATGGTCCCGCGTGCTTCCAGCACCCTGCAGCACCGCGAGTCCGGGGTGGCCAAGCAGGCGCTTTGGCCGACCCTGCGCAACCCCGATCTGCTGCGTCTGGACCTGGGCATCTTCGTCCTCCACGCCATCCTCATGGCCAGCTTCATCGCCTTGCCGCTGGCGCTGGTGGAGCAGGGCGGGCTGGCCAAGGAAGAGCACTGGTGGGTCTACCTCAGTGCGCTGCTGATCGGCTTCTTCGGCATGGTGCCGTTCATCATCTACGCCGAGAAGAAGCGCCAGATGAAGCGCGTGCTGACCGGCGCAGTGTTGGTGCTGCTGCTCTGCGAGCTGTTCTTCTGGCTGTGCGGCACCAGCCTGCGCCTGCTGGTGCTGGGCATCATCCTGTTCTTCACCGCCTTCAACCTGCTTGAGGCGTCGCTGCCGTCGCTGATCAGCAAGGTCTCGCCGGCGGGCGGCAAGGGCACGGCGATGGGCGTGTACTCCACCAGTCAGTTCCTCGGCGCGGCGCTGGGCGGCATCCTCGGTGGCTGGCTGTACCAGATCGGCGGTCTCGGTGCAGTGTTCGTCGGATGTGCGCTGCTGGCTCTTTTCTGGGTTTTTATAGCTGCTACTATGCGCGAGCCGCCTTACGTGACCAGTCTGCGCCGGCCGCTGAGTACCGCGGCCCTGGCCGATACCGGACTGGTGGGGCGCCTGCTGGCCATCCCCGGCGTGAGTGACGCCGTGGTTGTCGCCGAGGAAGCGGCCCTGTACATCAAAGTGGACACCCAACAATTGGATCGTGCGTTGTTCGAGCGGGAGCTCGAAGAGGCGCCGGTTACGCATTCAGCTTAGGAGAACGAAAATGGCCCGTGGGGTAAACAAAGTCATTCTGATCGGTAACGTCGGCGGCGATCCGGAAACCCGTTATCTGCCCAATGGCAACGCGGTGACCAACATCACCCTGGCCACCACCGACAGCTGGAAGGACAAGCAGACCGGTCAGCAGCAGGATCGCACCGAATGGCACCGCATCGTGTTCTTCGGCAAGCTCGCCGAGATCGCCGGTGAGTACCTGCGCAAGGGCGGCCAGTGCTACATCGAAGGTCGTCTGCAAACCCGCGAGTGGGAGAAGGACGGCGTCAAGCGCTACACCACCGAGATCGTGGTCGACATGAACGGCACCCTGCAGCTGCTCGGCGGCCGTGGTGGCAACAGCGAAGGTGGCGGTGAATACGCCCCGCGTCAGCAGCAGTCGCGTCCGGCTCCGCAGCAGTCCGCCCCGCAGCAGCGCCCGGCGCCGCAGCCAGCCGCTCAGCAGCAGCCGGCTCCGGACTACGACAGCTTCGACGACGACATCCCGTTCTAATAACCTGCCTGTGATCTGCTGGCTCTAGCTCGCGAGATCATCAACAGGTTCTAAGCATGTCGCGTCAGATAAACCCGGCACTCCCCAGGAGTGCCGGGTTTTTTATTGCCTGCACGAAATAGGCTTACTGCAGCACGGATTTCAGGCTGATCAGGTCGTGGCCGGCGTCGAACAGGCTCTGATAACGGTGCAGGCTCATGGTCGAGGCGTGCACATTCATCACCGTATCGCTGTCGCTGGGCGGGCTGCTGCGCTGGATGATGCGAATGATGTTGCCGGAACAGCGGGCGACGACGAAGTAGGGGAAGAACATGGGGGCTCCAGGGAAGGTTGTGCCCTCCTGTCTGTCATTAAGTGGTGCGGTGCCGCTCGAAGAAACTGATCACCTGCTTCTCGGCTTCGCGCTCGGTCATGTCGTAGCGTTGCTGCACCAGGGTTGTGAGTTTCTGCGCATCGCCCCCGGACTTGATCAGTTCGTCCAGAATCAGGTCATCCCAGACGATCTGGGCGAGGCCGGCCAGTTGCCGCCATTTGCCCTTGATCACATCGGCGAGTTCTCGGCTCATCTTGTTTCTCCTGATTGATGCTGTGTCGACCATGGCAGAACGCCGTGTGCACCGTCGGTGCGCTATGCCCCATAGGCGCTAGCGCACCAGGTCGAGTGGTGTGTCGGCCGGCTGGGCGCAGTACAGCACCTCGACCCGGTGCGGGTTGCCGTCGTCGAGCAGGGCGATGTCGTGGCCATCCAGTCGTACGCCGTCCAGGTGCACCGAGCTGACCCCGCTGGCCGTCTGGCGCACCTCGATGTGATAGCGGCTGCCGCCCAGTTGATAGTCGAGGCTGAAGCCCGGCCAGTCGGTGGGCAGCACCGGCTGGAGGCGCAGGCTGTTGCCGTGGCGCTGCACGCCGAGCAGCGACTCGACGACCAGGCGGTACATCCAGCCCGCCGCGCCGGTGTACCAGCTCCAGCCGCCGCGCCCGGCATGCGGGGCCACGCCATAGACATCGGCGGCCAGCACATAGGGCTCGGCCTTGTAGCGGGCGATGCCGGCCGCGCTGTCGCCATGGCTGACCGGGTTGAGCATGCGCAGCATCTGCCAGGCCCGTCGACTGTCGCCCAGCGCGGCGAAGGCCATGCTCGCCCACACGGCGGCGTGGGTGTATTGCCCGCCGTTCTCGCGCACGCCCGGCACATAGCCCTTGATGTAGCCGGGGTCGAGCAGGCCTGTGTCGAAGGGTGGATCGAGCAGTTGCAGCAGGCCGACATCGCGGCGCAGCAGGTGCTGTTCGAGGGCTTCCATGGCACTGAGCTGATGCTCGTGGCTGGCGGCGCCGGAAAGCACCGCCCAGCTCTGGGCGATGGCGTCGATGCGGCATTCGTCGTTGCTCGCCGAGCCCAGTGGCGTGCCGTCGTCGAAGTAGGCGCGGCGGTACCAGGCGCCGTCCCAGCCGTGCAGGTCGAGGTTGCTGCGCAGGCTGGCCGCCTGTTGCAGGCAGTGCCGGGAAAAGTCGCCATCGCCCTGCTGGCGGGCGATCACGGCAAACTGGCTGAACACCTGATGGCTGAAGAAGCCCAGCCACACGCTTTCACCGTGGCCCTGCTCGCCGACCCGGTTCATGCCGTCGTTCCAGTCGCCGGAGCCGATCAGCGGCAGGCCGTGGGCGCCGCGTGGCAGGCTGTAGTCGAGCGCGCGCCGGCAGTGCTGGTAGAGGCTTTCTACCAGCGGCGAGCGACTGGGTAGGTCGTAATAGGACTCTTCGCCGGGGTTGCGTGGGCGGCCTTCGAGGTAGCCGACCGACTCGTCCAGCACGCTGCGGTCGCCGGTCAGCTGCACATAGCGGCTGGTGGCCAGCGGCAGCCACAGGTAGTCGTCCGAGCAGCCGGTGCGCACGCCGCGATCCAGTGGCGGATGCCACCAGTGCTGCACATCGCCCTCGACGAACTGGTGCGCGGCGCACAGCAGCAGATGGCGGCGCGCCGCCGCCGGGTCGGCATGCAGCATGGCCATGCTGTCCTGCAGTTGGTCACGGAAACCATAGGCGCCACCGGACTGGTAGAAGCCGCTGCGGGCCCAGAAGCGACAGGCGATCACCTGGTACATCAGCCAGCCGTTGACCAGCACGTCGATGTCCGGCTCCGGAGTGCGGATCTGCACCGCGCCGAGGGTCGTGTGCCAGTAGGCCTGCACCGCGGCCAGTGCGCCGGCCGCCGCGCTGCTGCCGCGCAGGCGCTGGAGCAACCGGCTGGCGGCGGCAGCGTTGTGCTCCGCGCCGAGGCGGAAGATCACTTCATGGCTGTCGCCAGCTGCCAGCTCGAAACCGACTTGCAGCGCCGCGCAGGGGTCGAGACCACTGCCGGTGCGGCCCGACAGGCGCACCTGGGCCAGCGCCGCCGGTGCCTGCAGGGTGCCGTTGCGGCCGATGAATTCGCTGCGGTCGGCGGTGACGCTGCGCACCGGCGCGTCCACATCGAAGAACGCCACCCGCCCGGGGAACTCGATGGAGTAGGCGTTGCGGGCCAGCAGCGCGCCACTCTGCGGGTCGGCCTCGCTGACCACATGCATGGCGGTTTTTTGCCGCAGGTCGCCGAGCACCCAGGCCACATAGCCGGTGGCCGACAGCCGCCGCGCGCGGCCCGAATGATTGGTCACCTTGAGGCGGGAGAACTTGATCGGCGCGTCCAGCGCCACGTACACCCACAGCTCGCTATGGATGCCGTCCTCGTCGTGCTCGAAGACGCTGTAGCCGAAGCCGTGGCGGGTCACGTAGCCACCGCTGCCGGGGCGTGGCAGCGGGGTTGGCGACCAGTAGTGGCCGCTTTCCTCGTCGCGCAGGTACAGCGCCTCGTCGCTGGCATAGCCGACCGGGTCGTTGTGCCAGGGCGTCAGGCGGAACTCGTGGGCATTTTCGCTCCAGGTGTAGGCGCCGCCGCTTTCCGACAGCACCGTGCCGAACTGCGGATTGGCCAGCACATTGACCCAGGGCGCCGGGGTGCTCTGCCCCGGCGCCAGGCGGATCACATATTCGCGGCCATCGCTGCTGAACGCACCGAGCGGCTGATCCGGCGCGGCTGCGATGGGCGGCAGGCTGCTCGGCGGCGAGCGCAGCAGGCGCGGCTCGAAGCGCGGCAAGGGTGCCTCGGCGCGGCGCCGATGCACCTGCTCGGCCAGGCCGCCACGGCTGTCGCTGAGCACCAGGCGCGCCACCGCTAGCATCAGCAGGCGGTCTTCACTGGACAGCTGCTGCGCCGGGCGCACGAAGATGCCGCCGGGACGGTCGAGCAGGTGGGCTTCGCTGCTCGAGGTGACGATGGCCAGGATCAGGTCCTGCAGGTGCTGGCGGTAGCCGGCCTGGTCTTCGTTCCAGATCACCAGATCGAGCACCAGGCCCTTCTGCCGCCAGTAGGCGTGGGCCTGCACCAGCTGGCGCACCAGCTCGATATTGCCGGGGTCGGCGATCTGCAGCAGGACGATCGGCAGGTCGCCGGAAATCGCCTGGCCCCACAGGCCCGACTGGCTGCGTCGGTTGGCGCTGAGCACGCCGGATTCGGCGCGCAGCGAGGCGTTGACGTAGAGGATCGCCGCGGCCATCTGCTCGAACAGGCGGGCGTCGGCCGGCGTCGCATTGAGCTGGCGCAGCAGCACCTGGCTGTGGGTCCAGGCCAGGTCGAACACGCGGTCGGCCAGGTGGCGGTCGCGGTACTTGTCGATCAGCTGCAGGCAGGCCTCGCGGCTCTGGCTGAGGCCGGTAACCAGGTCGATAGTAGCGGTCTGCCCCGGTTCCAGGCTGATGCGGCAGCGGATCGCCACGATCGGGTCGAGGACCGAACCGCAGCTGCCGCTGAGTGCCTCACAGGCCGGGTCGAGCGCCGCCGGGTTGGCCACGCTGCGCCCGCGGCCGAGAAAACGCACGCGCTCGGTCTCGTAGGAAATCGCCTGGATATCCGCGCCATGAGCGGCCAACAGGTGGCACATCCAGGGCACGCTTTCCTCGCTGGCGCGTGGCCGCCGGGTGCAGATAATGGCCTGCAGCGCGGGCAGCAGCTCGCTCTGCACGAACAGGTTGCTGAAGGCCGGGTGCAGGGCGTCGCTGATCGGCGTGGCCAGCACCACTTCGGCGTAACTGGTCAGCTCGATGCTGCGGCGCACGCGGGCGCGGTTGGTGATGTGCAGGCGGCGCAGCTCGATGTCGTCTTCCGGCGAGACGACGATCTCGCTGTGGCAGTCGTAGCCGCGCTCGCGCACGCGGAATTCGGCGCGGGCATCGGTGAAGATCGCCTCGTAGCTCTCGGTGCGCTGCAGCGTCGGCTGGTGCGCGCTGGACCAGTAGGCGCCGCTGGCGACATCGCGCAGGTAGCAGAACTGGCCCCAGTTGTCGCAGGTGATGTCCTCCTGCCAGCGGGTCACGGCCAGCTCGTTGCAGCGGCTGTAGCCGCCGCCGGCGCTGCTCAGCATGACGTGGTAGCGGCCGTTGGACAGCAGCTGCACGGCGGGGCGTTTGCGCTCCGGGTCGCTGTACACGCGCAGCTTGGTTTCGCTGACCCGTGCCGCCGTGTCGGCGACCGAGGCATTGGCCGCGTGCAGGTACTGCGCGGCGCTTTTCGGCACGCGCTCCTGCAGCAGCAGGGCGGTGGCCTGGAACTGCGGGTCCGACTCGAAACGCCGCTGCATCGGCCGCTCCAGCAGCAGGGCGGTCAGCGCCAGCAGGCTCATGCCCTGGTGGTGGGCCATGAACGAACGGATGACCGCCGCGCTCTGCCCACGGGGCAGGCGGCTGCTGGTGAAGTCGATCGCCTCATGCAGGCCGAAGCGTCCGGCCAGGCCCATGCCCGCCAGGCGCTGGAGGTTCTTGCAGGCGGCGTCGGGCACCAGCATCAGCGCCAGGGCCGTGGCATAGGGCGCCACCACGCTGTCTTCGCCGAGGCCGCGCTTGAGCCCCAGGCCCGGCACACCGAAGGCGCGGTACTGGTAATTGCCCTGGGCGTCCTGGGTGTTGTAGCCCGACTCGGACACGCCCCAGGGCAGGCCGAGCTGGTTGCCGTATTCGATCTGCCGGGCCACCGCGGCGCGGCAGGTCTGTTCCAGCAAGGTGCCGGCATAGCTGGGCATCACCAGCAGCGGCATCAGGTATTCGAACATCGAACCGGACCAGGACAGCAGCACCGGCACCCCGGCATTGCTGGTGAGCAGCCGACCGAGGGTGAACCAGCCTTCCTGGGGCAACTGGCCCTGGGCGATCACCACGAAGTTGGTCAGGCGTGCCTCGGAGGCCAGCAGGTCGTAGCAGGCCTCGTCCAGGCGCTGCTCGTCGGCGTTGTAGCCGATGGCGAAGAGGTTGCGCTGCGGGTCGTAGAGGAAGGTGAAGTCCATGTCGGCCAGGTCTTCGACCAACTCGGCCAGGCGCGCCAGCTGGGCCAGGCGTGCGCCGGCGGCATTGCGCACGGCGCTGACCCGGGCCTGGGCGGCGAGCGGCCATTGGCTGGCATCCAGCTCGGCCAGTTGGCGCCAGGTACTGATCGGCGCGGCGCTGCTGCTGGCCGGCAGCTGGCAGGCCAGCAGCTCGTGCAGCAGATCCTGGCAGTGCGCCTGCAGGGCACTGAGCCAGAACTGCGCGTCGCTGCCCGCGGGCAGGTTGAGTGCGGCGCTCAGGGCGTCTGCTTGCTGGCTGAGGCTGTGCAGGCGCAGCAGGGCGGCGTCGACGCTGGCCGGTGGTTTGGCGAGGGCGGCATCCAGCTCGCTCTGCAATTCCTGCAGCGGCGCTGTTTCCAACGCGGCGGCGGCCAGGGCGTCGCGCAGGGCGGCCAGGCTATCGGCCAGGCCGTCGAACTGGCGCGGCTGCAGCAGCGGCGCATCGGCCAGGGCCAGCAGGCCGGGACGCAGGGTCAGCAGCAGGCCGGCCAGGTTGCCGCTGTCCACCGTGGAGATGTAGTGCGGCGGCAGCGGCTGCAGGCTCTGCGTGTCGTACCAGTTGAAGAAGTGCCGGCGGTGGCGCTGCAGACGGGCCATGCTGGTCAGCGACTGGTCGAGGCGTTCCAGCAGGCGGCCGCTGCTGAGGTAGCCGAAGTCGTGGGCCGCCAGGTGCGAGAGCAGGGCCATGCCCATATTGGTCGGCGAGGTGCGATGGGCGACCACCAGGTCGGGGGCTTGCTGGATATTGTCCGGCGGCAGCCAGTTGTCCGCCGGGCCGACATGCTCGTCGAAGAATGCCCAGGTCTGGCGCGCCAGCACGCGCAGGAAGCGCAGCTCCTCGGCGGTCGGGGTGAACGGACGCTGGGTGGTCGCACGGCTCAGCCACCAGGCAATTCCCGGCGCGGCCAGCCAGGCCAGTAGGAAGGGGCCGGCCAGACCCAGCACCTCCGGTCGCGCCAGCAGCAGGCCCGCGCCGACCAGCACGGCCAGCAGCGGTGCGACGGCCATCTGCCGATACAGCCCCGGCAGCTCGTTGCGGCTGCTGCGCTCGACTTCCCGCGAGGGGTTCCACTGCAGCAGGCGGCGCTTGCTGACCAGCATGCGCCACAGGGTGCGGGCGATGGCGTCGAGGCTGCACAGCGCCTCGTAGGGCAGCCAGACCAACGCCAGCAGGGCACGGGCCAGGTGCAGGCCGGTGCTGCGCAGGGTGGCGCTGAGGTGCTGGTGCAGGGGCATGTCGTGTGCCTTGCGCAGCAGATCCTGGAGCGAGGCGAGCAGCGGCTGGGTGAGCACCAGGGCCAGCACCGCCAGGGTCCAGGGCAGCGGCTCGGCCACCGCGAACCAGCCCCACAGCAACATCGTCAGGAAGGCCAGCGGCTCCAGGCTGCGGCGCAGGTTGTCGAAGATCTTCCAGCGCGCCAGGGCGCTGAGGCGGTTGCGTTCCCGCGCGCCACAGGCGGTCGGCGTCCACGGCAGCAGCCAGGGCAGCAACTGCCAGTCGCCGCGAATCCAGCGATGGCGGCGCTTGGCGTCGGCGCTGTAGCGCGCCGGGTGTTCCTCGTACAGCTGCACATCGCTGAGCAGGCCGCAGCGCGCGTAGCAGCCCTCGATCAGGTCGTGGCTGAGGATGCGGTTGTCCGGCAGACAGTCGCTGAGGGCGAACTCGAAGGCATCCACCGCGTAGATGCCCTTGCCGATGAACGAGCCGTGCTGGAACAGATCCTGGTACACGTCGGACACGGCGCGGGTGTAGGGATCAATCCCGGCGTCGCTGCCAAACAGCTGGGCGTAGGCCGAGCGCGCGCTGCTCGGCAGGCTGATGCCGACCCGCGGCTGAAGGATTGCGTAGCCGGCGCTGATGCGCCGTTGCACGGGGTCGTACTGCGCGCGGTTGAGCGGGTGGGCCATGGCGCCGATGAACTGGCGGGCAACATCGCGCGGCAACTGGGTGTCGGTGTCCAGGGTGATCACATAGGTCACCGGTGGCAGCGCCGCGATGGCGCCGACGATCAGGCTGAAGCGCTCCTGGCCACGGCCGCGCAGCAGCGCATTGAGTTCGGCGATCTTGCCGCGCTTGCGTTCATGGCCCATCCAGCGCTGCTCGGCGGGGTTCCAGCGGCGCGGCCGGTGCAGCAGGAAGAAGCGCTCGCCATCGCTGCTCGGGTATTTCTGGTTCAGCGCCTCGACCAGCTGGCGGGCCAGTTGCAGCTGCTCGGTGTCCTGCGGCAGTTCGGCGCTGGCGGCGTCGAGGAAGTCGGTGAGCAGGGCGAAATGCAGGTTGCCGTCGCGGTTGGCGAGAAAGCGCACTTCCAGGCCTTCGACCAGTTCCTCGATGTCGCTGCTGCTGCCGATCAGGCTGGGCACCACCACCAGGGTGCGCGCCTGGGCCGGGATGCTGTCGCTGTAGTCCAGGCGCGGCAGGATGTCCGGGGCGACGGTCAGGGTCACCAGCCAGTTGACCAGGCCTATGGCCAAGCGGCTGCTTGTGATCAGGGCAGGCAGGGCGAGCAATGCCAGCAGGTAGCCTGGCGCGCCGCCGCGTTGCAGCAGCGCGAGAAACGGCCAGGTGAACAGCAGGGTAAGCAGCAGCACCGGGCCGAGGAACACCGTCAGCGGGGTGCGGCGCAGCAGGCGCTGCCAGGCATCGGCCGGCGGCACGCGGGCAGCCAGGCCGCGTTCCAGCTCGGCGCGGCCCAGGCCGATCAGGTAGTAGCCGACATGTGCAGTGACGGCCGTGGCGTCGCCTGCGGCCGCGCCAACCGCCAAGGCAATCGCGGCGCGCGCCACGTCTTCCTCGCTGTGCGGGCAGTGGCGCGCCACGCGCTCGACGGCATGGCGGTAGTGGTCGCGGGTGGCGAAATCCATCTGCACGTAGACCTGTACCGGGTCCTCGCGCAGCACCTGTTCGACGCGGCTGAGGCTCTCGACGAAGCTCTGCCAGTCGCTGGCCGTGAGCAGGCGCAGGCTGGCGATGCTGTTGCTGATGGAGACCTGTTCGGCGGCCTGCTGCTGGGCATCCAGTTGCACCAGGCGCTCGATGCTCTGCCCGGACTCGCCGAGCAGCTGTTCGATCCAGGTCAGCGGCAGGATCAGCGCCGCGTTCTGCCCCTGCAGGCGGCGCGCCAGTTCGGCGACGAACGAACTGCTCATCGGCGGTGCGGAGCGGGCCATGTCGGCCACCGCGAGGACGATGCTCTTGGCGTCGCGCTCGGCGGTTTCGGTGAGCTGGTCGGCCCACTCGTTGGCCAGGGTGCGGTCGTTCCAGTTGGCCATGACGCGCGCGGCCACGCGGCGCAGGTTCTCGATCAGCGCCAGGCGCAACATGATCGGGATCGCCCACAGCTCGCCGAGGGTCAGCGGCACGCAGCTCTGGTAGGCCTCGACGAAGCGGCTCAGGCTCTCGCAGTCGACCCGCCCGTCGCCATGGGAAATGGTGTCCAGGGCGATGTCGTAGACCCGCGGCAAACCGGCCGAGGGGCCGTTGGCCAGGCGCGGCAGTTCGCGGCTGTAGCCCTTGGGCAAGTGCTTCTGCGCGGTGCGGATCTGTTCTTCGATCAGGTAGAAGTTGTCCAGCAGCCACTCTGCCGCTGGCGTGGCCCGGCGCACGGCGGGTGCCACGCTGCTCAGGGTGGCGCAACTGCTGGCCAGGGTGGCGCTGTTGTCGGCCAGGCGCTGCAGCAGCGAGTCACTGGCCGAGCCGGGGCTCAGGCGATGTTGCTGGGCCAGGTGGATACCGTGGCTGGCCATCTGTTCGGCGCTGAACAGTTCAGCGCGCAGGACCGGTTCATACTCGAATGGCGGCGGCGGTTTGCGCCATAGGCGGCTCAGGGTGCGGGTCCATTGACTGTCCATGGTGTCCTTGGCAGGGCGCGACGACGGCTTGCGGCTGACGCAGGCAGCGGCGACGCGGGGGAAGACGCCAGCGCAGGGCTGGTACGGCGTTGCTCTGATGAGTCTGCGTGGCGCGGCGGGTGTGGGTCTGTCCGTTAGCGCACATAGCACCGGGTGCGACGCTGTGTCCTCCTGCGCTGTACGGTCTTCTCGCTAGAATGCGCCGACCTTGCAGGATGTCGTCCTTGAACCCACTCAGCCGCAGTTTCCGCGATTGGCTCTACGCCTTTGCCCTGGTGGGCATGCTGCTGCGCGTGAGCATGCCGCTGTGGGCCATGCCGCTGATGAGTGCCGATGGCTTCATGTTGCTGTGCACATCCCAAGGGGTGCAGTGGCAACTGAGCGAGCAGGGCGACGACAGCTCCGCCAGTCAGCAACTGCCCTGCATGCAGTGCGGCGCGCACCTGGCCAGCCTGCAGTCCTTCCCCTTCAGTCCACCGCCTCCCGCGGTGGCGCCGTCGCCGCAGCGCCCGCGCTTCGCCGAGCTGCTGGCGCTCAGCCCGCCGTTCCTGGTGGCGCCGCCTAACCGCGCGCCACCGCTCGTTTCCTGACTCCAGCCGATCTGCGCCCTCGCTATGGGGGCGTCCTGCTGTCTTTGCATTCAGGAAACATCATGACTGACCGTCCTTCCTCGTCGGCTGCTGCCGGCTGCTGTTCTTCGTTCGCTCTCAACCCGCCACGCCTGCGCTGGCAGCAGGCTTTGGCCCTGTGCAGTGGCCTGGCCCTGGCGGCTCCGCTGCTGGCGGCCGAAACGCCGGCAGAGGCGCCGCTGCAACTCACCGAGCTCGATGCCACGGTGATCACCGCCGTGCAGCAAAGCTCGCCGCTAACCGTGGTGACCAATCCCAAGGAGCCGCGCCAGCCGGTGCCGGCCGCCGATGGCGCCGACTACCTGAAGACCATCCCCGGTTTTGCCGTGACCCGCAGCGGCGGCGCCAATGGTGATCCGCTGTTTCGCGGCATGTTTGGTTCGCGCCTGAACATCCTCAGCAACGGTGGCGTGCTGCTCGGTGCCTGCCCCAATCGCATGGATGCACCGACCTCCTACATCGCGCCGGAAAGCTACGACCGCCTGACCGTGATCAAGGGCCCGCAGACCGTGCTGTGGGGGCCGGGGGCTTCGGCCGCGACGATTCTCTTCGAGCGCGACACCGAGCGTTTCAGCGAGCTGGGCGGGCGTGTCGACGGCAGTGTGCTGGCCGGTTCCAACGGCCGCTTTGATCGGCGCATCGATGCCACCGCTGGCAACTCACTGGGCTACCTGCGCCTGCTGGCGGGCAGCAGCCAGGCCGACGACTACGCGGATGGCGATGGCGACAGCGTGCCGTCGCGCTGGGACAAGTGGAACAGCGACCTGCTGGTCGGCTGGACCCCGGACGAGGACACCCTGGTCGAGCTGTCCGGCGGTCGTAGCGATGGCCAATCGCGCTATGCCGGGCGCGGCATGGATGGCACCCAGTTCCTGCGCGAGAGCCTCAACCTGCGGGTCGAGAAGAACAACATCGGCGAAGTGTTCAGTGGCCTGGAAGGGCAGCTCTACTACAACTACGCCGACCACGTGATGGACAACTTCACCCTGCGCAGCCCCAACCCGGCCGACCCCATGGTGATGATGCGCAACCCCATGGCCTCCAACGTCGACCGGCGCACCATCGGTGGTCGCCTGGCCGGTACCTGGACCTGGGCCGACCATGAGCTGGTGACCGGTGTCGATGCCCAGCGCAACGAGCATCGCAAGCGGGCCTCTACCTACAGCATGGGCATGATGGGCCAGCCAGGCGTCTACACCGACTACGACCAGTACGCCTGGGACAAGGATGCGGTGTTCCACAGTTACGGCCTGTTCAGCGAGCTGACCTGGAACCTCAGTGGCAGCCAGCGCTGGATCGGCGGGGCGCGCCTCGACCGCGCCTCGGTCACCGACTACCGGCAGACCCTGGGCAGTGCGATGAACATGAACCTGCGCACCAATCCGACCGCCGATGACACACGCAATGAAACCCTGCCCAGCGGTTTCCTGCGCTATGAGCACGATCTGTCCGGCGTACCGGCCACCGTTTATGCCGGCCTCGGCCATGCCCAGCGTATGCCCGACTACTGGGAGTTCTTCTCCGCCAGCCCCGGCCCGAGCGGTTTCATCCAGCCAATCGAATTTCTGGAGCCGGAGAAGACCACCCAGCTGGATTTTGGCGTGCAGTACCAGGACGAGCAGCTCGAAGCCTGGGCCTCGGCCTATGTCGGTCAGGTGCGCGACTTCATCCTGTTCAGCTATGGACCGGGCCTGATGCCGGGGCATACCCGCTCCACGGCGAGCAATATCGACGCACGCATCATGGGCGGCGAACTGGGCGCGGCGTATCGTCTGAACAGCCACTGGAAGACCGATGCCAGCCTGGCCTACGCCTGGGGAAAGAACAGTTCGGATGACGATGCCCTGCCGCAGATGCCACCACTGGAAGCCCGCCTGGGCCTGACCTACGAGCAGGAAAAGTGGAGCGCCGGTGGTTTGTGGCGCGTGGTGGCGGCGCAGAACCGCGTGGCGCTCAACCAGGGCAATGTGGTCGGCAAGGACTACCAGAAGACCCCGGGTTTCGCCGTGTTCTCGCTCAACGGGGCCTATCGCCTGAGCGAGGAGGTGAAGCTCAGTGCCGGCGTCGACAACCTGTTCGACAAGGACTACAGCGAGCACGTCAACCTGGCGGGCAACGCCGGATTCGGCTTCTCCGCCAGCGATCCCGAGGCGCTGAAGGAACCGGGGCGCACCTTGTGGACCAAGGTCGATGTGAGCTT
This sequence comes from Aquipseudomonas guryensis, assembly GCF_014164785.1. Lineage (GTDB taxonomy): Bacteria > Pseudomonadota > Gammaproteobacteria > Pseudomonadales > Pseudomonadaceae > Aquipseudomonas > Aquipseudomonas guryensis. Next base: position 686,370 of record NZ_JACJFN010000003.1, on the reverse strand, counting down.
CTGATCGCGTTCGGCTAAAAAGCACGGTGAATGGCGTAATGCGGTTCACTTAAGCGCGTTGCTCCCTTACCCACAAGTGGGAGAGGGGACTGTCCGTGTTGGCGGAAAGTCATTATTCCGTTGCATGGCCGCTGCATGTGCCGCCAAGAAAAACGCCGCGATCCGAATGGATGTCGCGGCGTTTTTCTTAAACGAGCAGCATTATGCCGTTAGGCAGGTTTTAGGGGGCGAACGCGCTCAACCTAGCCGCGCATGCCGGCGTTATTGCGCAGTGCCTTGACCTGATCATGATTGCGCAGCACGTTTGCATACTGGTGCTTGACCAGTTCGCGAACATTGAGCGGCAACTCGTTTTCCAGGGCCTCCGAATAGCGCTTCTTGGCTACGTCCTCGCCGCGCTCGCACTCATTGAGTACGGCCTTCTCGTCCTGCCCGGTGACCATTGCCTTGAAGTCGACCCAACGGCGGTGAAGATCGCCTGACACGCTGGTGTCATCCTCCGGGTCGCCGCCGAGTCCGAGCACCATGGTTTGCAGCTCTTTGGCCGCTGCAGCACATTCGCGCGCACGCTCATTGAACAGGCTTTTCAATTCCAGGCTCTTTACATCCTCGGCGCAGCTGAGAAATCCAGCTTCGCCATCTTTGCTGGTTTCGATCAGGTCGTTGAGGACGTCGATGGTTTTATCCAGGTTGTCATTGCTCATAGCGATGCTCCTTGCCGGTGGGGCCGGCGGCTAATCCGGGTGACCTCTGCTGAAGTCGCGAGTCCTGCAAGATTGCGGGGTGTCCGGTAGGAAAAAATGACACTCGGCGTAGGCCCAGTCGGTGCGCTATCGCGCTTATCAAATGGATCGATTCTTTGGCCCCGGTTAACCAACTGTTGCCGGGGGCCAGACTCTGCGAAGGCCTGAAATGGGCAAGTCTGCAGCGATCGAATACACCGACTGATGGGTGGTCTTTCAGCCACGTCGGGTGATGGCCCGACCCAGCAGAAACGCCAGCGCCGCCCCGGCGCCTACGGCTTTCCAGGGTTGCTCACGCACATAGCCATTGGTTACCGCGGCAGTCTGCCGGGCGCGCTGCATAAGGCTGTTACCGCCAGCCTCGGCGGCGGCCTTGGCCGTGGCGATCCGCGCACTCAGTTTGAACTTGGCCTGGGCCTGGTCATCGCCGGTGAGTGAGTTGGCATCCTTGATCAGCTCCTCGATGTCGGCCAGAAAACTATGGAAATCGCGTGCAGCATGGGCTGTGGGTGGGCTTGCCTCGCCTCGTGCAATGGGGCCCGCGACGATCGGGCCAATGCCGGTGTCGAGACTACTAGAGGCGGAATTTCCTGGGATGGTTGGATTGTGCATGGTGACTCCTGTAGCTGATGGAACTGCCGCATGGCGACGATTGCGCAGAGGCTCGCAAGGCGAGTCCGACTGGCGCGGTATGTCACCAATCTGCGCGCCAAAGGCTGACAGGTCTGTGCGTCAGCAAACGCTGGCGGTTGGCCACTGCGGTGCGAACGGGGGCTGACGTTTGGAGTGGCCATGCGGCCGTGTCGCGTTGAGCAACAGCGTCGCCTTCACGCCGCAGCTATTGCCTAGGGCTTTGCTCGCTGCAGGTCGGCGGCTGGCCGAATAGGCCTGCCAGCAGTGGCGGCTCGGCGCGCGGCTAGGCGCGAGTATCTGGAGTGCCGCGCGCGTGCTTCTTCTGCAGGATCAGCGATGCTTCGTTGTAGGCCTGCTGGAAGGAATTGCCGCCGATCCACGCCACGGCCGTGTCTTCGTCTTCATCGTGGAAGAGCGCGCGATAGGTGATCAGCAGACCCATCATGAAGTCGGTGGCTGCGTCTTCCGCTTCCTCGGCGACCACCAGTTCCAGCACCGGGTATTGCAGGAACACCAGGCACATCGCCAGCAGGCTGATGCCTTCACCAACCTTCATCGCCTCGAACAGATCGTCGAAGTCGGCCGGGTCGAAACCGTTCTCTTCGATGTCCTTGAAGTCGAAGGTGCTCAGGTCGATTGCCACATCATCGAACGGCTCGTTGATGAATGGATTAGCCAGTAGTGGATGGACGACATTGGCTTTGGCTTTGCCCGAACGGTTCTGCTTGGCCTTGGCTTTGGCCCGCTGGGCACGTTTTTGCTGTTTATCCGGGGAGGCCATGGCGGCGAGTTCCTTGAGCGAGGCAGCCATTTTCATGGCCCAGGTTATTCGGGGGCAAATTGTATTCAGTCTGGGCCAGGTTCGTCGGCCCAGAGGGGATAGATTTTTCTGTGCCCCAGCTGACCGCCACCGATGTGTGGCGGCAGCCGTTAGCCGAGTGAGCGGATCAGGTACAGTGCCGCCAGATGGCCAGGGTAGAACCAATAGCCCCAACGCGTGACCGGCCAGATCTTGAGCCGGCCCGGTCGACGCAACAGCCATAGCCCAAGCAGAGGGGTGAGGAACGCTGTGCTCACGATCAGCAAGCTGTAGGGCTGCAACCCCCACTCCGCGAGCCAGCGGTTGCGACTGTTGGCCAGTACGCACAGTGCGGCAGGCAAGAGCCACGCAAGCCCGGGGCGCTGAATGGCCATGAGCAGTGCTGCTGGCAGCAGTGCGCCGAAAACGCCGTACATCAGGCGTTCCTGCATCAGCACCGCGACAGTCACGCCAGTCAAAGCCAGCACCAAGCCGTCGCGTCCGCGGTGGTGCGCGCCCCAGGCGATCAGCAGGCCCAGCAGCAGCGAGGGCATCACGTTGAGCGTGCTGCTGTCGCTGGACAGCAGGCGATAGGGCAACTCCGAGATCACGGCAAACGCCGCCATCCAGCCCAGGTAGCGAGCGTTGTCTTCGCTGTACAGCACCCCCGATTGCGAGCGCGCCACGTTGGCTGCAATTCCCAGGCAGAACAGTGGAAAGGCCAGGCGCCCGACGATGAACAGCCATTCGCTTTCAGGCCAGACGTAGCGCAGGTGATCCAGCAGCATGCTCAGCATCGCCAGCCACTTGAGCAGGTCCAGGTGGGTGTCGCGCGCCTGTGGGCTCATCCAAGCCACCCCAATGTCAGCGCAGCCAGCAGCAGATAGCGAGTAGCCTTGGCCAGCGTCACGATCAACAGAAAACTCCAGAAGGGTTCACGCATGACGCCGGCGATCACGGTAAGCGGATCACCAATGATCGGCACCCAGCTGAGCAGTAGCGACCAGCGCCCGAAGCGGTGATAGGCCTGCTGGGCTTGTTCCAGCTTGCCTTCGCTGACGGGGAACCAGCGCTTGTGCCGGTAATGCTCGATGGAACGGCCCAGCAGCCAGTTCAGTGCCGAACCCAGCACATTGCCCGTGGTGGCCACCGCCAGCAGTGTCCAGGCCGCGTAGCGGTCGGTCAGCAGCAACCCGACCAGTACCGCCTCCGATTGCATGGGCAGCAGCGTGGCGGCGCCGAAGGCAGCGAGGAACAGGCCGAAATAACCGGATAACTCCCACATCGGCTAGGCGTTCAGGCCGATCCAGCCGTGGAAACCGACGTAAACCCCCACGCCGATGATCAGCAAGCTGGACAGGTAGGGTGCGCGTCGCGCCACGGCACCTAGCCAGGGCCAGCGATTGGAGGCCTGACGTGCGCCGATAGCGGCGGCAGCGCCCACGCTGACCAGGGTGATGGCCAAGCCAATGCTGAAGCACAGTACCAGCACAGCCCCCAGGGCAACTTCCTGCACTTGCAGGCAGAGCAACAGCACGGTGATCGCGGCCGGGCAGGGAATCAGTCCGCCCGTCAGGCCGAACAGGATGATCTGGCCGGTGGTGACATTGCGGTTGCTGAAACGCTGGCGGATATCGTTGGCATGCGCCAGCGCATGGGCATCCTGGTAGCCTTCCAGCGACAGCTCTAGGCCTTCCAACTCGGCATGAGCATGCTCATGGCCGTGCTCGCGGAACTCCAGGTCATAGTCGTGGGCGTGACCGGTATGGCCCAGGCTCAGGCGCGCGGTAAATTCGTGGGGCTCGGCAATCTCGTCCGTTGACTCCAGATAGTCCCCGCGGTCGACGAAGCGAAACTGCTGGGCCAGGCCATCGGCGCGGGTCGTCAGCAGGCTCACTTCGGCAGCCGGCCAGGCATGGCCAGTCAAGGTCTTCAGCCGCCAGCGCGGAGGGACGCCTGCCTCGAAGATCGACAGCTCGATGTGGCCGTGCCCGGTATCGATGCGGTGGGTTTCATCGTGGTTGTGATGCTCATGTTGATGCTCGTCACCCTCCTCGAAACGCCACATCTGTTCGCCTCGCCAGGTGCGCCAGAGCATCCACAGGGCGATGCTGATAATGATGGCGGCAGACGCGAGCTGGAAGTACGGCTCGGTGGTTTCGGCATTCAGGTTTTGCCCCAGGTACATGCCGGCCATGGCCACCAGCCAGACCACGGCGGTGTGCGAAAGCGTTGCGGCAAGCCCCAGCAGAACGGCCTGCTTCACCGTGCCGCGAATGGCCACGATAAACGCCGCCATCATGGTTTTTGAATGCCCAGGTTCCAGGCCGTGCAAGGCGCCCAGCAGGATGGCGCTGGGGAAGTACAGCCAGGCCTGCGAGGCCCCCTGTTGCAGCAGTTCGGCGAAGCTCGACATGGGGGTAATGACCTAGAGGTACTTGGTGATTTGCTTGAAATCTTCGAGTGACGCGCGCTCGCCGGTTGCGAGTGCTTCGACCGTGTGTTCCAGGCAGTGATCGATATGATCCTGGATCAGCACGCGCTTGGCCTGACACACGGCTTTTTCCACGGCATGCAGCTGCTGAGCGATGTCGACGCAGGCTCGACCGTCTTCGATCATGCCGACGATGCTGCGCAGATGCCCCTCCGCACGCTTCAACCTTTTGACGATATCGCCATGGCTTTGGTGCGGGTGGCCGTGTTCGTGATCGCTCATGCCTTGAGTCTCGTGCATCAATGAATTGCGCTCGCATGCTATCCCCCCTGGGGGGATATGGCAAACCTGCCGCGCCGACAGAAAAGCCAGCTATTTGCCTCTTGAAAGAGCTACTGCATGCTCAGCAAGCCCGTCAGCATCCAGGTGATTTTGCCCTTGCTCTCGCCATCCTGAGCGCCGTGGCTGTTGCCGCAGCCTTGCGGGTCACAATGCTGATGCCTGCGGAGTACCTGAGCGTCAAGCGAGTTATCTAAGACAAAATGCCCCTGCGGTGCGACATCAGGCGCAAGGCCGAGCAGGCGCAAAAACGCCTCGGCGCGTTGGCGGCGAGGCGTTGGCGGGGTGGTTACTTGAGGTTGGCTTTCAGCGCGGCAGCGGCTTGCTGCATGGCGCTTTGCGTGCCCGGGATCTGGCTGATCACGTTGAGCAAACCGAAGTCATGGATCATCCCGTTGTAGCGTACTGAGGTGACGTTGACCCCAGCTGCATCCAGCTTGCGCGCATAGGCTTCGCCTTCATCCCGCAGCACATCGAACTCGGCGGTCTGCACCAGAGCGGACGGCAAGCCTTGCAGTTGTTCCACCGATGCCTGCAGCGGCGATGCGTAGATTTCGGCGCGTTGTTTCGGGTCGGTGGTGTAGTTATCCCAGAACCACTGCATCAGGCTTTTGCTGAGGAAGTGACCGTCGGCGAACTGGTTGTAGGAGGCGTTGTTGAAGTTGGCGTCGGTCACCGGCCACATCAGCAGTTGGAATTTGATCGCCGGGGTGCCTTTGTCTTTGGCCATCAGGCTGACCACTGCGGCCATATTGCCGCCCACACTGTTGCCGGCCACTGCCAGGCGCTTGCCGTCGACGCCGATCTGCGCGCCGTTCTGCGCCACCCACTGGGTTGCGGCGTAGGCCTGGTTGATGGCAGTCGGGTACTTGGCTTCCGGGGACGGGGTGTAATCGACATACACCGCCGCCGCGCCAGAGCCCACTACCAGGTCACGAATCAGGCGTTCGTGGGTCGGGTAGTCGCCCAGCACCCAGCCGCCACCGTGGAAGAACATAAACACCGGCAGCGTGCCCTCGGCAGCGGCGGGGCGCACGACTTTGAGCTGGATCGACTGGCCATCGACCTCGATGGTCTTGTCGACCACCTTGATCGCGGATACATCGACCTTGACCCCCGCCTGCGCGCCAACCAATACGGCGCGGGCATCTTTGGGGCTCAGCTGTTCCAGCGGCTTGCCACTGCCTGCGGCGAGGGCATTGAGGAATTCTTGGGTGTTGCGCTCCACCCCGGGGCTACCCGCAGCGAAGGCGCTGTTGACAGCGAGGGCCAGTAGTCCGGCAGCGAGAATACGAGTCATGGCGTTACTCCTTAAATGAGTTCGTGGCAGTGCAGATCGGGATGGACGTTTAACTAGGACAGCGGTTGATCGCCTAAACGCGGCTTTGCCTGAGCCACGCGGCGCAAAGGCCCCATGGCTCGGCGATGAAGCTGCGCTCAGTTGGCGGTTTGCTCGGCCGCTTCAATGATCAAGGCCGCGACCTTTTCGGGGTTGGAGGTCATCACTACGTGTGAGGCACCCTGGATCGTCACGGTTTTCTTCGACCCGGCACGGTCCGCCATGAACTTCAGTGCGGCTGCGGGAATGTTCTTGTCCGCCGAGCCGTATATGAACCAGGACGGCAGTTGCTTCCAGGCCGGAGCGCCAGATGCTTCATGCAGGGCGTTTTCGGTGATTGGGCGTTGGCTAGCCGCCATCAGCGCTGCCTCGGGAGCGGCGACATCGGCAGCAAACTGCTGAGCGAATTTGTCCTGCTGGATGTACAGATCCTTATTGCCGTCTTTCAGCGTCACGGGCGTGGCCAGGGTTGGCCCCAGGGTGCTGCCCGGATAACGACCGGATAACTCGATTGCGGTCTCGCCTTTTTCGGGGGCAAATGCGGCGACATACACCAGGGCCTTCACGTTCGACTGGTCGTGCACCGCGTTGGAAATCACGCTGCCGCCGTAGGAGTGGCCGACCAGAATTACTGGGCCGCTGGTTTGCGCGACGATGCTGGCGACGTAGTCGGCGTCGTGCTTGACCCCGCGCAGCGGGTTGGCCGCCGCGACAACCGGGTAACCCTGCGCCTGCAACTGCGTGGCGACGCCGTTCCAGCTGGCGGACTCGGCAAACGCACCATGCACCAGTACCACGGTTGGCTTATCGCTTGCGCCTTGCGTGGCCATTGCAGGGCTCATGGCGCCAAGGGCGATGGCTGTGGTGGCGATGGCGGTCTTAATCATCGTGAAAGTACGCATGGTGAACTCCTTTCTCTTGAGCAAATTGATAACGCGCCGGTCCGAAGCTCTGCGGGCATGGCTCGGCCATCATGGGCAGCTGGTTGGCTGGTCAGGCGCCGCAGTGGGTTTGCGCTGCTGGCGCCTGGACAGGGCTGAGGCTTAGTCGAGCAACGTCAGGGTGACGTCGATGTTGCCGCGGGTGGCGTTGGAGTAAGGGCAGACGATGTGCGCACGCTCGATCAGGGTCTGTGCTTGCGCGCGGTCCATGCCGGGCAGACTGATGCGCAATTCGACTTCGATGCCGAAACCGTTGGGGATCGCGCCGATGCCCACCACACCTTCGATCGATGCGTCTGCCGGCATCGCCAGCTTGTCGCGGCCGGCCACGAACTTCATTGCGCCGATAAAGCAGGCCGAGTAACCCGCGGCGAACAGCTGCTCGGGGTTGGTGCCCTGGCCGCCGGCACCGCCAAGTTCTTTCGGGGTGGTCAGGGCAACGTCGAGTACGCCGTCGGAGGAGATGGCACGGCCATCACGGCCGCCGGTGGCTTCTGCATAGGCACGGTAAGCAATGGTTTGAATCGACATGCTGGTAATCCTCTAGAGCTGTTGGGTTGGGTGGTTCAGAGCGTTGCGGTGTCAGGTGGTGATCAATCTTTTCTGGATGGTAGCGCTAATGTTTTGTGCGCTAACCAGTTCCGTGGAGCGAAATCTAGCGCTCATTAATTTAGTGCGCAAGATATATTTTTGATCATTTAGCGATAAGAACTGCCTTGTTCAGGCATAAGCGAGGAATGGCGGGCTGTTGCGCCCTGTTTTCGCGGGCGACGGCAGGGCGAAATGGTTGAGGCGAGTGGGACGTGACGGGGAAAGTGCAGGGATATGGGCGACTGCGCCGTCGCCCCGCAGCTTACACGGCCTGTTGCAGGCTGCTGCGCAGAGCGACCAGCTCAGCCTTCAGGGCGCCGAGCTCCGCGCTGGATTGCTGGGTGGCGGTAAGGATGCAGCTGGGAATGCTCTTGGCCTGTTCGCGCAGGTTGCGGCCTTTGTCGGTGAGGAACAACTCGACTACCCGCTCGTCGACACTGCTGCGGGTGCGCTTGAGCAGGCCTTCGGCTTCCAGGCGCTTGAGCAACGGGGTAACCGAGCCGGGGTCGGTGAGCAGGCGGCTGCTGAGATCACCCACGGTGATGCCATCGCCTTCCCAGAGCACCATCATCGCCAGGTACTGTGGGTAGGTCAGGCCCAAGGCCTGTAGCAGCGGCTTGTAGACCTTGGTCAGCATCAGCGAGGTCGAATACAGGGCAAAGCACAGCTGGTTGTCGAGCAGCAGTTCGGCGCAAGGGTCTTGCGGGTTCATGGTGTTTTCCAGCGGCACAGGACAGTGGTCGACAATTTATCGCGCTAACTACTGTTATGCCAATTTAGTGCGCGTGACGCTCCGCCGGCCCTGGTAAACCCTGCTACGCCGTCCCGGGTCATCCAGGCTGACGTCCTGCCGTTGCATGGCCAGCTTCTGCCACCAGCCAGCCCGCTGCATGCCGGCTGGCGGTCTTCTCGGAGCCTGCTACTTCAACTCCCAGCGCCCATCCACCCGTTGTGCCAGACCGCGCTCACCGAGGGACTCCAGGTAGCGCTGCATGCCTTTTTCGCCGCGTTTCTTGAACACGCGGATGCTGCGCGGCAACAGGTTGGGGAAGAGCATGGCCAGGCTGGAGATCCATGACTCGCTGGCCTTGGGCGTGCGTTCCAGGCAGGGCTTGTCGAGCATCAGCAGGACTTGCTCGGCGACGTCTTCCGGTTGTTGCGGCGGGTCCATGAACTGCAGGGCGTTGCCGCCGTCGATGGCTTCTTTTTGCAGCATCGGCGTTTCGGTGGCGGCCGGCAGGATCGAGCCGACCTTGATGCCCTTGGCTTGCAGATCCAGGCCGATCGACAGCATGGCGCCGCGCAGGCCGAATTTGCTGGCGCTGTAGATCGGAGACTCGGGCATGGGGAAGATACCGCCGATGGACACCGTGGTGACCACCCGCGCATCGGCCGAGCGTTGCAGCAGTGGGATGGCCAGGCGGGTCAGCACCAGCGGCGAGATCAGGTTGATGTTCAGCTCGCCGACGATGCTTTCCACCGAGCGCGTGTCAAAGGGTTCGACCGTGGTGATGGCGGCGTTGTTGATGAGGATGTCGATCCGGCCGAATTTCTCCTCCACCGTTTCCATCAGGCGCTGCAAGGCGCTGTGGTCGGTGAGGTCGGCGGCGAATGGCGTAGCCTGTTCGCCGAGGCGCGCGGCCACCTGGGCCAGGCGCTCGGCGTGGATGTCGACCAGCACCAGGCGCATACCGCGCTGGATCAGCTTGGCGCAGATGGCCTGGCCGATGCCGCCGGCCGCGCCGGTAATCACTACCACTTCATTCATGGCTTGTACTCGTTGAGTGGTTCTTTGAGTCCGTCGGGTTGGCTCCGCGTCACCGTCATGGTGGATAAGCAAAGCGTTATCCATCCCTGGCCTGATCCTGTAGGAGCCAGCTTGCTGGCGATACGCAGCGTCCCGCTGATCGCCAGCAAGCTGGCTCCTACAAAAGCTCCCCGCAGATACAGACGGGGAGAGAGGAGCTAAGTGCTTACACAGCGTGCTGCGTCTGCTGCAGAGGCGCCGCGGGGAAGCCGGGGTGCTTGCGTAGGGTGGCGTAGTAGCCGTCGTCCAGTTCGCCCCAGCCTAGGGTCTGGCGCAGTTTGCGCAGGTGGCTCTTGAGCGCGTGGACTTCCAGGTACACCTCGTGGCGCTGGGATTTGACGAAGTTGATGCCGCCGGACAGGTCGGGGTTGTCGGTGGCGATCATCTGCTCGAACTGGCGCGCCTGTTCCGGGCGCAGCAGTTGGTCGCGCAGGTAGCAGGCGACGGCGTGGGCCTCGTTGTCGAACAGCTTGTAGGCGCTGGAGTTGGTTTCCAGGTAGCCGATGCCGAACAGGTTGTGGTGCTGGCGGCTGAAGATCGACAGGTACAGCTGTGGGCGGCCACCCTTCCATTCGAAGTAGTCGGCGGCGTACTTGCAGCTCCACTTGTAGCCAGTGGCGTAGAGCACCAGGTCGAGCGCCTCGCGGCTGCCGTCCTTGAACACCGCGTAGTCGCCTTCGAAGTGGGAGATATCCGGTTTCACCTGGATGTCGCCGTGCTGCAGGTAGTGCAGCAGCTGGGTGTTCATCAGCGGGTGGCTCTCGAACAGCTTGTGGTCCGGCTTGGGCAGGCCGAAGCGGGTCAGATCGCCGTTGATCAGGCGCAGGATCAGGCTGAACACCGGGCGCACCAGCCAGATCGGCAACTGCGGGCCTTTCTCGCTGACCTCGTCGGCGGGCAGGCCGAACAGGTGCTTGGGAATGAAGTGGTAGCCGCGCCGCAGGCTGATGAAGGCCTTGCTGGCGTGTGTTGCCGCGTCGCAGGCGATGTCCGCGCCGGAGTTGCCGGCACCGATGATCAGCACGCGCTTGCCGTTGAATTCGTCGGCTTTCTTGAAGGTCACCGAGTGGCGGATCTCGCCGTTGAACTGGCCTTTGACCTCCGGCATGTTCGGGTCCCAGTTGCAGCCGGTGGCGCAGACCACGGCGCGGTAGCAGCGCTTCTCGCCGCTGCTGAGGGTGACCAGCCAGCGGCCGTCCTCGCGCTTGGCAACATGCTCGACCGCGGTGTTGAAGCGGATCTTGTCGTACAGGTCGAAGGCATGGGCGAAGGAGCGGGCGTATTCGAGGATCTGCCGGTTGCTCGGGTAGTCGGGGAAGTGCTTGGGCATCGGGAAGTCGAGGAAGCCGGAGAGATCGCGCGAGGAGATGAAGTGCGCGGACTCGTACATCGGCGTGCCGGGGTTAGTGATGTCCCACACGCCGCCGACATCGCTGTGGCGTTCGAACTGCTCGTAGACCAGGCCCTGGCGCTTCAGCGCGCGGGCCATGCACAGGCCGCCGGGGCCGCCGCCGATGATGCACACGGCATCGCCGCAATCCTGGATGGTGTTGTTCGCTGTGCTCACGGGTTGCTCCGCTCTGGGTAGTGGCGATGAGTCCACGTTAGCCAAGCGCCGGGGTGGCCAGCAGGGGCGAGATGGCCGCGAAAGGGGGCGGAAACGGACAAGCGGGTAGGGCGGCTCCGTGTTGCCTGGCTCCTTCTCCCCCGCAGGTGGAAGGGGATGCCTTACGGGTGTTGGGAGCTTGTACAGAAGTGCCAGCTTGTAGAGCGGCTGAGTGGCGATGCCTGCCTCAGTCGGGGCGCTTGGTGGCAGCGGCTGATTCGGCTGGATGACTTATAGCTAGTGCGGTTTACGCGATTGGTGGGGAAAACCGCGGCGCAGAGGGCTCGCTTGGCGTGTGCTGGCCTGAGTTATACAAAATCTATACATGGCATAGATAAAATTGGCAAAACTTGTACAGCTTTAATGCTGGCACTGTGCCATTCTGTTGGCGTCAATATTCAATTTCGTCACGGAGTTAACCATGCATACCCCCATGAGCATCGCCCTACGCCTCAGTCTGGGGTTTGGTTTGATTCTGTCGCTGATGCTGCTGATCAGTCTGATTGGTGTGCAGCGTGTCGGCTTCATCGACGGCAGCCTGACCGAAGTCAGCGAGGATGCCGCCCTCAAGCAGCGCTATGCGATCAACTTCCGCGGCAGCGTGCATGACCGCGCCATTGCCATTCGCGATGCGGTGCTGGTGGATGACGCCGTGGCCCTGCAGCGGCACCTGCTGGAGATCGAGCGGCTGGCCAGCTTCTATGCCGAATCCGCTACGCCGATGCGTCAGCTGGTCAGCAGCAAGGGCGCCTCAGCGGAAGAAAAACGCCTGCTGGAGCAGATCAACCAGATCGAGCAGAGCACCCTGGCGCTGACGGCCAGCCTGATCAGCGAGCGGCAGAACGGCGCGCGCGACAGTGCCGTGCGCCTGCTCCTCGATCAGGTATCGCCGGCCTACAGCGAGTGGCTCAAGCGCATCAATGCCTTCATCGATTTCCAGGAGGGCATCGTCAATCAGAAAGTCAGCGCCGTACGTGAGGCCGCCGAAGGCTTCAAATGGCTGATTTTGCTGGCGACCCTGGCCAGCGTGGTGCTCAGTGTGATCGTCTCGTTGCTGATTATTCGCCAGCTGAAATCCACCCTGGGCGCCGAGCCTTATCAGGTTGCCGAAGCCATTCGTGATCTGGCCGCCGGCAAGTTGCTGCAACAACTCAACACCCGTTACCCGCACAGCGTGATGGGTATTCTGCAAACCAGCCTGGGCAATCTGGCGCAGACCATCGTCCAGGTGCGCAGCGCTGCCGAGCAACTGGCGACCGCGGCCGCCACCCTGCAACTGAATGCCGACAACAACCAGCAGCAGATTCGTCTGCAGTCGGATGAGGCGCAGCAGATGGCGGCGGCGGTCAACCAGATGGCCGCCACCGTCAGTGAGGTGGCCAGCTATGCCGCCACCGCCGCAGCGGCCACCCGCAGTGCCGACAGCGAAGCGGATCAGGGTAACCGCCTGGTCAAAGACAGCGCCGGCGGCATCCAGCACCTGGCGCAGACCCTGGAAAATGCCGCCACCACCGTGCAGCAGGTGTCCCATGACAGCGCCGGTATCGAGACCATCATCGAAGTGATCAACTCGATCGCCGAGCAGACCAACCTGTTGGCGCTCAACGCTGCAATCGAGGCTGCCCGTGCCGGCGAACATGGCCGTGGCTTTGCCGTGGTGGCCGATGAAGTGCGCTCGCTGGCCAGTCGTACCCAGGAATCCACCCGCGAAATTCGCGAGATGATCGGCAAGCTGCAGGACGGTGCCAGCAAGGCCGCCACCGTGATGCACGCCAGTCGTGAACTGGCCCGCCAGACCGTGGAGCAGACCAGCCAGGCCGAAAGCGCGCTGGGCAAGATCCGTCAAGAGGTCGGCTCGATCAACAGCATGAACGCGCAGATCGCCAGCGCCTCGGAACAGCAGAGTCTGGCCGCCGAAGAGGTCAGCCAGAACATCAGCCGCATCCATGAAGCCACCCGGCAGACTGCCGCCGGCTCAGAGGTGATGGCCGGTGCCAGTCGTGAGCTGGCGGGATTAGCCAGCCAACTGACCAATCGAGTGAGCTTCTTCCACGTCTAATCCAGGTGCCTCGGTGCGCATGGATAACTGCGTAGCCCGGATGCAATCCGGGAGGCAGGCGGCTCCGCCCCCCCGGATTGCATCCGGGCTACGTTGGTGGGCGGTGTCAGGCGGGGTGGATCTGCCGGCGGGCTTCGCGCGGGGCCACGCCGGTCCAGCGTTTGAAGGCGCGGCGGAAGTTGCGCACGTCGCTGAAGCCGGTTTCGCTGGCCACGTCGATCAGCCGGCTGTCGCGGTGGCTGAGCAGGGCCAGGGCCTTGGCCCGGCGCAACGAGTCGATGATGCCGTGGTAGGACAGCCCGGCCTCGTCGATGCGCCGGCGCAGGGTGCGCTCGCCGAGGTTGAGCTGCTGTGCCAGCTCGGCCAGTTGCGGTGGGCGGCAAAGGTTCTTGCGCACTTCGCGCTGGATGGTTTCGATCAGGTCGGAGCTGCCTTGCTGCTCCCAGCGGGCGCTGTCGAGCAGGCTGGCGATCTCGGCGGCGACGTAGTCGTCGCGAGTTGGCAGCGGCAGTTGCAGCCAGCGTGCGTCGAAGGCGATCAGGCTGTGCCCGGCGCCGAACTTGACCGGACAGCGGAAGATTTCCGCATAGCGCTGCCAGTGTGGCGGGCGCGGGTATTCCAGTTCGATGCGGTCGATGGTCAGATCCTCGCCGGACAGGTGACGGACGATGGCCTGGGCGCTGGCGAAGGCCTCTTCGAGGTAGAACACCGCCACTTCCGGGTCGAAGAAGCGCGTGCTGGCGAACACCAGGCAGCGCCCGCCGCGCAACTCCATTTCGTAGTCGAGCAGGGCGCCGGTGTGGCGCTGGTAGCGGATGGCAAGGTCCAGCGCCTCACCCAGGGTCGGGCTGGCGAGCATGGCCATGCCCACCAGGCCCCAGGACACGGCCGTCTGCCGATGCCCCACCGCCAGGCCCAGGCCGCTGTCGTCGAGGGTCTGCAGGGCGCGGCGCACCAGCAGGTAGCTCTGCCGGTAGGACAGGCGATAGTCGGGCTTCTTCAGATCGTCCGGCTCGAAGCCCAGGCCACGGCAGAGCTGGGCCGGATCGCGGCCGAGGGTGGCGACGTGCTGCAGGAGGAAGCGCGAAATCTGCGGCGGTGCGGAGGCCTCGGAATAGCGCGGGTCGGCGATGGGTTTCATGGGCACGCTCCGGCAGGAGGTCGTTATCTGGCGTCGAGCGCCTGGTTCTTGTTGTTATGGCGCGGGCATCAAGACCCGCTAGGTGTGCATAGTTAGCATGGGCTGGCAGCAGGGCGCCAGTCGCCGCTTTTCGTAGGAGCCAGCTTGCTGGCGATCAGTGCCCCGAGAGGACGTATCGCCAGCAAGCTGGCTCTTACAAGAGCGGTTGCCGCCCGACTCAATACGCCCCCAGCTCTGCCGATGCCTGCCCGGCGGCGTGCTGGGTGGCAGCGTTGGCTTGGTCCTTGAGCAAGCGCCGGCCGGCGATCAGGCGCACCCACCACGGTACTTTTTTCACCCGCCCGCCACCGAGGCGCGCCAGCACGTAGGCCATGGCGCATTTCTCGAACAGCTCGGCGTTGAACAACATACGGTTGCGGGTGACGCCGATGGCCAGCAGGTGGCCGTCGACCAGTCCGGCGTTGCCACCGGAGGCCAGCACGCCAGGCAATCGCGCGGCCGTGGCCGGTGCCCAGGAACGGCCGATATGCCGTGCCTGCTCGTCGAATACCGCGGGCATGGCCTCGCCCAGATCGCCCAGTTGCAGGCTCCAGCGCGGGCTCAGAGTGGCCACCGCGCCGGCATCGCCGCGCAGCCGGTAGACCTCGGCGTGCAGGGCTGCCAGGCCTGTGGCGGTCTGGTTCAGTTCGACTTCGCGCGGCTCCTCGCGAGCCAGCAGCAGGAGCATGCGCCCAGTGCCCGGCAGCAGCAGCGACAGGCTGTCGCCTGCATCATTGAGAAAGCCCTTGGCGCGCATTCGCGCGCCGGCGTGCAGCAGTTCGTCGTGCATGGCTCAGACCAGGCCGAAGACATCGTCGAAGCGATTGAGCGCCTCGTCGATGATCGCGTCGCTGTCGGCGGCGCTGGTGTACATGCGGCTGCCGGCCAGGGTCACCAGGCCGTGAGCCATGTAGGCGGCGCCCATCTCTTCCATCATGTGTTTGCGCGGGTTGACCTCGCGCAGCAGCTGGATCGGGTTGCGCACATTGAGCAGCAGCACGCCGGAGGTCTGCAGATGCACCACCGAGCCCTGGTTGTAGACCACGTAGGGCAGGCCGCGGCGCTCGATGATCTGCGCCAGGCCGGCGGTCAGGCGGTCGCCGGCACGCCCGGCGAGGAAGGGTGCGTTGCGTTTCTCCATCTCGATCAGGCTGTAGTAACCGGCCACGCAGGACAGCGGGTTGGCGGTCAGGGTGCCGCCGACGAAGGCGCGCTTGGTCTGCTTGCCGCCGATGCCACCAGCCAGCAGCATCATCACCTCGCGCCGCCCGCCGATGCCGCCGGCCATCGGGTAGCCGCCGGTCAGACACTTGCCGAAGATGGTCAGGTCCGGCAGCACGTTGAAGTAACCCTGGGCGCCGGACAGACCGACGCGAAAGCCGCTGACCACTTCGTCGAAGATCAGCAGCGCGCCGAACTCGTCGCACAGTTTGCGCAGGTTGGCGTTGAACTCCTTGTGCGCCGGGCGGGTGCCGCTTTCCGGGCCGAGCGGCTCGACGATGATCGCCGCGGTGCCGCCGCGCAGGCGGTTGAGTTGCAGGCGCCGGCGGATCGCCGCGAGGTCGTTGGGGAAGCTTTCCTGAGTGTGCGACGTGGCGCCGCGCGGGATGCCGATGGCCTCGCGCCGGCCGGTGCCGGGGATGCGCATGCCGTACACCAGCTGGTCGCTCCAGCCGTGGTAGGCGCCGCCGATCTTGATCACCCATTTCTTGCCGGTGTAGGCGCGGGCCAGGCGGATGGCGCCCATCACCGATTCGGTGCCGGAGGCGAGCATGCGGAACATTTCCACCGAGGGCACGTGACGGCAGACCAGCTCGGCCAGCTTGTATTCGTACTCGTGCAGCAGGCCGGTGACCGGGCCGCACTCGCGCAGGGTTTCGATGACCTTCTCCTGGACCAGCGGGTCGTTGCTGCCGAGCAGGGTCGGCCCGCCGGCCTGGAGGAAGTCGATGTAGCGGTTGCCGTCGACGTCTTCCAGGTGCGCGCCCTGGGCACTTTTCATCGCCAGGGGGAAGGGGTAGTTGAACGCCAGGTTGTGCTGGATGCCGCCGGGGATCACCGTCGCGGCCTGTTCGGCGAGGCGTTTGGAGGACTGGCATTTTTGCTCGAAGTAGCCGAGCACTTTGTCCATATTCTCGCGGCGGATCGGCCGGATCGGCTGCTTGATCAGCGCCTTTAGGCGCGCGTCGATGGCGTCGGTATCCGGCCAGGCGGAGATGCCGGAGTGTTGCGGATCGGGCTGGGTGGAGGCGTTCATCGCGGGTTCTCTTCTCATGATCCGGGTCTAGGAATTCAGGGCGGCCAGCGCTTGCTGGAACTGGCGGTTGGCGGGCTGGGCGGCCAGCGCGCGCTGGAACCAGCGCACCGCTTCCTGCTCCAGCAGTTGCACCACGCGGCAGGCGTCGTCGAGGCTAGCGCCCAGGCACACCGCGCCGTGGTTGCGCATCAGGTAGGCATTCAGGTCGAAGCGCACGCGCTTGCCGACATTGCTCGCCAGCCAACCGGTGCCGGAGGGGGCGTAGGCGCACACCGGCACGTCGCCGCCAATCAGCCGGCGCGCGTGCTCGTCGCTGATCGGCAACGGCCGGTCGAGCAGGGTGAAGGCGCTGGCCACTGGCTGGTGGGTGTGTACGCTGGCCCGGCAGTCCGGGCGAGCCTTGAACATGCACGCATGCAGGCCGCTTTCCACCGAGGGCTTGCCGTGGCCGGCGAGTTGCTTGAGGTCGCTCAGGCGCAGCACGCAGATATCGTCCGGGGCCATGGCGTAGTAGTCGCTGGCCGAAGGGGTGACGGCAAAGTGCTCGGCGTCGATGCGCAGCGCCAGGTTGCCTCCGACGCCGGCGAGGAAGCCCTGATCGGCCAGCGCCACGGCGGTGCGCACCACCTGTTCGCAGGCCTGCTGTGTGAGGTTCATGGCTTGGCTCCGTGCAGGCGGGCGTAGAACGGCGCCAGCGCCTTGTGCGCAGCGCGGAAGGTGGCGTAGCTGTCGTGATAACGCTGGCGATTGCTGGTGCCCGGCTCGAAGCTGCGGCGCAGGGCTACCCGCTGCGGGATATCGGTAAACGTCATGGCGCCGATGCCGACCCCGGCGAGGAAGGCGGCGCCGCGGGCGTTGGCCTGGATCGGTTGTTCTGGCTGGTGCACGGTGATGCCCAGCACGTCGGCGAAGATCTGGCTCCACACATCGGACTGGCCACCACCGCCGACTAGGGTGATCTCGCGTGCCGGTTGGCCGAGAAAGCCTTCGACCGCGTCCATCATCCAGCGCGTGTTCAGCGCCACGCCTTCGAGGAAGGCGCGCACCATGTCTTCGCGGGCATGCTCCAGGCTCAGGTTGAGCAGGCCGGCGCGCAGGTTGCCGTCGTCCACCGGGCTGCGCTCGCCCATCAGCCAGGGCAGGTAGAGCAGGCCGCGGGCACCGGCCGGTACGCCGGCGGCGATCTCGTCGAGGATGCGGTACACATCCGGGCGCGCTTCGTCCTGCAGCAGGGCGTCCTTGGCGTAGAGGATGCGGTCGCGCAGGAAGCTCAGGTTGGCCCCGGCGGCGGACTGCATGACCATCATCAGGTAGCGGTCGGGCAGGGCGCAGGGCACGGCGGCGATCTGCTTGAACAGGTCGGTTTTCTTCTGCGCCACATGGGCGCCGATCCACGACGAGGTGCCGACGTACAGGTGCAGGGCGTTGTCCGCCACCGCGCCGGAGCCGAGGGCTGAGGCGCTGTTATCTACCGCGCCGGCCACCACCGGCACACCGGCAGGCAGGCCGAGGCGTTCGGCCACCAGCGGGCGCAGCGGGCCGAGCACGTCGCTGCAGCGCACCAGTTCTGGCAACTGGTCGCGCTGCAGGCCGGCCAGTTTGAGCAGGTCGTCGTCGTAGTGGATGTTGGCCGGGTCGCGGTTGTCGGTGATCCAGGTGGTCAGTGCCGAATCGACGGTGGCCACAGTGCGCCCAGTCAGGCGCAGGTTCATGAAGTCGAGGACGTTGAGGAATTTGGCGGTGCGCGCATACAGCTCGGGCATCGCCTCGCGGATGAAGGCGATATGGCCGAACGGGTCCTTGCCGGACAGCGCCGGTGCGCCGCCGGTCAGGCGCAGCCAGCGCCAGAGTTTCAGCGGGTCGTAGCCGGCCACGCGCGGCAGACGCCCACTTACCTGGCGCTGCACGGCGGCCTGGCCGCGCATGTCCATGTACAGCATGGCGCGGGCCAGCGGCTTGCCGTCGCGGTCCACCGGCAGGGTGGCTTCACCCTGGCAGGAGCAGGCGATGGCCGCGACCTTGGCAGCGCTGCCGGGATTGTCGTGCAGCACTTCGATGGTGCTATCGAGAAAGGCCTGCCACCAGTCTTCCGGGCATTGCTCGACGCCGGCACCGGGCAGCACATGGCTGGTCACGGCGCGAAAGGCGAAGGCGCGCACCCGGCCATCGAGGCCGACCAGGGCGGTCTTGCAGCCGGAGCTGCCGAGATCCACGGCCAGTACCAGGCGTTCGTCGTGACTCACTGTTTCACCTCAGAACCTGTCTACGATCTTTTGATCGTCGGCCATGCTGCGTTGAAATTGGGCTCGGGCTGCTCATTTACAGCTCGTAAACTCCGCGCCCTCGCCCGATTTCGCCTTGCCTTGCTCTAGCTCAAAAAATCGTAAACAGGTTCTTAACACCATCGGCCTCTTCCCATTTTATGAGAGTCACGCTAAAACATAAGCATTGCTCATGTTTCGAGAATGCTGTGGCCAATAAAACTTTGTCAAGCGCCCCACCGACCCCGCGAGTGCGTCGTGAACCCAAGCAGGAGCGTAGCCAGGCGCGCTTCGAGGCGATCCTCGCGGTGGCCTTGGAACTTATCGCCGCGCGCGGCTACGAGGCTGTGTCGATGCGCGAAATCGCCCGCGAGGCCGGCCTGCCGATCGCCTCGCTGTACCTGTACTTCCCGACCAAGCTGGCCATCGTCCAGGAGGTCTGGCAGCGCTACACCGGCAGCGTCGGCGAGCGCCTGCAGGCCGACCTGGCGCTGCTCGATGGCGCGCCGGACAGTGCGGCGGCGGGGGCGCTGATCGAACGGTTGATCGACCTGATGGTGGATATCCAGGTCAGCCATCCCGGCTTCGTCGAGGTCTGGGGCTGCGTGGCGGCGTCACCGGAGCTGCGCGCGTTGAACAGTGCCGACACCCTGGCCACTGCCGAGCTGGTCGGCCGTGCCATCTGCGCCGCCCAGCCGGCAGCCGATGCCGAGCTGGTGCATGGCCTGGCGCTGGTGCTGTGCGAGGCCGGTAGCTCGGTGACCAAGTTGGCCCTGGAGCTGCCCGAGCCGCAGCGCTCGCGCACCCTGGCGCAGCTGAAAAAGACCCTGCAGTTCGTCTACGCCAGCAGCCTGCAGGCCTTTGCCCGGCAAGTGTGAAGAAGAGGTTTCAGGGGCCCCTTCGGCACCGTTTTTTGTCCGCTTCGGCCCCATGGAGGTTTTTGCAACTCGGCTAGTTTCGTCACATCACCACTAGGGGACAGCAGCATGTCGCATAACAAGAGCAAGATGGCGCTGGCAGTCGGGATAGGGATCTGGGGGATACAGGCCCACGCCTTCGAGATCGATACCGGGCCGAATGTCACCACCTCGCTGGAAAGCGTGGCCGAGTACACCTCGGTGTACCGCACCACCGGCCCCGAGCGCATCTACAGCAACGGGCAGAACATCTTTGCCAACAACAACGATGGCAGCGAGTACTACGACCGTGGCTTCGTCTCCAACGAGTTCAAGCTGACCTCGGAGCTGCACGTGCGCACCGAGCAGGACGGCCTGTTCGTCCGCGGTACCGCCTGGTACGACACCCAGATCATGGACAACGACCCCAGTGGCGATGGCTTCGCCACGCACAACACCGACAGTGACGAGCGTTACCCCTCCGACCTGGAGAACCGTGCCGGCCACCGTTCGCGCCTGCTCGACGCTTACCTCTACACCAACCGCTACATCGGCGAGATGCCGGCCAGCCTGCGGCTCGGGCGCCAGGTGATCAACTGGGGCGAGGGCATCTACTACGCCGACGGGATCAACGTGATCAACCCGGTGGACATCGGCCGGGTGGTGTTGCCCAACGCCAGTCTCAAGGACGCCCTGCTGCCGACCAACATGATCTCCGGTCAGCTCGGCCTGACCGACGCACTCAGCGTCGAGGCCTTCTATGGCCTGGAGTGGAAAGGCCACGAACTGATCCCCACCGGCGCCTTCCTCAACAACCAGGACTACTTCGGCAAGGGCAGCAACGGCGTGCTGGTCGACTTGCGCAACGACCTGGGCGACCTGGCCGAGCTGGTGCCGGGGCTGAATGGCGAGAACGGCATAGTCGCCGGCGCCCGCTATGGCGAGGAGCACGACGCTCGCGACGACGGCCAGTTCGGCGTGGCTCTGCGCTACCTGGTCGAGGAGTGGAACAACACCGAGTTCAGCCTGTATTACCTCAACTACCACAGCAAGGTGCCGTTCCTGAGCATCCAGAAGGGCCAGTCGTTTGCCTGTAGCAACGGCACGGCTGGGCAGTTCAGCGGCTTGTGCGGCTTTGGCCTCGACTCGACTGTCGACGGCCTGGCCCTGCTCGACAGCACTTACTACGACTTCATCTACCCCGAGGACATCCGCCTGTTCGGCCTCAGCGTGTCCGGCACCATCGGCGACACCAGCGTGGCCGGCGAGCTGGCCTACCGGCCCAACGCGCCGCTGGAGCCCTCGATGATCTATGAGCTGGAGCAGCTAGGCAGTGGTGCTTTGGAGGGGAATGGTGCCAGCGGCGGCAGCATCGACCTGGGCGAATTCGGCGACGGCTCGGCCAACGATTCGCGCAGCACTATCGACCTGTACAAGCGCCACGAGCTGTATACCGGCTCGGTTTCGGCCATCCACGCCTTCGGCCCGGTGCTGGGCCTGGATGACCTGATCGTGCTCGGCGAGGCCGCGTTCAACCATGTGCCGGGCAGCCTGCTCGATGCGGTCAACTACGAATACCTGGACTCCTTTGCCTGGGGCTACACGCTGAACGTCTCCGGGCTGATCCAGGACGTGCGCCCCAACCTCGATCTGCTGCCGGGCCTGACCTTCCGCCAGGACGTCTCCGGCACCTCACCGTCGCTCAACGAGAACTTCATCCAGGGGCGCAAGTCGGCAACCCTCGAACTGGGCGGCAAGTACGGCCAGAAACTGGCCGGCAAGCTCGCCTACACCTCGTTCTGGGGCGCGCGCAAAGACAACGCGCTGATCGATCGCGACCACGTCGCCCTCAACGTCACCTACTCCTTCTGACGGCAGGAACCACAATGACTAGAAATGCTTTGCGTGCCCGTTCCGTCCTGCTTTCGCTGGGTCTGCTGCTGCCATTGGCGGCCCAGGCCAAGGTCAGCGCCGAGCAGGCGGCGCAGCTGGATGGCCCCCTCACGCCCTTTGGCGCCGAGCGCCAGGGCGACGCGGCCAAGGGTATCCCCGAGTGGACCGGTGGCCTGACCCAGGCACCGGCCGGCTACGCCGGGCCGGGCAGTTTCCATGTCGATCCGTTTGCCGGTGAGCAGCCGCTGCGGGTGATCGATGCGCAGAACATGGCGGCCGACGAGGGCAACCTCAGCCCAGGGGTCAAGGCGCTGCTGAAGACCTATGCGCAGACCTTCAAGGTGCCGGTCTATCCCAGTCACCGCAGTTTTGCCGCGCCGCCGGATATCTATGCCAACACCCGCAAGAACGCCGAGCAGGCCAGTCTCGGCGACGGCGGTAATGGTCTGGTGAATGCCTATGCCGGCGTGCCGTTCCCGATCCCGGCGGATGGCCGCGAGGCGATCTGGAACCACATCGCCCGCTGGCAGGGCCGCTATATCGACGAGGTGGCGGTTACCGCCCAGGTCACGCCCAGCGGCAGCTACTCGATCCTGCGTGAACGCATCCAGCTGCTGTCCAGCTACTACAACCCGAACAAGGATGCCGGCAGCCTGGACAACAAGCTCTATACCTACGCCAGCGAGCTGTTGCCGCCTTCGCGCGATGCCGGCCGTGCGCTGCTGGTGCATGAGCCCATCGACCAGGTCGCCGAGGCGCGCTCGGCGTGGATCTACAACCCCGGCCAGCGCCGCGTGCGGCGTGCGCCGACCCTGGCCTATGACACGCCGATCGACGGCATCTACGCCGACGACACCGACATGTACAACGGCGCCACCGACCGTTACGACTGGAAGCTGCTCGGCAAGCAGGCGCTGCTGGTGCCCTACCACAACTACGCCATGGAGCAGCCGGGGCGCAAGCTGGAGGAGCTGATCCAGCCGGGCCACCTCAACCCCGACCTGACCCGCTGGGAAATGCACCGCGTGTGGGTGGTCGAAGCGACCTTGCGCCCTGGCCAGCGCCATGTGCACGCCAAGCGCCGCTTCTATCTGGATGAGGACAGCTGGTACGCCCTGATGGTGGAGAACCACGACGCCCGCGGCGAGCTGTGGCACGTCAACCTGGCCTTCAGCAAGAACGCCTACGAGGTGCCGACCATCGCCCCGGTCAACCTGGTGTTTCACGACCTGATCGCGCGCAGCTACTCGGCCCTGGGCCTGCGCAACAACGAGAAGGCACCGCGCCAGTTCCTCCTGGCGGCGCCGCCGGAAAGCTACTTCACCCCGGCCAGCCTGCGCCGCAAAGGTACGCAGTAGCTTTTCTTGGGGGAGAGGGCTTGGCCAACACCCCTCTCCCCAACCCTCTCCCGTGAACGGGAGAGGGGGCAAAGGCGATCCGCACCTGACGCTACACGTCGCCGTGGTGCTGAAAAAAAGATCGTAAAAAGCTTCTGAACGAGATTTCCAACTTGGTGGTTCAAGCTTGCGGCCCTGCCGCAGGGCGGAGCTTTGTCCGCCGCAAGCCGAGCCGACTGAGAAACCCACCGGCTGAGTTCAAGCCACCCGTTTGCAGTCTTGCAAGAGCGTTTCGCTCAAGGTGCTGAATCATGATGACAAGAAGGAGAATGCCCCGGTTATTCCTCGCGGCCTGCTGTGCCCTGTTGCCCGCATGGGCGCAGGCGTACAGCGACAACTACCTGGTTGGCGTCGGCAAGTACGACGTCACCGGCGCGGCTGCCGAGGTCGGCATGATGGGCTATGCCGACCCCGCGCAGAAAAGCAGCGGCATCCACAACCGCCAGTATGCGCGCGCCTACATTGTCGCCGAGCCTGGCGCGGACAAGGCCGTGGTGTTCGTCAATGTGGATGCCGGCGCGCTGTTCCAGTCGGTCAACCAGGCAGTCGTCGAACGCCTCAAGGCGCGTTTCGGCGAGCGCTACAACGAGGGTAACGTGGTGCTCAGCGCCACCCATACCCATGGCGCGGCGGGCGGTCAGTCGCACTATGCGCTGTACAACGTGACCATCTTCGGCTTCATCAAGGAGAACTTCGAGGCTCAGGTCAACGGCATCGTCGCGGCCATCGCCGAGGCCCACGCCAATCTGCAGCCCGGGCATGTGCTGATCAATCGCGGCGAGCTGCACAACGCCAGCATCAACCGCTCGCAGCCGGCCTACGACAACAATCCTGCGGCCGAACGCCAGCGCTACGGCAGCTCGGTGGACCCGGACATGCTGATCCTGCGTCTGCGTCAGGGCACGCGGGATGTCGGCATGATCAGCTGGTTTGGTGTGCATCCGACTTCAATGAGCAAGAGCAATACCCTGCTCACCAGCGACAACAAGGGACGCGCCGAGTGGCGCTTCGAGGAACTGGTCAAGGCGGCCGGCAACCCGGATTTCATCGCCGCGTTCGCCCAGAGCAACCATGCCGATACCACGCCCAACCTCAACCTGGATGGCACCGGGCCGACCAGTGATCAGTTGCGCAATACCGAGATCATCGGTGACCGCCAGTTCGACAAGGCGCTGCAGCTGTATCTCGATGCCAGCGTGCAACTCACCGGCAGCGTGGATTTCCGCCACCAGTACAACGACTTCTCGAAGATCAGCGTGCGCCCCGAGTTCACCGGCGGCCAGCCGCAGAAAACCTGCAACGCCGCACTCGGCTACGCCTTCGCGGCGGGCACCGAGGATGGCCGCGGCCTGGAGGATGTCGACGAAGGCACGCTGGAAACCAATCCGCTGCTCAATCTGATCACCCAGACGATCACCCCGCCGACCGAGGCGGACAAGGCCTGCCACGCACCCAAGCCGATCATCCTGCAGCAGAGCGCGTTCAAACCCTACCCCTGGAGCCCGGAAGTGCTGCCGACCTCGATCCTCAAGATCGGCCAGTTCGCCATGCTCGCGGTGCCGGGCGAGTTCACCGTGATGTCTGGTCGGCGTTTGCGCGAGACGGTGCGCCAGGCTCTTGGTGATACCCAGCAACTGGTAGTGGCAGGTATGTCCAATGCCTACGCGGGCTATGTCACCACCGCCGAGGAGTACGACAAGCAGCACTACGAGGGTGGCTCCACCCACTTCGGCCGATGGACCCTGGCCGCCTACCAGCAGGTGTTCCACGGCCTGGCCCTGGCCCTGCGCGACCAGCAGGCGGTGATCAGCAGCCTGACGCCACGTGATCTGCGCAACGACCAGAGCAACTTCGTCACCGGCGTGGTCTACGACAACCCACCGCTGGGCAAGCGCTTCGGCCAGCTGATCAGCGATGCCCAGGCCCAGTACCGCGTCGGGCAGACGGCGCAGGCGGCGTTCTGGACCGGCCACCCACGCAACAACCTGCGCACCGAAGGCACCTTCCTCGAAGTGCAGCGCAAGGTGGCCGGAAGTTGGCAGACGGTGGCCCGCGACAATGACTGGAGCACCGAGTACCACTGGCTGCGTAAGGACGGTTTCTGGGGCACCTCGCAGGCTACCCTGCGCTGGACCATTCCGCAGGGCACCCCGCCCGGCGAGTACCGCCTGGTGCATTACGGTGACAGCAAGGCGCCGGTAACCGGGCGTATCTCCAGCTTCTCCGGGGCCAGCCGCAGCTTCCTGGTGCAATAACAGCGGCGCCGCGGCAGGGCAGCAACGGCTCTGTCGCGGTCTTCCATGGCCTCCGTCACGCCGTAACGCAGTTTGCGGGTGACGACCCCGGGTAAAACCCGCAAAATACCGCCAGTCTGGCTGCTTGCAGCCTGTTCCTTTCGTGACTGGAGTAACCCGCACCACCATGCGCATGCGCCTGATGCTGCTGGGCGGCGGCAATGCCCTGGGGCAGGCGCTGATCCGCCTGGGGGCCGAGGAAGATATTGGCTTTCTTGCCCCACGCCCACCCGAGGGTGGCTGGGATGTCGCCAGCCTCACCCAACTGCTCGATGACACGCGCCCCGATGCGCTGATCAATCTCGCCTACTACTTCGACTGGTTCCAGGCGGAGACGGTTGACGAGGCGCGCTTCAGTCAGCAGGAGCGGGCGCTCGAACGCCTCGCCGAGCTCTGTCAGCACCACAATATCGTCCTCCTGCAACCGTCCAGCTACCGGGTCTTCGATGGCTCGCGGGCCACGGCCTACAGCGAGAAGGACGAGCCGGTGCCGCTGGGCATTCGTGGCCAGGCCCTGCGCCGTATCGAACAGAACGTGCGCGCCACCTGTCCGCGGCATGTGCTGCTGCGCTTCGGCTGGCTGCTGGATGACAGCGCCGATGGCCTGCTCGGGCGCTTCCTGCGCCGTGCCGAACTGGAGCAGCAACTGCTGATGGCCGATGACCGGCGCGGCAATCCGACCCTGGTCGACGATGCCGCGCGGGTGATCATCGCCGTGCTCAAGCAGCTCGATTGCCAGTTTCCGCTGTGGGGCACCTATCACTACGGCGGCCACGAGGCGACCACGCCGCTGGCCCTGGGTCAGGCAATCATCAGCGAGGCGCGCCCACTGCATAAACTGCAGGTACTGGAAGTCAGCCCGCAAGCCCACGCCGCGCGGGTGGATGCCGCCGACGAGCCGCAGCACGCAGTGCTGGCCTGCAAGAAGATCCTCAATACCTTCGGCATCAAGCCGCGCGCCTGGCGGGCCGGCCTGCCGGCCCTGCTCGATCGCTACTACCGACACAGTTGAGAGCGCATGCCTGATTCCCTGATCCTGGTCACCGGTGGCGCCGGCTTTATCGGCTCGCACCTGACCGATGCCCTGCTCGCCGCCGGCCACCGCGTGCGTGTGCTGGACAACTTTTCTACCGGCCAGCGCAGCAACCTGGCGCTGGATAATCCACGGCTGGAAGTGCTGCAGGGCGATGTCGCCGATGCCGCGCTGATGCGCCGCGCGGTGGTCGGCTGTCAGGCCGTCGCTCACCTGGCCGCGGTGGCCTCGGTGCAGGCCTCGGTGGACGATCCGGTGGGCACCCACCAGAGCAACTTCATCGGCACCCTCAACCTCTGCGAAGCCATGCGCGAAGCGGGCGTACGCCGTGTGGTCTACGCCTCCAGCGCGGCTGTCTACGGCAACAATGGCGAAGGTGTGGCGGTGGGCGAAGACACGCCCAAGGCGCCGCTCACCCCCTACGCCGTGGACAAGCTGGCCAGCGAGTTCTACCTGGACTTCTACCAGCGCCAACATGGCCTGGAACCGGCGATCTTCCGCTTCTTCAATATCTTCGGCCCGCGCCAGGATCCGTCCTCGCCCTATTCAGGGGTGATCAGCATCTTCACCGAACGCGCCCTGGCCGGGAAACCGATCTGCGTGTTCGGCGATGGTGAGCAGACCCGCGACTTCTTCTATGTTGCCGACCTGGTGCCGCTGCTGGTGCAGGCGTTGACTCAGGCGCAGGTGGCGAGCGGTGCGGTGAACGTCGGGCATAACCAGTCGATCAGCCTCAACCAGCTGCTCGCAGCGATTGGTGATGTGCTCGGCCGCCTACCGGCAGTGACCCATGCCGAGGCCCGTGCCGGCGATATTCGCCATTCGCGGGCGGACAACAGTCTGCTGCGCGAGCGCTTCCAGCTGGCCCCGGCGACGCCGTTGCAGGATGGTCTGGCGCAGTTGCTCGGTCGCGCGTAGGGCGGGTGAAACCCGCGAATGGGCAACGCGGGTTTCACCCGCCCTACGCCTGCACGCAAAAAGAAACCCCGCATTGCGGGGTTTCTTTTTATTGCGGCTAACAGGTTCTTAGAACTTGTAGCCCAGGCCGATCATATACACGAACGGATCGACGTCGACGTCCACTTCCACTTTGCCGAGGGCGTTGTGATCGACGGTCGCAGTGGTGTCGATGTCGAGGTAGCGCACCTGGGCGTTGAGCAGCAGGTTGTCGTTGAGCATGTAGTCCATGCCCACCTGGTAAGCCAGGCCCCACGAGTCGTCCAGTTCCAGGTTGCTGAAACCGTTGGTTTCCTGGCGGCTGCTCAGGTCTTCGTCGAAGAAGATGGTGTAGTTGATGCCCAGGCCGACATAGGGCTGGAAGGCGGATTTGCTGTCCAGCGGGTAGTACACGGCGCTCAGGGTCGGCGGCAGATGCTTGATGTCGCCGAAGCTGCCATCGATGGTGCCGGCCGGTGTGCCCAGCGCGGCATCGACGCCTTTCACGCCTACCTGGTGACTGAACGGGGTGGCGGCCAGCAGCTCGATACCGATGTTGTTGGTGATCATGTAGGCGAAGTTCAGGCCCAGCTGGGTGTCGCTGTCCAGGGTGGCCTTGGTGCCGGCTACGTCAGCGCCGCCGACTTGCAGCTCGCTGCTGTCTTCCTGCGGGTCAACGGTGGCGGCGCCAGCGCGCACGATGATGTCACCGGCTTCGAAGGCCTGGGCCAGCGGCGCGGCAACGGCGAGGGCGAGAAGGGATGCGGTCAGCAGGGACTTGCGCATGGGGTGCTCCAATCAGATAGGTAATGTGTTGGCTGAGTGAATTGTCAGCCAACCTGATGGGGGCACTTCTTGACTTGGCTCAATAGGCGGGGGTGTTGTTGAGCGGTTGGGGTGCGTCAATCTGGCACACCCTAGATCACATTTCGTATGGATAGATCTTCTCGGCCTGCATCTGGTAGCCGGCTTCGGCCAGCTCGCTGCTGATCTGGCCTACCTTGAGCGGGCCTTCGATCCAGAATGGCTGGTACAGCGCATCCATCAGCACGCCCAGTTCGCTGGTGACATGCACGATCTGGTTGGAGGGTGGCGGCGGCACGTGGATGCAGGCGCCGAAGTAGGGCACCAGGAGGAACTCGGTGACGCGGCCTTCCTCGGTCACATCCAGCGGCACGATGTAGCCCGGCAGTTTCACCTGCTGGCCGTCGAGCGCCTTGACCACCGGCGCCGCCGGCGACTGTTGCGCGGCGGCAGGGCCGCTTTCCGCGGCAAGGGCGTCGGCCAGTTGCGAGAGGTCGTGCATCGGCGCCGCCGGCTGGGCAGTCTGGGGCGGCGCGTCGGCCGGCACCATCTCGCTCCAGGTCAGCTCGCGCAGTTCGGCGGCCATGGGCGCGGCGCTCCACAGTGCGGTGGTGCAGGACAACAGCAGCGCAAACAACAGGCGACGCATGGGCAACCTCATAGACGTATCGACAGGCCATCGGCCAGAGACTGCCGATAGGCGCGCCAGGCCGGCACGCTGCCCATCAGCAGGGCGGCGCCCAGAATAGCGCCGAGCAGGCGCCACTCATAGCCGCTGGGCAGGTTGAGTGGCAGGAACAGGCCGTACTGCGCCTGCACATAACCCTGGCTGGCGGCGATACCGAGATACAGCAGGGCCAGCCCCAGCGCGACGCCGGCCAGGGCCAGTGCGAAGGCTTCCAGTACCAGCAAACCGGCGATATGCCAGGGACGCGCGCCCACCGAGCGGAGGATGGCCATCTCCCGGCGGCGTTCGTTGAGGCTGGTGAGGATGGCTGTGAGCATGCCGATCAGCCCGGTTAGCACGACGAACAGCGAGACCACGAACAGCGCCTTCTCGGCCACGCCCATCAGGCTCCACAGCTCCTGCAGGGCAACACCGGGAAGGATCGCCTGCAGCGGCTCGCCGCGGTATTCGTTGACCTGGCGCTGCACAGTGAAAGTGGCGATCTTGCTTTTCAGACCCAGCAGCACGGCAGTTATCGCCTTGGGTTGCAGGTGCATTTCACGGGCCTGCTCGGCCGAGACCTTGCCCGCGCCACGCGCCGGCACGCCGTTTTGCCAGTCGACATGCAGCGCTTCCATGCCGCTCAGGGAAATATGCAGGGTGCGGTCCACCGGCGTGCCGGTGCGGGCGAGGATGCCGACCACGCGGAACGGCTTGTCGTCGTGCTGGGTCAGGCTGACCGTGCTGACGCCGTGGGCCAGGACGATCTGGTCGCCCAGTTTGTAGTGCAGCGCCTGCGCCACTTCGGCGCCGAGCACCACTTCGAACAGGTCATTGAAGGGTTTGCCTTCGCTCAGCTGCAGCGGCTGGCCGCGGCCGTAGTGGTAGTGCGTGAAGTAGCCGGTGTCGGTGCCGAGCACCCGGTAGCCGCGGTGCGAGTCGCCCAGCGACAGCGGGATCGCCCACTTCACCTGCGGGTGTTTGGCCAGGGTCTCGAAGCTGTCCCAGCGGATATTGTTGGTGGCGTTGCCGATGCGGAACACCGAGTACAGCAGCAGGTTCACGCTGCCAGAACGGGCGCCGACTATCAGGTCGGTGCCGCTGATGGTGCTGGCGAAACTGGCGCGCGCCTCGCTGCGCACCCGTTCGACGGCGAGCAGCAGGCACACCGACAGGGCGATGGCGAACACCGTGAGCAGGGCGGTGAAGCGGCGGTTGTTGAGGCTGGCCAGGGCGATGCGGATCAGGTGCATATTAGGCTTCCTGCGGGCGCGCGGCGCGGTTCAGCTCGGCCAGCGACAGGGCGCGGTCGAACAGTGGGGCCAGGCTCTGGTCATGGCTGACGAACAGCAGGCTGGCGCCGGCTTCGCGGCATTCATTGAACAGCAGGGAGAGGAAGGCCTCGCGCGCATCGGCATCCAAGGCCGAGGTCGGCTCGTCGGCGATCACCAGTTCCGGTTGGCCGATCAGCGCGCGGGCGGCGGCGACGCGTTGCTGCTGGCCGATCGACAGCGAGTCGGCACGCCGCGACAGCAGTTCGGCCTTCAGCCCCAGGTGTTCGAGTAACGCCGTGGCAGCTGCAGCGACACTGCCGTGGCGCTGGCTGGCGCGGGCGGCGCGGGACTTGGAGAAGCGGCAGGGCAGCTCGACGTTCTCGCGCACCGAGAGGAACGGCAGCAGGTTGAACTGCTGGAAGATATAGCCGGTGTGGTCGACGCGGAAGCGATCACGGGCGCCCGAAGACAGTCGCGCAAGGTCGTGGCCGAGCAGCTTCACGCTGCCACGTCCGGGCAGTTGCACGCCACCGAGCAGGCCGAGCAGGGTGGTCTTGCCGCTGCCGCTGGGACCCTTGAGGAAAAGGCTCTCGCCGCGCTGCAGGGTGAAACCGGGAATATCCAGCAACTCCGCCTGGCCGGGCCAGGCGAAGCCGAGGTCGTTGAGTTCGATCAGTGGGTCGGACATGGTCGGGCCAATCGCGGACAAGGTGGACAGCATAGGGAGTTTGCTGCGGCAGGTGTAGACCGCGAAACGTAGGGTGCACCATGCGCACCAGGGGGCTGTGCGTGGCATGCGGTGCGCGCGGCGCAACCTACGGGATTAATCAGAAGGTCAGGCGCGTATTGCCCGGACTGAGCTGCGCACCCTGCTGGCCGCTGGGGCCGATCAGCTGCACGTCGAGTTTTTCGGTGCCGGGGAAGCTACCGAAGAAGCTGCCCAGCTCCAGGGTTTGCAAAGCAGCGGGCGTGGCGCAGTCGAACTGGTAGTGGGCGCTGATATCGCTATGGCCCTGTTCCTCGCCAGGTTCGTGAGCGGCATGCTCGTCGTGCTCGTGCTCGTGCTCGTGCTCGTGCTCATCTGCGTGTGCGGCGAACAGAGCGCCCTGCAGTTCATGCTGCTTGAGGGTGCACTTGGCTTCGATGGGCAAGGCAAACAGCGCCTGGGGTTGTTCCAATTGCTGGCGGACGGCGGCGACCTTGGCCTGATCCGCCGCGCTGCTGGCGGCGTGCTCGAAACCGACCAGGTTCATCGCCGGACTTTCCAGTTGGATTTCCAGGGTGCTGCCGTCCAGCGCCACATTCAGGCTGGCCACGCCGTGTTCATGCTTGTCGAGGCTGCCGTGTTCGGTATGGTCGTGCTCATGGCTCTGAGCGTTTGCAAGTGCCAGCGGCAGCAGGGCGAAGGGCAGGGCGAGCAGCAGATGGCGCATGTGGAGGCTCCGGAAAGGATAAATTTGTAGTTATGTTATAACAAGTTTTGGTTGAGATTGGCCAGCTCCGTTTGGCGCGCTCGCGGCGCCATGGCAGCATGCCCGCCATTCAGTGAGGAATTGACGATGCTGCGAATCAAGGGGCGAATCGGCGAGTGGCCGGTGGATCTGTCGGTGGAAATGGATCAGGAGGACTGGGCGCAACTGGCGGCGCTGCTGCCTCGCGACAGCGCCATAGCGCCGGTACCTGAACCGGTGGCTGCTGTGGCAAAGGCTCAGGACGGCCTGTGGCAGGCCGCGCAGGACTTGCTGCAGCGCGCCGGCAGCCTGGATGGCCCGCAACTGCTGACCGAGCTGACGGCCCTGGCAGGCAGTGCCGCGGCGGGCAAGCGCCTGCTGGTGCGCCTGCGCCATTGCTCGCAGGTGCAAATAGAAAGCGGCGCCGAAGCGCCGCTATATCGCTGGGTTGGCTGATCAGCCGGCCTGGTTGATCAATACGCTTGGCGCGCCGCGTTCCAGCTGCGCGCGCAGGTCGGCGGGGATGGCGATTTTGCCGAAGCTCTGCGCGTCGACCATCACATAGGTAACTTCGCTGCGCGCCACCAGGCGCTGCTCGGCCTGCTGGATGATCTCTACCAGCAGGCTGTACGAGGTGGTGCCCAGGCGCAGGGTCTGCACCTGGATGGCCAGTACGTCATCGAAGCGCGCCGGCGAGCTCCAGTCGGTGGTCATGCGCACCACCTGGCTGTCCAGGCCCCGGTCGAGCAGGTACTGATAGCTGCCAAACAGAGCGCGGTAGAACTCGGTGGCGGCTACGTCGATGTAGTCGCCATAGCGCGCGTTGAACACCACCTGCTGGGCATCGCACTCGCCGTAGCGTACGCGCAGCAATAGCTGGAATGGCGTGCTCATCTCAATAAATGGCCTGGTACAGCTTGCGCCGGTATAGGGTCACCAGCGGGTGGTCGTTGCCGAGCAGGTCGAATACCTGCAGCAGGGTCTTGTGAGCGATGCCCTCGGCATAGCTGCGGTTACGCACGAACAGTTTGAGCAGGCCGTCCAGGGCCGCCTCGTACTGCTGGCGCGCCAGTTGCTGGATAGCCAGCTGGTAGGTGGCCTCGTCGTCGTTGCTGTCCTGGGCCAGGCGGGCTTTCAGGTCGGCGCTGTCCGGAAGGTCGGCGGCCTGGCGCAGGAAGGTCAACTGCGCCTTGGCGCCGGCCAGGGCCTGCTTGTGTTCATCGCCTTTCACCGCATTCAGCACTGCCTCGGCTTCGCCCAGCTCACCGCGTTCAGCTAGGCAGCGCGCATAGAGGATCAGCGCGGCGGCATTTTCGTTGTTCTCGGTGAGGACCTGCTTGAGCAGGCTCTCGGCCTCGCCGATGCGGCCTTCGGCGAACAGCGCCTGCGCCGTTTCCATGGGGTCGGCGGCTTCCGGCGCCGGTTCGGCGACATGCGGCTTGAGCATCTCGCGGATCGCCGATTCCGGTTGCGCTCCAGCAAAGCCGTCAACCGGTTGGCCATCCTTGAACAGCACTACGGTGGGCAGGCTGCGGATGCCGAAGCGGGCGACGATGTCCTGCTCGATGTCGCAGTTGACCTTGGCCAGTAGCAGTTCGCCGCGGTATTCCTCGGTGATCTTCGCCAGCAGTGGCATCAGCGCCTTGCACGGCGCGCACCACTCGGCCCAGAAGTCCACCAGCACGGGCTTGTGGAAGGAGTTCTCGATCACCAGCTGTTCGAAGCTGGCGGCGCCGGAAATGTCGAAGATGTAGGAGGTATCGCTCATGGAAGAATCTCGGGAAGGCGAAAGGCTGCAACTATAAATGCGGGCGTGTTGGCACGGATACAAGTAGCCCGGATTGCGTCCGAGCTACGGACTGCTCTTGTAGGAGCCAGCTTGCTGGCGATGCTCTTGTGCTGCCGCGGATCGCCAGCAAGCTGGCTCCTACGCCGTCACCGTCGCCGTCAGCGCTGGGCGTGGTACAGGCTGACATGGCGAAACTCCGCCGGCTCGGCCAGGTCCGGCCAGGTGCAGGCTTCCAGCATGCCCAGGCGCTGGTACAGCGGGTGCTGGAAGTCCTTGACCCGCGAATCGGCGACCAGCGCCTCGCGGCCACGGCTGAGGAAATGGTCGAGCAGCGGCAGGTTGGCGCGGTCGTAAAGCACGTCGGCGACGATGATCAGGTCGAAGCGGTCGGCCTCGGCGAAGAAGTCCAGCGAGTAGCTCAACTCCACCCCGTTCAGCTCGGCATTGGCCCGGCAGGATTCGATGGCCAGCGGATCGAGGTCGCAGGCCACCACTTCCAGGGCACCGGCCTTGGCGGCGGCGATGGCGGCCACGCCGGAGCCGGCGCCGAAGTCCAGCACGCGCTTGCCGCGTACCCACTCGGGTTGTTCGGCCAGCCAGCGCGCCAGCACCAGGCCGCTGGCCCAGCAGAAGCTCCAGTAGGGCGGCTCCTCGAGGATCAGCCGGGTTTCTTCCGGGCTGAAGCAGCGATCCATGTTCGCCGCATCGATCAGCCACAGCTTGAGGTCGGTGCCGGGCAGGGTTTCCGCCACCAGGCGCGCATCACCGAGCAGCTGCTGCAGGGCGTCCTGCAGGACGTGCGGTGCTTTCATGGCGCGCTGACCAGTGGCAGTTCGCCGAGGCTTTGACTCTGCGCCTGGCTGATGCGCTGCGGCGGCAGGCGCAGGACCAGGCGTCCGGACTGGCTGATGCGGGCGCGCAGTTCGACCCGCGCACCGTTGGGGAAGTACGCCGGGTTGAACGGCAGGCGGAACGGCAGCAGCTGGCCGTTGCCCGTCAGGGTCAGGCTGGCCAGTAGCTGCTGCGGGCGGTCGCGCTCGTCGATCACCAGCAGGGCCATCTCCACGTCGCTGCCAGCTGGTGGTGTGCGCAGGCTGCCGCGCAGCTCGCGCATATGGCTGGGCAGCGGCGCCTCGACGACGACGGCCGGCTTGGCCACGGCGACTGGTGCTGGCGCCGGCGCGACGGGTTGCGTGGGTTTTTCCGGCGCACTGGCGCAGGCGGCCAGGAGCAGGGTACTGAACAGGGGAAGCAGCAAGCGTATCGACATGGCGAACCTGGGCGGCAAGGCATTTATACAGGCAAGACTAGCGCGGGATGCGCTGGGGCGGGCGCCTGTATACCGCAAAGGCGCTGGCTTGTCTTGGCAAAGGGATGCGCTACCATGAGCCACCTTTTCATAGGGCCGTTTCCCGCCATGCATTGCCCCTTCTGCGCTGCCAACGACACCAAGGTCATCGACTCCCGCCTGGTCGCCGAGGGCGAACAGGTGCGCCGCCGCCGCGAATGCCTGGCCTGCGGCGAGCGTTTCACCACCTTCGAAACCGCCGAGCTGGTGATGCCGCGCCTGATCAAGCAGGACGGCAGCCGCCAGCCGTTCGACGAGGACAAACTGCGCGCCGGCATGCAGCGTGCGCTGGAGAAGCGCCCGGTCAGCGTCGAGCGCCTGGAAGAGGCGATCGCCCATATCAAGCAGAAGCTGCGCGCCACCGGCGAACGCGAGATCAAGTCGCTGGTGCTCGGCGAGCTGGTGATGACCGAGCTGCAGAAGCTCGATGAAGTTGCCTATATCCGCTTCGCCTCGGTCTACCGGCGTTTTCAGGACCTCAACGAATTCCGCGAGGAAATCGATCGCCTGGCCCGTGAGCCAGCGAAACCATGAGCGTCACCGCGAACGACCAGCAGTTCATGGCCCGCGCGCTGGAGCTGGCGCGCAAGGGGCTGTATTCCACTCATCCCAATCCCCGCGTCGGCTGCGTCATCGTGCGTGACGGGCAGATCGTCGGCGAAGGCTGGCACGCCCGCGCCGGTGAGCCGCATGCCGAAGTGCATGCCCTGCGCCAGGCCGGCGCGCGGGCGCAAGGTGCCACCGCCTACGTCACCCTGGAACCCTGCAGCCACCACGGGCGCACGCCGCCCTGCGCCGATGCGCTGGTCGCGGCTGGTGTCGCCCGCGTGGTGGCAGCCATGCAGGACCCTAATCCGGAGGTGTCCGGCAAGGGCCTGCTGCGCCTGATGCACGCCGGCATCGCCGTGCACAGCGGCGTGCTGGAGGCCGAGGCGCGGGTGCTCAACGCCGGTTTTATCAAGCGCTTGGAACAGGGCCTGCCGTTCGTGCGGGTCAAGCTGGCGATGAGCCTGGACGGGCGCACGGCCATGGCCAGCGGTGAAAGCCAGTGGATCACCGGGCCGGAAGCACGCTCGGCGGTGCAGCGCCTGCGCGCGCGGGCCAGCGCCATCCTCACTGGTGCCGACACCGTACTCACCGACCAGGCGCGTCTGACCGTGCGGCCTGATGAGCTGGGCCTGGGCGCAGAACTGGCGGCCCTGGCGGTGACCCGTCCGCCGCTGCGCGTATTGGTCGACGGGCGCCTGCGCGTGCCGCTGTCGGCGCCGTTCTATCAGACCGGCCCAGCACTGGTCGCCACCTGCGCCGCTGCGGCAGCGCGTGATCGCTTCCTCAGCGATGGCCACGAACTGCTCGCCGTGCCGGGCAGCAATGGCCATGTCGACCTGCGCAAACTGCTGATGGAGCTGGCCAGCCGTGGCGCCAACGAAGTGCTGGTCGAGGCCGGACCGCGCCTGGCCGGGGCGTTTGCCCGCGCCGGGCTGGTCGACGAGTACCAGCTGTTCGTCGCGCCGAAGTTTCTTGGCTCCAGCGCGCGACCCTTGCTGGATTGGCCGCTGGCGCGCATGGCCGAGGCCCAGGAGTTGGAGATCCGCGAGATCCGTGCGGTGGGCACCGACTGGCGGATCATCGCGGTGCCCAAGCGCCCCGCGTAGAAGCGCGGCGGGCTTTTGTGGTAAAACGTCCCGCGCAGCCCAAGGGCTGCAACGTTCTCAGGGCGGGGTGTAATTCCCCACCGGCGGTAATGACACGTTAGGTGTCTAGCCCGCGAGCGCTTGTCTGTCCTGCTGGGGCGGCAAGGTCAGCAGACCCGGTGTGATTCCGGGGCCGACGGTATAGTCCGGATAAAGAGAGAGCGGGATTCCCTTCCGGGGCGCCGTACGTCTGCGCCCGCGAAAATCCCTATCGATCCCATCGCCCTGTTTGTCTTGCGAACAGGAGTGCGTAGTGATGTCTTATGTTTTTCGTGCTGTCCGCCGCCCTGTGTGCGGTGGTTGTGCGCTGCCAATAGGGGAGGTCTGATGTTTACCGGAATCATCGAAGCGATCGGCACCATTCGTGCGCTGAGCCCCAAGGGCGGCGACGTGCGCGTGTATGTCGAGACCGGCAAGCTGGACCTGGCGGATGTGAAGCTGGGCGACAGCATCGCGGTGAACGGCATCTGCCTGACCGCCGTGGAGCTGCCCGGCAATGGCTTCTGGGCCGACGTCAGCCGCGAGACCCTGGCGCGCAGCGCCTTTATCGACTTGAAAGCGGGGAGTAGGGTCAACCTGGAAAAGGCCCTGACACCGACCAGCCGCCTGGGCGGTCACCTGGTCAGCGGCCATGTCGATGGTGTCGGTGAAATCGTCTCCCGCGAGGAGAACGCCCGTGCCATCCAGTTCCGCATCCGCGCGCCGCGCGAGCTGGCCAAGTACATCGCGCTGAAAGGCTCGATCACCGTCGATGGCACCAGCCTGACGGTAAACGCCGTGAATGGCGCCGAATTCGAGCTGACCATCGTGCCGCATACCCTGGTCGAGACCATCATGGCCGACTACCGCCCCGGGCGGCAGGTCAACCTCGAGGTCGACCTGCTGGCGCGCTATCTGGAGCGCCTGCTGCTCGGCGACAAGGCTGCCGAACCGGCCGCTTCCGGCATCAGCGAAAGCTTTCTGGCCGAACACGGCTACCTGAACAAGTAAGGAATAGCCCCCATGGCTCTGAATACCGCAGAAGAACTGATCGAAGACATCCGCGCCGGCAAGATGGTCATCCTCATGGATGACGAGGATCGCGAGAACGAAGGCGACATCATCATCGCCTCCGAATGCGTCACCGCCGAGCACATCAACTTCATGGCCCGCTTCGCCCGCGGCCTGATCTGCATGCCGATGAGCCGCGAACGCTGCGAGCTGCTCAAGCTGCCGCTGATGGCGCCGCGCAACGGTTCCGGCTTCGGCACCAAGTTCACCGTGTCCATCGAAGCTGCCGAGGGCGTGACCACCGGCATTTCCGCCGCCGACCGCGCGCGTACCGTGCAGGCCGCCGTGGCCAAGGGTGCGGTGGCCGACGATATCGTCAGCCCCGGCCATATCTTCCCGCTGATGGCCCAGCCTGGCGGCGTGCTGGCTCGTGCCGGGCACACAGAGGCAGCCTGCGACCTGGCGCGCATGGCCGGTTTCGAGCCGAGCGGGGTGATCTGCGAGATCATGAACGACGACGGCACCATGGCCCGTCGCCCGGAGCTGGAAGTGTTCGCCGCCGAGCACGGCTTGAAGATCGGCACCATCGCCGACCTGATCCACTACCGCCTGATCCACGAGCGCACCGTGCAGCGCGTCAGCGAGCAGAAGATCGACAGCGAGCTGGGCCAGTTCAACCTGGTCAGCTACCGCGATGCCCTGGATGACAGCGTGCACATGGCCCTGACCCTGGGCAGCATCTGCGCAGAGACGCCGACCCTGGTACGGGTGCACAACGCCGATCCGCTGCGCGACCTGTTCATGGTCAAGCAGGCCGGGCGCTGGAGTCTGCGTGCGGCCATGGCCGAAGTGGCCAAGTCCGGCAGCGGCGTGGTGCTGCTGCTGGGCAATCCGATCAACGGTCCGGAGCTGCTCGCTCAGCTCGAACGCAGCCAGGGTGCGGAAAGCAAGTCGGCCAGCCCGACGACCTACAGCACCGTCGGCGCCGGCTCGCAGATCCTGCGTGACCTCGGTGTGCGCAAGATGCGCCTGCTCAGCTCGCCGATGAAGTTCAACGCGATATCCGGCTTCGACCTGGAAGTAGTAGAATACGTGCCCGCTGAATAAGCCGGTCTGTCGATCGGCTGTTCATATTCTATGTTTACAGTGCGCTGCCAATGGCGCACTGGCTCTTTAACGCCATACGAGACTCGCCATGACCCTGAAGACCATCGAAGGTACCTTCATCGCCCCCAAGGGCAAGTACGCCCTGGTAGTGGGCCGCTTCAACAGCTTCGTCGTCGAAAGCCTGGTCAGTGGCGCAGTTGATGCCCTGGTGCGCCACGGTGTGAGCGAAAGCGACATCACCATCATTCGCGCCCCGGGTGCCTTCGAAATTCCCCTGGTCACCCAGAAAGTCGCCCAGCGTGGCGAATACGCGGCCATCATCGCCCTCGGCGCGGTGATCCGTGGCGGCACCCCGCACTTCGAATACGTTGCTGGTGAATGCACCAAGGGTCTGGCTCAGGTCTCCATGGAATACGGCGTGCCGGTGTCCTTCGGCGTGCTGACCGTCGACTCCATCGAACAAGCCATCGAGCGTTCCGGCACCAAGGCCGGCAACAAGGGCGCCGAAGCTGCCCTGTCCGCTCTGGAAATGGTTAGCCTGCTGGCGCAGCTGGAGGCCAAGTGAGTCTTAACCACGACGACAGCCAGGACGCTCCGCAGCCCAAGGCCAAGGGCAAGATCGCGACCCGCCGTGTGGCCCGCAGCCTGGGTATGCAGGCTCTGTATCAGTGGCACATGGCCGGCCAGTCGCTGAACGAGATCGAAGCGCAGTTCCGCGTCGACAACGACTTCAGCGGCGTCGACGGCGGCTACTTTCACGAGATCCTCATCGGCGTGGCCACCCAGAAGACCGAGATCGACGAGGCCATCGCGCCTTGCCTGGATCGCCCGCTGGACGAGCTGGACCCGGTCGAACTGGCTATCCTGCGCCTGTCCACTTGGGAGCTGCGCAACCGCGTCGACGTACCCTATCGCGTGGTGATCAACGAAGGCATCGAGCTGGCCAAGGTGTTTGGCGCCACTGACGGACACAAGTTCGTCAACGGCGTACTGGACAAGCTGGCGCCGAGCCTGCGTGCCGCCGAAGTCAGCGCCCACAAGCGCTGATCGGGCGGTAGCCGGGTGGGTGAGTTCGAGCTAATCTGCCGCTTCTTCGCCGCCGCGCCCTGTGCGCAGGCGGCCGAAGGAGTCGCCCTGGGCATCGGCGACGACTGTGCCCTGCTGCAACTGCCAGCCGGCGAACAGCTGGCGGTGTCCACCGACACCCTGGTCGCTGGCGTGCATTTCCCCGCTTCCCCCGATCCCTTCCTGCTCGGCCAGCGTGCGCTGGCAGTGGCGGCCAGCGACCTGGCAGCCATGGGCGCTATGCCTCTGGGCTTTACCCTGGCCATCACCTTGCCGCAGGCGGACGAAGCCTGGCTGCAGGCGTTTGCCCGTGGTCTGTCGCAGATGGCGCAAGGCTGTCGCCTGGCCCTGGTCGGCGGCGATACCACCCGTGGTCCACTGAGCCTGACCGTCACGGTGTTCGGCCGGCTGCCGGTCGGCCAGGCGCTGACCCGCAGCGGTGCCCGTCCCGGCGACCTGCTCTGCGTCGGTGGCGCACTGGGCGATGCGGCGGGTGCCTTGCCGCTGGTGCTGGATCAGCGCCAAGAGCTTGGGGAACAGGCTGGCTATCTGCTGCAGCGCTACTGGGCGCCGCAGCCGCAACTGGCGCTCGGCCTGCTGCTGCGCGGCAAGGCCACGGCGGCGCTGGATATCTCCGACGGCCTGCTGGCGGACTGCGGGCATATCGCCGCCGCCTCCGGCCTGGCCCTGCATATCGAACTGGCTCGCGTGCCGTTGTCGCCGGCCCTGCAGGTCATCGCCGGGACGGCCGCACGCGATTGCGCGCTGGCCGGTGGCGACGACTATGTATTGGCGTTTACTCTGCCGCCCGAGCACCTGGCTGCCGTGCAGGCGGCCTGGCCGGCGACCGTGGTGATCGGCCGGGCAGTGGCCGGTACCGGGGTGGCGCTGCTGGATGACAGCGGCGCCGTGATCCAACCGCCACGGGCGGGCTATCAACATTTCGGGAGTTCGGGTGACTGATTCGGTTCGTGTGGCGCCGCAGGTGTGGCGCAATCCCTGGCATTTTCTGGCCTTCGGTTTCGGCTCCGGGCTGATGCCCAAGGCGCCGGGCACCTGGGGCTCGCTGGTGGCCATTCCGTTCATTCCGCTGTGGCAGATGCTGCCGGACTGGGGCTACTGGCTGATGCTCGGCATCACCATGCTGTTCGGTTTCTGGCTGTGCGGCCGGGTCGCCACGGATATGAAGGTGCATGACCATGAAGGCATCGTCTGGGATGAAATGGTCGGCATGTGGATCACCCTGTGGCTGGTGCCTGAAGGTTGGCACTGGATCCTGCTAGGCTTCCTGGTATTCCGCTTCTTCGACATCCTCAAGCCGTGGCCGATCCGCTGGATCGATCGTCATGTGCACGGCGGAGTAGGCATCATGCTGGATGACGTGCTGGCCGGCGTATTTGCCTGGCTGAGCATGCAGTTGATTGTCTGGGGCGTCGCCTGGCTCTAGGAGTAGGTATGCGCGGTTACTGGCTGGGCTTTGTGCTGTTGTTTTTCGGCCTGTCGACCGTGCAGGCCGAAGAGAGCGAGCTGACCGAGATTCGGCTGGTCAGTGAACACTGGACCGGGCATACCAATCCTGATGGCAGTGGCCTGGCCTGGGATATCCTGCGCCAGGTGTTCGAGCCAGCCGGGGTCCGGATGAATTTCCAGATCGTGCCCTATACCCGCTCCATCGGCCTGGTGCAGCGCGGCGAGGCGGATGCCTGGCTCGGCTCGTACCGTGACGAGGTGACCGAGCGCATTTTCTACCCGCGCTGGCATTACGATTCCGATCAGATCAGCGCCCTGGGCCTGGCCAGCCAGCCGCTGCCAACCCTGCAGACGCTCGGCAGCTACCGTCTGGCCTGGATGCGCGGTTATGACTATCAGAACTATCTGCCAGGGCTCGGCAAGTTCCAGGAAGTCGAGCGGCGCAGCGGCATCCTGCACATGCTCGAGCGTGGCCATGCCGACTTCTATATCGACGCCCTGACCGAAGTCGAAGATGTCATACGCACGGCTGCGCAGCCGGAACGCTTCCGCATAACCGAACTGACGCGCTTGCCGCTGTATCCCGGCTTTGCCGATACTGCGCGCGGTAAGGCGCTGGCGCAGATCTACGACCGGCGTATGGCCGAGCTGGTGCAGAGCGATGCCCTGCGTCCGTTGTTCCAGCACTGGCAACAGCCGTACCCCTTCGACAAGGACATGGAGAAACCCGATGCGTCGCCTTGAGTTACTGACTGCCAGCCTGTTGCTGGTGGTGAGCGCCGTGTTGCATGCCGAGACCCAGGTGCAGGTGGTCGGCCTGTTTCCCAATGCCGCCGTGCTGGTCGTCGATGGCCAGCGCAAGCTGGTCAAGGCCGGCCAGACCGGCCCTGGCGGGGTGAAAGTGTTGAGTGCCGACAGCAAAGGCGCGGTCTTGCTGGTGGATGGCGTGCAGCGTAACTTCAACCTGACGCGCGAGTACAACCAGGCCGGCAGTGCCGGGCCGCAGACTGAGCAGCTCAGCATTACCCGGGGGATTGGCAACCACTTCTGGGTGGCGGGTTCGCTTAACAGCTATCCGGTGCAGTTCCTCGTCGATACCGGCGCGACCTCGGTGGCAATGAACGAGGGGCAGGCTCGCCGTCTGGGCATCGACTATCGCGTAGTCGGCCGGCCGATGGTGGCCAGCACGGCGGGCGGCAATGTACGCGGTTGGCGGATCAAACTCGACCGGGTCAAGGTTGGCAGCATTGAAGTGCTGGGTGTCGAGGGTGTGGTACTGGAAGGCGACGCGCCGACCGAAGTGCTGCTCGGCATGAGCTTCCTCAGTCGCGTGCGCTGGCGCGAAGAGAATGGCGTGCTGCTGCTGGAATCGAAGATCTAGCGGCGCGCTCTGCTCGGCAGCCCGGCCGCGCAACAGCTTCGCGAGCAGAGCTCGCTCCTAAAGTGCTTGCTTGCCGGCGCGCAGGGGCGATCGATCGAATGGCTCGATCCTTATCCCGCACAATTCACGCTGCCTGCCCGGCGGGTGCTGCTGGTACAATGCCGGCCTTTCTGCCGAACACTCAACAGGAGCACCCGGTGTCCGTTGTCTTCGTCGCCGCCTCCCAGCTGCCCACGCCTTTCGCGACTTTCACCATGCACGGTTTTCTCGATGAGGAGACCGGCAAGGAGCACGTCGCCCTGACCCTCGGCCAGGTGAACGATGGCGCTCCCGTGCTCGG
This sequence comes from Aquipseudomonas guryensis, assembly GCF_014164785.1. Taxonomy (GTDB): domain Bacteria; phylum Pseudomonadota; class Gammaproteobacteria; order Pseudomonadales; family Pseudomonadaceae; genus Aquipseudomonas; species Aquipseudomonas guryensis. The sequence continues at coordinate 643,552 of NZ_JACJFN010000003.1, read as the reverse complement.
TCGCCTGCACTCCGAGTGCCTGACCGGCGATGCCCTGTTCAGCCAGCGCTGCGACTGCGGCGCCCAGCTCGAAGCGGCTTTGCGCGCCATCGCCAAAGAGGGCCGTGGCGTGCTCCTGTATCTGCGCCAGGAAGGCCGCGGTATCGGCCTGCTGAACAAGATTCGCGCCTATGAACTGCAGGATGGCGGGGCCGATACGGTCGAGGCCAACGAGCGCCTGGGCTTCGCCGCCGACCAGCGTGACTATTCGATCTGCCAGCCGATGCTCGATCACCTGGGTATCAGCGCGATCAAGCTGATGACCAACAACCCGCGCAAGGTCAAAGCCCTGGAAGGCTTCGGCGTGCGTGTGGCCGAGCGTCATCCGCTGGAGATCGGCCTCAACGTGCACAACCGCAAGTACCTGACGACCAAGGCTGGCAAGCTCGGCCATATGCTCGGCTTGCAGCATCAGGAAGAGGCCGAGTGACGCGCGCCGAAGTGCGCCGCCGTCTGGCCAGCGAATGGTGGCGCCAGCTCGCCCTGACGCTGGCGCCGTTGCTGGTCCTCGGCTTCTTCTTCGGTGGTCAGCCTCCGGTGCTGGCGCTGCTGGAAATGCCGCTGTTCATTGCCGCGATGATTTCGCTGTTCATCACCTTGCCGCTGTTTTCCGCCTACAAGCGCGCGCTGATCGCCACCCAGCAGGCGCTGGATAGCGCCGATGAGCCGGCTGCCTGGGTCGAGCTGGCGCGTCGTCGCCGCCTGGCCTTTCTCGCTGCCGGTCTGCCGGCCTGGATCGCCGCTGCGGCGCAGTTCACCGGTTTGCATGCAGTAGCGCTGTTCCTCCTCGCCCTGAGCAGCGTGGTGCTGCTCTGCCTGTACCGCATTCCTCGCCAGCTGGCCTGATGCGACTGCTGCTTGGCGCCTGCCTGCTCGCCTGTGCCTTGCCGCTGGCGGCGGTGGAGCGGGTAGTCAGCCTGGCGCCGTCGATGACCGAGATCATGCTCGAGCTGCAGGCGTCAGACTTGCTGGTCGGTGTGCTGGATGCCGGCGAGCGCCCGCCGGCCCTGGTTGGTCTGCCTTCGCTGGGGCGCTACCAACAGGTGGAGCTGGAAACCCTGCTCAGCCTCAAGCCCGACCTGATTCTGCTCTGGCCGGACAGCGTGACGCCCAGTCAGCGTGAACAACTGCGTCGCACCGGCATTCCCCTGCATATCGGCGAGCCGCATGACTTGCAGGAACTGGCCGAGCAGTTCGCCGCAGTCGGCGCGCGCATCGGCCGCGAGCGCCAGGGTCGCGAGCTGGCCGCGCGGTTCCAGACCGGCCTGCAACGCCTGCGCCAGACCTATCGCCGCGAGCCGCCGTTGCCGGTGTTCTACCAGGTCTGGCACCAGCCGCTGTATACCGTCGGCGGCGGCCAGATCATCAGCGATGCCCTGCGCCTGTGCGGCGCCGAGAATGTCTTCGCCGAGCTGCCGCTGGCCGCGCCGCAGGTCAGCGTCGAGGCTGTGTTGCAGCGCGATCCGGCGGTAATTCTCGCCGGCAGTGTGGCCGAACTGCAGACCTGGCAGGCCTGGCCGCAGCTTAGGGCGACCCGTCGCCAGCAGCTCTGGGCGGTGCCGGACAAGGGGCTGGAACGGCCCAGCTTCCAGATGCTGGCAGCTACCGAGAAACTCTGCCAGTTGCTGGCCCTGGCGCGGTAGGGCGGGTGAGCCCGCGAGATTGACTGCGCGGGTTGCTGGCCCTACGACAGACAAACAAAAGGCCCCGGTTGGGGCCTTTTGCGTTGTGCCGGGTGTTTACAGCTGCGGCGTCCAGACGAAGCCGAGCAGGGCGCTGCGGCCTTCCTGGCTGTAGCTGTAGCGCTCACCCGCGTGCTCGTACAGCGAGCGGCTGTAATCCTTGTCCAGCAAGTTATCCAGCTTGGCTTCCAGCTTCAGCTCGGGGCTGACCTGCCAGCTGCTGCGCAGGGCCAGCAGGCCGTAGCCAGCTAGTTGGTACTGATTGTCCGGGTCGTCGTAGCTGCTGCTCACGGCCTGCCAGCTGGTGCCGATGGCGACATCGCCGAAGCTGCGATCCAGATCCAGGCTCAGGGTGCGCCGCGCGCGGCGGTTGAGGGTGTGGCCGCTGTCACGATCGCGCGGGTCGACGAAGGCCACGCCCAGTTGCCCCTGCCAGCCGAACAGTTCCTGCTGCAGCGCGGCCTCGAAGCCATGGATGCGCGCCTTGGCGATGTTCTGCGGGATGAAGTCCTGGTCGCTGGCGATCGCGTCTTCGATGTCGGTGCGGTAGACCGAGGCCTCCAGGTGGGTACTGGCGGCCAACTGGCTGCGCCACTGCAGCTCGACACTCTTGGAGTGTTCCGGCTGAAGGTTCGGGTTGCTGTAGTCCGGGTAGTACAGGTCGTTGAAGGTCGGTGCGCGGAAACCTTCACTGTAGGAGGCGATCAGGTCGTTGCGCTCGTCGAGCGGCAGGGTCAGGGCGCCGCTCCAGGTGTTTTCGCTGCCGAACTGCTCGTTCTTGTCGTGGCGCAGGCCCAGTTCGGTGGAGAAATGCTCGCCGTCGTAGCGGTGCTGGATGAAGGCGGCCTGGTTCCAGCGCTGTTGCTCGGCGAAGGCGGTGTTGCTGTTGAGCTGGTCTTCGTACCAGTCGGCACCGAGCATCAGGCTGTGGCTGTCGCTGAGGCTCAGGGTGTTCAGCCAGTTGACCGAGTCGCGGTAGGTGTTGAACACGCCGCGCTCGGTGCTGAGCTTGTCCAGGCTTTCTTCGCGGTTCTCGCTGTGGCCGACTTCCAGGCGGCTGTTCCAGCTGTCGTTGAGCTGGGCGTCGAGGTAGCTGGAGACGCTGCTGACGGTGAAGTCGCTGTACGGGTCCTGTTCCACCGATTCGAAGGTGGTCATGTCGAAGCGGCCAAAGGGGTTGTCGAACTCGGTACGGCCGCGCTGGTCGAGGATGCTGATGCCGGCTTCCAGCTTGTCGCTGAAACTGTGGCTGAGGCTCAGGCTGAAGGCCTTGTTGCGGTAGGCGTCATGATCCTGATCGGCTTCGTAGGACGTGCCGGTGCGGTCGAAGCCATTGGTTTCGTCGAGGCTGCCGGCCAGGCTGAAACGCGTGGCCTCGTCGCCACCGGAAATGCCGGCGCTGCGCTGCCAGGTACCCCGGCTGCCATAGCCCACGCGCACGAATGGCTTGAACCCTTCGCCGCTGCTGCGGCGGGTGAATATCTGCACGACGCCGCCGATGGCATCAGCGCCGTACATGGCCGAGCGCGGCCCGCGCAATACTTCGATGCGCTCGATCTGCTCGATATTGAGGTGTTGCAGGTTGCTGTCGCCGGAGCTGGCCGAGCCGATGCGCATGCCGTCTACCAGCACCAGGCTCTGCGCCGACTTGGTGCCGCGGATATACAGGCTGGCCAGGCTGCCACTGCCGTTCTGCGTTACCTGCACGCCGGGCACGCGCTGGAGCAGCTCGGTCACCGAGGACGGTTGCAGGCGCTCGATATCGGCGCGGGTGAACACCGTGCTGGCGGCGCTGCTGGCGCTGCGTTGCTGCACGTCGCGGTTGGCGCTGATCAGGGTTTCCGACAGCTTCAGCGCGGCCTCCTGGTCTTCGCTGGCGAAGGCCGTGGAAGCGGGCAGCAGGGCAATGGCAAGAGCCAGGCGGGACAGTTTCATCAATGGATCCTCAAAGAGTCGGCAGACTTTTGAGGAGGGCAGGGACAAGCGCCACGACAAGCCGACGCTTGACGGTGATGCCCTCCGCAACACCAGTCGAATCCGTCGAGGCCGGTCTCCGGGCTTGCCACTGAAAGCGAACTTTCCCTGTCGATCGCCTTCCCGGGGAATCTCCCAGTGGCACGTCGATCGACATGGCAGCGCGAGGCTGCGGTGGCTTACCGTTGCGGGGGCAGCGCCGGAATGGCTCGTGACGAGCGCACCGGCTTCCCGTTTAACGCCGGTCGATCACGACGGGCGCACCTTGGCGGAAGTAAAACGCCGCGCACCTTAGTGCGCGGCTGGATGAATTACAAGCGAGTTAGACTGTGCTCTGGATGAGCGGCATTCATGTGGGCAGTTGCGCCAGGCGCTGGCGCACGGCCGCTTCGATGCCGGCTTCGTCCAGGCCGCATTCGGCAAGCATCTGCGCCGGCTTGGCGTGCTCGACGTAGCTGTCCGGCAGGCCCAGGTGCAGTACGGGCTTGAGCAGGCCTTGCTGGGCGAGGAACTCGCTGACCGCGCTGCCTGCGCCACCCATGATGACGTTCTCCTCGATGGTCACCAGCAGCTCGTGGCTGGCCGTCAGCTCGCGCACCAGGGCTTCGTCCAGCGGTTTGACGAAGCGCATGTCGACCACCGTGGCGTCCAGCGTCTCGCCGACCTTGAGGGCTTCGGCCAGTTGTACGCCGAATACCAGCAGGGCGGTTTTCTGGCCACGACGACGTACCAGGCCCTTGCCGATTTCCAGGCTTTCCAGCGCCGGATCGATGGGCGTGTTCGGCCCGCTGCCGCGCGGGTAACGCACCGCCGCCGGACCATCGAAGTGGTAGCCGGTGGTGAGCATCTGGCGCAGTTCGTTCTCGTCACTCGGTGTCATCACCAGCATGCCGGGGATACAGCGCAGGTAGGAGATATCGAAGCTGCCGGCGTGGGTCGGACCGTCTTCGCCGACCAGACCGGCGCGGTCGATGGCGAACAGCACGTCGAGGTGCTGCACGGCCACGTCATGGATCAGCTGGTCGTAGGCGCGCTGGAGGAAGGTCGAGTAGATCGCCACCACCGGCTTGGCGCCGTCGCAGGCCATGCCGGCGGCCAGGGTCACCGCGTGCTGCTCGGCGATGGCCACGTCGAAGTAGCGCTCGGGGAATTTATCGGCGAAGGCCACCAGGTCGGAGCCTTCCTTCATCGCCGGGGTGATGCCGACCAGGCGCGGGTCGGCTGCAGCCATGTCGCATAGCCACTGGCCGAACACGGCGGAGTACTTGGGGCCGGAGACTTTCTTCGGCTCTTCGCTGGCGGCGGTCTTGATCGGCTCCAGCTTGGTGATCGCGTGGTAGCCGATCGGGTCGGCCTCGGCCGGGGCGAAACCTTTGCCCTTCTTGGTCACCACATGGAGGAACTGCGGGCCCTCCAGGTCGCGCATGTTGCGCAGGGTGGCGAGCAGGGTCGGCAGGTCGTGGCCGTCGATGGGGCCGACGTAGTTCCAGCCCAGTTCCTCGAACAGGGTACCGGGCACCAGCATGCCCTTGGCATGCTCTTCGACCTTGCGCGCGATCTCCCAGGCGCCGGGCAGGCGCGAGAGGATCTTCTTGCTGCCTTCGCGCATGCTCGAATAGGTACGGCTGGAGATGATCTTGGCCAGGTAGTTGGACAGGCCGCCGACGTTCTTCGAGATCGACATGTCGTTGTCGTTGAGCACCACCAGCATATTGGCTTTCACATCGGACGCATGGTTCAACGCCTCGAAAGCCATGCCGGCGGTCAGTGCGCCATCGCCGATCACCGCCACGGCCTTGCGCCTGCTGTTCTGCAGCTTGGCCGCAATGGCCATACCCAGCGCCGCGCTGATGCTGGTGCTGGAGTGGCCGACGCCGAAGGTGTCGTACTCGCTCTCGCTGCGCCGCGGGAAGGCGGCCAGGCCGTCCTTCTGGCGCAGGCTGCCCATGCGCTCGCGGCGGCCGGTGAGGATCTTGTGCGGGTAGGCCTGGTGGCCGACGTCCCACACCAGACGGTCGTCCGGGGTGTCGAAGATGTAGTGCAGGGCGATGGTCAGTTCGATCACGCCGAGGCCGGCGCCGAAGTGCCCGCCGGTCTGGCCCACGCTGTACAGCAGGTACTGGCGCAGCTCGTCGGCGAGGGTTTCCAGCTCGCTCTCGGCCAGGCGGCGCAAGCCGACCGGCGTCTCGGCGCGGTCGAGCAGGGGCGTGGCGGGGCGCTCGCGGGGGATCTCGTGGAAAGTCGTGGGCATCAGGCTGATCGTTATAGGCGTACAAAAGATGCGGCAGTTTACCCGATGCGCCGGGAACTGCCCAAACAAGGTTCGCTCAGCGCAATCGGTAGCCCGGATGCACGCCAGGGAATGTTGTCCGCGGCTGCCCGGATTGCCTCCTGGCCAGCTACCAGGTGTCGACGAAGGGCCGTTTCTTGCCGCTGCGCGGCGCCGGGCGCGCTGCGCTATTGAGCCCGCGCAGCAGCCAGGCGCGGGTTTCCAGCGGGTCGATCACCGCGTCGATCTCGAGAAAACTGGCCATGTTCAGGCCCTTGCCGTTCTCGTACGCCTTGGCCACCAGTTTGTCGAACAGCGCCTGCTTCGCCGTTGCATCCGGCTGGGCTGCCAGCTCCTTGGCGAAGCCCAGGCGTACCGCGCCCTCCAGGCCCATGGCGCCGAATTCGCCACTGGGCCAGGCGATGGTGAACAGTGGCGAGTGGAAACTGCCGGCGGCCATGGCCTGGGCGCCGAGGCCGTAGCCCTTGCGCAGCACCACGGTGAAGAACGGCACGCTGAGGCTGGCGGCGGCGACGAACATGCGCGACACGTGGCGCACCGTGGCCTGTTTCTCCGCTTCCGGGCCGACCATGAAGCCGGGGGTGTCGCACAGCGAGAGCATGGGGATATCGAAGGCGTCGCACAGCTGCATGAAGCGCGCGGCCTTGTCGCCGGCCAGTGCATCGATGGCGCCGCCCAGATGGCTCGGGTTGTTGGCGATCAGGCCGAACGGCTTGCCTTCGAGGCGGATAAAGGCGGTGATCAGACCCGGGGCGAACTGGCGGCGCAGCTCCAGCACGCTGCCCGTATCGGCCAGGGTGGCGATCACCCGGCGGATGTCGTAGACGCGCAGGCGGTTTTCCGGAATCAGGTGACGCAGCTCGCGCTGGTCGGCGCACTGCCAGTCGGCAACATCGCCCTGGAAGTACGCCAGGTACTGCTTGGCCACGCGCACCGCTTCGGCCTCATCCTCGACCAGCACGTCGATCACCCCGTTCGGCCCTTGCACGCTGACCGGGCCGACCTGTTCCGGGGTGAAAGTGCCCAGGCCGCCGCCTTCGATCATCGCCGGGCCGGCCATGCCGAGGGTGGCGTCCCTGGCGGCGATGATCACGTCGCAGCAGCCGAGCAGCGCGGCGTTACCGGCGAAGCAGCGCCCGGAAACGATACCCACGGTCGGCACCAGGCCCGATAGCCTGGCCAGGCCGATAAAGGTGTGGCAATCCAGCCCTGCCACGCCGACGAAGTCGGTATCGCCCGGCCGGCCGCCACCGCCTTCGGCAAACAGCACCAGCGGCAGGCGCTGCTGCTCCGCCAGGCCGAGCATGCGGTCGGTCTTCTTGTGGTTGATCACCCCCTGGGTGCCGGCGAACACCGTGTAGTCGTAGGCGATCGCCATGCAGCGGGCGGCGTGATGGCCGAACTCCTCGGCGTTGACCGTGCCGATGCCGGCGACCAGACCATCGGCCGGGCTCAGCTCCATCAGCTCTTCGGCGGAACGGCGGCGGCGCTGGGCGGCCAGGGCCATGGCGCCGTATTCGATGAAGCTGCCTGTATCCAGCAGGTCGGCGAGGTTTTCCCGAGTGGTGCGCTGGCCGGTCTTGCGCCGCTTGGCTACGGTGGCGGGGCGGCGGGCGTCGGTCAGGCGTGCATGGCGCTCCAGCACTTCGGCGAGGTCGGCGCGGATATGCGCCAGGTCCAGGCTCTGCTCGTCCTGCAGGCCACTGCCATCGACCTCGGCGGGTTCGATGAACAGCAGTGCCTGGCCTTCGCCGAGGGCGTCGCCAGGTTGCGCGGCGAGGGCACGGACGATGCCGCTGTGGCTGGCCGTGACCACGAACTCCATCTTCATCGCTTCGAGTACGGCGATGGCCTGGCCGGCAGCCACGGCATCGCCCACGGCCACATCCAGGCTGACCAGCACGCCGGTGTTGTGGGTGCTCAGCGCCAGGGTGCCGGGCGGGGTGTCGACGCTGCGCTGCACCTGGTTGGCGGTTGCGGCGCTGGCTGCGAAATAGTGGTGCGGATGGGCCACGTTCTGGGCACCGAGCAGCTCGGCAAGGTAGCTTTCGACGAAGCGGGTGGTGACCCGGTTGGCCTGGACTTCTTCGCGTTGCAGCAGGTTCTGCAGCAGGTGCAGGTTGCTCGCTACACCCTCCAGGCGAAACTCGCAGAGGGCGCGATAGGCCCGGCGTAGTGCGGCCGGGTAGTCCACGCCGTGGGCGATCAGCTTGGCCAGCAGCGAGTCGTAGCTGGGGCTGACCGGGTAGCCGGCGTAGCCGTAGCCATCCACGCGCAGGCCGGGGCCACTGGGCGGCTGGTAGGCGCTGAGGGTGCCGCTGGCCGGGCGGGTGCTGCCGTCGGCGTGCAGGGTCTCCAGGTTGATCCGCAGCTGCACGGCGTAGCCGTTGAGCCGCGGCGGTTGCAACAGGCCGAGCTCGGCCAGGGACTGACCGGCGACCAGCTTGAGCTGGGTATGCAGCAGGTCGACGCCGGTGACCTGCTCGGTGACGGTGTGCTCAACCTGCACCCGCGGGTTGGCTTCCATGAAATAGAACTGCCCGGGGCGGCTCTCGTCGAGCAGGAACTCGAAAGTACCGATGCCCTGGTAGCGCACCTCGCTGGCCAGTTGCAGGGCGGCGGCGATGATCGCCTCGCGGACGCCGGTGTCGAGGCCGGGGCTGGGAGCAGTCTCGATGAGTTTCTGGTTGCGCCGCTGCAGGCTACAGTCGCGCTCCCACAGGTGGCTGACCGCGCCTGTGCCATCGCCGAGTACCTGCACCTCGATATGCCGGGCGCTGTGCACCAGTTGCTCGACGTACAACGCGGCGTTGCCGAACGCCGCCTGGGCTTCCGACTGGCAGCGTGCGTAGGCTTCGGCCAGCTCGCTCTCGGCCAGCACCGCACGCATGCCACGGCCTCCACCGCCGGCCAGGGCCTTGAGCATCACCGCGCCGTGTGCGGCGAGGAAGGCGCGCGCCTCGTCCAGGCTCACGGCACGGTTGAGGCCGCTGACCAGAGGCACCGCGCAACGCTCGGCCAGGGCGCGGGCGGCGGCCTTGTCGCCGAACAGTTCGAGTACCTCTGGCGCCGGGCCGATAAAGCGGATATCCGCCGCCGCACAGCGGCGGGCGAACTCGGCGTTCTCGGCGAGGAAGCCGTAGCCGGGGTGGATGGCGTCGCAACCCTGTTCGCCGGCGATGGCGATCAGCTGATCCATGTCCAGGTAGGCCGGCACGCCTCGGCCCTTGAGCAGCACGGCGAGGTCGGCCTGGCGGCAGTGCAGGCTGGCGCTGTCGTCTTCGGCGTACACCGCGACTGCGCGGATATCCAGGTCGGCGCAGGCGCGGGCAATGCGGATGGCGATCTCGCCACGGTTGGCGATCAGCAGGCTGCTAAAGGGCATGGTGGCTCCAGATTTTTATTCTGCAGCCATCTTAGGCGCTCTGTCGCCGGGGTAAACCAAGCCCTAGTGGGCGTAAGTGCGGGTATTGATCGGGGTGATGATCGCCGCATCCGGGCTACGCGTTTAGTTGCGCCGCTCGACGATGTAACGGGCCAGTTCGCGCAGCGGTTCGGCGCTGCTGCCGAACGGGCGCAGGGCATGCAGGGCCTGGTCGCGCAGTTCCAGGGCATAGGCCTTGGCGGCATCGAGGCCGAGCAGGGCCGGATAGGTCGGCTTGTGGTTGGCCTCGTCCTTGCCCTGGGTCTTGCCCAGGGTGGCGGTATCGCTTTCCACGTCGAGGATGTCGTCCTGTACCTGGAAGGCCAGGCCGATGGCGCGGGCGTAACTCTGCAGCGAGCGCAGCGCGGCGTCATCGGCCAGGCCGCTGGCCAGGGCGCCAAGCTGAACGCTGGCCTCGATCAGGGCGCCGGTCTTGTGCCGGTGCATGACTTCCAGGGCCGCCTGGTCGAGTCGCTGGCCGACCGAGCCGAGGTCGATGGCCTGTCCGCCGACCATCCCGGCCGGGCCGGCGGCGCGCGCCAGGCCGAGGACCATGGACAGGCGCAGGTTGGCGTCCGTCGGGTTGTGTCGCGGATCGGCGAGGGCTTCGAAGGCCAGGCTTTGCAGGCCGTCGCCGGCGAGAATCGCGCAGGCTTCGTCGAAGGCGATGTGGGTGGTGGGCTGGCCGCGGCGCAGCTCATCGTCGTCCATCGCCGGCAGGTCGTCGTGCACCAGCGAGTAGGCGTGGATCAGTTCCACCGCACAGGCGGCACCATCGGCGCGGTCGAGATCGCCATTCAAGGCTTCGCAGGCTGCATACACCAACAGCGGGCGGACCCGCTTGCCGCCGTTGACCACGCTGTAACGCATGGCCTGGTAGAGCCGTGCCAGTTCACTGCGCGGGGCATCGAAGAGACTTTCCAGGGCCGCGTCGACGCGGGTCTGGCAGCGCTGCTGGTAGATTGCGATCATGCTTGGTCGTCCGCGTCGAAGGGGGCTTCCTCCAATTGGCCGTCGCGTTCCAGGAGGATCTGTACCTTCTGCTCGGCCTGGGCCAGGGCGGCTTGGCAGTCGCGAGTCAAACCGATGCCTTGTTCAAAGGCGGTCAGCGAGTCTTCCAGCGACAGTTCGCCACCTTCCAGGCGCTCGACCAGCTGCTGCAGGTCGGCGAGGGATTGTTCGAAGTCGACGGTAGCTTTCTTGCGGGCCATGGCTAACGCTCTCGTGGGCTCTATAACGGGCGCGACACTAGCAAAGGCAGAGCCGCACAGCTCGGGTGAATCAGTGGCTCAGAAACGCAACACTTCGCTGTTGTTGCGGGCCGGGCCGACCATGGGGATTTTCGGCTGCTGCTTGGGTTTGACCGGCGTTTGCGGCGAAGGTGCCGGTTTGCTTTCCGCCGTCGGCTGGTTGCGCAGTGGCTCGATGGCGACGGCCAGTTGCTCGACCAGCTGTTGCAGCAGCAGGCTCTGCGCCCGTACCTGCTCGGCCGGGCTGCCGGTATGGGCCTGCTCCAGGCGCAGCAGGCGGCTGTCACGCAATTGGCCGCTGCGGTCGAGCAGGCGCCACTGGGCTTCCAGCACGGCTGGGTGCAGCGGGCCGGAGTCCAGGCGGCTGATGCTCAGCAGCACCTGTACGTCAGGGTTGAAACCGGGATTGCTCGGGGCCAGCACCAGGCGCTGGCTGTCCAGCCGGGCGGCCAGTTGGCGCAGCAGGACCTGGTCGATGTCGGCGGCCAGGCTGCCGGCCCAGCGCGCATCCTCGGCGGGCACCAGGCTGCCGTCGGCCTGGCGCTGGAGGAAGGCTTCGCGCTGCAGGTAGTCGGCGATCGACACCGGCCCGAGCAGCACGGCCAGGCCCTGGGTCTGTTGCGGTACGGCGGGGTTGCCGCCATCCAGCTGGTACAGCGGGATCGGTTTATGCGCCGTACAGCCGGCCAGGCCGAGCAGGCCGGTCAGCAGGAGAACAAAGGGGAGGCGCAACACGGTCATCATTTCACCCTGGGGGCCGCGGGTAGCGGCCGGCAGTCATACGCGAACGGGCAGGGGTTTGCCTGCGGCCGCGTATCATCCGTCAAAGCGCCGCCGGACTCCAGCCTGCGCTGCTCAGCGGGCCGCTGCAGCGGGATTGTCGAGCGGCGCTGCCGGCAGGGTGCGCACGGCCCTGGCCAGTTGCTGGCCTAGCTGTTCGACCAGTTGGCCCTGTGCAGCCACCTGGCCGTCCAGGCTGCCATCGTGGGCCTGCTGCAGGTGCAGCAGATCACTGGCGCGCTGCTCGCCGCGGGCATCCAGCAGGCGCCAGCGAGCTTCCAGCACCGCCGGCTGCTGCGGCCCGGAATCGAGGCGGCTGATATGCAGGATGATCTGCGCTTGGGCCGGGAAGCCGATGCGATCCGGGTACAGCGCCAGACGGCTGCTGTGCAGGTCGCTGGCCAGAGTTGCCAGCAGCAGCTGACCGATATCGTTCTGCAGGCTGCCGGCCCAGCGGCCGCTGGCGCTGATGTCGAGGCGCTGAAGGCTGTGGCGCTGCATCAGGCTTTCCCGTTGCAGATAGTCGGCCAGCTGTAGCGGGCCGAGCAGCACGGCCGGGCCGTCGGCACTCGGTGTGGGTGGCGTGGCGCTGCCTTGCAGCTGATAGAACTGCTGGGGTGGCGCGCTGCTGCAGGCGCCGAGCAGCAGGAAGGCCAAAGGCAGGAAGGCGACGTGCAGTAGACGTTGGCTCATGGCTGGGGTTTCCCGAAGATCAGCGATTGCGGTTGCTGTTCCAGCGTCTCGGCGGTGCGTTGCAGGGCCTTGCTGGCCCGGCTGAGCTCCTGCAGGGTGTTGCCGAGTTCGTATTGCAGGGTCGATTGCGGGCCGATGCTCTGCCGGCCATCGACCAGCAGGCCGTTGGCCTGTTCCAGAGTCTGCCGGGTGCTGGTAGCGGCCTGGCGGATTTCCACCAGGGTGGCGTTGAGTTCGCCGCTGCTGCGCTGTGCCGAGTCGAGCAGGCCGGGCAGTTGCTGCTCCAGGCGCTGGCTCAGGCGGTCGAGGTTGGCCAGGGTGGCGGCCAGGCTGCTCAGGCCCTGGTGCAGGTCGTCTGAAGTGCTCAGCTTTTCGATCGCCTGCAGGGTGCGGTTGGCCGACTCGATCAGCTCGCCCAGCGGTACTTCGCTCAAGCTGCTGGCCAGGTCCTGCAACAGGGTGGCGGCCTGGTCGATGCGCGAGGGCACGCTGGGGATGCTGGGCAGGTCGACGTCGCTGGGGCTGAACACGTAGCCGGCCTGCTCGGGGAACATGTCCAGCGCAACGATGGCCTTGCCGGTCAGCAGGCTGGGAGTCTGCAGCTGGGCGCGCAGGCCGCGCTTGATCAGCTGCTCGACCACCTGGTCGAAACCGCGCTGGCTGGCGGCTTTCTTCGGGTCGATCTGCAGGATCACCGGCATCACCACGTCCTTGAGTTTGCGGTCATAGGACAGGCGGATCTCGCGCACGCTGCCGATCTTCACGCCGCGGTAGGTGACGTCGGCGCCGACATCCAGGCCATCGAGGGCGCCGGTGAAATACACCACGTACTCGTTGGGCTTGCTGAACCAGCTGTCCCGTGACAGCAGCAGGGCGCCGGCCACCAGCAGGACCAGGCCGCCGAGCAGGAAGCTGCCGATCAGAAAGGGCTTGCGTGTTTCGCTCATGCGTCCTCCGCCTTGAGGAATGTGCCGTTGCGACCGAGGAAGCGTTGTACTGCCTGCGGGCCGTTGGCCAGCAACTCGCGCGGGGCGCCGAGGGCGATCTGGGTGCCAGTCTGGCCGTCGAGGAACAGGCAGGTGTCAGCCACCGCGAAGATGCTCGGCAGTTCGTGGGTGACCAGCACGATACTGGAGCCGAGGCTGTCGCGCAGCTGCAGGATCAGTTCGTCGAGGGCTTTGGAGCTGATCGGGTCTAGGCCGGCCGAGGGTTCGTCGAAGAACAGTACCTGCGGGTCGAGGGCCAGGGCGCGGGCCAGCGCCGCGCGTTTGCGCATGCCGCCGGACAGCTCTGCCGGGTACAACTCGTCGCAGCCGCCGAGGCCGACCAGGTTGAGCTTGAGCGCGGCCAGCTCATCCAGCTCGGCGCGGCCGAGGTTGGGCCGGTAGGTTTCCAGTGGCAGGCAGATGTTCTCGCGCAGGGTCATCGAGCCCCACAGCGCGCTGTTCTGGTAGAGCACGCCGAAGTGCTGCAGCAGCTCGGCGCGGCGCGCCTCGTCCTGTGCCCAGAAATCCTCGCCGTGGAACAGCACGCGCCCGCCCAGCGGCGCCTGCAGACCGATCAGGTGACGCAGCACGGTGCTCTTGCCGCAGCCGCTGCCGCCCATGATGACGAACACTTCGCCGGGCTGGATGCTGAAGTTGAGGTCGTGCTGGATCACCCGCGTGCCATAGCCGGCGTCCAGCTGTTCCACGATCAGCACGGCATCATTCATGAGAGATCCTGCCTATGGGCTTCTGGATTAGTGCCAGACAAGGAAAAAAGGGCCGAGGCAGCGGAGTTTACGAGCTGTAAATGAGCATGCCGAGGCCCTTTTTGACGCAGTGTGGCCGACAGACAGGAGTTCATAGGCGGGATCTCAAATCCCCAGCTGCGTGCAGATCAGCGTGATCAAGGCATCGCTGACCACCAGGGCGACGATGATGCTGACCACCGCACGGGTGGTGGCCTGGCCCACGGCCTGGGCGTTGCGTCCGCTGGCCAGGCCGTAATGACAGCCGATCAGGCCGATCAGCACGGCGAACACCAGGCTCTTGAAGATGCCGAGCAGGAAGTCGGTGAGGCTGAGCATCTCCAGGCTCTGGTTGAGGTATTGGGTGGCGGAGATGTCGAACAGTCCGGCGCCGATGATGAAGCCGCCGAGGATGCCCAGGACGTCGGCGAATACGCAGAGCAGCGGCATGGCCACCAGCAGCGCCAGCAGGCGCGGCAGTACCAGGAAGTCCAGTGGCGGGAAACCGAAGGTCTTCAGCGCGTCGATCTCCTCGTTGGCCTGCATGCTGCCCAGCTCGGCGGCGTAGGCCGCACCTGTGCGCCCCGCCATGATCACCGCGGTCATCAGTGCGCCCATCTCGCGGGTCATGCCGATGGCCACCATGTTGGCGATATACAGCTGGGCGCCGAAGGCCTCCAGCTGAGCCGCACCGACGAAGGCGAGGATCAGCCCGACCAGGCTGGCGATCAAGGCGACTATCGGCAGGGCGCCGGGGCCGCACTGCTGCAGGGCCAGCCAGAAGTCGCCGGCACGCAGGCGCGAGCGGCCCTGCAGCAGGCGCAGCAGGGCCAGGCAGACTTCGCCGAGGAAGGTGCAGCTGTTGGTCAGGGTGGTCAGCAGGTCGAGGAAGCCCTGGCCCATGCGGGTCAGGGGATTGCGGCTAACGCTGGCTTGGTCGGCGGCCTTGATCGGGTGGGCGCTGCCCATCTGCAGCAGGCGTTCCACGCCATCGGGCAGCTCCAGCCAATGCAGGGTCAGCTGACGCTCCTCGGCCAGGCGCTGTATGCGCCGGAGCAGAGCCAGCAGGCTGCTGTCCCAGGCGCTGACCGCGACCCGCACGGGCAACTCATGGCTGTCACTGTGGTAGGCCTGGAACACTGCCTGCAGGTCCGGCTTGTGCGCGTGCAGGGTCCACTGGCCGCTGACGCACAAGTGCGTCTGGCCCTGCGGGTCTTCCTGCCAGCGCAGCTCGGCTGTGGCGGCGTCCATGTCTGTTCTCCCTTCGGGCCTGTTTACGACCTCGGAAAATCCCCTCTCCCACTTGTGGGAGAGGGAGCAAAGCGATCCGTACCTGCCCCTGCACGCCGTGTAGGCGTCAGCCAAAAGATCGCAAACAGGTTCTTAGGCGCTCGGCACCTCGACCAGCAGCGCATCGACCCGCTGGAAGCCCCGTGGCAGCTTGTTGCCACGCCGGCCGCGTTCGCCCTTGTAGTGCTCCAGATCGTCCGGCTTGAGCGACAGGGTACGCTTGCCGGCCTGCAATACCAGCGTGGCGCCGTTCGGCAGCACGGCCAGGTCGGTGAGGTATTCCTCGCGGCTGGCCACGCGCTCACCGGGGATGCCGATGATCTTGTTGCCCTTGCCTTTGCCCAGTTGCGGCAGGTCGGCGACCTTGAACAGCAGCAGACGGCCTTCGGTGGTCACCGCCGCCAGCCAGTCTTCCTCGCGGTTGGCCAGCGGCTTGGGCGGGACGACCAGCGCGCCGGTGGGCAGGGTCAGCAGGGTCTTGCCGGCCTTGTTCTTGGCCTGCAGGTCCTCGCCCTTGACCACGAAGCCATAGCCGGCGTCCGAGGCGATCACGTAGAGGGCGTTGTCATCCGGCAGCAGCACGCACTCGAAGGTCGCCCCCGGCGGCGGTTGCAGGCGGCCGGTGAGCGGTTCGCCCTGGCCGCGGGCGGAAGGCAGCGAGTGCGCCGGCAGCGAGTAGCTGCGCCCGGTGTTGTCGATAAACACGGCGAACTGGTTGGAGCGGCCCGGCGCGGCGGTCTTGAAGCCGTCGCCGGCCTTGTACGACAGGCCGGTGGCGTCGATGTCGTGGCCCTTGGCGCAGCGCACCCAGCCTTTTTCCGAGAGCACCACGGTGACCGGTTCGGTCGGCAGCAGCTCGGTTTCGCTGAGCGCCTTGGCTTCGGCGCGGGCAACGATTGGCGAGCGACGCTCGTCGCCGTACTTCTCGGCGTCGTCGAGGATTTCCTGGCGCACCAGCTTCTTCAGCTTGGCTTCGCTGCCGAGCAGGGCCAGCAGCTTGGCGCGCTCCTTGGCCAGCTCGTCCTGCTCGCCGCGGATCTTCATTTCCTCGAGACGCGCCAGCTGACGCAGGCGGGTGTCGAGGATGTAGTCGGCCTGGATCTCGGTGAGGCCGAAACGCTCCATCAGCACCGGCTTGGGCTGATCTTCGGTGCGGATGATGTGGATCACTTCATCCAGGTTGAGGAACGCGGTGAGCAAACCTTCCAACAGGTGCAGGCGCTTCTCGACCTTGTCCAGGCGGAACTGCAGGCGGCGGCGCACGGTGCCGACGCGGTATACCAGCCACTCGGTCAGCAGGGTGCGCAGGTCCTTGACCGACGGCTTGCCATCGAGGCCGATGACGTTGGTGTTGACCCGGTAGCTGGACTCCAGCTCGGTGGTGGCGAACAGGTGCTGCATCAGCTCGTCGGCATCCACGCGGTTGGAGCGCGGGATGATGACGATGCGGCAGGGGTGCTCATGGTCCGACTCGTCGCGCAGGTCGGCGACCATCGGCAGCTTCTTCGCCTGCATCTGCGCGGCGATCTGCTCCAGCACCTTGGCCCCGGAGACCTGGTGCGGCAGGGCGGTGACCACGATGTCGCCGTCCTCGACACGGTATACGGCGCGCATGCGCACCGAGCCCTTGCCGGTTTCGTAGATCTTCAGCAGGTCGCTGCGCGGGGTGATGACTTCCGCCTCGGTTGGGAAGTCCGGGCCGAGGATGTGCTCACAGAGCTGCTCGACCGTGGCGTTCGGCTCATCCAGCAGGCGTACGCAGGCGGCAGCGACTTCGCGCAGGTTGTGCGGCGGCACGTCGGTGGCCATGCCCACGGCGATGCCGGTGGTGCCGTTGAGCAGGATGTTGGGCAGACGCGCCGGCAGGGTCGCCGGCTCGTCGAGGGTGCCGTCGAAGTTCGGTACCCAGTCGACGGTGCCCTGGCCTAGCTCGCTGAGCAGCACTTCCGAATAGCGCGACAGGCGCGCCTCGGTGTAACGCATGGCGGCGAAGGACTTCGGATCGTCCGGCGCACCCCAGTTACCCTGGCCGTCGACCAGGGTGTAGCGGTAGCTGAACGGCTGGGCCATCAGCACCATGGCCTCGTAGCAGGCGCTGTCGCCGTGTGGGTGGAACTTACCGAGCACGTCACCGACGGTGCGCGCCGATTTCTTGTGCTTGGAGTCGGCGTCCAGGCCCAGTTCGCTCATGGCGTAGACGATGCGGCGCTGTACCGGCTTGAGGCCGTCGCCGATATGCGGCAGGGCGCGGTCCATGATCACGTACATGGAGTAGTTGAGATAAGCCTGCTCGGTGAAATCGGCGAGGGAACGTCGTTCCACGCCTTCCAGGCTCAAATCGAGGGAGTCGCTCATGCGTGCCTCAGGGTCATTTCAGTGAAGTCGATTGGCGCAGCACCAGGGTGCCGCCCTTTTGAGTGAATTCGAGTTGCTTGAGGGCGCTCATGCCGAGCAGCACCTCGTCGCCGTCCATGCCGGGGGTAATCAGTGCCGCTACATCGTGCAGCTGGATATCGCCCAGTTGCAGGGAGGCCAGGCGGGTGCGCGAGCCGGTCACCGTGCCGTTGGCGGTGCGGATCTGCACCGGCGCGCCGGGCTCCAGGCGCAGCTGGGTGGCCAGCTCTGCGGGGATCGCCACGGCCGTCGCGCCGGTGTCGAGGAGGAAGGTCAGCGTCTGGCCGTTGATCTTGCCGTCCAGCAGGTAGTGACCGCCACGGCCGCTGGCCAGGCGCACCTCTATGTAACCATCGCCATGCAGTGACTGCGGGGCGCGGTTGGGGTTGGCGCGCTGGTCTTCCCAGTTGCCGAACCAGTAGGTGGCCAGCGCCAGGGCGAAGATCCAGGCGAAGATCAACATGATGCGCCCGGCGCGCTGGCCGGCTGGTCGCTCTTCGCTCATGGCGCGCTCCAGCCGTCTTTGGGCGCGGCAAACTGCCAGAGCAGCGGCCGGCTTTCGCCGTCGCCGCGAGCCTTGCCGTCGTTATCCAGGCCGACCCAGGCGCTGCTGTCGTCCAGCCACAGGGCTTCCGCGGCGCCATAAGGCTGCGGGTAGCGGCGTGCTTCGGTCAGGGCTGCGGCGGCGAACGACCAGCACTTTTCCGCCTGGCCATCGTTGGGGTTGCGCCGGCAGATGCGATGGGCGCCGCGTTCCAGGCTGAACAGCTGGCCATTGAACAGGTGCAGGTCGCTGAAGTCGACGGGCAGCGACACGCCGGGTTCGACCAGCGAGGGCTGCTGCCCGGCTTCGCTGAGCAGCACGCAGCCGCCGGTGCAGCGCCAGCTGCCATTCAGCCGGTGCAGCACCAGCAGGCCGCGGCGTCCGCGCTCGGCGGCCAGCCACAGGCGCTCGCCGTTGGGCTCGATGGCGAGGCCTTCGAGCAGGGCGTTGTGATGCAGCAGCATGCCACTGGCGCGGGCCTGACGGACCAGGGTGGTGGGCAGCTTGAGCCAGTCGGCACTGCCGCTTGGGCTGATCTGTAGCACCGCAGCATGGGCTTCGCTGAGCAGGTAGCGGTTGCCGGCGCTGTCACAGCTCAGGCCTTCGAAGTCCAGGTTGCCGCCGCGCAGCAAGCCAGCCGCCCAGGTGCGCGCGCGCAGGCCCCAGGGCAGGCTGCTGGTGGGTGGCGGTGGGGCGTTGAAGGTCTCGGCCTGGGCTTGCCAGACCTCACCTTGCTGCTGCAGGCGATACAGGCGGTCGTCCTCGCGGTCGGAAACGGCCAGCCACTCGTCGCCGCAGCGGGCCAGGCCGGACAGATGACAGCCGCTCAGGCCTTCTAGCGGATGCTCGGCAAGCAATTCCAGCTCGCCCAGCGCAGGCACTGTGGCTGCACTGAGCGAGGTGCTCAGCAGCAGGCCGAGCAGGGCGCCGCTCAGTCTCACACCAGAACCTCGGCCAGGTTGCCTTTGGCTTCCAGCCAGCTCTTGCGGTCGCCGGCGCGTTTCTTCGCCAGCAGCATGTCCATGATCTCCAGCGTGCCCTCGAAGTCTTCCAGGGTCAGCTGCACCAGGCGCCGGGTGTTGGGGTCCATGGTGGTTTCGCGCAGTTGCGGCGGGTTCATCTCACCCAGGCCCTTGAATCGAGTGACCTGCGGCTTGCCGCGGCGCTTCTCGGCGACCAGGCGGTCGAGGATGCCGTCGCGTTCGGCGTCGTCCAGGGCGTAGAAGATTTCCTTGCCCAGATCGATGCGGTACAGCGGCGGCATGGCGACGTAGACGTGGCCGGCATCCACCAGCGGGCGGAAGTGACGCACGAACAGGGCGCAGATCAGCGTGGCGATGTGCAGGCCGTCGGAGTCGGCGTCGGCGAGGATACAGACCTTGCCGTAGCGCAGTTCGCCGAGGTCGTTTGAGCCCGGGTCGACGCCGATGGCCACGGCGATGTTGTGCACTTCCTGGCTGGCCAGCACTTCGCCGCCGTCGACTTCCCAGGTGTTGAGGATCTTGCCGCGCAACGGCAGGATTGCCTGGAATTCCTTGTCGCGCGCCTGCTTGGCCGAGCCGCCGGCGGAGTCACCCTCGACCAGGAACAGTTCGGAGCGCATCGGGTCCTGGCCGGCACAATCGGCCAGCTTGCCGGGCAGTGCCGGGCCCTGGGTGATCTTCTTGCGCTCGACCTTCTTGCCGGCCTTGAGGCGGCGGTTGGCGTTGCTGATGGCCAGCTCGGCGAGCTGCTGGCCGAGCTCGGGGTGGCCGTTGAGCCACAGGCTGAAGGCATCCTTGACCACGCCGGAAACGAAGGCCGCGGCCTCGCGCGACGACAGGCGTTCCTTGGTCTGCCCGGAAAACTGCGCATCCTGCATCTTCATCGAGAGGACGAAGGCGATGCGTTCCCAGATATCTTCCGGGGCCAGCTTGACCCCGCGCGGCAGCAGGTTACGGAACTCGCAGAACTCGCGCATGGCATCCAGCAGGCCCTGGCGCAGGCCATTGACGTGGGTGCCGCCCTGGGCGGTGGGGATCAGGTTGACGTAGCTTTCCTGCACTGCGTCGCCGCCTTCCGGCAGCCACAGCAGGGCCCAGTCCACCGCCTCTTTATTACCGGCCAGGCTGCCGACGAAGGGCTCCTCGGGCAGGCGCTGGAATTCACTGACGGCATCCACCAGGTAGGAACGCAGGCCGTCTTCATACAGCCACTCGACTTTTTCGCCACTGGCCTTGTCCTCGAAGCTCACGGCCAGGCCGGGGCAGAGCACGGCCTTGGCTTTCAGTACGTGCTTGAGGCGGCTGACCGAGAACTTGTGCGAGTCGAAGTACTTGGCGTCCGGCCAGAAGTGCACGCTGGTGCCGGTGTTGCGCTTGCCCACCGTGCTGACCACGGCCAGGTCGCTGGCCTTGTAGCCGTCGGCGAAGCTCATCTGGTACTCGTTACCGTCGCGCTTGACGGTGACGATCACCTGGGTCGACAGCGCGTTGACCACCGAGATGCCCACGCCGTGCAGGCCGCCGGAGAACTGGTAGTTCTTGTTGGAGAACTTGCCGCCGGCATGCAGCTTGGTGAGGATCAGCTCGACGCCGGGCACGCCTTCTTCCGGGTGGATGTCCACCGGCATGCCGCGGCCGTCGTCGAGCACTTCCAGGGAGTTGTCCTCGTGGAGGATCACCTGGATGGATTTGGCGTGGCCGGCCAGGGCCTCGTCGACGCTGTTGTCGATGACTTCCTGGGCCAGGTGGTTGGGCCGCGAGGTGTCGGTGTACATGCCCGGGCGCTTGCGCACCGGGTCGAGGCCGGAGAGGACTTCGATGGCATCGGCGTTGTAGGAGTTCTGCTGGGCCATGGGGTCTCTTGTCGTCAGTTGATCTGGGCGCTGGACGGGCTGCGCTGTGGCAGCCCCGCGGGGCTCAAAGGGTGGAAAAGTCGAAATCTTGCCAGATTGCCGGGCTGAAACCAGCCAGTTCGAGGATTTCCGGCAGACGGCCGGCAAAACCCTGGTAGCTGTGGTCGCCACCTTCCTGGATATCCATGCTGCAACCCTGGTAGTAGGTTTCGGCCTGGCGGTAGTCGAGGGTCTCGTCGGCCGTCTGCAGCCACACGCGATAGCGTTGGGCGTCCTGCGGTGGTGGCACTTCCAGCTCGGCCAGAGCCTGTACATGGTCGTGGGTCAGCAGCCAGGTTTCACCACTGTAGTGATTGGTCTGCTCGACTTCGCGGCCGCCGAACAGCTGGTGCGGGCGCACCGCCGGGTTGATCAGCAGGGCGCTCAGGTCGTGCTGCTGGGCCAGGTAGGTGGCGTAGTAGCCGCCCAGCGAACTGCCCACCAGCAGCGGCCGGCCCAGTTCGGCGATGGCCGCCTGCAGCTGGGCCATGGCCTGGCGCGGGTGGTGGTGCAGGGCCGGTACGCGCAGGTGCTGGGCGATCCCGCCGTGTTCGGCGACCCGCAGCAGCTGGCTGGCCTTGGTCGAGGCCGGTGAGCTGTTGAGGCCGTGGATATAAATGATGCTGGTCATGGGGAGGGGAGGCTACAAGCTGAAAGCTTCAGGCTGCAAGCGGAGTTGCCCCCGGTATACAGCTTATTGCGTGCGGTTCTGGCGTGGCTCAATAGCCTTTGACGCTGTAATCCACTTCGAAGTGAATGCCGGTGACCCGTGATACGCCGGTTTCCAGGCGGCCATCGGCATGCAGGCGCAGCCAGCGGTAGCCGGGGGCCGTGGTGTCGACCTGGAATTCCTCGCTGCCGGGGGCGAACTGCACGCAGGTGGACGGCGAGGCGAGCAGGCGTACGCCGTCACGCTGCTGATCGAACTCCTGGTGGATATGCCCCCAGAGGATCGCCTTGACCTGCGGCGCCTTGGCCAGCACGGCAAACAGGGCATCGGGGTTACGCAGGCCGATCGGTTCCATCCAGTTGCAGCCGATGGACACCGGGTGATGGTGGAAGCACACCAGATGGTGGCGTTCGGGCGCAGAGTTGAGCGATTGCTCCAGCAGTTCGAGCTGGTCGTCGCCGAGGAAACCGGGCACCGCGCCGGGAATCGAGGAGTCGAGCAGGGTGATGCGCCAGTTGCCGAGGTCGAGGATCGGCTCCAGTCGATCGCTGTCCTTGCAGGCGGCGCGCATGCTCGGTAGCTCATCGTGGTTGCCGGCGAACCAGCGGGCCTTTGCCGCAACCGGATCGGTCAGCTCGCGAAAGCGCTGGTAGGACGCCAGCGAGCCATCCTGCGACAGATCGCCGGAGGCCAGCATCAGGTCGATGCGCGGCTGTTCTTCGAGTGCGCGCTCGATGACCCGCTGCAGGCTGTCGCAGGTGTTCATGCCAAGCAGCTTGCCGTCTTCTTCGGCAAACAGATGACTGTCGGAGAGCTGAACGATCAGCACCGATGGGTCATGGGCAGGGGAAACGGGGCGCGACAAGGTGCGACTCCTGAACAGGTTCTCAGGATTATGGTGGCTGAAATGCGATTCGGTAAACCCGGCAAACGTGAACGGGTCACATTTGCCACGTTTGGCGGGCGTTTCTGCGGCGAAAGCCGGGGTGTTCGAGGGATTTCAGGCTGGAAATTGATCGCTGTGCGGCTGTGGGTGGGGGACGCCTGCTAGCGCACGCTGGCCAATTCATGGCCACAGGCCATGCAGTGGCTGAGCCACTCACCGAGGAACAGGTTGAGCTGGGTCTTCTCGTCCGGCTGGTGCATGGCGGCGTTCGGGTAGCTGTAGATGCTGCGAAAACGCCGGGCATTCTCCGCGCTGACCACTTCGGCCATGCGCGCGTCGTGGTAGACCCGTACCTCCAGCTTGGGCACCGGCAGCCACGGCAGGCTGTGTTCCTGGCGCACCTGCAGGGTGGTGGTGTAGGGGCAGGCTTCCAGCACCTGCAGCACCAGCACGCCGAGCAATTGGTCGCCCTGGCTCAGGGCGACGCGGCGCTCGCCCTGCGCCGCCCGCATGTCCGGCAGCAGGCGCAGCAGGCGCGCGTAGTTGGCTTCGCAAGCGGCCTGCAGTTCGACCAGGTCGACCCGGTAACGCTCGCGCAGCAGGTTCATGACCATAGCCCCCGCACTTCCGCGCGGTTCAGCGCCAGCCATTGCAGGGCGATGATGCTGGCGGCGTTGTTGATGCGCCCGTCCTTGACCGCTTGCAGGGCATCTTCCAGCGGCCAGACATGCACGCGGATGTCCTCGCCTTCTTCGGGCAGGCCATGCACGCCGCCCGCACCCTGGCTGTCACAGCGCCCGACGTACAGGTAGACGCGCTCGTCAGAACCGCCGGGTGATGGGTAGTAAGTGGTGATCGGCCACAGCGCGCCGAGGGTCAGGTCGGCTTCCTCGATCGCTTCGCGGCGGGCCACCTCTTCCGGCTCCTCGTCCTTGTCGATCAGCCCGGCCACCAGCTCCAGCAGCCAGGGGTTGGCGCTCTTGTCCATGGCGCCGACGCGGAACTGCTCGATCAGCACCACACTGTCGCGTTGCGGATCATAGGGCAGCACGCACACGGCGTCGTGGCGCACGAACAGCTCGCGACTGAGCTGCGGGCCCATGCCGCCGGCGAACTGGCGGTGGCGCAGATGCAGGCGGTCCAGGCGGTAGAAGCCCTTGAAGCAGGTCTCGCGCTGGAGTACCTCGACATCGGCATGTGACATGCAGTTCCCCCTCGTGGCAGGGCTCGGCCCTGCAGAAAATCCAGCCGCCAGCGGCGGGCTATGGGTGAATGTGCGCGCGGCAGCCGCGCTTTGGCAAGGCCTGCCGCTGCGACTCGGCGCTGTCGCTTTCAGGCCATTCAAGCAAGACAGTGTGACGTCGATATTCCGTGCCGTTCGGCATTTATCGGAAATAGCAGACTTTTTCATGGACTGCCGCTGAGTATACTCGGGGCCGTCGGTATCGATTTCAACAGGGAGGTAGGGAATGCGCGCTGCAGAGCTGATCGATCTGCTCCGGCAATATGATCCGGACACGGATATCCCGGTGGCCTATACCGACGCCGAATTCGGCGCAGAGCCGCAATTGCAGGTGGCCAGCTGCTACAGCACTGGCGACACCCGCTGCTACCAGAACCTGGTGGAGCAGGCACAGGAGGGGCTGGTGGTCCTCGATCCTTCCGGTCGCATCACCTACATGAACCCCTTCATGCAGCACTTCCTCGGCTACTCGCCGGCCGAGGCCCTAGGCCGACCGCTGGCCCAGGTCATCTCCGCCGACCTGGTCGAGGTAGTCCTGATGCAGCGCCGCCAGGGCCCGTCGGCCGAGCGCTATCCCATGCGTATCCAGGCCAGCGACGGCCAGGTGCGCTGGGTACAGATGAGTGCGGCGCCGATTCCCAGCGTCGACGGCCGCGACCGTGGCAGCCTGCTGACCATCACCGACATCTCCCACCGCGAGAGCCATGCCGGCAAGCTCGGCGACCAGGAGAGCCTGGGGCAGAAGGTCTGGCGTATCTCCGAGCAGCTAGACAGCCTCAAATCCCTGCGCATGAACCTGCTGGCCGAGTTCGAGGCCCTGCAGGACTCGCCGCGCATCGCCGCCACGCCCTACTGGCACCAGCAGCGCTACCTCTATCTGGTGCGCCCGCAGAAGGGCGGCAAACGCGTGCGCGAGTACATCGGCGCGCAGCCGGAGCGGATCAGCGAGGCCCTGGCCGCCGTGCGCCGCGAACAGCGTTACCAGGAAGTCTGTCGTGAGCTGCACGACATCGAGGAAAAAATCCGCACGTCCACCTTCAAGCTCGACAGCTTCCTCTGGGAGCTGACAACGGTGCCGGATAACCTGCACAAACTCGTAGGCTAGAGCCTTCGCGAGCACTTTTTTCGATGACGATTGCATGACAGGCCGCCCCATTACGGGGCGGTTGTCGTTTGTGTACCTCCAATATCTGTGATCACAGATAAAAATATCAATAAAAACATATGGTTAGATGGTTTTGTCGTTAATGGCAGCGGAGGCTTTTTGCTCCTTGTTGTGCCATTAAAGCGCTGAATAGGATGCCCGCCTCCCTTACTGCGCAGGACGCCACAATGAGTCACCCACTTCCCCCCCTGGATCACGATCAGTTTTATCGCGAACTTACCCTGCGTAACGCCGGGTTCATCAGCACAGACGAGCAGTGTGGCCTGCGCGAGGCGGTGATCCTCATCGCCGGTTGCGGTTCCACCGGCGGCAGCGTGATCGAGCTGCTGGTGCGTAGCGGCGCCGAGCACCTGATCCTGGCCGACAACGGCAGCTATGAGCTGAACAACGCCAACCGGCAGAACATGGTGATCAGCGATATCGGCCGAACCAAGGTCGAGGTGTTTGCCGAGCGCGTACGCCAGATCAACCCCTACATCAAGCTGGAGCTGCACAGCCACGGCGTGACGCCGGACAACGTCGAAGCCATGGTCGCCCAGGCCGACGTGGTAGTGGACGCCATTGATGTCACCGGCCGCTCCGGCCTGGAAATGAAGTACCTGCTGCACCGCGTCTGTCAGCGCCAGTACAAGCCGGTGGTGTGCGGCTACGACATGGCCGCCGCGCAGTACATCCCGGTGTTCGACTACCGCAACCCGGATCTGGCGGTGCTGGATAACCAGCTGAGCGCCGAGCAGGTGGCCACTCTCGATCCGATGCAGGCCTGCTCCTATCTGATCCCGGTGGAGTGCGTGCCGCTGGACATGTACGCCGAGCTGGACCGCCACCTGGCCGGCAAGGACTACACCTCGCAGCTGGGCATCGCCGCCCACCTGTTCGGCACCCTGGCCACCGCACTGATCATCGATCTGCTCAATGGTCGCGCGGTACGTGAGACCATTTATGTCGACGTCTGGGAGCTGACCCGGCGCCGTGATGCCCAGGCCGAGCGCGAGCACCAGCGTCTGCTGGAGCAGGGCCGTCAGGCCCTGGCGCAGTGGCGCCAGCTGCCGCCGGAGCGGCCCGATGCGTTCTTCCTCGAGCGCTCGGTGAAGCACTACCAGGCGCCCCTGCTGGGCGGCCTGCGCAGCTACCAGCAGTTCTGCATCGACCGCCGCGCCGGCATCGCCACCTACGCGATTCCCAACTATCAATTGGACAACAACCTGACTCGTCAGCTGCTGCGTTTCGCCTTCGTCCACTACGCCAAGGTCGGCTTCATCAATCCGCTGGTGGCTTCCAGCCGCCAGTTGCACGCCGAGCCACTGGAACACCTGGCTCAGGAGGATGTGCATATCGTCCTGGTGCGCGAGAGCGACCAACAGCTACTGGCTTATTCCACGCTCAAGGCGCCGATTGCCCGCGGCAAGCGCTTCGACGACGCGCAGCGCCCGGCCTTCGGCGTGGAGACCGCCTTCGGTCGCGATCTCTATGCGCAGATCACCGAGCTGCAGGAGTTGCCGGTGGAGCAGGTGCGCGAGATTGGTCGGGTGACCAAGGCGCAGATCGGTGATCCGCTGCTGGAGGCCAAGGCCGGCATGCTGCTGCTCAGCGCCTACGGCAAGCTGCTGTGCAGGTCCGACAGCGGTGTGGCCGCGATGGTCGGCGACGGTGAGCGCCAGGTCACCCTGCGCAACCTGAGTTTCTTCGGCTTCCGCCCGCAGGTGATGCCGGCACGCGACGCCAGCATTCCGGCCGAGCACCTCTACGCCAACCGCTACCAGGGCCGCGAGGTGCATCCCTTCTGGCTGCGCCTGGACGCCATCGACCATGAGCGCGTAGCGCAGATCGAGGCTCTGATTGAGCTCGAAGGCGACGAATTCCTTTCCCAGCTGCGCGCCGCCAAGCAGCAGAACACTCTGCACATAGGAGCATGAACATGAACGGTATCTGGAACGAACAACAGCAAGACATCCGCGCCCACTACCTGACCGTCGGCCGCGAGCTGGTGCGCCCCACATCCTCCCTGCGTGATCGCGAACTGGGCTTCGACCGCGAACTGTGGCGGGCCCTGGGCAGCAGCGGCCTGTTCGGCGTACACATGCCCAAGCAGTACGGTGGCCAGGGCCTCGGCATCTGGGAGTTCTCCGCCGCACTGGAAGGCTTCTCCGAGGGCTGCCAGGACATGGGCGTGCTGGTCTCCTTCGTTGCCCAGGTGGCCCTGGTGCAGGCGGCGCTGATCAGCTACGGCACCGAGGAACAACTGCAGCGCTGGCTGCCACCGCTGATCAGTGGCGAGAAAATCGGCTGCTTCGCCATCACCGAACAAGGCTGCGGCTCCGATGTGCGTTCGCTGAAGCTGGCGGCACGCCGCGATGGCAGTGGCTACCGCCTCAACGGGATGAAGTGGAACATCACCAACGCCCCGGTGGCAGATATCTGCATGACCTTCGCGCGTCTCGAAGAGGGTGGTGCCAACGCCATCTCCTGCTTCATCACCGAGACCGCCAAGCCAGGGCTTACCCAGTCCACACCGTTCGAGCTGATGGGCAACCGCGGCACGCCGATCGGCAGCCTGAGCTTCGACGAAGTGGCGCTGGACGCCGCCAGCCTGGTCGGCATCGAGGGCCAGGGCCTACGCGTGCTGTATTTCGGCTTCCTGGTCGAGCGCATCTTCACCGGCGTGTCCATCGTCGGCTGCATGCAGCCGGTGATCGACGAGTGCCTGCAGTACAGCCTCAAGCGCGAGGCCTTCGGTCGGCCGATCAGCGACAACCAGTATGTGCAGGGCCACATCGTCCAGGCCTACACCCAGCTGGAGCTGCTGCGCAGCGTGGTCGGCCGCGGCCTGACCGAACTGGAGCAGGGCCGCGACTGCTCGACCCTGGCCTCGATCATCAAGGTGCTGGCCAGCGAGTCGATGCACGAGGCCTGCCTGAATGCCATGCGCATCCACGGCAACTACGGCTACCGCCGCGATCACCACTACGAACGCCTGCTGCGCGACTCCATCGGCCTGTTCTTCGCCGGCGGCACTAGCGAAATCCACAAGACGGTGATCTGGGCCAACCTGGTGGCCGAGGCGCAGAACCGCAGCAAGGCCAAGGACGACCTGCGCCTGGACGCCTATACCGGCGAAGGAGCGGCGGCATGAAGGCGCGCGCCAACGCACTGCTGTCCTGGATGCTGCATCGGCCCTGGCTGATGCTCGCCGTCCTGCTGCTGATCACCGCCTCGGCGGTGGTCGCGATGGGTCGCCTGGAGATCAACAGCACCCCCTACATGATCGACAAGAACCACCCCAGCCGGGTGGCCGACAGCGATACCAAGCGGCTGTTTTCCAACACCGGCGAACAGGCCATCATTGCCCTGGAAAACCCTCAGGGCAATATCTTCAACCCTGCCAGCCTCAAGTTGGTCGCCGAGCTGACCCGGGCTTTCCAGGCCATTGACCTGGTGCAGCCCGCCGACAGCGACAAGCTGCAGGCTTTGCGTAGCGACCCGCGCCTGCAGGCCGAGGTCGATGCGATCCTCGCCGGTGGCCTGGAGCCCGCCGATCAGCCGCGCCTGGCCGCGCTGAAGGAGCGCCTGGGCGAGAGCGGCGAACTCAGCCACACCCAGGAAGCCTGGCTGGACAGCCTGCAGACGCGCCTGGTGCCGATCCGTAAGGTACGCAGCCTGGTGACCATCGAGAACATGCTGACTCTGGATGGCGCCCTCGATGTGCATCCGCTGATGCCACAGGCTCCGCAGGACCCGGCCGGGCTCGCCGCCCTGCGTGACGAGGCGCTGGGCAACCCGCTGTTCCTCGAAAGCCTGGTGGCGCGTGACGGCAGCGCCACCACCATCCAGGTCGAATTCAACATCGCCCAGGATGACTCGCCGGCCATGCTGCAGGCCTACCAGGCCATCGTCGCGATCACCGATCAGGTCAAGAGCGACGACCGCATATACCTCAGCGGCCCGCCGATGATCGCCGCGCAAACCGCGTCGAACATGGAACAGGACAACCAGACCCTGCTGCCGGCGGTGCTGCTGGTGATCCTGCTGGTGCTGTTCGTCAGCTTCGGTCGCCTGCAGGGTGTGGTGGCGCCGTTGCTGATCGCCATCTTCAGCCTGATCTGGACCCTCGGTCTGATGGCAGCCTGCGGGGTGAAGCAGAACATCATCACCTCGATCATGCCGGTGTTCATCATCTCCATCGCGGTGTGCGACGCCATCCACTTCCTCGCCGATTACTACCGCAACCTGCCGTCGAACCCGGATCGCCAGGCGCGCATCGACACCGCCTTCAGCGTGATGCAGCAGCTGTTCTGGCCGATGTTCGTGACCTGCATGACCACCCTGGTCGGCTTCTTCTCGCTGGTCTGGACCGACGTCACTTTCATTCGCGAGTTCGGCATCTTCACCGGCTTCGGCATCTTCTTCGCCTGGCTGATCACCATTGTCTTCCTGCCGGCCATCGTCATCCTGTGGAAGGCCGAGCCGCCGCGTCACGGTCTGCTGGTCAGCGACAAACTGGACCGCATGATCGCCCGCCTCGGCCACTTCACCCGTTACGGCAAGAAGCTGGCGCTGGGCATGCTGGTGGCCATCGTGCTGTGTAGCTGGTACGTGGTGGAGAACCTCACCGTCGACAACCAGGTGATCGGCTACTTCGAGGAAGACAGCCGCATCCGTAAGGACGACGCGGCGATCAATGCCAAGTTCGGCGGTACCACGCCGATCAGCGTGATGATCGAGAGCCAGCAGGTCGACGCGTTCAAGGACCCGGCGCTGATTCAGGCCGTGGCCAAGATCCAGGAACATCTGCGCGTGCGCAGTGAAGTCGGCTTCACCTACTCGGTGGCGGATTTCGTCAAGCGCCTGCACCAGGTCACCCAGGACAGTTTCGCCGCCGAGCAGTACCGCCTGCCCGCGGACATCAGCGGGCCACTGTTGGCGCAGTACTTCCTGCTCTATGAGAACGCCAACGGCCGCGACCTGTTCGACGTGGTCGACCGCCGCTTCCAGAGCGGCCGGGTGCTGGCCATCCTGCATACCGACCGCTCCTCGGAGGTCGGCGCAGTGAAGCAGGATGTGCTGGCCTACGCCCAGCAGGTACTGCCGGCGGGCATGACGGTGCGCGTCTCCGGCTACGGCGAAGTGCTGGTGGCCACCACCGATGCGGTGGTCTGGGGGCAGATCAACAGCATCCTGTCGTCGCCCGCGCTGATCGTGGTGATGGTCATGGTCATGTTCCTCTCGATCCGCCTGGGCTTCGTCGCCCTGTTGCCGCTGCTGTTCACCCTGGTCGGCATTAGCGCGCTGATGGCGCTGACCGATACCGACCTGGATATCGGCACCTCGATCATCGCGGCGATCACCTTCGGCATCGGCATCGACTACGCGATCCATGTGATCGCCGCCATGCGCCATAGCCAAGGCACACCGCAGGAGGCCACCCAGTACGCCTTGCTGCATACCGGCAAGCCGATCCTGCTCAACACCCTGGCGCTGGGTCTGGGCTTCCTGGTGCTGTGCCTGTCGGGCTATCAGTCGCTGGTCAATCTGGGCTTGTTCATCGCCCTGACCATGCTGTTCAGCGCGCTGTTCGCCCTGCTGGTGTTGCCGGTGTTTGTCGGTACTCGGCAGGAACCGCTGGCGAGTGATGTTCCGCAGACGGAGCCGGCCAATGCGTAAGCATCTGCTCTGGCTGCTGTGCCTGGCCTTGCCGGCAGGTGCCCAGGACTGGCTGGCGCTGACCCTGTATCCGGGGGGCGACCTGTATCAGGCCGCCCACCTGCAGCAACTGGTGGGCGCCACGCAGAACCTGTGGACGCTGCAGGATGGCGCCGGGCGCACGCCGATTCGCTCCCTGGACAGCCTGGCCAGCACCAATGCGATTGCCGTGCAGGGCGACGATGTGCGCTTTCGCCGGTTGATCGAGACGCGCGAGCTGAGCCCCGCCGGCCTGCAGACCCTGGCCGGGCTGGTCGAGCAGCATCCGCTGCTCGGCCCGCGCCTGGTCACGGCGACGCATGACGCGACGCACTTCTGGCTGCGCCTGGCGCACCCCTACAGCGAGGCCGAGCAGGCCGAGCTGCTGCGCCGCTATGCCAGCCAGCTGGCGGCCGATTTCGGCGGCCAGTGCCGGGTGCAGCCAGACGCCACCGGCGCCTTGCAGGGTCTCAGCCTCAGCGAGTGGCAGATGCAGGCCGAGGGCGCGCAGCCGGAGCCGGTCGCCACCCTGCAACAGCTCGAACGCAGCACCGCGGCGCTGCGTGAGCAGAGCCTGCAGGCCTATTCGGCGGCGGACATCCTGATCTACCTCAAGCGCGTGCTGAATGGCGAAGCCAGCCTGCCGGCCAGTCGCGACGAGGTGGCGCAGCTCTACCTGATCGCTGAGAGCCTGCGCAGCCGCGACCTGCAGGATCTTGCCCGGCCGGACTTGCAGCGCCTCAACCTGGTCGCCCTCGGGCGCGGCCAGATTGCTGCGCCGAGCATTGCCGGTTACCGCATCGAGGGCACGGCCACCTGGTCGTCCAGCCCCACCAGTTACCTGACAGTGGATTGTCGTTAAGGAGTTTTCCATGCGTATGTTTCTCTACAGCCTCGGCCTCGTGCTGAGCCTTCCGGCCCTGGCCGACAGCCTCGATCCGACCGCCATCATGCGCGAGGTGCGCGACCGCGACGAAGGCGCCGACCGCCGCTCGGCGGTGACCCTGGTGCAGACCATGGCCGACGGTTTCGTCCGCGAACGCCAGCTACTGATGCTGGAAAAGGAGTATGGCGAGGAGCGCAAATCCACCCTGTATTTCACCGCACCCAGCGACACCGCCGGCACCGGCATCCTCATGCACAGCTACGCCGAGAGCGCGGCCCGCGAAGACGACCAGTGGCTGTACCTGCCGGCCCTGCGCAAGACCCGGCGCATTGCCACCAACTCCAAGGAAGGTCCGTTCCTCGGCACCGACTTCTCCTTCGCCGACATCGAACGCATGCGCGTCGACGACTACCAGTACCAGTTGCTGCGCGAGGAGACCTACCAGGGCCGCCCGGTGCAGGTGATCGAAGCGACCACCGCCGATGGCCTGGAGAACCCGCGTACCGGCTACAGTCGTCGCCTGGTGTATGTCGACCGTGAGCGCGGGCTGATCCTGCGTGACGAGTTCTTCCGTGGCGGTCGCCAGATCAAGACCTTCGAGGTGCTCGAAGTGGCGCAGATCGAGGGCTTCTGGACGGTCAAGGAGTCGCTGATGAGCAACTTGCTGGAAGGCGGCTCGACCCGCCTGGTGCGCGCCGAGGCCGACTACAACCTCGGTCTGGCCGACCAGAACTTCAGCGAGCGCGCCCTGCGCAACGGGATCCGTTGATGCGTGCAGCGCTTATCGGCCTGCTCGGCCTGGCCAGCTTGCCGCTGGCCGCGGCCACCCTGAGCAATCGTGGCCATCTGGAAGACGGTTATCACCACGACACCACGGGCAGCAGCAGTTCCGGCCATCGCCTCGAAGCCATGTTGGAAAGCCGCGTTAGCGAGGGCAACTGGACCCTCGACAGTGTGCTGCTGGGGCGTTATCGCAGCCAGTACGACGATGCCGGTGGCCGGCTGGAAGAGCGCATGCAGTCTGATCAGGACCTGCGCGAGCTGTATGTCACCTGGGCCGGCGACAGCTGGCAGTGGCGCCTCGGCCAGCAGCAGATCGCCTGGGGCCGCGGCGACTACTTCCGTCTGGTCGACGTGCTCAACCCGCTGGACCTGCGCGAATTCCTCCTGCCCTATATCGACGACTACTCCCTCGGCCGGCAGACCCGGCCGATGGCGGTGGTGGAGGTTTATGGCGACAACCTCGAACAGCAGTTCGTGCTGGCGCCGCGCAGCAAAACCACCCGCTTCGCCCCGGCCGGTGCCGACTTCGCCGTCTCCGGGCAACCGCAAGGCCTGCCCGAGGACGATGAGCACGAGCGCGCGGATATCGGCTGGCGCGGCAAGACCTTCGTTGACGGCACCGACCTGGACTTCTACCTGTTCGATGGCCTGAGTCCCGACCCGCTGTACGTGGTCGAGGAGGGGCGACAGGTCGAGCAGCAGCGGCGGCGCAGCCTGGTCGGCGCTTCCTTCGCCCGCCCGGCGGGCGACTGGGTGGTGCGTGGCGACCTGGTGCACCTGTTCCACGAACCCTTGCAGACCCCAACGGGTGCTGACAACGTGCCCAAGTCGGCGGCGCTGCTTGGCCTCGACATGACCCGCAACGAGTGGACGGTGAACTTGCAGGCCACGGTCAGCCATCGCCACGACGCGCCGTCCAGCCTGCAACAGACCAACACCTGGGAAGCTTCGGCGGCCGTGCTCAAGGACTGGTCCAAGCAGCGCCTGAATGCTGGGCTGCTGTGGCTGTACAACCACGACACGCAGAGTAGCCACATGGTCAAGGCTAACCTCGGCTATCGGCCATGGAACCAGTGGTATGTCGAGACCGGATTCATTGGCTTCAGCGGTGGCGAGCGTACCCAGTACGGCCAATTCGATCAGCGTGATCGGGTCTATCTGCAGGTGCGGCGCGACTTCAGCTTCTGAGCTGCCACATAGTGCGGGCAATCATCCCCTTCCTGTTTCGGTAGGGGAAAGCTGTCGGGCTTGGAGGGAAGGGCGCGGGCGGCGACAATGGCGCCCGTGCCGCCGGGAACACCGGGCGGCATGCACAGTCGAACTGCCCGTTGTTGTCGCCCAAGGAATGCCCATGCGCCCCATCGCCGTTGCCAGTCTGCTGGCCCTCACTCTGTTCCTCGCCGGTTGCCAGGGCCTGCTGCCGGCACGTGACAGCCAACCCCTGGCCACCAGCCGTGAGGCCTGGGAGCATCGCGCGCCGGGTTGCACGGGCGGCGACTGCCCGCTGGTGAATATCGACCTGCAGTTGCCCAAGGACCTCCCCGAGCTGCAGGCCCAGATCGAACGCGAGCTGCTCGGGCTGACCATCGAGCTGCCGGGCGACCCGCCGCCGAGCTCGCTGGCCAGCTATGAACGCGACTTCCTGGCCACGGCCAAACCGGGCTGGAGCAGCTACCTGCAGGCCAAGGTGTTGCAGCAGCATGGCCGTCTGCTGATCATCGAGCTGTCCAGCTACCGCTTCACCGGCGGCGCCCATGGCATCCCCGGGCGCGCCTACCTGAACTACGACCGCCGGCTCAAGCGCGTGCTCAGCCTGCAGGACATGCTGCTGCCCGGCGAAGAGCCGGCCTTCTGGCAGGCCGCCGAGCTGGCGCACCAGGCCTGGCTCAAGGCCAACGGCCTCGATCAGGACCTCGACTACCAGGCCAGCTGGCCATTTGAGCGCACCGACAACATCGCCCTGACCTTCGGCGCGGTGATGCTCAAGTACGAGGTGGCGCGCATTGCTCCCTACAGCAGCGGCCACCCGGAGCTGCGTATTCCCTATCCGCGGCTGAACGGCATCCTCAAGCCGTTTTATTTCCCGGGGCGCGGTTGATCGAGTTCAAGCCGGCATAAAAAAACCGGAGCCGCTGACGCAGGCTCCGGTTTTTTGCATCGCTACGACAGGGTCAGACCTGCTTGTAGATTACCGACCCTTCGCCCTTGAAGCGCTCGGCCTGCTCGGCAAACCCAGCTTCGATAGCCTTTTGCTCGTCGGTCAGGCCGTTCTCGGCGGCGTATTCGCGCACTTCCTGGGTGATTTTCATCGAGCAGAACTTCGGCCCGCACATGGAGCAGAAGTGCGCGACCTTGGCCGAGTCCTTGGGCAGGGTCTCGTCGTGGTAGCTGCGCGCGGTGTCCGGGTCGAGGCCGAGGTTGAACTGGTCCTCCCAGCGGAACTCGAAGCGCGCCTTGCTTAGTGCGTTGTCGCGGATCTGCGCGCCCGGGTGACCCTTAGCGAGGTCGGCGGCGTGCGCGGCAATCTTGTAGGTGATGATGCCGGTCTTCACGTCATCCTTGTTCGGCAGGCCTAGATGCTCCTTGGGCGTGACGTAGCAGAGCATGGCGCAGCCGAACCAGCCGATCATCGCCGCACCGATGCCGCTGGTGATGTGGTCGTAGCCGGGAGCGATATCGGTGGTCAGTGGGCCGAGGGTGTAGAACGGCGCCTCGTCGCAGCATTCCAGCTGCTTGTCCATGTTCTCCTTGATCAGATGCATCGGCACGTGGCCGGGGCCTTCGATCATGGTCTGCACGTCGTGCTTCCAGGCGATCTTGGTCAGCTCGCCGAGGGTTTCCAGTTCGCCGAACTGCGCGGCGTCGTTGGCGTCGGCGATGGAGCCCGGACGCAGGCCGTCGCCCAGCGAGAAGCTGACGTCGTAGGCCTTCATGATTTCGCAGATTTCCTCGAAGTGGGTATAGAGGAAGTTCTCTTTATGGTGCGCCAGGCACCACTTGGCCATGATCGAGCCGCCGCGGCTGACGATGCCGGTGACGCGCTTGGCAGTCAGCGGCACGTAACGCAGCAATACGCCGGCGTGGATGGTGAAGTAGTCCACGCCCTGTTCGGCCTGCTCGATCAGGGTGTCGCGGAACAGCTCCCAGGTCAGATCCTCGGCCACGCCGTTGACCTTCTCCAGCGCCTGGTAGACTGGCACGGTGCCGATCGGCACCGGCGAGTTGCGAATGATCCACTCGCGGGTCTCGTGGATATGCTTGCCGGTGGATAGGTCCATGACCGTGTCCGAGCCCCAGCGGATGCCCCAGGTCAGCTTGGCCACTTCTTCCTCGATGGAGGAACCCAGCGCCGAGTTGCCGATATTGCCGTTGATCTTCACCAGGAAGTTGCGGCCGATGATCATCGGCTCCAGCTCCACGTGGTTGATGTTCGCCGGGATGATGGCGCGACCGCGGGCGATTTCCTCGCGCACGAACTCGGCGGTGATCTCTTTCGGAATGCTGGCGCCGAAGCTCTGGCCGCCATGCTGCTCCTTGAGCAGACCGGCTTCGCGCGCCTCCGCCAGCTTCATGTTCTCGCGGATGGCGACGTATTCCATCTCCGGCGTGATGATGCCCTGGCGGGCGTAGTGCATCTGGCTGACATTCTTACCGGGCTTGGCCTTGCGCGGGTTGCGCACGTGGGCGAAGCGCATGGCGGTCAGCTCTGCGTCGTTCAGGCGGCGCTGACCGAATTCGGAGGACAGGCCCGGCAGCTTCTCGGTGTCACCACGGTCGTCGATCCAGGCGCTGCGCACATCGGCCAGGCCCTGACGCACGTCGATGGTCACATTCGGGTCGGTGTAGGGGCCGGAGGTGTCGTAGACGGTAACCGGTGCGTTGATCTCACCGCCGAAGGCGGTGGGGGTTACATCCAGGCTGATCTCGCGCATCGGCACGCGGATATCCGGGCGCGAACCCTGCACATAGACTTTCTGCGAGCGGGGGAAGGGTTGGATCGACTGCTGGTCGACCTGAGCGCTTTCGCTCAGGTTCTTGGCTTGTTCGGCACGCATCGGCTGACTCCTGGCTGGTGTCGGAGCGAACCTGGAGTGCAGAGGGGGAGCGCGGGCGCACCGGGATCGGTGCCGAGAGGGGCTCGCCGTGGCGAGTACATCTTGTTCCCTACGCAGGCCTTAACCTGATCAGGTTCAACGGGATCCGGAACTTTCCGATCTCAGCCCATGCTTCTGGGCACCCCGACAAGAACAGCCAGCAGTCTAATCAAGCGGCGGCGAGAACACCAACGTGCTGGTCGCATGAATGGGCTGATGGGTGTGAAAAAAAGATAAACTGAACCGGCTGGTAGAGTATTGTTGCAAGCCGGCAACAAAGCTTATTGCAAACTAGGCTATCGTCGTGCCTGCTGTGCCTTGACCACTGCGGGCTGCCCCCTTAGCCTTGCCCGATTCACTCGTATCTAGGATTGATCATGCTACGCAGACTCTCTCTGGCGCTCGCAGTAGCTTCCGCCGCATCCGGAATGGCCTGGGCCGCTGACGCCCCGGCTGGCAGCAAAACCGGTCTGGTGACCGTGTACAACGAGGCGGTGAAGAACAACGCCGACCTGGCCGCCGCCCGCGCCAACTACGGCGCCATCAGCGAAGTGGTACCGCAGGCCCGTGCCGGCCTGCTGCCGAACCTGTCCGCTGGCGCCGACATGACCAACACCGACACCAAGGTCGATCGCCGCATCGGTGAACTGGACGCCTCGCGCAGCGGCACTTCCTACCGCGCCAGCCTGAGCCAGCCGCTGTTCCGTGCCGACCGCTGGTTCCAGTACCAGGCGGCCAAGGCCACCAACGAGCAGGCCAGCCTGGCTTTGTCGGCCACTGAGCAGAACCTGATTCTGCAGAGTGCCGAGACTTACTTCGCCGTGCTGCGCGCTCAGGACAACCTGGCCTCGACCAAGGCCGAAGAAGCGGCGTTCAAGCGCCAGCTGGATCAGGCCAACGAGCGCTTCGACGTCGGCCTGTCGGACAAGACCGACGTGCTCGAAGCCCAGGCCGGCTATGACACCGCCCGCGCCAACCGTATCATTGCCCAGCGCAATGTGCAGGACGCGTTCCAGGCCCTGGTCACCCTGACCAACAACGAATACTCCGCCATTGAAGGTATCCAGCACACCCTGCCGATCCTGGTGCCGGTGCCGAACGATGCCAAGGCCTGGGTCGATACCGCCGCCCAGCAGAACCTCAACCTGCAGTCCAGCAACTATGCAGTGGATGCGGCCGAGGAAACCCTGCGTCAGCGCAAGTCCGGCCATGCGCCGACCCTCGACGCCGTGGCGCAATACCAGAAGGGCGACAACGATAATCTTGGCTTCAGCAACAACGATACGCTGTCCATCTACGACGGCGATGCCGAGCAGACCACCATTGGTCTGCAGCTGAATATCCCGATCTACAGCGGTGGCCTGACCAGTTCGCAAGTACGCGAGGCCTATCAGACCCTGACGCAGACCGAACAGGAGCGCGAAAGCCTGCGTCGGCAGATCGTCGAGAACACCCGCAACCTGCACCGCGCGGTGAACACCGACGTGGAAACCGTGCAGGCGCGCAAGCAGTCGATCATCTCCAACCAGAGCGCCCTGGAAGCCACCGAAATCGGCTATCAGGTCGGGACCCGCAACATCGTCGATGTGCTCGATGCCCAGCGTCAGCTGTACAGCTCGGTACGTAACTACAACGATGCGCGCTACGACTACATCCTCAACAACCTGCGCCTGAAGCAGGCCGCCGGCACCCTGGCACCGTCCGATCTGGATGCGCTGTCCAGCTTCCTCAAGCCGGACTACAACCCGGACCAGGATTTCCTGCCGCCGGACCTGGCCAAGGCCGCCGAAGCTCAGCTAAACGGCAACCCCGAGTACTGAGTAACGCGCAAGCAAAAAGCCCGGCAGATGCCGGGCTTTTTTATGGGCGATATGAATGGTGACCGGCTGATCCTTCCCACGCTCTGCTTGGGAACGCAGTTCCAGATGCTCTGCGTCTGCGGGACGCGGAGCGTCCCCGGATCGGGTTCCCACGCGGGAGCGTGGGAACCCTCGGCAAGGGTGCCACGGATATAGGAGCTTGCTCCTACCGAGGAAGGTTGCGCGTTTGCAGCCAGGCCAGGGCGCCAAGCCCGGCTGCACGGCCACTAGCGAAGCAGGCGGTAAGCAGGTAGCCGCCGGTCGGCGCTTCCCAGTCGAGCATCTCGCCGGCGCAGAATACGCTGGGCAGCTGGTGCAGCATCAGGTTCGCATCCAGTTGCTCGAACGGCACGCCGCCGGCGCTGCTGATCGCCTCGTCCAGCGGCCGCGGGCGCAGCAGGGTCAGCGGCAGGGCCTTGATCGCCGCCGCCAGCAGGCCCGGTTCGGCGAATTGCGCGGCGCTGGTCAGCTCGCGTAGCAGCGCGGCCTTGACCCCGTCGAGTCCCAACTGGTTATGCAGGTGCTTGGCCATGGAGCGCGAGCCGCGCGGCTTGGCCAGCAACTGGCTGACCTTCTCCAGCGAGCGATCCGGCTGCAGGTCGAGGTGCAGGGTGGCGCTGCCGGTCTGCTCGATCTGCTCGCGGATGGCGGCTGAGAGGGCATAGACCAGGCTGCCTTCCACGCCGACGGCGGTGAGGATGAATTCGCCACGCCGCGGCGCCTCGTCGGCCAGGGCCAGGGTTACGTTCTTCAGCGGGGCGCCGGCGAACTTGTCACGCAGCAGGGCGCTCCAGCCCGCCACCTCGAAACCGCAGTTGGCCGGCTGCAGGGGGGCGATGTGCACCCCGCGCTGTTCCAGCAGCGGCACCCAGGCGCCATCCGACCCCAGGCGCGCCCAACTGCCGCCGCCCAGGGCCAGCACGCAGGCATCGGCTTGGATGGCCTGTTCACCCTCGCTGGTCTGCAGGCGCAGGCTGCCATCGGCGTTCCAGCCCAGCCAGCGGCTGCGCGTGTGCAGGCGCACGCCGGTCTCACGCAGGCGCTTGAGCCAGGCGCGCAGCAGCGGTGCGGCCTTCATGTCGCTGGGGAACACACGGCCGGAGGTGCCGACGAAGGTGTCGATGCCCAGGCCATGGATCCAGGCGCGCAGACTGTCGGCATCGAAGTCGGCGAGCAGGCCGGCGACTTCCTCGCGGCGCTCGCGGTAGCGACCGAGGAACGCCGCTTTCGGTTCGGCGTGGGTGATGTTCATCCCGCCGACCCCGGCCAGGAGAAACTTGCGCCCCAGCGAGGGCATGGCGTCGTACAGCTCAACCCGCACGCCGGCATTGGCCAGCACTTCGGCGGCCATCAGCCCGGCAGGGCCGCCACCGATGATGGCGACTGTGGGCGATTGCGGAGGCGTAACTGCAGGCATGGAGAGTGACGAGCGGCGATTGAGGTGGCGATTCTACATCAGCAACCGGCTGGCGCCTGCGTCAGTCCGGCCGCTCCAGCAGCAGCTCGTTGAAGTCGATGGGCGCGGCGGGATCGCTCAGGGCCACGATCATGAGGGCCAGGAGCAGCGCAACGGCGACGAGCAGCAGGCCGACGCTGACGATGGCGATCAACCAGCTGCTGCCATCGGTATGGCCGTAGCGTTCTTTCCAGGCGTCCTTGTCGGTCGCCAGGAAGCTGATCGCCTCCACAAGGGCGACCAGCATGGGAATGCCGCTCCAGCTCAGCAACAGGTAGAACAGGCCCCACCACTGGCCCAGGTAGAAGCGGTGCATGCCCAGGCCGCCGAGAAACAGGGCGAGCAGGCCAGCGACTATCTGGTTGCGCGGCTTGAGGTTTTGCCCGGCGTTGCAGGCCGGGCAGTGGTTGTCCAGCCGGCCAATGGCCGTGCCACAGTAACGGCAGTAGACGTGTTGGGCGGTGGTGGGCTGGGCTTGCATGGGCAACATCCTGTCGGTGAGGCGGCGATCCTAGCAATGCCGGCCCTGCGGCGGCTAGCCGCGAAGGTCAGGCCCGCAGCGCCTGCAGCACCCGC
This sequence comes from Aquipseudomonas guryensis, assembly GCF_014164785.1. Lineage (GTDB taxonomy): Bacteria > Pseudomonadota > Gammaproteobacteria > Pseudomonadales > Pseudomonadaceae > Aquipseudomonas > Aquipseudomonas guryensis. The sequence goes on along the minus strand of NZ_JACJFN010000003.1, from coordinate 603,288 downwards.
GCCGCGCTGTGGTGGAGGATGCCGTGGCGGCGCGCCAGGGCGGCGCGGTCCTTGTCGTAGCCGCCGCCGATCAGGCCGACCACCGGGATCTCGCGCTCCAGGCAATGGCGCAGCACCGCTTCGTCACGGGCGGCGATGCCTGCGTCGGTCAGTTGCAGGTAGCCGAGGGCATCGTCGCGGTGCACGTCGACGCCGGCGTCGTACAGCACGATATCCGGCTGGTAGAGGGCCAGCAGGTAGCCGAGGCTGTCGTTGACCACCTTGAGGTAGGCGGCGTCGCCCATGCCGATCGGTAGGCCGATGTCCCAGTCGCTGACTGCCTTGCGTGCCGGGAAGTTCTTCTCGCAGTGCAGCGATACGGTGATGGCATCGGGCACCTGTTCCAGGATACGCGCGCTGCCGTCGCCCTGGTGTACGTCGCAGTCGAAGATCAGCACGCGCCCGGCCTGGCCGCTTTCCAGCAGATGCAGGGCCACCACCGCCAGGTCATTGAAGATGCAGAAGCCGGAGGCGTGGTCGAAGTGGGCGTGGTGGGTGCCGCCGGCCAGATGGCAGGCGATGCCGTGCTGCAGCGCCAGCTCGGCGGCCAGCAGCGAGCCGCCCACCGCGCGCACGGTGCGCCGGGCCAGCGCTGGACTCCAGGGCAGGCCAAGGCGGCGCTGCTCCTGCGCGGTCAGCTCGCCGGCGAGAAAACGCTCGATATAGGCCGGACAGTGAGCCAGGGCCAGCACCTCGGGCGGGCAGATTTCGGGGCGCTGCAGCTCGGCGTCGGTGGTCAGGCCGCTGTCCACCAGGTGATCGCGCAGCAGACGGAACTTCTCCATGGGGAAGCGGTGGCCGGCCGGGAAAGGCGGGCTGTAGTCGTCGTGGTAGACCAGCGGCAGGTACATCGGGCGGCTCTCGTGATCACGCGGTAGGCAGTATGCTGTGGGCCCTGTCACTGGCTCAAGGAGCCGTCGCCCGATGGATGCCGAACAGGCCGTACGCGCCTATCACCAGCTCAGCAAGCACCGCCCGGATGCCTATGCGCCTGGCCCCGGGCAACTGGACTGGGCGACCCAGCCGGGGCCGTTCCGCCGCTACGCCGGAGCGCGGCTGATCGAGCTGTGGCAGCGCCCGCAGGAGGAGTCGCCGGGCTACGATGCGGTGTTTGCCGAGCCACTCGGCGCGCCGGCCGAGTTGAACCGCGCCAGCCTGGCGCAACTGCTGTACGACAGCCTGGCCCTGTCGGCCTGGAAAGAGGCCGGGGGCAATCGCTGGGCGCTGCGGGTCAATCCGTCGTCGGGCAACCTGCACCCGACCGAGGCCTACCTGCTGCTGCCGCCCGGTGTGCTGGATGAGGCCGGCATGCTGGCCCATTACGCACCGGATCAGCATGCCCTGGAACTGCGCGCCGAGCTGCCGGTCGCGCTGGCCACTCAGTTGACCGAAGCCCTGCCGGCTGGCGGCTTCCTCCTCGGCCTGGCCAGCATCCCCTGGCGCGAGGCGTGGAAATACGGCGAGCGTGCCTACCGCTACTGCCAGCACGATCTCGGCCACGCGCTGGCGTGCATCAGCATCGCCGCCGCCATCCACGGCTGGCAGGTGCGCCTGCTGCGCGCAGTGGCGGAGAGTCGCCTGGATGGCCTGCTCGGCCTGGATCGCCCCGGCTTCCACGAAGCCGAACACGCCGACTGCCTGCTGTGGATCGGTCCGCCGCAGCCGGGCGAATTCAAGTTGCCGAGCAGCCTGCTCAATGGCCTGACCGCGCTGGAGCTGGCCGGGCAGCCCAATCGCCTGTCGCGCCACTACCGCGATTGGCCGGAGCTGGCGCGGGTGCAGGCCGTGTGCCGCTCTCCAGGATTGCCGCCGGCTGAGTGGACGGCGCCAGCAGGCCTGCTGGCCGCGGACAATCCCGGCCTGCCGCTGCGGCCGATCCTGCATCGGCGGCGCAGCGCCCAGGCCTTCGACGGCCGTAGCGGCATCCACGCCGAGCTGTTGTTCGCCTGGCTGCGCCGCCTGCTGCCAAACAACTCGCCGGTGCCGTTTGCGGTAACCGGTGCGCCGGCACAAGTCGACCTGTTGCTGTTCGTCCACCGAGTACAAGGCCTGGAACCCGGCCTGTACTGGCTGGCGCGCGGCAACGGGCAAGCCCAGCCAGAGGGACTGCGTGCGGACTTCCTCTGGCAGCGCGCGCATGCCGAGCTGCCGCTATACCGCCTGCTGACCGGCGATGCCCGCGGTCTGGCCGGCTTCCTGTCCTGCGGCCAGGACATCGCCAGTGACGGCTGCGTGGCCCTGGCCATGCTGGCGCGCTTCGACCAGGCCCTGGGTGAGGGCGTCTGGCACTATCCACGGCTGTATTGGGAGTGCGGGCAGATCGGCCAGCTGCTGTACCTGGAAGCCGAGGCGGCAGGCCTGTCCGGCACCGGCATCGGCTGTTTCTTCGACGATCAGGTGCATGAATTGCTCGAACTGGCCGACAGCCGCTGGCAAAGCCTTTACCATTTCACCATTGGCCGCGCGGTGTGGGATGAGCGTCTCTCCTCGCAGCCGGCTTACCCCGTATTGCGCCGCCCCGAGGGAGGGGAATCATGAGTCAAGTGCTGGAAAATCTGGTGGCCCTGCTGAGCCTGGAGCAGATCGAGGAAAACCTGTTTCGCGGCCTGAGTCAGGACCTCGGCTTCCGTCAGCTGTTCGGTGGCCAGGTGCTCGGCCAGTGCGTTTCGGCGGCCAGCCAGACCGTCGAGGAGGCGCGCCACGTGCACTCCCTACACGGCTACTTCCTGCGCCCCGGCGATGCCAGCCTGCCGGTGGTCTACCAGGTCGAGCGAGTGCGTGACGGCGGCAGTTTCAGCACCCGGCGGGTCACGGCGATCCAGAAGGGCCAGCCGATCTTCACCTGTGCCGCTTCCTTCCAGTTCGACGAGCAGGGTTTCAGCCACCAGCTGCCGATGCCCGACGTGCCTGGCCCGGAGGGTCTGCCCTCGGAGACCGAGCTGGCGCGCCAGGTCGCACAGCTGATCCCGGAGCGCATGCGCGAGCGCATGACCAGCGATAAGCCGATCGAGATCCGTCCGGTGACGCGCATTAATCCCTTCGCGCCCGAGCCCTGCGAGCCGGTCAAGTATGTCTGGTTCCGCGCCGCCGGTACGCTGCCGGCTGAGCCGCAGCTGCACAAGTTCCTGCTGGCCTACGCCAGCGACTTCAACCTGCTGACCACCTCGATGCAGCCGCACGGCGTCTCGGTGTTCCAGAAGTTCATGCAGGTCGCCAGCCTCGACCATGCCCTGTGGTTCCACGCCGACCTGCGCATGGACGACTGGTTGCTGTATGCCATGGACAGCCCCTGGGCCGGCAACGCCCGCGGCTTTGCCCGCGCCAGCATCTTCAATCGCAGCGGCCAGTTGGTGGCGTCATCCTGCCAGGAGGGGCTGACCCGCCTGCGCGAGGACTGGAAGTGAGGCTGCACGAGGCGCGGCACTGGGTGTTCGACATGGACGGCACCCTGACCATCGCCGTGCATGACTTCGAGGCGATCAAGCGCGCCCTGGAAATCCCCGCCCGCGACGACATCCTCCATCACCTGGCCGCCCTGCCGGCGGACGAGGCGGCCGCCAAGCATGCCTGGCTGCTCGAGCACGAACGCGAGCTGGCCCTTGCCGCGCAGCCGGCGCCGGGAGCCGTGGCCCTGGTGCGCGAACTGCAGCAGCGCGACTGTCACCTCGGCATCCTCACCCGCAACGCCCACGAGCTGGCGCTGCTGACCCTGCAGGCAATCGGCCTCGGCGACTGCTTCGCCAGCCAGGATGTGGTCGGCCGTGACGAGGCGCCGCCCAAGCCGCATCCCGGCGGCCTGTTGCAGCTTGCCGGGCAATGGCAGGTGGCGCCGCAGCAACTGGTGATGGTCGGCGACTACCGCTTCGACCTCGACTGCGCCCGCGCCGCCGGCGCCTTCGGCGTGCTGGTCAACCTGGCGGAGAACCCCTGGCCGGAACTGGCCGACCACTTCGCCGTGAGCTGTCACGCCCTGCTCGACCACCTGCAGTAGACGATCCTGTAGGGGAGCCGCGCGCACCAGTGGCCACAGCAGGCCATGGTGCGCAGAATCACTCGTTTTAGTAGCGATAGGTACCAGCGGCGATGGCCGCCTGCAGCTCACGGGTCAGTGGCACGTAACAGTCGCTGCCGGGCAGCCAGGCATACAGCGGGTCGTGGCAGCGGTCGAGGTCATAGGCCTGCTCTTTCAGCGGTGCCTTCTTGTGCTTGAAGGTGCCGGTGGTTTCCAGCTGCGCACTCAGGCGCAGGAACAGCGGTACGGCATAGGCCGGCAGTTCCTGGCGCAGGTGCGCGAGCAGGGCGTGGAAGTCGAAATCCTGCGGGGCGCAGGCCAGGCGGATACAGGCCATGCCGGCGCGGCCATTGGTGTTGGCGATCTCGACGCCGTAGACCACCGTTTCACTGATCTGCGCCACCGCGTCGAGCACGGCCTCGACCTGGGTGGTGGAGACGTTCTCGCCTTTCCAGCGGAAGGTATCGCCCAGGCGGTCGACGAACTGGGCATGCCGGAAACCCATGTCGCGCATCAGATCGCCGGTGTTGAACCAGGCATCGCCGGGCTCGAATACGTCGCGCAGGATGCAGCGCTCGGTGTCGCGTGCATCGGTATAGCCATGAAATGGCGTTTTTTCGGTGATCTTGCCCAGCAGCAGACCGACTTCACCCTTGGCCACGCGTTGCAGGTGGCCGTTCTCGCGCAGCGGCGCCTCACGTTCCTGGTCGTAGCGGACGATGGCGTAAGGGTAGGGCGAGAAGCCTACGGTATTGTCCAGGTTGAGCAGGTTGGTGAAGCCGATATTGCCCTCGCTGGAGGCATACAGCTCGACGACCCGCTCGACCGCGAAACGCTGCTTGAAGGTCTGCCAGATGCTCGGGCGCAGGCCATTGCCGACCATCACCCGGATCGGGTTGTCGGCGTCGGTGGGGCGTTGCGGCTGGTCCAGCAGGTAGCGGCATAGTTCGCCGACATAGCCGAAGGCGGTCGCCTGGTGGCGCTGCACCTCGTCCCAGAAACGGCTGGCGCTGAACTTGCGCACCATGATCAGAGCCGCCTGGCCGGCCAGCACCGAGCCCCAGCACACCACCATGGCGGTGCCGTGATAGAACGGTAGGCTGACGTACATGCGGTCCGTGCGGTCTAGGCGCACGGCGGCGAAACCGAAGGCGCCGTAGCCCTTCATGAAACGCCCGTGATTGAACACCACGGCTTTCGGCAGGCCGGTGGTGCCGGAGGTGTAGATGAAGAAACAGGGGTCGTCAGCGCGTACTGCACGCTCCAGCAAGGGGGCGTTTACCGGGTAGTCGTGCAGCTCTGCCGCCGGGTTGTTCCAGCCCGCGGGAGCCTCGCCTGGGTCGCGCCAGGTCGGGCGGTCGGCAAAGTAGTGGCAGGCCTCGGCAGGCAGTGCCAGTTCATCGGCGACTTCGCCAAAGGCGGCGAACAGTTCTTCGCCGACCAACACCATGCGCGGTTCTGCGAGTTTGATGCTGTGTGCCAGGACACGGCCGCGCTGACTGCTGTTGAGCAGCGCGCTGACCGCCCCGAGCTTGGCGCAGGCGATGACCCCGGCGAGCAACTCGAAACGGTTTTCGAACATCAGCGCGACGCTGTCGCCCTGGCGCAGGCCATGGGCGCGCAGGTAGTGCGCCAGCTGGTTGGTCCAGCGCTCGAGTTCGGCGTAGCTGAGCTGCTCGTCGTCCTGGATCAGTGCCGCGCCGTTGGGGTTGTCGCGCGCCGCCGTTTCGATGCAGCTGGCCAGGCTGACGGGATAGGCGCCGCGGCTACGGTTGCCGATATGCAGGCCCTTGACGATGCCCGGCAGATCAACGAGCAGGCGGGGCAGGCGGGATAGCAGGCGGGGCAGGGTGATCAGGTCGGCATGACTCATGGTGCAGGACTCCAGGCGGTGCGAAGCACTCGATGTTGTTTGCCGCTCAATCTAGTCAGTCGCTGCCCGGCTGTTGATAGCCAGGTGTTGCAAGGGACTGGCAATTCGTCTCACGGGGCGCGCACAATCGGACTCCTTCGGTTGGCGAAAGGATTGCCCATGCTGTTGGCGAACACGCCCAGCGCGACCGCCTCGCAGTTGCTCGATCTGTACCTGTCGCTGCAGGGCTTCGGCCTGGTCGGCCCGGACGATCTGCGCGAGCTGGGTGTCACCCTGGAGCAGTTGCATGACCTGGAGATGCGCGTGCCGGTGCGTTGGACGCTGCACCTCTGGCAGTGCGCCATTACTCGCGGTGCGCCTCCAGAGATCGGTCTGCTGGTCGGTCAGCGGCGCGGCTTGCACACCCGCGGCCCGGTCGCCCATCTGGCGGCACAAAGTGCCACGCTGGGCGAGGCGGTGGAGCTGTTCCGGCGTTATATCCCGGTCATGAGCGAGGGCGAGAACCTGCATGTCGAGCCGCTCGGTGCGCGCCTACGCGTGCACTTCCTGTTCAATGCGCCGCTGCTCGGCCACACCGTGGCCAGCGAGCACAGCCTCAGCTCGGCGCTGTGCTGGGCGCGCCAGCTCACCGCTGTGCGCCTGGTGCCACAGGCGGTGGGTTTCCGCCACGCGCCACTGGCGGCGCCGGCGATCTATCGCCAGGTGTTCGGTGTGCCGGCGCGCTTCGCCGAGGAGTCTGATTACCTGGAGTTGCTGGCGAGTGATCTGCTCCTGCCGGTGCCGGGGGCCAATGCCTATCTCAAGGGCCTGATGCAGCAGCGCGTGAGCGATATGCAGGCGCAGTTGCCCGCGCAGCGCAGCGTACGCACTCAGGTGCTGCAACAGATCGAGCGTGGCTTGCCGAGTGGCGAGTTATCGGTGGAGGGCGTGGCGCGGCGCCTGGGCATCAGCCGGCAGACCCTGCACCGCCACTTGCGTGAAGAGGACTGCTGCTTCTCCGAGCTACTGGCCCAGGTACGCCGCAGCTATGCCGTGCAGCGCCTGGCGCAGCCGGGCTGTCGGGTCGAGGCGCTCAGCCGCGAGTTGGGCTTCAGTGAGCCGAGTGCTTTCTACAAGGCGTTCAAGGGCTGGTTCGGCCTGTCGCCGAAGGCCTACCAGCAGCAGGCCGGCGCGGAGTCGATGAACGAATAGGGTGCGCCTTGCGCACCAGTGCTTATGCGTTACAGGCGTGCCGCTTTGAAGGTGTCGCAGCGGCCCACTTCGCCACGTTCGAAACCGGCCTTGAACCAGCGCTCACGCTGGGCCGAAGTGCCGTGGGTGAAGGAGTCGGGCATCACCTGGCCACGCGCCTGTTTTTGCAGGCGGTCGTCGCCGATGGCGTTGGCGGCGTTCAGCGCCTCTTCCAGATCGCCCGGTTCCAGCCAGTCCAGGCGGCGCTGGGCATGGTAGGCCCAGACCCCGGCCAGGCAGTCGGCCTGCAGTTCCTGGCGCACTAGCAGGCCATTGTCGCCTTCCACCCGCTCGCCGCGCTGACGCGCCGCGTGGACCTTGGCCGAGACGCCGAGCAGGGTTTGCACATGGTGGCCGACCTCGTGGGCGATCACATAGGCCTGGGCGAAGTCGCCGGCAGCGGCGAAGCGGGTTTCCAGTTCGCGGAAGAAGCTCAGGTCGAGGTAGACCTGCTGGTCGCCAGGGCAGTAGAAGGGCCCGACCGCCGCATCGGCGAAGCCGCAGGCCGAGCGCACGCCACCGCTGAACAGCACCAGCTTGGGATCCTGATATTGCTTGCCGCCGGCCTGGAAGATGGCGCGCCAGGTGTCTTCGGTGTCGCCCAGTACGGCGCGGACGAATTCGCTCTGTGGGTCGTTGGCTGCCGGTGCCGGCTGGCTCTGGGTAGTCACCCCGCCGGTTTGCACGGCCTGGCCGGCGATATTGCCGAGGATGGTCAGCGGGTCCTGGCCCATCAGCAGGCCGATCACCACGACGATGGCAATGCCGCCGAGGCTGAGACCCTTGCCGCCGCCGAAGCGCATGCCGCCGCCACCGCCGCCGCGGGCATCCACTACGTTGTCGCTGCGTCGTGCCTTCTGCCAGCGCATGGTCCACTCCTTCAGTCCGCCGAGGAGTAACAGTGTCGCTGGCGCAGGCGTACGGCGCCAGTCCGCTGGTCTAGCGGAGCATGAGCGCAGCGCAGAAACGGGGCGGTTGGCTTACGGAGCGGGGTAGTCGGTCAGCACTTCTTCTTGCCCGTCTTTCTGCAGGCCGATCACCTGGTAGGCGTGCACCACGCCGGTTTCCATGCCCGGTGAACCATGCGGCATGCCTGGCACGGCGGCGCCGAGCAGGTCGGGGCGCTGGCGCAGCTTGAGGATGTCGCTGGCCGGCACGTGGCCTTCGACGAACTTGCCGTCGATCACCCCGGTGTGGCATGAGGCCAGACGCGGCGGCACGCCGAGGCGACTCTTGACTGCGCTCATGTCGCTCTCGACATGGTCGTTGACCTGGATGCCGTTGGCTTCAAGGTGGCTGATCCAGTCCTTGCAGCAGCCGCAGTTGGCGTCGCGGTGGACATCCATGCTGATGGTTTCTGCAGCCTGGCTGGTGGCGGCGGCGAACAGGGCGGTGGCGAGCAGCAGGCGGCGCATGGCGGAGTCTCCGGAAGGTTGATGCATCAGGATAGCGCCGCTCTGCACGCAGTCCCAGCGTCAGACTGTTTCAGTCTGCGAACACAGCGCCTATGCTCGCTGCCATTCATTCAAGGGAGTTTGACCATGCTGTTCGCCCGTATCTTTCTGGCCGTGCAGACCCTGATCCTCGCCGGCTTCGGTCTGGCCTACCTGATCAAGCCGCACGAGCTGGCCAATCTCAGCGGCATGCTGCTGATGGCGCCGGCGGCAATCACCGATGTACGCGCCTATTACGGCGGCCTGCAGCTGGGCCTGGCGGCCTACCTGCTGCTGGCGCTGGCCCGCCTCGACCTGCTGCGCCCGGCGCTGAGCCTGCTGGTGCTGCTCTACGCGACCCTGGCGCTGACGCGTATGGCTGGCCTGTGGCTGGACGGCGGCGCGCAACAGACCTTCAACCTCTACGCCATGCTGTTCGAAGTGGTTTCGGCCGGGCTGGCGTTCTGGTGTTTGCGCGGGTTGCAGCGTTAACGCCGGTTTTTGCTCGCGGCCACCCAGAAGATCTGGATGTGCCTATGCGCGCAGGGGGCGCCGTGCGTATGGCGCACCCTGCGGCTCTAGCGTGGTAGACGCTGCTTAGCGCCTTACCAGCAGCACGCCGCTTTCCATGTGATGGGTCCAGGGGAACTGGTCGAACAGGGCGCAGCGCTCAATGCGGTGAGAATCGTTGAGCTGGGCGATGTTGGCGGCCAGGGTCTCCGGGTTGCAGGAGATGTACAGGATGTTGTCGAAGCGTCGGGTCAGCTCGCAGGTGTCCGGGTCCATGCCGGCGCGTGGCGGGTCGACGAATACCGCGCCGAAGTCATAGGACTTCAGGTCGATGCCGGCCAGGCGACGGAACGGCCGCACTTCGTTGAGGGCCTGAGTCAGCTCCTCGGCACTCAAACGCACCAGCTCGATATTGTCGATGCCGTTGTCGGCCAGGTTGGCCAGGGCAGCATTCACCGAGCTCTTGCTGATCTCGGTGGCCAAGACCTTTCTGACCCGGGTGGACAGCGGCAGGGTGAAGTTGCCGTTGCCGCAGTACAGTTCGAGCAGGTCATCGTCGCGCTCGCCGAGGGCATCGAAGGCCCACTGCAGCATCTGCTGGCAGACCAGGCCGTTGGGCTGGGTGAAGGCGCCTTCCGGCTGGCGGTAGCGGAAGGTGCGCCCGGCCACGGTCATTTCTTCCTGCACGTAATCGCGACCGATCACCAGGCGCTGGCCACGCGAGCGGCCGACCAGGCTGACGCCGAGGCTGGTTGCCAGCTGCTCGGCCTCGGCCTGCCAGGCGGCGTCCAGCGGACGGTGGTAGCACAGGGTGATCAGTGCATCGCCGGCCAGCGTGGTAAGGAATTCGACCTGGAACAGCTTGAACGACAGCGCACGGCTGGCTTGCCAGGCCGCCTTCAGCTGCGGCATCAGTTGATTGATGCGCTGGCTGGCGATGGGGAAGTCTTCGATCAGGATCGGCGTGTGCTTGTCGCCGGCGGCGAACATCGCGTAGTGACGCTCTTCCTGCTCGCGCCACAGGCGGAACTCGGCGCGCAGGCGGTAGTGCTCGCCCGGCGAGGCAAACACTTGAGGTTCTGGCGCAGCAAAGGGCGCCAGCAGCTCGCGCAGGCGGGCTACCTTGTCGTTCAGCTGGGCGGTGTAGGCCGCCTGGTCTCGGTTCTGGCTCATGCGCTGGCGGTAAATCCGAATTTGATGACGAAGATCGCGGCGAGGACCACCAGGGCCGGGTTGAGTTCCTTGAAGCGCCCGGCCAGGGCCTTGATCACCACCCAGCTGATGAAGCCGAAGGCGATGCCGTTGGCGATGGAGAAGGTCAGCGGCATGGCCAGGGCGGTGATCACCACGGGGGCGGCGACAGTGATGTCGTCCCAGTCGATCTCGGCCAGGCCGGAGGTCATCAGCACCGCGATGAAGAGCAAGGCCGGGGCGGTGGCAAACGGCGGTACGGTGCCGGCCAGCGGGGCGAAGAACAGGGCCAGGAGGAACAGCACGGCGACCACGCAGGCGGTCAGGCCGGTGCGCCCGCCGGCGGCGACGCCCGAGGCGGATTCGATGTAGCTGGTAGTCGTGGACGTACCGAGCAGCGAGCCACCCATGGCGGCGGTGCTGTCTGCGATCAGGGCGCGGCCCATCTTCGGCAGGTGGCCGTCCTTGCCCATCAGCCCGGCGCGCTTGGCTACGCCGATCAGGGTGCCGGTGTTGTCGAACAGGTCGACGAACAGGAAGGCGAAGATCACGCTGACCATGCCCACGTCCAGCGCACCCATGATGTCGAGCTGCATGAGGGTGGGCATGATCGACGGCGGCATCGAGACGATGCCGCCGAACTTGCTCACACCCAGGGCGACGGCAATGGCGGTGACGACCAGGATGCCGATCATTACCGCACCGGTCACCCGGCGGGCTTCCAGGGCGACGATCAGGAAGAAGCCGAAGATCGCCAGCAGCGGGCCGGGGGCGTGCAGGTCACCGAGGCCGACCAGGGTGCCCGGATTGGCCACCACCAGGCCGGCTTCCTTCAGCGCGATCAGCGCGAGGAACAGGCCGATACCGGCGGCGATGGCCGAACGCAGCGGCAGCGGGATGCTGTTCACGATCCACTCGCGGATGCGGAAGATCGACAGCAGGAAGAACAGCGTGGCGGAAATAAATACCGCGCCCAGCGCCACCTGCCAGCTGTAGCCCATCTGCAGGACTACTGTATAGGTGAAGAAGGCGTTGAGGCCCATGCCGGGCGCCAGGGCGATCGGGTAGTTGGCGATCAGGCCCATCGCCGCCGAGCCGATGGCCGCGGCCAGGCAGGTGGCGACGAATACGGCGCCGGTATCCATGCCCGTCTTGCCGAGGATTTCCGGGTTGACGAAGAGGATGTAGGCCATGGTCAGGAAGGTGGTCAGACCCGCCAGGATCTCGGTACGCACCGTGGTGTTGTGTGCCTTGAGTTGGAACAGCTTTTCCAGCATGTTGGCTCCCATGAACCGCTGCGTGAGTGAGGTGCGGACTGCGCGAAAGCAAAGCACAAAGGCCGCTGGTCGGGGGAAATCGACAGCAGATTTCGGGCCAGATCCGGAAAAGTCGCGCACTATACCAGCTCGCTCCCGAGCGGTGAATTTATGACCGGACGGACAGCATCGGTTTCCGTTCGCCAAGGAGAACAGCCATGACAACCCGCGCCCTGATCGCCGTCGCCGACGGTGTCGAAGACATTGAAACCGTGACCCTGATCGACGTGCTGCGCCGCGCCGACGTCGAAGTGGTGGTGGCCAGCATCGAGAACCGGCGCATGTTCACCTGCGCCCGTGGCTCGCGGATGACCGCCGACGCCATGCTGATCGACGTGCTGGCCCAGGACTTCGACCTGATCGCCCTGCCTGGCGGCATGCCCGGCGCCCAGCACCTGGCCGACCACGCCCCGCTGGCCGAGAAGGTCCAGGCCCAGGCCAAGGCCGGCAAGCTGTTTGCCGCCATCTGCGCCGCCCCGGCCCTGGCCCTGCAGGGCTACGGCGTGCTCAAGCAACGGCGGATGACCTGCTACCCGGCGTTCAGCGACCGCCTGTCGGGCTGCACCTTCGTCGATCAGCCGGTGGTAGTCGACGGCAACTGCATCACCAGCCAGGGCCCGGCCACGGCGCTGGAATTCTCTCTGACCCTGGTCGAACAACTGGTCGGCAAGGCCACGCGCAAGGCGGTGGGCGAGGCGATGCTGGTGCCCTGATGGCGGGTTAACCCTCCTGGTGGGGCTTGTGCAGGTGATCGCGTCGCGCCAGGGTCGGGAACAGCTTGATCCAGGTGCCGGTCACCAGCAGGGTGCCGACCCCGCCGAGCAGCACTGCCGGCACCGTGCCGAACCAGTGTGCGGTGACGCCGGACTCGAACTCACCGAGCTGGTTCGAGGCGCCGATAAACAAGCCATTTACTGCACTGACCCGGCCGCGCATGGCGTCAGGGGTGTCCAGTTGCACCAGCGCGCCGCGGATGACCATGCTGATCATGTCCGCCGCGCCCAGCACCACCAGTACCGCCATGCTGAACCAGAACGAGGTGGAGAGGCCGAAGGCGATGGTCGCCACGCCGAAGACCGCCACCGAGCTGAACATGATCGGCCCGGTGCGCCGTTCGATCGGGAAGCGCGCCAGCCACAGCGACATCAGTAGTGCGCCGACCGCCGGCGCCGAGCGCAGCAGGCCGAGACCCCAAGGGCCGGTGAGCAGGATGTCCTTAGCGAACACCGGCAGCAATGCGGTGGCGCCGCCGAGCAGCACGGCGAACAGATCGAGGGAAATCGAGCCGAGTACATCCGGTTTGCTGCGAATGAAGCGGATGCCGGCCAGCAGGGTATCCAGGGTCGCCGGCTCTTTGCGCAGCACCTGGCCGGTGGCGGTGAGGCCAAGCATCAGGCTGCAGGCCAGCACGTAGAGCAGCACGGTCGGGCCATATACCCACTGCGCGCCGAAGGCGTAGAGCAGGCCGCCGAGGGCCGGGGCGATGATGGTCGCCGCCTGCATGGCTGAAGCCGAGGCGGCTACCGCACGCGGGAATAGCTCGACCGGCACCACGTTGGGCAGCAGTGCCTGGGTCGCCGGCATCTCGAAGGTGCGCGCTAGGCCAAGGAGGAAGGCCAGACCGAAGATCAGCTCGCGGCTGATGCTATCGGTGCCGCTGCCCAGCAATAGCGCCACCGCCACCAAGGCCTGCACGGCCTGGCAGGCGGCGGCGATCTTGCGTCGCTCGAAGCGGTCGGCGACATGCCCGGCATGCAGCATGAACAGCAGGCGCGGCAGGAATTCGGCGAGGCCGACCAGGCCCAGGTCGAGCACGCTGCCAGTCAGCTGGTAGAGGTGCCAGCCGATGGCCACGGTGAGCATCTGGAAGCCACTGGCGGTGCAGACGCGAGCGAGCCAGAAGGCCATGAACGGCTTGTGCCGGCGCAGAAGAAGTTCGGACATGGCAGGTGGATGCTTAGGCGGCTAACGAGGTTTGCCAGCCTAGCATGGCTGACCGCCGCCACCGTTGCCATTGGCGAACGCAGTGTTCGCTGGGTGTACACGGTGGATGGGAATGCAGTCATAGGGTGCGCCATGCGCACCCTGCGGACTTGTCGTCTCGATCAGTCAGGCGCAGCAGTCGCGGCTATCCAGGGCTTCCAGCAGGCGACAGTGTTCGGCGTGGCCGCTCTGGCAACCTGCGATCTTGTTCAGCTCGGCCTGCATGTTCTGCAGGTCGCGGATGCGCGCCTCGATGGTGTCCAGGTGTTCGCGCACCATCTGGTCTGCGCTGGCGCAGGGGCTTTCGGGATGGGCGGCGAGACCCAGCAGGCTGCGGATTTCCTCCAGGCTGAAGCCAAGCTCGCGGCCGCGGCGGATGAAGCGCAGGCGGCGCACGTCCATCGCCTGATAGTGGCGATAACCGGCGGCGCTGCGCTGGGGTGCCGGGAGGAGGCCGGAGCGCTCGTAGAATCGGATAGTCTCCAGATTGACGCCGCTCTCGCGACTGAGTACGCCGATGGTGAGGGGTTTACTCATGTTTGGCTCCGCTGCTTGACCCTGTAGTCGCTACAGGCTTTAGCCTAGTCTGCATCTGAACCAAGGAGATGCCAAATGGGTGCTCATTGCTGCAATCACGACCAGGATGTCAGCCGCTCGCGGCGTTACCGCAAGATTCTGTGGCTGGCCTTGGTGGTCAACTTCGCCATGTTCGCCGTGGAGATCGGCGCCGGTCTGCGCGCGGGCTCGGTGTCGCTGCTGGCCGATTCGCTGGACTTCCTCGGCGACGCCGGCAACTACGCCATCAGCCTGTGGGTACTTGGCCTCGGCGTGGTGCTGCGCGCCCGCGCTGCGCAGTTCAAGGCGCTGAGCATGTTGTTGTTCGGTCTGGGGGTGTTGGCTGCCGCAGTCTGGCAACTATTGCAGGGCGAGGTGCCGAATGCGCCGACCATGGGCGTGGTCGGTAGCCTGGCGCTGCTGGCCAATGTCGGGGTGGCGGCGTTGCTGTATGCCTACCGCGAGGGGGACAGCAACATGCGCAGCGTCTGGCTGTGCACCCGTAACGATGCCCTGGGCAACCTAGCCGTGCTGCTCGCCGCGCTGGGGGTGTTCGGTACCGGGAGTGCCTGGCCGGATCTGCTGGTCGCGGTGATCATGGCCAGCCTGGCGATTTCTGCGGCGATCCAGGTACTACGCCAGGCGCGCGGCGAGTTGGCAGAGGTGGCCGAGCATGCGTAACGAACTGCATGAGGCCATGCTACTGGCCTTTACCGAGTCCCGTCGTGCCCTGCAGGTGGGCGACCTGCCGGCTGCCTTCATCAGCCTGGAGCGCGCGCATATCCTCAGCCAGCGCAGGCCCCTGTGGCATGCGCAGTCGCACTGGCTGATGCTGCGCGCCGGTTGGCTGGCAGGTGACTGGCGCGAGGTAGCGGGGCAGCTACCGCGCATCGTTGCCGCGCTGCTGTTCTCACTGATCTGGGTGCCGCTGGGCAATACCGGGCGGGCGCGGGTCAGTGCATTCAAGCCGATGCCAGTGTCGGAAGAGCTGCGCCGCCTGCTGGAGTAGTCAGTAAAGGCGCTGCATCCGGGCTACGCAGGTTTCGCCTTGCGGCGTTGCCGTGCCTCAGCCTCGTCCGGCCAGGCGTCAGCCGTGGATGCCGCGGGCGGCTTCGATGATGTAGGTGATGATCGGCTTGGCCAGGAAGGCGAACAGGCACAGGCCCAGGCCGAGGAACAGGATCGCCGTGCCCAGGCGGCCGGCCTTGGACTTCTTCGCCAGGTCCCAGATGATGAAGGCCATGAACACCATCAGCCCGCCCACCAGTACGTACATCATCAGGGCTTCGAACTGTTCGGTTTCCATGGTGACCTCAACGGCAATAGCAGGGGGATAAACAACGGCCGGCGATTATACGCGCGGCCAGGCAGCCTGCCAGCAGACGTTGATCGGCCTGCTTCTAGCCGATCATCAAGCCGTTACTCACTCGCGCAGATGATTGAGCGGCAGCTCGGTGCTGGCTAACACCGAGTCCAGCACGAAGCTGGAGCGCACGCTGGTCACGCCTTCGATGCGGGTTAGTTGGCCGAGGAGGAATTTCTGGTAATGGTCCATGTCCGGTACCACCACCTTGAGCTGGTAGTCGGCGTCCATCCCAGTCACCAGGCTGCATTCCAGCACCTCCGGGCATTGGCGGATCACCGCCTGGAAGTGCTCGAAGCGCTCCGGGGTGTGTCGATCCATGCCGATCAGGACGAAGGCGGTCAGGCTAAGGCCGAGCTTCTTGCGATCGAGCAGGGCCACCTGGCGGGTGATATAGCCGTCGTCTTCCAGTTGCTTGACCCGCCGCGAGCAGGGCGAAGGCGACAGGCCGATGCGTTCGGCCAGCTCCTGATTGGAGATGCGCGCGTCGCGCTGCAATTCGGCGAGGATGCGCAGGTCGTAGCGGTCGAGCTTGTTCATTATTGGGCTTCTATGTGTTCGGATTGCGCTGATTAATCTAACAGTGGTTTAAAATTGCGCAAGTAATCTATTAATGAGCAATATTCGCAATCCTTGGTCGCTCTCGCTTGGTTAAGCTTTCCCACAGTTTCATGGCCCGGACGTTGAAGTCCACCCGCAACGCCCAATCAGGTGTCGCGGTGCCGGCGGTCCTACCGGATCGCGCAGGCTCCCGGGTCCGCACCGCCCAACCAGGCGGGCGAGGAAAGCGGCGACACCATCGCCCGTGCCGGACAGGAAAAAGGGGAGGCCATGTGCCTCCCCTTTTTCTTGTCTGTGATTTGTCTGCCTCAGGCTCCCGTAGGAGCAACTTCAGCCGCCAACAGTACGCCAGCTGGGGCTAGACCAGGCCGCCCAAACGCAACAGCCACCAGGCCAGGATCAGCAGTTGCGCCAGGAAGCCAGCGAAGCGCAGCCAGACGAACAGTGGGCGGGTGCTGATCAGGTGCATGCTCGACTGGAACAGCCGCGCACCGAGCAACACACAGGCCAGCGGGTCGGTCAGCGCGGTCTGCCCACTGGCGATGGCATAGAGCAGCACGGCTGCCAGCAATGGCAGGTTTTCCACGCAGTTGGCATGGGCGCGCACCAGGCGTTGGCCAAACGCGCTGGGCGTGTTGCTGCCGTCCGGGGCGAAGGCGTTGACCCGCATCCTGCCGCTGAACACCAGTAGGCCGCGTTGGTTGACCAGCAGGAAGACCAGCAACAGAGACCAGGCCACCAGGCCGAGCAGGGCAATCGCGCTGGGGTTCAGGGGAACAGGCATGCAGCACCTCGATGTTGTTATTAGGAGGGGTGGGGCTGCACCAGCTTAGAGTTTTTAGAGCAATTGCTCTAGTTGATTTTACGCAAACGATGCACGGCCTTTACCCTGGCTTTACACGGGTTCTGGGAGACTGCTCGGAGTAACTTCGGAGACTCTGGCATGCGCCGTACCCCCATCGTCCTGGCCGATATCGGCATCCTCCTGCTGCTCGGCCTGACGCCTTTGCTGCCAGCCTTGACGCCAACGATTGAGCCGTCAGTGCGGCACGGCGTCGATCGGGTCGGGGTGTACCAGCACCTCGGCGCGCGGGAATTCGCTGCGGATCGCCCGCTCCGCCAGCTCGCACAGACGATGAGCCTCTAGCAGCGGCAGCTCGCCCGGCAGCTCCAGGTGCAGCTGGACGAACCAGTGGGTGCCGGAAACCCGCGTGCGCAGGTCATGGGCGCCAAGTACGCCAGGCACTGAGCAGGCCAGCAGGTGCATGCGCTCGCTGACCTCCAGCGCCAGCTCTTGGTCCATCAGCACGGCCACCGCCTCGCGCATGATGCTCAGCGCACTCCACAGGATGTAGGCGGCTATCCCCAAGCCGAACAGCGCATCCAGTTGCTGCCAACCGAAGGCGGCCAGTACCAGGGCCAGCAGGATGCTGCCGTTGAGCAGCAGGTCGGAGCGGTAATGCAGCGAGTCGGCGCGGATCGCCGTGGAGCCGGTGAGCTTGACCACATGGCCCTGGAACAGCAGCAGGCCGGCGGTCATGGCCAGCGACAGCAGCATAACGGCGATACCCAGGGCAGGGGCTCCGAGCGGTTGCGGATGCTGCAGACGCTCGACCGCCTGGACGGCCACCAGCACCGCACTGGCGCCAATAAACAGCGCCTGGCCGAGGCCAGCCAGGGCTTCGGCCTTGCCGTGGCCATAACGGTGATCGTCATCGGCCGGGCGCAGGGCGTAATGCACGGCAATCAGGTTGAGCAGCGAAGCGGCACTGTCCAGCAAGGAGTCTGTGAGACCGGCGAGCAGGCTGACCGAGCCGCTCAGCCACCAGGCCACGGCCTTGGCCAGCGTCAGCAGCAGGGCAGTAGCCAGCGCCGCGCCACTGGCAAGGCGCAGCAGGCGGGCGTGCTGCGGTTCGATCTTCATGGCAGTTCGGGCAGGGCGTAGATGTAGTCGAGTACTGGTGCGGCCTGGCCCATGGCGGTCAGCGCGGCGCTGATCTGGCCGCGGTGGTGGGTGCCGTGGTTGACCAGGTGCGGGATGATCTCGGCCAGCGGGCGCATATGCTGTTCGCCGGCCATATTGCGGTAGGCGATCGGCGCCAGCAGGTCGGCATCCTCCAGCCCATCGAGCAGGTCGCGCCAGGCGGCGACGCCCATTTCCAGGTAGTTCTCCAGCGCGGCACGCTCGCTGAGCACCTCGACATCCAGACGCTCGAAGGGCTGCGCCTCGAAGCGCGCCCGTGCCAGCCACAGGCGGTCGGCCACGGCCAGGTGGTTGAGGGTGCCATGGATGCTGCCGAAGAACAGACCGCAGGGCGCGCGGTACTGTTCCTCGCTGAGGCTCGCCAGCTGTCCGCACAGGCGCATGTAGGCCCAGCCATGGTAGGCCAGCAGACGCTGCAGGTGGTTGGCGAGCACTCGGTTCATCAGGCCTCCGTGCGCAGGCCGTAGGCGGCCAGCTGCTCGATATTGCCACTGTGCTGAATCAGGCGCGGATCGTCGAGAGGTAGCTCCTGGCCGGTTTCCCGCAGGATGATGGCCTTGAGCTTGGCCTGATCGACCTGGCCGTCGGCGCCGATGGCATCCTGCAGCTGCTCGGGGGCCACCGAGTACTGGCCGGCCGGCAGGTAGATGGCGCCAGTGGCGAAGTCGATGCCGAAGGCGATCAGCCCGGGGATCACGTAGAACAGGATGCCGATGGCGTTCAGTCCGGCGACCAGCGGGTCGATGCGGCCTTCGATCTGGCCACGGCGGTCGGGGAAGAACAGCGTGCCGCAGGCGCTCAGCTGGGTGAGCAGGGTGGCCGCCAGGATGCCGCCGATAACACGGGAACGCATGTGCATGAGCACCTCCATAAATTCGAGCCGGCACTATACCAAGGCCGCCATTGCAGGTGGATGGCTGAACTTCAGACCGTGCAGGAGCTGCCCGGTTCGGCAGTGGCACAGCCTATAATCGCCGCCTTGTTTGCGGAGCCGCCATGACCCCCTTACCCATAGACGCCGTTTTGCCTGCCCTGCGCGCCGCCCTGGCCGAGCGCCACGAGGCCGTGCTGGAAGCCCCGCCCGGCGCCGGCAAGACCACCCGCGTGCCGCTGGCCCTGCTCGACGAAGCCTGGCTGGCCGGGCAGCGCATCCTCATGCTCGAACCGCGCCGCCTGGCGGCGCGGGCCGCCGCCGAGCGCTTGGCCAGCGAGCTGGGTGAGCAGGTCGGCGAAACGGTCGGTTACCGCATCCGCCTGGAGAGCAAGGTCGGCCCGCGCACACGCATCGAGGTGGTCACTGAAGGCATCCTCGCCCGCCGCCTGCAGGATGATCCGGCGCTGGAGGGCGTCGGTCTGGTCATTTTTGACGAGTTCCACGAGCGCAGCCTAGATGCTGACCTGGCGCTGGCCCTGACCCTTAACGGCCGCGAGCTGCTGCGCGACGATCCGCCGCTGAAGGTGCTGCTGATGTCGGCGACCCTGGAAGGCGAGCGCCTGTCGCGCCTGCTTAATGATGCTTCGGTGGTGTCCAGTGAAGGGCGCATGCATCCGGTGGATATCCGCTGGGGCAGCCCGTTCCAGCCCGGCGAGTGGATCGAGCAGCGCGTCACGCAGACCGTGCTGCAGGCCCTGGCCGATGAGCCGGGCAGCCTGTTGCTGTTCCTTCCCGGCCAGGCCGAGATCCGTCGGGTGCATGAACAACTGGCGGAAGCCTTGCGGGGGCGCGATGAGATCCTGCTCTGCCCGCTGCATGGCGAGCTGGACCTGAGCGCCCAGCGTGCGGCTATCGAGGCGGCGCCGGCGGGCAAGCGCAAGGTGGTGCTGGCGACCAATATCGCCGAGACCAGCCTGACCATCGACGGCGTGCGCGTGGTGGTGGATGCCGGCCTGGCGCGGGTGCCACGCTTCGACCCGGCCAGCGGCATGACCCGCCTGGACACCCAGCGCATCTCCCGCGCTAGCGCCACCCAGCGTGCCGGCCGGGCCGGGCGCCTGGAACCGGGTGTGTGTTATCGGCTGTGGTCGCAGGCCCAGCACGAGCAGTTGGCCGCTTACGGCACGGCGGAAATCCTCGCGGCCGACCTGGCCGGCCTGGCTTTGCAGCTGGCGCGCTGGGGTGTCGAGCCCGGCGAGCTGGCCTTTCTCGATGCACCGCCGGCCGCGCCGTTCGCTCAGGCCCGCGAGCTGCTGCAGCGCCTCGGCGCCCTGGACGGGCGCGGTGTATTGACGCCACACGGCCAGGCCATGGCAGAGCTGCCGGCGCACCCGCGCATCGCCCATCTGCTGTTGCGCGGCCAGGCCCTGGGCCTGGGCAACCTGGCCTGTGACCTGGCTGCGTTGCTCGGCGAGCGCGACATCCTGCGTGGCGCCGGCGCCGACCTGCACAGCCGCATTGCCCTGCTCAGCGGCGAGGACAAGGCCCAGCGCGGCGCCAAGGGCGGTGTGCAGCGCGCGCGCCAGCTGGCCCGGCAGTTTCGTAGCTACCTGCGTGGCCCGGCCCGCGAGGCGGTGGCCGATGCCGGGCATCCGCGCTGGCTCGGCTGCCTGCTGGCGTTTGCCTATCCGGATCGGGTCGCCCGCCAGCGCCGTGCGGGGGGCGGCGACTACCGCCTGGCCAACGGCCGTGCGGCGCAGTTCGGCGAGCCGGATGCCTTGATGAAACACGAGTGGCTGGTGATCGCCGACCTCGGCAGTCGCCAGGGCCAGCGCGAGGAGCGCATCTATCTGGCCGCCGATCTCGATCCCACGCTGTTCGACGGCGTGCTGGCCGAACAGGTCAGCCAGGTCGAGGAGCTGGAGTGGGACGAGCGCGAAGGCGTGTTGCGTGCCGAACGTCAGCGCAAGATCGGCGCGCTGGTGCTCAGCAGCGAGGCTTTGAGTGGCCTGGACGACAGTGCACGGGCGCGCGCCCTGCTTGGCCTGGTGCGGCGCAAGGGCCTGGAGCTGCTGCCCTGGACGCCCGAACTGCGCCAGTGGCAGGGGCGGGTGGCGCTGCTGCGGCGGTTGGACCTGCAGGACAAGGGCGCCAGTGCCTGGCCCGACCTCAGTGATGCGGCGTTGCTGGCCAGTTTGGAAGACTGGTTGCAGCCCTATCTGGGCAAGGTCAGCCGGCTCAGTCATTTTGCCAACCTGGAGCTGCCCGGCATCCTCGCCGGCCTGCTGCCCTGGCCGCTGCCGCAGCAGCTCGACGAGCTGGCGCCGCGCAGCCTGGCTGTGCCGTCCGGCTCACGTATCGGCATCGACTACAGCGAGGAGCCGCCGGTGCTGGCGGTGCGTCTGCAGGAGCTGTTCGGCCTGGCCGCCACCCCGCGCATCGCCGGCGGCCGTCTGGGGCTCAAGCTGCACCTGCTGTCGCCGGCGCGGCGCCCGGTGCAGGTGACCCAGGACCTGGCCAGCTTCTGGGCCAACACCTACCTGGAGGTGAAGAAGGATCTCAAGGGGCGTTACCCGAAACACTATTGGCCAGATGACCCGCTGATCGCCGAGCCGACGGCACGAGCCAAGCCGCGCAAATAAGGGGCAGAGATCTGGGTGATCTTTTGGGGCTACGCAATGCCACCCAGGCAGGCGATCTAGCAACCTTGTGCGCAAGCCTTGTGCAGGGCGCGTAGCAGAGACCCTCTGCCGGCTTTCTGGTGTGCATGGCGCCCCCCTTTGCGAGGACAGGTGCTTAGCGCACGTTGAGGTCGGCGCCTGCTGCCTGCAGTTCGTCATAGGCGCGATCCAGGGCCTCGAGCAGGATGGCGCTGCCTTCGACATGGCGCGAAGCGACAAAGCGTAGTTGCAGGCTATGCAGTACGGTGAATGGCAGGGGCTCGGCGCCCAGGCTCTTGATGACCTGTTCGACCGGCTGCTGGTAGTCGACGAGGAAGTCGCCGCGATGGCGCTGGAGCATTTCCAGGGCGGCCTGGTGGGTGCTGGTGCGATGGGTGATCAGGCCCAGGCTCGGGTCGTTGAGCATGTCGTTGACCGCTTTCCAGTAGCTGTAGCCGCTGATCAGGATGATGCCGCGCCCGGCCAGGTCTTCGGGGATCTTCGGCTTGGGCGTGTCCTTGCGGTAGTAAAGCGCCAGGTTGATCTCGCCGAAGTGGTTGCGCGCCTCCAGGGTATGGCCGCGTAGCTCGGTCTTGCCGCCTGCACCTGGCCACAGCTGCACGCTGCCATCCTGCAGGCCGGCATACAGACGCGCGCCCGGAAACGAGCGGTAGATGCCACGGTAGCCGGCATGGCGGAGCAGGCGCTCGGTCAGGGCCAGCACGCTGCCGCGTGGCTGGCCATCTTCACCGGTCCAGGAATAGGGCGGGAACTCGTAATAGCCGACAGTTACCGGATGCAGGTTATCGGCCGCCTGGATCTGTGCGCCAGCGCAGCAGACCCAGGCCAGTAGGGCAGCTAAAAAAAGTCTTGGCATCGTCTACTTCGCGGCTCTGCGGCCGTCTTGTTGTTATTGCATACTGCAAGTGAGCCTGAGCATGGCGGCAGCTGTGGGCTTTGTCCAGCGCCCCGGTCTGACTGGTCAGTCGAGCGGCAGCAGCAGGCGTGCGCTAACCGGCAGGTGGTCGGAAATACGCTGCGTATCGCTACTCCGTACCTGCGCATCGAGCCTTACCAGGCGGGGGCTGTAAAGCAGGTAATCGACCGTGCGATCGGCAGCGTTGAGCTGCGGGTCGTTGGGCTGCTGGGTGTGCCAGGCGGCTTGTTCGGCCTCCTGCGCGGTGGGAATGCTCGGGTAGCGCGCCAGCAGCGGCGTCAGTTCGCTCTGCGCCTGGAAGTGCTGACGTTGGGCGGCGCCGAGCTGCTGGTATTGCGGGCCAGGTGGCAGTCGATTGAGGTCGCCGGCAAACAGCCAGGGCGTGCGCTGGCTTTCCAACTGGTCGAGCAGGCTGCCGGACATGGCGACCTGACGGGCACCGTCGTCGCTGGCACGACTGGGTTCGGCCAATTGGGTGTTGATTGCCACCAGCTCCTGGCCGTTGGCCAGCGGCAGGTAGCTGGTCAGCAGCGCATGCTGGGGCTGGAACTGGCGGCTCAGCAGGTTGCTGCGCACGCGTGGCAGCTGCAGGCGCTCCGCGCGGGCAATGCGCACGCGGCTGAGGGTGGCCAGCTGCATGCCGACGCTGCCCATGATCTGTGGGTGCGGGACGAAGGCGGCCTGCCAGTAGAAGGTCGCCGCACTGCAGGGGTAGAGGTCGTTGAGGCGTTCCTGCAGCAGCTGCAGCTGGTTCTGGTAGTCAGTGGCACGGGCGCCGTTGTGCAATTCCTGCAGCAGCACCAGGTCCGGCTGCTCGTCGCGGATCACCCGCGCCACTTCATCGAGGTTGTAGGCCAGGTCGGTCGCGGTCGGGCGTTGATCCTGGCCGTCGGCCAGGTCATGCCAGAACACGTAGCGCTTGCCGGCGAGGAACTGCACGTTCCAGGTCATCACCTTGAGGGCCTGGCCGGGTTGCAGCACAGGAGCATTGGCTGGGCAGATCAGGCTGGCCGGCTCGCGGGCGGCCGGGTGCCAGGTCAGGCTGTAGACCAGCGCCGCGAGAATGATGGCGCTGCTCAGCAGGCCGAGCAGAAGGAGGCGCAGGGGGCGGGGCAGGGTCATCGGCCGGGCTGGACTATGCTGGAAGGACACGAGCATACCCGAGATGCGCGCCCGCAGCATGCCGCGGCACGCTGACTGCCAGTGCCCAGGAGGTTGTCGATGAGTGAGGTGCAGATTGCCCAGCGCGGCCCTTATGCCGTGGATGTGGTGGCCGGTCAGGATTACTTCTGGTGCCGCTGCGGGCGCAGTGGCAAACAGCCGTTCTGCGATGGATCACACCAGGGCACTGACCTGCGCCCGTTGAAGCTGCATGCCGAGCGCAGCGAGACCCTGTATTTCTGTGGCTGCAAGCACAGCCAGACGCCACCCTTGTGCGATGGTACGCACAATGATCTGTAGCGCATAAGCTGTTGCTGCTCGCCGGCTTATTTGCGCGGCGGCGGATTGCACAACCACGGGGGCTCGCATGTATCGCAAGGTTTTCGCCAACAAGGTATTCGAACGCAAGGTGGTGCTGGTCACCGGTGGCTGTGCCGGCATCGGCCGCGCCCTGGCCATGCGCCTGGCCCAGGCCGGCGCCCGCCTGGTAATCCTCGATCTGCAGCAGACCGAGCTGGACAGCCTGGTGCAGCACCTGCGCGACCACCACAACTGCGATGCCCTCGGCTTGCGCTGTGACGTGGCCGATGCGCTGGCGGTCGAGCAGGCCATAGCCCTTGCCTGCGAACGCTTTGGCGGCATCGACGTGCTGATCAACAACGCCGGCATCACCCACCGCAGCACCTTCGCCGAGACCGAGCTGGCGGTGTTCCAGCGAATCATGGCGGTCAACTATTTCGGCGCCGTGCATTGCACCCGGGCCGCGCTGCCCAGCCTGATCGCCCGGCGTGGGCAGATCATCGTGCTCAGCTCGCTGTCCGGCTTCGCTCCATTGCTTTATCGCAGTGCCTACAACGCCAGCAAGCATGCCCTGCACGGCCTGTTCGAAACTTTGCGTGCCGAACTCAAGGGCTCGGGGGTGAATGTGATGCTGGTGTGTCCGGGGTTCACCGCCACCGACCTGCGCAAGAATGCCCTGGTCGGCGATGGCTCGATGGCCCAGCAACCGCCGTTGGCCATCGGCAAGGTGGCTTCGGCCCAGGACGTGGCCGACGCCATTTATCGCGGTGCGTTGCAGCGTCGGCGCTTGCTGGTGCTGTCCAACATCAACTGGCGCGCACGGCTGCTGGCGCGCTTCTTCCCGCGCCTGTTCGAGCGCGTGCTGCTGCCGCGCTTATCCGGCTTGAAGCCGGGTTCCAGCCGCTAGCTGCGATTGCCGATACGAACCGCGTTCAGTGGTTGTGTGGTTCGGTATACAGCTCGTAGACCTGTTCCATGTCCCAGTAGGCGGCTTCGATCTTGTGCCCGTCGAGGTCACGCACGAAGCAGCCATAGTAGGGCTCGCCATAGTCCGGACGTGGCCCGGGCGGGCCGTCGGGGCTGGCGCCTGCTTCCAGGGCTGCAGCGTAGAAGGCCTGCACGGCCTCCTTGTCTGGGGCGACGAAGCCGAAGTGGGTGCCGTTGCCAACATTCGCCGGCTGGCCGTTGATCGGTGTCTGCACCCAGAACTCCGGGTATTCGCGGCCCCAGGCCACCGCACCGGGATGGGCCAGGATGCGCTTGCAACCGAGGGTGGCCAGAACCTTGTCGTAGAAGGCCACGGCCTGGTCGAAGCGGTTGCTGCCAATCGACACATGGGACAGGATGCTGGGGTTCGGCTCGGACATGTTGATTCCTCCCTGGATAAACCCAACCGGTTAGCCTAGCGGCCTGTCTGGCGAATTCAACTACCCAGGTTCGCTTGCACAAGCTCGCCGCAGCGGCTGCTAGCTGCTATGGCTTTCCTCTGCCGGTTGCGGGGTGCAGAGCATGAAGCAGCGGAACAGCACCACCGTGGAGAACAGCTGGAGGAAGCCGTTGAAGATGTCCAGCAGCAGGCTGCCGACCGCGTCCGGCTGTTCGCCGAGCAGCTGCAGGGTCCAGTCGTCGAGCAGCCACAACGGCACGATCACCAGCAGCACGCAGGCCAGCAGCGACCAGAAGTGCCCGATGGTTAGCATGAAGCTTTCCCGCATCGCCTGCAGCGGCGTCAGCCCGCGCAGCACCAGCAGGTACTCGGCGAATGCCAGCTTGACCATCACCCACAGCGCCGGCAGGACAAAGGCCTGCGCGGCCAGCATGATCAGCAGGGTGCTCAGCCCGGCCAGCACGGCGAAGCTCGGCCATTGCAGCACGCTGGCCGCCAGCAGGTTGCGCAGGCTCGGCCGGCGCCCTTGGCTGCGCGCGTCGAGAAACAGGATCAGCGCGGCACTGTACAGTGGGTAGATGGCTAGGCCGACCAGCAGTTCGTAGGTGGGCGAGTGCTCGACCGGCACCAGGCCGGCGACCACCGCGCGCAGCAGGCACTCCAAGGCAATCAGCGGCAGACACAGCGGCGCAATACTGTGCAGGTTGCGGCTGCAGAAGAGGAAGGAGTCGCGCAGGACGCTGAGTGGGTTCATGGCTGGTTTCGCGGCAGTGCTTCAGCTTTTACTTTAGCCGATGGCCGGGGCGGGGGAACATGGCGCGCATTGCGACAGGCTGACGCATAATGGCCGCCGCTTTCATTGCCAGGCCACCCCGTGAAGAAAATCGCCCTGTTCGCCGATGTACAGAACCTCTACTACACCGTGCGCCAGGCCCATGGCTGCCACTTCAACTATGCCGCCCTGTGGGCCGAGGTCAGTGGCGGTGGGCAGATCGTCGAGGCCTACGCCTATGCCATCGACCGGGGCGACCCCAAGCAGCGGCAGTTCCAGCAGATCCTGCGCAACCTGGGCTTCGAGGTGCGCCTGAAGCCCTTTATCCAGCGCAGCGACGGCTCGGCCAAGGGCGATTGGGACGTAGGCATCTGCATCGATGTGCTGGATGCTGCGCCACGGGTCGATGAAGTGGTGCTGGCTTCCGGCGATGGTGACTTCGACCTGTTGCTGGACAAAGTGCGCAGCGCCCACGGGGTTAGCAGCTGCGTGTATGGCGTGCCCGGGCTGACCGCCAACTCGCTGATCCGCGCCGCCGACCACTATGTGCCGGTTGAAGGCGCACTGTTGCTGAAAAACTAAGGACGCTGGATGCAGGACCGTATTGCCGTAATCGACTTTGAAACCACTGGCATGTCGCCGGCGCAGAATGCCCGGCCGACCGAGATCGGCGTGGCGATCATCGAGGGCGGGCAGATCGTCGAGCGCTACCAGAGCCTGATGAATGCCGGGGCGTGGATTCCGCCGTTCATCGAGCAGCTCACCGGCATCAGCAATGCCATGGTGCGCAGCGCGCCGCCGGTGGCCAAGGTGATGGGCGAGGTAGCCGATTTCGTCGGCAGCACGCCCTTGTTGGCGCACAACGCCGCCTTCGACTCGAAGTTCTGGGACGCCGAACTGGCCCTGCTGCGCCGCCGGCGCAGCCAGGAATTCGCCTGCTCGCTGCTGCTGGCGCGCCGGCTGTTGCCGGAGGCGCCCAGCCACAAGCTGGGCAACCTCAATCGCTGGGCCAGCCTGCCGGACACCGGCCAGGCCCACCGCGCGCTGGCCGATGCGGAGATGGCGGCCAACCTGACCCTGCTGCTGGCCAGCCGCCTGCGCGAACGCTACGGCGTGGCCGAAGTCAGCCATGCCTACCTGTGCGGCCTGCAGAAACTCTCGGCGGCCAAGGTGCGCGCGCTGCTCAAGGCGTAGCCCGGAGGTAATCCGGGGTAGGGCATGGGGCGCGGAGTTCCCGGATTGCATCCGGGCTACATGATCCGCACGCAGCAGGTAAACTTGCGCCCTGTTCTCCCTTTTGCCGGTTACCTGCCATGACTTTCGCCGCCCTCGGCCTGATCGACCCCCTGCTGCGCGCCCTCGACAGCCTCGACTACCGCACCCCGACACCGGTGCAGAAGGAGGCGATCCCCGCCGTGCTCAAGGGCCGCGATCTGCTCGCCGCGGCGCAGACCGGCACTGGCAAGACCGCCGGTTTCGCCCTGCCGCTGCTGCAAAAACTGACCATGGAAGGCGGCCAG
Organism: Aquipseudomonas guryensis; assembly: GCF_014164785.1. Classification (GTDB taxonomy): domain Bacteria; phylum Pseudomonadota; class Gammaproteobacteria; order Pseudomonadales; family Pseudomonadaceae; genus Aquipseudomonas; species Aquipseudomonas guryensis. The sequence continues at coordinate 575,627 of NZ_JACJFN010000003.1, read as the reverse complement.
GTGGCGAGCAACTCGGTGCGTGCCCTGGTGCTGGTGCCGACCCGCGAGCTGGCCGAGCAGGTGCACCAGAGCATCCTGCAGTACGGGCAGAACCTGCCGCTGCGTACCTATGCGGTGTACGGCGGGGTCAGCATCAACCCGCAGATGATGAAACTGCGCAAGGGCATCGACCTGCTGGTGGCCACGCCTGGCCGGCTGCTCGACCTGTACCGGCAGAACGCGGTGAAGTTCAACCAGCTGCAAGCGCTGGTGCTGGACGAGGCCGACCGTATGCTCGACCTGGGCTTCGCCCGCGAGCTGGACGAAGTGTTCTGCGCCCTGCCGAAAAAGCGTCAGACCCTGCTGTTTTCCGCGACCTTTTCCGAGGCCATCCGGACCATGGCCAAGGAGCTGCTGCACGACCCGCTGAGCGTCGAGGTCAGCCCGCGCAACGCCGCGGCGCAGAGCGTCAAGCAGTGGCTGGTGACGGTGGACAAGAAGCGCAAGAGTGAACTGTTCCTGCACCTCTATCGCAGCCAGCGCTGGGACCAGGTGCTGGTGTTCGTGAAGACGCGCAAGGGCGTCGACGAGCTGGAAAAACTGCTGCTGGCCGAAGGCATCGCCGCCGACTCGATTCACGGTGACAAGCCGCAGCCGTCGCGCCTGCGCGCCCTGCAGCGCTTCAAGGACGGCGAAGTGCGGGTGCTGGCGGCCACCGATGTGGCGGCCCGTGGCCTGGATATCGACGACCTGCCGCTGGTGGTCAACCTCGACCTGCCGATCGTTGCCGAGGACTACGTGCACCGCATCGGCCGTACCGGCCGGGCTGGGGCTACCGGCCAAGCGGTGTCGCTGGTGTGCGCCGACGAAGTGCAACTGCTCTCGGCCATTGAAGTGCTGATCCGCCAGACCTTGCGTCGGGTCGACGAGCCGGGCTTCGAGCCGGATCATCGGGTGCCGCAGACCGATGCCAGTGGCCAGGTGCTGAAGAAACCGAAAAAGCCGAAGAAGCCCAAGGTGGTGGGCGGCAAGGCCGGCCTGGGCAAGTGGCTGGAGAGCGAAGAACCGGCCGCGCCGGTGGTCAAGGCGGTGCGCAAGGCTCCGAGCTTCGGTGGCAAGGCGAAGAAGAGACCCTGATCGGTCTGCCCGCGTTGTAGCTACGGAGCCTGGTTGCCGCGCTTATGCATGGCCGCATCGGTCATGTCGTAGAGCATCACGCAGACATGCTCGATCTCGCCCATGGCGGCCAGCGGCAGGATAGTGACGTTCTGGTACATGAAGTCGGCCTGCCCGGTGATTGGCTGATAGCTCTTGAAGTGCAGCAGGTAGGGGCGCTGTTCCCACAGGCTGAAGGCACGGGTGCCCAGTTGCACCACGGTTTCCACCTTACGCCGGAACCAGGCCTCGTCGACTTCGCCGAACAGCTCGAACAGGCAGTGCCCTTGCACCTCGTCGGAGCCCAGGCCGGAATGGTTCTCCATGAAGCTGTTCCACACCTCGATGCGGTAGGCGCGATCCAACACGATCACGCCGACATCCAGGCACTGCACGATATCGAGCAGCCAGTGCAACTCCTTGATGTCGATCTGCGCGGGCATCAGGGTTACTCCATCAGGTACTGAATTTTCTTGGTCAGGCGCGCCAGCGAGTCTTCGGTGAACAGCAGCAGCAGATCGAAATGCACTGCGTGGCCTTCCAGGCTGTAGCTGATTTCTACCGCCAGGGTCTGCTTCCAGCGCTGCTGGTTGAGGCCGATCAGTTGTTCGATGGAGGCGTGCTGGCCGAGCAGTTGCGGGTGGCCCTGGGAGAAGCGCACGTCAATCTGTTCGGCGATCCCGGACAGACAGGCGCCAATCAGGATGCTCGCCAGGTCGAGCAGCATCTCCGAGGTCTCCGTGTCGTTCTGTGGCTGCCAGCCGAGCAGGCGGGCGATGTCGCCGGTCTCCGAATCATGGAACAGCAGCAGTGCCTCGCCGGCAATCGCATCACCAATGAAGCCCTGGCACACCGCACTCAGGCGCTCGCCGCTCTGCGCATCGAGCAGGGCCATGTGCAGTTCGCTGACCTCGAAGATGTTGACGTTGGGGATCGGCAGGCGCACGAAGACCTTCAGCACCTTGGCCAACAGGGCCGCGGCCCGGCCCATGGCGACGTTGCTGACCTCGCGCAGGGCGTCGCGAAAGTTGACCTTGAGCGCCAGCTCGGACCTTGGCTGGGGCGGCTCATGGATGGCCGGCGGGTGGTACAGGCCCAGGCGCATCAGTGTGGCGCGCAGTTCCTCGGGTGCTGCCGGTTTCTTGATGAAACCCAGCGCGCCGAGTTCCTGCACGCGGCGCAGGGCTTCTTCCTGGACATCGCCGGAGACCACTACCACCTTGCACTGCAGGCCTTCACTGCGTAGCTGGGCGAGTACCTGATAGCCGTCCATGACCGGCATGGTCAGGTCGAGCAGCACCACCTGGCCAAGGCCCTGGCGGATGGCCGCGAGGCCTTCTTCACCCTGGGTGGCCTGGGTGATGCTCACCGGCCAGTCGGCCGGCAGGGCGCGAATCAGCTGCTTGCGCGCCATGGCGGAGTCGTCGCAGATCAGAAGCGGAATCACCGGGCGATACCACGCTGAAAATTCGAGGGGAGTTACCGCCCAGCATAGCTGCTGGGCGGCCAGCGGGTGTTAGGACCTGTTCCCGTGAAACGGCAACAGGCCCTAGCTCGGTGTATCCGAGAGGTTGAAGGCGTAGGTGTTGCGGCCGGCATTCTTCGCCGCGTACATGGCGCGGTCGGCCTGCTGCACCAGCGCCTCGATATCGTCGCCATCGCGTGGGAACAGGCTGACGCCCATGCTCGCCTGCACCTTCACCTCGTGGCCGTCGATCAGCATGGACAGCTGGAAGCGGTCATGCAGCTTCTCGAGGATGGCGACGATGTGCTGCGGGTCTTCCACCACCTCGAAAAGGATGACGAACTCGTCGCCGCCCAGGCGTGCCACCGTATCGCTTTCGCGGGTGGCCGAGCGCAGCAGGTTGGCGACGGCCTGCAGCACGTGGTCGCCGAGGCTGTGGCCAAGGTTGTCATTGAGCTGCTTGAAGTGGTCGAGGTCAACGAACAGTACGGCCAGTTGCTTGCCGCTACGCCGTGAGTTGGCCAGGGCGTGTTCGAGGCGCTCGAAGAACACCCGGCGGTTGGGCAGGCCGGTCAGCGGATCATGTCGGGCCAGGTGTTCGAGGGCGCTGCGGCTCTCGGTCAGCTCTTCCAGGTGAGTGAGGATTTCTTCCTGCATCTCGCGGAAGCTGCGGGCCAGCACGCCCAGTTCATCGCGGCGTGGCGGCAGTTCGTGGATGCGCCGCTCGCGGGAGAACAGTTGCACGGCTTCGGTCATGCTTTTCAGCGGGCGGGTCAGCGCGCGCGAGGCGATAAAGGCGATGGTCAGCGCCAGTAGGCTGAACAGCAGGACGATTTGCGCGATGCGCTGACCCAGTCGCGAAGCTTCTTCCAGTACCAGCTTTTGCGGCTGGCCGAGGCCCAGGAGGACGAAGCGTTCGGCGGTTTTGGGGTTGATGTCCAGGCGCACGAAGGCGGCGACCAGATTGCCGTTGCGCTCCTTGTCCACGCTGCGGCTGACCAGGCTGGCGCGCTTTTCGTTAAGGAGTAGTTGGGCGACTTCCGGGAACTCATCCTGAATGAACTGGCGCCGGCCTTGGTCGAAACCGAAGGTGCGCTGCTGATCCGGATGAATCAGCAGATCGCCCCAGCGATTGGCCAGGTAAACCTGGTATTGCTCGGGCAGGTCGCTCTGCAACTGTTTGAACAATTGATCGAGATCGATGTTGATCACGATCAGGGCGAACACCTGGCCTTTGCGGTCGGCCACGGGGGTAGAAACATGCAGGGTCGGTTTGCCAACGCCGGAATGCGCGCCCTGTTCATGGTTGAGCACGATCGGTGACAGGCGCACTTCCCCCGGCGGCAGGCGCAAGGTGTCGAAGACGTAGGAGTAGTGACCTTTTTCCTGCAGGTTGCTGCTGTCAACCTGCACCAACTGCTCGCCGTCGCGATCCACGCGAACCTGCTCAAGGCCATGACCAGCCGTGCTGATCAGGCGGATCTGCACGTATTCGGGATGCACCAGCAACAGCGAGCGGAACAGGGTGGCAATATCGTTTTCCGCATGCACGCGCTCGCCCTGGTCGATCACCATCTGCAGCTCGCGCGTGCTGGCGACATCGGCCAGCAGACGGGCATCGCGGGAGATGTTTTCGATACTGCTGCTCAGGTTGCGCCCCAATACCTGGGCGGCGGTGAGCAAGTCGCGCTCGACGGCCTTGAGCAGCATGCTGCGGCTGCTGCTGTAGGAGTAGTAGCCGGTCAGGCCGGTCACCAGGATGCCGAACAGCGCCAGCAGGCAGCCCAGTTTGAAGGCGATACCGTACTTCATGGCGCCTCCTGCAGCGGTGGGCGCTCGCCGGAGAGTATGCGTTGCCAGAGGGCGGCACGGCGGGCGTCATCCTCGACCGGACGCAACCAGATCAGTTGCCCCGGGGTGTCGCTGCCTGACGACTCTTGCAGGGTGTTGGACAGGCCCTGGCGTGCGGTCAACGCCTGGCTGACATGGGTCTCCAGGCTGAAATTGATCCAGGCTTCGGCCAGGGCCACGTCTTGCGCGCCGCGGCTGATAGCCCAGCAGTCGAGCCAGGCGAGGGCGCCTTCGCGGGGGATCACATAACCGACATCGGCGCCGGCGTCGCGCAGTTGCTTGAGTTGCTGCTGGCCGTAGTTGGCGAACAGCAGGGCTACGGAGTGTTCGCGGAACAGGTCGGCGGCTTCTTCCGGCAGGGAATAGAAGGTCAGCACGTTGCGGCGCAGGGCGATCAGTTGCTCGGTGACCTGGGGGAAATCGTTGCTGGCAATACGGAACGGGTCGCGGCCGCGGGCCAGGCTGGCCAGCGAGAAGTTGTGGCTGCTGCCATTGAAGGCCAGCACCTTGCCGCGGTATTGCGGGTCCCACATGCTGGTGATCGATTGTGGCGGCGTACTGAACTGCTTGCGGTCGTAGATCAGGCCCATGTCCGAGTAGGTGTACGGGATGGCGTAGACCTTGCCGGAGGCAGTGATGCCGGGAATCTTCTGGTAGTCGCGAAAACGCCAGAGCTGGCGGGTGGTGTTGGCAATACGCGCCGGCTGCAGTGGTTGCAGCAGTTGCTGGCCGATGTAGTACTCGATTTCCGCGGTGTTGGCGGCGATCAGGTCGTAGTCGGCGCCCTGGTTGTGGGCCAGCTTCTTGCGCAGCACATCATCGCTGCCGACCAGGGTGACTTCGACATTGACCTGGTGACGTGACTCGAACTCTTCCACCAAGTCGGCATCGGCATAGCCCGGCCAGGCGAGCAGGCGCAGCGTCGGACTGTTGGCCTGACTCAAGGCAGGCGCCAGCATTGCGAGGAGAAAGAGTGGGAGCAGGCGTAGGTACGTCATGGACGGGGCCAAAACCGAGGGAGCTCCTGCAGTGTATACGATGGCCATGTGCCTTGCGCGACCCTGTAAATGGCCTTTTTCAGCCTCCAGACAGGCTCTGGCGGGTAATCCCGGCGGAGCGTGCTAGCGTTTTTCGGGTCATTCACTTTTTGCAGGTAAGCCAGCATGGAAGAAAATGCATTGATCAGCGCCGGTACCGCCAAGGCCAACCAGTTGATGGAGCTGGTAGCTCAGTATGGCGCCGCCTTTGGTGTGAAAATTCTCGCGGCTATCGCCTTCTGGGTGATCGGCCGCTGGCTGATCGGCTTTGCCGTTGGCCTGGTGCAGAAGGCCCTGGGCAAACAGTCCGTGGACCCGACCGTGCTGCGCTACGTCGGCTCCTTTATCACCGTGACACTTAACATCATCCTGGTGATCGGCATCCTCGGCTATTTCGGTGTGCAGACCACCACCTTCGCCGCGCTGATTGCCGCCGTCGGCTTGGCCATCGGCATGGCCTGGTCGGGGTTGCTGGCCAATCTGGCAGCGGGCGGCTTCATCATCGTCCTGCGCCCGTTCAAGGTCGGCGATTTCATCTCGGCGGGCGGGGTGACCGGTACGGTGACCGAGATTGGTCTGTTCGCCACTGCGATCAACACCCCGGACAACGTGCTGACCCTGGTCGGCAACAACAAGATCTTCGCCGACAACATCCAGAACTACTCGCACAACGCCTTCCGCCGGGTCGATCTGCAGGCCCAGCTGTCTGGCGCGGCCGACTGGAAGGCGGCGGCGGCCCTGCTCAAGCAGCGTATCGCCGCCATCGACAACGTGCTGGCCACGCCGGCGGTGGATGTGGAAATCCTCGAGTTCAACCTGGTCGGCCCGGTACTGGCGGTGCGCCCGTATTGCCACACCGACCACTACTGGCAGGTTTACTTCGACACCAACAAGGTGCTCAAGGATGCCCTGGGTGAAGCCGGCTTCCCGGCACCAATGCCGGCGCAGATGGTGATCGTGCAGCAGGCGGCGAATACCTGAGTGGGGCTGCGTCGCCAGCTGCACTGCGGCTGGCGAGGTTGTCAGTCGGGCTTGCTGGCAGCCCACTTGGGGGCCGCATCCGGCTGCCAGGCCGCCAACTGGTCAAGCAGTTCGCCGGCTGACTCGCTGCGCTGCAGCATGTCGCGGTGCGGTGCGCGGACGAAACCTTCGCTGACCAGATGATCGAGGAAACCGCTGAGCTGCTGGTAGAACCCGTTCACGTCGAGCAGGCCGAGCGGTTTGCCGTGGTAGCCGAGCTGGCCCCAGGTCCACACTTCGAACAATTCTTCCAGGGTGCCGAGGCCACCGGGCAGGGCGATGAAGGCATCGGCCAGCTCGGCCATGCGCGCTTTGCGTGCATGCATGCCATCCACTACTTCCAGGCGGGTCAGACCCTTGTGGCCGATCTCCGAGCGCTCCAGGCTCTGCGGGATGATGCCGATAACCTGGCCACCGGCGGCCATCACCGCATCGGCCACCACACCCATCAGGCCCACGGCGCCACCGCCGTAGATCAGGGTCAGGCCGCGCTCGGCGAGGGTACGGCCGAGCTGGGTTGCTGCTTCGCGGTAGAGCGGGTTATGGCCGGTGCTGGCACCGCAGAATACGCAGACAGATTTGAGGCTCATGCCGAATTCCCTGTGGGCAAAGGCGCACAGGGTAGACCGTAGCTGCGTCTGGCTTCAATGCATGCAGCGTTCTTCCGGACAGCTGCCGCAGGCACCAGCGGCATAGGCGGCAAGCAGGTTGTGCAGCAAGTTGCCGAGGTTCATGGCCAATCTCCTGATAGGTGACCCTGTAAGCCTAGGTTGGCGCAGCTGGATTGCCCGGTAGATTGTTTCGATCGTCTCGATAGCTCGAGTTATTGCGGTAGCGAGGTCAGGTCGAGGTGCGCGCGTTGCTGGAAGAAGTTGTCCAGCCAGACCTGGTAGTGCTGCAGGGTGGTGGCCGGGACATAGGCTTTCTGCGCTTGCTGGAAGTAGGCGATTACCTGCGGCTGACGGGCGATCTGGTCGATCTGCCGAACCAGCTCTGCGCCCTCGCGGGTGCGACTGCAGTAGATGCCGCTGACCAGCGGCGTGCTCGCCTCCTGCAGGGGCAGCAGGCTGAGCCCCAGGGCCGCGCCCTGTTGCTGGACGAACTGGGTGACCTCGGCATATTCCAGCAGGTAGTCGATGCGCCCGTGTTCGAGCATGTCGAACAGGTTGTTGCCGGCGCTGCTGGTCTGGATACGTAGCAGCTGGCGCTGTACCGCCGGATCATTGAGCAGCGGGTCGAGGCTCGGGCCATAGCTGCGGTCCTGGATCAGCCCGCCACGCAGCCGGGTATCCTGCAGCAGCGCGCGTAGCGAGACTTCGCTCTGCCCGCCGGCCAGACGTGCCTGGTCGCTGCTGCGTACCAGCAGCTGATGGGGCATGGCGACGAACAGGCCGACATAGTGGCCCAACTGGTCGCGCTCGGCCGTGCGGATGGTCGGCAGCAGGCAGGTGGTGCCTGGCTGCTTGAGCTGTTCGAGGCCGCGACTGAGGTTGACCAGCTGGAGCCGGTGGCGGTGCTGCGGCAAGCGTTCGGTCACCTGCTTGAGCAGGTCGACGATGATGCCGCTATGCGGCTGGCCGTCACGCAGGTTGACCAGGCCTGGCCAGGGGCTGGTGCCCCAGATGATCTCCTGCGGCTCGGCCCGCAGCTCAGCGCCCAGGGTGAGCAACGAGAAAACCAGCAGGGCGCGAAGCAGGCGAACAGGCATGGTGTGAACCAGCAGCGAAAGGCCTGTGCAGTCTAGCAAGGCCATCCGCTGCTGGTTCTAAGAGTAAGCGAAATGCTCAGCTCGCCAGCAGCCAGGCCCCGCTGATCGCCGAAGCACCGCCAGCCACACGTACCAGTGGTGCCGCCGTCTGTGGCAGGTAGCGCACCAGGGCGTAGCCGCTGGCGTGCAGGACTGCGGTGGCGATCACAAAGCCGACGGCATAGCCCCAGGGGCTGGCCAGTTCAGGCAGTTCCAGGCCGTGGGCTACGCCGTGGGTCAGGGCGAACAGGCTGGTCAGGCCCAGCGCCACAACCATCGGCAGGCGCGCGGCGACCGCCACCAGCAGACCGAAGGCCAGTACCGAGCCGGCGATACCGGTTTCCATTAGCGGGATAGCCACGCCGGCGAAGCCGAGCAGGCCGCCCAGCAGCATGCTGGCGACGAAGGTCAGCGGCAGTGCCCAGCGCGCTGTGCCACTCTGCTGAGCGGCCCACAGGCCGACGGCGAGCATGGCCAGCAGGTGGTCGAGGCCGAACACCGGGTGGGCCAGACCGGCCATCAGCCCGGAGTGATCGTGACCGGTGTGGGCGAAGGCCACGGCCGGGGTGAGGAAGAGGGCGAGGGTGTAGAGGCTTTTGCGCAGATTCATGGGGGTCTCCTGACAGGTTTTAGGCTGCGCTGAGCATGCCGTGGCGTTCGATGAAGGCGATGATCTCGTCGAGACCCTGGCCGACTTTCTGGTTGCTGAACACGAAGGGCTTGTTGCCGCGCATCTTGCGCGCGTCGCGGTCCATCACTTCCAGCGAGGCACCGACCATCGGCGCCAGGTCGACCTTGTTGATCACCAGCAAGTCGGACTTGCAGATGCCCGGCCCGCCCTTGCGCGGCAGCTTGTCTCCGGCGGATACGTCGATCACGTACAGGGTCAGGTCCGACAGCTCGGGGCTGAAGGTGGCGGAGAGGTTGTCGCCGCCGGATTCGACGATGATCAGGTCCAGCCCCGGAAAGCGCCGGTTGAGCTGGTCGACCGCCTCCAGGTTGATCGAGGCGTCCTCGCGGATCGCCGTGTGCGGGCAGCCGCCGGTTTCCACGCCGATGATCCGCTCCGGCGCCAGGGCTTCGTTGCGCACCAGGAACTGGGCGTCTTCCTGGGTGTAGATGTCGTTGGTCACCACGGCGATGTTGTAGCGCTCGCGCAAGGCCAGGCACAGGGCCAGGGTCAGGGCGGTCTTGCCGGATCCGACCGGGCCGCCGATACCGACACGCAGGGGTTGGCTGTTCATAGAAGCTTCCTTATCAAGAACGGAATAGACGGCTGTATTGGCGCTCGTGCGCCATGCTCACCAGGGCCAGGCCGAATGCGGCGCTGCCCCAGTGGGCGGGTTCGAGTGTGCTGGCCAGGCGCTGCGCCTGTTCCAGTTGGGGTAACAGTTGCGAGGTCAGGCGCTGGGCGGCTTGCTGGCCCAGTGGCAAGGTCTTCATCAGTACCGCCAGCTGGTTTTCCAGCCAGCCCCACAGCCAGGCGGCTAGGGCGTCCTGGGGGGCGATCTGCCAGGCGCGGGCGGCCAGGGCCCAGGCAGCGGCCAGGCCGATTTCGGCGTGCCCAGCGAGAAACTCGCGGGCGGCCTGGTCCAGTTCCGGCAGGCCGTCGAGCAGTTGCCGGAGCGAGTAGCCCATCTGCCGGCTTTCCAGGGCCAGCTCACGGGTCTCGCGGCTAGCGCGGTGTTGTTCGGCCAGATCGCCCAGGGCCGGCCAGTCGGCACTGGCGGCAGCCGTGCAATGGGCCAGCAGCAGCGGCGCTTCGAAGCGCGCCAGGTTGAGCAGCAACTGATCGCCAATCCAGTGCGCGGCGCTCTCCAGGCTGTCGACCAGGCCTTGCTCGACGGCCATTTCTAGCCCTTGCGAGTAGCTGTAGCCGCCGATCGGCAGCTGCGGGCTGGCGAGTCGGAGCAGCGCCCAGGCTTTATTCATGGCGTGGTTCCGTTTGGCTCACAGGCGTCCGCCAAACTGGTGCAGGCGTGGGGCATAGCTGAATTCGGCATCGCCCGCGTGGGAGTGATGATGACCGCCGCCATAGGCGCCATGTTCCGGCTGGAACGCGGCCTCCACCGTGCAGGTGGTGGCGCCGAGCTGGTCGAGCATGGCTTTCAGCACATAGTCGTCGAGCAGGCGCAGCCAGCCGTCACCCAGTTGCAGGGCGACGTGGCGATTGCCCAGGTGGTAGGCGGCGCGGGTCAGTTCGAAATTGCTCTCACAGGTGACGTGCAGCAGGGTTTCCGGGCGGGCGCAGACGCGCACGATGCGGCCGTCCTGGGCACGCAGGAAGTCGCCATCACGCAGCGGCGACTGGCCACGCTCAAGGAACAGGCCGACATCCTCGCCGCTCGCGCTGAAGCAGCGCAGGCGGCTCTTGCTGCGCGCATCGAAGTTCAGGTGCAGCTCTTCGTCCCAGTGCGCCTGGGGTTCGAGGCGGTGGTGGATCACCAGCATGTCGGGCTTCCAGCCAGAGGAGAGTGCTGGAGCTAGAGCAAGGGCCTTGCCAATTCCGCCGCAGGCGGCGCGATGGGCGGTCGTGCCTGATTACAGGGCTGCTGGTTGTTCTGTTTTGGTGCGCGCCTGGTTATCTTGGCTGATTTTGGTGCAATCAGCCTGTGGTCGGCGCCTCACCTGTGCGGTGCTTACTCGTCGCCGCCGCCCAGGCCGCGCCACAGCTTGGCGCCGACGAAGATAAAGCGCAGCTGCTGGATCATCTTCGCTTCCGGGGTCAGGTGCGCCGGCAGGGAGGCCGCCGGTGGGTCGATCAGTTCCGGCAGGGTGGCGAACACGGTCTTCACCACCAGGTCGGCGAGTACGTCCAGCGCTGGGCGTTCGAGGTGTTGCAGCTTGGGCATCTGGCTCAGGTCGGCGACCAGGTCGGCGGCGATGCTGGCGCGCAGGGTGCCGATCGCCAGTCGCACCGACAGCGAGCCACCGTATTGCTCGCGGGCGAGGAAGAGGAATTGCGAGCGATCGGCGGTGACAGCGGCGAGGAATATGCGCACCGATGCGTCGATCACCCCGCCCAGCTCGAACTCGTGGTGGCGCACTGCACGGATGGCGTTGCGGAAGGTCTCGCCAACCTCGGCGACCAGCGCCAGGCCCAGCTGGTCCATGTCTTCGAAGTGGCGGTAGAAGCCGGTCGGCACGATCCCGGCGGCGCGGCTGACTTCGCGCAGGCTCAGGCTGTCGAAGCCGCGGTTGCTGTCCATCAGCTCACGGGCGGCCTCCATCAGGGCGTGACGGGTCTGCTGTTTCTGTGTGGCGCGTGGCGACATGGGCTCTCGGTGTTCCGGCCTGCTGCGGGTTTGCGCCGCACTCTAGGGTCTGTTGCCGTTTCGGCGCAAGCCGCGTTGCAGCGAAAAATCTCGCCAGGCTAGGCGTGGGACGCCGGCAATGGTCATTCCCTTGGCAAGTCCCGCAACGACGCATGGCGAGATTTTCCGCGCAACCCGAAGGGACGGGCCCATTTTTTCGCGGGACGTCGTTGCTCGACGGCTCATTTGGACGACCAAACCTCGCGTCTCGCGCCTAGCCCCGCGAAAAAACGGGCTCCGTCGCGGTCGCGGCGAAACGGCAGCAGACCCTATCAATGCGCTTTGTTGGCGTCGAACCGGCTTTTCAGTGTACGAGTGTTGACTGAGTGGTGAGTGTCTGCCATTTTGTGTACAAGTGTTCACTGGAGTTGTGCCATGACCCTAATCCCGATGAGCTGGTCGCGTGTCCTGACTCCTTTGCTGCAGCCGCTGCGCTGGCTGGTGAAGCGGCGCTGGTTGCGTGAGGCCGAGGTGGATGCCGTATTGGCCTGGCTGCAGCCAGGCTGGCGCTTGAACCGGGTGTTTGCGCGCGTCGAGGGGCGCGAGTGGGTGGCCGAAGACATGCTCGCCCTGCGCCTGCGTTGCAATGGCAATGCGCGCGGCTGGCGCGCCGGCCAGCATGTGCAGCTGTACCTGCAGCTGGACGGCGTGCGCCACAGTCGCAGTTACAGCCTGACCCGCGTCGGTTGCGGCGGGCGCATCGAGCTGGCGATCCGTCGCCAGCCGGGCGGGCGTTTGTCCAATCGCCTGCTCGATCATCTGGCTGTCGGCGGCGTTCTGGAACTGGGTCAGGCCCAGGGTGAGCTGTGCTGGCCGCAGGAGTCTGCCGGCGTCGTCCTGTTGGCTGCCGGCAGTGGCATCACACCCTTACTCGGCTTGCTGCGCGAGGCGCTGGCGCGTGGTTTCGCCGCGCCGATCAGCCTGCTGCACTACATCCGTGAGCAGGGTCAGCGGCCTTTTGTCGAGGAGCTGCAGCAGCTAATGCAGCACCATCCGAACCTGAGCGTGCGCTGGGCGCTGACCGGCGAGCCGGCGGCGGATGACTCACTGCGCGGGCGCTTTACCGGCGAGCATCTGCAGGGGTTGGAACTGGACAACGTGCTGGCCTGCGGACCGGCCGGCTTCGTTGAGACCGTCGCCCAGCACTGGCGTGGGCCGCTACAGGTGGAAGCCTTTACCGCCCCTGAGCGCAGCGTCCAACCGGGCAGTGCAGTGCGCCTGGGTTTTGCCCGCACGCGCCAGCAGGTCACGGGGGACAGTGCGCGTAGCCTGCTCGAGCAAGCCGAGGCCGCCGGCCTGCGCCCGTCTCATGGCTGTCGCCAGGGCATCTGCGCCAGCTGCACCTGCACCCTGCTCAGTGGCACGGTGCGCGATTTGCGCAATGGCGCGCTGTTCGCCGAACCGGGCCAGCCGATCCGCCTGTGCATCAGTGCGCCGGTGGGCGATGTGGACATCGATCTGTAATTCTCGCCTGTCGGAGCGGCAGGCAAACCGAGGTGACGACTATGCGTAGCGATCGCGAACTGAGCCGTGAGGAACTGGATGCCTTTGGCGCCGAACTGGATGCCCTGCGCAGTCGTACCCTGGCCGACCTGGGGGCAGCGGATGCGCGCTATATCCGCCGGGTGCGCGGTGCGGTGCGGCTGTGCTGCTGGAGTGGGCGGGCGCTGCTGATGCTGGGCTGGTTCCCGCCAACCTGGCTGCTCGGCACCCTGTTGCTGGGGCTGGGCAAGATCCTCGAGAACATGGAGCTGGGCCATAACGTCATCCATGGCCAGTACGACTGGATGAACGATCCGGAGTTTGCTGGGCGCCGCTACGAGTGGGATATCGCCGGCCCGGCCGATTTCTGGCGGCACACCCACAACCATGTGCACCACACCTGGACCAATGTGCTGGGCATGGATGACGACGTCGGCTACGGCCTGGTGCGGCTGTTTCCCGAGCAGCGCTGGAAGCCCTTCTACCGCTGGCAACCGCTGTGGGTGACCTTGCAGGCGCTGCTGTTCCAGTACTCGATTGCCATCCAGCACCTGCGCCTGGATCAGGTCTACAAGGGCAAGATGAGCAAGGACGAGCTGCGTCCGCTGCTGCGCCAGTTCAATGCCAAGGTGCTGCGCCAGTGGTGCAAGGACTACCTGTTCTTCCCGCTGCTGGCCCTGCTGCTGGGCGTCAACGCCCTGGCTGTGCTGGCGGGCAACGTGCTGGCCAACCTGCTGCGCAACCTGTGGACCTTTGCGGTGATCTTCTGCGGCCACTTCACCGAGCAGGCGGCGGTATTCAGCAAGGATTCGGTAGTCGGCGAGAGTCGTGGCCACTGGTACCTGCGCCAGCTGCGCGGGTCGAGCAACCTGAGTGGCGGCAAGCTGTTCCACATTCTCACCGGCAACCTCAGTCACCAGATCGAGCACCACCTGTTTCCCGATCTGCCGGCGCGGCGTTATGCCGCCCTGGCCGTGGAGGTGCGTGAGATCGCTGAGCGTTATGGCCAAGTCTACAACTGCGGCAGTTTCAGTGCGCAACTGGCCACGGTGATGCGGCGTATCTGGAAGTACCGTGTGCCGCAGGCGGACGTAGTTGCCGCCTAGCTGTAGGGGCGAGCTCTGCTCGCGAAGCTGGGTAGGGGGCTGATCCGCGAGCAGAACTCGATCCTACGGCACGGGTCGGGTGGGGTTAGCGCTGGAACGAGCAGGTCAGGTAGCGGTTGCTGAAGCCGTAACGCAGCATCGAGCCGAGGCGGGCGAACAGGTATAGCGGGTGCCGTTGGTAGTACAGCAGCACGGCATTGCCAACGCCTTCCGAGCGATGTTGCTTGGCCTGATCCGGGCGCTTGGAGAACAACCCCTTGAACTGCCACCACTGGATCTGCTCGAAGTGCTCCTGCGGGCGCAGACCATGCTGGCGGAACAGGGCGAAGAACGAGCGACGGCTGAAGTCGTGCAGGTGGTGCGGGTTGCCGTCCAGGGTCGGGGTGATCGGCACCGAGGCGATCACTCGACCCCCTGCGGCCAATAGGCGGGCGTAGTTGTCGATCAGGCGCTGCGGGCTGGGCAGGTGTTCGATGGTTTCCAGGCTGACGATGCTGTCGAACGCTTGCTCGGCGGCGAAAAGCTCGGCATCGGCGCAGACGTAGCGCAGGTTGGGTAGCTGGTAATGCTGCTGGGCGTAGGCAATGGCGGCCGGGTCGATATCGACCCCGGTGATCTGCCGTTGCGGATTGCGCTCGGCCAGTAGGGCGGTGCCGTAGCCGCAGCCACAGGCCATGTCGAGAATGCGCTCGCCGCTGAGCTGGCTGGCGGCGAACTCGTAGCGCTCCATGTGGATGCGCAGGGTGTTCTGGTCGTCGCTGCTGTGCGGGTCGAGATCTTTGGGGTAGATCCGCTCGATGGTGTGCATGGCTGCCCTGCCTGATTCTGGTCGGGGAGGACTATAAGGCAGTCAGCTATAGCGCGCCCAGTCGGGTCTGTCGTCGGGCATGAAAAAGCCGGTGAATGCTGGGCAGTCACCGGCTCGTTCGGCTGGGTTGTAGTGCGTCACTGGCAAGACCTTACTGCTGGCGGATATCGATCAGCGTGAGAGGCCTGCTGGCTTCAGGCTACGCGGAATGCCTTGGTGCGCTCGGAGCCGTTCTCAGCGACATCGTCACGCTGGTTCAGGCGGTCGGCACCGCCTTCAGCTACGCGGAATGCCTTGGTGCGTTCGGAGCCGTTCTCGGCGACATCGTCACGCTGGTTCAGACGGTCGGCACCACCTTCAGCTACGCGGAATGCCTTGGTACGTTCGGAGCCGTTTTCGGCGACATCGTCACGCTGGTTCAGACGGTCGGCACCACCTTCAGCTACGCGGAAGGACTTGGTGCGTTCGGAGCCGTTTTCGGCGACATCGTCACGCTGGTGCAGACGGTCGGCACCACCTTCAGCTACGCGGAATGCCTTGGTGCGCTCGGAGCCGTTCTCGGCGATATCGTCACGCTGGTTCAGGCGATCTGCACCACCTTCAGCTACGCGGAAGGACTTGGTGCGTTCTGCGCCATCCTCGGCTACATGGAAAGCCTTGGTGCGCTCGCTACCGTTTTCGCTGAGGGTTTCGCTGCTGTGGGCGGCTTTGACTTCGGTCAGCGGTGGCTGGTCTTTGCCGGGCAGGGCGAAGGCGGAAGTGGTCAGGGTGGCCAGGATCAGGCTGGCGAGAATCTGCTTTTTCATTTTGGGCTCCTTGTGGGGGCGTAAGTGAGTACGGAGCCCATACTACTCACGGAGCCTGAATACAGAACTTGACCCTCCTAATAGTAACCATCGATACGCTTGATGGTCCGCTTTGGAGGCTCTACAGCAGGGCTTTTGGCCTGATCAAGGCTGCTCGCGCTGCTTGCGCCGGCTCGACCACTGGCCCCATTCGAAGCCCAGTACCACCAGCAGCGACAAGGCAAACGGCAGCAGCAGGTAGAAACCGCGGAACACGATCAAGGCGGCCAGCACGTCGGCGGTGGGCAGTTCCGGCATCGCCGCGAGGAAGGTCACCTCCAGCACGCCAAGGCCGCCTGGGGCGTGGGACAGCAAGGCCAGAGAGAAGGAGGCCAGGAACACGCCGAGTACCACCAGGTAGCCCGGGTTGTTATCGGCTGGCAGGGCGAAATAGATGATCGCAGCGGCGCAGGCCAGCTCCAGCGGACCGGCCAGAAGTTGCTTGGCGACGATACCCAGGCGTGGGTATTCAACGTGCAGCTTGCCCCATTTCCAGGGTTTGAACTGGCGCCAGGAGCCGAGCACATAGAGTGCCACCAGACCAAGCATCAGCGAGCCGATCAGCACCGACAGCCAGGGGCTGACATCGGCGACGCGCTTGATCAGCTCGGGTTGGCTGACCAGTACCACGCCGCCGGAGAACAGGGTGCCGAGGGCAAAGGTGAACGAGCAGAAAACAATCAGCACACCAATGTCATGGGGCCCCAGGCCCTTGCTGGTGTAGGCGCGGTAGCGCACCACGGCGCCGGAGAACACCGAGGCGCCGATGTTGTGGGCCAGGGCGTAGGTGGTGAAGGAGCACAGGGTGATGAACCACCAGGAAATCTTCTTGCCCAGGTGGGCGATGGCGATGCGGTCGTACCAGGCCAGAGCGACATAGGCGCCCAGCGTCGCGCCGGCGGCCATCAACCAGTTGTGCGCACGAATGGCGTGCAGGCTGTCGGTGAGCTCGTCGAGGGAGATGGTATGGATTTCCCGGTACAGCAGGTAGCAGGAAAATACGACTGCGGCCAAACCGATAATGGTCCAGATCCAGTCGCTTCTTTTCATCATTAGCGGTGGCTCCTTGAACCAGTGCGGCCATCCTGGGTGGTACGCGGCCGGTACGTTGTTTGGGTATAGCAGGCCGGCTGGCGTGAATCGGGCTGCAGTATCAGGGAGGCAGGCGCCCGGCTCAAGCGATTCGCTTGGCACGGGCGTAACCAGCTGTTACGACATCAGAGCAGATGCTGCGGTGACGGGCCTTGCCGCAGGTCAGTGGATGCGCTGATCGGGGCTGGCGGGGAGCAGGCGGATGGCGATGAATTTGGAGGTGGGCGTGTGGCTGCCGACGCCGAAGCTGTCCAGCGGCACCAGCGGGTTGGTCTCCGGATAATAGGCGGCGGCCTGGCCGGCGGGAGTGTCATAGGCGAGCAGGGTGAAACCCCTGACCCGCCGCTCGATGCCGTCGTCCCACAGTGACAGCAGATCAACCTTTTGCCCCGCCTCGAAGCCCAGGCGCTGGATATCCGCGGCGTTGACGAAGAGCACCTCGCGCATGCCATGCACGCCACGGTAGCGGTCATCCAGGCCATACAGGGTGGTGTTGTACTGGTCGTGGGAGCGCAGGGTCTGCAGCACCAGATGGGGTTGTTCTTCCTGGCTGCGCACCTCGGCCGGCAGCAGGTGCTCGGGCAGGGCGTGGGCGATGAAACGTGCCTTGCCGCCCTCCGTGTTCCAGCGTCGCGCGCCGGCGGCGTTGCCCAAGTAGAAACCGCCGGGCTGGGTAATCTGCTGATTGAAGTTGGCGAAGCCGGGCAGGGTGTCGGCGATCAGCTCGCGGATGCGCGCGTAGTCCTCGATCAGCCATAGCCAGTCCACCGGCTGGCGGCCCAGCAGGGCGTGAGCGATGCCGGCGACGATCGCCGGCTCCGAACGCATCTGCGCCGACAGCGGTGCCAGCTGGCCCCAGGATGCATGCACCATGCTGAACGAATCCTCCACCGTCACCGCCTGTGGGCCATGGGCCTGGCGGTCGATGTCGGTGCGCCCCAGGCACGGCAGGATCAGCGCCTGGCGGCCGTGCATCAGGTGGCTGCGGTTGAGCTTGGTGCTGATCTGCACGGTCAGCTCGCACCGCTGCAGGGCCGCATGGGTGCGCGGGCTGTCCGGGGTGGCCTGGGCGAAGTTGCCGCCCAGGCCGATGAACACCTTGGCCTGACCGGCCAGCATGGCGTTGATCGCCTCTACCGTGTTGTGTCCGTTGGCGCGCGGCACCTGGAACTGGAAGCGTCGCTGCAGGGCGTCAAGGAAAAAGGCCGGCGGGCGCTCGTTGATGCCCATGGTGCGGTCGCCCTGCACATTGCTGTGGCCGCGTACGGGGCACAGGCCGGCGCCGGGCTTGCCGATATTGCCGCGCAGCAGCATCAGGTTGGCGATTTCCTGGATGGTTGCCACCGAATGCCGGTGCTGGGTGATGCCCATGGCCCAGCAGGTGATCACCCGCTCGGCGCCGACATACAGGCGCGCGGCCTGCTCGATCTCGCTGCGCGCCAGGCCGGACTGCTGTTCGATCTGCGCCCATTCGCTGGCCGCCACCGCCGTCAGCCAGTCAGCCAGCCCGTCGGTGTGGGCGTCGATAAAGGCCTGGTCGAACACGCTGCCCGGCTGCTCGCGTTCCCACTGCAGGAGGCACTTGGCCATGCCGCGCACGGCGGCCATGTCGCCACCCAGATGTGGGCGGAAATAGGCGCTGCTGGTCGGCCGGTCGCCGTTGCTGAGCATTTCCAGCGGGTGCTGCGGGTGCTGGAAACGCTCCAGGCCACGCTCCTTCAGCGGGTTGAAGCAGACCACACTGGCGCCGCGCTCGACCGCCTCGCGCAGCGGTTCGAGCATGCGCGGGTGGTTGGTGCCGGGGTTCTGGCCGAACACGAAGATGGCGTCGGCGTGCTCGAAATCGGCGAAGGTCACCGTACCCTTGCCCACCCCGATACTCTCGCCCAGGGCCACGCCACTGGCCTCGTGGCACATGTTCGAACAGTCAGGGAAGTTGTTGGTGCCGTAGGCACGCACCATCAGTTGGTAGAGAAAGGCTGCCTCGTTGCTGGCCCGGCCGGAGGTGTAGAACTCAGCCTGGTGCGGGCTGTCGAGGCCCTTGAGCACGCCGGCGATCAGATTGAAGGCGGCATCCCAGCTGATCGGCAGGTAGCGATCGCTGGCGGCGTCGTAACGCAGCGGCTCAATCAGTCGGCCCTGGTGTTCCAGCCAGTAGTCGCTCTGCTCGCGCAGCTGGGCGACGCTGTAGCGGGCGAAGAATTCGCGGCCGATGCCGCGCTTGGTGGCTTCCCAGTTGACCGCCTTGGCGCCGTTCTCGCAGAACTTGATGTGGCCGCTTTCCGGCGAGTCGCCCCAGGCGCAACCGGGGCAGTCGAAACCGCCGTTCTGGTTGGTCTTGAGCAGGGCGCGCAGGTTCTTGAATGGCTGTTTGCTGTCTAACCAGTGCTGGGTCACGCTGCGCAGCGCGCCCCAGCCGGCGGCCGGGCCACTGTAGGGCTGGTAACGCGGCTGGCTGCTCATGGGCGGCTTTCCTCTATGGCCGGGGCGGGGCTGTAGACCCGTGGCGCGCTGTGGTGCGGCAGGTGGATCAGGTTGAGCTGCTGGCAGCGCGCCCAGTCCACGGTCAGGGCGGTCGGTGCCGAGAGGCTGACCAGGCTGCTGATGCCAGCGCGCACGGCCTTGTGCAGCAGCTCCAGACTGCAGCGGCTGGTGACCACGGCAAAGCCACGGCTGCTGTCCAGGCCTTCGCGTTTGAGGGCGCCGATTAGTTTGTCCAGGGCGTTGTGCCGGCCGATGTCCTCGCGGCACAGGCGGATCGCCCCGTCGCTATCGACAAACAGCGCCGCATGCAGGGCGCCGCTTGACCGTGCCTGGTGCTGCACGGCGGCGATGCGCTGGCGCAGTTCATGGAGATGAGCGACCGGCGGCAGTGGGCTGACGGGCAGCACCGGCAGTTGCGGCAGTGCCTGCTCCAGGGCCTCGACCCCGCACAGGCCGCAACCGCTGTTTCCGGCCAGCTGCCGGCGTTGCTGCTTAAGTGCCCAGAAGGCGCGGCTGCTGATCTGTACGTCGGCGCGCAGGGCGGCGCCGGTACCACTCAGCTGGATGTCATAAATATCGTCGATGGATTCGATCAGGCCGGCACCGAGGCTGAAGCCGCGGACGAAGTCTTCCAGCTCGCCGGGCGAAACCATCATCACCGCCTGGCTGATGCCGTTGTAGCTGATGGCCAGCGCCGCTTCCCCGGCCAGGCTGGTCTGGCCCATGCCTGGCGTGCCTTGCAGCTCGGCATAGGCATAGCCGGCAACGCTGGCGTACAGCTCGCTGGGGATGATGGCTTGGGTGGGGCAAACAGCGCGACGTGGCATGGGCGCGACCCTCGGTGTGGCGGGTATGCGCACAGCCTAGGCCGCCTGCTAGGGAGCGTCTAATCGCTATTGCTGATGCGGTGATCGAGTCGGTCTATCAGGTATATGGTGGTGCACCCTACGGCCCGATCCTGTAGGAGCCAGCTTGCTGGCGATAGGCAGACAGCATCCCGCTGATCGCCAGCAAGGACTAGGCGTCCGCCTGGTTCCTACAAAAGGTTGGGTTGAATAACAGTTTCTACGGGGGCGGCGTTTCGGCCAACAAGCGCTGCGCTTCGGCGAGGCAGGCTTCGGCCAGGGCCGAGCGGGGTGCGCTGTTGCGCAGGATCAGGCCGAGCGGGGCGAGGGTGTGGGCATCGACGATAGGCGTCAGGGCCAGGTGCTGGTTGAGTTCATCCAGGCCACTGGCCAGCGGCATGATCGCGCAGCACAGGCCAGCGCTCACCGCCTGCAGCAGCTGGTGCACGGCGTCGCTTTCCAGGCGCGGCTGCGGGGTCAGGCCGCGGCTGCGGAAACTGTGGTCGATCGACTGGCGAAAGTGCATGCCGGCCGAGAGCAAGCCGAGCGGCAGTTCGCTCAATTCTTCCCAGCTCAATTGCGCCTGTTCGAAGCAGAAATGCCGACGATCATGCAGCAGGCCCATGCGCGTCTCGGCCAGCTCCAGGCTGCTGAAATGCTGGCGGTCGAGGCGCTCCAGGTAGGACAGGCCGAGGTCGAGCTGGTTACGCCCGAGGCGTTCGAGTATCTGCTCGCTGCTCAGGGCGAACAGCTGGAAGCGCAGGCCCGGATGCTCTGCAGCGAACAGCCTGACCAGGCGCATCGGATCGAAGCCGCCGAGCGGCACCACGCCCAGGCGCAGGGTGCCAACCAGTTGCCCGCGGCAGGCCGCCGCCTCGGCATACAGGCCGTCCTCGGCTGCCAGCAGGCTGCGCGCCCAGGCCAGCACGCGCTGGCCGGCTTCGGTGAAGCCTTCGAAGCGCTGGCCGCGCTGCACCAGTTCCAGGCCGAGCTCTTCCTCCAGATTGCGCAGGCGCATGGACAGGGTCGGCTGGGTCACATGGCAACGCGCCGCGGCCTGGCCAAAGTGGCGGGTTTCATCGAGGGCGACGAGGAACTTGAGCTGTTTGATATCCATGGGATCGACTGGCCGGGCGACCGGCTTGGCCGCGCGTCGACGATACAGGCCCGGCCGGCGCCAGTCAGCCCGGGCAACTGCGCATGGTTGGCGTGTGTCAAAAATATGCAACTACCGATATAGGTGCAACTTGTAGCAACCGCAGTAATTACAGTCTGTTACACGACATATTCGGATGAGTGGCCGCTCTGTGTGCAGGCAATTCGTCGTTTTTGTTTGACATATTTTACGTATTTGCCAGACTGCGCGGCCTTGAGTGGCGCGTGCAGCCTCTCATGCATGGTCATAACAAAAACCTGTAGTCCGCCGTCCCCTCCCGTGCCTTTGCACGTGGCGCGCATGCGGTGGGCTGAAGTCTGTGGAACGGGAAAGCATGCTGATCTGGTTCGTTGCGCTCTATCTGCTGGTCACCGTGGGTATCGGCTTCTACGCCGCCACCCGTGTGAAAAACTCCCGCGACTTCGCCGCCGGCGGTCGCAGCATGGGCTTCCCCATCGTCGCCGCCATGGTGTTCGCCACCTGGTTCGGCTCCGAGGCGGTGCTGGGCATTCCGGCCACCTTCATCGAAGAAGGCTTCGCCGGCATCATCGAGGACCCGTTCGGCTCCTTCGGCTGCCTGATGCTGGTAGGCCTGATCATCGCCCGCCCGCTGTACCGGATGAACCTGCTGACTATTGGCGACTACTTCCGCAAGCGTTTCGGGCCGAATGTCGAGCTGATCATCAGCCTGGTCATCGTGGCGTCCTACCTGGGCTGGATCGCCGCGCAACTGACCGCGCTGGGTCTGGTGTTCAACGTGATCTCCGACGGTGCCATCAGTACCACCCAGGGCATGTTCCTCGGCACTTTCGTGGTGCTGCTGTACACCCTGTTCGGCGGCATGTGGTCGGTGGCTCTGACCGACTTCTTCCAGATGATCATCATCGTCGCGGGCCTGGTCTATCTGACCTGGCTGATCGGTGATATGGCCGGCGGCGTCGATGTAGTTGTCAGCAAGGCGGCTAGCGAAGGTAAGTTCACCTTCATCCACAGCTTCGAGCCGAAGGATATTGTTGCCTTCATCGGTGCGGCGGTGACCCTCATGCTCGGCTCGATCCCGCAGCAGGACGTGTACGCCCGGGTGATGTCGGCCAAGACTGAGAACATCGCTGCGCGCGCTTCGATGTTTGGTGCTGGCTTCTACCTGTGCTTCTGCATGCTGCCGATCTTCCTGGCCTACGCCGCCTCCATCATTGATCCAGAAATGGTCAAGCGCTGGCTGGCCGAGGACGCGCAGATGATTCTGCCGCACCTGATCCTGGAGAAGACCCCGCTGTTCGCCCAGATCATGTTCTTTGGTGCGCTGCTGTCGGCGATCATGTCCACCGCCTCCGGTACCCTGCTGGCGCCGTCGGTGACCTTCACCGAGAACGTGCTCAAGCGTTTCGTACCGGTGATGAGCGACAAGCAGTTCTTGCTGGCCATGCGCATCAGCATCGTGGTCTGCGCCATCGCCACCCTGAGCTTCGCCCTGTACTCGGATGCGAGCATCTACGAGATGGTCGGCAACGCCTACAAGGTGACTTTGGTCGCTGCCGTGGTGCCGCTGTTCGCCGGGCTGTTCTGGAAGCGTGCGACCACCCAGGGCGCGCTGTTCGCCATCGTCTTCGGCCTGGCCTCCTGGATCTACCTGGAATACAGCCTGACCGACGAAGCCTTCTGGCCGCCGCAGCTGGCGGGTCTGCTGTTCAGCATGGCTGGCATGCTGATCGGTACGCTGCTGCCGCAGTGGAGCAGCAATCGGAGCAATACCCTGGTGACTCAGCCCGAGTAAAGCTGAACGCTGGATGACAAGACCCCGCCCATTGGCGGGGTTTTGTTTTTCTGCCTGCGCCGAAGGTCTGTTGCGCCCAACTAATTTGTTGCCTCTGCTGCTAAAAAACCTCTAGCCAAGGCCTTGCGCTACGCGGGCCGCAGGCTTGGCCTGCGGGCACGCTTTTACCTTGCCAGCGACTACAAAAATCATAATTTCGCCAATCCCCGGCTCCGAACAGAATGCGGCCAACACCCATAGCCGCAGCAGTGGAAACCCCTGTTCGGAGTCAGAGGAGGCAAGCCATGACCGACCTGAATCAACCCGCCTTTCAGCAGCACACAGGCGTGACCCTTGAAGGAACAGAAATCGACACCCTGGTGGTGGGCGCTGGTCAGGCCGGCGTGGCCATCAGTGAGCATCTGAGTAAGCTCGGCGTACCGCACCTGGTGCTGGAGCGCAACCGCATCGCCGAAGCCTGGCGCACCGGCCGCTGGGATTCGCTGGTGGCCAACGGCCCGGCCTGGCACGACCGCTTTCCGGGCCTGGAATTCGATGATGTCGACGCCGATGCCTTCGCGCCGAAAGATCGCGTAGCGGCCTATTTCGAAGCCTATGCGCAGAAGTTCGCCGCGCCGATCCAAACCGGAGTCGAGGTACGCAAGGTGGTACGCAATGCCGACCGTGCCGGCTTCACCGTGGAAACCTCGGCGGGCGTGATTCAGGCCAATCGCGTGGTCTGCGCCACCGGCCCGTTCCAGCGCCCGGTGATCCCGCCGATTGCACCCAAGGACGAGCGGCTCACGCAGATCCACTCCGCGCAGTACTACAACCCGCAGCAGTTGCCCGAGGGCGCGGTGCTGGTGGTAGGCGCCGGCTCGTCGGGGGTGCAGATCGCCGATGAACTGCAGCGTGCCGGGCGCAAGGTCTACCTCTCGGTCGGCCCGCACGACCGGCCGCCGCGCGCCTACCGCAAGCGTGATTTTTGCTGGTGGCTCGGGGTGCTCGGCGAATGGGATGCGGAAGTCGCCCAGCCGGGCAAGGAGCACGTGACCATCGCCGTCAGCGGTGCCCGTGGCGGTCATACCGTGGACTTCCGTGGCCTGGCCCATCAGGGCATGACGCTGGTCGGTCTGACTCAGTCGTTCGACAACGGCGTGGTGACCTTCCAACAGGATCTGGCCGACAACCTGGCGCGTGGCGATGAGAACTACCTGGCGCTGCTGGATGCGGCCGACGCCTATATCGCCCGCAACGGCCTCGACCTGCCGGAGGAGCCGGAAGCCCGCGCTACCTACCCGGACCCGGAGTGCGTGACTCGACCGCTGCGCGAGCTGGATCTGGCCCAGGCCGGGGTGAGCACGATCATCTGGGCCACCGGCTATGCCTTGGATTTCAGCTGGCTGCAGGTCGATGCCTTCGACGCCAAGGGCAAGCCGCAGCATCAGCGCGGTGTGTCCCGGGAGCCGGGCATCTACTTCCTCGGCCTGCCGTGGCTGTCGCGTCGGGGTTCCAGCTTTATCTGGGGCGTGTGGCACGACGCCAAGCACGTCGCCGGGCATATCGCCACGCAGCGCACCTACCTCGCCTACCGCGATGCCGCGCAGCGCCAGGCGCAAGACTGAGCGCCTACCCAACGCGCTGACCGAGGCCCTGCGGGGCCTCCTCAACCACTCCGCTTAGAGGAAGCAAGTCGATGCCCACTCATACCCGCATCCGCATGTTCAATACCAAAGACACTTACCCCAACCAGAGCCTGGACAACGACCTGTGCCAGGCCGTGCGCGCCGGCAACACCGTGTATGTACGCGGGCAGATCGGCACCGACTTCAGCGGCAAGCTGGTCGGCCTCGGTGACCCGCGCGCCCAGGCCGAGCAGGCCATGAAGAACGTCAAACAACTGCTCGAAGAAGCCGGCAGCGACCTGTCGCACATCGTCAAGACCACCACCTACCTGATCGACCCGCGCTACCGCGAGCCGGTCTACCAGGAAGTCGGCAAGTGGCTCAGGGGCGTTTTCCCGATCTCCACCGGTCTGGTGATCAGCGGTCTCGGTCAGCCCGAATGGCTGATGGAGATCGACGTGATCGCGGTGATCCCGGACGACTGGCAACCAGGCAAAGTCTAAGGAGCAGGCCATGACCTTTTCCATCGTCGGCCGCTGTGCCGAAACCGGCCAGCTGGGCATCGCCATCAGCTCGTCGAGCATTGCCGTTGGTGCCCGTTGCCCCTGGCTGCGTGCCGGAGTGGGGGCGGTGGCCTCGCAGAACATCACCCTGCCGGCCCTCGGCCCGCAGATTCTCGATGCCCTGGCCGCCGGCCAGGAACCGGCGGCGGCGCTGGATCAGGCCCTGACCCGCAATGGCTACAGCCAGTACCGCCAGGTCGCGTTGCTCGACAGCCAGGGGCGCAGCGCGCTGTTCTCCGGCAGCGAGGCGCTCGGTACGCATAATGCGCTGGCCGGCGAGCAATGTGTGGCGGCCGGCAACCTGTTGTCCTCGCCAGCGGTGATCGAGGCCATGGTGAGTGCCTTCGAACAGGCCCCCGGTGCCCTCGCCGAGCGCCTGCTGGCCGCCATGCACGCGGCTATGGCTGCCGGTGGCGAAGCCGGGCCGGTGCACTCGGCGGCGCTCAAGGTGGTCGGCGACCTGGTCTGGCCGATCATCGACCTGCGCGTGGACTGGGCCGACGACGACCCGATTGGCGCACTGGATCAGCTCTGGCAGGCCTACCGGCCGCAGATGCAGGACTACATCACCCGCGCCCTCGACCCCACCGCCGCGCCGAGCTATGGCGTGCCGGGAGATGAGTGACGATGCGCACGGCGCGGCCGATTAGCCGCGCTCCGTAGGGTGCGCCGTGCGCACCAACCCTTCGGCAATCAGGAGTTCTGCATGCTCACCAGCCGTGACCTGCTGGCCCGCCTCGTGGCCTTTCCCACCGTCAGCCGCGACTCCAACCTGGCGCTGATCGAATTCGTCCGCGACTACCTCAACAACCTAGGCGTGGCCTGCGAGCTGGACTACAACGCCGAGCGCAGCAAGGCCAACCTGTTCGCCACCATCGGCCCCACTGACCGTGGCGGTGTGCTGCTGTCCGGGCATACCGACGTGGTGCCGGCCGACGGCCAGGCCTGGAGCCTGCCGCCGTTCGAGCTGACTGAGCGCGACGGCAAGTTGTACGGCCGCGGCACCGCCGACATGAAGGGTTATATCGCCTGCATGCTGGCCGCCGTACCGCTGTTTCTGCAGGGCAATCTACGCCTGCCGCTGCACTTGGCGCTGTCTTACGACGAGGAGGTCGGCTGCCTCGGCGTGCGCTCACTGCTGGCCGAGCTAGAGCGGCGCCCGCACCAGCCGCTGCTGTGCATCATTGGCGAACCCACCGAGCTCAAGCCGGTGCTCGGCCACAAGGGCAAGCTGGCCATGCGCTGCCAAGTACAGGGCGCGGCCTGCCACTCGGCTTACGCGCCGCAGGGCGTCAACGCCATCGAGTACGCCGTACGACTGATCGGCAAGCTGGGCGAGATCGGCCAGCGCCTGGCCGCGCCCGAGCACCACGACCCGCGTTTCGATCCACCATATTCCACGGTGCAGACCGGGCTGATCAGCGGGGGGAGGGCGCTGAATATCGTCCCGGCCGAATGTCAGTTCGACTTCGAGGTACGCGCCCTGCCGGCGGCCGACCCGCAGCAGGTCGCTGACGAGCTGCAGGATTACGCCGAGCGCGAACTGCTGCCGCAGATGCGCGAGCGCAGTGCCGAAACGGCGATCAGTTTCCAGCCGCTCTCGGCCTATCCGGGCCTGGCCACCGACCCGCACAGCGAAGCGGCCGAGTTGCTCGCGCTGCTTAGCGGCAGTCGCGAGTTTTCTACCGTGGCCTTTGGTACCGAAGGCGGCCTGTTCCATCAGGCCGGCATCCCCACCGTGGTCTGCGGCCCCGGCAGCATGGAGCAGGGCCACAAGCCGGATGAATATGTCAGCCAGCAGCAGCTGGATGGCTGCGATGCCATGTTGCGGCGCCTGCTGCAGTGGCTTCAGGACAGTGTCGAGGCCTGATTGGCTAAGCGTGTTCCCCGGCAACAAACGCCGCGATATGCGCCGCGCTGGCCTCGGGGTATTGCGACTGCGGGCCATGCCCCGCGCTGGGCAGGGTCAGCAGTTGCAGGGTGGGCAGGGTGCGATTGAGCGCGTACCAGTTCTCCACGGGAAACACGATGTCGTGGTCGCCGCCCAGGTGCAGCACCGGCGTCTGCGTTTGCTTGAGCGCGTCCAGCGCCGCCTGCAGCGGAAACATCGGGTTGCGCGGCCCGTCGCCCAGGGACTGCGCGGCCCAGGCATAAGGCACTGGCGTGCAGCGCCCTTCACTGCGGTGGGCAATACGCTCGGCCGAACGCCGCGCCGCCTCGCGACTGCTGGCCGAGGTCGGTTCGAAGAACAGGCTGACGAAGTCTTCGAAGTCGTTGTCGCGGGCGGCCAGTTGGTAGAACTGGGGCTCGCCGGTCTTGACCAGCGGGCCGGGCGGCGTGGTGGCGATCAGCAGCAGATGGCTGAGCAGATGCGGTGCCAGCAACAACACCAGTTGCGCCGCGACGCCACCGATCGACCAGCCACCCAGCACTACCGGGCCCAGCTGTAGCGCGCCGATCAGCTCGATGGCGTCCTTGGCCAGCGCTGCCGGGTCATAGGTCGGCTGGCCAGTGGAGCAACCGAGGCCGCTGTAGTCGAACACATACACCTGAAAACCCCTGAGGGCGAGCGCATCGAGGAAGGCCGGATCCCAGTCGTCCATGACGCCCCTGAAACGCAGGCACAGCACCAGCGGCGTACCCTCGCCGATGACGCGATAGGCCAGACGGCGGCCGTCGACCTCGACGAACTGATTGGGCGCTGTGCTGGCAGATGGGGAATGGCTCATGATCGCTCGCTCCATTTCAGGAAGTGTGCTGATGCAATACGCAGCAGCCCGATAACGCTCACTTAGCTGCGCAGAAAAGCCAGCATGTCGGCGCCCAGCTGTTCCTTGTGGGTATCGGTAATGCCGTGGGGCGCACCGGGGTAGATCACCAGCTTGGCGTGCGGCACCAGCTTCGCCGAGGCGCGTGCGGCGGCATCCACCGGGACGATCTGGTCGTCGTCGCCATGTAGGATCAGTGTGGGTATGGAAAACTTCTTCAGGTCTTCAGTGAAATCGGTTTCGGAGAAGGCCTTGATGCAGTCGTAGGCATTTTTGTGCCCGGCCATCATGCCCTGCATCCAGAAGGCGTCGATCACGCCCTGGGAAGGTTTGGCGCCGGGGCGGTTGTAGCCAAAGAACGGGCCACTGGCGACGTCCTTGTACAGCTGCGAACGGTCGGCGATCGAAGCGGCGCGGATGCCGTCGAACACCGAGAGGGGCAGGCCACCCGGATTGGCCTCGGTCTGCAGCATCAGCGGCGGTACTGCCGAGATCAAGCCCGCCTTGGCCACCCGCGCCGTGCCGTGCTTGCCGATGTAACGCGCCACTTCGCCGCCGCCGGTGGAGAAGCCAAACAGCGCAGCACCGCGTACGTCCAGGTGATCGAGCAACTGGGCCAGATCATCGGCGTAGGTGTTCATCTCGTTGCCGTTCCAGGGTTGGCTGGAGCGGCCATGACCACGGCGATCGTGGGCGATCACCCGATAGCCGTTGCTGGCCAGAAAGAACATCTGCGCCTCCCAGCTATCAGAGTTGAGTGGCCAGCCGTGGCTGAGGACGACAACCGGGCCGCTGCCCCAATCCTTGTAGTAAATCTGGGTGCCGTCGCGCGTGGTAATAGTGCCCATGGTCTTGCGCTCTCCATTTTCAGGTTGCAGACGGTTTGCCACGGAGCCACTGCCGCGCATGCAACCGCCCAGGGGTAACAACAGCGTCGTGACCAGCACGGCCGAGCCGAGCAGCAGTTGGCGCCGGCTTTCACTCAGCAGTCGTTCAGGGTTTTGCGGCATCGGCGGACTCTCCCTTGATCGGTGGCGGACGACGAGCGATGGCCTGATGCTGGTGGCATTCAGCGGTTGCCGGCTACGTAAAATCGGCAAAGCTGCGCGGCGTGCAGGATTTGCCTGTTTTACGTAGCGCCGTGGTGCGCTGCAGCGCAGCCTGGAGTCGTCACCCTCGGCCAGGACGCTGCCATGTCGCCACGTACCACGCCGAGCCAGCGTGCCCGCCAGGCCGGCTACGAGAGCCTGCTGAACCAGGTGCTGCAGCTGCTACCGATCTCCTGTGGGCACACGCCACGGCTGGCCGAGTTGTGCCGCGCGGTCGGGGTCAGCGAGCGCACCTTGCGCACGGTTTTTATCGCCACCTTGGGCATGGCCCCTGCGCGCTATCTGCGTCTGCGCCGCCTGCACCTGCTGCGCGCTGCCCTGGCGGTTGCCGACCCGCATCAGAGCAGCGTGGCGGCGATTGCTCGGCGCTTTGGCTACACCGATTGCGGACGTATGGCGGCGGACTACCAGACGCTGTTTGGCGAGTACCCCAGTACCACCCTGTCGCGCGGGGTCAGTGGGGATTGAGCGGCGGCAGCGACCGCCGGCTGCGCAGCGACTGCGACGGCAGCTCGCCGAAGTAGCGCCGGTAGAGGCCGGCGAAACGGCCGAAGTCCCACACGCCAAAACGTGCGCAGAGCTCGGTGATGGTCTCCTCAGGCCCCGCGTGCAGCAGGGCGCGGCGGATCGCATGCAGGCGATGCTGCATCAGGTAGCGGTGTGGACTCATGCCCAGGTAGCGGGTGAACAGGTTGCGCAGCGTGCGCTCCGAAGTGTTGCAGGCCTGGCACAGGTCGGCCATGTGCAGCGGGGTATCCGGCATGGCGTCCAGCAGCTCCAGTGCCCGGCGCAGGATCTGCGGATGGCTGTGCTGGGCGGCCACGCTGCGTTGCACAGGGGTTGCCGGCAGCAGGCTGCGGAACAGGCTATCCAGCAGCTCGTTGCGCGCGCTGTTTTCCGCTGCCGGGGTGTGCAGCTGTTGCGGTGCGCAGTGATCGATACGCAGCAGGCGCAGTGCCAGCCAGACCAGCGGCGCCAGGTCCTGCTGGGCCAGGCAGACCACATTGTGGGTGAGGATCTCCGGGCTGAACTCGTCCTCGTGTTGCTGCATCCAGCGCAGCACCAGCTCACAGGACATGGCCACCGTCATCCAGCTTGCCGGCTGGCTGGCGTCGATATGAAACATCGCCTCGGGCACCATCCAGCCGATCAGCCGCGGATTCAGACGCTGGCCGCCGAGCACGGTGCATTCGTGCCGGCTCAAGGGCAAGAAGATATTGAAGAAGCCAGGCAGGCCGATGCCGCTGTAGACGGTGCCGGCGCCCTCGCGGCCGAACATCAGGGCCACGCCGTCCAGCTCGACGACGCGTAGTCGCCAGTCGCGCTGCTGCCGCGAGCGCAGCACGTAATGCCCCTCGACGCCATATAAGGCCTCTTCGAACTCGTCGAAGTCGGCACAGACCAGTCGGCTCATATTGCCCTCGGAAAAGCGCCCCACGCCGCTACTGGACAACCGCAGATCAACGCGCGGTTCCAGTGTAGAAGCTGGTGCAGTGGCTTGCCGTTCTCTTGGACGGTGTAAGGCGCGGTGTAGGGCGGGTGAAACCCGCGAAGGCTGACAACGCGGGCTGCACTCGCTCTATATGACTCGGTGTTGGCGGCCCCGGATGCAATCCGGGAAAGGTTGTCAGGCTCCCGGCCAACCCGCCTTGCTCAAGGCTTCCAGCAGAGTTTCACGATCCAGCCCCGGAGCCCGATGGCCATTGCCTTCGAGGGTCTCGCCCGCCAGCAGCGCATTGATGATGGCTTCCTCAACCGCCTCCGAGGCGGCGAGGAACAGGTCACCGATATGGTCGTTGTTGACCATGCGCAGGCCGTCGCAGGTGAAGGCGCCCTTGCGCTCGTAGGCGGTGGCCTGCAGCTGCTGATTGCCGGTGGAGAAGGCGACGAAAATGTCGCCGCTGCAGTCCTCGTTGCCGCCGCCGGTGCGGGCGATGCCGATGCTGGCGCGCTGGGCCAGGCGGGTGCACTGGTGCGGCAGCAGCGGGGCATCGGTGGCCAGGCAGACGACGATCGAACCCATCCCCGGATGCGGCAGTTCGGCACGCAGGAAGGGCGAGCTGGCCTTCTCCATGTAACGCCCCACCGGGTAGCCATCCACGCGCAGTTCGCGGCGGGTGCCGTGGTTGGCCTGGACGATGGCGCCGACGGTCCAGCCGCCTTGTGCCGCGTTCAGGCGCCGCGAGGCGGTGCCGATACCTCCTTTGTATTCATGGCAGATCATGCCGCTGCCACCGCCGACTGCGCCTTCGGCCACCGGGCCGCCCTTGGCGCAGTCCATGGCTTCGGCGACATGCTCGGGGCGCACGTGGAAGCCGTTGATGTCATTGAGCAGGCCGTCGAAGGTTTCCAGCACCACCGGCATGTTCCAGTACAGGCGGCCGTCGGCGGGCTGGTTCTGGCGATCCAGGGCGATCATGGCGTCGCGCACCACGCCGACGCTGTGGGTGTTGGTGAAGGCGATCGGGCTGGTCAGCAGGCCGGCCTCGCGAATCCACTCCAGGCCGGTGGCGTCGCCGTTGCCGTTGAGGATATGCACGCCGGCAAAGCACGGCTGCTGGGTGGTGGAGCCCAGGCGCGGCTCGATCAGCGTGACCCCGGTGTTGATGTCGCGGCCACTGGCGCTGCGCCCTCTGACGTTGCTGTGGCCGACGCGCACGCCGGGTACGTCGGTGATGGCGTTGAGGGGGCCTGGGGGCAGTTGGCCGAATTGGATATTCAGGTCGCGGGCACGCAGTTTCATGGTCTTTCTCGTTCTCAGAGTGTTATCAGGGGAAATCAGCTTTGTCGGGTGGATAACGCTCTGCTTATCCACCGTGATGAGGCACGGAGCGAGGCGCTTACTGACCGCTCTTCACCTTGCTCCATACGCGGGTGCGGATACGCTCGGTCTTCTTCGGCAGGGGCTGCAGGGTGAACAGGCGGGCCATGGTCTCTGCCGACGGATAGACGACCGGGTTGTTGCGTGCCGCCGCACCCACCAGCGGCGTAGCGGCGAGGTTGCCGTTGGGGTAGTTGAGGTGGTCGGTAATTGGCGCGACGACTTCCGGGCGCATCAGGTAATCGATAAAGGCCTGGCCCTGGGTCGGGTGGGGTGCATCCTTGAGCAGCACCAGGGTGTCCAACCACACCGGCGCTCCTTCCTTCGGCAGGCTGTAGGCAATGCGCACGCCGTTGCCGGCCAGCTCGGCGTTGGTCTTCGCCTCCAGGGCGGCGCCGGACCAGCTCACGGCCGCGCAGATGTTGCCGTTGGCCAGGTCGCTGATGAACTTGGACGAGTCGAAGTAGCGGATATGCGGGCGCAGCTTGAGCAACAGCGCCTCGGCCTGCTTGTAGTCGTCCGGGTTGCTGCTGTTGGGCGGCAGACCCAGGTAATGCAGTGCCACCGGCAGCATTTCCGCAGGGGAGTCGAGCAGGGCCACACCGCACTGGCTGAGCTTGGCCAGGTTGTCTTCCTTGAACAGCAGGTCCCAGGAGTCCACCGGCGCCTGCTCGCCGAGCACCGCACGCACCTTGTCGATGTTGTAGCCGATGCCGTTGGTGCCCCACAAATACGGCACGGCATAGCGGTTGCCCGGGTCGTTGCTGGCCAGCTTGGCCAGCAGGGTCGGGTCCATGTGCTTGAGGTGCGGCAGCTTGGCTGGGTCGAGCGGTGCGAGCACGCCGGCCTTGATCAGCGTCGGCAGGCTGAAGTTGCTGGCCACCACCACGTCGTAGCCGCTGCCGCCGGTGAGCAGTTTGCCCTCCAGCACCTCGGCGCTGTCGAAGGTGTCATAGACCGGGGTGATGCCCTGGTCGCGCTTGAAGTCGGCCAGGGTGGTGGGGCCGATGTAGTCATACCAGTTGTACACATGCACGCTGGGGCCATCGACGGCGGCACTGGCGGCAGGCAGCCAGAGTGCCAGGCCGGCAGCCAGAGCGGTGTTGAGATACAGGCGATGACGAAGCATGATGCGGCACTCCTGGCCTGTTGCAGGCCCGTTGATTCAGGAGGCCTCAGGCTAGTGCCGCGCCTGCGGCAGACCAATTCCCACCATGGGTTATACGAAAGGGGTAGAGAGTGGATGCCTTGCTCAAGGAACTGCCGGTGCACCAAGGGTTGGCGCGGGTCTTCGCCAACCTCGGCCAGGACGCTTTCTGGCGCAGCCTGGTGGATTGCCTGCGCCTGCTGGTGCCGCTGGACAATGCCCTGGCCGCCCTGATGCAGCCGGGCCGGGTGCCCAGCCTTTTGGCCGACTTCGAGTTCCGCGCGGTGGCCGACGAGGGCGAGGACCTGGCCCACTACTGCGCCGGCATGTACCTGCTTGACCCCTTCTACCAGGCTGCCTGCGCCGGCATCGGCGATGGCCTGCACAGCCTGGAAAGCGTGGCGCCCGACCAGTTCCAGCAGAGCGAGTACTACCTCAGCTACTTCCGCGCGGTGGTCGGCAATGGCGAGCTGCAGTTCCTGGTCAACCACCAGGGCGCTGTGCTGAGCTTGTCCCTCGGCCGGCAGACGTCCTTCAGCCATGAAGAGTTTGGCCGCCTGCTCTGCGTGCGTGACTGGGTGCTGGCGGCCATGCGTCGCCACCTGCAGCTCTGCGCGCTCGAGGTGCCCGCCAGCCAGCCGGCGGTGGGCGACTTCACGACTATGCTGGAAGGGCTGGGCGCGCGCTTGTCCGAGCGCGAAAGTGAAGCGGCGCGGTTGATCCTGCAGGGCTTCTCCGGCAAGGCGATGGCCCAGCGCATGGGTATCTCCCCGGAGACGGTGAAAGTGCACCGGCGCAACCTCTACCACAAGCTCGGTGTTGCGGGGCACGCCGAGCTGTTCGCCCTGCTGCTGCGGCGGGACTAGGCGCAGTTATGCGCTGGCTGCGGTGCTTGCCGTAGCCGTTGTGCCGCTGCCGCGTGTGCTCGTTTGTACTTTGCGGGTTGTACCTTTCCGGGGGGCGCTATGTGGCCTGTATCTGCGATTGCATCGATGTGCCGGTGGCCACTGCGCGGCTGGCCAGCGGCTATTCGGGCAGTCCTCGCGTGCTGCTGCGCCGCCGTGCTGAGCCTGCCCATGGCCCAGGCCGAGGAGGTGCGGCTGCTGCGCTTCGCCATGTCCGCGGAAAGCCCGCCGACTTCCTATGCGCACAACGGCGAGGCCCAGGGCATCCTGCGCGACATGCTGCTCGCGCTGTTTGCCAACCTGCCGCAATACCGGCTCGAATTCATCAGCCTGCCCTGGTCACGCGCACAACTTGAAGTGACCCGGGGCCAGGCCGATGGCTTTTGCACCTTCCCGTCGGAGAAGCGCAAGGGCTATGCCCGCTTCGCGGCCCGGCCGGTCTATGTGTGGGACTATGGCAATCTGGTTTACCACCGCGATAACGCCCAGGGCGCACGGATCGCCAGCGCCACAAGCTTTGACGACCTGCGCGATCTGCGGCTGATTTCCCAGGAAGGGGTCGACTGGGAAATTGAAAACGTACCGGGCTTCATCCAGCGCTACTCGGTCAATACACCGCCGCAGATGATCCACATGCTGCTGCGTCGTGGCGCTGGCGACTTCTTGATCATGAGTGCCGAGCAGGCGCACTACTACGCCAGTCGGTTCGGTTACACCGAGCAGTTGCGCAACGCCAAGGTGGATTTCATCCCCAACAGCCAGGTGCCGTTTCATATCGGCTTGCGCCAGAGCCTGCCGGATATCGAACAGATCATGGCCCACATAGATCAGGCCATGGTCGATCCGGCATTTCAGGTGCGCCAGGAGCAAATCATCCTGCAGTACAGGGTCGCGGGGATACGTTGATGCCCCGGTCTTCCCTAGGGAGCGCCGTGCGCACCGAGGCCACACGC
Organism: Aquipseudomonas guryensis; assembly: GCF_014164785.1. Taxonomy (GTDB): domain Bacteria; phylum Pseudomonadota; class Gammaproteobacteria; order Pseudomonadales; family Pseudomonadaceae; genus Aquipseudomonas; species Aquipseudomonas guryensis. Next base: position 540,597 of record NZ_JACJFN010000003.1, on the reverse strand, counting down.
GGGCTTGCTGGTGCACACGGCGCACCCTACGGGCGATGCTCTTCTACAGATGGGCGCAGCATGCCGGCGCGCTTTGCCAGCGGTCATGCAGGCCATCCACATAGCTGATCGGGATGCTTGCCAGCGTCTCCTCGCTCACCTCATCCAGGCAGCCGAGATTAATCCCGATCATCTGCCCGATCGGCGTGTCGTTGCCCACCCCGAAAGCCCGCACGCCGCAGTGTTTGCAGAAGAAATGCTGGTTCTTGCGGGTGTTGAACAGGTACTCGGTCAGCGCCTGCTCACCCGCCAAAAGACGGAACCCCTCAGGCCTGGCCACCGCCACCCAGAAGCGCGTGCGCCGGCAGATCGAGCAGTTGCAGCGGTAGGAGCTTTGCGTGAGGTCGAGGTCGGCCTCGAACCGCACGGCGCCGCAGTGGCAACTGCCGGAGTAGGTCGTGAGCATGGCGCGGTCCTCGGTGCAGGATGGAGCGGGCTGTTCGGTTTGAGAAAGCAATCGCTCCCTGCTTTTTAGCCCAAGTTGTCAGGCCTGGCTCTCCGTTGGCCGAGGCTTCGGCGCCACAGGTTGCTGCTCCACGCGCTCCAGCTGCGGGTCCAGGCAGGCCCACGCGGGTGCGCTGGATGCCCAGATGTTAAAGGTCGGCCGAATGGACGACGGCTCATCCAGATTGCCGGCCCGCACGATACGGAACTCGGGCCGGGCGGCGGACTTGGCAAACAGATGCGTGCCGCAATTCGGGCAGAACTGCCGGGTGGCCTGGTTGCCGCTGTCTGCGGTCTTGCTGTACTCGGCGAGCGCTCCGCTGATGCTGAGCCCGTCAGCGGCCACCAGCAGGTTCACCGTGCCGTTGGCGGCCAGATGCTGGCAGTCGCGGCACCAGCACACGCGGGTGGCCAGCGGTTCGCTGCTGAGGGTGAAACTGACAGCGCCGCACAGGCAGCGTCCGGTTCGTTCGGTCATGTACGAGATCCTTTCGTGAGGGGGTCTTCAATGGCCAAGCTCGTGGATCAGGTTTAAACAGCCCCTAGGCAAGGGGCCGCTTACCAATTTCCTCGGTTAGCCGCAGCAGGTAACCGTCTGGGTCGGCAACCAGCAACTGCCGCTGACCAAACTCACCATCATCCGTGGCGTACCAGGCCTCGTGCAGCTCCTCGAACAGGGCGATACCGGAGGCATGGATGTTGGCGGCGATTGCCGCTAGGTCTGGACACTCGATGGACAGATTCATGCCGCGCCCGAAGGGCCGCACCAGCTCGCCCATGAGCCAGCTGTCGGGCTGAATTTCCTCGAGCATGAGCTGCGCGCCATTGAGCTCAAGGAAGGCAAAGTCTGGGTTGGTGCGTTGGTACTTGATCTCGAAGCCGAGAATGGCGGTGTAAAAGCTCAGGCTCTCGGCGAGATTGGTTATGTTGAGCTCTGGAACCAGTTGGTTGTAGTGCATGGTGGCTGCTTATTGATGGGTGATGTTCAGGTTGGGTTGAGTTATCAGAACTTGTTGACGATCTTTTGGACTAGAGCCAGGCAAGGCGCTACGCCAGTAACAGCCTCCGGCTGGTCAAAACGCCGAGGAAGCGGAGTTTACGAGCTGTAAATGAGCATTCCGAGGCTGTTTTTAACGCCGTATGGCCGACGGCCAGGAGATCGTAAGCAGGTTCTCTGGCGTCACACAAACCAGAACTCGACCTCATCGGTCTCGACCTCGAATACGGCGGAGTGCTCGACATTGGCCGGTACGTGATACCACTGGCCGACGCCAACCCTGGTCGTTTCACCCTTCATGGTCAGGATCAGCTCGCCGCGCGTGATGACCCCATGATTGTCTGTTGCATGGCTGTGCGGCGGGATGGAGGTACCAGCCGGATAGGAGGCAAACAGCACGGTGCTGTCCTTGGCCTCCAGCTGATAGGCGTCAAAACGTCCATCGAACAGAGGGAGTTGCTTGATCTTGTTGGGGTACTGTCCAGGCATATGAGGGTTCTTCCTTGGGCTGCATCAGGATTAAGCGGGCAGGCCGACCTGCCCGGTGAATGAAACGAGCGGTGCTGAGTCTAGGCGTCTGTTTTGCCTGTAGCGGGCGTATTGGCAAAGCCCTTGATGACCAGGTAGAGCAGCGGGCCGATGGAGACAAACACCGCAGTAATCAGCAGATATGGCACTACGGCGATGACCGGCTTGTTGCGCGCCTTGTTGTCCTGATACATCCAGATGCAGGCCAGCGCGGCCAGGATATAGAGATCGATGACGACCTGGGCGGTGTCCAGGCTGGACATCAGCTGCAGGCCGAATTGAATAAGCGACTGCTCTGCCTGCGACATGACAAAACCGGTGTAGGCGGTGAAGGTCAGGAGTACGGCTAGTGGTAGTGCTGCTTTGTTCATGACACCTTCCTTGGTTAATGTTCTGTTAAGTGGCAGCTTTAACCGGGCTCGAGTGAAAGCTGCGGGTAACGTGAGCCAGTGACTATGCGTTAAAAACTGTGAGCACTGACAACGCGCACTGTAACTTTGGTGTACTCCGGCAGAAGCTGGCCTTTGCAGGTGCAAGAAATCTGGAAGTTCTCCGACTCATTCGGCTCAAGCTTTTTGCTGATGTATGTGGACTGCTCCTGCACAAATTCGCCTTCGCTGTTGAAGAACTCTGCTTCAAGTTTTATTGAGCCTACAGCTACTTTGCCTTTGTTGATTATGGAGCCCAGGATGTTGATTTTTCCATCCTTGCTCTTGTCTGAAAATTTTTCTACTGCAATTAGCTTTGCGTAATCAGTCGTGATTTCAGAGAAGTCAGAGTATTCGTCGACTTCGTAGTCTTCACGGTCGCCTGAGTAGTTGACCAGCTTGTCACCTAGCCAGATTCCCAGTGCGATTGGCAATATGAAACCGACGCCAATTATGAATCCATTCTTGATTTTTGATGTGTTGCTAGACGACATTGTTGTTTCCTTTTAATGCATGACGGTTGAGCTGTTGGACAGGTAAGTGTAAATTCTGACTGTCTAACGAACGGTTTGATCCAGTTGTTATACAGAATTCTTCAGCTTCTCCAATTCTTCAGTTTCAAGTATTTTGGGGGCTGTTCGAGGCAAACCTGAAGAGTTAAAAAGCGGCGAGTTGTTGTACCGTCCGCTGACACGGTTCGTGAGCACGATCCATATGAAGCGAACTAAAACCCCCAGAAGCCCGCGTTGCTTTGGTTTTGCTTGGCCTAAGGCGGTTTCAGTGTTTAAAGCTGCGACTTTTTCTCCAAAGTCTTTATCCATTTGTTGACGATCAAGGCAGCTGTGAATAAGTCCGATGAATGACGTTTTTCGGTTGGCCATGGTATTGCCAATAGGCGTTCCGCAACATTTTGCATACCAGCGGAGCATACCGTTCTCGCTGAGGCGTATTGCCGATAGAAGATCTTCCCCTTGGCAGAAACGCAGGCACTGTTGAGCTACTTGGACAATCTCGGTTCCGCCTTGTTCGTCTAGCACAAAAGGAGCTGTACCAAGAAAATGTGCGAACGCTCGGCAATCCGTGCAATAGCAGATGAGACGATTGCTGGTTCCAATGTTTTCGAGTTTGCCTTTAACGGCACCACACTTACATTGAATTGGATGCATAGATATCACCACTCCTTGGCCAGATTACGATAAATGCTGTGCTGTATAACGTTTGGTTAAGGGGCCGGCTTTGCCGGTCCCGAGTGAGCGGAGCGAACGACTTGAGCCAATTGTTAGGCAGAGGACTTCGAGTCGGACGCGGGACATGCCGCCACAGCCGGGCATGATTGATGAAGTGCAGGGCGTATCGGCTTTGGCCCTGGAGGTTATTTATGATGTGCGCATTTCTTGAAAGCAACTCCCTTGCTGAGCACAAATAACGGCATTTACTGCCAGGCGACCATTCGATTCAGGAGTGCCGCGGGGCGGCAGCTTTGTTTTCTTGCACGGTCATCGACCATGACTTTTGCTCTTACGCCTAACGTTTGGTTAAGGGGCCGGCTTTAGTCCCGAGTGAGCGGAGCGAACGGCTTGAACCATTTGTTAGGCTGTTGCACTCGGTTCTAAAGTAAAAATTACAACGATCCACAACCCGAGAGTGGCTAGGAAATTGATTGTGAAAACTAAGCCGCGCAACCGTACGTTTGTGGTGAGTATCTGTACGCAGCTATGAACCACACGCCCAAAAATGAAAATCCACGCTAGCCAGGCTGCAGCAGCTAAAGCTGATTGGTTTTGAATTAGTAGAATGCACGCAGCATAGAAAAATACTGGCCATTCGAACTGGTTTGAAAGATTCGCGCTAATTCGGGGTTCTACTACTGCCCAAGGATTGATTCCATCTGGTTTTTTGCCTATGCCCCATACCTTAGGTGCGCGTGCGATAGTTAATAGCACGTAAAGAAAAGAGGTGAGCGCTATATGAGCTGCCATAGGAAGTATGAGCGGATTCAATGTGGTGGCCCTCCGTGACGACGATTTTAAATCAGCAGCCTAACGTTTGGTTAAGGGGCCGGCTTTAGCCGGCCCCGAGTGAGCGAAGCGAGCGACTTGAACCGTTTGTTAGGTGATGCTCATTGCAGAAAGGAGAGCGCCCACTTGCCATTAGCAAATGAGACTTTACCTTTAACTGGCTGGGATGCACAGCACAGCGAATCTTTTGACCAATCGGGCACAAAACCTGAGAACATAATTTCGCCGTTTTCAAGATAAAGCTGCTCAAGATGCTTTGGGAAGTCAGAGGGGGTTTGCATAGGCGTAGAGAGTTCCGGCATTACATGTATTTTGTGATAGGCGCCATGCTTCATGGTAATTAGCAGTGTTCGCCCCATGGCACTACCGCCCGAGCACCCAACGTCTAAGCCAATTGCTGCGACAAAAACTGGTTCTTTTTGAATTTTGTACTTGACCAGATGGATTGGGTTAAAATTAAAAGAGCAACCTATAGCGTTTCCGTAACTTTCGAGCAGAGTTGGTATCGTTTTTTCTGCTGCTAACTGCCCAGCATCCCAGGCTTTTTCTGCTTCTATGTCCTTCTGCGACATCTCTGCCCAGCACGGCATGCAAAATAGGATGAGCAAAAGAACGCGAAGGCTTTGAAGTTCCATCTTTCACCTAACGTTTGGTTAAGGGGCCGGCTTTAGCCGGTCCCGCAGTGAGCGAAGCGAACGACTTGAACCACTAGTTAGGGGCATGTTAACTCCATGCCACGAGCCAGTTCTGAGTTATAGCGCTCTGCAAATTTTTGAGCTGCTGGCTGTAGATTAACTATTTCATCGCTGCACAGAACATCGGATGTGCCAGGCATGTGCTTAATTTGTGCTTTTTTATGCAGACAAGCGATTGCATCGTTTGTAAGCCCTGGAGTGCTTACGGAATAGCCATGTATGCCATAGAAAGCGGGCTTTGAAAGCTTTGCCTCTTCTTTTGCTAGTTCCTCAGGATTTAGCTGAAGGAGCTTCTTGAGTGCGGCAAGATCTTTTTCTTGCGGCGGACAATTAATCTCTTCAGCTCCAGCGTATGCAGAAAGAAAGGCCAACATGGTGACTAGTGCAATGCGTCCAAGCACAGGTAATGCTCCTAACGATTAAGTTAAGGGGCCGGCTTTAGCCGGTCCTGAGTGAGCGAAGCGAACGGCTTTGAACCATTTGTTAGGGGAGCATTGCATAGATTGCTGCTCCTGCTGCTCCTGCGGCTGATGTGGCGAGAGCTGTAACTGCAATTTTGCAAAATAGTTTGACCCTCGTTTTTGAGCCATATGAGCGTGATTTCGTTATGTATGCGGCAGCTCCGCCTAGAACTACTAGAGCCAGGGATAGCAAAAAAGAAGCTGCTAACCCAGCCATTACTCCAATAGGAAATGCAGGGGAGCCTTGCGGGTGTGGATTATTGGCCGTTGGAGTATACAAGAGTATTCCCTGAGGGCTTTCCCAGTGCGCATACCAGCCCAAAGCCAATGGCATCAATGCTGTGATCAGGGCTGTAACTAATATTGGTGTTGTCTGGCGAAGATCCATCTTGGCCCCTAACGATTAAGCTAAGGGGCCGGCTTTAGCCGGTCCCAGCGAACGAAGTGAGCGATTTGAGCACATTGTTAGGCCTTGCTAGCAGTTGAGTTCAAGGGCTTTTACCCGACGATAAGTAGCTATAGCAAGGAAGAAGGCAGCAGCGCCAAACAGCAGTAGGAACCACTCGGGGGTTCCTGATTTGATGAATCTATAGACTCCGAGACCACTAAATAGCAGGCCAAAAATTGCCCACATGGCGACTGTAAGGGGAAATACCTTTTTGGCGCCTCCGAGGCCGTACATGCGTTTTGCTCTGCTGGTCATTGTGTGAGTGTCAGCAGCTTCACTCATGCAACTGTCTGAACAGGCAACAGCAAAACCTTTATCAATTGCACAGGATTGGCAAACCCCTTTGCCGCAGGACTTGCAGATTGCTATGGCAGCATTGGAGTGGTGGTTGAAGCAGTTCATACGATGTCTCGTCCGTGAAATGATTTTTGATTTGGCCTAACGTTGTGCTAACAGGCGAGCAAAAGCGTAGCTTTTGCGAGTCCAGTGAGCGAAGCGAGCGGTGTTGAGCACATTGTTATATGCGGATTTATTGCACATGGCAATGCTCGAATTTCTTGCACCAAAATACGGTGTTTTGGTATCTGATTTTGGTTAGCACACCATCCTCTCCTGACCACTTGGCGAGAGGTGTGTAGATCGCAGCGTTGATTTTGGATGTGAGGTTTGCAAGCCAGAACCAGTGCGCACTGATTCCGAACAGTTGGATCGGAGTCCAAAGAAAGAATCCAAGCATATATAGCACTGCAAGACTTGCAAGGAGTTTCGTGGATTTAGTCATGTGTGCATATAACGATTAAGCTAAGGGGCCGGCTTCGCCGGTCCCAGCGAACGAAGTGAGCGCTTTGAGCGCATTGTTATGCTTTACTCGAAAGCCTATTCTTGACGAGAACTGTTACGCCAAATGCTATGAATGCTATTCCGATGAAAAACAAACCTGTTTCTCTTGGATACTTGAATAGCCCAGACCAAGAAACTGCCAGATACGAGCCATACAGAATTGTGATGACTGGTATCCAAGCTCGGAGTAGGGATGCGTAACTCTGACTTGATGCTTGGCGGTTAAGTAAATTAACTCGTTGCTCGCAACTTCCTTTGCAGGATAAGGATGCATCTATTTCCTGTACGCATTCGTGGCATAGCCCTTTCATACAGGACTTGCATACTCCAACTGCTTCTGTGCTTCCGTGTATGTAGCAGTTCACGGTATCTCCTTTAGAGCATAACGATTAAGCTAACGGGCGGCCAAAAGCGCAGCTTTTGGACGTCCAGCGAACGAAGTGAGCGACAGTTGAGCGCATTGTTAGGCACTAGCTGCCAAGAAGAACGTCAGCAACAAACGCTGCGCCGCTTACACGTGACTTGTAGAACTCGGTGTATCCGCATTTATTGCAGCTAACGTAATTGAAACTCTCAGTGGCTAAGTCAAATGCTGCTGACAAGCTGCCACCTGCCGCCCGGAATGCACCTGTATTTGATAGGTGATAGTCACATTTGGCGCACCTGAATTTTGATTTATTGCGCACGGCGTCAGAGTTCATGTACTTCTCTTTGTAGCTGTCAATTTCTCGCCCAGAGCATGAGGCTGGGCAGCCGCAGGTGGTGCAGGATTCGTTTCCTGCTGCCACGGTGTTTTCACATGCCTGACATTCCCAATTGTAATTCATTGTTCCCTCAGAGATTGGAGCAGTAGTGCCTAACGTTTGGTTAAGGGGCCGGCTTTAGCCGGTCCCGAGTGAGCGAAGCGAGCGACTTGAACCATTTGTTAGGCGCGGTTCAACTGGCTTGGCTGGTTGTTGGTTTTATTTTGTAGTGGAAAACGATGTAAATGACACCCTGGTTTGAGTGGAAGTTCTTGATTTTTTCCAGGTTAGACTTAAAAGCTAACAGCTGAGCTTTATCCGATTCAGTGTCATCTCTTACCATCATTTCAAATGTCGCTGGATTTGAAGTTGTGAGCTCAAATTTAACCATGACCTCAAATGATGATTTGCTATTTTTGAAGGAGCTTGCGGCGGATTTTTTTACTTCGTCATAGATTCTGTCGAATTCTTTTTGCTCTATATTTTGAACGCATCGATTATCTGGATTCATGTGCTGCAAGGCAGCAAGCTCAACATTTTCTGCTGTAAATTTTTGGTCGTCTGGCAAGAAGTGCGCCCATGCTTCGCCGCAAAAATTCTGCTCAAACTGCTCTCTTTCTTCTTTTGTTAGCTCGGTGCCGAAGGCTGGCTGTATTAATGCCAAGAGTAGATTCGCGGAGATAATTGTGTTTTTCATATACGCCTAACGATTAAGCTAAGGGGCCGCGGAACGCGGTCCCAGCGAACGAAGTGAGCGGTTTGAGCGCCTTGTTAGGCAGTTGCACTCCGATTTTCATGTTGTTTAATCCTACGGTCCTTTCCATGGAAGTAGAATTTCTAGCCAAAAGCCAGATGGGCCTGAAGGTAAACGATGTAGAAAAAGCTCATCCGGAATTTTTACGCCGCTCTTAGATAAGTATTTTGCTACTTCAATTCTGCGTTGATGAAGTAACGCGCGGCAGTTTCTTATGCCAGCACTGCCCCAAAGTTTTTTATATCTTGGCCGCGTCCATAAATGCTCTCTTGCTGCAATTGAACGTAGCGCTCTCCACTGCTTGAGTGTTGAAACACCATGCCAGCGGATTTTAAGATATCGCTGGTCAGGGAATTTGTAGCAGCGAATATTTTTGTTCATATGCCTAACGTTTGGTTAAGGGGCCGGCTTTAGCCGGTCCCGAGTGAGCGAAGCGAACGACTTGAACCAGTAGTTAGACGCCATACTCGCTGTAAGCGGGGCTTGCGTAGTAAGAAACCCAGCCGCAAATGTAAGGCAGAAGAGCTATGAATAGGAAGGCCAAAAATACCAGTGCGCCTCGCCAGCCTCGTGTGTGAATGAGATACGCCGGCAATACAATGGGCCAAAGAAAAAATATAAAAGCGCCAAATTCGTAAGGGCGATGAAAGTTGTATTTTTTTGCATCATCTAAGCACCATAGTGCGACCATAAGCGCAAAAGACCATGCCATTAAACTTTCATATTCAGGCGCAGGGTCATAGCCCAGATAACCCATTATTGAGTAATGGGCTATTGAGATTACAACTACGGCAGCGATGCTGGTGAGCTTACGCATAACTTCCTTGTGGGGTTTAACGGACAGGTTAAGGGGCCGGCTTTAGCCGGTCCCGAGTGAGCGAAGCGAGCGACTTGAACCGTTTGTTAGCCGCGTATATTCGATGCAGATCAATACCTGATGCCACTAGATAAGCGGTGGCTGCCACAGTGTATGTGTACCAGCCTACTAGCAGCTCACTTTCCCATTGGGTCGCGGTGTAGGAGACAAAATACAAGCCCGAAATGCACGCTGTGATACCTGCCAGCGTGGCAGGTAGTTTTAGCTTTGTGCGTACGAACGCCAAAAGTGGCAGTAGGTAAATAGCTGCTACTGCAAGCATGCCACCAAGATCACCAGATAATGGGTAGATAGTACGGAGGTTGCCGTCATGACCACTGCAGGACTGCAATGGTAGAAAAAGGCTGATGGCAATAAAGATGGCTATGATCCGGCGCATACTTTCCCTAGTGGCTAACGATTAAGCTAAGGGGCCGGCTTTAGCCGGTCCCAGCGAACGAAGCGAGCGATTTGAGCGCATTGTTAGACGCCTTCACGAGCTAAGCAGTTTGAAAGTGGTGAGTCTTTCAGTGTGAGACTCGAAGCGCTCTGTGATTTTTGCGGAGTCATTCTGAATCTCCACTGAGCTCAATTGGCCTGAGCTGATTGAGTATTGAATTGGTTTGGGACCAGAAATGATTAAATTGCCGCCACTTATTGTCCATTGAAAATTTTCGACACTGAATTGGATGCATGATTGCGTTGAGCAATGACGATCGTGTCCCCTCTGAGTGTTGTGTGAGATGGACTCAGAAATCTCTACTTTGTGCCCTACAGTGGATTGCAGGAACTCACCAAGAGACTCAATTAGTACGATGCGCTCTGTTGGGTTCGGCATGAGTTCCCTTGGCGTCTAACGCCGCGTTAAGCGGCCGCGGGCCGGAAACGCATCAGAAAACATCGAAACCTCTCCCCGCGGTCCGCTTGGGCGCATAGTTAGACCTGCGCGCCACTTGATTCAAGAGCATATTCAAGCAGACCTTTCGGTTTGAAGTTCAGTTGTGCTGAGAGAGACATGTAAAGCAGAAACACCGCTGCAGCTACCTCTCCGTGGGGAGACTTGAATGCACTCATCAGATCCTGAGAGGGCTTTGTCTCTGAGAACACAAGTTGAACGAACTCCGAGCGCTTCTTCTCGATGTTCTTCGGCTCCAACTGATGCGCAAGTGAGTTGCGCAAAGAGTTGAGCTGGCCAGCAGACCCCCAGACCCAGTCTTTACCTGGGAATTTCAGCAGGGACCTACTCAGGCAGCTTGTCTGCTCAAAGTTGAGCTTCGCCTTCACCAACTGAGCCGGATCATTAACTCGGCTTTGGCAGAATTCCCGCAGCAAATCCTCGACTAGTAGCTGCCCCTTAAGAATTATCAGCGTCTCGTCCTGAGCATCCCACGGCATGTGGGCCAGGAATTTCGCCAAGTCGTGATCAGGCTTCGACATAGTATCCATGTAGGTCTAACGTTGTGCTAACAGGCGAGCAAAAGCGTAGCTTTTGCGAGTCCAGTGAGCGAAGCGAACGGTGTTGAGCACATTGTTATGTTTTCTCCACTGTAACTAAGCCAAGAGTAGCGTGGTTGCTGTACTTAAGCTGGATGCTAAGCGTGTCCTTACTGAAGCTGCTGGAGCTGAAGATAAATGAGCAGCTTGTGACTTGCGGGGTTTCATTGATGCATAGGCCGTTTGAGTATGGAAAAAGCTCTTTATCTATGGCTTCTTTACGTGTGCCTAATGGGAATTTCTGCTTAATTTTTTGAGAGATTTCATTTGGAGTGCTCTGAAACGTCTCTATTCCAAAAGTCATATTTGCAATGTCAGCTTGCGACATACAGGCACAAGGAGACGTAGATACTGACGCCGCGCATGCGCCGAGAAGAAGTGTCAGTGCTGGGGCTGCAAGTTTCTTGGTATGCATTCTCAGGGGCTCCAACTGGCTGAACAGAACGATTAAGCTAAGGGGCCGGCTTCGCCGGTCCCAGCGAACGGAGTGAGCGCTTTGAGCGCATTGTTATGTTCCTACTGACGCTGAATTGCTTTTTTCTTTAGTGCGCTTCGGATTTGCCAGATTACTGTTGCAATATACAAGGCCGCAACCAAAATTCCAGCCCCGTAGTCGTAGCCTGTTGTTTTCCAGTTATCTGGGTGTTGCCCGCTGTCTTGGAATATTAGGGTGGTTGCTAAAATGGCCAGAAATAGCAGCACTAAAAAGACGACTGTTGTTAGAGTGATCTTAATTGCTAGCAGCGCGTAAGTATTCATGTAGGTACATAACGTTTGGTTAAGGGGCCGCGGAACGCGGTCCCGAGTGAGCGAAGCGAACGGCTTGAACCAGTAGTTAGAGGTCACAGCTCATACTCTGGGTTGAATACAATGAAATGGGGTGAGTTTAGGAAGCCTTTGTCTTTGTCAGATAGATGCTCGTGGCACCAAGATTTTCCAGATAATTCCATTCCGCTCGCGCAGTGATCAAGAAATTTTGCGATGCGGCGCAATTCGTCAGGCGATGCTACTAGCGTTATTTCAGCGAGTTCAGACGGAATTAGGTTTTCAACGTCTTGCTCTTCCTTGGCATAACCGTGAACTTTCACTGTGACCTCTAACTATAAGTAGACGACACAAGTGGCGTAATGCGTTGCGCCATTTGTGTCGGATAACGTTCCTTGTCATGCCTAAATCGTTGTTTTGCTTCAAGGTTGTCGTGGAAATTACGACAACTCTGAGCAGGCAAATACGACATGGGGCAGCAAGACCTGAATTCGGGCATTCACCCGCTATTCGTTCCCGACGCTACTGTTTCAGCAAGCGCCTGTCCATCGTTCGAGTGGGCGCAGCGTCTGCAGTTACAGCAGCCTGCGCCTCTCAAGGCATGCGGCTTACTCCGCCTCCGCCTGCCCCAACTGCTGCTGACAGAACTCGATAAACAACTGCGCCGACTTGGTCGGTTGGGCTCGTTTGAGCCAGGCGGCGACCAGGCCGGAGCCGCTGACGGGTTCGACAATCTCCACAGTCACCACTTTTTTGCCGTCGTAGGTGCATTCCGAATGCGGGCGGGTGACCAGCAGGGAGAAGCCGAAGCCCTGGCCGACCATGCCGCGTACCATTTCAATGGAGGGTGAGCTGAAGACGATGTTGGGCGTCAGGCCCAGCTCTTCGAACAGGCTGACGAAGTAGGTGCGGCTCGGTTGCACGTCGAGCAGGATCATCGGTTCCAGGGCCAGGTCGCGTAGCGACACCTGGGCCTGGGCGGCGAAGCGGTGGTCGGCGGGGAGCAGGGCGTAGGGTTTTTGCGGGGCCATCAGCGGTTCGCTGGCGATGGTCGCGTCGAGGTCGTGGTCGTAGAGGATGGCCAGGTCGAAGCGCCCGGCGGTGAGGCCTTGTACCAGTTCCTGTTGTTCGCCGTCGCGCAGGCGGATTTCCACGCCGGGGTACTGGGCGTTGAAGCCGGCGATCAGGCGCGGCAGGTAGAGCGGGGCGACGGTTTCGAAGCAGCCGATGTCGATCTGCCCGGCCACCACGTCGTTGTCGGCCAAGGCGTTCTGTTCGAACTCGCGGGCCATGCGCAGCAGTTCCAGGGCCTTCTTGTAGAAGCGCGAGCCGCCGGGGGTCAGCGATACGCCCTGGGCGTGGTGACGGATGAACAGTTGCAGGCCGAAGCTGTCCTCCAGGCCCTTGATCGCAGTGGAGATCGACGGCTGGGCGATGTACAGCTTGCGCGAGGCCTCGGCCACGCTGCCGCATTCCACGGTGGTAACGAAATACTTGAGCTGGCGCAGGGTGTAGGTGGCCATGGGGTCTCCGCTGGTGTCGGGCGTTGGGGGAGGGGGGCCGGCTGCCCTCTCCCCCGGCCCCTCTCCCACTCTTCATAAAAAGAAGGGCGGAGAGGGGAGGGGAACTGTGCCCAACATACTCCAGCGCGGCCTGGGGCGGGCTTGGCGGCTGAGCAGTTTTTTCATGTGCTGCGAACATATATTTACTAATTTCCGAGTTTTCGCCCCTGGGACACCATCAGCCTCGACAACCACCCAGGCCGCCATGCGCGGTCGGTATGAGGATCGAGGCGATGTTGCAATTCAGCGATTGGCAGCAACGGGCTGCCGCCCAGGGCTTTATCACCGGTGCATTGATCGATGGCCAGGTGCGCGGCGCGCAGTCCGGGGCCACCTTTGCCTCGGTCAACCCGGCCACCCAGCAGTTGCTGGATCGGGTTGCCGCCTGCGATGCGGCGGATGTCGATGCTGCCGTGCGCAGTGCCCGCCGCGCCTTCGATCAGGGCCCCTGGGCGCGCATGGCGCCACGTGAGCGCAAGGCGGTGCTGCTGCGCCTGGCCGAGCTGATCATGGCCAACCGCGAGGAGCTGGCCCTGCTCGACTCGCTGAACATGGGCAAGCCGGTGATGGATGCCTACAACGTCGACGTGCCTGGCGCCGCCCAGGTCTTCGCCTGGTACGCCGAGAGCCTGGACAAGCTCTACGATCAGGTCGCACCGACCGCTTCCGACGCCCTGGCCACCATCACCCGCGAACCGCTGGGGGTGATCGGCGCCGTGGTGCCGTGGAACTTCCCCCTCGACCTGGCCGCCTGGAAGTTGGCTCCGGCCCTGGCCGCTGGCAACAGCGTGGTGCTCAAACCGGCCGAGCAATCGCCTTTCTCCGCCCTGCGCCTGGCCCAACTGGCCCTGGACGCCGGCCTGCCGGCAGGCGTGCTGAACGTGGTGCCGGGCATGGGCGAGACCGCCGGCAAGGCCCTCGGCCTGCACATGGATGTGGACTGCCTGGCCTTCACCGGCTCCACCGAAGTGGGCAAGTACTTCATGGCCTACGCGGCGCAATCCAACCTCAAACAGGTGTGGCTGGAGTGCGGCGGCAAGAGCCCCAACCTGGTGTTCGCCGATTGCGGCGACCTCGACCTGGCGGCGGAGAAGGCTGCCTTCGGCATCTTCTTCAACCAGGGCGAAGTCTGCTCGGCCAACTCGCGCCTGCTGGTCGAGCGTTCGATCCATGACGAATTCGTCGAACGCCTGATCGCCAAGGCCGCCCAGTGGCAGCCCGGTGATCCGCTGGACCCGGCCAGCCGCATGGGTGCCATCGTCGAGTCGCGCCAGGCCGAACGCATCATGGCCTTCATCGACCAGGCTCAGGGCGAACGGGCGCGCCTGGTCTGCGGCGGCCAACGCCTGAGCTTCAACGGCTCGGACAACTTCATCCAGCCGACCATCTTCACCGGCGTCAGCGCCAACATGCGCCTGGCCCGTGACGAGGTCTTCGGCCCGGTGCTGGCGGTCAGCGCTTTCGACAACGAAGAGGAGGCCGTGCGCCTGGCCAACGACAGCCAGTATGGCCTGGCCGCCTCGCTGTGGACCGACGACCTGCACCGCGCCCACCGCGTGGCCAAGCGCCTGCGCGCCGGCACCGTATCGGTGAATACCGTGGATGCCCTCGACGTGTGCACCCCGTTCGGCGGCTGCAAGCAGTCCGGCTTCGGCCGCGACCTGTCGCTGCATGCCTTCGACAAGTACAGCCACCTGAAGACGACCTGGTTCCAGCTGCGCTCCTAAGCCCCCCGGTGCTCACGGAGCGCGGCATATCCGCGCGAGTCGCTACGCAAGTTCCACCTCGCACAACAATAAAATCGCAGGAGAACGCACCATGTACGATCCCGATATCACCCTGACGCCACCGCGGGCCGTGGGCGTCGAGGCCAAAGGCAAGTTCAGCAAGAGTCTGGGGCTCGGCGCCCTGTTGTCGGTCTCTATTGGCCTGGTGGTGTCCCAGGGCGTGATGGTGCTGATGCTGCAAGGCGCCGGCATCGCCGGGCCGGGCTTTCTGATCCCGTTGTTCATCGCCTTTCTGCTGGCGCTGAGCTACATCTTCTCCTTCGCCGAACTGTCGCTGATGATTCCCCGCGCCGGCAGCCTGAGCAGCTACACCGAGGTGGCCCTGGGGCACTTCCCGGCGATCGTCTCGACCTTCTCCGGCTATGTGGTGGTGGCGATGTTCGCGCTCTCGGCCGAACTGCTGCTGCTCGACCTGATCATCAACCAGGTCTACCCCGGCTTGTTCCCGCACATGAGCATCGCCTTCGGTGTGCTGGTGCTGTTCACCCTGCTCAACCTGCTCGGCATCGACATCTTTGCCCGCCTGCAGACCGCCCTGGCCACGGTGATGGTGATTGTCCTGTTGTCCCTCGGCCTGGCTGCGGTCAGCGGCAGTGGCAGCGAACCGGCGCTTAGCAGCAGCCTGCCGCAGGACTGGAACCCGATGGGGGCCGGCGTGCTGACCCTGGTGGCGCTGGCCATCTGGGGCTTCGTCGGCGCCGAGTTCGTCTGTCCGCTAGTGGAAGAGTCGCGTCGCCCTGAGCGCAATATTCCCTGGGCGATGATCATTGGCGTCACGGTGATCTTCGTCACCATCGCCCTGTACGCCATCGGCGCGCTGTACTACGTACCGCAGGAAAAGCTGGCCAGCGATGCGCTGCCGCACTTTCTGTATGCCACCGCGCTGTTCGGTGAAACCGGCAAACATGTGCTGGTGATCGCCGCGCTCACTGCCACCTGCAGCACCCTCAACACCTCGCTGGCGGCCATCCCGCGCATGCTCTACGGCATGGCGCAGAACCGCCAGGCGTTCCCGCAGTTCAAGCTGCTCAGCCGTGGCTTCAACACCCCCTGGGTGGCCGTGCTGTTCGTCGCCGCCATCACCGGCATCCCGGTGCTGTTCATGGGCGACAACCCCGGCGCGGTCAACCTGCTGCTGATCGCTGCGGCCATCGCCTGGCTGCTGGCCTACATCGTCTGCCACCTGGACGTGATCGCCCTGCGCCGCCGTTATCCGCACCTGGCGCGCCCGTTTAAGACGCCGTTCTACCCGCTGCCGCAGCTGCTCGGCATCGTCGGCATGCTGGTGTCGATCTACTACGCCTCGCCGACCCCGGAGATGGCCGCGTCGATCTTCACCAGTGCCGGCGTGGTGCTGGGCCTGGTGTCGTTGATCGCCGTGGTGTGGATCAAACTGGTAATGCGCAAACCGCTGTTCACCCCGGTGTCGCTGGACGAGGTTCTGGCGCGCAAATGAGCTACTGCCGGGGTGTTGCACCCCGGCCATTCAACAACACGTAAACAGGCGAGGCCGCTGTCATGACACTCCCCCAGAACCCCACCCGCACCACCCGTGATTACCAGGCGCTGGATGCGGCCCACCACATCCACGCCTTTGTCGACCAGAAGGCGCTGAACGCCGAAGGGCCGCGCGTGATGGTGCGCGGCGAGGGCCTGCACCTGTGGGATAACGAAGGCAAACGCTACCTCGACGGCATGTCCGGCCTGTGGTGCACCAACCTCGGCTACGGCCGCAAGGACCTGGCCGCCGCCGCCACCCGCCAGCTGGAGCGGCTGCCGTACTACAACATGTTCTTCCACACCACTCACCCGGCGGTGGTGGAGCTGTCCGAGCTGCTGTTCAGTCTGCTGCCCAGCCACTACAGCCACGCGATCTATACCAACTCCGGTTCCGAGGCCAACGAGGTGCTGATCCGCACCGTGCGCCGCTACTGGCAGATTCTCGGCAAGCCGCAGAAGAAGGTGATGATCGGCCGCTGGAACGGCTACCACGGCTCTACCCTGGGCAGCACCGCACTGGGCGGCATGGGCTTCATGCACGAGATGGGCGGCATGCTGCCGGACTTCGCGCATATCGGTGAGCCGTACTGGTACGTCCAGGGCGGCGAGCTGACGGAAGAGGAATTCGGCCTCAAGGCGGCCCGCGAGCTGGAGGCCAAGATCCTCGAACTGGGCGCCGACAACGTTGCCGCCTTCGTTGCCGAACCCTTCCAGGGAGCCGGCGGCATGATCTTCCCGCCGGCCAGCTACTGGGCGGAAATTCAGCGCATCTGCCGTCAGTACGACGTGCTGCTGTGCGCCGACGAGGTGATCGGTGGCTTCGGCCGTACCGGCGAATGGTTCGCCCACCAGCACTTCGGCTTCCAGCCGGACACCCTGACCATCGCCAAGGGCCTGACCTCGGGTTACATCCCCATGGGCGGCCTGGTGCTGAGCAAGCGCATGGCCGAGGTACTGGTGGAGCAGGGCGGTGTGTTCGCCCACGGTCTGACCTACTCCGGTCACCCGGTGGCGGCGGCCGTGGCCATCGCCAACATCAAGGCGTTGCGTGACGAAGGCGTGGTCAGCCAGGTGAAGAACGACAGCGGCCCTTACCTGCAGCAGTGCCTGCGCCAGGTGTTCGAGGGCCACCCGCTGGTCGGTGAAATCCAGGGCACCGGTCTGGTCGCCGCCCTGCAGCTGTGCGAGGACAAACCCAGCCGCAAGCGCTTCGCCAACGAGACCGACATCACCTGGCGTTGCCGCACCATCGGCTTCGAGGAGGGTCTGATCATCCGTGCCACCGGCGGGCGCATGATCATGGCGCCGGCCCTGGTGGCCACGCGCGGCGACATTGAGGAGCTGGTCAGCAAGACCAAGCTGGCGCTGGATCGCACCGCCCAGGAGCTCGGTCGCCTGTAACAACAACTGCAAGCAAGCTGGTCGCAACCCTTGGCGCCCACCGGCGGCGCCAAGGGTTTTTATTGGGCGCTGTCCCGCTCGCCCTGGGGGCGCCATGCGTACCCAGGGCAGCGGCAACACATCGCGGTACAGCGTCTGGGTGTGGGCAATTGGCCAGCGTGCCGCTTGTCGATTTCGTTCCCTCTGGTTCGACCAATAGGTAGGCTTTGGTGGCTACCTTTGCCTGCCTCTGGCCGAACGAGACGCACCATGGACCTGGATTCCAAGCAGCTGGAACTGCACCTTGAGCGCCTGTACCGCGAGGAATCGCGGCGGGTACTGGCGACCCTGATTCGCCTGCTCGGCGATTTCGACCTGGCCGAGGAGGCGCTGCACGAAGCCTTTCGTGCCGCCCTGGAACAGTGGCCCAGCCAGGGCGTGCCGGCCAACCCGCGCGCCTGGCTGGTCTCGGCCGGGCGCTTCAAGGCCATCGATCAGCTGCGCCGCCAGGCGCGCTTCCAGGCCCTGGAGGACAGCCCCGAACCGCTCGCCGAGGGTGAGGCCTGGGATGGCGAGCATCTGGAGGATGACCGCCTGCGCCTGGTGTTCACCTGTTGCCACCCGGCCTTGGCCTTCGAGGCCCAGGTGGCGCTGACCCTGCGCGAAGTCTGCGACCTCACCACCGAGGAAATTGCCCGCGCCTTCCTCGCCACGCCCAGCACCATCGCTCAGCGCATCGTGCGGGCGAAGAACAAGATCCGTGACGCGCGCATCCCCTACGAAGTGCCGGGGCGCAACGAGCTGGCCGAGCGTCTGCAGGCGGTGCTGCAGGTGGTCTACCTGGTGTTCAACGAGGGCTACTTCGCCAGCTCCGGTGCCGAGCTGACCCGCCAGCACCTGTCCGCCGAGGCCATCCGTCTCGGCCGCCTGCTGCTGGAGTTGCTGCCGGAGGCGGAAGTGCAGGGCCTGCTGGCGCTGATGCTGCTACACGAGTCGCGGCGCAGTGCGCGCACTTCGCCGGCCGGCGAGCCGATTTTGCTGGAGGAACAGGACCGCAGCCTGTGGGACAAGGTGCTGATCGCCGAAGGCGAGACGCTAGTGCTGTCTGCGTTGCAGTCGCGGCGCTTCGGTCCCTACAGCCTGCAGGCGGCCATCGCCGCGGTGCACGCCGAGGCGGCGAGTATGGACGCGACCGACTGGGTGCAGATCGTCGGCCTGTACGACGTGTTGCTGCGCGCCACGCCCTCGCCGGTGATCGAACTCAACCGCGCGGTGGCCCTGGCCATGCGCGATGGCCCGGCGGCCGGATTGCAGCTGATCGAGGCGCTGCTGGCGCGCGGCGAGCTGGCCGACTACCACCTGGCGCATGCCGCCTGCGCCGATCTGAACCGGCGACTGGGGCAGTGGGAGGCGGCGCGCGCCGCCTATCAGCGCGCCCTGCAACTGAGCCAGCAGGGCGCCGACCGGCAGTTTCTCGAACGGCGGTTGGCCGAGTTGCCGACGGGCTGAAAGATTTTTTGCGGGCCTTGTCGATTTGCCTAGGCACCGCCCGACTACTGGGTAAGGCAGCCCGTCATGCTGCCAGGGAGAGACTGCAATGAAATACCTGTGCCTGATCTACAGCGACGAAAAACTGCTGCACAGCCTGCCGGAGAGCCCGCGCGACGGTGAGTGCCTCGACTACTTCCAGAGCGTGCAGCAGAGCGGCCGCATGCTCGCCGCCGAGCCGCTGGAGCCGGTCGCCACCGCCACCACGGTACGCATGCGTGGCGGCAAGCTGAGCATCACCGACGGGCCGTTCGCCGAAACCAAGGAGCAGCTGGCTGGCTTCTACCTGATCGAGGCGCGCGACCTCAACGAGGCGCTGCAGATCGCCGGCGGCATTCCCGCGGCGCGGGTCGGCAGCGTCGAAGTGCGGCCGGTACGTCAGCTGCAACTCGAGGACTGAGGCCGTGTGCCCGTTCTGTCTGGCCGCCCTGGTCGTGGGTGGTGCCAGTGTCGCCGGTGCCAGTGGCCTCGGCCTGTGGTTGGGCTGCCGCCATACGGCCACCAGGAGGAATAACGATGAAACCTGAATACCCGAAAATCGCCAGCCGTGAACAATGGCTGGCCGCGCGCCTGGCCCTGCTGGAGCAGGAGAAGGCCCTGACCCACCAGCGCGATACGCTCAACGCCGCGCGCCGCCAGTTGCCTATGGTAGAGGTCACGGCGGGCTACCGCTTCAACGGCCCGGATGGCGAGGTGCCGTTGCATGAGTTGTTCGCCGGCCAGCGTCAGCTGATCGTCTACCACTTCATGTACCACCGCGACAAAGGCGAGGGCTGTCCCGGCTGCTCCTTCCTGGTCGACAACATCGGCCATCAGGCTCATCTGCAGGCCCGCGACACCCGCTTGGTGCTGGTCTCGCGCGCGCCACTGACCGAGCTGGAGGCCTTCAAGCGGCGCATGGGCTGGACGCTGCCCTGGTACTCGTCGTTCGGCAGCCGCTTCAACTACGACTTCCACGTGAGCATCGACGCGGCCGAGGCGCCGGTCGAGTATAACTACCGCGATCAGGCCGAGCTGCAGCGCCTGGGGCAGCTGGATGGCGTAAAGGGCGAACTGCCCGGCGCCAGCGTGTTCCTGCGCGACGGCGAGCGGGTGTTCCACTGTTACTCCACCTATGGCCGTGGCCTGGACATGCTGATGAACACCTACCACTACCTCGACCTCACGCCGTTCGGCCGTGGCGAGGGCTGGGATGGCATGCCCGACCTGGAGGGTAAGGGGCTGATGTGGACCCGTCTGCACGATGAGTACCAGGACGCCGCGCCTGCCCGCCACGACTGCTGCGCCTGAGCGCGCAAGGAGAAGAGCATGAGTACCACGACCGAACTGCGCGGCCTGATCGACACCTGGGTGGCGGCCAACCTGGCGAAGAACCTGGACGCCATCATCGAGCACTACAGCGAAGATGTGCTGGCCTTCGATGCCATCCTCCAGCTGCAATTCAAGGACCGCGCCGCCTACCGGACGCACTGGCAGATGTGCCTTGAGATGTGCGCCGGGCCGACCACCTTCGAGGTGCGCGAACTGCAACAGGAAACCAGCGGTGAGCTGGGCTTCGGCCACTTCCTTGCCTACTGCGGCGGTACCGACGCCGAGGGCAAAAGTCAGGGCTGCTGGTTGCGCGTCAGCCAGGGCTATCGCAAGCAGGGCGGGCGTTGGCTGATCGCCCACGAACACTTCTCGGTGCCGTTCGACCCTGAGAGCGGCCAGGCGCTGTTCGGCCTGGAGCCTTGATAAGGAAGCGCAAATAGCCCGGATTGCTTGTCTCCCCTCTCCCACTTGTGGGGAGGGGCCGGGGGGAGAGGGCGTGGCCAAGCACCCTCTCCCCAGCCCTTGCCGATCCACCGCTTTGCCGATGGCTCCCACGCTCCCGCGTGGGAGCCTGATCCGGGGACGCTCCGCGTCCCGCAGACGCGGAGCGTCTGTAGCGGCGTTCCCACGCAGAGCGTGGGAACGATCAAAACCTGGCACTCCCGACAAGCTTGCCAAGCGCGACTGGGGACTCCTGCTCTACAATCGCGCTTTTGCTGCCTGGCTAAGGAGCTGCCGTGGAATCGGTGATTGCGGTCGAGAACCTGAGCAAGACCTACGCGTCCGGCCATCCGGCGCTGAAACAGATCAATCTGCAGATCGAAAAGGGCGAGATCTTCGCCCTGCTCGGCCCCAATGGCGCCGGCAAGACCACCCTGATCAGCATCATCTGCGGCATCGTCAATCCGGGCGAGGGCCGGGTGCGGGTGGCCGGCTACGACATCAAGGCCGACTACCGCGCGGCCCGCTCGCAGATCGGCCTGGTACCACAGGAACTGGTCAACGACGTGTTTGAAACCGTCTGGGCCACGGTCAAATTCAGCCGCGGTCTGTTCGGCAAGAAGCCCAACCCGGCCTATCTGGAACAATTGCTGCGCGACCTGTCGTTGTGGGACAAGCGCGACGCGAAGATCTTCGAACTGTCGGGTGGCATGAAGCGCCGGGTGATGATCGCCAAGGCGCTGTCCCATGAGCCGTCGATCCTGTTTCTCGACGAGCCCACCGCCGGGGTCGATGTGGAGCTGCGCCGCGACATGTGGAACATGGTGCGCCAGCTGCGCGAGCGCGGGGTGACCATCATTCTCACCACCCACTACATCGAGGAAGCCGAGGAAATGGCCGACCGCATCGGGGTGATCCGCAAGGGCGAGATCATTCTGGTGGAGGACAAGGATGTGCTGATGCACAAGCTTGGCAAGAAGCAGCTGACCCTGCAGCTTAAGCACCCGCTGGCGAGCATCCCTGTCGAGCTGGCGAGCTACGGTCTGGAACTGGCCGACGCCGGCCACGCCCTGGTGTTCACCTTCGACGCCCAGCGCGAGCACACCGGCATCGCCGAGCTGCTCAAGGACCTGGCCCAGCACGGCATCGACTTTAAGGATCTGCAGTCCAGCGAGAGTTCGCTGGAAGATATCTTCGTCAGCCTGGTGAGGTCGCCGGTATGAATTTCCACGCCATCAAGGCTATTTACCTGTTCGAACTGGCGCGCACCTGGCGCACCCTGCTGCAGAGTATCGCCACCCCGGTGATCAGCACGTCGCTGTACTTCGTGGTGTTCGGCTCGGCCATCGGTTCGAGCATGACCCAGGTGCAGGGCGTCAGCTACGGTGCCTTCATCGTGCCGGGGCTGATCATGCTGGCGCTGCTCACCGAGAGCATCTCCAATGCCTCGTTCGGCATCTACATGCCGAAGTATTCGGGGACCATCTACGAGCTGCTTTCGGCGCCGATTTCCTACCTGGAGATACTTATCGGCTTCGTCGGCGCGGCGGCCACCAAGTCGGTGATCCTCGGCCTGATCATCCTGGTCACGGCGCGCCTGTTCGTCGATTTCGAGATCGCTCATCCGTTCGTCATGGCGCTGTTCCTGGTACTGACGGCGATTACCTTCAGCCTGTTCGGTTTCATCATCGGCGTGTGGGCCGATGGCTGGGAGAAGCTGCAGGTGGTGCCGGCGCTGATTGTCACGCCGCTGACTTTCCTCGGTGGCAGCTTCTACTCGATCAGCATGCTGCCGCCGCTGTGGCAGCAGGTGACCCTGTTCAACCCGGTGGTGTACCTGATCAGCGGGTTTCGCTGGAGCTTCTACGGGGTGTCCGACGTCAACGTGGCGGTCAGCTTGGGCATGACGTTGGGCTTCCTGCTGCTGTGCATCATCACTGTGGGGTGGATGTTCAAGACCGGGTATCGGTTGCGTCAGTGAGGAGTAGGGCGGGTGAGACGCTGGTTCCACCCGCCCTACGGTGTGTTCTGTGCCTAGCTGATTAGCGCGCTGACTTGATGGTTTTGGTTTCGCCCTCCTGGGCGAGTCCCTTTTGGCAAACGCCCCAAAAGGAACCAAAAGGTCTGTGCCCCTGCATCCGGGTCTGGCTACGCCAGACTGATTCGCTTCGCTCACCCTTCGGGCCAGCCTGCGGCTGTTACTGCGCTACGCTTCGTTTCCCTCACTCCATCATCGCTCCAGGGGCCCGCCGCGAAGGGCCATCCCTGGCCCATCGCGGCTCTCGCGACATCCATGTCGCTCAACCCCTTACGCAATGATTCCGTTCGGCCTCCTGAAAGGGGCGTTTGGCGCTGCCTGACAGTTGCTTCGTCTGTTATTGCACAACCTTCAAGCAGCTCGGAGTCCGATCCCCCGTCAGGAGGCCGAGCGTAGGTGTTGCGTAGGGGGGGGGCGAGCCGCATGGATGCGGCGAGAGGCTTAGAGGGCCAGGGACGGCCCTTGTAAGCCGGCCCCGGAGCAGCACCGGAGGGAGGGAAACGGAGCGTAGCGCAGTAACAGCCGCAGGCTGGCCCGAAGGGTGAGCGAAGCGAATCAGTGGAGCGCAGCGAAACCCGGATGTCGGGGCGCACTTCTCTTTGGTTACTTTCTCTTGTGCGAGCAAGAGAAAGTGACTCGCCCAGGAGGGCGAAACCAAAAGGTTGAGCCGACTGGTTAATTGGCCGGGCGCGCAATTGCAGCCAATGCCGATCTTGCTCCTGCGCTTCAGCACTCGATGATATTCACCGCCAATCCCCCGCGTGCCGTCTCCTTGTACTTGCTCTTCATGTCCGCCCCGGTATCGCGCATGGTGCGGATCACCCGGTCCAGGGAAATGAAGTGCTGGCCATCGCCACGCAGGGCCATGCGCGCGGCATTGATCGCCTTGATCGAGCCCATCGCGTTGCGCTCGATGCACGGCACCTGGACCAGGCCGCCGACCGGGTCGCAGGTCAGGCCGAGGTTGTGCTCCATGCCGATCTCCGCGGCGTTCTCCACCTGGGCGATAGTCCCGCCCAGCACTTCGCACAGCGCGCCGGCGGCCATCGAGCAGGCCACGCCGACTTCACCCTGGCAGCCGACTTCGGCACCGGAGATCGAGGCGTTTTCCTTATAGAGGATGCCGATGGCGGCGGCGGTGAGCAGGAAACGCACCACGCCGTCGTCGCTGGCACCGGGCACGAAGCGTCGGTAGTAGTGCAGCACCGCCGGCACGATGCCGGCCGCGCCGTTGGTCGGTGCGGTGACCACGCGGCCACCGCTGGCGTTTTCCTCGTTGACCGCCAGAGCGTAGAGGTTGACCCAGTCCAGCACGGTCAGCGGGTCGCGCAGGCTGGCTTCCGGGTGCTCGCTGAGCTGGCGCTGCAGGGCGGCGGCGCGGCGGCGCACCTTGAGTCCGCCGGGCATGATGCCTTCGTTGCGGCAGCCGGCACTAACGCAGTCCTGCATCACCTGCCAGATCTTCAGCAGTCCGGCGCGGGTTTCTGCTTCCGGCCGCCAGGCCGCCTCGTTAGCCAGCATCAGCTGGCTGATCGAAAGCTGGTGTTCGCTGCACAGGGCCAGCAATTGCTTGGCGCTCTTGAACGGGTAGGTCAGCGGGGTCTGATCTTCGACGATGCGATCGAGGCCGGCGGCCTCTTCGTCGACCACGAAGCCACCACCCACCGAGTAGTACTCGCGCGAGCGGATCTGCAGGCCGGCGGCATCGAAGGCGCGGAAGATCATGCCATTGGGATGGAAGGCCAGTGGCTTGCGGATCAGCGCCAGGTGTTCCTTCTCGACGAAACGAATGTGCCGTTCGCCGCCCAGGTTCAGCTCGCCGCTGGTGCGGATCGCCGCCAGACGCGGTTCGATGGAGGTGGTGTCGATTGTGTCGGGTTGCTCGCCTTCCAGGCCGAGCAGCACCGCCTTGTCGCTGCCATGGCCCTTGCCGGTGGCGCCGAGCGAGCCATACAGCTCGACTTTGAGGGTAACCGTGGCGCTCAGCAGTTGTTCGCGCTTGAGCCCTTCGACGAAACGCGCGGCGGCGCGCATGGGCCCAACCGTGTGTGAGCTGGAGGGGCCAATGCCGATCTTGAACAGGTCGAATACGCTGAGGGCCATGCCGTGCTCCTGTGACTGGTCAGTCAGAAGCTTACACCTACTGGCAAGGCCCTAGGGTCTGTTGCCGTTTCGTTCACGGCCGTCCCTGCGGGTTGCGCAGCAACGCGGTTCGCGAACGAAGCGGCAACAGACCCTCCGTGGAAGCGACTAGCAGTTGCCTTTCTTCGCCTGGCCAGGTGGGCAGTGGTGCGGGCCACCGTGGCCGCCGTGGTCACCAATGTCGATGCCGATGCCGGGCAGGCGCAGGCTGCAACCGCTGATCAGCAGGGCGGCGAACAACAGAGGGAGGGTGCGGGTGAACAGGGAACGGTACTTCATGGGGATACTCCTCGAATTCCACAGGCGATGATCGCACAAGCAGACTACCTGAGCGTTAGACGCTCGATTGGCTGCCCTGTTCCATTCGTGGCCGAGCCGACAGCTATTGTGTGGCGCAGTCGACAACCACCGCGACTCAGCGCTCCTTGCGCTTGCGCAGCCGCTTGCGTGCCGGGGTCTCGCTGCTCGGAACATGCAGGTAGGACAGCACGCTTTCGGTCAGCTCGGCGGCCAGCTTCACGGCCTCCTTGTTGCGCGTCATTACGGCCGCGACCAGGCTTTCGATCAGCGCCAGTACGGCGGTGTTGGAGCTGATCAGCACCGGGTGGCTGGCCGGAGCGAACAGGCAGTGGTCGGCGATGGCGGCCAGCGGCGAGGCCGGCGAGTCGGTGATGGCCAGTACCTTGGCCCCACGTTCGAGGGAGAAGCGCGCCAGCTGCAGGGTGTCCAGCGAGTAGCGCGGCAGGGAGATGGCGAGCAGGGCGTCATGCTCGGTGATGGTGGCCAAGCGATAGGCGGCGTTCTCGTTGCCGCCCTCCATGCTGACCGCCACCGCGTCGGCGCAATAGGGCACCAGGTTGGCGGCGGCCAGGCCGGCCATGTAGGCGCTGTTGCCGAAGCCGAGGATGTAGATACGGCGGGCGGCGGTCAGGCTGCCGACGAAGGCTTCGAAGGCGGCGATACTGTTGCTGTTGGCGGTGCTGCCCAGGTTGCTGCTGGCGATCTGCATCTGTTCCTGCAGGCCGAAGGTGCCGTCCGGGCGATGGGCCAGCTCGTTGCGCAGCTTGTCCACCGGCGACACCAGTTCCTGCAGGGTGGCCACCAGGGCCGACTTCAGGGCGCTGTAGCCGCCCAGCTGCATGGCGCGCGCCAGGCGGTTGACCGCGGCGGCGGAGGTGGCTGTTTCCTGGGCCAGTTCTTCGATAGTCAGGGTCGCCGCTTTCAGCGGGTGACGCAGGATGAAGTCGGCCACCTTGCGCAGCGAAGGTTGCAGGTCCGGGGTGATGGCCGCCAGCTTGCGCATGACGGGCGAGGCGTAGACGGTGACGTTGCTGGGCGTGGATGTCATGCGTGTGCAGGCCTGTTCGGGAAGGGCGGTAACCACCACGAGAAGGCCGCAGTGTATCCGAAGGCGCGGTGCCGGTGGCCGCGTGCCAGCCTGGTGCTGGCCACCAGCGCAGTCGAAGAGGGTGGCGTCCTTGCCAGAAACATTGCGCGCCTGTGTCAGTCGCTGAGCAGGCGACCCGTGCGGATCGGTGTGGCCCCGGCGACCTTGGCCAGCCACAGGCCAGGTTGGGCGAAGCGCAGGCGTTCGCGGGCGTAGAGCACACCGTCGGTGGTGGCGCGCACCAGCGAGCGGCGATCGCTGATCGGATCGAGCACCTCGAACAGCGGGTCGCCGAACTTGACCTGGGCGCCCAGCGGCTGCAGGAAGCTGACCACGCCCGGGTGGGGCGCGTAGGCGTACTGGGCGCCGGCAAACGGCGTGGCGCTGCAGGTGCTGGCGGGGATGGCCGGCCAGTTGCCGCTGAGCAGGCCCTGGTCGGCGAGGAAGGCGAGGATCGCCTCGGCGTCACGACTGGCGCGTTGCGGTTCGGTATCGGCCATGCCGCCCAGTTCGATGGTGGCGGTCAGGCAGGCCAGTGGTACGGGGGCGCCGGGGAAGGCCTCGGCCAGTTGCAGCCAGGGCGCGGCGCAGGCCTCGTCGAACGATTGGCCGCCGGAGTCTTCGGCCAGCAGCACCGCCTTGGCTTCCAGGCGCGCGGCCAGGCCCTGCAGGCGCGGCCAGGCTTGCGGCAGCGCATAGAGCAGCATCACCGACTCGAAGTCGCAATGCAGGTCGAGCACCACGTCGGCGTCGCAGGCGTGCTGCAGCAACAGGCGCTGCAGGCCGTCGAGCTGCGATTGCGGCTCGGGCAGCTGGCTGATCGCGCGGCGCATGGCCTGGCGGATCAATTCGATGTTGCTGTCCGCGTCATCGCCCAGCTGGCCTTGCAGGCTGTGGATCAGTGGCGCAGCCAGGTTGGGGAAGTCGCGGTTGAAATTCTTGCCGCTGGAGAAGTCGAAGCGGCCCTGGTGGGTGGCCTGGAACATCTGCGCCAGGCCGATAGGGTTGGCGGCGGGGACCAGCTCGATCACTCCGCGCAGGCAGCCGGCGTTTTCCAGCTCCTGCAGACGCCGCTTGAGTTCCACTGCCACGCGCATGCCCGGCAGCTCATCGGCATGCAGGGCGGCCTGGATATAGGCTTTGCGCGCACCGCTGCCAAAACGGAATACCGACAGATTGCGCTGTGTGCCGAGACCGCTCCAGGGCAGGGAATACTCAAGGTGTTGCATGCTGCTTCCTTGAAGCCTGTGCCTCTGTGCGCGACGCGGCCGGGCCTTCTGCGAGGACTTGGCGGGTACGCGGGCGGGCAGGCTCGTCGAGTTAATAGGGAGTTGTACCATGCAGTGTACCCGGCACTGGGCCGGGTGCACGGTGTGGGCGGGTGTTACTGGCCGTAGATGTCGTAGGCGAAGTACTTGCCCTGGATTTCCTGGTACTTGCCATTGCTGCGCAGGGCGGCGATGGCGTTGCTGAATTTCTCCGCGGTGGCGGCGTCGCCCTTGCGTACGGCGATACCGGCGCCATTGCCGAAGTACTTCGGATCGTTGAAGTCCGGGCCGACCAGGGCGAAGCCCTTGCCGGAGTCGGTTTTCAGGAAGCCTTCGCCGATGTTGACCACGTCGGCCAGGGTCGCGTCGATGCGGCCGGAGGCGAGGTCGAGGAAGGCTTCGTTCTGCGAGCCGTAGCGCACCACCTCGATGCCTGCGGCGGCGAATTTGTCGCTGGCGTAGCGATCATAGGTCGAGGCGCGCTGCACGCCGACTTTCTTGCCCTTGAGGTCGACCAGCGGGTCGTTGACCACGCTGCCGGCCTTCATCGCCAGCTTGCCGGGGGTGTGGTAGTACTTTTTGGTGAAGTCGACCGACTTCAGGCGGTCCGGGGTGATCGACATGGACGACAGCACGGCGTCGACCTTGCGCACTTTCAGGGAGGGGATCAGGCCGTCGAAGGCCTGCTCGACCCACTCGCATTTGACCTGCATCTCTGCGCACAGGGCGTTGCCGATCTCGTAGTCGAAGCCGCTGATCTTGCCGTCCGGCGTCTTGAAGGCGAAGGGCGGGTAGGCCGCTTCGATACCGATACGCAGGTCGGCTTCCGCCGCTTGGGTCATGGCGCTGAAGGCGCTGAGCGCCAGGGCGCCGAGAAGTGCGATTTTTTTCATTGTGATGACTCCTGTAAGTGGCGATTGAGCTCGCCTGAACGGCCGGTGGCCGTCTGGCGGGCGGTGCTGCTTCGCACGCTGGCGAAAAGGTGCGGCAGGAACCTTGTGGGTGCCTGCCCTGTCGTGGCTGCCTCGGTACAGCAAGCCCAGCAGTAATTGATAATTGAGTGACACGTTTTTGTTCGTTAACGGTACTTATAAGAAAAAAATGTGTCAATCAGGATTCGTCCGTGAATTGTTTGAGTGGTCCGGCGAATTGCCATTAAGTGGCTGTTTAATAGTGTTTTTATTAGTGATTTCCTGATCGCTTGGTCGGTTAAATGACCTGGATCGGGGGTTGCTTGATGCTTTTTGTTGATATACAAGATTTCAAAAATATGATTATTTGAAAAAAAACATTCGGTGCGGTTGCGCCCCGTCGAGCGGGTTTCGGGGCAAGGGAGTGGTCGGTGCGCGGTTGGTGTGCCGGGGTATCAGGAGGATGCGCTGGGTCTGCTGGGCTGGGCCGTCAGGGCCCGTGGTATTCACAACAAGAAGAGCAACAAGAATGACAATGCAGCCGAAACGTGGCGCCCTGGTCGCCGCCCTGATCCTTTGTGGTTTTTCCGCGCCGGCCCTGGCCGATGGCAACCTGCTGGCCGTGGGCGGCATGCTGCGTGCCAGCAACAGTGCGGTATACGAGAAGCTCATCGAGCTGGCCGGCGGTGCCGACCAGGCCCGCATCGCCATCATGCCCACCGCCAGCGGCAGCCTCAGTTCGAGCAAACGCTTCCAGGGCGAGCTGCAGGCCCTGGGCGTACCGGCCGAGCACATCAGCATCGTCGGCATCGACAATCAGAACTACCAGACCAGCATGAACGACCCGGCCGCGGTCAAACCGCTGACCGAGGCGACCGCCGTATGGTTCGTCGGCGGCGACCAGGCGCGCATCGCCCGCGCCCTGTACAACGCTGATGGCAGCGAGTCGCTGACCCTCAAGGCGGTGCGCCAGGTGTTCGCCAAGGGCGGTGTGGTGGCGGGCAGCAGTGCCGGTGCGAGCATCCTCGGCGCGACCATGCCGACCGCCTACGGGGTGGTCATGGATACCCTCGACTTCGGCGTCGCGCAGCAGGCTGACCAGCGCGGTACTGCCCTGCTCAAGGGTGCCGGACTGTTCAAGGCCGGCATCATCGACCAGCACTTCGACCAGATCGAGGAAACCAGCAGCGGGCGAGCTGCGCGCATGGCCAGCTACCTGGTCGGCCAGCAACCGGCCAAGGGTTTCGGCCTGGATACCAACACCGCGATCTGGGTCAAGCCCGATGGCCAGCTGGAAGTGCTCGGCGAGGGCTACCTGACGGTGATGGATGCCAGCCAGGCCAGCAAGGACTTCGGGGTCTACGGCACCCGCCTGCAGAACGTGCGCCTGGCCATGCTCGGCCATGGTGATCGTTACGACCTGAACAGCGGCAAGGTGCAGCCGGCCGAGGGCAAGGCGGCGATCACCGCCGGCAACGAATACCTGGTCGGCAACCAGCTGCTCACCGATCTCTCCGCCGTCTCGGCCATGTCGCGTGCCGTGCTCTATGGCCTGGCCGACAACACCGCCACCCGTCAGGTCGGCCTGATGACCCGCTACAACCCGGCCAACGGCTACCACTACGGTTACCGCTTCGAGTTCAGCGAAACCGAGGGTTTCAGCGCCCACAGCCGCTTCCAGGATTCCCTGACCAACTACACGGTGAGTGGCGTGCGCCTGGACATCACCCCGGTCGATGCAGCACTGCGCGATCCGGCGCGCAGCAGCCCGCAGGATGCCATTGCCAGTCGCTGGCCGGAGGCGGTGCGGGCGGTGACTTTCCGCGGGCTGATGACTAGCGATGCCAACAACCGTTTCGAGCCCAAGCGCGCGCTGACCCGTTTCGAGCTAGCCAATGCCCTGCAGATGACCCTGGCCGCCGAGCCGGCCCTGGACAAGCTGCCCAAGCTGGCCGACGTCCCGGCCGATCACCCGCTGCGCGAGCAGATCGAGGTGGTGCTTTCCAATGGCTGGCTGCAGGCCGATGGCCGCTTCGAGGGCGAACGCCCGGTCACTCGCCAGGATTGGGCGCTGGCCTGCAAGGCGCTGGTCGAGGGCTTCGCCAAGACCAGCCTGGTCCAGCGCGCCGAACTGAAGGATGTGCAAGGCCTGGATCCGGCCGTGGCCGAGGCCGCGGCGCTGACCGTCGGCGCCGGCTGGCTGAGTGCCGAGCAGGGCCGCTTCGAGCCTGAGCGTGCGGTGACTCGCGAGGAAGTGGCCTACAGCCTGGCGCGCTTGCTCGGTCTCGCCAAGCCGTCCTGACCCCCTGAAACACCGTTGATTTCGCCCTGCTGCGGTAGGGCGAGCGGGGCCCTTTGTGCCCGAGAAAAGCAAGTCGAGAAGGTGCTCATGCAATTAACCAATCTGGAGTTGTTCGCCCTGGACAAGCTGCTGCACGACCACGAGCCCGCGGTGGAGGCCCTGAAAAGCCCGGTCGCCACGGTGCTCGAACGGGTCGAGACGCCAGCCGGCTTCTACTCGGTGATCCAGCTGCAGCAGCGCCTGGCCAGTGCCGGCGAGCTGTTGGAACGCGAGTGGAAGTTTCGCCTCAAGCGCCTGAAAAGCGCGGGTTACTTCGTCTGCTGGCTGGATGGCGAGTCGACGTTGTGCCTGGAGGCGGTGATCAGCAGGGGCGTACGGCCAGCGGTGTTCACACCGGAACTGTTTGTCTGACCGGGTCGGCAAAAACCTGAAGCCCTGCGAGGGGCTTTCCAATAACACTAAACGGAGTAAGTCATGAACCTTGTAAAACTGAGTTGTCTCGCGCTGGCCATCAGTGCCGCCAGTACCCAGCTGGCGCTGGCTGGCCAGGCCGATGCCAAGGGCTTTGTCGAAGACAGCGAGCTGAACCTGCTGAACCGCAACTACTACTTCAATCGCGACTTCAAGAACAAACCGGATAGCCAGAGCTACCGCGAGGAGTGGGCGCACGGCGTGATGGCCGAGTTCGCGTCCGGCTTCACCCAGGGCACCGTGGGCTTCGGCGCCGATGCCTACGGTTACATGGGTATCAAGCTGGACAGCGGCCGTGGCCGTACCGGCACCGGCCTGCTGCCGATCAGCGACGAAGGCCGCGCCCAGGACGAATACGGCGAAGCCGGTGGTGCGGTGAAGCTGCGCGTCTCCGACACCGTGCTCAAGTACGGTGAAATGCGCACCGCGGCACCGGTGTTCGCCACCGCCCACAGCCGCCTGCTGCCGGAAACCGCCACCGGTTTCCACGTGGCCAGTGACGAGATCGAGAATCTGGCTTTCGAAGCCGGTCACTTCACCGCGTACAACAACCGCAACTCGACCAACAGCGATGACGAGCTGAACCTCAACTATGGCAGCGGCGAGATCGGCAAGACCCTCGACTTTGCCGGTGGCTGGTACACCGTCAACGATGACCTGAGCCTGGGCTTCTACGCCTCGCAGTTCGACGAGACCTGGAACCAGTACTACGGCAACCTCAACTACAACCTGGCGATCAGCGAAGGCCAGGGGCTGAACTTCGACTTCAACCTGTACCGCACCACCGACACCGGTGACGCCCTGCAGGGTGATATCGACAACACCACCTTCAGCCTGGCGGCCACCTACACCCTGGGTTCCCACAGCCTGCTGCTGGCCTACCAGGCGGTCGATGGCGATACCCCGTTCGACTACGTTGGCGGCGACTCGATCTTCCTCTCCAACTCCATGCAGTACTCCGACTTCAACGCGCCGAACGAGAAGTCCTGGCGCGTCGGCTACGGCTACGACTGGAGCGAAATGGGCGTGCCGGGCCTGACCACCAAGGTCACCTATGTCAAAGGTAGTGACATCGATGGCACCGACGCCGACGTCAACGGTGGCTATGTCGGTTACTACGGCGCCGACGGTGAGCACAGCGAAACCGACCTGGACATCAAGTACGTGATCCAGGAAGGCCCGGCCAAGGACCTCTCCGTGCGTCTGCGTCAGGCGTTCCACTACGCCAACGGCGATCAGGGCGAGGGCGACATCCACGAGTTCCGGGTGATCGTCGACTACCCGCTGAGCATTCTGTAACGCGTCGTCCAGCCCGTGGTTATGCAGCCACGGGCTGCAGCCGTTTTTCTTAAGGTCTGCTCCGATTGCTCCTTTGACCTTACGGCGCCCGTATGGCGCCGTTTTTTTCGGTAGAGGGCACCTGTGGCAGTACCGGCCGACCTGCAACAAGGAGGCGTGGATATGCGTGCGTACGGGTTGTTATACGGATTGTTAATGGCAGGGTTGCTGGCCTTCACGGTCCAGGCGGAGCCCCTGCGAATCGCCATGGAAGGACAGTTTCCGCCCTTCGAGGAGCTCGATCAGAACGGGCAGCTCAAGGGCTTCAATGTCGACATCGCCAATGCCTTGTGCGAGCAGATGAACACCGACTGCCAGTTGCAGCGGTTCGCCTGGGACGACCTGATCCCGGCCCTGCAGGAGCGACGCACGGACCTGATCCTGGCGTCCATGTCGATCACCGAAGAACGCCTCAAGCAGGTGGACTTCACCGCGAAATATGCGCAGACGCCGGCGTTCTTCTTCGCCCGCGAAGGCGCCATCAACGAAGTCATCATTACCCCACGGCGCATCGGTAACCGACGCCTGGGTGTGCAGCGTGGCACCACCTATGACCGTTACCTGAGCGAGCGCTTTGCCAAGCATGTGGCGATCGAGCGTTTCGACAGTGCGGCGGCTACCTACCAGGCGCTCTACGAGGGGCGCGTCGACCTGGTGCTGGACGATGCGGTGTCCGGTTACTTCGGCTTCATCGATTCGGCCAAGGGCGCTGGCTTCGAACGGGTCGGCAATGCCGTGGTGGCACCCAAGTTCTTCGGCAAGGGCCAGGGCATTGCCCTGCGCAAAGGCGAGGAGGCGCTCAAGGTCCGCTTGAACCGGGCGCTGGTGGCCATTCTCGATAATGGCGTGTATGCGCGAATCGAGAAGCAGTACTTCAAGCAGTTCAGCGTTTATTGAGTGTTTCCATAAGGCAATTCCGTTCTACGACAACCCCACAACAACAGTGCAGGCAACTGCACGTCTCGGAGAAATCACGATGACGATAAGAAAGAAGGTATGGCGTTCCGCGGTTCTACTCATCGCCCTGTTGCCCGGATTGGGGCAAGCGGCCGGCGCTCTGTTGCTGGTCGGTGGCGGCCTCAAGGATGACAACGCGGCCATCTATCAACGCTTCATCCAGCTGGCCGGCGGCACCGGCCAGGCCAAGATCGGCGTGATCACCGCCGCCTCCATTCCGGAAAGCCAAGATCCGGATGCCGGTACCGCCGATGCCGCCAACTCGCGGGCCAATGGCGAGTACTACGCCAACCTGTTACGCACCACCTATGGTGCAGCCAATGCCCAGTGGATTCCCATCGACCTGGACAATATCGCCAACAGCAGCAACCCGACGGTGGTCAGCCAGATCAATGGCATGACCGGCTTCTTCTTCGGCGGCGGTGACCAGTCGCGTCTGACCCAGGTGCTGCAGACCAGCAGCCGCACCGATACCCCGGCGTTGGCGGCGATTCGCTCGCGCTATGCGGCGGGCGCGGTCCTAGCCGGTACCAGCGCCGGCACCGCGATCATGGTCGACGGGCCGATGG
The DNA here is from genome assembly GCF_014164785.1 of Aquipseudomonas guryensis. Lineage (GTDB taxonomy): Bacteria > Pseudomonadota > Gammaproteobacteria > Pseudomonadales > Pseudomonadaceae > Aquipseudomonas > Aquipseudomonas guryensis. Next base: position 506,175 of record NZ_JACJFN010000003.1, on the reverse strand, counting down.
TCACCGGCGGCGAGAGCTACGAGGCGCTGCGCTACGGGCCTTACACCACGCCGTCGGGTGATGACCTGTCCTATGACCCGCAGGGCGGCTTCGGTTTCTTCAACTACGGCCTGCTCGATACCCACTTCAGCGAGCGTGGTCGCCAGGGGCGCATCGTGCGGCTGGCCGACTACACCAACGTACCGTTCGCCTTCGGCGTGGACGAAAACACCGGTCTGCTGGTGCAGAACAATGCCAGCCTTGGCCAGGTCGAGATGGAGGTCATCGGTGCGGGCGGCGTGTTTGTCTTCGACCTGCGCAATTCCGAGCTGGGCAGTGGCAGCACCTGGGCCCTGTACGACGTGCTGGCCAGCTACCTGACCAGTGGCGACAAATACCGTCCGCAGACCGGCCAATTCGTTATCGCCAGCGCCAAGACCAGCCTGCGCGGCCGCGAGCAGTACAGCACGGCGATGACCGCCACCGGCGACATCTTCAGCAGCCCGAACAACAGCGGGGCCAATGGCCGCAACAAGCCGCGCGAGTTCGTCAAGGTCAGTGCCGACCTGTTCAACAGCCGCTCCACCAGCACCCTGGGGCGTACCTATGAGACCAACCCGCGCTACCGCGTCGACCTGATCAAGAGCACCCAGTTCGACAGCCATGGCTATAAAGGTACCGTCGGCGGGCAGAGTCTGACCTCCTACCTGCGCCTGCTGGTTGATATGCGCCTCAACTGATTTTCCCTCGCTGATCTTCCCTCCTGCCTGGCCGGGCTCTCTGGCTGGGCATTCTGATGCGGGGCGCCGGCATTTCGGCGCCCCGTTCAGGTCTCGTGAAAATATTTAACCAATTGGTCAGGAAGTGTCGCTCGGCTGCGGAATGGTCACGCGCAGATTGGCGCGCTTGTGGATTTGCGGCACACTTTTTCCGGCAGTCGAGACATTTAGGCGCATGATGGCTGCGTAAAAGCTCAGGTCGCGTATCAGTAACTGGCTGATTGCCATCACCTGCGCCATCACGCAGGATCGCCGCCCTCGCCGCGCCTGGTACAACCAGTGGCGGCACGCGAAACGTACCCAACCAAGGAGAGGTGGTACCCGATAGTGCAGGGGCAGAAGACCCCGTCTGAGGAGTGAGAACATGCCCGCGCGGGTTGTATTGGTCGATGATCACGAATTGGTCAGAGCTGGGATTCGCTCGCTGTTGCTGGAGGCTGGTTATCAGGTGATCGCTGAGGGGAGCGATGGCGACCAGGTTGAGGCGCTAGTGGAGACGCATCGTCCGGATGTGCTCTTGCTTGACCTGACCATGCGCCGCTGCTCCGGTCTGGAAGCCCTGAGCACTGTGCGTTCGCGCTGGCCCGAGCTACCGGTGATCCTGCTGTCGATGCACGACACCCGCGACTATGTGATCAAGGCCATGCAGATGGGCGCCTCGGGCTACCTGCTCAAGGATGCTGCGGTGATCGAGCTGCAACTGGCCCTGCAGGCCGTGCTCGATGGTCATCGCTACCTCAGCCCACGGGTGGCGGGACAGGTGATCGATGCTGCGGCCGGGGTGACCGAGGAAACGCCGCTGGAGCTGCTGACCAACCGCCAGCAGGAGGTGCTGTACTGGCTGGCCAAGGGCAAGAGCAACAAGGAAGTGGCCTTTATCCTCAACCTCAGCGTGAAAACCGTCGACACCCACCGCGCACAGATCATGGACCGCCTGGCGATCCGCGATCTGGCGGGTCTGGTGATGTATGCCCTGCGCCGCGGCATCATCAAGCTGGACGAGTGAATCGGCTAGGTAAAACTACCTAGGCACGCCCGCCAAATCACTGATAAGGATTTTGGCGTCAATTTACTAAGCTCCGGCAGGTATTTGCGGCGATGGCAGTTTGCCATCCGCCGCTGGCCAAAATCTCAGCTACCGTTAATCCAGTGAGTCGGCCTTCCCGCTTCAGTGCGCGGATAAGTCGTGGCCAGAACATAACAATAAAAGGGGCTTCGCTCGAACCCCTTCCGCTGCCTGGAGAACCATCCATGGTCACGAGTTCGCGGCTAGTCGCACATGCCCCGCGTTCCTGGCTGCTTGCCGGCACTCTGTTGATTCCAGTCGTCTGTGTCTTGCTGGCTGCCGTTTGGTGGCACGGTGCGCTCGCGGCTGTGCTGCTGTTGACCTGGCTGTGGTTGTTCGTCAATCGCCCAGCACTGCAACAGGGACCGATGGTTGAAGACTCGGCGCCGGCCCTGGCGCAGACCCAGGCCAGTCTACTGGCGCTGCGCGAGCTGCTGGATGCCGTGCTGCCACTCTGGGTGCGGCATATCGAGCTGGTGCAGGGCCAGACCTACCAGGCCGCCGAAGGCCTGACCTCGAAATTCATCGGCATGAGTCAGCAGATCCATCAGGTACTCGACCTCGGTGGTGGCGAGGATGGCGCCGGGGTGTTCGAAGTGCTGCGCCACGCCCAGGTCGAATTGCCGCGTGCGGTAAAGATGCTCGATGAGACCAGTGACGAGCGCCAGCGCTTCCTGGTCGAGATCCGCGAACTGAGCGGCTTTGTCGGCGAGCTGCATGGCATGGCCGAAGACGTGGCGAAGATCGCCTCGCAAACCAACCTGCTGGCCCTCAATGCGGCGATCGAAGCGGCGCGTGCTGGCGAGTCCGGGCGCGGTTTTTCGGTGGTGGCCGACGAGGTGCGCAAGCTATCGTCGATGTCCGGGGAAACCGGAGCGAAGATCACTGAAAAGGTCCAGGTCATGGGCCGTTCGATGGAGTCCATGGTGGCCCGGGCCGAGCAGATGGATGCGGTCAGCCAGAGCACCATTCAGGCTGCAGAAAATATCGTCGGCCAGGTGCTCAGCGAGCTGGCCGCAGGTGTCAGTCAGCTCGAACAGCGCCTGCAACTGCTGCAGGGCAACAGCCGCGAGGTCGAGCACACGGTCAATGCGGTATTGGTCGACCTGCAGTTCCAGGACCGGGTCAGCCAGATCATTTCCCACATCACCGATGACATCCAGCGTCTGCAGGGCTGCATGGGCGACGAGCAGGTGCCCTCCAGTCGGGAATGGCTCAAGCGCCTGGAGTCCAGCTACACCACGCTGGAGCAGCAACGCGCGCACAGCGGCCAGGCCGCCGCGGGCGTCGAGCAGTCGTCCGTGACTTTCTTCTGACTATCTGAACGGAAACAGGAATCTCGTAATGGGCAAGACCGTATTGGTGGTGGACGACTCGACGAGCTTTCGCCAGGTCGTCGGCATCGCGCTCAAGGGCGCCGGCTATGACGTGCTGGAAGCCTGTGATGGCAAGGACGCGCTGAGCAAGCTGGATGGGCGCAAGATCAACCTGATTGTCTCCGATGTGAACATGCCGAACATGGACGGCATCACCTTCGTCAAATCGGCCAAGTTGCTGCCGGCCTACAAGTTCACCCCGGTGATCATGCTCACCACCGAGGCCGGCGAAGCGAAGAAGGCCGAGGGCAAGGCCGCTGGCGTGCGCGCCTGGGTGGTCAAACCCTTCCAGCCGCCGGTGCTGCTGGATGCCGTATCCAAACTGATCCTGCCCTGAAAGGTTGCGCAATGAGCGAAGTCCAAGGTCGCGAAGAGGCGGGGCGCTACATCGCCGCGGTGCAGGGCGAGTTCAATATCTATAGCGCGGCGCAGCTCAAGGACGAACTGCTCGGCGTGCTGAACAGCCATAAACAGCTGGATATCGACCTCGGTGCGGTCGAAGATTTCGACAGCAGCGGCGTGCAGATCCTTCTGATGCTCAAGCGCGAGGCGCAGCGCCAGGGGCGCAGCCTGACCTTCACCCAGCACGCGCCGAGCGTGCGTGAAGTGCTCGACCTGCTCAACCTGGTGGCCGAACTGGGTGATCCACTGGTCATTCCGCTGGATGCCACCGGAGGTCGCCCATGAACCTGGATCAAGCCCGTGGCGCCCTGGTGCAGGAGGGGCGTGAACTGCTCGTGGCGATGGAAGACGCGCTGCTGGAAATCGAGAACGATGGCTACAACAGCGAGCGGGTCAATGCGATTTTCCGTGCCGCACACACCATCAAGGGCTCGGCCGGGCTGTTCGGCCTGGAGTCGCTGATCAACTTCACCCACGTGGTGGAGAGCCTGCTGGATGAGGTGCGCAACGGCGAGCAGACTCTAGACGGGGCCATGCTCTCGCTGCTGCTGACCTGTGGCGACTACATCGGCAGCCTGCTCACTGCGGTCGAGGAGCGCAGCGAGGCCAATGAACCCAATTCGGCGTTGCGTGCGCACCTGCTCAGCCAGCTGAACGACTACCTGCAGCCTGCCGGCGAGGCAGCTGCGGCGCCAGTGGCAGAAAGCCCGGAACGCAAGGAAAGCACGGCGGTGTCGCCAGTGCAGGCAGCTACCGGGCGGGTCGATGTGTTGGAAGGCGAGGCGGTCAGCAGCGACCTCTGGCATATCTCCCTGCGGCCCAATGGCGATGTGCTGCGCAATGGCATGGATCCGCTGTCGTTCCTGCGCTACCTGGGCAAGCTGGGGCGCATTGTTTACATCCATACGCTGACCGATCAGGTGCCCGAGGCTGCCGGCTTCGATGCCGAGACCAGTTACCTGGGCTATGAGCTGGAGTTCGAGTCCAGCGCCAGCAAGCAGGAAATCGAGGATGCCTTCGAGTTCATCCGCGAAGACAGCCAGCTGTTGATTCTGCCGCCGCACAGTGCCATCGATGCCTATATCAAGCTGATCTCCAGCCTGCCGGAAACACCGGGGCGGCTGGGCGAGATGCTGGTGCGCAGCGGCGCGCTGACCACCCATGAATTGCAGCGGGTGCTCGAGCGGCAGAGTAGCGGCCGGCAACCGGCACCGCCGTTGGGTACCCTGCTGGTCGAGGAGCAGCTGGTGGCGCCGCCGGTGGTCTCGGCGGCGCTGCACAAGCAGAAACAGAGCGAAGAAAAACGTAGCCACGAACAGGTGTTCATCAAGGTCGAGGTAGGCAAGCTCGACCAGTTGATCAATCTGGTCGGCGAACTGGTGATCGCCGGTGCCGCCGCCAGCCTGTCACTGCGTCAGGGTGATCCGGCGGCGATGGCCGAGGCCAACGAAGGCGTGGCGACCCTGGTGGAACATATCCGCGATGCCAGCCTGTCGCTGCGCATGGTCGCCATCGGCGAAGTGTTTCAGCGCTTCCCGCGGGTGGTACGCGATATCAGCAAGGAGCTGGGCAAGGACATCGAGTTGCTGATCACTGGCGCCGACACCGAGCTGGACAAGTCCATGGTGGAGAAACTCGCCGACCCGCTGATGCATATCGTGCGCAACGCCATGGATCACGGCATCGAGCCGGCGGATACGCGCCAGTCTTATGGCAAGACCTCGCGTGGCCTGCTGCGCCTGAACGCTTATCACGAGTCCGGCAGCATCGTTATCGAGGTCAGCGACGATGGCCGCGGCCTGGACCGCGAGCGCATCCTCGCCAAGGCCATCGAGAAGGGCCTGGTGCAGGCTGACCAGCAGCTCAGTGACCAGGAAGTCTACCGGTTGATCTTCGAGCCGGGCTTTTCCACTGCCGCGCAGGTCACCAACCTGTCTGGGCGTGGCGTGGGCATGGACGTGGTGCGGCGCAATATCGAACAGCTGCGCGGTGAGGTCGAGGTGCTCAGCGAGTTCGGCCAGGGCAGCACGGTGCGCATCCGCCTGCCGCTGACCCTGGCGATCATCGATGGCTTCCAGGTCAAGGTGGCCGACGAGATCTTCGTCCTGCCGCTGGATCAGGTGGTCGAGTGCGTCGATCTCGGCGAGCGCGAGAACCTGCATGACCTGGTCAACCTGCGCGGTGAGCCGCTGCCGTTCGTGCACTTGCGCGGCCTGTTCGGCCTGCCGCCAGGCCAGGGGCTGCGCGAGAGTCTGGTGGTGTTGCAGTTCGGCGCCAACCGCGCCGGGGTGGTGGTCGATCAGCTGGTTGGCGAATTCCAGGCGGTGATCAAGCCGCTCGGGCAGATCTTTGCGCAGAACAAGGTGCTCAGTGGTTCCACCATCCTTGGCGATGGCAGTGTGGCGCTGATCCTCGATGTACCGAACCTGATTCAGCGTGCCAGTGCAGCCGCTGAACGCTCGGCCGGCTCTCTGGGTAGAAGCGCTGAAAGCGCTGCTGCACGGGCGCTGGCCCAATAAAAAACCGGGAGAAGAAAATGTTCGACAAAATGAAGGTGGCGACCCGTCTGCTCCTGCTGGCAGGGGTGCTGATCGCGTTTCTGCTGGCGATTGGCGCGCTCGGTGTATTCGGCATGCGCGAGTCCAATGCGGGTATGGAGACGGTCTACAACGACCGCGTCGTACCGCTCAAGGACCTCAAGCTGATCTCCGATCGCTATGCGGTGAATATCGTCGATACCTCGCACAAGGTGCGCATCGCCGCGCTCGGCTGGCAGGAAGGCCTGCGCAGCGTGCAGAAGGCCGAAGAGGATATTCGCCAGAGCTGGGGGCAATACACCTCTACGGCCATGGTCCCGGAAGAACAGGCCTTGGTCGATGAACTGAAACCCCTGCTCAAGGACGCCGATCAGGCGGTCAGCAAGCTGCTACGCATTCTCGAGAGCAGCGACCAGGTGGCGCTGGAGCAGTTCATCAGCGACGAGCTGTACCAGAAGATCGACCCGGTCTCCGATCGTTTCGGTCAGTTGGTGGATGTCCAGTTGCAGGTGGCCAAGCGTGAATACGACGCGGCCCATGACCGCTACAGTCTGGTCCTGGCGGTGGTCATCGGTTGCGTTATCGGCAGTCTGCTGCTGGCGGTCGTGCTCGGTGTGCTGATCACGCGCAGCCTGCTGCGTCAGCTGGGCGGCGAGCCGAGCCTGGCCGCAGAGAGCCTGCAACGGGTTGCCGCCGGCGACCTGACCCTGGATATCCAGCTGCGCAATGGCGACCAGGGCAGCATGCTGTTCAGCCTGCAGCAGATGGTCATGAAACTGCGCTCGATCATGGGCGATGTGCGCATGACCGCTGACTCCCTGGCTTCGGCCTCCGAACAGGTGGCCGCTTCGGCACAGGCCCTGAGCCAGAACGCTTCCGAACAGGCAGCCAACGTCGAGGAAACCAGTGCCTCGGTGGAGGAAATTGCCGCCACCGTGGCGCAGAACAGCGAGAACGCCAAGGTCACCGATGGCATGGCCAGCCAGTCGTCCAAGGATGCCGGGGAAGGTGGGGCGGCCGTGCGCGAGATGGTCAATGCCATGCGCCAGATCGCCGGCAAGATCGGCATCATTGACGATATCGCCTACCAGACCAACCTGTTGGCGCTGAACGCCGCCATCGAGGCCGCCCGTGCCGGCGACCACGGCAAGGGCTTCGCCGTGGTGGCCGCTGAAGTACGCAAGCTGGCCGAGCGCAGCCAGGTGGCCGCCCAGGAAATCGGCGCGGTAGCCGGGGACAGCGTGACCCTGGCCGAGCGTGCCGGGCAGCTGCTGGAGCAGATGGTGCCGTCGATCCGCAAGACCGCCGATCTGGTGCAGGAAATCGCCTCGGCCTCGCGTGAGCAGAATACCGGCCTGGAGCAGATCAACCTGGCGGTGACACAGCTGGCGCAAACCACCCAGGTCAACGCGTCGGCGTCCGAAGAACTGTCCTCGACCTCCGAGGAGATGAGCGGCCAGGCGGTGCAATTGCAGGAGATGATCCAGTTCTTCCAACTGTCCGAAGGGGCTGCGCGTAGCCAGGGGAGTAGTCCTGCCGCTACCGGCAAGTCCGCCGGCAGGAAGATGCAGCCCAAGCCGGTTGCTGCGGTCAGGCGTCACCTGCATGACGATCCGGTCGATGAAACGGCGTTCACCCGCTTCTAGGAGGCTGCGCAATGACTACTTTGCCAGCCCATCAGCAGGGCCGTCCGGCGGCCCTGGTAGAAGCGCCGCTGACCCAGCAATTCCTCACCCTGACGTTGGGCAGTGAGCTGTTTGCCCTGCCGATCGAACATATCCGCGAGATCATCGAGTTCGGCGGGCTGACCGAAATTCCCTTGATGCCGGCGTTCCTGCGCGGGGTGATCAACCTGCGCGGCGCGGTGGTGCCAGTGATCGACCTGGCGGTACGCTTCGGTCGCGAACCGACGGGCATTGCCAAACGCACCTGCATCGTCATCGTCGAGGTCGAGCAGGCGGAGTCGATGCAGCTGCTCGGCATCATCGTCGATGCGGTGAACGAAGTGCTGGCCGTGGAGGGCCATCAGCTGGAAAACCGTCCGGCCTTCGGCGCACGCATCCGTGCCGACTTCATCGCCGGCATCCTCAAGCAGAACGAGCAGTTCGTCATCGTGCTGGATATCCCCCAGGTGCTGTCGCTCGATGAGCTGGCCGACCTGGTCGGTAACCTCGATCATCAGGCGGCGGTGTGAGTACGTGATGGCCGATGGTGGTGTGGCGATGAAATCGGGGCTGGATATCGAGCTGAGCGAGCCCGAGTTTCGCCTGTTGCAGCAGCTGTTCTATGACCGTGTAGGTATCCAGCTGCCGCCGGTGAAAAAGCCGCTGATCTGTGGGCGCCTGTCCAAGCGCCTGGGCGCCTTGCGTATGCGCAGCTATCAGCAGTACTACCAGCATCTGATTTCGCCGGCAGGAGAGGCGGAGCTTGAGGTGGCGATCGATCTGATCACCACCCATGAAACCTATTTCTTTCGCGAACCCAAGCACTTCGACTTCCTGCAGCAGAAAATCCTGCCGGCGGTGGCGGCGCAGCCCGACTTCCGCGTGTGGAGCGCCGCCAGCTCCACCGGCGAGGAGGCCTACACCCTGGCCATGTTGCTCGACACCGGGCGCTCGCACCGGCCCTGGAACGTGGTGGCTACCGACATCAGCCAGCAGGTGCTGGCCAATGCCCGGCGTGGCCTGTATGTGATGGCGCGGGGCGAGAAGATTCCAGCGCACTATCTGAAACGCTACTGCCTGCGCGGGCGCGATCGCTATGAAGGCTATTTTCTGGTGGAGCCGGCCTTGCGGGAACGGGTCGAGTTCCGTCCGGGCAACCTGACCAAGTCGGCACCGGAGCTTGGGCAGTTCGATCTGATCCTGCTGCGCAATGTGCTGATCTACTTCGATCTGCCGACCAAGCAGTTGGTGCTGAATAACGTGGTCGAGCGCCTCAAGCCGGGTGGCTGGCTGATGGTCGGGCACTCCGAGGCGCTGCATGACAATCAGTTGCCCTTGGAGCTGGTCAGCTCGTCGATCTATCGCAAGGTCGCGAGATGAATCGCAAACGCTTTCTCAACCCCGGCGGCCTGTATTTCGGCAGTGGCGAGCTGTGGGTGGAAACCTTGCTGGGCCCCTGCGTTTCTATCGTTATGTGGTTCCCAGAAGTGCGCAAAGGCGGCATGTGTCACTTCCAGTTGCCGGGTAAACGCCAGGTGGTCGAGCACGCCCGCGACCTGGATGGCCGCTACGGCCGCGATGCCTGGATCTGGCTCAAGCAGCAGACGCGGGTGCATGCCCTGAACCTGAGTGCTGCCGAGATCAAGCTGTTCGGTGGCTCGCGCAGCTTGAACAATCCGGGTTCATCCATGCGTCAGGAGATCGGGGCACAGAACATCGAGTTTGTCGAAAGGCTGGTGGCGGAAACCGGGGTGCGGGTGGTCGGCCGCGACCTGGGTGGCGATGGCTATCGCTACCTGCGCTTCGATCTGGCCACCGGTGAAGTCTGGGTGCGCCGCGGCGGGGCGTTGAATATCAAGGCGCTCGAGGAAATGCAGTAATGACCATCAAGGTGATGATTGTCGATGACTCGGCGGTGATGCGCGAGGTGATGCAGCAGCTGCTGGCGCCGCACAAGGACATCGAAGTGGTCGGTGCGGCTATGGATCCGCTGCTGGCCATGCAGAAAATGCAGACCGTCTGGCCAGATGTGATCCTCCTCGATGTGGAAATGCCGCGCATGGATGGCATCACCTTCCTGCGCCAGATCATGTCGACCCGGCCGACGCCGGTGGTGATCTGTTCGACCCTGACCGAAAAGGGCGCCGATATCACCTTGCAGGCACTGTCCGCTGGGGCCGTGGAAGTCATCACCAAACCGACCATGGGCCTGCGCGACTTTCTCAAGGACAGTGCCCAGGAAATGCTCGCCGCCATTCGCACGGCGGCCAAGGCGCGTGTCAAACCCAGCTTGCCGACTACGCTGAAGAAGGAGGAAAAGCACAGCGCCGATGTGCTGGTCGACTTGCCGAGCAGTGCCGGCCTGCTGAATCAGCGCACCACCGAGAAGATCGTGCTGCTGGGGACCTCCACCGGTGGCACCCAGGCGCTGGAAGCGGTGCTGTGCGAGTTGCCGGTGAACAGTCCGGCCATCGCCATCGTCCAGCACATGCCGGAAAAATTTACCCGCAGCTTCGCCGAGCGCCTCGACTCGCTCTGTGCCATCGAGGTGCGCGAAGCCCAGGACGGTGACCGTCTGCTGCCGGGTCGGGCGCTGATCGCGCCGGGCGGCAAGCACATGCTGATCAAGCGCAGCGGCGCGCAATACATGGTCGAGGTCAAGGATGGGCCGTTGGTCAGTCGCCACCGCCCGTCAGTCGATGTGCTGTTCCGCTCTGCTGCGGTGCAGGCTGGCAAGAATGCTTTGGCGGTAATCATGACGGGCATGGGCGACGACGGCGCGCGGGGCCTGAAGGAGCTGCACGAGGTCGGCGCCCGGACCTTTGCCCAGGACGAGGAGAGTTGTGTGGTGTTTGGTATGCCCAAGGAAGCCATCAAGTTAGGAGGGGTGGATCAGATAATCGCGCTGGATGAGATACCCAGGGTAGTGATGAGCTGGCGATGAAGAGGCGATTGCAATGATTCCGAACAGATTGCCCCAGCACCTGCTGGTTATCGATGACAGTGAGCTGCAGCGTCAATTCATGGCCGAGCTGTGCAGCGACATGGGCATTCCCAATGTGTTGCAGGCCGTTGATGGTTTCGATGCGGTAGCTCAGCTGAAGACCAACCCACAGATCGAGGCGATCATCCTCGATCTGGAAATGCCCGGTATGGACGGTGTGGAGGTGCTCCACGAGCTGGCGCGGCTACAGCTCGATCCAGCCGTGATAGTGGCCAGCGCGCGGGAAAGCGTGTTGCTCAATGTGGTCGAAAGCATGGGCAAGAGCCTGGGCTTGCGCTTGCTGGGGGTGCTGCAGAAACCGGTGTTGTTCGAGCAGCTGGCATCCAGCCTGAGTCGTTTTTCGGTCGTGCAGCAGCGCGCGGAGCATAACGAGTCGCAGATGCCTGGGCCGCAGCTGGACGAGCAGGACATTCAGCGTGCCTTGCGCGAGAGCGAGTTTGTCGCCTACTTCCAGCCCAAGGTGAGTCTGCTCGATGGCCAGCTCAAGGGCGTCGAGGCGCTGATCCGCTGGCAGCATCCGCAGCACGGTTTGCTGGCGCCGGGACAGTTCATCGAGCTGATCGAGCGCAGTCCGTACATTTCCGAAGTGACCCTGCAGATGCTCGACATGTCCTTGCAGCATTGTCGGCGCTGGCATGACGCCGGCCTGCCGCTGAGCTTCTCGATCAACGTCTCGGCTCGCTCCCTGGCCGACTCCAAACTGGCCGATGCAATCATCGAGCGGGTCGCGGCCAGCGGCATCCCGACGCAGCACGTGATTCTGGAAATCACTGAGAGCGCCATCATGGTCGACCTCGGCATCACCCTGGGTACCCTGGCGCGCCTGCGCCTGAAAGGCTTCGGCCTGTCGGTGGACGACTACGGTACCGGCTTCTCCTGCATGCTGCAGTTGTCGCGCGTGCCCTGTTCGGAGTTGAAGGTGGATAGGGCTTTCGTCAATGGCGCGAGCCAGAGCCTGCACCTGCGCATCCTCCTGGAGAGCGCCCTGGATATTGCGCGCAAGCTCAACCTGCATGTGGTGGCCGAAGGCGTGGAAACCCGCGAGGACTGGCTGTTGTTGCGTAACCTCGGCTGCAGCGAGGCGCAAGGTTACTTCGTGGCCAAGCCGATGCCCGGTGATGCCCTGTTGCCCTGGTGGCGGGCCAACCGCGAACGCGTCCAGCTGCTGGGCATGGCCGTCGAGTAGAGCCTTCGGACGGCCAGGTGTGGCGGTCGGCGCGGCTTTAGCCGCGATGCGCTCAGGCTAGAGGGCATTGCGGCTAGGCAGGCAAGAGGGCGCCGATCGGTATTGTTCCCCCGCTGGATTTTTGCCGTCTGCTGGCGCTGTCAGTGTGCCCGGGCCTGGCGGATGCGCAGCATGATGGCGCACAGGGTCAGCAGCGCCAGCGGGCCCATGCCGAGCATCGCGGTTTTCGCTGGGATCTCCAGGCCGAGGCCGTGCAGGCCTTCATACAGCAGCTTGAACAGGCTCAGCAGGTAGTAGCTGATGGCGATGATCGAGAGGCCCTCGACCGCCTTCTGGATTCTGATCTGCGTATCGGCACGGGCGTTCAGGCTGCGCAAGATGGCCGAGTTCTGTTCCTCCACTTCCACCTGTACCCGTGCCTGCAGCAGGTCGCCGAGATTGGCCACGCTCTGCCCGAGGCGCACCAGGCGTTGGTCTGTGGCCGCGCAGTAGCGCACCGTCGGGCGGAAGCGCCGCTCGATGAATACGCCCAGGCGCTGGCAATCGTCGACATGGCTTTCGCGCAGTTCGGCAATGCGCTCGAAGACGATCTGCGCATAGGCTTCCGCGGCGCCAAAGCGCAGGCGGGTGAGGGCGGTGCTGCGGACGATGCGTGCCGACAGTTGGGCGATGGCAGCGGAAAGCACTTTGGCGCTGTCGTGGCCTTCGGCATTGCGATCAGACAGGTTGGCCAGCTCGCGGTCGTAGGCTTTCAACTGCTGGCTGACCTGCTGCGCCACCGGCAGGGTCAGCGAAGCCATCATGCGATAGGTCTCGATCTCCAGCAGGCGCCGGATCATGCGCCCCAGGCGGTAGGCATTGAGCCGGCGGTTGACCAGCAGCAGGCGGTTGATGCCGTGCTCGTCGAGGCGAAAGTCCGACCAGGCCGTGGCGTCGCCGCTGCCCAGATGGGAGCCGGCCGGGTCCTTGAAACCGTACTGGGTGGCGTCGCCGGCCCAGTCCCGCTCGGCTTCCACCAACACCTGCACGGCGCTGATCAGCGCGGGGCGATGGGCTTCGATCAGGCTGGCCAGATGCGCGGGAAGCGGTGGCCAGGCTTCGCCTTGGGGTGGACGTGGCACCACCAGGGTGAGGGTGAAGAATTCGCTGTGGCGTTCCCATTTGAGGGTGTCGTTGCCCAGGCGCAGCAGGCCCTGCACGCCGTTGCTCGGCAGCACTTCGCTGGCCAGTTGGCCGAGTTGTTCGATCAGTGCATCACAGGCCTGCTCGGCATCGACGAAGGCCAGGTGATAGACGTGCGACGGTTCGCGGAAATAGATCGAGGGGCGTGCGTGCAGTTCGTTGTGCAGGGTTTTGCGTAAAGGATGCATGGTGAAAGGGCGGGGCCAGAAAGGTAGGTTTCTGGGTGACGCGGCTAGGTGACCGTCTGGTCACATTGGTTTGGCGGGTGCTGTGCGTCGGGACGGAGGGTCGGTATGCCGGCGCAGGAGCCGGATTGATGTTCTTGTAGGAGCCAGCTTGCTGGCGATCTGGCAGCCTCCACGGGCCTGGATCGCCAGCAAGCTGGCTCCTACAGGTGCGGACCTTCACGCTCGCTCGGTCATGGCCGATAGCGCGACCGAGGTGGCGGCGGTGCGGGTTTCCACGCCTAGCTTCACGTACACGTGCTCCAGGTGTTTGTTCACCGTGCGCGGGCTGAGGCCGAGGATGTCCCCGATGTCGCGGTTGGTCTTGCCGCAGGCCACCCAGCGCAGCACTTCCACTTCGCGCTCGGTGAGCTGAAAACGCGCGGAGAGCGTGGCGTAGGCCGGCTCATCGTTGAGTGTTAGCGGCTGCACCTGGCTGGCGGCGCGCGCCGTTTGCAGGATGCGCGCGGTACGCAGGTGCGAGGCCACGCGGGCGAGGACTTCCTCGGTGTTGATCGGCTTGGTCACGTAGTCGATGCCGCCGGCCTCGAAGCCTTTGACCACGTGTTCGCTGTCGGTCAATGCAGTCATGAACAGCACCGGAATATCGGCAGTGGCGGCATCGGCCTTGATTCGTTGGCAGGTCTCGAAGCCGTCCAGCCCCGGCATCATCGCGTCGAGCAGAATCAGGTCCGGCCGCCGACGCTGGATGCGGCTCAGCGCGCTCAGGCCATCCAGCGCCACCAGCACCATATAGCCCACTTCATCGAGGGCATCGGAAAGCAGGGCCAGGTTGTCCGGGGTGTCGTCGACAATCAGGATCACCCCGCGCTCGGCTGCGCTGGAGGTTTTCTCAGATGGACTGGTCAGCACGTTCATGCTCGGCCTCCTTGAGTTGGCGGTTGAATTCGTCCAGGCGGTAGCTTTTCACCAGAGCCCGCAGAGGCGCGGTGAAGCTGCTGCTGGCGGGTGTCAGCCGATCAATGGCGTCGAGTTTCTCCTGAATGCCGCGGATGTACCCCATGGCCCCTAGCTCGCGCAGTGCATCCAGATCACTGGCGCTGGGCAGTACCAGGGCCGCAGGGGTCGGGGCAGCCAGTGGCGCGGTGCGCCGCAGCCAGTGCAAATCCAGTTGCTTCTGGATGCGTTCGAGCAGTTCCGGGGTGTGCACCGGCTTGGCCAGGTAGTCGTTGCAGTCGGCGCTTACGCTGCGCTCGCGGTCATCGGCAAAGGCGTTGGCGGAGATCACGATGATCGGCGCCTGACTCTGGGCGTTGCGGCGAATCAGCCGGCTGGTTTCCCAGCCATCCATCTGCGGCATCGACAGATCCATCAGGATCAGATCGGGGTGCAGCAAGGCAGCCTGACGAATCGCCTCCTGACCGCTGGCGGCCTGGGCGATGTTGAAACCCAGCGGTTCGAGCATGCCGGCCAATACGCGGCGATGTTCGATATGGTCATCCACCACCAGGATCAGCCGGCGCGGGCCCTGATAACCGATGATGTCGTGCTCCACATGCACCACGGCCTGCGGCACGCGCACCTCGGAGAGGAACAGCCGCACCTGGAAGCTGGTGCCCTGGTCCGGCACGCTTTTGACCGACAGTTCACCGCCCATCAAGGAGGTGAGCATGCGGGTGATGGTCAGGCCGAGGCCGACGCCGTTGTCCTGGCGCATCAGGTCGCCGCGCTCGAACGGCTGGAAGATCCGCTCGATCTGCTCCGGCTCGATGCCGATGCCGGTGTCGATGATCTCGAAGCTGGCGGTTTCGCGCAGGTAGCTGACGCGCAGACAGACTTCGCCGCTGTCGGTAAAGCGCACGGCGTTGCCGAGCAGGTTGATCAGAGTCTGCCGCACGCGTTTCTCGTCACCACGTACCACTGCCGGCATACGTCCGCTGGTTTCCAGGCGAAAGCGCAGGCCTTTTTCCTCGGCCTGCGGAGTGAACATGCGTTCGAGCTGGTGGATAAATTCGGGGAAGGGGATTTCCGTCAGCTCCAGGTTGAGCTTGCCGGCCTCGATCTTGG
Organism: Aquipseudomonas guryensis; assembly: GCF_014164785.1. Lineage (GTDB taxonomy): Bacteria > Pseudomonadota > Gammaproteobacteria > Pseudomonadales > Pseudomonadaceae > Aquipseudomonas > Aquipseudomonas guryensis. The sequence continues at coordinate 490,748 of NZ_JACJFN010000003.1, read as the reverse complement.
CTACATCGAGCAGCCCGTCAATCAGCGACAGCAGGTGCGAGCTGCTGCGAAAGATGGTGGCCAGGGCGTCCTGATGCTGCCCCGGCATGCCGGCGTCGCGCTGCAGAATCTGCGTGTAGCCGAGGATGCTGTTGAGCGGCGTGCGCAGCTCGTGGGACAGGCCGGTGACATAGCGACTCTTGGCCGCGTTGGCGGCTTCGCTGGCTTCCTTGGCTTTCTGCAGGGCCTCGTCGGTTTTGCGGTGCGCCTCGATTTCCTGCATCAGCAGTTGCGTCTGGCGGTCCGACTCTTCCTGGGCCACGCGGCGACTTTCGCGGGTCAGCACTACCCACCAGGCGAGAATCGCAGCAAACAGCGAGAGCGTCATAAAGGCTTTGAGGAAGGCCAGGTAGAGGGTGTCCTGCGCCTGCGGCGATTGCGCCACCAGCCCCTGGGACACCTGGCTATAAATCAGCGCCAAGGCGACGAACAGCAGCAGTACCAGCACCGTCAGCAGACCCAGATACTGGGCCAGGCGGCTGTGCAGGCGCGGGATCGAGACCTGCGGAAACAGCCAGTGGATAAAGTCGTCGAGCTGCTCGGACAGCCGTGCCCGGGGTTTGCAGGCATCGCCACAGCGCGCATCGAGCGAGCAGCACAGCGAACAAATGGGCGTGCTGTAGGCCGGGCAGAAGGCCATATCTTCACTCTCGAAGGCATTGCTGCACAGGCCGCACTGCGCGGTGGTGGTCACGCCGAGCGGGTAGAGCGACAGCGGGTCGCTGCTGCGCGCCAGGTAGTAGCGGCCGTTGGTCAGCCAGGCAATCAGCGGCGCCAGCAGCAGTGCCGAACCCAGCGCAACGATCGGCGAGGCGGCCTGGGCAAAGGCGCCGAACAAGCCGCCGTGGGCCAGCACCGAGAGCAGTGAGGCGATCAGCATGGCGCCCACCCCCACCGGGTTGATGTCGTAAAGGTGCGCGCGTTTGAATTCGATGTGCTTGGGCGACAGCCCCAGCGGCTTGTTGATCACCAGGTCGGCGACCACCGCGCCAATCCAGGCGATGGCGATATTGGCATACAGGCCGAGCACTTCCTCAATCGCCTGGAACACCCCTAGCTCCATCAGGATCAGGGCTATGGCCACGTTGAACACCAGCCACACCACGCGCCCCGGATGGCTGTGGGTGACGCGGGCAAAGAAGTTCGACCAGGCCAGCGAGCCGGCGTAGGCGTTGGTCAGGTTGATCTTCACCTGGCTGACGATGACGAACAGCACCATGGCCGCCAGCGCCCACTCCGGCGAGCTGAACACATAGTTGAACGCCACCAGATACATCTGCGTCGGCTCGGCGGCGCGCTCCATAGGGATTTCATGCTGCAGGGCGAGAAAGGCCAGGAAGGCCCCGGCGAGCATTTTCAGCGCACCGGGGATGATCCAGCCCGGCCCGGCCATCAGCAGGGAGGCCCACCAGCGGGTGCGATTGCGCCGGGTTTTTTCCGGCAAAAAGCGCAGGTAGTCGACCTGTTCGCCAATCTGCGTGACCAGTGCCAAGGCCACGGTACAGGCCGCGCCAAAGTGCAGCAGGTTGAAGGCGCCACCATCGCCCTCACGCCCGGCGAAGCTGGTCCAGTCGCTGAACGCCTCGGGGTTCTTGGCGATGACGAAGACGTAGGGCAAAAACAGCAGGAACAGCCACAGCGGCTGGCTCCACATCTGCAGTCGGTTGATCAGGGTGATGCCGTAGGCCACCAGGGGGATGACGATCACCGAACAGATGACATAGGCCAGCGCCAGCGGGATGTTGAAGTACAACTCCAGAGCCAGGGCCATGATCGCCGCCTCAAGGGCGAAGAACAGGAAGGTGAAGCTGGCGTAGATCAGCGAGGTGATGGTCGAGCCGATATAGCCGAAACCGGCGCCACGGGTCAGCAGGTCCATGTCCACGCCATAGCGCGCGGCGTAGTAGCTGATCGGCAGGCCGGTGAGGAAGATCACCAGGCTCACCGCGAGGATGGCCCACAGGGTGTTGGTAAAGCCGTAGCTCAGCGCCAGGGCGCCGCCGATGGCCTCCAGGGCGAGAAACGACACCGCGCTCAGGGCGGTGTTGGCGATGCGCAGCTCCGACCACTTGCGAAACGACTTGGGCGTGAAACGCAGGGCGTAGTCTTCCATGGTCTCGTCGGCGACCCAGCTGTTGTAGTCGCGGCGGATCTTGACGATGCGCTGGGTGCCGGTTGGTTGCACGAAGGACGCTCCTGGAACGACGTTAATACGCTTGTTTGAATCTGCAACATCCATGCCCCGACCGTAGGAGCCAGCTGGCTGGCGATCACGCGGCCAGATGCCATGCGGATCGCCAGCACGCTGGCTCCTACGGTAAGCGCGGGTAGGTGGATTGCGGGCGCGAGCTTGCACCAGCTTGGGGCGTTGGGCAGTACGTCAGATAACGTATGCCGTTACGTCAACCTGCGTATACCGCCCGCGTCGATGGCAAACGCATGCTGGTGGCGACCCGAACTGACAGCCGCAGGGCCTGCCAGGGAGGAAAACCACCCAGAGGAGCATGACCATGGATTCACCGACTCGCTTTCTCCCTCGTCGGCTAGCGTTGGGTGCTGCGGCACTCTCGCTGCTGGCGGCCACCGTGTTCGGCCAGATGGCCGTGGCGGCCGAGGTCAACACCACCGGTCTGGCCATCACTGACACCGAAGTCACTGTCGGTCAGCTGCACTCGGCCACCGGCACCATGGCCATTTCCGAAACCGGTTCGATCCAGGCCGAGCGCCTGTCCATCGAGCAGATCAACGCCAGCGGCGGCATCCTCGGCCGGCAGATCAAGATCATCCAGGAAGACGGCGCCTCCGACTGGCCAACCTTCGCGGAAAAAGCCAAGAAGCTGCTGGTTGGCGACAAGGTCGCCGCCGTGTTCGGCTGCTGGACTTCGGCCTCACGCAAAGCGGTGCTGCCGGTGTTCGAGAAGGAAAACGGCCTGCTCTACTACCCGACCTTCTATGAGGGCCTGGAGCAGTCGAAGAACGTCATCTACACCGGCCAGGAAGCCACCCAGCAGATCCTCGCCGGCCTCGACTGGATCGCCAAAGAGAAGGGCGCCAAGACCTTCTACCTGATTGGCTCGGACTACATCTGGCCGCGCACCTCGATGAAGATCGCGCGCAAGCACATCGAAAACGTGCTCGGCGGCAAGGTGGTGGGCGAGGAGTACTACCCGCTGGGCAACACCCAGTTCGGCTCGCTGATCAACAAGGTCAAGCTGAAGAAGCCTGACGTGGTCTTCACCGCCGTGGTCGGTGGCTCCAACGTGGCTTTCTACAAGCAGATGAAAGCCGCCGGCGTGACCAGCGCCAAGCAGAACCTGCTGACCCTGTCGGTGACCGAGGATGAGCTGCTGGGCATTGGCGGCGAGAACATGGAAGGTTTCTACGCCTCCATGAAGTACTTCCAGAGCCTCGACAACCCGAACAACACCGCCTTCGTTGAAGCCTTCAAGGCCAAGTACGGCAAGGATGCAGTGATCGGTGACGTGACCCAGGCCGCCTACCTCGGCCCCTGGCTGTGGAAAGCCGCCGTCGAGAAAGCCGGCAGCTTCGATGTCGACAAGGTCGCTGCTGCCTCCCCTGGCATCGAGCTGACCACCGCGCCGGAAGGCTACGTCAAGGTGCATGACAACCATCACCTGTGGAGCAAGACCCGCATCGGCCAGGTGCAGGCTGACGGCCAGTTCAAGGTGGTTTACGAGTCCGACCTGATCGAACCGAATCCTTTCCCCAAGGGCTACCAGTAAGCGCTGTCGACCACCTGTAGGAGCCAGCGTGCTGGCGATGAATGGATCGCCGGCACGCCGGCTCCTACGGGATTTTCTCTTCTCTTCTGGGGACCATCATCATGGAATGGCTATCGGAATTTGGTGCCATCGCGGCCATGCAGGGCTTCAACGGTTTGTCCGTGTTCTGCGTGCTGCTGCTGATGGCCCTGGGGCTGGCGATCATCTTCGGCCAGATGGGCGTGATCAACATGGCCCACGGTGAGTTTCTCACCATCGGCGCCTACACCACTTTTGTGGTTTCGGTGCTGACCGAGCAATACGCGCCGTTCTTCGGCCCGTACTACTTTTTTCTCGCCATCGTGCTGTCGTTTTTTATCGCCGGCGCGATTGGCTGGTTGGTGGAGTGGGCGATGATCAGCAAGCTCTACCAGCGCCCGCTGGATACCCTGCTGGCCACCTGGGGCCTGTCGCTGGTGATGCAGCAGGCCTTCCGCTCGATCTTCGGCGCCCGCGAAGTCAGCGCCACCCTGCCCGAGTGGCTGATGGGCTCGTGGAACCCCACCGAGGCCATCGACATCCCGCGCAACGGCCTGTTCGTCATGGGTCTGACGGTGCTGATCACCGGCATGATCTTCCTCATGCTCTACCGCTCGCGCTGGGGCTTGCAGGTGCGTGCCACGGTGCAGAACCGGGTGATGAGCCGGGCCGTGGGGATCAATACCAAGAAGGTCGACCGCATGACCTTTGCCCTCGGCTGCGGCGTGGCTGGGGTGGCGGGCGCGGCCTTTACCACCATCGGCTCGACCGGCCCGACCGCCGGATCCCTGTACATCGTCGACACCTTTCTGGTGGTGGTCTTCGGCGGCGCGTCGAGCCTGCTCGGCACCATCGCCTCGGCTTTTAGCATCGCCCAGGCGCAGTCGCTGATGGAGTTCTTCATGAGCGGTTCGATGGCCAAGGTGTTCACCCTGTCTGCGGTGATCCTGATTCTGATGATGCGCCCGCAGGGGCTGTTCTCCATCAAGGTGCGCAAGTAAGGAGCCGTCCTATGAACCCGACACTCGATAAGTTTCTCGGCGGCAAGCAGGGCGCGATTGGCCTGGCGGTGCTGGCCACATTGATCCTGGTGGTGTTCCCGCTGGCGCTGGATGCCTTTCGCCTAAACATGGTCGGCAAGTACCTGACCTACGCCTTCGTCGCCGTTGGCCTGGTGCTCTGCTGGGGCTACGGCGGCATTCTCAGCCTTGGCCAGGGCGTGTTCTTCGGCCTCGGCGGCTACTGCATGGCGATGTTCCTCAAGCTCGAAGCCAGCGACCCGGAAAGCACCAAGATCCAGTCCACCCCCGGCATTCCGGATTTCATGGACTGGAACCAGATCACCGAACTGCCGCTACTTTGGCAGCCGTTCCACAGCTTCGGCTTCACCCTGCTGGCGGTGATCGCGGTGCCGGTGATCCTGGCGCTGGTGATCGGTGTGGCGATGTTCAAACGCCGTGTCGGTGACGTGTACTTCTCCATCGTCACCCAGGCGATTGCGCTGATTCTCACCGTACTGATCATCGGCCAGCAGGGCCTGACCGGCGGGGTCAACGGCATCACCGACCTGAAAACCCTGATGGGCTGGGATATCCGCGACGACAGCTCGAAGATGATCCTCTACTTCATCAATGCCTTTCTGCTGTTCGGCTGCATCCTGATCGGCCGCTTCATCCTCGCCTCCAAGCTCGGCCGCCTGCTGATGGCCATGCGCGACAAAGAAGAGCGGGTGCGCTTCTCCGGCTACGACGTGGCCAGCTTCAAGATCTTCGTGTTCTGCGTAGCCGCCGCGTTTTCCGCCATCGGCGGGGCGATGTTCGCCTTGCAGGTGGGCTTCATGTCGCCGAGCTTCGTCGGCATCGTGCCGTCGATCGAGATGGTGATCTTTGCCGCCGTCGGCGGGCGCATGTCGTTGCTCGGCGCGGTGTATGGCGCCCTGCTGGTCAACTACGGCAAGACCTACTTTTCCGAAACCTTCCCCGAGCTGTGGCTGTACCTGATGGGCGGGCTGTTTATCGCCGTGGTCATGTACTTCCCCAACGGCCTGGCCGGGCTGTGGGAAAGCCACGGACGCAAATGGCTGGGCAAGCTCAGCCGCAAACCCGCGCCAAGCAAGGCTCCCGCCCCGACAGCGGAAACCCCGGCGGCCACTAGCCAACCCCGTGAACTGGAGACCACCCCATGAGCCAGCCAAGCGGATTTCAGATGCCCAAACCGGTGCTGGCCATCGAGGGCCTGAGCGTGTCGTTCGATGGTTTCAAGGCGGTGGACGACCTCAACCTGTATATCGACCGCAACGAAGTACGGGTGGTGATCGGCCCCAATGGCGCCGGCAAGACCACGGTACTGGACCTGATCTGCGGCAAGACCAAAGCCACCGCCGGCAGCATCCAGTTCGAGAACCGCGAGCTGACCAAGATGCGCGAGTTCGACATCGTCCGCGCCGGCGTCGGGCGCAAGTTCCAGAACCCGTCGATCTACGAAAACCTCACGGTGTTCGAGAACCTGGAAATGTCCTACCCCAAGGGCCGCAAGGTGTTCGGCGCACTGTTCTTCAAACGCACGGCCGAGGTGGTTGCGCGGGTCGAGGAGGTGGCCGCGGAAATCCTCCTGGCCGAGCAGCTGTATATGCAGGCCGACCTGCTTTCGCACGGGCAGAAACAGTGGCTGGAGATCGGCATGTTGCTGATGCAGGACCCGGCGCTGCTGATGCTCGACGAACCGGTGGCGGGCATGAGCGTCAATGAACGCCTGCAGACCGCCGAGCTGCTCAAACGCATCAGCCAGGGCCGCTCGGTGCTGGTGATCGAGCACGACATGGAGTTCGTCAAAAGCATCGCGCACAAGGTCACCGTGCTGCACCAAGGCAAGGTGCTGGCCGAAGGCAGCATGGAGGCGGTGCAGAGCAACCCGAAAGTCATCGAGGTGTACCTGGGGCATTGAGGGTACGTGTGCCCGATGCTTTGCGTAGGAGCCAGCTTGCTGGCGATCAGCAGACGGATAGAGCGTTGATCGCCAGCAAGCTGGCTCCTACAGGTTCATTTTTCGCCGTACAAGGAGTAATCCATGTTCCAGATCAGCAACCTCGCTTCCGGTTACGGCCAGAGCCAGATCCTCCATGACCTCAACCTCAACGTGGCCAAGCGCGAAATCGTTGCGGTGATGGGGCGCAACGGCATGGGCAAGACCACCCTGTTCAAGAGTCTGATGGGTGTGCTGCCGCAATGGGGCGGGCAGATCAGTGTGGATGGTCGCGACATCTCCAAACTGGAAACCCACCAGCGGGTCGAGAGCGGCATCGCCTACGTACCCCAGGGGCGGATGATCTTCCCCAGCATGAGCGTGCTGGAGAACATCCAGACCGGCTTGCCGGCCTCCGCCAAGGGTAAGGTGCCGGAAGACCTCTATGCGTTGTTCCCGGTGCTGTTTGACATGCGCTCGCGCAAGGGCGGCAACCTCTCTGGCGGCCAGCAGCAACAGTTGGCGATTGCCCGTGCGCTGGCTACCAACCCCAAGGTGCTGCTGCTTGATGAGCCAACCGAGGGCATTCAGCCCTCGATCATCAAGGACATCGCCCGCACCCTGAAGGAGATCCGCAACTTGCGCGATCTGACCATCGTGGTCTCCGAGCAGGTGCTGTCCTTCACCCTGGAAATCGCCGACCGTTTCCTGGTGATCGAGAAGGGCAAGTTCGTGGTCGAGGAAACCCGCGACAAGGTCGATGAGGCGACCATCAGTCGCTACCTGTCGGTGTGAGTGTTTCTCCCTCTCCCTAACCCTCTCCCGCAAGAGGGAGAGGGGACTGCTCGGTTGTGAGGGGCATGTCTGAGTGCGCTTTGCACCCCCTCTCCCATTTATGGGAGAGAGGCTGGGGGAGAGGGTCGGTTTCGCGTTTTACGGCTGGCGTGTTCTGCATGCGCCGGCCGTTTTTCCGTGTCTGCGATAAATGCCCGCAAGGCTTGCTGTGCCTGACTTTGCCGCATACGTCATCCGACGTATTTGCCGATTTCTCCGCCCGTTCAAGACTAGCTCCGTACCCCGGCGCCAAGGCGCCAAGCCCCCAAGCCCCCATCCATGGTCCTAGGAGCTTTGTCATGACCGAAACGCTGATCAAGGTCGACCTCAACCAGCCCGCCACCGAGAACGAGCAGATCCACAACCGCTGGCACCCGGATATTCCGATGGCCTGCTGGGTCAAGCCGGGTGACGATTTCATCCTCGAAACCTACGACTGGACCGCCGGCGCGATCAAGAACAACGACGACGCCAGCGATGTGCGCGACGTGGATCTTTCCACCGTGCATTACCTCTCCGGCCCGGTCGGCGTGCACGGTGCCGAGCCGGGTGACCTGCTGGTGGTCGACCTGCTCGATATCGGCGCCATGGCCGATTCGCAGTGGGGCTTCAACGGCTTCTTCTCGCGGCAGAACGGTGGTGGTTTTCTCACCGACCACTTTCCCATGGCGCAGAAAGCCATCTGGGACTTCAAGGGCATGTTCACCAGCAGCCGGCACATTCCGGGGGTGAACTTCGCCGGCCTGATTCACCCTGGCCTGATCGGCTGCCTGCCGGATCACAAGATGCTCGCCGACTGGAACAAGCGCGAGCAGGAACTGATCGACAGCGACCCGCACCGCGTACCGGCCCTGGCCAATCCGCCGATGGCGCCGACTGCGCACATGGGCAAGATGAAGGGCGAGGCCCGCGACCTGGCTGCGCTGACCGGTGCGCGCACCGTGCCACCGCGCGAGCATGGCGGCAACTGCGACATCAAGGACCTGTCGCGCGGCTCGAAGATATTCTTCCCGGTCTACGTCGCCGGCGCCGGCCTCTCGGTGGGTGACCTGCACTTCAGCCAGGGCGACGGCGAAATCACCTTCTGCGGCGCCATCGAAATGGCCGGCTGGGTGCACATGAAGGTCGAGCTGATCAAGGGCGGCATGGCCAAGTACGGGATCAAGAACCCGGTGTTCAAGCCGAGTCCGATCACCCCGCACTACAACAACTACCTGATCTTCGAAGGCATTTCGGTGGATGAGGCCGGCAAGCAGCACTATCTCGACGTCAACATCGCCTACAAGCAGGCCTGCCTGAACGCCATCAACTACCTGACCAAGTTCGGTTACTCGCCGGCCCAGGGTTATGCGCTGCTCGGGTCGGCGCCGGTGCAGGGGCATATCAGCGGCATCGTCGACGTGCCCAACGCCTGCGCCACGCTGTGGCTGCCGACCGATATCTTCGACTTCGACATTAACCCCAATGCCTCCGGCCCGATCAAGCACCTCGACGGCAGCATCGACCTGCCGATTGCGCCGGATAAGTGAGTTCCCTACCCGGGCGGGGATGGGGCTTTGGACGGCGTTCATTCCGGCCCGGGTGGCGAACACTCGGAACCAGTCACACCGCACTACCAGCTTGGCGGCCACGTGCCGCCGAGCCGCTGCCCAGGAGTCCGTTATGCCAATCTACGAATACGACTGTGCCGACTGTGGCGATTTCACCCGCTTGCGGCCGATGGCCGAGCGCGACCAGCCCTGCGATTGCCCATCCTGCGGCACGCTGAGTGGCCGGGTGATTCTTTCAGCACCGGGTCTGGCGACCATGCCCGGCAGCCAGCGCCGCGCCATCGCGGCCAACGAGCGCAGCGCCAACGCGCCACAGACGCTCGACGAATACAAACAGACGCGCAAGCACCCCAAGGGCTGCGGCTGCTGCACCCCGAACAAGCCGCTGGCGCCGACCAAGGCCAACCCGCATGCCATGAAAGGCAAACCGGCCGGCCGGCCGTGGATGATCAGTCACTGACGCGACGTGCCAACGTATCCCTGTAGATCAGGGCTTAGTGGTGCTCGCGGGTGGCGCGGAATTTCACGTCTGGCCAGCGCTCTTCCATCAGCGCCAGGTTGACCCGGGTCGGTGCCAGGTAGGTGAGGTGGCCGCCGCCATCCAGGGCGAGGTTTTCCACCGCCTTGTTGGAGAATTCCTCGAGCTTCTTCTTGTCGCTGCAGTCGATCCAGCGCGCTGACCAGACGGTGATAGGCTCGTAGGAGCACTCGACCTTGTATTCCTCCTTCAGGCGGCTGGCGACCACGTCGAACTGCAGTACGCCGACGGCGCCGAGGATGATGTCGTTGCTGCGCTCGGGGAAGAACACCTGGGTCGCGCCTTCCTCGGCCAGCTGCTGCAGGCCCTGGCGCAGCTGCTTGGATTTCAGCGGGTCTTTCAGGCGCACGCGGCGGAACAGTTCCGGGGCGAAGTGCGGGATGCCGGTGAAGCCCAGGGCCTCGCCTTCCGTGAAGGTGTCGCCGATCTGGATGGTGCCGTGGTTGTGCAGGCCGATGATGTCGCCGGCATAGGCCTCGACCAGCATCTCACGCTCGCTGGAGAAGAAGGTCAGGGCGTCGCCGACGCGCACATCCTTGCCCAGGCGCACGTGGCGCATCTTCATGCCCTGGCTGTATTTGCCGGAGCAGATGCGCATGAAGGCGATGCGGTCGCGGTGCTTGGGGTCCATGTTCGCCTGGATCTTGAACACAAAACCGCTGAACTTTTCCTCGGTCGGCTGCACGGTGCGCTCGTTGGCTACACGCGCCAGCGGCTTCGGTGCCCAGTCGACCACCGCGTCGAGCACATGGTCGACGCCGAAGTTGCCCAGGGCGGTGCCGAAGAATACCGGGGTCAGCTGGCCGTTCATGAACTCGTCCTGGTCGAACTCGTGGCAGGCGCCCTGCACCAGTTCCAACTGCTCGAGGAAACGCTCGTACTCGTCACCCAGGTGGGCGCGGGCTTCGTCCGAGTCGAGGTGCTGGATGATCTTGGTTTCGGTGCGCTCGTGGCCGTGGCCCGGGGTGTAGACGATGATGTAGTCGCCAGCCAGGTGGTACACGCCCTTGAAGTCGCGGTAGCAACCGATCGGCCAGGTGATGGGGGCGGCCTTGATCTTCAGTACCGCCTCAATCTCGTCGAGCAGTTCGATCGGGTCGCGGATGTCGCGGTCGAGCTTGTTGATGAAGCTGACGATGGGGGTGTCACGCAGGCGACACACGTCCATCAGGGCAATGGTACGTGGCTCAACGCCCTTGCCGCCGTCGAGCACCATCAGCGCGCTGTCCACCGCAGTCAGAGTACGGTAGGTGTCTTCCGAGAAGTCTTCGTGGCCGGGGGTGTCGAGCAGGTTGATCATGTGCTCGCGGTAGGGGAACTGCATCACCGAGGTGGTGATGGAGATACCGCGCTGCTTCTCCATTTCCATCCAGTCGGACGTCGCATGGCGGTCGGACTTGCGCGACTTCACCGTACCGGCCACGGCAATCGCCTTGCCCATCAGCAGCAGCTTCTCGGTAATGGTGGTCTTACCGGCGTCGGGGTGGGAAATGATCGCGAATGTGCGGCGTTTGCCGACTTCGATGGCCTGGGTGGTCATGGATGCGTGCCTGGCTGGAAACGGTTGCGGGTGCGTGGCCTTGGCCGGGCGCCCGGAAAAGCGCGCGATTATAGCGGGAAACGTCAGCGCAATCAGGCCCGGTAGTCCGACGCTGTGGCCGGCGGTCCCAAGGTGCGCCACTGACACTGCTCCTCCCTGCGTTGCTGCGCTGCTGGCGGGAACCGCAGGGCCTGTCTTCTGTCTGTCAGATTAGAGGTCGATGCTGATGCCTCCACTCCCGGTGGCATGCGGTCTGGCAGCCTGTTTTGTGCAGCATTCCGGACGTTTTGTTGCGGATTAAAAACAGTCAATCAGGCAGGCGACAACTGGGTGCAAAACAGCGGCAATTTTTGATTGATCTCAGGCCCCCATGGTCCTAAAGTTCGCGCCCGAACGCTCATGCTGGAAACGATCCATCCGGCTCAAGTACTGACGACGAGAGGTTGCCCGTAGGGGTAATCATCGGCGACATGCCTTGGGAAGTAGGCGAACCAAAGTGGGGAAACGGATTAGGCGTTCGCAGCTCTGTCACAGGAGCAATCCCTCGTTAGCACTATTACCTGTGCTTTACCCATTTGGAGTCCCTGCATGTCGATCAAGGTCGAAGACTACTACCCGCGCGAAACCTTCCAGAAGATGAAGGCGTTCGCCGACAAGCAAGAAACCCCGTTCGTGGTGATCGATACCGCGATCATTGCCCAAGCCTATGACGACCTGCGCGCCGGCTTTGAATTCGCCAAGGTGTACTACGCGGTCAAGGCCAACCCTGCTACCGAGATCATCGAGCTGCTGCGCGACAAGGGTTCGAGCTTCGACATCGCCTCGATCTACGAGCTGGACAAGGTGCTGGCCACCGGTGTCGGTCCGGATCGCATCAGCTACGGCAACACCATCAAGAAATCCAAGGACATTCGCTACTTCTACGAGAAGGGCGTACGTCTGTTTGCCACCGACTCGGAAGCCGACCTGCGCAACATCGCCAAGGCCGCACCGGGCGCGAAAGTCTATGTGCGCATCCTCACCGAAGGCTCGACCACGGCTGACTGGCCGCTGTCGCGCAAGTTCGGCTGCCAGACCGACATGGCCATGGACCTGCTGATCCTTGCCCGTGACCTGGGTCTGGTGCCTTACGGTCTGTCCTTCCACGTTGGCTCGCAGCAGCGCGACATCTCGGTATGGGACGCCGCGATTGCCAAGGTCAAGGTGATCTTCGAGCGCCTGAAAGAAGAAGACGGCATCGAGCTCAAGCTGATCAACATGGGCGGTGGCTTCCCGGCCAACTACATCACCCGTACCAACAGCCTGGAAACCTACGCCGAGGAAATCATCCGCTTCCTCAAGGAAGACTTCGGCGACGACCTGCCGGAAATCATCCTGGAGCCTGGCCGTTCGTTGATCGCCAACGCCGGCATCCTGGTCAGCGAAGTGGTGCTGGTCGCGCGTAAATCGCGTACCGCCGTGGAGCGCTGGGTATATGTCGATGTGGGCAAGTTCAGCGGCCTGATCGAAACCATGGACGAGTCGATCAAGTTCCCCATCTACACCGAAAAGAAAGGTGAGATGGAGGAAGTGGTGATCGCCGGCCCGACCTGCGACAGCGCCGACATCATGTATGAGAACTACAAGTATGGTCTGCCGCTGAACCTTGCCATTGGTGACCGCTTGTACTGGCTGTCCACCGGTGCCTACACCACCAGCTACAGTGCGGTTGAGTTCAATGGCTTCCCGCCGCTGAAGTCCTTCTACCTGTAAAGCCAGGTGCGAAGAACAAAGCCCGCCCCGCGCGGGCTTTTGTTTGCCTGCAGTTGTAGGAGTCAGCCGGACGTACTCTGCGGTTGCACGCCTGCGTTTTTTTGGCCATAACCCCTGCATGAACAGAAAAATCCTCCTCAACTGCGACATGGGCGAAAGCTTCGGCGTCTGGCGTATGGGCGACGACGAGCACGCTATGCCGCTGATCGACCAGGCCAGCCTGGCCTGCGGCTTCCATGCCGGCGACCCGCTGATCATGCAGCGCAGCGTGGCCCTGGCCGTGCGCCACGGCGTGAGCATCGGCGCCCACCCGTCCTATCCCGATCTGCAAGGCTTCGGCCGTCGTCATCTCAGCTGCTCGGCAGAGGAGGTCACGGCGCTGGTGCTGTATCAGCTTGGTGCGCTGGATGCCTTCTGCCGCGCGGCAGGCGCTCAGGTCGCCTACGTCAAGCCGCATGGTGCGCTGTACAACGACCTGGTGCGCGACGACGCCCTGTTCGCCGCCGTGCTGGAAGCCTGTGCCCGCTATCGCAAGGGCCTGCCGTTGATGGTGCTGGCCCTGGCCGACAACCGTCGTGAACTGGAGCTGGCTGCTGCCGCCGATGTACCACTGCATTTCGAGGCCTTCGCCGACCGCGCCTATCTGGCCGATGGTCAATTGGCGCCACGGCGCCTGGCCGGTGCGGTGCATCAGGATGCCGAGCGCATTCTCCAGCAGGCCCTGGCCATTGCCCGTGGCGAGCCATTCGCCGATATCGATGGCCGGCCGTTGCAGTTGCGCGCCGACAGCCTCTGTGTACATGGCGACAACGCCGAGTCGCTAGCCGTATTGCGGCGTTTGCGAGCGCAGCTGGACGCCGCATGATCCGCCTCGAACCGGCCGGTGCCGAAGCGCTGTTGCTGGTGCTGGCCGATCGGCCGGACGCACAGTTGCCGCAGCGTCTGGCAATGCTTGCCGAGGCGATTCGTGCCGAGCTGGGCGAGCTGCTGACCGACCTGGTGCCGGGCTGGACCAGCCTACTGCTGCACTACGATCTGTGCCGCACCGATCACCTGGACCTCGCCGCCCGGCTCACTCCTCTGCTGGAGCGCTGGCTGGCCGAACCGCTGAGCGTGCAGCCGGGCCGCCTGCATGAAATCCCTGTCTGGTATGCCGGGGCCGACCTGCCAGAGGTCGCTGCGGCCTGCAGTCTGAGCGTGGCGCAGGTGATCGAGCTGCACAGCAGCACCGAGTACCGGGTCGGTGCCATCGGTTTTGCCCCCGGGTTTGCCTACCTTGGCGAGCTGCACGAGCGCCTGGCGCTGCCGCGCCGGGCTACACCGCGCCTCCATGTACCGGCGGGCAGCCTGGCTATCGCCGAACGGCAGACGGCCGTCTATCCGCAGGCTTCGCCAGGCGGCTGGCACCTGCTCGGCCTGTGTCCGTGGGCGTTTTTCGATGTCCGGCGCACCCCGCCGTGCCCGCTGTTGCTCGGTGACAGGGTGCGTTTCCTGCCCATCGACGAGGCGGCCTTTCGCGCGGCGGGCGGCCGCTCATGAATGGCCTGCGCGTGCTCAAACCCGGGCCGCTCAGCCTGTTGCAGGACGCCGGAAGGCGCGGCTGGCAGCACCTCGGGGTGTCGCCGAGCGGCGCGCTGGATGGGCATGCTGCGGCTTGGGCCAATCACCTGCTGGGCAATCCCTGGGGCACACCGCTGCTGGAGATCGCCCTCGGCGATGTGCAGTTGCGCAGCGAGGTGGACACCTGGCTGGCGCTGACCGGCGCGGACCTGCCGGCCAGCGTCGAGGGTCAGCCACTGCCAGGCTGGTCGCGGTTCCCGCTGCGTGCCGGGCAATGCCTGCGTCTGGGTTTTGCCCGCAGTGGTCAGCGCGCCTACCTGGCGGTGGCCGGTGGTTTTCAGGCGCCGGCGGTGCTGGGCAGTGTCAGCGCGCAGAGCCGCGAAGGCCTCGGCGGCCTGGATGGGCAGGGCGGCAAGCTGCGGGTCGGCGATCTGCTGCCCTGTGCGACCGCGCACTTGCCCGGTGCGGCAAGTGTGCCCTGGCCCTATCAGCCAAATTACCGGGGTACGCCATTGCTGCGGGTTATTACCGGCGGCGATGCCGTGGAGTTTGCCGAGGAGCAGTTGCAGGCGTTCTTCGAGCAGGGTTGGCAGCTCAGCGCGCAATCCGACCGCATGGGCATGCGTCTGCAGGGCGAGCCGCTGCAGGCACCGTCCCGGCAATGGTCGCTGGGGGTGAACCGTGGGGCGATCCAGGTACCGCCGGATGGTCAGCCGATCATCCTGCAGGCCGATCATCAGACCATGGGTGGCTACCCCATTCTTGGCTGGCTGCATCCGCTGGATCTGTGGCGCCTGGCCCAGAGTCCGGCCCTGCAGACCGTGCGCTTCACGCCGGTGAGTGTCAGTGATGCCCAGGCGGAGCTACGCGAGTTCTACCGATTTTTTGGCCGTTGAGTGCTTGCGGTCACCGGCATCTCGATGAGGGCGGGCCGCGGGAATTCTGCGCAAAAAAGCGAAGGCGCCATAAAAGGCGCCTTCAGCCGGTCGAGGTATGCAGACATCTTAGATTGCCGCCTCTGGTTGCGGGGGAGGTACGGTTCTCAGCTGATACGAGCGACTGCGCTGTGCTCGGCACCGTCGGCGGCGATGCGGTTGCCAGCATTACGATCGGCGCCGTCAGCGGCGATGCGGTTGCTGCCAGTGCGGTCGGCACCGTCGGCGGCGATGCGGTTGCCACCAGTGCGGTCGGCGCCATCGGCAGCGATGCGGTTGCTGCCAGTACGCTCGGCGCCATCGGCGGCGATGCGGTTGTTGCCAGTACGATCAGTGCCGTCGGCGGCGATGTGGTTGCCAGCAGTACGGTCGGCACCATCGGCGGCGATGCGGTTGCTGCCAGCACGGTCCGCGCCGTCAGCGGCGATGTGCTTGCTGCCAGTACGCTCGGCGCCGTCAGCGGCGATGCGGTTGCCAGCAATGCGGTCGGCACCATCGGCAGCGAAGCTGAAAGCGCTGATGCTGAGGGTGGAGAGGAACAGGGCGGCGAGGATTTGCTTTTTCATGTTGGGGCTCCGTTTTCGGGCTGGAAGGTGAGTACGGGGCCCATGTTACGGATAAGAATTCGATATAGAACTTGATGCTGCCGATGGTCGATATCGATCAGCGTGATAGTGCTCGGAGGCCGCTCTGCATAAGGCTTTCAGGTCGTTAATCTGGCTTTTCAGGGCGGATTTGGAGAGTTTGCAAGGGGGATATTTTATCGATTAATTCGATTGCTCTGTGGGTTGGCGTCTTGTCGCAGGAGGCACGGATATTATCCGCACAGTTACTATGGTATTGCTTGTGCCAAGTAGGCTCCTTAGAAATCGGGATATTGGCCGGCAGAGCGACTGGCTATGCTGGGCAGCCGGCGGGCGGTTTGGCTTGCGTCAGGCTTTGCCAACAGACGACCTCAACGTCCGCATAGCTGCTTCAATAAAGAAATGGATCGCGGTGCTGTGCACCTGCAGTGAGAGTCCATACGCAATCGATCATGGAGTTTCGATGACGTTCCGCACGTTGTTCTGCTTATTGACCACAATGATCTGGGGGTTCTCGCCTGTGGCTGCCGTCCAGGCCGAGCCCGGCATCAGTGCGCAAGCGGTGCGGGTGGGCATGGTCAATGCCCTGAGCGGTCCCGCTGCAGGCTTGGGTTCTGGCATGAAGGCCGGCGCTGAAGTCTATTTCACTCGGGTCAATGCGGCCGGTGGGGTCAATGGCCGGCGCATAGTCCTGGTTAGCCGGGACGATGGCTACGAGCCGGCGCGCACGGCGGCCATGACCCGTGAGCTGACCGAATCGGGCGAGGTCTTTGCACTGCTCGGTTATGTCGGTACCCCCACTTCAAGAGCGGCCATGCCCATCGCCTTGCGGGCCGAGATTCCTTACCTGTTCCCCTTTACCGGTGCGGAGGTGTTGCGCGCGCCGGTACACAAATGGGTGTTCAATGTGCGCGCCTCCTATTTCGACGAAACCGAGGAGATGGTCGAGCGCATGACCGATGATCTAGGCATCAATAGCGTCGCGCTGCTGATGCAGGACGACTCCTTCGGTGAGACGGTCAAGAGCGGGCTGGTCGGGGCCTTGTTCAAGCGCGGCCTGCATGTCCAGGCTGAGGCGCGCATCCAGCGCAACTCCCTAGAGGTTGCTGCGGCTGTCGAGTCCCTGCGCAAGGCGGAGCCCGAAGCCATTTTCTTTGTCGGTACCTATAAACAGTTGGCTGCGTCCATCAAGCAGGCCAAGGCTTTGGGTATTAAGGCGCGTTTTTTCACGGTGTCATTTATCGGCACCGAGGACTTCATCGCCGCAGCGGGCACCGATGCAGATGGGGTCTATATCAGTCAGGTCATGCCCTCGCCACACGATGCCTCGCAGGCGCTAGTGCGGGATTATCGGGCCGACATCGCCCCCGCCGATGTCGGCTATGCCTCGCTCGAGGGCTATGTCGGTGCGGCGGTGTTCGTCGAGGCTCTGCGCCTGGCCGGTAGCCAGCCGACGCGGGCAAACCTGATCAATGCCCTGGAGTTCCTCCGCGCGGACGTCGGCGGCTTCAAGGTCGAGTTCTCGCCGACCAACCATCAGGGTTCCGATGCGATCTTTCTCACCCGTGTCCAAGACGGCAAGGCCCTGCCGGTCGAGCGCATGCAATAGCCTGGCGCCGGGCCGGGTAGTTGACTGCCCGGCAGGCCCGACGACTCAGCTGTTGATAACTTCTGCGTGGTGGCAGGCCACCTGCCTCGCTTCGAGCAGGCGCAGTTGTGGTACCTCCTGCTGGCAGCGCGCGCTGGCATGCGGGCAGCGCTGGTGGAAGGCGCAGCCGGGCGGCGGATCGAGCGGGTTGGGCAACTCGCCGACTATCTTGATCTTCGGCTTGCTCGGGGCCGGATGAATGGTCGGCGTGGCCGATAGCAGCGCCTGGGTATAAGGGTGCAGCGGCCGCGCATAGATCTCCGTGCTGGGGCCCATCTCCACCGGACGGCCGAGGTACATCACCAGCACATCGTCGGCGACATGCCGCACCACCGAGAGGTTGTGCGAGATGAACACATAGCCGGTCTCGTACTGTTCTTGTAAGTCCATAAACAGGTTGAGCACCTGGGCCTGGATCGACACGTCCAGCGCCGAAGTCGGCTCGTCCGCCACCAGCACCTTGGGGTTAAGCATCATCGCCCGGGCCAGGGCGATACGCTGGCGTTGGCCGCCGGAGAACATGTGCGGGTAGCGCTGGTAATGCTCGGGGCGCAGGCCGACCTGCTGCATCATCGCTTGCACCCGCTCGCGGCGCTCGGCCCGATTCAGTTTGGTATTGATCTGCAGCGGTTCGGCCAACTGGTCGCCGATCTTCTGCCGCGGGTTGAGCGAGGCGTAGGGGTTCTGAAACACCATCTGCACGTCGCGGCGCAGCTGCTGGCGCTGGGCCTTGTCGGCGCCGGTTACCTCCTGCCCGGCGATCTGCAGGGAGCCGGAACTGGGCTGCTCGATCAGGGTCAGGGCGCGGGCCAGGGTCGACTTGCCGCAACCAGACTCGCCGACCACCGCCAGGGTCTTGCCGGCGGCCAGATCGAAGGACACGCCATTCAGGGCGCGCACCAGGGCGGCGGGCTTGAACAGGCCGTGGGAAATTTCGTAGTGGCGGGTGAGGTCGCGGGCCGTCAGTACAATGCTCATCAGGCCACCTCCGCAGTCAGGTTGAGGGGGTAGAAGCAGCGCACCGCGCCACGCTCATGCGGCTCCAGGGCCGGGAGTTGCGCGCTGCAGTTCGGCTGGGCGTAGGGGCAGCGTGGTGACAGCAGGCAGCCGGCGGGGCGGTCATAGCGGCCGGGCACGATGCCCGGCAGGGTGGCCAGGCGACTGGCGCCCAGGCTGTGCTCTGGGATCGCCTTGAGCAGCGCCTCGGTATAGGGGTGGGTCGGCGCATCGAACAGGGTCGGCACGCTGCCGATCTCCATGGCCTGGCCGGCGTACATCACGCAGACCCGGTCGGCGGTTTCGGCGACCACGGCCAGGTCATGGGTGATCAGCACCAGGCCCATGCCTTCATCGCGCTGCAGGTCGAGCAGCAGGTCCATGATCTGCGCCTGGATGGTCACGTCGAGCGCGGTGGTCGGTTCGTCGGCGATCAGCAACTTGGGTTCGGCGGCGATCGCCATGGCAATTGCCACGCGCTGGCTCATGCCGCCGGAGAGCTGGTGCGGGTAGGCGTCCAGGCGACTGGCCGCAGCGGGAATCTCCACCCGCTCCAGCAGCTGCAGGGCGCGGGCGCGAGCGGCCTTGCCCTTGAGACCGAGGTGCTGGCGCAACACTTCCTCGATCTGGAAGCCCACCGTGTAGCTGGGGTTGAGAGCGGTCATCGGGTCCTGGAAGACCATCGCCAGGTCCTTGCCGACGACAGTCCGGCGCTGCTTGCCCTTGAGCCTGAGCATGTCGTGGCCATCGAAGGTCAGGCTGCTGGCGCTGACGATTCCGGGGGCGTCGATCAGGCCCATCAGCGCCATCATGGTCACCGACTTGCCGGAGCCGGACTCGCCGACGATGGCCAGCACTTCGCCCTTGTCCACGCTGAGGTCGAGACCGTCGACCACCGGGATGGCGTTGGCATCGCCGAAGCGCACGCTGAGGTTGTTGATCTCGAGCAGACTCATGCCGGGCTCCTTACTGCGCATTTTTCAGTTTCGGGTCGAGCGCATCGCGCAGCCCGTCGCCCATCAGGTTGATTGCCAGCACGCTGAGCAGGATGGTCAGGCCCGGCAGCGAGACCACCCACCAGGCGCGCTCGATGTAGTCGCGGGCGGAGGCCAGCATGGTGCCCCACTCGGGTGTCGGCGGTTGCACGCCGAGGCCGAGAAAGCCCAGCGCAGCGGCATCGAGAATGGCCGAGGAGAAGCTCAGGGTGGCCTGCACGATCAGCGGCGCCATGCAGTTGGGCAGCACCGTGACGAACATCAGGCGCAGGGTGCCGGCGCCGGCCAATTGCGCGGCGGTGACGTAGTCGCGGCCCAGCTCGCCCATCACCGCGGCGCGGGTCAGGCGTACGTAGGACGGCAGCGAGACCACGGCGATGGCGATCACCGTGTTGATCAGGCCAGGGCCGAGGATGGCGACGATGGCTACCGCCAGCAGCAGCGAGGGCAGGGCCAGCATCACGTCCATCAAGCGCATGATCGAGGGCCCGAGCAGGCGCGGGAAGAAGCCTGCTGTCAGGCCCATGAGTATGCCCGGGATCAGTGATAGCAGCACCGAGGCCAGGCCGATCAGCAGTGATAGGCGTGCGCCGTGGATCAGCCGCGAGAGCAGGTCGCGGCCCAGTTCGTCGGTGCCGAGGAGGAATTGCGCCTGGCCGCCTTCCAGCCACGCCGGTGGGGTCAGCAGGAAATCGCGGAACTGTTCGCTGGGATCATGCGGCGCGACCCAGGGCGCGAACAGCGCGCAGAACACGATCAGCAGCATGAACAGCAGGCCGCCGACGGCGCCCTTGTTGTGGGCGAAGGCTTGCCAGAATTCCTTCAGCGGCGAGGGGTAAAGCAAGGCCTGGTCGACGCCGGGCAGTGCGGTGGGTTGGCTCATGTCCGGGCCTCCTTAACGTTGGTGGCGAATGCGCGGGTTAACCAGGCCGTAGAGGATGTCCACGACGAAGTTGACCAAAATCACCAGGCAGGCGATCAGCAGGATGCCGTTCTGCACCACCGGGTAGTCGCGGGCGCCGATGGCCTCGATCAGCCACTTGCCGATGCCCGGCCAGGAGAAGATGGTCTCGGTCAGCACCGCGCCGGCGAGCAGGGCGCCGACCTGCAGGCCGAACACCGTGAGTACCGGGATCAGCGCATTACGCAGGCCATGCACGAACACTACGCGCGCCGGTGACAGGCCCTTGGCGCGGGCGGTGCGCACGTAGTCCTCGCGCAGCACTTCGAGCATCGCCGAGCGGGTCATTCGCGCGATCACCGCCAGGGGAATGGTGCCGAGTACGATGGCGGGAAGGATCAGGTGCTGGAGGGCATCGACGAAGGCGCCTTCTTCGTCGCTGAGCAGGGTGTCGATGAGCATGAAGCCGGTGACCGGGGTGATGTCGTAGAGCAGGTCGATGCGCCCGGACACCGGGGTCCAGCCCAGGTATACGGAGAAGAACATGATCAGCAGCAGGCCCCACCAGAAGATCGGCATGGAGTAGCCGGCCAGGGAAATGCCCATCACCCCATGGTCGAACAGCGAGCCACGCTTGAGCGCGGCGATCACCCCGGCGATCAGGCCCAGCGTGCCGGCGAACAGCAGGGCGGCCAGGGACAGCTCCAGGGTCGCCGGGAACAGGGTGAGGAACTCGTCCCACACGCCTTCGCGGGTGCGCAGTGACTGGCCCAGATCGCCCTGGGCCAGCTGGCTGATGTAATCCAGGTACTGCGCCGGCAGGGGCTTGTCCAGGCCGAGGCGGTGCATGGCTTCGGCGTGCATCTCGGGGTCGACCCGGCGTTCGCCCATCATCACTTCCACCGGGTCGCCGGGGATCAGGCGGATCAGGGCGAAGGTCAGCAGGGTGACGCCGAAGAAGGTGGGGATAAGCAGCCCCAGGCGTCTGGCTATGAACGACAACATTGCGTTGGGGTACTCCGCATCATCGGGTTTGCCCTTGTGGGGCGTTGGTTAAAGCCATGGTCATGCTTTGTAGGAGCGAGCAGGTTTTGCGCCGAGGTGTAGGCAGAGGATGAGTGACAGCAGCCCTCGACGCATCAGTTTTCCTTGGCGCAGCGAATATCGGTTGAGCCGGTAGCCCGGATGGAATCCGGGGTTATGTGGGTGCTGTGCCCCCGGATTGCATCCGGGCTACAGGCTGCAGAATGAGTCCGGGCGGCGCGTGGCCGCCCGGTGACCGGCTTACTTGCCGACGCCCACGCCGTAGAAGGAGTTGAGCGCGAACGGGCTGATCTTGAAGTCCTGCACGTTCTTGCGCATCGGTTGATACACGGTGGAGTGAGCGATCGGGGTGATCGGCACTTGGGCCTTGAGGATATGCTGGGCCTGCTTGTACAGGGCGGTGCGTTCGGCCACATCGGTGGTGCGCTTGGCCGCCTGAACCAGCTTGTCGTAGGAGGCGTCGCACCATTTGGAGAAGTTGTTGCCGTCCACCGCGTCGCAGCCGTAGAGGGTGCCCAGCCAGTTGTCCGGATCACCGTTGTCGCCACTCCAGCCGATCAGCATGGCGTCATGCTCGCCGCCCTTGGCGCGCTTGAGGTACTCGCCCCACTCGTAGCTGACGATCTTGGCCTTGATGCCGACCTTGGCCCAGTCGGCCTGGAGCATCTCGGCCATCAGCTTGGCGTTGGGGTTGTACGGGCGCTGCACCGGCATGGCCCACAGGGTGATCTCGGTGCCCTCGGCGACGCCGGCCGCCTTGAGCAGGGCCTTGGCCTTCTCCGGGTCGAAGGCCGGGTCCTTGACAGTCTCGTCGTAGGACCACTGGGTCGGCGGCATGCCGTTCACCGCCAACTGGCCGGCGCCCTGGTAGACGGCGTCGATGATTGCCTGCTTGTTCACCGCCATGTCCAGCGCCTGGCGCACTTCGAGCTGGTCGAACGGCTTGTGGGTGACGTTGTAGGCGATGTAGCCGAGGTTGAAGCCCGCCTGCTCGGGCATGGCCAGGTTCGGGTCTTTCTTCAGCGACTCGAGGTCAGCCGGGCGCGGGAAGAGGGTGATCTGGCATTCGCCGGCCTTGAGCTTCTGCATGCGCACCGAGGCATCGGTGTTGATGGCGAAGATCAGGTTATCGATCTTCACGTCTTCCGGCAGCCAGTAGTCCTTGTTGCCGGTGAAGCGGATCTGCGCGTCCTTCTGGTAGCGCTTGAACACGAACGGCCCGGTGCCGATCGGCTTCTGGTTTATGTCGGCGGCCTGGCCGGCCTTGAGCAGCTGGTCGGCGTACTCGGCGGACTGGATCGAGGCGAAGCTCATCGCCAGGTTCTGGATAAAGGCCGCGTCGACGTTGTTCAGGCTGAACTTGACCGTCATGTCGTCGAGCTTTTCCAGCTTGGCGATGTTGGCGTCCATGCCCATGTCGGTGAAGTAGGGGAATTCGGCGGGGTAGGCCTTACGGAACGGATGTTCCTTGTCGAGCATGCGCTGGAAGGTGAACAGCACGTCGTCGGCGTTGAATTCGCGAGTCGGCTTGAAGTACTCGGTGCTGTGGAACTTCACGCCCGGACGCAGGTGGAAGGTGTAGCTGAGGCCGTCGGCGGCGATATCCCACTTCTCGGCCAGGCCGGGGACTACCGCGGTACCGCCTCGCTCGAACTGGGTCAGGCGGTTGAACATGGTTTCCGCGGCGGCATCGAAGTCGGTGCCGGTGGTGTACTGACCGGGGTCGAAGCCGGCGGGGCTGCCTTCGGAGCAGAACACCAGGTTGCTGGCGGCGCTGGCGAAGGGCGCGCTGGCGATCAGCCCAGCGGCAAGAAGGGTCTGGATGACGGCGTTTTTACGCATGTTGACCTCAGGTTTGTTGTGGTTGTCATCGTGAGGGGCACCTTGTGGGTACCTTGCGCGAAACTATGCACGGCATATGCCGGGCAACAACGTTAAGCCGAGATCAGTGTAGAAGACGGGGGGAAGCTGTAAGTCGGTGTCGCATTTGTACAAGTCGGGCGGTGGTTGCCCTGGCTGGCCGCTACCCACGGAGTAACCGCAGGTAACGGCGGATGCACGGACTCAGGGCATCTGTACCTCGATTACCCCATCGGCCGCCATGCTCACCTTGCTGCTGCCGGCCTCGATCTGCGGCGCCGGCGCACTCTTGCTGAAGCTGCCGCTGTCCATGGCCATGGCGCGCATCGGCATCACTGGCTGGAAGCCGCCACTGTTGAGGTTGAGGCTGACCAGCTTGTAGCCCGAACCGCCGAGCGCTTCGGTGGCCAGCTGGGCGCGGGCCTTGAAGGCGGCGACGGCTTCCTTGATCAGCGCATCTTCGCTCTGCTGGCGCGTGGCATCGGCCACGGCGAAATTCATCTCGGCCATCTTCAGCTCGCCGAGCAGGTCGGCACTGAGTTGCGCCAGGCTGGCGAAGTCGGCGCTTTCCAGGCGTACTTCGGCGCGTTCGCGCCAGGCGCTGATCTTGGTACCTTCTTCCTCGTACACCGGGTAGCTGTTGCGGTTGCCCAGGCTGACGCTGACGTCCTTGACCTTGCGTGCCTGCTCGACAGCCTTGTTCAGGGTGGTGGTGATGGCGGCGGCCAGTTTGCCCGGGTCCTTGTCCTGCGCCTCGCTGTAGAGGGTCACGTACATGCGGTCGTGGGCCACTTCCTGGCCGACTTCGGCGCGCAGGGCGATCTGGTTGTAGCGGGCCTCGTCAGCCAGGGTCGACAGGCTGGTCAGGGCGATGACACCGAATACCACGGTGGCGGCGAGGCGGTTGAGCGTATGCATAGAGACTCCTTGCGAGTAATTGTCCTAGGGGTAGACGGAACTATCTGACTGTTCGGGTTAGTTCTGGTTCGCTGTTTTTTCTGTTTGCCTGGCTGCGGCGAGTTGCCGCAGGCAGGCGGCCGGCATGGGCCTCTGGTTATACTCGCCGCAGTCCGCCGGAGCCACCATGTACGCACCCGTTCAACTGCTCTCCGCCAGCCGCCAGAATCTCTGGCGCCTGACCCTGATCCGCATGCTGGTGCTGTCTGCCCAGGCCGGCTCGGTGGGCATCGCCTACCTGTCCGATCTGCTGCCGCTGCCCTGGTTGCCGCTGAGCATCGTGCTCGGTATTTCCTTGTGCCTTTGTCTATTCACTGCCCTGCGTCTGCGCGGACCGTGGCCGGTGACCGAACTTGAGTACGCCACCCAGCTGGCCTGTGACCTGGTCGTACACAGCCTGCTGCTGTATTTCTCCGGTGGCTCGACCAACCCCTTCGTTTCCTATTACCTGGTGCCGCTGACCATCGCTGCGGCGACCCTGCCGTGGTTCTACTCCATGGTCCTTAGCGGCCTGGCCTTGAGCGGCTACACCGCGTTGCTGATCTGGTACCACCCGCTGCACCTGAACAATGTGCAGCACGAGGCCATGCTGATCAGCCTGCACCTGTTCGGCATGTGGATGAACTTCGCCCTGTCGGCGGCCTTCATCACCTTCTTCGTGGTCAAGATGGCCGGCGCCCTGCGCAGCCAGGACGAGCTGCAGGCGCTGCGCCGCGAGGAGGGCATGCGCGATCAGCAGTTGCTCGCCGTGGCCACCCAGGCCGCCGGCGCCGCCCATGAGCTGGGCACGCCGCTGGCGACCATGAGCGTGCTGATCAAGGAACTGCGCCAGGAATACCGCGACAAGCCGGCCCTGCAGGACGACCTGGCGCTGCTCCAGGAGCAGGTCAAGCTGTGCAAGGAAACCCTGCAGCAGCTGGTGCGTGCCGCCGAGGCCGACCGTCGCCAGGCGGTGTTCGAACAGACCGCCGTGCAGTGGCTGGAGACCACCCTCAACCGCTGGCACCTGATGCGCCCGGAAGCCACCTACCGCTTCCAGCCTCTGGGGCGTGGCGCCGTGCCACGCCTGGCGCCGCCGGCCGACTTGACCCAGGCGCTGCTCAACCTGCTGAACAATGCCGCCGATGCCTGCCCGGACAAGCTGGATATCCGCCTCGACTGGGATCATCTGTGGATCGTCCTGAGCATCCGCGATCACGGCGCCGGCGTACCGTTGGCGATCGCCGAGCAGATCGGCAAACCTTTCTTTACCACCAAGGGCAAGGGCTTCGGCCTCGGCCTGTTCCTCAGCCAGGCCAGCGTGACGCGGGCCGGCGGGTCGGTAAAACTCTACAACCATGAAGATGGCGGTACGCTGACGGAACTGCGTCTGCCCAGACTGGCCCCCGGAGATGAACATGAGTGACGAGCAACTGATCGACGGCGAAGAGCAGCCGCACCTGCTGCTGGTAGACGACGACGCCACCTTCACCCGCGTCATGGCGCGGGCCATGGATCGTCGCGGCCTACGCGTCAGCGTGGCCAACTCGGCCGAGGAAGGCCTGGCCCTGGCCAAGGAAGACCTGCCCGACTACGCGGTGGTTGACCTGAAGATGGAAGGTGACTCCGGCCTGGTGCTGCTGCCCAAGCTGCTGGAACTGGACCCGGAAATGCGCGTGGTGATCCTCACCGGTTACTCGAGCATCGCCACCGCCGTGGAGGCGATCAAGCGCGGCGCCACCAACTACCTGTGCAAGCCGGCCGACGCCGACGACGTGCTGACCGCGCTGCTGTCCAAGCATGCCGACCTGGACACCCTGGTGCCGGAAAACCCGATGTCGGTGGACCGCCTGCAGTGGGAGCACATCCAGCGCGTGCTGGCCGAGCACGAGGGCAATATCTCTGCCACCGCCCGCGCCCTGGGCATGCACCGGCGTACCCTGCAACGCAAGTTGCAGAAGCGTCCGGTACGCCGCTGAGCGAGTCGCGCCAACGTCTGTAGGAGCCAGCTTGCTGGCGATCAGCGCTGCGCCTTGTGTGTACGGATCGCCAGCAAGCTGGCTCCTACGGGTTTCTGCCTGGTTGAAAGCCTGGTGAAAGCCTTTTTCCTGTCCGCTTGGTTATCATTAGCGCCCTAAGCAGTCAGTCGGGGCCCGCCATGCTCGCCGTTGTCCAGCAGACCCTCGCCGTCACCGCCCCGGTGTTTGCCATGTTGTTTCTCGGCGTTGGCCTCAAGCGCTTGGGCTGGATCGACGCGCGTTTCATCGATACCGCCTCGGCCCTGGTATTCAAGGGCACCATGCCGGTCATGCTGTTCCTCGCCATCCTGCATGCCGACCTCAGCACTGCCCTGCAGCCGGCGCTGCTCGGCTACTTCCTGCTGGCCACGCTGCTGGGCTTTCTGCTGGTCTGGGGCTGGGCGATCCTGCGCATCCCGCGCGAGGAACGCGGCGTGTACACCCAGGGCGCCTTTCGCGGCAACAACGGCATCGTCGGCCTGGCCCTGGCCACCAGCCTGTATGGCGACTATGGCCTGTCGCTGGGCGGCATCCTCGGCGGCGTGGTGATCCTTTCCTACAACAGCCTGTCGGCCATCGTCCTGGCCATCTACAGCCCGCAGGCCAAGGCCGATGTGTGGAGCATCAGCAAGAGCATCCTGCGCAACCCGCTGATCCTCGGCGTGCTGGCGGCGATCCCGTTCGCCTACTGGCAGGTCAAACTGCCCGCCTGGCTGCTCACCTCCGGCGACTACTTCGCCAGCATGACCCTGCCACTGGCGCTGATCTGCATCGGCGGCACCCTGTCGCTGGCCTCGCTGCGCCAGGGCAGTGGCCTGGCCCTCAGCGCCAGCCTGTGGAAGATGCTCTGGCTGCCGCTGCTGGCCACCCTCGGCGCCTTCCTCTGCGGCTTTCGCAATGCCGAATTGGGCATCCTCTTCCTGTACTTCGCCAGCCCCACGGCAGCGGCCAGTTTCGTCATGGCCAAGGCCAGCGGCGGCAACCACGAGCTGGCGGCGTCGATCATCGTCATCACCACCCTGGCGGCGGTGCTCAGCACCAATATCGGCTTGTTCCTGCTGCAGTGGGGCGGCTGGATATAGGCGTCCGTCGCGGAGTGCGGTAACGCCCCTATCCCACCAGTGGGAGAGGGGCAAACGGCCGTAGCCCGGATGCAATCCGGGGACGATCCTTCGGCATATCGCCCTCCCGGATTGCATCCGGGCTACGTGAATCGCAACCTACGGCAGGAACTCCACCCGCAAGGCGCGGCTGGCGCTACGGCCCTGGTCGTCGCTGACGCGGATCTGGTACTGCCCGGAGCGCTCGGGGCGCCACTGCAGGGCGCTTTGCGGCGTGCCCTGGCCGATCAATGTGTGGTCGGCGAACCAGTACAGCCGGCGCGCGTCGCTGGCGGCGTTGGCGCTCAGGGCGATGCTCTCCTGCGGTTGTGACAGGCGCAGGCTGTAAGTGACCTGGGTCAGCGGTGAGGTGATGCGCGGCACTTCCTGCAGATTGACCGCCGCCTGCACCTGGCAGTCGCGCTGGGCGTCCGGCGGTGTCCGCCGCGGCAGGCCGGCGGCGGTGAACAGGCGCTGCAGCTCGGACGGCCAGAATTCGAAGACCTGCAGTTCGCTGGTCGCCGGGTCGAACGGCGGGCAGGCGGTCTTGCCGGTCAGGCGGTCGATCATCACCGGGCGGTGCAGGTCGGACACGCGAATCGGTGATACGCCGGGGATGTACCAGGTCTTGCGGGTCTGCGGGCACCAGCGGTTGGGCAGCTCGCCGGAGGCGGCGCAGACTTCGACCCGCGTCAGCCCCGGCGGTGGCCGGTCGACGGTCGCCTTTACCTCGGGCAGGGCCAGCGGCAGGGCATCGGCGATGCGGAAGAACAGCGGCGCGGCGGTCTTGATGCCGACGAAGGCCGGGTTGGCCGTGGCGTCGAAGTTGCCGACCCACACTATCAGCACGTAGGGGCCGACCAGCCCGGCGCTCCAGGCATCGTGGAAACCCCAGGAGGTGCCGGTCTTCCACGCCACCGGCCAGTTGCGCCCGCGTGCATCGGCGGGCAGGCCGTCCGGGCGTGGGTTATGCCGGAGCATGTCGCGCACCATGAAGGCTGCCTGCGGCGACAGCAGTTGCGCGCCCGGCTCGCTGCGGTCTTCGCGGGTCCAGCGCAGTGGCCGTAGGCGGCCGTCGCCGGCCAGCAGCAGGTAAAGCTTGGCCAGCTCTGCCGGGGTCATCTCGCCGCCGCCGAGGGCCAGGGCCAGGCCGTAGAACTCTTCCGCGCGCAGGCGCTGGATGCCGGCGCGCTGCAGCAGGCCGTGCAGCGATGGCTTATCGAGCTGGCTGGCCAGCCACACCGCGGGTACGTTGCGGCTACGGATCAGCGCATCCTGGGCAGTCAACGGGCCGGCGAACTTGCCGTCGAAGTTCTCCGGCTGGAAGGCACCGAAAGCACTGGGCGCGTCCTTGATGATGCTCATCGGTTGGATCAGTCCCTGGTCCATAGCCAGGGCATAGAGCAGCGGTTTCAGCGTCGAGCCCGGCGAGCGCCGCGACTGCACGCCGTTGACCTGGCCATGGATGCCCGCATCGAAGTAGTCGGCCGAGCCGACCAGCGCCTTCACCGCCTGGTCGCGGCTGTCCACCAGGATCGCCGTGGCGTTGCGCACGCCCTGGCGGCGGTGGTCGCTGACGAACTGCTCGATGAGTTTTTCCAGGCGAGTCTGCAGGCGCAGGTCGAGGGTGCTGTGCAACTCGGCAGCGTTGTGGCTGGCCAGCAGCTGTTCGCTCAGGTGCGGCGCGCGAAAAGGCAGCTGCTGGCGGGTGCGTGCCTGCAGCGGCAGGTCGAGCAGGCCGTCATTGCGCGGGTCGTCGGCGTGCTCGCTGCGCCACTGCGCCATCAGTTGCAGGCGCGCCTTCTGCAGCGACGGGCCGAACTGGCCGCGCCCCGGCTGCTGGGGGATCACCGCCAGGGCCAGGGCCTCGCTGAGCGACAGCTGCTCGGCGGACTTGGCGAAGTAGATGCGGCTGGCCGCCTCGACCCCCTCGATATTGCCGCCCATGGGCGCCAGGTTGAGGTAGGCCTCGAGGATGTCATGCTTGCTGTGCCGCGCCTCCAGCCACAGGGCCAGGGCGATCTGCTGCAGCTTGCCGGGGATCTGCCGCGAGTTGAGGCCATACAGCCGCCGCGCCAGCTGCATGCTCAGGGTCGAGCCGCCCTGGCGCATGCCACCGCCGTAGGTGGCCAGGGTGGCGCGCAGCAGCGCCGTCGGGTCGACGCCGGGGTGACGGTAGAAGTTGCGGTCTTCCTTGAGCAGCAGGGCATCGATCATCGCCGGGGCGATGCGCTCCAGCGGCAGCCACAGACGGTACTGGCCATCGCTGGCCAGGGTCAGGCGCAGCAGTTCGCCATTTTCCGCCAGCACCAGACGCGACAAAGGCGCCGCCTCGCGCAGCGGTGCGTGCGGCCACAGGCGCATGGCCAGGAGCAGCAGGCCGGCAGCCAGCAGCCAGCAGGCGATGCGTTGCCAGCGACGTGGCGCTAGGGTGGCGGGAATCATGGGGTTCAGAGCGGAGGGTGGTCGTGCAGGTGCTGTAACAGCTCAGCTTGCCCAGCATAGCGCTGGCTCAGTGCGCGGCGCTGCGTTTCAAGGTCTGTGCAGGATTGCTCGATCTGCTCGTTTAGAAAAGCGCGGCGTTCTTCATCGTAGGGTTCCTCGCCGCTGAAATGCTCGCAGTTCTCATAGTCCTGGATAAAGGCGGCGAGATCCTCCGGCAGCGGTTGGGGCGAGCCGGCCGCGACGGGCAGGGTCAGAGCGAGCAGCAGGTAAGGCATGAATCTACGCATGGGCGCTCCTGGCAGAGGTGAAGGAAGCCCCGCCGCACCGGGCGGCGGGGCATGCCATCAGGGTTTGACGATGGTCAGCTTGCCCGCTTTGCCACGCGCCTGCTGGCTGGTGTCGTACATGCCTTCGGCGTAGGCCGGCGGCGTGCCGAAGGTGCCGGCGTTGGTGGCGCGTACGCGGTAGACGAAGGTGGCAGCGTCGCGGTAAACGGTGCCGTAGAGCACCACGCGGTCGTCGCGCACGTCGGCGAAGTCCGGGTTCCAGTCGCTCAGCGCGCTTTCACCGACCGGCGGCTGCCAGCTCGGTTCTGCGTACTCGCCTTCCTCGCTGTACTCCTCCTCGGACGACTCCTCGTCGCTGCTTGCGGTCACCACGGCCGGCTGGTTGTACACCGGCTCGGTGCCGCCCGGCAGCAGGTCGACCACGGCCACCTGCTGCACCTGGTCGAAGTCCTTGGCGCGCAGGCGCAGTCGCACGAAGAACTCGTCGCCGACTTTGACCTGGTCCACGGGTTCGCCATCCAGATCGGTGTACTCATGGGTCACTTCCAGGCCGTCGGCAATCACCTTGTTCGGCGCGCCGCGGTCGTAGCCGGCTTCGCTGAGCATGTAGAACACCGGCGCGTCGCCGTCCTTGCGCAGAAGGAGCATCTTCGCCGCGATCGGCACCTCGCTGATCGGCGGCTTGCCGCTCAGTTCCAGCGGCTGCTCGCCCTGCTTGCCCAGCCAGGCACTGACCTTGAGGTTGAGGCCGACTTCGGCGCGCTCGCCATAGCTGTCCAGGGCGCGCAGCAGCAGGGCGGCGGACAGCGAGTTGTAGCGCTGTTCGCTGAGGCGTTCACCGAGGCTGTCGAGCAGTTTCACCGGCACTTCGTCCAGCTCGCCTGGGAAGTGCTTGCTGAGCAGGCGCAGGTGCTCGGCGTCGTGTACCAGCGGGTCGTAGTACAGGCCGTAGCTGCTCCAGTTCTTCTCCAGGGTGCGCCACTGCTGCTCGGCGAACAGCTTGTCGGCCTGCTTGTCCTGCTTGAGCAGTTTGTAGCTGGCGGCCAGGTATGCGGCGCCGATGTCCTGTTGCCAGTTCTTACTGTGGTAGGTCTCGTAGCGTTCGCGGATATCGGCCAGGGCGCCACTGGTGACCACGCCCTGGCGCGTCAGCAGGTAGGCGGCGTAGGCGCGGTCGCGCAGCTCGCTGAGGCCTTCGCTGGGGCCGTTGGCCACTTGCGACAGGTAGGCGTTGGCGCGGTTGAGTAGGTCGCCCGGTACCGGGTAGTTGCGTTCCTTGGCTTCGATCAGGAAGTCGCTGGCGTACAGGCTGGCGAACGGCACCACCTGCGGGTTGGCCGCCCACAGGCCGAAGCCGCCTTCCAGGTTCTGCCGCGAACGCAGGATGCGCACCGCGTTGTCGAAGGCTGGCAGGGCGGCCTGGTCGACACCGGCCGCCGAGCTACCCCAGACCAGCGCCGGCATTGCCTTGGACACCAGTTGCTCGGTGCAGCTGTAGCCGTAGTCGGCCAGGTAGCTCTGCAGGCCGTCGGCCCACACCAGCGGCGAGCCGGCGGCGCCGAAGCGCACGTTGCGCAGCTGCGGGTAGAGGTCGCGGCTGATCTGCACTTCGCCGCTGGAGTCCTCAGTGCGGCCCAGGGTCAGCGCCACGCGGCGCTCCACCAGCGGGCGCACCGAGGTGGTTTCACCGATCTGCACGCGCTTGCCGTCGGGCAGGGTGGCGACAAAGTTGAGATCGGCCGAGCCGAGGGCTTCCAGAGCCAGCAGGTCGATCTCCACCACGCCTTCCTTGCGCGGCGCCAGTTGCAGCTCGGCCTGGCTGATGGCCTGCACCTTGAGGTCGGCGCTGGTTTCCACGCTGACCTTGACCGTGGCCGGTTGCTCCAGGTTGCTGAACACCCCGGCGCTGACCTTGAACACATCGCCCGGGGCGACGAAGGCCGGCACGTTGGGGGTGATCACCAGCGGCCCGCGTACCTCGGTGGCGCCCTCGACTACGCCGATGCGCGCGTCGTCCACCGCCACGGCGAATAGGTGCAGCTTGCCGTTGAAGTAGTCCGGCACCGGGTAGCTGAAGCGGTTGTCGCCGGCCTGCAGGTCGACCAGGCCGGACCAGTAGGCCACTGGCGGCTTGCGCTTGCGCTTGAACGGGTTGAGGTGGGCGCCGAGCAGGTCTTCGCCGTCACCGCCGACCGCTGCGGCCTGCAGCAGGCGACTGAATTCGGGCAGCAGCAGGTCGAGGATTTGGCTGGTTTCCACTTCCAGGGCACGTTTCTGGAAGAACTGCGCCAGCGGGTCCGGCGCTTTGTAGCGCGCCACTTGCAGGATGCCTTCGTCCACCGCGTAGATCACCGCGCGGCCTGGGCGGTCGCTGCGCACATTGATATCCAGGGTCTGCCCCGGCTCGATATGCTCGGCGGCCTCCAGTTGCAGCGGGATGCGCCGTGCATCGAGGTCGATACGGAAGGCCGCGGCGCCATAGGACAGCGGGCTCATGTAGACCTCGGGCGAGGCGCTGTCGCGGACGAACTGCACGTTGACGTAGGCGTTGCCTTCCAGCTCGGCGGGCAGGCGGATGCGCTGCACGCTGCTGGTGCTGTCGGCCTTGAACCACTGGTGGGCGTAGACCTTGTCACGCTCGATGGTGATCAGCCCGGCGCCGGTGTAGGGGGCGCGGATGCTGATCTCGATCTCGCCGCCCTGGGCGTAGCTGTCCTTATCCAGGCGCAGCTGCAGTTCGGCGTTGCGTTCCAGCGAGCGGCTGGCGTTGCCCTGGCCGGCGACGCTGTAGTCGACCTGGTTCAGCGGCGTGCCATCGGCGGCCTTGAGGGTCAGGGTGTAGTCGCCGGGTTCGCTGGTGTTGAGCGTCTGCTTGCTGCCGGCGGCGGCAATCGCCAGCGTTTGGCTACCGAGCGGGATGTTCTTGATTCGCGACTGGTACTTGTAGGTGCCGTTGGACTGTTTGACCAGTACCGACACGTAGCGGTGCTCGACCAGCTCGGTAGACAGACCGTCCACCGCCAGCGGCTTGAGGTCCGGGCCGATAGCCAGCCACTCGATCTCGCGCTTGGCGCCCTTGCTCACGTAACTCAGCGAGTCGACGCTCTTGACCCCGACCAGCCAGGGCGCGGCAGACACCATCAGGCTGCTCTGCGCGGCGACGTTGCGTCCGCCCTCGGCCTCGAACACCCGCGCCAGCAGGCTGAAGCGGTAGGTGCTAGCGGCATAGCGCTCCAGCTTGAGGTCGAGCAGGGTCTCGCCGTTGTCGTCGGTCTGCGCTTCCGGCAGTTCCTCTGTGCTGCTTTCGCTGAGCGAATTGTTCAGGCGGAAGCGGTAGTCGGCATAGCCGTCGAAGGCGGCATAGGCCGGCGACAGGGTCATCTCGGCGGTGACCCGCCGCGCCGAGGCCGGCGCGCCGAACAGGTGCATGGCCTTGACCTTGGCCTCGACCTGCTCGGGGGCGATCCAGCCCTTGACCGGCGTCTTGGCCAGGGTAGCCGTGACCTTCATGCGGTCCGGCTCGAAGTCGCGCACCTTGAAGTCGACGCTGCCCAGTTCGGTGCGCCGATTTTCCTCGTCAATCAGGCTGAGGCTGGCGGTGTAGGTGCCGGCCGGCGCTGCTTCGCTGCTGTGGAAGTCGAGGCTCTCGAAACCGCTGCTGGACAGCTTCAGCTGCTGGCGCAGCACGCTCTGGCCGCGCGGGTCACGCACGTCCAGCTCGACCGGCAGGCCTTGCAGCTGGCCACTCCAGTTGGCAGTGCGGACGATCATGCCCAGGTGCGCGATCTCGCCCGGACGGTACAGGCCGCGGTCGCTGAACAGGTAGGCGCCGAGACGATCCGGCTCGCCGGCCTCGTACTGGCCGCCGACGTCGAAGCGCGACAGGTCGAGGCGATGCTGGCTGCGCGCCACTGGAAGGAACGACTGGTCGTTGCCGTGGTTGACCACGTACATCAGCGGGGTCTTTTCGCGGCGCAGTTCGTCGAGCTTGGCGAAATGTGCCTGACCGTTGAGGTCGGTGTAGGCCGTGGCCACCGGCAGGCCGTTGCGGCCGATGATCTCGACTTCCGCGCCGGCCACCGCGCCGCCCTGGCTGAGCGACTGGACGAAGATGTCGTGGCTGCCATTGCTGCTGCGCTTGGCGATGATGCCGAGGTCAGTGACCACCACGAAGCGCAGGTCGCGGGTCGGGTTGTCGTCGTAGTAATAGTCGAAGGTGTCCTGGCTCGGATCATCCTCGGAGCTGAGCTTGATCACGAAAATGCCGCGCCGGCCACCGTCGGCATTCAGGTAGGGCGCCAGGTCGACATGGCTGTACTGGGTCTTGGCCGGGTCGCTGGCATCCAGCGGCAGCTTGACTGCCATGCGCTCGACCAGGCGGTCGAAGTAGCTGTTGCTGATCTCCGGGCGAGCGAAGCTGCCGTAGTTCTGGTCAACCAGGTGATGCAGTTGGTTGGGCAGCAGGCGCGATATCTCCACCTGGGCGCCAGGCACGCCGCGCCCGAGGATGCCCAGCTGCTTCTCGCCATTCAGGCTGAGCAGGGCGCCTTCAGAAAGGAAGGCCAGGGCGCGCGGGTACTTGGGCATCTGCAGCAGGCTGTAGGTCGGGTCCTTGGCCAGGTAGCCACCGACCGCCTCGACCTTGGCCGCCACCTTCACATAAAGGAAGCGCCCCGGTGCGGCCTTGAACTTGAAGGCGTGCAGGCTGTTCAGCGGCTCAATGCTGGGGATGTGGGTCAGCAGCAGGCGCTCGGCCTTGGCCAGGGTCTTCTCGTCGACCTGGTAATCGTCCCAGTACTCGCTGCCTTGTGGCGTGCGCTCGGGCAGCAGCCAGGCCTGCACCTGCTTGGCGATGGCCTCGTCGGCCACAGCGCTGGAGCTGCTGAACATCAGCACCGGCTCCGGCTCGCCGCGGTCGTTGTCGACGAACTGGACGTTGCTGGCGCTGAAGGTCAGGCGATAGCGGCCGGGTATGGTGGCCGAGGTGTGCAGTTGCTGCAGGGTGGCGTTGCCACCGTCGCGCGCCTGGATGCCCTTGTCTACGACCAGGCTCACGCTGCTGCTTTCCAGCGGGGTGGCCAGCGGCGCGGAATGCACATAGGCCTGCAGGCTGTTCTTGCTGAAGCTGATTTCCGGGTTCGGCGGCACATCCTTGTCACGGTATTCCAGACCACGGTCGAGGTTGATGGCGACCCGCTCGCGGAAGGATTGCTGATCCACCGGGTGGGTGAAGCGGATGGTGCTCACCAGTTTCTTCAGGCTCGGCACGACCGGGTCCTGGTACAGCTCGCGGCTGCTGACTTCTGCGTCGAAGGCCTGGGTGCGCAGGCGTTGCTCGTACTGCTCAAGCAGCACGCCGTCGGCCAGCAGACCTTCCTCGGCCATGATCACCTTGTAGTCCTGGGCAATCGGCCAATCGCCGGCCGGGGTGAACACCAGGGCGCGATCACTGGCCCAGTGCCAAACGCCCTTGATCGCCGGCTGCAGTTCGATGCCCTGGTGCACCGGTTTGCCGATGGCTTCCAGAGGCGCCGCCGAGTCGCGGAAGTCGATGCGCAGAGGGGCGATGACGGGCGTTTCCTGGGTGTAGTCGGTCAGCGCCGGAGCTTCCACCGAGTAGGCCACGCTGTAGGGCACCGGCAGGTTCTTGTACCAGTGCCAGGCATAGGCGCCAGCGCCACCGAGCAGGGCCAGCAGCGCTAGGGCTGCGGCCGTCTGCTTGGGCCGCGCGCGCAGCCAGCGACCGCAGGTGCACAGGCCCTGCCACAGCTTGCGCAGCCACAACGGTGGCTGCCAGCTGCCCACCAGGGCGCCCAGCAGCCAGCGCGCCAGGCGCAGGATGCCGAGGATGATGAAAGCGAAAATAGCGAAAATGCGGCGGCAAGCCGACTTGATCGAAGCGAGCATATGCATCCCTGCAACATGGAGGTGCGGACCTTGCGTCCACGGGAGCGACGCCGGTGGCAATCGCGGTGCGGATTATGCGCTCGCCGGCCTTCCTGGCGATGGGGTGGCGCAAAAGAATTTCGAGGGGTTTGTGCGCTGCATCACGCTTGACCGAGTCGTCAGGTTGCGTGGGTGCGCGGGTGGCGCGCCGTTACTCGGCCGGCAGTTGGGCAAGCTGGGCACGGTAGGGCTCCAGCAGGTAATCGGGTAGCCAGCGCTCGTAAGCGGCCTTGAACACTGCCTGATGCCCCGTACCGCTCAGGATCTGGTTGAGTTCGGCAAATACCCGGTCAGTCTGCGGGCTGCGTGTGCAGCTGAGTCGGCCTGGTAACAGTTGTTCATTGCCGGCGATGGGGTAGAAGCGCAGGTGCTGGTGGCTGGCGGTGAAATAGACCATTTCGCTGGGATAGCTGAAGGTGTAGTCGATGCGCCGGCGGTCGAGCATGTTGAACAGGGCACTGGTGGATTCGCCCTGGTAAACCCTGGCAAAACTGCTTTGCTCGGTGCCCTGGACAGACTGCAGCAGGGTGTCGATCAGGCTGCCATAACTGCGGCCACTGGCAATGCCGGGGCGTATCTGCGGGTTCTTGAGCAGGCGTTCGAGATCGATGCGTCCGGCGGTATCGAGGTAGGGCGCGACCAGGGCCGTCTGTTCCTGGCTGACGACCAGGCCCAGTGGTAGCAAATGGCCATAGGGCTTGCTGAAGCGCAGAAAGGCTTCGCGCTCTGGGGTCTTGAAGGCGGCCAGCAGGCAGTAGGGGCCACCTTGCTCGGCCATGTGCATCACCCGTGGCCAGGGGGCGACCGACTCGCTGAAATTGTGCTGCGGCAGCGCCTGTTGCAGATAGCTGAACAGGGCATTCATGTAGCCCTGATTGGCGTGGGGGCCTTGGGATATGTACATGGGCGGGAATTCCGCTCCCAGCCAGATGATGCTTTCGGCCTGCGCGGTAGCAGTCATGCAGGTCAGGCTAAACAGCAGCACTTTCAGTCGTTTCATCTCGCGCTCATGTCGGCATGCAGGCCGCATCCATGGCCGGGTTCAACCCCGGTCAGTCTAGGGGGTGGCAACGGCTTGCGCGAGCGCGATTCAGGCCTTGCCCTGTTCCTCAATCACTTCCTGGGCCGCACGAAAGGCGTCGATCGCCGCCGGCACGCCGGCATATACCGCGCAGTGCAGCAGCGCTTCGCGGATTTCCTCGACTGTGCAGCCGTTGTTCAGGGCGCCGCGCACATGGCCTTTGAGCTCCTGCGGGCATTTCAGCGCGGTCAGCGCGGCCAGGGTGATCAGGCTGCGGGTCTTGCGGTCCAGCCCTTCGCGGTTCCACACACCACCCCAGGCATGTTCATTGACGAAGTCCTGCAGCGGCTGGGTGAACGCGGTGGCGTTACCCAGGGCGCGGTCGACGAAGGCATCGCCCATCACTTCGCGGCGCACCTGCAGGCCGCTGGGTTTTTCCTGGCTCATCGGCTATCTCCTTGATTCAGCGCTGGCGATGCCAGGCGCGGGCACCGATCACCGCCAGGGTCACGGCGGTCAGCGGCAGAACGAAAGTCTGCATGGCTTGCTGGAAGGCATCCAGCCAGGGTGCACCGCTGCTGTGGACGATCAGGTAGGTGGTGTAGATGGCGTAGTAGATGATGAACAGCGCACCCTCCCAACGGTTGATCGAGTAACCGTTAAAGAAGATCGGCAGGCAGGCCACGGCCACGGCGATCATCACCGGGAAGTCGAAGGCCAGGGCGTTGGCCGCTACCGGGATGGCGGCTGGCGACACCAGCGAGGCCAGGCCGAGTACACAGAGCAGGTTGAAGATGTTGCTGCCGACGATGTTGCCTACGGCAATATCGCGCTCGCCTTTGATGGCGGCCATTACCGAGGTGGCCAGCTCCGGCAGCGAGGTGCCGACGGCAACCACCGTCAGGCCGATCACCAGTTCTGACATGCCCAGGGCGCGAGCCAGTTGCACGGCGCCTTCAACCAGGAAGTTGGATCCGCTGACCAGCAGCACCAGGCCGGCGATGATCAGCCCCAGGTTGATGGCCCAGGCATAGGGTTTGGCGGGCTCGTTGAGGCCGTATTCATCTTCGAACTCGTCGCCGCCTTCGGCTTTTTTCTCGCGACGGCTGCTGATGATCAGGAAACCGGTGTAGGCCAGGATGCCGGCGAGCAACAGGGCGCCGTCCAGGCGGCTGAGGCTGCCGTCATAGGCCAGGGCATAGGTCACCAGGCTGGCACCGATCATGATCGGCACGTCCAGGCGGATTAGCTGGCGCGATACCAGCAGCGGCGCGATCAGTGCGGTAAGGCCGAGGATGAACAGCACGTTGGCGATGTTGCTGCCGACCACGTTACCGATAGCCAGATCACCCTTGCCATCCAGAGCAGCTTGCACGCTGACGGCGGTTTCCGGTGCGCTGGTACCGAAAGCCACCACGGTGAGGCCGATGATCAGCGGTGGGATACCGAACTGGGCGGCCAGTTTGGCAGCGCCGCGTACCAGCACCTCGGCACCGGCGACCAGCAGTACCAGACCGGCGATCAAATAGACGAGGGTCATCAGGGTCATGGTCAGGCTCCAGAAAAGATCGGCATAGCTTATTCATCCGGCTGGGCAATGCCAGAGGCTGTAGCGCCTTGTTTCAATCGCGCAGGGTTTCGATGCGTACCGGTGCTATGCCACTGTTGAGCATGTCGAGCTGTTCGGCGGCGGCTTTCGACACGTCGATCAGGCGTCCACGCGAGTAAGGTCCGCGATCATTGATGCGAACCACCACGCGCTTGCCGTTGCGCAGGTTGGTGACCTGTACCCGTGTGCCGAAAGGCAGTTGGCGATGGGCGGCGGTCAGCGCGTGCTGGTCGAAGCGCTCGCCGCTGGCGGTCTTGCGGCCGTGGTGCTGGGCGCCATACCAGGAAGCCTGGCCTTCGGCGCGGTAACCCTGCGGGTCGACTGTGCCCTGGCTGGCGCAGGCGCTGAGCAGCAAGGTGGCGAGCAGGGCGAAAGCGATACGCATGGCGACTCCGTTAGCGGGTGGATGATCGATGGTTCCCACGCTCCTGCGTGGAAACCGATCCCGGGACGCTCTGCGTCTCAGCATCCTGCGAATGCAATGACGCCGGGCAAGCCCGGCGTCGTGTTTACTGCGGTGAGGCCTCAGCCTTCGAGCTTCTTCTTCAACAGCTCGTTGACCTGGCCCGGGTTTGCCTTGCCTTTCGAGGCCTTCATCGCCTGGCCGACGAAGAAGCCGAACATCTTGCCGCGCTTGGCTTCGTCGCTGGCGCGGTACTGTTCGACCTGCTCGGCATTGGCCGCCAGCACTTCGTCCAGCATGCTTTCGATGGCGCCGGAGTCGGTGACCTGCTTGAGGCCTTTCTTCTCGATCACTTCATCGGCGCTCGCGCCTTCACCAGCGGCCAGCGCCTCAAACACCATCTTGGCGATCTTGCCGCTGATGGTGTTGTCCTTGATGCGCAGGATCATGCCGCCCAGTTGCGCGGC
Organism: Aquipseudomonas guryensis; assembly: GCF_014164785.1. GTDB lineage: Bacteria > Pseudomonadota > Gammaproteobacteria > Pseudomonadales > Pseudomonadaceae > Aquipseudomonas > Aquipseudomonas guryensis. The sequence continues at coordinate 451,018 of NZ_JACJFN010000003.1, read as the reverse complement.
GGAGACCGGCGATTGCTCGATCTCCAGGTTGTCCTTGTTGAGCAGGCTGGATAACTCGCCCATCACCCAGTTGGCGGCCAGCTTGGCATCGCCACACACGGCGTTGACCGCCTCGAAGTAGTCGGCCAGTTCGCGGCTGGCGGCCAGCACCGTGGCGTCGTATGCGGACAGGCCGAACTGCGCCTCGAAGCGCTCGCGCTTCTGCACCGGCAGCTCCGGCAGGCTGGCGCGCACTTCGTCGAGGAAGCTCTGCTCGATCACCACCGGCAGCAGGTCGGGGCAGGGGAAGTAACGGTAGTCGTTGGCTTCCTCCTTGCTGCGCATGGAACGCGTCTGGTCCTTGTTCGGGTCGTACAGGCGGGTTTCCTGCACCACCTTGCCACCGTCTTCGATCAGTTCGATCTGCCGTTGCACTTCGTGGTTGATGGCTTTTTCGATGAAGCGGAACGAGTTTACGTTCTTGATCTCGGCGCGGGTGCCGAACTCGGCCTGGCCTTTCGGCCGCACCGAGACGTTGCAGTCGCAGCGCAGCGAACCTTCGGCCATGTTGCCGTCGCAGATGCCCAGGTAGCGCACCAGGGCGTGGATCGCCTTGACGTAGGCCACCGCTTCCTTGGCCGAGCGGATGTCCGGCTCGGAAACGATTTCCAGCAGCGGCGTGCCGGCGCGGTTCAGGTCGATGCCGCTCATGCCGTGGAAGTCTTCGTGCAGGCTCTTGCCGGCGTCTTCTTCCAGGTGCGCGCGGGTGATGCCGATGCGCTTGGTGGTGCCGTCTTCCAGGGTGATGTCGAGGAAGCCCTTGCCGACGATGGGGTGATCCATCTGGCTGGTCTGGTAGCCCTTGGGCAGGTCCGGGTAGAAGTAGTTCTTACGGGCAAAGATGTTCTGCGGCGCGATATGCGCGTCGATCGCCAGGCCGAACTTGCAGGCCATACGTACCGCTTCGGCGTTGAGCACCGGCAGGGTGCCGGGCATGCCGAGGTCAACCAGGCTGGCCTGGGTGTTGGGCTCGGCGCCGAAGGTGGTGGCGCTGGCCGAGAAGATCTTCGATTGGGTGCTGAGCTGGGCGTGGATTTCCAGCCCGATCACGGTTTCCCATTGCATATGTACTGTCCTCAGAAGCCGGTCGGTGCTTGTTTGTGCCAGTCAGTGACCTGTTGGTACTGATGGGCGACATTCAGCAGGCGACCTTCCTGGAAGTAGGGCGCAAGCAGTTGCACGCCAACCGGCAGACCGTCGACGAAGCCGGCGGGCATGGACAGGCCGGGGATACCGGCCAGGTTGGCGGTGATGGTGTAGATGTCTTCCAGGTATTCGGCGACCGGGTCGTTGTTCTTCGCGCCGATCTTCCAGGCCAGGTTCGGCGTGGTTGGGCCGAGGATCACGTCGACGTCGTTGAAAGCGGCGACGAAGTCGTTCTTGATCAGGCGGCGGATTTTCTGTGCCTTCAGGTAGTAGGCGTCGTAGTAACCGGCGGACAGCGCGTAGGTGCCGACCATGATGCGGCGCTTCACTTCCGCGCCGAAGCCTTCACCGCGCGAGCGCTTATACAGGTCTTCGAGATTGACCGGGTTCTCGCAGCGGTAGCCGAAGCGTACGCCGTCGAAACGCGACAGGTTGGAGCTGGCTTCTGCCGGGGCGATCACGTAGTAGGCCGGGATGGCGTGCTGCATGTTCGGCAGGCTGATGTCCTTGACGGTGGCGCCGAGCTTTTTCAGCTCTTCAACCACGGCCAGCACTTTGTCGGCGATGCGGCTGTCGAGGCCGGTACCGAAGTATTCCTTCGGCAGACCGATACGCAGACCGGCGAGCGGCTGGTTCAGCGCGGCCAGGTAGTCATCTGCCGGCTGATCGACGCAGGTTGAGTCCTTGGCGTCGAAACCGGCCATGCCGCCGAGCAGCAGTGCACAGTCCTCGGCGGTGCGCGCCAGCGGGCCACCCTGGTCGAGGCTGGAGGCGTAGGCGATCATGCCCCAGCGCGAGACGCGACCGTAGGTCGGCTTGATCCCGGTGAGGTTGGTCAGCGCGGCGGGCTGACGGATCGAGCCGCCGGTGTCGGTGCCGGTGGCGGCCGGCAGCAGGCGGGCGGCGACGGCTGCAGCGGAGCCGCCAGAGGAACCGCCCGGTACGCGGGTCAGGTCCCAGGGGTTCTTCACCGCGCCGTAATGGCTGGATTCGTTGGCCGAGCCCATGGCGAACTCGTCCATGTTCAGCTTGCCCAGGGTCACAGTGCCGGCTGCGGCGAGCTTCTCGACCACGGTGGCGTTGTAAGGGGCCTTGAAGCCGCTGAGGATTTTCGAGCCGCAGCTGGTGAGGATGTTCTGGGTGCAGAACAGGTCCTTGTGGCCGATCGGTGCGCCGAGCAGGGCACCGTTCTCGCCGGCGGCGCGGCGGGCGTCAGCGGCCTTGGCTTGTTCCAGCGCCAGGTCTTCGGTGATGCTGATGAAGCTGTTGAGCTGCGGGTCGAGCTGCTGGATGCGCGTCAGCAGGGCGCGGGTCAACTCTTCGGAAGAGAACTGCTTGCCGGCGAGGCCTTGGGCGATCTCTGCGAGGGTCAGTTGATGCATGGGAAACCCTTTCCTTTTATTCGATGACTTTCGGCACGAGGTACAGGCCGTTTTCCACGGCCGGGGCGATGGCCTGGTAGGCTTCGCGCTGGTTGCGTTCGGTAACCAGGTCGGCACGCAGGCGCTGGGTGGCTTCCAGCGGGTGGGCCAGCGGCTCGATATCATCGGTATCGACGGCCTGCATGGCGTCGATCAGGCCGAGAATATTGTTGAGGGTCTCGGTGGTTCGTGGAACTTCGGCCTCATTCAGGCCCAGGCGGGCGAGATGGGCGATCTTTTCCACGTCGGAGCGTTCAAGCGCCATCGGGAGTCTCCAGGGGCTGGCCGGGTGGCCGGGCGAATACGGGCGGGGAACGGATACCGCGTGTTGCGGTCGAAAGCCGCGAATTGTGGGCCGTAAAGCCCGGAAAAGCAGGCAATTTAGCACATCACGCGCCTTGCCCAAAAGGCTGGTCATTGATAGAGTTTGCCGCACTTTTTTACCCAGCGTTTTCTCCACGCTCTGCCTAGGGTTATCCCCAATGTTCAAGAAACTGCGTGGCATGTTTTCCAGCGATCTGTCGATCGACCTGGGCACTGCCAATACCCTGATTTATGTCCGCGATCGCGGCATTGTGCTGAACGAGCCGTCCGTGGTTGCCATCCGTACTAGCGGCAACAACCAGAAGAGCGTGGTCGCCGTCGGTACCGAGGCCAAGCGCATGCTGGGTCGCACCCCGGGCAACATTTCCGCCATTCGTCCGATGAAAGACGGCGTGATCGCCGACTTCAGCGTCTGCGAGAAGATGCTGCAGTACTTCATCAACAAGGTTCACGAAAACAGCTTCCTGCAGCCATCGCCGCGGGTACTGATCTGCGTGCCGTGCAAATCGACCCAGGTCGAGCGCCGCGCCATTCGCGAATCGGCCCTCGGTGCTGGTGCGCGTGAAGTGTTCCTGATCGAAGAGCCGATGGCTGCTGCCATCGGTGCCGGCCTGCCGGTTGAAGAGGCTCGCGGTTCGATGGTCGTCGATATCGGCGGTGGTACCACCGAAATCGCGCTGATCTCGCTGAATGGCGTGGTCTACGCCGAATCCGTGCGTGTCGGCGGCGACCGTTTCGACGAAGCCATCATCACCTACGTGCGTCGCAACTACGGTTCGCTGATCGGTGAATCCACCGCCGAGCGGATCAAGCAGGAAATCGGCACCGCCTACGCCGGTGGCGAAGTGCGCGAAGTCGACGTGCGTGGCCGTAACCTGGCCGAAGGCGTACCGCGCAGCTTCACCCTCAACTCCAACGAGGTTCTGGAAGCCCTGCAGGAATCCCTGGCGACCATCGTCCAGGCGGTCAAAAGCGCCCTGGAGCAGTCGCCGCCGGAACTGGCATCTGACATCGCCGAGCGTGGCCTGGTGCTGACTGGTGGTGGCGCGCTGCTGCGCGATCTGGACAAGCTGCTGTCGCAGGAAACCGGCCTGCCGGTGATCGTTGCCGAAGACCCGCTTACCTGCGTGGCCCGTGGTGGCGGCAAGGCGCTGGAGATGATGGATCGTCACTCGATGGATCTGCTCTCTTCGGAGTGATCCTGACGACGTGAGCCGAAGCCGGAAGCCTGTTCTTCCGGCTTTCGATTTTGTGCGGTATGGGTGTGTGCGCCGCGTCAGCCCTGTCACCCCAGTTGGGGCGCTAGACTGCGCAGCAGGCTGTATCCATGCGGCATGATCGACGCGATGTCGGTCATCAACAGGTTCTAGGGGATTCGCCATCAAACCGCTATTCGCCAAAGGTCCATCGCTGGGCGTACGACTGCTTGTGCTGGTCGTGCTGTCGGCTGTGCTGATGGTGGTGGATGCGCGCTTCACCGTCCTCAAGCCGTTGCGGGCGCAGCTGGGCTTGCTGGTCGAGCCGGTGTTCTGGGTCGGCCGCCTGCCGGTGACCCTGTGGGAAGCGGCGACCCAGGAGCTCAGCAGTCGCAACGAACTGGTTGCCGAGAACGAGAAGCTCAAAGCAGAAATGCTCCTGCTGCAGCGCCGGGTGCAGAAGCTCGCCGCTCTGACCGAGCAGAACGTGCGCCTGCGCGAGCTGCTCAACTCTTCCGCTTTGGTGGAGGAAAAGGTGATTGCCACCGAGCTGATCGGCATTGACCCTAACCCCTTCACCCATCGCATCCTGATCGACAAGGGCGAGCAGGACGGCGTGTTCCTCGGCCAGCCGGTGCTCGACGCCCGTGGCCTGATGGGCCAGGTGGTCGAGGTCATGCCTTACGCGGCGCGGGTGCTGCTGCTCACCGATACCAGTCACAGCATTCCGGTGCAGGTCAATCGCAATGGCCTGCGCGCCATTGCCGCCGGCAGCGGTAACCCGGAGCGTCTGGAATTGCGCCATGTGGCTGATACCGCCGACATCAAGGTGGGTGATCTGCTGGTCAGCTCCGGCATGGGCCAGCGTTTCCCGGCTGGTTACCCGGTTGCCATGGTCAGCGAAGTGATTCACGACTCCGGCCAACCATTCGCCATCGTGCGGGCTGTGCCGACTGCGGCGCTGAATCGCAGTCGCCACATGCTGCTGGTGGATGTCGATCGGCGCAGCGCTGAAGAACGCGCCACCGCTGCCGCCGAGGCCCAGCAGCAAGCCGATAGCCAGGCGCCGGCCGTGCCTGAGGCAGCAACGCCCACACCGGCAGCGCCAGACGCGCCAGCGGTGACGCCAGCTCCAGCGCTGCCTGCGGTGGAAGCCGCTTCGCCAGTAGCGCCAGCCGATAGTCAGGAGGCCAACTGATGGTGGCGACACGTTCCGCTCACGGTTGGGTAATCTGGGCCAGCCTGGCGTTTGCCCTGTTGCTCAGCGTGGCGCCCATGCCGGATTTCATGGCCATCGGCCGCCCGCTGTGGCTGGCGCTGTTTCTCTCCTACTGGGCGCTTTCCGTGCCACACCGCCTGGGTATGGTCTCGGCCTGGGTCTTCGGTCTGCTGGCCGATGTGCTGAATGGCTCGCTGCTGGGGCTCAATGCCCTGGTCCTGACCCTGATCGTGTTCCTCGTGCTGTCGCTGCAGCGGCGTTTGCGCATGTTCCCCATGTGGCAGCAGAGTCTGGTGCTGCTGGTGGTGTTCGGTCTGGCCCAGCTGGTGCATCTGTGGCTGAATGCGCTGACCGGCAACCGCCAGCCGACCCTCGAATTCGTCTTCCCGGCGCTGGTCAGCGCCTTGCTCTGGCCCTGGGTGTTCGCCATCCTGCGTGGGCTGCAACAGCGCTTCGGCGTTCACTGAATCGGCGTCGGCCGCTGTGCCGACGACTGCCATTCCTCGACAGGGAGATGTCTGCATGGCCACCCTCTACCTGGCCTCAGGTTCCCCGCGACGCCGCGAACTGCTGGCGCAGATCGGTGTGCCCTTCGTCACGTTAAGCGCCTCTATCGATGAAACCGCATTGCCTGGCGAGGCTGCACCTGGCTATGTAGAGCGCCTGGCGCTGGATAAAGCGCGCGCCGGGCTGGCCAGCCTGGGCGATTGCGGCGATGCTGTGGTGCTGGGGGCGGATACCGCCGTGGTGCTCGACGGGCAGATCCTCGGCAAGCCGCAGGATCGCGCCGAGGCGCTGGCTATGCTGGCGGCTCTGTCCGGGCGCGAGCACCAGGTGCTGACCGCCGTGGCGCTGGTCAGCCCTGCGCGCAGTGCCGTGCAGGTAGTGACCAGTCGGGTCAGTTTCCGTGCCCTGCGGCCTGGCGAGGCTGAGGCCTACTGGGCCACCGGGGAGCCCTGCGACAAAGCAGGCGGTTATGGTATTCAAGGCTTGGCGGCGGTGTTCGTCAGCCAGGTGCAGGGCAGTTACTCGGCGGTGGTCGGTTTGCCCTTGTGCGAGACCGCACAGTTACTCAACGAATTCGCAATTCCGTGCTGGCAGCCACTGCCGGTCAACAGTTAAGAAGCTGCCGGTTCGGCATGTGGCCCATGGCCGGCAGCTTCATCGCGCAGAGTGGGATGCATGAGCGAAGAGATCCTGATCAACATCACGCCGATGGAATCGCGCGTGGCGGTGGTGGAAAACGGTGTGCTGCAGGAAGTGCATGTCGAGCGCACCCAGCGCCGCGGCATTGTCGGCAACATCTATAAGGGCAAGGTGGTGCGCGTGCTGCCAGGCATGCAGGCGGCCTTTATCGACATCGGCCTGGATCGCGCGGCCTTCATTCATGCGGCCGAGATATCCACCCGTGAAGGCAGCGCGGTGGAAAGCATCAGCGCCCTGGTGCACGAGGGGCAGAGCCTGGTGGTGCAGGTGACCAAGGATCCGATCGGCACCAAGGGCGCGCGGCTGACCACCCATCTATCGATTCCTTCGCGCTACCTGGTGTATATGCCGCGCACTGCGCATGTCGGCATCTCGCTGAAGATTGAGGAAGAGGCCGAGCGCGAGCGCCTCAAGCAGGTGGTCACCGACTGTGTGGCGGCCGAGGGCATCGAGGAAGCCGGCGGTTTTATCCTGCGCACTGCCGCCGAGGGGGCCAGCGCCGACGAGATCCTCGCCGATATCCGCTACCTGCGCCGTTTGTGGGAGCAGGTCGCCGGGCAGATGCAGAGCGCCAAGACGCCTTCGGTGATCTACGAGGACCTGTCCCTGGCCCTGCGTACCCTGCGCGACCTGGTCAATCCGAAGATCGAAAAGATCCGCATCGACTCGCGCGAGACCTTCCAGAAGATCACCCAGTTCGTCGATGAGCTGATGCCGGAGATATCCGATCGCCTGGAACACTACCCGGGCGAGCGACCGATCTTCGACCTGTACGGCGTCGAGGACGAGATCCAGCGTGCCCTGGAACGCAAGGTACCGCTCAAGTCCGGCGGTTACCTGGTGGTCGACCCGGCCGAGGCGATGACCACCATCGACGTCAACACCGGGGCCTTCGTCGGCCATCGCACCCTCGAAGAGACCATCTTCAAGACCAATCTCGAGGCCGCCACCGCGATTGCCCGCCAGCTGCGCCTGCGCAACATCGGCGGAATCATCATCATCGACTTCATCGACATGGAAGATGAAGAGCACCAGCGCCAGGTGCTGCGTACCCTGGAAAAGCAGCTGGAGCGTGACCACGCCAAGACCAACATCATCGGCATTACCGAGCTGGGCCTGGTGCAAATGACCCGCAAGCGCACCCGCGAGAGCCTTGAACAGGTGCTGTGTGAGTCCTGCAGCAATTGTCAGGGGCGTGGCAAGCTGAAGACCCCGGAAACCATCTGCTACGAGATCTTCCGCGAGATCCTCCGCGAGGCGCGCGCCTACCAGGCCGAGGGTTACCGGGTACTGGCCAACCAGAAAGTGGTCGACTGCCTGCTCGACGAGGAGTCGGCCAATGTTGCCGATCTCGAAGCCTTTATCGGCCGCACCATCAAGTTCCAGGTAGAAAGCATGTACTCCCAGGAGCAATACGATGTGGTGCTGCTCTGAAATGACCCGAATCCGCCTGGATAGTCCTGCATGAGTCGGCTGGCGCGCCTGCTTGTTTCCCTGTTGCGCACGGCCCTCGGGCTCTGCGCCCTGGGTCTGGTGCTGGCAGCGCTGTACGCCAGCCTTGGCCGCGAACTGATACCGTTGGTGGCCGAGTACCGCGACGAGGTGCAGAGCAAGGCCCAGACCGCGCTCGGCATGCCGCTGAGCATCGGCAGCCTGGAAGGGCGCTGGAGTGGCCTGGCACCGCTGCTGTTTGCCCACGATGTGCAGCTGGGCAGTGGCACTAGCAGTATTCGTCTGGATCAGGTGCGGGTGGTGCCCGATGTGCTGCAGAGTCTGCTGAGCCGGCAGTTGCATATCGCCAACCTAGAACTGGATGGCCTGCAGCTCAGTCTGCGCGAGGATGAGCAGGGCGCCTGGAGCGTCGAGGGCCTGCCAGTGCGTACCGCGGGTGCGCAGAAAGCCGATCCGCAACAGCTCCTGCAGGGCCTGCAGCGCATCAGCACCCTGTCGCTGCTGGACAGCCAGCTGACCCTCGAACCCTTCGAGCAGCCCCCCCTGAGCTTCACCTACGCCAACCTGACCCTGCGCAGCGGCGTGCAGCGCCAGCGCATCGACGCTCGTCTGCTGCTGCCCGATGGCCAGCCGCTGGCCCTGCGCCTGCGTACCCGCCTGCAGCCCACGGAGTGGCAGAACAGCCAGGCCGAGTTGTACCTCAGCCTGCCGCAGAGTGATTGGGCGCGCTGGCTGCCGAAAGGCCTGACGCAGGCCTGGCGCCTGGAAAAACTGCAGGCTGGTGGCGAATTCTGGCTGGACTGGCACGACGGCCAGGTGCAACGCGCCGTGGCGCGCCTGCATGCCCCCGAACTGAGCGGCGGCTATGCCCAGCGCAAGGCGGTCAAGGTGCAGGACTTGGCGCTGAGCGCCTTTTTCACCCGCACGGAAACTGGTTTCGACCTGCTGCTCGACTCCCTGGCCTTGAGCCTGGGCGAGACCCGCTGGGGCGAGGTACAGCTGGCGCTGCGCCAGCAGAGCGCGACAGAGGGGCGCGAGGCGCAATGGACGCTGAGCGCCGACCGTCTCGATCTGGCCCCGCTCGGCCCGGTGGTGAGCGCCCTGGCGCCGCTGCCCGAACAGGCGGCCGAGGCGTTGCAGGCCCTGCGCCCGCAGGGGGTGCTGAGCAATATCCAGCTGACCTATCGTCCGCAGCTGACGAGTGCCGATCGCCTGCAGTATTCACTGAACCTGGCGCAGGTCGGTATCAGCCCGTGGCGTGGCATTCCGGCGGTGGAGAATGCCAGCGGTAGCGTCAGCGGCAATCTCACCGATGGCGACGGCCGCCTGGCCAGCGAGAACTTCGGCCTGCATTTCGATCAGCTGTTTCCGGCCATGTGGCGTTATCGCACGGCTGGCGCGCAGTTGCTCTGGCATTACGATAGCGCCGGGTTGACCCTGCGCAGCCCCTATCTGCAGGTGGTGGGCGAGGAGGGTGCAGTGGCCGGTGACTTCCTCGTGCGCCTGCGCAAGGACCCGGCCGAAGAAGACTATATGGATCTGCGCGTGGGCATTCGCAATGGCGATGCGCAGTTCACCGGCAAGTACCTGCCGACCCGTTCCCCAGGCATGAGCACCAAGCTCAGCGAGTGGTTGAATACTGCCATTCGTGCCGGCAAGGTCGATGAGGGCTATTTCCAATACCAGGGCTCACTGCTCAAGGGCGCCGATGCCGCCGCGCGCAGCATCAGCCTGTATTTCCGCGTGCATGATGCCGAACTGGCCTTCCAGCCAGGCTGGCCGGTGCTGCGCGAGGCGCGTGGCGAGGTGCTGATCGAGGACAGTGGCGTGCGCGTGCGGGTCCCGGAAGGGCGTCTGCTGGATAGCCGGCTTACGGCGGTCAGCGTTGATATTCCGCAGGTCGGGCCGGGGCGGGTGCCACGCCTGGACGTGCAGGGGCAGGTGCAGAGCAGCGTGGTGGATGCCCTGAAGATTCTCCAGGAGGCGCCGCTGGGTACCGCAGATACCTTTACCGGCTGGCGCGGTGAAGGACCGTTGAGCGGCAAGCTCAAGCTCGACATTCCCCTGGCGCAAGGCCAGCCGCCCAGGGTGCAGGTGGATTTCGCCACTGAGGGTGCGCGCCTGCAACTGAGCACGCCGGCGCTGGATCTGAGCCAGATCAAGGGTGCCTTCCGTTTCGATACGGCCACCGGCCTGAGTGCCCCGGACATTCGTGCCCAGGCCCTGGGTCATGCACTGCGCGGGCGGGCGATTGCCAGTGGCGCGCGGGGCAAGGCGCGCACGCGGATCGAGGCCAACGGCCAGGTGCAACTAGCGACCCTGAGCAACTGGCTGGGCGTGACCCAGGCACTGCCGCTGAGTGGCCAGCTGCCCTATGCCCTGAGCCTGAGCCTGGACGGTGCCGACAGCCAGTTGCGTATCAGCTCCAACCTCAAGGGCCTGGCCATCGACCTGCCGGCACCTTTCGGCAAGGTCGCCGGCGATAGTCGCGAAGCGGTCTGGCGCATGACCCTGCAGGGCAATGAGCGGCGTTACTGGCTGGATTACGCCGGACAGGCCAGTCTGGCCTTTGCCGCGGCACCGGGGCAGGTGTTGCAGGGGCGCGGCGAGCTGCGCCTGGGTGGTGGCGCGGCCAGCCTGCCCGCTGCTCCAGGCTTGCGCGTTGCCGGGCGCCTCAGTGAGCTGGACTGGTCCGCCTGGCAAACGCTGGGCAAGCAGTATGGCGGTACGCCGGGCGCGACCGGCAACTTGCAATTCCTGCGTGGCGCCGACTTGCAGGTCGATCGCTTCAGTGGCTTCGGTACCCAGGTCGATAATCTTGCGGTCAAGCTGGCGCGCAGCGGTCAGGGTTGGCAGCTCGACCTGGCCAGCGCGCTGCTGGAGGGGCAGATCAACCTGCCGGATGCCACCGGCGCGCCAATCGACGTCAACCTGGCTCGCCTGAGCTTTCCCCCGGCCGAGCCGCCGAGCTCGACCGTGATAGACAAGCCGGACGCCCTGGCAGCGGTCGATCCGCGGCAGTTCCCGGCCCTGGATGTGCGCATCGCCCGTGTATTGCAGGGCGATCAGCTGCTCGGCGCCTGGTCGTTGAAAGCGCGCCCGACAGCCCAGGGGGTGCGTTTCAATGAGCTGTCGCTGCAGCTCAAGGGCTTGCAGGTCAATGGCGCTGCGGGCTGGGAGGGCGCGCCGGGCGCCAGCAGTAGTTGGTACAAGGGACGCATGGAGGGCAAGAACCTGGCCGACGTACTGCTGGCCTGGAATTTTGCTCCGACTGTCACCAGCGAACGCTTCCGTCTGGATGTCGATGGCCGCTGGCCTGGCTCGCCGGCCTGGCTCAGTCTCAAGCGTTTCAGTGGTCGCATGGATGCCAGCTTGCGTAAGGGCCAGTTTGTCGAGGTCAAGGGCTCGGCATCGGCGCTGCGGGTGTTCGGTTTGCTCAATTTCAACTCGATCAGTCGCCGCCTGCGCCTGGACTTCTCCGATCTGCTCGGCAAGGGCCTCAGTTATGACAAGCTCAAGGGCCTGCTGGTGGCCACCGATGGGGTGTTCGTCACCCGCGAGCCGATCAAGATGGAGGGGCCGTCCAGCGGTCTGGAACTGAATGGCACTCTGGACATGGCGCGCGACCAGATCGATGCCAAGCTACTGGTGACCCTGCCGGTCACCAACAACCTGCCACTGGCTGCGCTGATCGTCGGCGCACCGGCGGTGGGCGGTGCGCTGTTCGTGGTCGACAAGCTGCTGGGTGATCGCGTGGCGCGTTTCGCCAGCGTGCAATACAGCGTCAAGGGGCCCTGGCAGAACCCGGCCATCACCTTCGACAAACCTTTTGAAAAAACCCGATGAAGTTCGCTGCCCGTACTTGGAGTAGCATGCAGTCATCACCCCGTCGGTAGTCTTCATGTCGCTTGCCGTGATTCAGATGGTCAGCCAGGACGATGTGCTGGCCAACCTCGCCGCCGCCCGCGGTCTGCTCGAGCAGGCCGCCGCTGGCGGTGCGCGCCTCGCCGTGCTGCCGGAGAATTTCGCCGCCATGGGCCGGCGTGATCTGGCCGCCCTTGGGCGTGCCGAGGCCGATGGCTACGGGCCGATCCTGCCCTGGCTGAAACAGACCGCCCGCGACCTGCAGCTGTGGATTGTGGCCGGTACCATTCCGCTGCCACCCGATGGTCAGCCAAACTCCAAGGCCCATGCCTGCTCGCTGCTGCTCGATGCCCAAGGGCAGCGCGTGGCACGCTACGACAAATTGCACCTGTTCGACGTCGATGTGGCCGACAGCCGTGGCCGCTATCGCGAGTCGGACGACTATGCCTTTGGCAGCCAGGTCGTGGTGGCCGATACCCCGGTGGGCCGCCTCGGCCTGACGGTCTGCTACGACCTGCGTTTCCCTGAGCTTTACAGCCTGTTGCGGCAAGCGGGTGCCGAGCTGATCAGCGCGCCAGCTGCATTTACGGCGGTGACGGGCGCGGCGCATTGGCAGGTGCTACTGCGCGCCCGGGCCATCGAGACCCAGTGCTATGTGCTGGCGGCCGGGCAGGGTGGTAGCCATCCGGGCGGCCGCGAGACCTTCGGCCATTCAGCCATCATCGACCCCTGGGGCCGGCCGCTGGCCGAGCAGCCCACAGGCGAAGCGGTCTTGCTGGCCACGCCGGATGTTGCCGAGCAGGCGCAGATCCGCCTGCGCATGCCGGTGGCCAGCCACCGACGATTTTTTGCCCCGGCCGTTCCAGGGCCGGCGCCTACGGAGAAGTTATGAGCGAGACATTGCTATCGGTCAGCGAGCACCTGCTGACTCCCGGCGGCCTGAGCATCGAGCAGCTGCCGAGTATCCTCGGCGAGCTGGCCGGCCCCGGCATCGATGCCGCCGACCTGTATTTCCAGAGCCAGATATCCGAGAGCTGGGTGCTGGAGGACGGTATCGTCAAGGAAGGCAGCTTCAACCTCGACCAGGGCGTCGGCGTGCGCGCCCAGTCCGGCGAGAAAACCGGCTTTGCTTACAGCAATGCGATCACCGCCGATGCCCTCAGCCAGGCCGCCCGGGCGGCTCGCTCGATCTCGCGCGCCGGTCAGCAGGGCAGCGTGCAGGCTTTCAGCAGTCCGCAGGTGACCGCGCTGTATGCGCCGGGCAATCCGCTGGACGTGCTGGGGCGGGCGGAAAAGGTCGAACTGCTCAAGCGCATCGACCAGGCCACCCGTGCCCTCGATCCCCGCATCCAGCAGGTCACCGTCAGCCTCTCCGGGGTCTGGGATCGCATCCTGATCGCGGCCAGTGATGGCAGCCTGGGCGCGGATATCCGTCCGCTGGTGCGCTTCAACGTCAGCGTGATCGTCGAGCAGAACGGCCGCCGCGAGCGCGGCGGCCATGGTGGCGGTGGCCGCACCGACTACCGCTATTTTCTGGAAGAAGATCGCGCCATGGGCTATGCCCGCGAGGCGCTGCGCCAGGCGCTGGTCAACCTCGAAGCGCAGCCCGCTCCGGCCGGTACTTTCCCGGTGGTGATGGGGGCTGGCTGGTCTGGCGTGCTGCTGCATGAGGCGGTCGGCCATGGCCTGGAGGGCGACTTCAACCGCAAGGGCAGTTCGGCCTACAGCGGCAAGATCGGCGAGAAGGTCGCCTCCAGCCTGTGCACCATCGTCGATGACGGCACCCTGGCCGGCCGTCGTGGCTCGCTCAGCGTCGACGACGAAGGTACGCCAACCCACTGCACCACGCTGATCGAAAACGGCGTGCTCAAGGGCTACATGCAGGACAAGCTGAATGCTCGCCTGATGGGTGCGGCGCGCACCGGCAACGGTCGCCGCGAATCCTACGCTCACCTGCCGATGCCGCGCATGACCAACACCTACATGCTGGCCGGCGAGAGCGACCCGGAAGAAATCATCCGTTCGGTGAAGAAGGGCATCTACTGCGCCAACCTCGGCGGCGGTCAGGTGGATATCACCAGTGGCAAGTTCGTGTTTTCCACCAGCGAGGCCTACCTGATCGAGGACGGCAAGATCACCGCGCCGGTCAAGGGCGCGACCCTGATCGGCAACGGCCCGGAGGCGATGAGCAAGGTGTCGATGGTCGGCAACGACCTGGCCCTGGACAGCGGCGTCGGTACCTGCGGCAAGGACGGTCAGTCGGTGCCGGTGGGCGTCGGCCAGCCGACCCTGAAGATCGATGCGATTACCGTGGGCGGGACGGGCGGCTGAGGAGTGGGCAGGGTTGAGCGCGTAGCAGGCTGTTGAAAAACTTTGGCGAGGCCGCCAGCGCAAGGCAAAAACAGGCGAAAAAGCGCAGTTTACGAGCTGTAAATGAGCATTTTGAGCCTGTTTTTAACGCCGCGATGGCAACGCAGGTAGTTTTTCAACGGCCTGCTAGCGGCCAACCCTGCCGGCATAGAGGTTTAACGCAGGCCGCGCTGGGTTTCGTCCAGTTCGCGGATGTATTTGAAGATTTTGCGTGCAGCGGCTGGCGGTTTGTTTCGCGCCGCTTCGTGCTGGGCATGACGGATCAGGCCGCGCAGGTGTTGGCGGTCGGCTTCCGGGAATTCGCCGACGAAGCTTTCCAGGGTGGTGTCGTCGCCGCCGATCAGGCGATCACGCCAGCGTTCCAGGGCGTGGAAACGCTCGTTGTATTCGCGGGTGGAACTGTCGACCTGGTCGATCAGGGCGAGGATGCCGTCGATGTCCTGGTCGCGCATGAGCTTGCCGATGAACTGCACGTGGCGTTTCTTTGCCGCGTTGGCCGTGTGCTTCGGGGCTTCGGCCAGGGCCTTGCGCAGACCATCGGTGAGCGGCAACTTGGCCTGGATGTCGGGCTTGAGGGTGGTCAGGCGTTGACCAAGCTCCTGCAGGGCATGCAGTTCGCGCTTGATCTGGGTTTTGCTCTTCTCGCCAGAGAAGTCTTCGTCGTATGAATCAGCCATGGGGGCGGTCCGGATGGAAACGCCGCCATGATAGCAGCAAGGGTAGCGGCAAGCCTCAAACCGTAAGCGCAGTGCTTGCCGGGTGGGCTGTCAGTTTGCAGTTTTGGAGCGAGTTATGAGTGCAGCAGAAGTGGTGGGCCCGCAGGCGTTGCCGGCCTTGCAGGCGCAGGTCGAACAGATAATCGCCGAGGCCCGGCGCCAGGGCGCCAGTGCCTGTGAAGTGGCGGTGTCGATGGAACAGGGCTTGTCGACCACGGTGCGTCAGGGCGAGGTGGAAACGGTCGAGTTCAACCGCGACCAGGGTTTTGGCATCACCCTCTACGTTGGTCAGCGCAAGGGCTCGGCCAGTACTTCGGCGAGCGGCGATGCGGCCATTCGCGAAACCGTGGCGGCGGCCCTGGCCATTGCCCAGCATGCCTCCGAGGACGAATGCGCCGGCCTCGCCGATGCGGCCCTGATGGCCCGCGAGTTTCCCGACCTGGATCTCTACCATTCCTGGGCGCTGGCGCCCGAGCGCGCCGTCGAACTGGCCCTGACCTGCGAGGAGGCCGCGTTCGCTGCCGATCCGCGGATCAGCAATGCCGATGGCACCACCCTCAATACCCACCAGGGCTGCCGGGTCTACGGCAACAGCCATGGTTTCGTCGGTGGTTATGCCAGCACCCGCCACAGCCTCAGCTGCGTGATGATCGCCGAAGGTGAAGGGCAGATGCAGCGCGACTACTGGTACGACGTCAATCGCCAGGGTGAGCTGCTCGCCGACCCGGCGCAGATCGGTCGGCATGCGGCCGCGCGTACCGCGGCCCGTCTGGGTGCGCGGCCGGTGCCGACCTGCGAGGTGCCGGTGCTGTTCGCTGCCGAGCTGGCCACTGGCCTGTTCGGTAGTTTCCTGGCGGCGATTTCCGGCGGCAACCTGTACCGCAAGTCGTCCTTCCTCGAAGGCACCCTGGGCCAGCAGCTGTTTCCTACCTGGCTCAACCTCGACGAGCGCCCGCATATCCCGCGGGCCATGGGCAGCGCGACCTTCGATGGCGACGGCCTGGCGACCTATGCCAAGCCTTTCGTTGCCGGTGGTGAGCTGGTCTCTTACATCCTCGGCACCTATTCCGGGCGCAAGCTGGGCTTGCCCAGCACGGCCAACTCCGGTGGCGTACACAACCTGTTCGTCAGTCACGGTGACGAGGACCAGAAAGCCCTGTTGCGCCGCATGGGCCGCGGCCTGCTGGTGACCGAACTGATGGGGCATGGCCTGAACATGGTCACCGGCGACTATTCGCGCGGCGCCGCCGGCTTCTGGGTGGAGAACGGCGAGATCCAGTTCCCGGTGCAGGAAGTGACCATCGCCGGCAATCTGCGCGACATGTTCCGCCAGATAGTCGCGGTCGGTAATGACCTGGAGCTGCGCGGCAATATCCGTACTGGCTCGGTGCTCATAGAGAAGATGACCGTCGCTGGCAGCTAAGACACCGCACCATGCAAAAGGGGCTGTCCGGTTTGCCGGACAGCCCCTTTTTATTTGGTAGGCGGGTTATTCGCCTTCGTCGAACTTGTTGTTGATCAGTTCGATCAGGGCGTTCAGGGCGTCATCATCCTGTTCGCCTTCGCTATGCAGGTACAGGTTGGTGCCCTTGCCGGCCGCGAGCATCATCACGGCCATGATGCTCTTGCCGTCGATCAGACTCTCGGCACTGCGGCCGACCCGCACCTGGCAGGGAAAGCGCGTCGCCACGCCGACGAACTTGGCCGCCGCACGGGCATGCAGGCCGAGTTTGTTGATGATGGTGATTTCGCAGGCAGGCATTGCGTGGGCAGTCCTTAACCCAGGTCGCGGTGGCGGACCTGGACATTCTTCAAGGTGGGTTTGAGCGCTTCGCCCAGGCGATTGGCCAGGTACACGGAGCGATGGTGGCCGCCGGTACAGCCGATGGCGATGGTCACATAGGCGCGGTTGCTGGCGGCGAAACGCGGTAGCCACTTGTGCAGGTAGGCATGGATGTCCTGGTACATCTCCTCGACATCCGCTTGTGCGGCCAGGTACTCGGCCACCGGTGCCTGTAGTCCGGACATCTCACGCAGGTCGGGCTTCCAGTAGGGGTTGGGCAGGCAGCGCACATCGAACACCAGATCGGCATCCACCGGCATGCCACGCTTGAAGCCGAATGACTCGATCAGAAACGCGGTACCCGGCTCGGGCTTGTTCAGCAGGCGCAGCTTGAGGGTGTCGCGCAGCTGATAAAGGTTGAGGTGGGTGGTATCGATCTTCAGGTCGGCCAGATCGGTAATCGGGCTGAGCAGGGCCGCCTCGTCACGAATGGCTTCGGCCAGGGCGCGGGTCTCGTTGGTCAGCGGATGGCGCCGACGGGTTTCGGAGAAACGCTTGAGCAGGGTTTCCTCGTCGGCATCCAGGTAGAGCACGTCGCAGAGGATATGGCGGGCGCGGACTTCGGCGAGCAGTTCGGGAAAGCGCTTGAGCTGGCTGGGCAGGTTGCGGGCGTCGATGGAGACGGCGACCTGCGGGTGTAGCAGTTCGGTTTCCAGCAGTGCCCGTTCGGCCAGCTCGGGCAATAGGCCGGCCGGCAGGTTGTCGATGCAGTAGAAGCCGTTGTCCTCCAGTACATCGAGGGCGGTGCTCTTGCCCGAGCCGGAGCGGCCGCTGACGATGATCAGGCGCATGACACTGTCCTACCCTGGCCTACTGGCCGTTCTGCACGTCGACGACTACCTGGTAGAGGCTTTCACTGCTTTGCGCCTGGCGCAGGCGCTCGCGCACGTCGGCGCGGTCGAGCATGCTGGCAATCTGCCGGAGCAGCTCCAGGTGCTCGTCGGTCGCCGCTTCCGGTACCAGCAGGACGAACAGCAGGTCCACCGGAGCGCCGTCGATGGCGTCGAAATCCACTGCCGCATCCAAGCGCAGCACGGCGCTGATCGGCGCTGCGCAGCCGGGCAGACGACAGTGGGGAATGGCGATGCCGTTGCCGAACCCGGTGGAACCGAGTTTTTCACGGGCAATCAGGCTTTCAAAAATGTCCTGGCCATCCAGGTCGGGCAATTCGCGCGCGACCAGGTTGGCAATCTGTTCCAGAACGCGTTTTTTGCTGCCGCCGGGCACGTTCACCAGGGAACGGCCGGCGGTCAGGATGTTTTCAAGTCGGATCATGTGTGGGGGATATCAGCGGGCTGTCGCGCCTTGCAGGCGGTTGAGCTGCTTTTCCTTGTGTTTGATCAGTTGACGGTCAAGTTTGTCGGCGAGCAGGTCGATCGCCGCATACATGTCTTCGTGCTCTGCGTTGGCGACGACTTCACCGCCGGCAATGTGCAGGGTGGCTTCGATTTTCTGCTTGAGTTTCTCGACCTCCATGATCACCTGCACATTGGTGATCTTGTCGAAATGGCGCTCCAGTCGGCCGAGTTTTTCGCCGATGTAGTCGCGCAGGGCGTCGGTCACATCCAGTTGGTGTCCACTGATGTTGACTTGCATACCGCTTCTCCTTGTTGCCGTGTGTAAGAGACAGGCTAGCGGGCCTGCCACCGTAACACTTTGGCTTGAGAAGGCTTTTGCAGAACTGTCCTGTACTTCCCCCTTGGGGCAGGGCGCCTGGCGCGCATGCAGTTTTGCAAAAGCCTTCCCTCAGTGCCGCATCACATCAGTCGCTGGCGCATGCATCGGGCACTGCGCGCTACATCAACCGCTTGCGTTCGCTCGAAGGCGCTATCCCAAGGGATTCGCGGTATTTGGCGACGGTGCGACGGGCTACCTGAATGCCCTGTTCTTCCAGTAAACCAGCGATCTTGCTGTCACTCAACGGCTTTTTCGCGTTTTCCGCTGCGACCAGTTTTTTGATGATGGCGCGGATCGCCGTCGACGAGCATTCGCCGCCTTCCGAGGTGCTGACGTGGCTGGAGAAGAAGTATTTCAGCTCGTAAATGCCACGTGGGGTGTGCATGAATTTCTGCGTGGTAACCCGCGAGATGGTCGATTCGTGCATGCCCACCGCTTCGGCGATGTCATGCAGGACCAGCGGTTTCATCGCTTCGTCGCCGTATTCGAGGAAGCCGCGCTGGTGCTCGACGATCTGCGTGGCGACCTTCATTAGCGTCTCGTTGCGGCTCTGCAGACTCTTGATGAACCAGCGCGCTTCCTGCAGCTGGTTGCGCATGAAGGTGTTGTCGGCGCTGGAGTCGGCGCGTTTGACAAAGCCAGCGTACTGGGCGTTGACGCGCAGGCGCGGCACCGCCTCCTGGTTCAGCTCCACCAGCCAGCGTTCGTTGTGCTTGCGTACCAATACGTCGGGGATCACGTATTCCGGTTCGCTGGCTTCGATCTGCGAACCGGGGCGCGGATTGAGGCTCTGGATCAGCTCGATGATCTGGCGCAGCTCGTCTTCCTTGAGCTTCATGCGCCGCATCAGTTGGCTGTAGTCGCGGCTGCCGAGCAGGTCGAGGTGCTCGCCAGCCAGGCGCTGGGCTTCGCTCAGCCAGGGCGTGCTGGCCGGCAGCTGACGCAGTTGCAGCAGCAGGCACTCGCGCAGGTCGCGCGCGCCGACGCCGGCCGGGTCAAAGTTCTGGATACGGTGCAGCACGGCTTCGACTTCGTCGAGCTCGACGTCCATTTCCGGGTCGAAGGCTTCGACGATTTCTTCGAGCGACTCTTCCAGATAACCCTGATTATTGATGCAGTCGATCAGGGTCACGGCGATCAGGCGGTCGGTGTCCGACATCGGTGCCAGGTTGAGCTGCCACAGCAGGTGGGTCTGCAGGCTTTCGCCGGCCGAGGTGCGGGTGGTGAAGTCCCACTCGTCATCGTCGTTGCTCGGCAGGCTGCTGGCGCTGGTCTGGTAGACATCTTCCCAGGCGGTGTCGACTGGCAGTTCGTTGGGAATGCGTTCATTCCACTCGCCGTCCTCGATGGAGTCGGCGGGGGTGCTGTTGGTTTCCTGGTAGGTGTCCTGCTGCTGTTTGGACTGAGCGTTCTGCTCTTCGCCGTCGGCCAGCGGATCGCTGTTGTCGAAGTCTTCGCCTTCTTCCTGGCGCTCCAGCATGGGGTTGGATTCCAGGGCTTCCTGGATTTCCTGCTGCAGGTCCAGGGTGGAAAGCTGGAGTAGGCGAATGGCTTGTTGCAGCTGCGGCGTCATCGTCAGCTGCTGGCCCATCTTGAGGACTAGCGAAGGTTTCATGGCAGGAAGCTTTGCACCTTATTTGCCGGCGCGGGTGCGCCATTCACTACAGGACGCCGGGGCGCCGCCAATAAGCAAATTATATGCCCGAAACTTGGGCCTTTGCCTAGGCTTGACAACATCCATGTAGTGAAACGGCACCTGCGTCAGAGGCGGAACTCGTGCCCGAGGTAGACTTCTTTCACCAATTGGTTGGCCAGGATGCTCTCGGCATCGCCTTCGGCGATCAGCTGGCCGTCATTGACAATGTAGGCGGTCTCGCAAATGTCGAGGGTCTCGCGGACGTTGTGGTCGGTGATCAGCACACCAATGCCCTTGGCCTTGAGGTGGTGAATGATCTGCTTGATATCGCCGACCGAGATAGGGTCGACACCGGCGAAGGGTTCGTCGAGCAGGATGAACTTCGGCTCGGTGGCCAGGGCGCGGGCGATTTCCACGCGGCGACGTTCGCCACCAGACAGGCTCATGCCGAGGTTGTCGCGGATGTGGCTGATGTGGAACTCCTGCAGCAGGGTCTCCAGCGCGGCGTGGCGGCCGGCGCGGTCGAGATCTTTGCGGGTTTCCAGGATGGCCATGATGTTGTCGGCCACCGACAGCTTGCGGAAGATCGAGGCTTCCTGCGGCAGATAGCCGATACCGACACGGGCGCGACCGTGCATGGGTTGGTGGCTGACGTCGAGGTTGTCGATCAGCACGCGGCCCTGGTCGGCCTGTACCAAGCCGACGATCATGTAGAAACAGGTGGTCTTGCCGGCGCCGTTGGGGCCGAGTAGGCCAACGATCTGGCCGCTGTCGATGGACAGGCT
Organism: Aquipseudomonas guryensis; assembly: GCF_014164785.1. Lineage (GTDB taxonomy): Bacteria > Pseudomonadota > Gammaproteobacteria > Pseudomonadales > Pseudomonadaceae > Aquipseudomonas > Aquipseudomonas guryensis. Next base: position 430,124 of record NZ_JACJFN010000003.1, on the reverse strand, counting down.
GACGTCACGGACGACCTGGCGGCCCTTGTAACTCTTGGCCAGATGCTGGGCTTTGAGAGTTGCCATTACTGCCCTTGCTCCGGCTGGCCGGTTTTCTTGCGCGGCTGGATGACCATGTCGATGCGTGGGCGCGGCGTGCTCAGCGCGGTGCCATTGGCGCGACCGGCGTTGACGATCTGGCGCTGAGTGTCATAGACGATTTTCTCGCCTTCGAAGGTATTACCTTCCTGAATCACCTTGGCCTGATCGATCAGCACGATGCGCTCGTTGCTGGCGAAGTACTGGATGGTCAGGCCGTAGGCCTTGACGATTTCCTTGTCTGCCGAAGGCTTCTGCTCGTAATAGGCCGGCTTGCCCACCGAGGTGAAGACTTCGACTTCGCCATTGGCATCCTGGGTGATAGTCACGGTATCGCCGGTGATCTTCAGGGTGCCCTGGGTGATCACTACGCCGCCGCGGTAGACGGCTACGCCTTGTTTGTCGTCCAGCTCGGCGCTGTCGGCTTGCACCCGGATCGGTTGCTCGCGGTCGCTCGGCAGAGCCCAGGCGCTGGCGCTTCCGAGCGCGGCACCGAGGCTGATGAACAATAGGGGAAGTGTTTTAACGAGCCTCATGCTGGCCTCTTACGTTGGACAGCAGGAGGATCCGGCCGTCATTCATGTACGCTTTCATTCCTTGCGCCGTGGTCACCCCATTGGCGGCCTCGATTCTAACGGCTTGCTGGGTTTGCGCATATTCCTTGTCAGGAAATACGGTCATCCGGCTGCTGGTGATCACGGTTGGACGGCCCTTGGCGTCAGTGCGCGCGACGCGCACGGCATCGATCAGTTCGACTTCCTTGCCCTCTGGCGCGACTTCGCCACGTTCACTCTGCACATGCCAGGGATAGGCGCTACCCCGATACAGCTGCAGATCAGGCTTGCTCAGCAGGGTGATGTCGCTGACCTTGAGGTGCTCCAGCTTGTCGGCGGTCATCTCGTAGTGCAGTTGGCCATCTTCCTGGTACTGCAGGGTGCGGGCGTTGACCACGTAGAAGTCGATGGAGTTGTCGGTTGCGGCTGCCTGAGGCTTGTCCAGAAAGCTTTCCGGACGGATGTTCCAATAGCCGACTGCGCCCAGCAGGGCAGCAATCAGGCCGTAGATCAGAGGTTGTCGCAGTTTGCCGAGCATGCTTGATCCTAGAGGTAGGCGGCTTGAGCAGCGTCGAGGCTGCCCTGGGCGCGCATGATCAATTCACAGAATTCGCGGGCGGCACCTTCGCCACCGCGGGCGGCAGTAACGCCGTGGGCGTGCTGGCGGACAAAGCCATCGGCACTGGCCACGGCCATGCCCAGGCCGACGCGGCGGATCACCGGCAGGTCCGGCAGGTCGTCGCCCAGGTAGGCGACTTGCTCGTAGCTTAGACCGAGCTCGCCGAGTAGCTCGTCCAGCACGACCAGCTTGTCCTCGCGGCCCTGGTACAGATGCTGGATACCCAAATTCTGCGCGCGGCGCTCGACTACCGGGGTCTTGCGTCCGCTGATGATGGCGGTGCGTACCCCGGAGTTGATCAGCATCTTGATGCCGTGGCCGTCGAGGGTGTTGAAGGACTTGAATTCGCTGCCGTCGACGAGAAAGTACAGCTTGCCGTCGGTCAGCACGCCGTCGACATCGAAGATGGCCAGCTTGATCGCCTTGGCGCGTTGCAGCAGTTCACTGTTCATTTACATCACTCCGGCGCGCAGCAGGTCATGCATGTTGAGGGCGCCGACCGGCTGATCCTCGTCATCCACTACCACCAGCGCGTTGATCTTATGGTCTTCCATGATTTTCAGGGCTTCGGCGGCGAGCATGTCGGCGCGGGCAGTCTTGCCATGCACGGTCATCACAGCGTCGATACTGGCATCGCGCACGTCGATGCCCTTGTCCAGGGTGCGGCGCAAGTCGCCGTCGGTGAAGATTCCAGCCAGCTTGCCGTCGGCTTCGACCACCACGGTCATGCCCAGGCCCTTGCGGGTCATTTCCAGCAGGGCATCACGCAGGCTGGTGCCGCGCTGTACCAGGGGCAGGCGGGCGCCACTGTGCATGACGTTCTCCACCTTGAGCAGCAGGCGTCGGCCCAATGCGCCGCCCGGGTGGGAGAAGGCGAAGTCTTCGGCGGTAAAGCCGCGGGCTTCCAGCAGGGCGATGGCCAGGGCGTCGCCGAGCACCAGGGACACGGTGGTGGAGGAGGTCGGCGCCAGGTTCAGTGGGCAGGCTTCCTGGGCCACCTGGGCATCCAGGTTGACTTCGGCAGCCTTGGCCAGCGGCGATTCCGGGTTGCCGGTCATGCTGATCAGGGTTATGCCGAGGCGCTTGATCAGCGGCAGAAGGGTAACGATTTCAGCGGTGGAGCCGGAGTTGGACAGGGCCAGCACCACGTCGTCACGGGTGATCATGCCCATGTCGCCATGGCTGGCTTCGGCCGGGTGGACGAAGAAGGCCGGTGTACCGGTGCTGGCCAGGGTGGCGGCGATCTTGTTGCCGACATGCCCGGACTTACCCATGCCGACCACGACGATGCGGCCCTTGCAGGCCAGCATCAGCTCGCAAGCGTGCACGAAATCGCCGTTGACGCGGTTCAGCAAGGCCTCGATGGCTTCGAGCTCGAGGCGCATGGTGCGTTGTGCGGATTGGATCAGATCGCTGGACTGGCTCATGACGGTTTCACGACGGTCGGCAGAAAAGTCGGCGATTATAGCGGGAAAGCCGCTTCGCCTCACCTCTGGCGGATAGTGGTCGGGTGATACAGCGCTTAAATTGCTTGAAAACATTGCACAGCCTTGGGCGCGTAAGGCTTGGGTGATATATTGCGCGCCCTGTTCGGCCTGCCCATGCTGTGTGGTATCCCCGTCGGGGAATGCTGCGTCTATGCCATGGAAGGTCGCGTCACAAGGAGTTTGGATGAGCGCCGATAATGCCTACGCTGTCGAGTTGAAGGGTCTGACCTTCAAACGTGGCGCACGCACCATCTTTGACAATGTCGATATCTGCATTCCGCGCGGCAAGGTCACCGGCATCATGGGGCCTTCCGGCTGCGGCAAGACGACCTTGCTGCGCCTGATTGCTGCCCAGCTCAAGCCGTCCAGCGGCGAAGTGTGGGTCAACGGGCAGAACCTGCCGACCCTGTCGCGCAGCGATCTGTTCGACATGCGCAAGCAGTTCGGCGTGCTGTTCCAGAGCGGTGCCTTGTTCACCGATCTCGATGTGTTCGAGAACGTCGCCTTTCCGTTGCGGGTGCATACCCAGCTTTCCGACGAAATGATTCGCGACATCGTGCTGATGAAGCTGCAGGCCGTGGGGCTGCGCGGCGCCATCGAGCTGATGCCGGATGAGTTGTCTGGCGGCATGAAACGGCGCGTGGCGCTGGCCCGGGCGATTGCCCTGGACCCGCAGATTCTGATGTACGACGAACCGTTCGTCGGTCAGGATCCGATCGCCATGGGCGTGTTGGTGCGCCTGATTCGCCTGCTCAACGACGCCTTGGGTATCACCAGTATCGTGGTTTCCCATGACCTGGCCGAAACCGCCAGCATTGCCGACTATCTCTATGTGGTCGGCGATGGCCAGGTCTTGGGGCAGGGCACTCCGGATGAGCTGATGAACTCGGATAACCCGCGTATCCAGCAGTTCATGAAAGGGATTCCGGATGGCCCGGTGCCGTTCCATTATCCGGCGCCAGACTATCTTGACGATTTATTGGGGGCGCGTTGATGCGTAAGTCTTCGCCACTCGAGCGCATCCGTCTGCTGGGCCGTTCCGGGATCGATGTGGTCCAGGCGCTGGGGCGCTCGTCACTGTTTTTGCTTAGCTCGTTGTTCGGCCGCAGTGGCTTGAGTAATGGCGGCCAGCTGCTGATCCGCCAGCTTTATTTTGTCGGCGTGCTGTCGTTGCCGATCATCGTGGTTGCCGGCCTGTTCATCGGCATGGTGCTGGCGCTGCAAGGCTTCAATATCCTCAGCAGCTATGGCTCCGAGCAGGCGGTCGGGCAGATGGTCGCCCTGACCCTGCTACGTGAGCTGGGCCCGGTGGTAACCGGTTTGCTGTTTGCCGGGCGTGCCGGTTCGGCGCTGACCGCCGAAATCGGCAACATGAAATCCACCGAGCAGCTGTCCAGTCTGGAAATGATCGGTGTCGACCCGCTCAAGTACATTATTGCCCCGCGCCTGTGGGCCGGCTTCATCTCCATGCCGCTGCTGGCCACCATCTTCAGCGTGGTGGGCATCTGGGGTGGAGCGATGGTTGCGGTCGACTGGCTGGGCGTCTACGAAGGCTCATTCTGGTCGAACATGCAGAACAGCGTGCAGTTCACCGAAGATGTGCTCAATGGTGTGATCAAGAGCATCGTATTTGCGTTCGTGGTGACCTGGATCGCCGTGTTCCAGGGCTATGACTGCGAACCCACTTCGGAAGGCATCAGCAGTGCCACCACCAAAACCGTGGTGTATGCCTCCCTGGCCGTGCTCGGCCTCGACTTTATTCTGACCGCCCTGATGTTTGGAGATCTCTGATGCAAAGCCGCTCCCTGGAAATCGGCGTCGGCCTGTTCCTGCTGGCTGGATTGCTGGCCCTGCTGCTCTTGGCCCTGCGTGTCAGCGGGCTGTCGGCAGTCAGTTCGGGCGATACCTACAAGCTGTATGCGCACTTCGACAATATTGCCGGCCTGACGGTGCGGGCCAAGGTCACCATGGCTGGCGTGACCATCGGCAAGGTCACCGCCATCGACCTGGATCACGACAGCTACACCGGTCGGGTGACCATGGAAGTGGAGAAGCGCGTAGATAACCTGCCGGTTGATTCCACGGCCTCGATTCTCACGGCCGGCCTGCTCGGCGAGAAGTACATCGGCATCAGCGTCGGTGGTGAGGAAGATGTGCTGAAGGCCGATAGTGTTATCCACGACACCCAGTCAGCGCTGGTGCTGGAAGACCTGATCGGCAAGTTCCTGATCAATTCGGTGAATAAAGAGAGCAAATGAGGATGTTCACCATGCTGAAGACTCTGCGAAACGCTCTGCTGGTGGCCCTGGCCGCCCTACCGTTGCTGGCCCAGGCGGCGCCCAGCGCCCATGAAGTGGTGCAGCAGACCACGGATCAACTGATCGGCGACCTGAAAGCCAACAAGGCGGCCTACAAGCAGACCCCCCAGGATTTCTATGATGCGCTTAATCGCATCCTCGGTCCGGTGGTGGATAGCGAAGGTATTTCGCGCAGCATCATGACCGTCAAGTATTCGCGCAAGGCCAGCCCCGAGCAGTTGCAGCGCTTCGAAGACAACTTCAAGCGCAGCCTGATGCAGTTCTATGGCAATGCCCTGCTCGAGTACGACAACCAGGACATTCGTGTGCTGCCGGCCAAGGCCGAGGGCGCCGATCGTGCCAGCGTGGGCATGGAAGTCAGCGACAGCAAGGGCACTGTCTACCCGGTGTCCTACACCATGGTGCAGATCGACGGCCAGTGGATGCTGCGCAATGTGATTATCAACGGCATCAACATCGGCAAGCTGTTCCGTGACCAGTTCGCCGACAGCATGCAGCGCAATGGCAACGACCTGGACAAGACCATCGACGGCTGGGCCGACGTAGTGGCCAAGGCCAAGGACAGCGCCACCGGCCAGCAGGCCGACGCGCAATGAGCGACGGCACCATTCGCCAGGCTACCAATGGCGAGCTGCAGCTCGTCGGCGTGCTCGACTATCGCACCGGCCCAGCCCTGCGCGAGGCTGGCCGCCAGTTGATCCAGGCCAGTACGCAGGCGAGTCTGGTGCTGGACTGTGCGCTGGTGGAGAAGTCCAGCAGCGTTGGTCTGTCCCTGCTGCTGGCTTTTCTGCGTGATGCCAAGGCCGCTGGCAAGTCGCTGAGCATTCGCCAGCTGCCCGCCGATATGCGCGAAATCGCCAAGGTCTCCGGCTTGCTCGAAGTGCTCGCGCCGCAGGCTTGAGCGGCTGTAAGGCCCTCCGTCAGCGATCCGGCTATCCGGGCTTCGCAGGCGGGGGGCTTTTTTGTATCATGGCCGGCCCGCGAGCCTTGGCCCGCCAATGATTTCTATGCGCCGATCGAGGTTGAGCATGCAGGCCGTCGAAGTAAAAAGCCTCCTGGAAGCCAAAATGCCGAACACCCGTGTCGAGGTGGAAGGCGAGGGCTGCAATTTCCAGCTGAACCTGATCAGCGATGAGCTGGCCGCCCTCAGCCCGGTCAAGCGCCAGCAACACGTCTATGCCCACCTCAATGCCTGGATTGCCGATGGCAGTATCCACGCAGTGACCATGAAATTCTTCAGCCAGGCCGCCTGGGCCGAGCGCTCCTGAGCCTGCGGGCAGCGAGAGAACAATGGACAAACTGATTATTACCGGCGGTATCCGCCTCGACGGCGAAATCCGCATTTCCGGCGCGAAGAACGCGGCCCTGCCGATCCTCGCCGCTACCCTGCTGGCCGACACCCCGGTCACTGTGTGCAACCTGCCGCACCTGCACGACATCACCACCATGATCGAGCTGTTCGGCCGTATGGGTGTGCAGCCGGTGATCGACGAGAAGCTCAGCGTCGAAGTCGACGCCAGCAGCATCAAGACCCTGATCGCGCCGTACGAGTTGGTCAAGACCATGCGTGCCTCGATCCTCGTGCTTGGCCCGATGGTCGCACGGTTCGGTGAAGCCGAAGTCGCGCTGCCTGGCGGCTGCGCCATCGGTTCGCGTCCGGTCGACCTGCACATTCGCGGCCTGGAAGCCATGGGTGCGAAGATCGACGTCGAAGGCGGCTATATCAAGGCCAAGGCGCCGGAAGGCGGCCTGCGTGGCGCGCACTTCTTCTTCGATATCGTCAGCGTGACCGGTACCGAGAACATCATGATGGCCGCAGCCCTGGCGCGCGGTCGCACTGTGCTGGAAAACGCCGCGCGTGAGCCGGAAGTGGTCGACCTGGCCAACTTCATCAACGCCATGGGCGGCAAGGTCAGCGGTGCCGGTACCGACACCATCACCATCGACGGCGTCGAGCGCCTCGGTGGCGGTCGTTACAGCGTGATGCCCGACCGTATCGAAACCGGCACCTACCTGGTGGCGGCAGCTGCCACCGGCGGCCGGGTCAAACTCAAGGACACCGATCCGACCATCCTCGAGGCGGTACTGTCGAAGCTGCAGGAAGCAGGTGCCGAGATCACCACCGGCAAGGACTGGATCGAGCTGGACATGAAGGGCAAGCGGCCGAAAGCCGTCAATCTGCGCACCGCGCCGTACCCGGCTTTCCCGACCGACATGCAGGCCCAGTTCATCTCCCTCAACGCGATTGCCGAGGGTACCGGTACCGTTATCGAGACCGTGTTCGAGAACCGTTTCATGCACGTCTACGAGATGAACCGCATGGGTGCGCAGATCCTGGTCGAGGGCAACACCGCCATCGTCACCGGCGTGCCGCAACTCAAGGGTGCCCCGGTGATGGCCACCGACCTGCGCGCGTCCGCCAGCCTGGTGATCGCCGCCCTGGTTGCCGAAGGCGAAACCCTGATCGATCGCATCTACCACATCGACCGTGGTTACGAGTGCATCGAAGAGAAGCTGCAGCTGCTCGGCGCCAAGATCCGCCGCGTACCGGGCTAGTCGCCGGTTGCTTCGCCGCTGCGTTGACGGGTTCTAGGCCCGTCGGCGCCAGATGTTCCAAAGCGCTTCTAAGGATTAGGTTTAGCAATGCTCACCATCGCGCTGTCCAAAGGCCGCATTCTCGATGACACCCTGCCGTTGCTGGCCGAAGCCGGCATCGTGCCCACCGAGAATCCGGAAAAGAGCCGCAAGCTGATCATTCCGACTACCCAGGATGATGTGCAGCTGCTGATCGTGCGGGCCACCGACGTGCCGACCTATGTCGAGCATGGCGCGGCCGACATCGGCGTGGCCGGCAAGGACGTGCTGCTCGAGTACGGCGGCGAGCTCTACGAGCCGCTGGACCTGCAGATTGCCAAGTGCAAGCTGATGACCGCTGGCAAGGTCGGTGCGCCGGAGCCGAAAGGTCGCCTGCGCGTGGCCACCAAGTTCGTCAACGTGGCCAAGCGTTACTACGCCGAACAGGGTCGTCAGGTCGAAGTGATCAAGCTGTACGGCTCCATGGAGCTGGCGCCACTGGTCGGTCTGGCCGACAAGATCATCGACGTGGTCGACACTGGCAACACCCTTCGCGCCAACGGCCTGGAAGCCCAGGAACTGATCGCCACCATCAGCTCGCGACTGATCGTCAACAAGGCCTCGATGAAGATGCAGCACAGCCGCATCCAGGCGCTGATTGATACCCTGCGCAGCGCCGTCGAGTCCCGACACCCCAGCTAATACCTTCAGCGCGGCAATCCGCCGCGTCTGCCTATCCGTGTCATAGCCATTTTTCTCGGGCGTCCATGCGGTGGGCTTGGTAGCCTAGCGACGCCCGAGCATTTGCCAATCAAGAGGCCCGCTATGACCAGTCCCATCGCTATCCGCCGACTCAACGCCGCTGACCAGGACTTCGCGCGTCATCTGGATCATCTGCTGAGCTGGGAAAGCGTGTCGGACGACGCGGTCAACCAGCGCGTGCTGGACATCATCAAAGCCGTGCGCGAGCGCGGCGATGCCGCCCTGGTCGAGTTCACCAAGCAGTTCGACGGTCTGGACGTCGCTGCCATGGCCGACCTGATCCTGCCGCGCGAGCGCCTGGAACTGGCCCTGACCCGCATCACCCCCGAGCAGCGCAGCGCCCTGGAAAAGGCCGCCGAGCGCGTGCGCCTGTACCACGAGCGGCAGAAACAGGACTCCTGGACCTACACCGAAGCCGACGGCACGGTGCTCGGGCAAAAAGTCACCCCGCTGGACCGCGCCGGCCTGTATGTGCCGGGCGGCAAGGCCTCGTACCCGTCGTCGGTGCTGATGAACGCCATCCCGGCCAAGGTCGCCGGCGTGCCGGAGGTGGTGATGGTGGTGCCGACCCCGCGTGGCGAGATCAACGAGATCGTCCTCGCCGCCGCCTGCATCGCCGGCGTCGACCGCGTGTTCACCATCGGCGGCGCCCAGGCCGTTGCCGCGCTGGCCTACGGCACCGAAAGCGTGCCGCCGGTGGACAAGATCGTCGGCCCCGGCAACATCTATGTGGCCACCGCCAAGCGCCACGTGTTCGGCAAGGTCGGCATCGACATGATCGCCGGTCCTTCGGAAATCCTGGTGGTGTGTGACGGCCAGACCGATCCGGACTGGATCGCCATGGACCTATTCTCCCAGGCCGAGCACGACGAGGACGCCCAATCGATCCTGGTCAGCCCGGATGCCGCCTTCCTCGATCGCGTGGCTGAAAGTATCGCCAAGCTGCTGCCGACCCTGGAGCGCGAAACCATTGCCCGCACTTCCCTCGAGGGCCGCGGCGCGCTGATCCAGGTCGCTGACATGGCCCAGGCTATCGAAGTGGCCAACCGCATCGCGCCCGAGCACCTGGAGCTGTCGGTGGAAAACCCTGAGCAGTATCTGCCGCTGATCCGCCATGCTGGTGCGATCTTCATGGGTCGCTATACCGCGGAAGCCCTGGGTGACTACTGCGCCGGGCCCAACCATGTGCTGCCGACCTCCGGCACCGCGCGCTACTCCTCGCCGCTGGGGGTGTACGACTTCCAGAAGCGCTCGTCGATCATCCACTGCTCGGCAGAGGGTGCGTCCGAGCTGGGCAAGGTCGCCAGCGTGCTGGCCCGCGGTGAGTCGCTGACGGCGCATGCACGCAGCGCCGAGTACCGCATCAAGCCGTAAGCCAACCCGGGCCCTGTAGGAGCCAGCTTGTTGGCGATCAAGAGCATCGCGAGCAAGCTCGCTCCTACAGAAAGCGGCTCCGTAAGAGTGGGTTGAGCGAAGCGATACCCATCCCCCGTAACGAATTCGAGGAGAGAAGGGCAGATGAGCAAATTCTGGAGCCCCTTCGTCAAAGACCTGGTGCCCTACGTGCCGGGTGAGCAGCCGAAACTGGCCAAGCTGGTCAAGCTCAACACTAACGAGAACCCCTATGGCCCGTCGCCCAAGGCGATTGCCGCCATGCAGGCCGAGCTGAACGACAGCTTGCGTCTGTACCCGGACCCCAACAGCGACCGCCTGAAACAGGCCGTGGCTGACTACTACGGCGTGAGCACTGCCCAGGTGTTCGTCGGCAACGGCTCCGACGAGGTGCTGGCGCACGCTTTCCACGGCCTGTTCCAGCATGGCCAGCCGCTGCTGTTCCCGGATGTCACCTACAGCTTCTACCCGGTGTACTGCGGCCTGTACGGCATTCCCTACGAGGCGCTGCCGCTGGACGAGCAGTTCCAGATCCGCGTGGAAGACTACGCGCGCCCCAATGGCGGCATCATCTTCCCCAACCCCAATGCGCCGACCGGTTGTGCCCTCGGCCTGGACGCCATCGAGCGCCTGCTCAAGGCCAACCCGGACACCGTGGTGCTGGTCGATGAGGCCTATATCGACTTCGGCGGCGAGACGGCGATTAAACTGGTCGACCGCTACCCGAACCTGCTGGTGACCCAGACCCTGTCCAAGTCGCGTTCCCTGGCCGGTCTGCGGGTTGGCCTGGCAGTCGGCCACCCGGACCTGATCGAGGCGCTGGAGCGGATCAAGAACAGCTTCAACTCCTACCCGCTGGATCGCATGGCGATTGCCGGCGCGGCGGTAGCGTTCGAGGACAAGGCGTATTTCCAGCAGACTTGCCAGGCGGTGATCGCCAGCCGCGAGGCGCTGGTCGCCGCCATGAGCGGCCTGGGCTTCGAGGTGCTGCCCTCGGCCGCCAACTTCGTCTTCGCCCGCCACCCGCAGCGCGATGCTGCTGAACTGGCCGCAGCCCTGCGCGAGCACGGCGTGATCGTGCGCCACTTCAAGCAGCAGCGCATCGCTCAGTTTCTGCGCATCACCATCGGCGCGCCGGAGCAGAATCAGGCGTTGCTGGATGCCTTAGGAACGATCCTCTGAAATAGAAAACGGCGCCCTAGGGCGCCGTTTTTCATGCTGCTTTGCTTTATGTGGGAGTGAGGCTTCAGCCGTAGCGCTTCTTCGCCTCGATGGCCAGGCCGCTGCCGATGCTGCCGAAGGTGTTGCCTTCGGTGGCCCGGGCATTCGGCAAGAGGGCGCAGATGCTCTGGCGCAGGGCCGGGATGCCGCTGGAACCGCCAGTGAAGAATACCGTGTCGATCTCCTCGGCCTTCACGCCGGCCTGCTTTAGCAGTTCGGCGACGCTGGCGGTGACGCGCTCCAGCAGGCCGCCGATGGCCTGATCGAACAGAGCGCGGTCGAGCAAGGCCTCCAGGCCGCTTTCGACCCGCTGCAGGTCAATACGATGCTGGTCGTGTTCGGTCAGGGCGATCTTGCTTTCCTCCACCTGCATGGCCAGCCAATGCCCGGCGCGCTGCTCGATCAGCTTGAACATGCGGTCGATACCAGTCGGGTCGACGATGTCGTAGCGCATGTTCTGCAGCGCCAGTTGCGACTTTTGCGCGTACACCGCGTTGATCGTATGCCAGGTGGCCAGGTTGAGGTGGTAGCTGGTCGGCATGAAGGCGTCGCTCTTCATCCGGCTGCCATAGCCGAACAGCGGCATCACGCCTTCCAGGCTGAGCTGCTTGTCGAAGTCGGTGCCGCCGATGTGCACGCCGCCGGTGGCGAGGATGTCGCTCTGCCGATCGGCAATGTCACGCCGCTCGGGCGACAGGCGGATCAGTGAGAAGTCCGAGGTGCCGCCGCCGATGTCGACGATCAGCACGCGCTCCTCGCGGGTCACCGTGCGTTCGTAGTCGAAGGCCGCGGCGATCGGCTCGAACTGGAACGACACGTCCTTGAAACCCAGCTTGTTGGCCACCGCCATCAGAGTGTTAGCGGCTTCGGCATCGGCGACCGGATCGTCGTCGACGAAGAACACCGGACGACCCAGTACCACCTGCTCGAACTCGCGGCCGGCGAAGGCCTCGGCGCGCTTCTTCAGCTCGCCGATAAAAAAGCCAAGCAGATCGCGAAACGGCAGGGCGCTGCCCAGCACCGTGGTTTCGCTTTTCAGCAGCTTGGAGCCCAGCAGGCTCTTCAGCGAACGCATCAGCCGGCCTTCGTAGCCATCCAGGTATTCGTGCAGGGCTAGGCGGCCATACACCGGGCGGCGTTCTTCGGTGTTGAAGAACACCACCGAGGGCAGGGTGATCTTGCCGTCTTCCAGTTCCAGCAGCGGCTCGACGCCTGCGCGCCACCAGCCGACGGTGGAGTTGGAGGTACCGAAGTCGATGCCCAGGGCATTGGCGGGAAGATCGAGACTCATGCTGCAGCGGTTCCGGGAAAAAACGGCCGCGCAGTTTATGCGAGAGCGCCGCGCCATGCTCGGGGAATCTGTGGCCGCATGTCGGGCGGCGGTGGGTGTAATGGCCAACTGCTACAGTGATAGGGGAAGCCAAGGAACTCAGCATCGCCCAGGATCACGGGCTTCACCGACAGCTTTGTCGTATTGGATGTGCTGCATGCCTATCTGCGTTACCTCGCCTACCCGCTTGCTGGTCGCCGTGCTGGCCCTGTTGCCTGGGCCGCTGCTGGCCGACTGCATCAACATGGTGTCTGGAGCCGGCGGTCATACGTTCTGGCGGCACGTGCAGCTGGGCGCCGAGATGGCGGCGCAGCAGAACGGACTGGATCTGCATTTTCGCGGGCCGCAGAGCGAGCGTGACCCGCAGCAGCAGTTGCAGATCATCGACAAGGTGCTGGAGCGACCCTGCGCGGCACTGATCGTGGCGCCCAGCAGCAACGAAGTGCTACCGCGGCTGACGGAGCTCAAGCAGCGCGGCGTGACCACACTCTTTATTGATCGTGATCTCGGTAGTAGCGATGTGTCGGGTGCGGTCGCCACCGACAACTTTCAGGCCGGTCTGCTGGCGGGCCAGCAGATGGCCCGCTTGCTCAAGGGCGAGGGACGTGTTGGCTTGCTGCGTCCCAGCTCCAGGGCGCAATCGATTGCCGAGCGAGCCCGTGGTTTTATCCAGGGTGCCGCTGCCGGAGGTTTGCAGGTCGCCCTCGAGCGCTATCTGCCGGCCAATGAGAGCGCAGAGCGCAGCAGTTTAGCCAGGGAGCTGGGTGCGCTGGATGGAGTGTTCACGACCAACGAGACGACCAGCCTGATTACCCTGGGGGCGCTGCGGCGGGCCAAGCTTGCCGGCAAGCTGGTGCATATCGGTTTTGATGCCAACCCGCAGCTGGTCGATGCGCTGCGTGACGGCCACATGGCCGGGCTGTTGATCCAGCAGCCTTATCAGATGGGTTACCAGAGCGTGGTTCTGGCTCAGCGCCATCTGCGCGGTGAGACCGGTGGCCCGCGCACCATTGCCTTGGCTGCCGTCTTTGTCGAGCGCAGCAATCTCGAGGAAGAACGCATCCGGCGCTTGTTGTCGCCCTGAGCGGCTTAATCCAGCAGGTGTTCAGCATCGGCAGCAGGCCGTTGAAAAACTACCCGCGTTGCCTATGCGTCGTTAAAAACAGGCTCAGCAAGCCGCTTGCGGCTAACGCGCTTCAGCGCGGCCCGAAGGGTGAGTGGAGCGAGTCATGCTCATTTACAGCTCGTAAACTGCGCTTCTTCGCCGTTTTGACCAGCCGTAGGCTGTTACTAACGTTGCGCCTAGCCTCGGCTGCCTCGCCAACATCTTTCAACGGCCTGCTAGGCTGAGCTGAACAGGGAGGGCCGCGAAGATGCGTGCAAGGCTGTTGGCCTGCTGGCTGATAGGGCTGTTGTTACCGAGCTTCGGTTCAGCCGAATTGCTGTTGCTGACCGAGGAGGCGCCACCGACCAGCTTTCGCCGCGATGGCAAGCTGGAGGGCTACTCGGTAGACGTGGTACGTATGCTGGTGCAGCGCACCGGGCATGCCGTGCACATGGAGTTGTTGCCCTGGACCCGTGGCTACCACCTGGTCAAGACCGAGCCCGATACCGCCTTGTTCTCCATGGTGCGTACCGAGGAGCGCGAGCCGCTGTTCCAGTGGGTGGGGCCGATCTTGCAGGGCTCCACGCGCTTCTATTCGCTGAAATCCAGCAACCTGCGCATCGACACCTTGGAGGATGCGGCGAACAGCGGCACCCTGGCCCTGCCCAAGCAGTGGTATACCTTCGAGACCCTGCAGCGCATGGGCTTCACCAACCTCTACGGTGTACCCAGCTCCAAGCAGATGGTGACCATGCTCAAGCACGGTCGGGTCAAGCTGATCGCCACTGAGGATGTGACCTTGCGCGAGGAGCTGGCAGCCGGTGGTCTGCGCCCGGAGGACGTGCAGGCGCACTTGTCGTTCATGCAGTCGGACTATTACATCGCCTTCTCCAAGAAGACCGATGCAGCGCAGGTGGCCGAGTGGCAGCGTGAGCTCGATGGCATGCGCCGCGATGGCAGTCTGGGGCAAATCTTCACTCGCTGGTTTCCAGGCGCCAGCCAGCGTTGAGGCACTCCAGTTCGGGGCCGGCACTACTCGTGTGGCCTTGGCCTCGATATGGGCATAGGCGCTGAGCAGGTTTAGTCCTCCTGAGCAGGTCGGCAGCGAGACTCCGTAATAGTTAGGTGTGGAGAGGGGCGTGTACCTCTGATTCCTCTAATGACGTGACACTAAATACGAGATCTGCGCGGTGGCACGGATCGCAATCTGATGGGGCGCTGCGCGGTTAAACTGCGGCACCTGTGGGGCGGAAACATTTATCGCATGGCCACCTGCAAGACCTGTCGTGGAGTTGTCTATGCCTGTGAAATCCGTTGCTCCCGTGTGCCTGGCTGACCGCGCCATCCTGTTTGCTCAGCTGGCGGCCATGGAAAAAGCCGGGTTGCCGGTGGAGCGCGCATTGGCCACTGTGCAGTTGCCGGGTGGTGGGCAGGGGCGGGTCGAGGCCATGCTGCGCCTGCTGACCCAGGGGCGTGATCTGGCAGCTGCCGGGCAGAAGTCCGGCCTGTTCACGCCACTGGAGGTCACCCTGCTGCAGGCCGCGCAGAGTGCCGGCAGTCCGGCGCGGGTGTATGAGCGCCTGGCTGAGCATTACGCACACAAGGTCACCCAGGCCAAGGCCCTGCAATCGCGCTTGCTGCTGCCGGCGGCGGTGCTGGTGCTGGCCTTGCTGATCCAGCCGCTGCCCAGTCTGGTGTCCGGCAGCCTGAGCCTGTTCGGCTATCTGTGGGGCGTGCTTCAGCCGCTATTGATTCTGACTGCCTTGGTTCTGTGTGGGCGTCAGTTGCTGCTGCGCCTGGAGCGGCCTGCGGCGTTGCGGGCCGGCGCGTTGGATGCCTGGTTGCTGCGTGCGCCGCTGTTCGGTCAGGCCCACGCGCGGCGCAATACGCGGGACTTCTTCGAAAGCCTAGGGCTGATGCTGGAAGCCGGTTTGCCGATGTTCGAGGCCTTGCCCAAGGCCTGTGCGACCCTGAGCAACAGCCAGTTACGCCGCGACTTCCTCGCCCTGCAGCAGCGCGTGCAGGCTGGCGCGCCGCTGGCCCAGGCCATCCTGCCGCTGACGTTTCCCGGCAAACCGCAGCTGGCCAGCCTGATTCGCACCGGTGAGGCCAGCGGCACCTTGCCGGCAACCTTGCTCGCTTATGCCGCCCGTGAGTCGCTGGCGCTGGCCGATTTCCAGGAGCAGCTGGCGACCTGGTTGCCGCGCCTGGTGTATGTCGCTGTGGCGTTGTGGATCGCCTACGGCCTGCTGACCGGCGCAGGCATTGCCCCGCGAGTGCCGACAGAGCTGGGCTGACGGGCAGCGTCACCGCTCGGCATACCGACAACGCGACCGGCTGTCATTCGTCGCTGAAAGCTGGCTGCAAGGCTGATCGGTGTATATGTAGTTTTACTACATGACTGCTTTTGTAGTTTTGCTACATAATTGGTCAGACCTGACAGACCCCGACGACAGTGCCTCCCATGCAAAGAGCCTCGCATCACGACCTTCGCGCACAGTTTCGTGCGCTTCTCGCTTCGAACGCCTGCTATCACACGGCATCTGTGTTCGATCCCATGTCCGCACGGATCGCTGCCGATCTCGGTTTCGAGGTGGGCATTCTGGGCGGCTCTGTAGCTTCACTACAAGTTCTGGCGGCGCCGGACTTTGCCCTGATCAGCCTCAGCGAATTTGTCGAGCAAGCCACCCGCATCGGCCGGGTCGCCCGCCTGCCGGTGATTGCCGATGCCGACCACGGCTACGGTAACGCACTCAACGTGATGCGTACGGTGGTGGAGCTGGAGCGTGCCGGCATCGCCGCCCTGACCCTCGAAGACACCCTGCTGCCGGCCCAGTTCGGGCGCAAGTCCACCGACCTGATCGGCGTCGAAGAGGGCGTTGGCAAGATCCGTGCGGCGCTGGAGGCCCGGGTCGATCCGGACCTGGCGATCATCGCCCGTACCCATGCCGGCGTGCTCGATGTCGACGAGGTGATCCGCCGCACCCTGGCCTACCAGGCCGCTGGCGCCGATGCCATCTGCATGGTCGGCATTCGCGATTTCAGCCACTTGGAACAGATCGCGCAGCATCTCAGCGTGCCGCTGATGCTGGTCAGCTACGGCAATCCGCTGCTGCGCGACGATGCCCGCCTGGCCAGTCTCGGCGTGCGCATCGTGGTCGACGGCCACGCCGCCTACTTCGCCGCGATCAAGGCCACCTACGACTGCCTGCGCGAGCAGCGCGGCATCGCTGCCAGCGACCTGAATGCCACCGAACTGACGCATAAGTACACCCAGCCCGAGGACTACTTTGTCTGGGCGCGTGAATACATGGATGTGCAGGAGTAGACGGACAGCACTGGTAAAAAGCGGCCGGCCTGCGCATAACTGTGCGTAGACGTTAGCGAAACGCGGAGGTTGCCATGGCCGGTGGCTGGACCAACGACGGCGCGGTGCAGGAACAGATCGACAGCAGCATCGAGGACGCCGTCCAGCGTGCCCGCAGCCAGCTGCCGCGCGGCGCCAGCCTAACTCACTGCGAGGAATGCGAAGCGGCCATCCCCGAGGCTCGTCGCCAGGCAGTGCCTGGTGTACGCCTGTGTGTGCAGTGTCAGTCGCGGCATGACCAGGAGCAGGCACAGTTCAGCGGCTACAACCGCCGCGGCAGCAAGGACAGCCAGCTGCGCTGAGTGCGTTGCTGGATTTAGCTCATAAAAAAGGGAGGCCCATGGCCTCCCTTTTTATTTTGCGCTGGCGGTCAGTCGAACACGCCAAAGGTCATGTAGCTGAACCAGGAGCGGTCGTCAGCGTTGTCTTGCGCTTCTTCCTGTTCTTCTTCGGCTTCGTCCTGGTTTTCCGGCTGCAGTTCATCCGGGATCTGCTCTTCGGCATCTTCGTACTGGCGGATCACATCCTGGCTGGCGCGGGTTTCGCCCGGCGGCAGGGGTGTGTCGGTCTCGATCAGGCCGAGGGTGGCCTTGGCCAGCCAGGAGCGATTGTCGGCTTCTTCTTCGCGCGGCACGAAGTTGCCATCCACCAGGCTCGGGTGGTCCGGGTAGTTCAGTTTCAGGGTTTCCAGGCTGGTGGCAGCCAGGTCGTTCATTTCCAGGCGCTGGTAGGCTTCGGTCATCACCGCCAGGCCGTCACCGACGGCAGGGGTTTCCTGGAAGTTTTCCACCACGTAGCGGCCGCGGTTGGCGGCGGCGACATAGGCCTGGCGGGTCAGGTAGTAGTGGGCGGCGTGGATTTCATAGGCGGCCAGCAGGTTGCGCAGGTAGACCATGCGCGCCTTGGCGTCCGGGGCGTAACGGCTGTTGGGGAAACGGCTGGTGAGCTGGGCGAACTCGTTGAACGAGTCACGCGCCGCGCCTGGGTCGCGCTTGGTCATGTCCAGCGGCAGGAAGCGCGCCAGCAGGCCACGGTCCTGGTCGAACGAGGCCAGGCCTTTAAGGTAGTAGGCGTAGTCGACGTTGGCATGCTGCGGGTGCAGGCGGATGAAGCGCTCGGCGGCGGACTTGGCGGCTTCCGGCTCGACGTTCTTGTAGTAGGCGTAGATCAGTTCGAGCTGTGCCTGTTCGGCGTAGCGGCCGAACGGGTAGCGCGACTCCAGGGCTTTCAGCTTGGCCGTAGCACTGTTGTAACTGCTGTTGTTCAGATCGTCTTGAGCCTGTTGGTAAAGCTCGCTTTCGCTCAGGTTCTCATCCACTTCCGGTTTGTTGGAAGAGCACGCGGCGGTGATGGCGAGCATGGCGATCAGCAGCAGGTGTTTCACTTGCATGGCGGCTTGCGTCCCTGTGACGGCCGGCTGTCTTGGCCTGGACCGTCCTGTTATGATGAGCGCCCCGGTTCAGCCGGGACAAAGACGCCGTATTTAACCACAGCGTGCAGCCGAAACCAAAAGCTGCACCTCCCTCCGCAGTAGCCCATGTCCGAAGACGCCGTTCAGCTCATCCAACTCACCGCCGAAGTGCCGTCCGCACTGGGTGGTCAACGCCTCGACCAGGTCGCCGCCCAGCTGTTCGACGAGTACTCGCGTTCGCGCCTGTCGACCTGGATCAAGGATGGCCGCCTGACCGTCGACGGCGCCGTAGTACGCCCGCGTGACATCGTGCATGGCGGCGCCGTGCTGGCCCTGGAGGCCGAGCAGGAAGCCCAGGGCGAATGGATCGCGCAGGACATCGCGCTGAACATCGTCTACGAGGACGAGCACCTGCTGGTGATCGATAAACCGGCAGGTCTGGTGGTCCATCCGGCTGCCGGGCATGCCGATGGCACCCTGCTCAACGCCTTGCTGCACCATGTGCCGGACATCATCAACGTGCCGCGCGCCGGCATTGTCCACCGCCTGGACAAGGACACCACCGGCCTGATGGTGGTGGCCAAGACCCTGCAGGCGCAGACCAGGTTGGTCGACCAGATGCAGAAGCGCACGGTTAGCCGCATCTATGAATGCATCGTGATCGGTGTGATCACCTCCGGCGGCAAGATCGACGCACCGATTGGCCGCAGCTCGGCCAACCGCCAGCGCATGGCGGTGATCGACGGCGGCAAGCCGGCGGTCACCCATTACCGCGTGCTCGAACGCTTCCGCTCGCACACCCATGTGCGGGTCAAGCTGGAAACCGGGCGTACCCACCAGATCCGCGTGCACATGACCCACGTCGGCTACCCGCTGGTCGGTGACCCGCTGTACGCCGGGCGCTTCCGTATTCCGCCAGCCGCCAGCCCGACCCTGGTGCAGACGCTCAAGGAGTTCCCGCGCCAGGCCTTGCATGCGCGTTTCCTCGAGCTGAGCCACCCGATCACCGGGCAACGCATGAAGTGGGAATCGGCGCTGCCCGATGACCTGGTGTGGATGCTCAGCCTGCTGCGCCAGGACAACGAATCCTTCGTCTGATGAGTACAGATTGGCTGACGCCCGACTGGCCAGCGCCCGCCCATGTGCGGGCCTGCGTCACCACTCGCGCCGGCGGTGTCAGCCTCGCTCCCTTCGACAGCCTCAACCTCGGCGACCATGTCGAGGATGACCCGCAGGCCGTGGCCCGTAACCGCCAGATTCTGACCTCGGCCTTGCATTGCCAGCCGGCCTGGCTGCGCCAGGTGCACGGCGTGCAGGTAGTCGAAGCTGATCCGGCCCTGGTGGCCGAAGCCGATGCCAGCTGGAGTGCCACGCCCGGCATCGCCAGTGCCGTATTGACTGCTGACTGCCTGCCTGCGCTGTTCTGCGACCGCGCCGGCACCCGCGTGGCGGCGGCCCATGCCGGCTGGCGTGGGCTGGCCGGTGGAGTGCTGGAGGCGACCCTGGATGCCCTGGCCTTGCCGCCCGATGAGGTGCTGGTCTGGCTCGGTCCGGCCATCGGCACGCAGGCCTTCGAGGTCGGTGCGGAAGTGCGCGAGACCTTCCTGGCCACCCATGCCGAGGCTGCCCAGGCCTTTATCCCTAGCCTCAACGCCGGCAAGTTCATGGCCGACATCTACCAGTTGGCGCGCATCCGCCTGGCCGCGCGCGGCGTCACTGCCGTGTACGGTGGCGGCTTCTGCACCGTCAGCGATCAACGCTTCTATTCCTACCGCCGCGCCGCCCGCACCGGGCGTTTCGCTTCGCTGATCTGGCTCACCCACTGACCTGCATCAACGTCGCTCCGCTTGAATCGCGGAAAACTGTCCTCATCTAGTCTTCATCTCGGCGGGTTTTCGTATCAGGGGTTGTTCATCGCTCCGGCCCGCCTCACAAAGGAAGGACGAATACCTATGCGAATCGACCGTTTGACCAGCAAGCTGCAGCTTGCCCTTTCCGATGCCCAGTCCGTGGCGGTGGGCCTCGATCATCCGGCCATCGAGCCGCTGCACCTGATGCAGGCCCTGCTCGATCAGCAGGGCGGTTCGATCAAGCCGTTGCTGATGCAGGTTGGCTTCGACGTGAATGGCCTGCGCCAGGCATTGAGCAAAGAGCTCGACCATCTGCCGAAAATCCAGAACCCGACCGGTGACGTCAATCTGTCCCAGGACCTGGCGCGCCTGCTCAATCAGGCCGACCGCCTGTCGCAGCAGAAGGGCGACCAGTTCATTTCCAGTGAGGTGGTGCTGCTCGCCGCCATGGACGAGAGCACCAAGCTGGGCAAGCTGTTGCTGGGCCAGGGTGTAAGCAAGAAGGCCCTGGAAAATGCGGTGAGCAACCTGCGTGGCGGCGACGCGGTGAATGACCCCAACGTCGAGGAGTCGCGCCAGGCCCTGGACAAGTACACCGTCGACCTGACCAAGCGTGCCGAGGAAGGCAAGCTGGATCCGGTGATCGGCCGCGACGACGAAATCCGCCGCACCATCCAGGTCCTGCAGCGCCGCACCAAGAACAACCCGGTGCTGATCGGTGAACCTGGTGTGGGCAAGACCGCCATCGCCGAGGGGCTGGCCCAACGCATCGTCAACGGCGAGGTGCCGGACGGGCTGAAGGACAAGCGCCTGCTGTCGCTGGACATGGGGGCGTTGATCGCCGGTGCCAAGTTCCGCGGTGAGTTCGAGGAACGCCTGAAGGCGGTGCTCAACGAGCTGAGCAAGCAGGAAGGGCGGATCATCCTGTTCATCGACGAGCTGCACACCATGGTCGGCGCCGGCAAGGCCGAGGGCGCCATGGACGCCGGCAACATGCTCAAGCCGTCGCTGGCGCGTGGCGAGCTGCACTGCGTCGGCGCCACCACGCTCAACGAATACCGCCAGTACATCGAGAAGGACGCTGCCCTGGAGCGGCGCTTCCAGAAGGTGCTGGTCGACGAGCCGAGCGAGGAAGATACCATCGCCATCCTGCGTGGCCTCAAGGAGCGCTACGAGGTACACCACAAGGTGGCCATCACCGACGGCGCGATCATTGCCGCCGCCAAGCTGTCGCACCGCTACATCACCGACCGCCAGCTGCCGGACAAGGCCATCGACCTGATCGACGAAGCCGCCAGCCGCATCCGCATGGAGATCGACTCCAAGCCGGAAGTGCTCGATCGCCTGGAGCGCCGCCTGATCCAGCTCAAGGTCGAGGCCCAGGCGCTGAAGAAGGAAGACGACGAGGCGGCGATCAAGCGCCTGGAAAAGCTCAACGAGGATATCGCTCGTCTGGAGCGCGAATACGCCGACCTGGAAGATATCTGGAAGTCGGAGAAGGCCGAGGTACAAGGTTCGGCGCAGATCCAGCAGAAGATCGAACAGTCGCGCCAGGAGCTGGAAGCAGCGCGGCGCAAGGGCGACCTCAATCGCATGGCCGAGCTGCAGTACGGCATCATTCCGGATCTGGAACGCAGCCTGCAAATGGTCGACCAGCACGGCAAGACCGAGAACCAGCTGCTGCGCAGCAAGGTCACCGAGGAAGAGATCGCCGAGGTGGTGTCCAAGTGGACCGGTATCCCGGTGAGCAAGATGCTCGAAGGCGAGCGCGACAAGCTGCTGAAGATGGAAGGCCTGCTGCATCAGCGCGTGATCGGCCAGGACGAGGCCGTGGTGGCCGTCTCCAATGCCGTGCGCCGCTCGCGTGCCGGGCTGGCCGATCCGAACCGGCCGAGTGGCTCGTTCCTCTTCCTTGGCCCGACCGGGGTGGGCAAGACCGAGTTGTGCAAGGCGCTGGCCGAATTCCTCTTCGACACCGAGGAAGCACTGGTGCGCATCGATATGTCCGAGTTCATGGAGAAGCACTCGGTGGCGCGCCTGATCGGGGCGCCGCCGGGTTATGTCGGCTACGAGGAAGGCGGTTACCTGACCGAGGCCGTGCGCCGCAAGCCGTATTCGGTGGTGCTGATGGATGAGGTCGAGAAGGCCCACCCGGATGTGTTCAACGTGCTGCTGCAGGTGCTGGAAGACGGCCGCCTGACCGACAGCCACGGGCGCACCGTGGACTTCAAGAACACCGTGATCGTCATGACCTCCAACCTCGGTTCGGCGCAGATCCAGGAGCTGGTCGGCGACCGCGAGGCCCAGCGTGCGGCGGTGATGGATGCTGTGAGCAGCCACTTCCGCCCGGAGTTCATCAACCGCATCGACGAGGTGGTGGTGTTCGAGCCGTTGGGTCGCGAGCAGATCGCCGGCATCGCCGAGATCCAGTTGCAGCGCCTGCGCGGTCGTCTGGCTGAGCGCGAACTGAGCCTGGAGCTGACTGCTGAGGCTCTGGATAAGCTGATCGCCATCGGCTACGACCCGGTCTACGGTGCGCGGCCGCTGAAACGGGCGATCCAGCGCTGGATCGAGAACCCGCTGGCGCAACTGATCCTGGCGGGTAGCTTCAATCCAGGGTCAGTGGTCAAGGCGCGGGTCGAGGGTGAGGAGATCGTCTTCACCTGAGTTTCTCGGCGCCTAAAAAAGCCCCGCACTGCGGGGCTTTTTCATGGGCGCTGTTCAGATGTGCTGTAGCACGACCTCCAGTGCTTCGGCCTGATCATCGGCCAGGTCGATGATGTGAAAACCGCTCCAGCCGTGCTGGCCGTTGGCGCCAGGGCGGCTCCACAGGCAGTCGGCACCCAGGCGGATCTCGTGGATGTCGCCGAGGGGCTCGCCCAGTACCAGGCGGCATTCCCACACGGAGTCGGCCTCCAGCGGCATGTCGCTGACCAGCATGAAGCCATCGGCGGACAGGTCGACGACACGTCCCAGGCGTGTGCCCGAGTGGAGGTCGAGCACCTCCAGGCTCAGTTCGGTGGTGTGGCGGCTGTGCTGGCGACGATCGTCCATTCAGGCTCCTTGGCCGACTTCATTGGCGCGTCCGGTGAAGCGTTGCAGGACACGATAGATGGCATGCAGAGCGCGATCCACCAGCGGCGAATCCCGTTCCGTGGGCACGATGCGCGCCCGGCCTTGTTCCATTTCGCTGGCCAGTTGCTTGATCGGCTTGATCGCCACCCGCTGACCGCTGTGGTCGACGAACATGTAGTTGTGGGTGGTGGGGCTGAACCAGGACAGCTTGAGCGTGCGGGTTTCCTCGCCCTGAACGAACTCGAACCAGGTGCCGAATTCCAGTTTTTGCAGCTCCTTGATCAGCGCCTGGGCGCGAGCTGAAACAACTTCGCTGCTTTGCATGGGTGCCGCCAGCGCCGCATCTTCGCCGAGCATGGCGCCCAGTGGGCTCTCCGGTAGCGAGGCCTTTAGCTTGGCCGCCAGTTGCGGCTGCTTGGCCTGCACGGCGTGCTGGCAGGCGACGATGTCCTGCAGCAGGCGACGGATGCCGTCTTCGTGGTAACCGCCGAGCAGCTCCAGGCCCTTGCGCAGTTCGTCGAGCAGGCCAACGCGCAGGCCCTGCAGGCGGCTGCGCCCAGCATCGTCGAGTACGGTGCCGCTCCAGGCCAGTTGTTCGGCGACTTCGCAGGCGCGTTGCCATTCGCTGCTGCGCTCGCTGTGGCGAAGCAGGACGAAGACCAGCACGTCGGTCCAGGTCAGTTCGAGGAAGTTGCGGATGATGGCCGGTAGCTCGCGGCCCTTGAGCGCCTGATTGATAGCATCGACCGCCAGCTGGCGGGCGCCGAGCAGCTTGTCACGGCCCTTGGCGGCCTCGACGGCGCGCCGCTCGCGTAACTCGACCTTGTGCTGGAGGGTGGCAACGAATTCATTGAATTCGTCGAGCAGGCTGTCGAACAGCAGCAGGTCGCCGGCGAAGCCATGGATCACCCGTTCCACCACCCAGTGCATCTTCGCCAGCAGGCCACGCTCGTCACCTTCACTGCCATACAGCACGCCGGCCTGGGCCATGCTGTTGAGTAGGCGGCGCGCCGGGTGGTGGTGCTGGGTGAATAGCGCCTTGTCCTGCAGGGCGACCTTGAGATAGGGCGTATGCAGGTGGGAGAGGGCGGTCTTGCAGGCGTCCGGCAGGTTGTCGTCGTCGAGGATGAAGTCGAACAGCATGCCGACCAGGTCGATTACGTCGGCTTCCTGATCCGACAGCTTCTGCTGACCCGGTAGTTGGCTGTAGGCCTCGAGCTGATCCTGCAGGTCGGCTTTCAGACCTTCCACTGCCTGCGGGCGATGCAGGCGCTGGCTGATGTCGTGTGCTGACTGTTGCTGCAGGCGATTAAGCGCACCAAGCAGTTCGTTGGCACTGTAGGTGCTGGTGGCGGTACGCGGCGCAAAGCTGGCAATGCTGCGAGTACCGCCGAGCAGGGGCGCATCGACATTGCGTTCGCGGTGTTCGCTGAGCAGGGCGGCCAGGCCGCCGAACAGCTGGCCCGGGTCCTGCGGCGGCGGGCTGTTGAGGTCTGAGGGTGCAGCTGGAGCGTGTCCGGCGGCAGGTGCTTGACCGGGCTGAGATGCGCTGGTCGATGGTGACGAGCCCGTCTGGGTGATGCCGCCTTGTGACGTCTGGACCCTCGCCGGGTTGCCTGCCGACTCGCTGACCACAGTTGGCAAGGGTTGCTGTGTGCCGATCGAGCTGGAGGGGGCACTGGGGGCGTTGCGCTGGGCGTTGTATTTCAGGTTGGGCAGGATACCGGCATCGATCAGGCGCTGGTTGAGCGCATCGTAGAGCGGATCGAGGCTTTGCATTACATGCTTATCGAAGAGCGTATAGAGGATGATCTTGATCCGCAGCGGCAGTGGATGCGCGGCCAGGGCCTGGCGAAAGGCGCTGGCAATGGCGGGCGGGCCGAATGGGTTGCTGTCTTCCACCAGCTTGTGGCCGTTGTTGAGCAGGGCCAGGCGTTGTTCGAGGGTATATAGCGGGCGAGCACAGCGCGCCTTGACCCGGCTGACCATGTTGGTGATCTGCAGGCTTTCCTCGTAGTCCTCGTTCTGCACCAGAGACAGCTGTTCGGCATCCAGGGCGCTGGGCACCGCTGCGGCTTTGAGCTTACCGTCGAGGAAGTCGGAGAAGTTCTGCGCGATCTGCTGGTGGTAGCTGCGCTCGATCTGCGGTCGCAGCTTGCGGACTTCGCGCATGCTGTCGAAGAACAGGGTCTGTAGGCGATTGTTCTCGGCCTTCTCCGCGCACTCGAAGAGGGTGTCGTCCACCTGGCCGAATACTCCGGCTAGGTGTTCGGCCAGGCGGTTCATCACCAGCTTGCGGCAGTCCTGCACCAGTTCACTGAAGCGCGGTTGAATTCCGCGGCTGGCCAGCCCTGGAATGGAGCGTGGTGGGGTGGGCGGGGTATCCGGGGAACTCATGACTTATCCTGTACGGGCCTTGCTGGCGCGCGCATCCTGCTGTGATGTACTTCAAGCTATAGACATATAGTAGCCTGAAGTTCTTTCGCAAGGCTTTGTAAAGAAAGTGATTTCAAGGGTTGACAGGCGCGCGCGGAAACGTAAAATGGCGCGCCTCTGATACGGGAAACGGCGCAAGCCAAAGTCGGTAGCAGAGCTGGAAAGTGATACGTTCCGCGATAGCTCAGTCGGTAGAGCAAATGACTGTTAATCATTGGGTCCCTGGTTCGAGTCCAGGTCGCGGAGCCAACTTTCTTATCGGGGTATAGCGCAGTCCGGTAGCGCGCTTGCTTTGGGAGCAAGATGTCGGGAGTTCGAATCCCCCTACCCCGACCATTTTTGGGTCGTTAGCTCAGTTGGTAGAGCAGTTGGCTTTTAACCAATTGGTCGTAGGTTCGAATCCTACACGACCCACCATATATTCTCGGGTTTGGTCCGAGAAACAAGAAACCCGCCTAGTGCGGGTTTTTTTTGTCTGGATTTTACTGGCAGATCACGGCGCGCCGTTGCGCGCCGCCGTTGGCGGTGCGCACGGCTAGCCGTGGTTGTCAGTGCAGCTTGAGGCGCGGCTCGGTGCTGCGGCCGATACGGTCGCTGAGCATCAGCAGCAGGGTGCGGAAGCCGCCGTACAGGGCCATCTGGTGCATGCGATAGAGCGAGATATAGAACATCCGCGCCAGCCAGCCTTCCAGTTTGACGCTGCCCATCAGATTGCCCATCAGATTGCCGACTGCGGAGAAACGCGAAAGCGAGATCAGCGAGCCATAGTCCTGGTAGCGGAATTCCGGCAACGGCTTGCCTTCCAGGCGCAGCTTGAGCGACTTGGCCAGTAGCGAGGCCTGTTGGTGCGCCGCCTGGGCGCGTGGCGGAATGGTTCGTTCGCTGCCATCGCCGAGCGGACAGGCGGCGCAGTCGCCGAAAGCGAAGATGTTGTCGTCCAGAGTGGTCTGCAGGCTCGTGCGTACCACCAACTGGTTGATGCGATTGCTCTCCAGGCCGTCCAGCTCCTTGAGGAAGCCCGGTGCGCGAATCCCGGCGGCCCACACCTTGAGACTGGCTGCTACCTCCATGCCGCTGGCGGTAAGCAGGGCCTGCTCGGTGACCTGGCTGACGGCGGTGCCGGTGAGGACGGTGACGCCGAGTTTTTCCAGGGTCTGGTGCACGGGTCGGCTGATGCGCTCCGGTAGCGCTGGCAGGACGCGCGGACCGGCTTCGATCAGGGTGATGCGCATGTTCTGCGGCTGGATGTTGTCCAGGCCATAGGCAGCCAGCTCATGGGCGGCGTGGTGCAGTTCCGCGGCCAGTTCGACCCCGGTGGCGCCGGCGCCGACGATCGCCACGCTGATCTGCCCGTCATCGGTCTTGCCGGCGTGGGCGCGCAGGTAGTGGCTGAGCAGCTTGCCGTGGAAGCGCTCGGCCTGTTCGCGGGTGTCGAGGAAGATGCAGTGCTCGGCCGCACCGGGGGTGCCGAAGTCGTTGGTGGTGCTGCCGACGGCGATCACCAGGCTGTCATAGCTCAGCTCGCGGGCGGGCAGCAGCTCCTCGCCAGTCTCGTCGAGGGTGGCGGCCAGGCTGATGCACTGGCGTGCGCGATCCAGTCCGCTCATGCGGCCGAGCTGGAACTGGAAGTGGTTCCACTTGGCCTGGGCCACGTAGTTCAGCTCGTCCTCGGAGGAGTTCAGCGAGCCGGATGCAACCTCATGCAGCAGTGGCTTCCAGATATGGGTAAGGTTGGCGTCGACCAGGGTAATGCTGGCCTGGCCGCGCTTGCCCAGGGTTCTACCCAGGCGGGTAGCAAGCTCCAGGCCGCCGGCGCCGCCGCCGACGATCACGATGCGATGGGTCATGGGGAGATCTCATAAGGCTTGCGGAATCCGGGGTGGAGTCCGGCCGGGCGAGCGCTAAGCAGCTCATAGCACCAGTCGACTCAGAAGACGGCTCAGTACACCAAGGGCGATGACCGCGAGCAGGATGACCAGCAACAGGCGCCAGACCCGAAAGGGTTGACGGGCGACCTGGTGCTGCGGGGCGTTCAGGTATTGATCGACGCGCTGTTGGTCTTCGGGGCTCAAGCGGCTGGACATGGTGTGCCTCGCAAGAAAGTTGGTTCATTCTAGCCCTGCGCTCGCCAGTGGCTCAACGCGCAGCTCGTCATCCAGGCGAATAATGCCGCTGTGCAGCACGCGGGCGGTGATCCCGCCGTGGCCGCGCATGGCCTGGAAAGTGCCGCGGCCCAGGCGTTCCTCCAGCTTGGCGCAGGGCTGGCACCAGCCGGTGGTTTGCAGGATCGCCTGGCCGATACGGAAGCAGCGATTCTTCAGGCTGAACAGATTGATGCCGCTGATGGCGATATTGCGCCGTAGATCCAGGGGCGTGATCTGCTCGTCTTCCGCCCGTGCCAGTAGGGCGTTGATCACCGCCAGATGTTCCCACTGGATCAGGGTGACCTGGCGCAGGTTGCGTGGCCCGGGGCGGGCGTGGTCGCCGGTCAGTCCGGCTTCACGGCGTGCCTCCACGGCTTGCAGCTCGAGCATTGCGCCGCGCGCCTGCGGGCGTACGCCAATCCAGCGCACGCGGCCCTGTTGCGGGACTGCGGCGAGCAGTTCGTGCAGCGGGCTCACAGGCTGATGCCCACGTCGAACAGCACAGTACGGCCGAGGTTGTTGCGCAGGAAGTCGGGCGCGTCGGCGTGGGCGAACAGCACGCGGGCATAGGTCGGGCCGACGAGGGCCAGGGAGCGCCAGCCCTGGCGCAAGTACTCGCCGGGTGGTGGGAAGTGGCTATTGAAGTCTGGCAGGTCGCGTTTCAGGTTGATGTAGGCGAGCAGATCCAGTTCGCCCAGGTCGATGCCGCGCTCGCGGTAGTTGTGCGCTTTCTTGCGCAGGGTCGGTGCCAGGCGCGCCTGCAGTTCGCTGGCGGCGATGCGTCGTGGGCGTGGCTCGCGGCGCAGCAGCTGGCTGAGCGAGAGGGCGCTGCGACGGCGTTCCAGCTCGGCGCGCCACTCGTCGTTTAGACGGCGACCATGATCGAGGACGAAGAACACTTCGAAGTTGGCATCGCGGAACTGCACATCCGGCGGTTCCTGGGCGGCGCTGCCGAATTCGTCCTGGCGAAAGGGTACGTTCAGGCCGAGCAGCAGGCGCTGGCAGACCCAGCGCTCGCGTTCCCACTTGCGCGCATTGGAGAGGAAGTCGTTGGCCTGTTCGGCCTGCCGGGTGAGCAGGCGCAGGTAGTCGGAGTCGTCCATGGCCGCAGCATAACCGCAAAACCGGCTTGCGACAGCTGGCCGCGCTGATGGCTGCAGGCGCCGGTGTAGACTCGTTGCTCATCAGCGAGGAGCTCTTATGTCGATTCGCCCCATCACTGTGGCCGACCATGCCGACCTGCTGGCGCTCTGGCGGCGTACCCCGGGGATCTGCGTGCGCCCCGAGGATGCCAGGCAACCCTTTTCGGCCTATCTGGCGCGCAATCCGGGCCTGAGCCTGCTGGCCGAGGTGGAGGGCCAGTTGGCGGCCTGCCTGCTGGTGGGGCATGACGGGCGGCGTGGCTATCTGCAGCATCTGGTCGTCGATCTGCCCTGGCGCGGCCGCGGTCTGGCGCAAGCGTTACTGGATGAGGCGTTGCGTCGCCTGGCAGAGCAGGGGATAAGCAAGACGCATGTCTTCGTCCTGCGTGATGCACCGCAGGCGCTGTCCTTCTGGTTGGCGCAGGAAGGGTGGTCGATGCGTGAGGATATCGAGGTCTTTTCCACGAGGGGTATGGCATGAAAGCTTGTTGGGTACTGATGCTTGGGTTGTTCTCCTCCCTGGTCATGGCCATGGAACCAGGGGAGCGCTTGGCGCCCTGGACGCTACTGGATCAGTTCGAGCAGTCGTACACCCTGGATGATCAGTTGCAGGTATTGCTGGTGGCACGTGACATGGAGGGCGCCGAGCTGGTGAAAGCCGCGTTGCAGGGCAAGCCCAAAGGGTACCTGGAGCAGCGGCATGCCCTGTTTCTGGCGGATATCAGCCGTATGCCCAGGCCTGTTGCTAGTCTGTTTGCCGTGCCCGCGATGCGCGATTACAACTATCGCGTTCTACTCGATCGCCAGTCGCGGGTAGCACCACGCTACCCGGCGGCAGCGGCGACGGTGCTCTGGCTTGATCTGCGCGCAGGACGCTTTCTGGCACAGCGCAGCTTCACCGATGCAGCGACTCTGGCGGCTGCGCTGGAGCAGGCCGTACCGTGATCGGCGCCGAGTTGCTGTCGGCGACCAGCCTGTGGCTGGGGTGGCTGTGTTATCTGCCAGCCCTGCTCTGGGCGATCTGGCGTACGCCGTGGGTCGAGTTGTTCAGCGACCAGCGCCGCCAGCATCTGTTGTGCGGCACCGTGCTGGCGCTGTTTCTGCTCTGGCTGGTGCGGCGTGATTTTGCATCCGGGCTGTCCTACCACTTTATCGGCATGACG
Source organism: Aquipseudomonas guryensis (assembly GCF_014164785.1). Taxonomy (GTDB): domain Bacteria; phylum Pseudomonadota; class Gammaproteobacteria; order Pseudomonadales; family Pseudomonadaceae; genus Aquipseudomonas; species Aquipseudomonas guryensis. The sequence goes on along the minus strand of NZ_JACJFN010000003.1, from coordinate 400,096 downwards.
GTGGTGACCCTGTTACTCGGTTGGCCCCTCGCCGTGCTGGGCGGGCTGGTGGCGCAACTGGGGTTGCTGGCGGTAGGTCGCCAGGATCTGCAGGCGCTGGGGTTCAATGCCGTCTTGCTGGTGCTGATCCCGGTGCTGGTGAGCGAACAGTGCGCTCAGCTGGTCGAGCGCCGCCAGCCACGCAACCTGTTCGTTTACATCTTCTTCTGCGGCTTCTTTCCGGCGGCGCTGGCGGTTCTACTGTCGCTGCTGGCTGGTTTGGGTGTGTTATGGCTCGATGGCCTGTATGTGATGCCGCCCTGGCTGGAGGACTTCGCTGGTTACCTGTGGCTGATCATGTTCCCCGAGGCCTTCATCAACGGCATGCTGGTCACCGGGCTGGTGGTGTTCTATCCGGATTGGCTGGAAACCTTCAACCGCACGCGCTATCTGTCGGCGCCTTGGAAGGATGACCCGCCGTCACCCTGATACCGCGTTGTTCAGCCGGTTGATGGGCTGCTGATGGTTGACCCAGATCAAGCGGATGGCAGGCCATGGCCGCACACTGCGCGAAACCACGGGAGGAAAGCATATGGGTGCGCATGAGTGGGCACGCGGTGAGGTCGAGCGCAGTTTGCAGCAGGCGCGCGAGTTGGGTATCGAGCCCGTAATGGCGTTGCGGGCTTTGTTGAGTGCGGTGGTGCAGGGCAGCCAGCAGGTTCGTTCGTCGAAGGACTTGGCCGAGGAGCTGCTGTTCCTGGCCGATAACCTCGACGATCAGCGCGACTACGCCTTTATGCGCCCCTGAGGGGCGCTATGGCTTCAGAGCCTCGCGGTTGATGCTGCTGTTGCGGTCATCAGCACGTGGCAGGCTTTTAGTGCTCGCGCGGCGGCAGCTCGCCGGAAAACAGCTCATCTTCGACAGTGTCGCCAGGAATCACGTGGCTTTCAGAGGCCCAGGCGCCTAGGTCAATCAGCTTGCAGCGCTCGCTGCAGAATGGCCGGCTCGGGCTTTGCGGGCCCCACTCGACGGGTGCGCCACAGGTTGGGCATTCAACGGTACTGCTCAAGGTCGTCCTCCACGCAGGGTCAGGTAAAAGTGGTGCAGGCGTTCAACCTCGCTACGTAGCCAGGCTGGGTCACGATCGTTGTGCAGAACATCATGGGCATGGCGCAGACGCTCATCACGCTTGGCCTGGGCGCCGAGAATGGCCTTGATCTGTTCTTCTGAGGCCTGGTCACGGGCCATGGTGCGCTGCAGTTGCAGGTGTTCGGGCACATCCACGACTAGGACGCGCTGGGTCATGTGGTGCTGGCCAGACTCGATCAGCAGGGGTGAAACCAGAATCGCATAGGGTGATTCTGCGCGCGCCAGATAGCTACGAATCTCTTCGCCGATCAACGGGTGTAGCAGACTTTCCAGCCAGCGCCGCTGTTGCTCGTCCTGGAAGATCAATTGGCGCAGTGCGCCGCGATCCAGCTGGCCGTCGGGCTGCAGGACCTGCGGGCCAAAGTGCTCGGCTATGCGAGCTAGGGCTGGGCGGCCTGGCTCGACCACCCAGCGTGCGGCATGGTCCGCGTCAACCAGGTGCACGCCGAGTCGGATGAAGTGTTCGGCAGCGGCGCTCTTGCCGCTACCGATACCGCCTGTAAGGCCAAGAATCCAGGGTGTGCTCATTTAAAACCGGGCAAATTGCAAATAGGCTCCGGTTATTTGATCACCCCAGAGCAGCGCAATCCAGCCGGCAATCGCCAGATAGGGGCCAAAGGGGATGGGCGTGCTGGTTTCCTGATTGCGCAAGCGCAGCATGATCACGCCGAGCACGGCGCCGACCAGCGATGACAGCAGAATGGTCAGTGGCAGAATTTGCCAGCCGCCCCAGGCGCCGAGCATGGCCAGCAGCTTGAAGTCGCCATAACCCATGCCTTCCTTGCCTGTTACCAACTTGAACAGCCAGTACACCGACCACAGGCTCAGGTAGCCGGCGATCGCGCCCCACAGGGCATCGCCGAGGCTTGCGAACAGACCGTTATAGTTGAGGATCAATCCCAGCCATAGCAGCGGCAGCACCAGCGTGTCGGGCAGCAGTTGGTGGTCGGTATCGATCAGGCTCATGGTCAGCAGGCCCCAGCTTAATACCAACATGGCACCGGCCTGCCAGCCAAAACCGAAGTGCCAGGCCACATAGGCAGAGAGCAGGCCGCAGGCGAGTTCCACCAGCGGGTAGCGCTTACTGATCGGCGCCTTGCAGCTGGAACATTTGCCACGCAGCGCCAGCCAGCTCAGCACCGGGATGTTTTCCCAGGGTTTAATCTGGTGCCCGCAGTGCGGGCAGCTGGAGTGGGGGAGAACCAGATTGAAGGTCTCGCCAGTCGGCTCCTCGGATAATTCTAGGATTTCGCGGGCCTGCGTGCGCCAGTCGCGCTGCATCATTTTCGGCAGGCGATAAACCACTACATTGAGGAAACTGCCGATCAGAAGGCCGAGCAGCAGGGCGGATAAAACAAAGGCCGGCAAATTGCCGGCCAGCAGGTCTAGTGCCATGAGTTATCCGCCGACCACGGAGCCCAGTTGGAAGATTGGCAGGTACATTGCCACAATCAGACCACCTACCAGGACTCCGAGCACTGACATGATCAGTGGCTCCATCAGTGTGGTCAGGTTGTCGACAGCATTGTCCACTTCCGCTTCGTAGAAGCCGGCGACCTTGTCCAGCATTTCATCGAGCGACCCAGCCTCCTCGCCAATGGCTGTCATCTGGATGGCCATGCTCGGGAAAATTCCAGTAGTACGCATGGAAAAGTTCAGCTGGGTGCCGGAAGACACGTCGTTACGGATTTTGTGCACGGCATTGCGAAAGACGACATTACCTGTAGCCCCTGCGACCGAGTCAAGAGCATCTACGAGCGGTACGCCTGCGGCAAAGGTAGTCGCTAGCGTGCGGGCGTAGCGGGCTACTACGGCTTTGTAAAGGATATCGCCAATGATCGGGGCTTTCAGCAAAGTGCGATCAAGGAAATCGCGGAACTTCTCAGAGCGCTTGTGGGTTTCTGTAAATGCGAAAATTGCACCGAAAATGGCGAACAGGAAAACGTACCACCACTCCTGTAGTCCTCTGGACATATTGACGACGACCTGCGTAAAGGCCGGTAGCTGAGCCCCAAACCCTTCGAAGACGGCTTCAAATTGAGGAACCACCTTTATCAGTAGAATGGTGGTCACAATAATTGCAACCACTATTACTGCAATCGGGTATGTCATTGCCTTCTTGATCTTGGCCTTGAGAGCCTCGGTCTTTTCTTTATAGGTGGCAATCCGATCCAGCAGTGTTTCCAAGGCACCAGATTGCTCGCCTGAATCTACCAAGTTGCAATACAGGTCATCGAAGAACAGTGGTTTCTTGCGCAGCGAGGCGGCGAAGCTGTTACCAGCTGCTACTTCCTGTTTCACTTCGTCGACCAGCTTACGCATGTTGGGGTTTTCAAAGCCCTCGCCGATGATGTCGAAGGACTGCAATAGGGGTACCCCAGCCTTCATCATGGTAGCCATCTGCCGGGTAAACAGAGCGATATCCAGTGGTTTGATTTTCTTGCCCGCGCTGAAAAGAGAGGCCGGCTTTTTACGGACTTTCAGCGGATTGATGCCCTGTTTGCGCAGCTGGGCCTTGATCAGGGCTGGCGATTCGCCTGTGAGCTCGCCCTTGATTTTGGCGCCTTTTTTGTCGGTGCCTTCCCAGATAAAGGCACTGGTTTTTAGAGTTTTGGCCGCCATGGGTTAGTCCTTGGTCACGCGGTTGACTTCTTCCAGGCTGGTGATGCCCTGCATCGCCTTGAATAGCCCAGATGTGCGCAGGTCATTGAAACCGTCACTTTTCGCTTGCTTGGCGATTTCAATGGAGTTGCCTTCCTCCATGATAAGCCGTTGCAGGGCCGGTGTGATTTTAACTACTTCATAAATACCCACCCTGCCTTTGTAGCCGTGCTTGCAATTATCGCAACCGACGGGAGCATAAATCTTAAAGCTGCCGATCTTGTCTTCAGGGAAGCCCTCTTTGATAAGGGTTTCCCGTGGAATCTCGACTTCCTTCTTGCAGCTGTTGCACAGCTTGCGTGCCAGGCGCTGGGCGATGATCAGGTTGACCGAGGTGGCAATGTTGAACGCGGGTACGCCCATATTACGCAAGCGGGTCAGGGTTTCTGCGGCGCTGTTGGTGTGCAGGGTCGACATCACCATGTGCCCGGTTTGCGCGGCTTTGATGGCAATCTCCGCAGTTTCCAGATCGCGCACCTCGCCGACCATGATCACATCGGGATCCTGACGCAAGAAAGCGCGCAGAGCCTGGGAAAAGTCCATGCCATGTTTGGGGTTGACGTTGACCTGGTTGATGCCCTCCAGGTTGATTTCCACAGGGTCTTCAGCGGTGGAGATGTTGATGTCTACGGTATTGAGAATGTTGATCCCGGTGTAAAGCGATACCGTCTTGCCGGAGCCTGTCGGACCCGTCACCAGAATCATGCCTTGCGGCTGTTTCAAGGCGTTGAGGTACAGCTCCTTCTGTACTTCTTCGTAGCCCAGAGCATCAATACCCATTTGCGCGCTAGAGGGATCGAGGATCCGCATAACTATTTTTTCTCCCCAGAGAGTGGGGAGTGTATTGACGCGGAAATCGATCGCCTTGGTCTTGGAGATTTTCATCTTGATCCGGCCGTCTTGCGGCTTGCGCCGCTCGGAGATATCCAGAGAGGCCATGACCTTGAGGCGTGCAGATATGCGACTGGCCAGTTGGATGGGAGGCCTGGCTACCTCATGAAGAATGCCGTCAGTACGGAAGCGCACGCGGTAGGCTTTTTCATAGGGCTCGAAGTGCAAGTCCGAAGAGCCGCCCTTGATGGCATCCAGTAGCATCTTGTTGATGAAACGCACTACCGGCGCGTCGTCTGCGGCTTCGCCACCACCAGAGGTGTCATCCTTGTCGTCATTGACGGCTTCGACGTCCAGGCCGTCAAGGTCTACGTCGGCCAGATCCTCCATGCCGCTGCTACCGGTATCGAAGAATTTTTCCAGTGCGTCGCCCAGTTTGTCGTCTTCAACCAGCAGGGCCTCTGTGCTGATGCCTGTGCTGAACTGAATATCGGTGACGGCCTGGTGGTTGGTCGGGTCGGACATCGCCACAAATAGCTTGTTGCCGCGTCGGTATAGCGGCAGCACGCGGTGTTGGCGGCACAGCTTCTCGCTGACCAGTTCGCGTGGCTGGCTTTCCTTGTCGATAGCACTAAGGTCGCAGAAGGGAACGCCGAATTGTTCTGCGGCTATCTCGGCCACAGCTCTGCTGGTGGCGAGCTTGTTCTGCACAAGGTAGGAAACGAGAGGGATTTTGTTACGTAGAGCCTGGGCGTTGGCTTGGGCGGCCGTACGCTCGTCCAGCAGTTCGGCGGTTACCAGTTGACGAGCTAGGCCTGTCAGGGCGGGAGTGTCGTTCATTGCGCTTCGCTGAGATAAGAAAAGTCGGATGCTGAACTTATAGCGCAGTTGATGCGTTAAGCCCAAGAGCAGTAGAAAGGAATGACAAAAAACGTCAGTTGCTGACTCGGTGTGCTGGCCTGGCGACTATTTAATGATGGGTGATGCTGTTTTCTAGGAGCTTTGGGGAGTTGGCACGGCATCTGCTTTGATCTGCGTAGGTCGTTGACCTTAACCACACAGGAGTTCCTCCATGAAGTCTCTCAAAAAGCAAAAAGGCTTTACCCTGATCGAGCTGATGATCGTGATCGCGATCATCGGTATTCTGGCTGCCATCGCCATTCCGCAGTTCAACGATTATCGCGCCCGGGCTAACGATTCGACGGCTAACGCCGACGTCAAGAATGCCCAGACCGCCTTCGCTTCTTCGATGAACTAATTTAAGGGGCCAATAAAATGATGAAGAAAACTATCGCCGCGCTGATCGCTACCGGTCTGGCAGGTGTCTCTGGCTTTGGCTTCGCAGCTGACAACACAGTAACCGCTCTGCAAAGCGGTGTTTATGTAGAAAATGATGCTACAGGCTGCTCGATCCTCCGCGACCGCGTTACTGTGAATACCTCGAATGGCGTTACTTTGGTCTACAACTGCCTTACTGCCGAGAGCAAGGTCAATGTGGGTGGTTGCCATCTCTCGGGTAGTCAGAAACCAACCAATGTCAACTGTGTTGCTATTGGCGCGGATGCTCAAGGCAACCCGATCTACAACGGTGCTGACTGCACTGCGGCGGGCGCTGCTGCAACTCCTCCGCAGCAAACCGAAATTGCCGGTCGCCGCGGTTATACTGGCTCCACTACAGGTGGTTCGGTTGGCCCAACTTCCCTGGACTCTGAAACCTGTGATGAAGCTGCTCTGGGGGCTCTCTCCGGCGTAGCCGACTGAGTGAGTTAACTGCTTAGTCTTGCAGTTGCAAGTGATGTAATGGCCGCTCGGGTAGTTCCGAGCGGCTTTTTATTATAAAGGCAGTATTCAAGTTACTTTCTTACCGAACCCACATCTGATATCCCGCCATGTATTTGCTCCCCAGTGCCCTGATTGCAGTAAAGCTCGCGCTTCGTGCTCGCTTCGGTTCGATAGCTTTCTGGCTTGTCGTCATCCTCTGCGTCGCAGCGTGGATGAGTGGCCAGTTCAGTGGTCGTCAACCGGCAACCGTTGCACTGGATGTGGGCTTGTCTCTGATAAGAATTGTGCTGCCGGTGTTGGGCGTTTTGATGCTGCAGGAGCTCTTCTCGCGTGAGTTTGAGCGTCGTTATTTCCTTGCTTCACTGGCTTATCCGCGTCCGCGGTATCACTTTTTGCTCGGACGGCTGGCAGCGCTGGTGGGGTTGCTGGCCATTCTTCTTGTAGTGCTTGCTGCCGCTTTGGCGGCCATCGTGGTGTGGGTGGGGCAGGGTTACGGGCAGGCCACGCCGGTTTCCCTCGGTTTGCCTTACTGGTTCACCATTGCTTTTATCTTGCTCGATCTGTTCGTGCTGTTGGCGCTCGGTACGCTGCTGGCGGTGGTGGCCTCTACCCCCAGTTTCGTGATTGTCGGTACGCTGGGCTTTATGCTTATAGCGCGCTCTTTCTCGGCCATCATCGCCTTGTTGTGGCAGGACGGCTGGCTGGTGAGTAACGCCGAGACCTACAGTAATTCACTTGGGCTGCTGAGTTACTTGCTGCCAGATCTAGGGGCTCTGGATGTGCGCATGATTGCGCTCTATGGGCAGATGGGGCTCCTGCCAGGCGATTGGCCTTGGCTGATAGTCTCCAGTCTGGCCTATGCAGGGGGCTTCCTGGCCTTGGCTGTATGGGCGCTCAACCGAAAGCGTTTCGCCTGATCATGTTGCGTCGAGACATCGTTCCTTTGCTCCTGGCCGCGCTGGGTTTTGCGCTGTTCGCGGCTATTGCTGCCTGGCGGGCACAGCAACCAGTCTCTTTGAAGCCTGAAATTGGCATGAGTCGTGTGGTCATTAGTGCGCCGATTCTGATTTCTCTTTATGGCGGCGATCGCTTCCTGGCGGCAAACCTAGAAACCATGCGCCTGGCTGCGACCAGCACCGATAATGGGTTGACTGACTCTCATTATCTTATTCGTGCCCAACTTGTGGTCGCCGAGCTCAACCCTTGCCATGAGGATAACTATTATCTGGCTAATGGGCTTTTGACTTGGGGAGGGGCGGTCGATGAGGGTAATGAGATTCTCCGGCGGGCGATGGACTGTCGTTTTTGGGATGGTGTTCCGGCCTTCTTCTATGGTGTAAACCGCTCTTTCTTTGATCGCGATGTTGGTGAGGCTGTCCGTGCATTTGAGTTGTCTGCGCAGCGGTGGCCGGAAAACGCGGCCTCAATGCGAAGAATGGCGATCATGTTGCAGGCGGAGAGTTTCAATGATGCGCAATTGGCCATGGACTATCTGCAACAGCAGCGCCAAAGCACCCGCGATCCTAGGTTGCGTGACATGCTTGGCCTGCGTGTTGTGCGTCTGCAGGGATTGATCGACTTGCGTGCTGCTCAGCAACGTTATGAGCGTGCGCATGGCAAGTTAATTGATCTGCAGCAACTGTTGACTAGTGGTGTGCTGCTTGCGTTACCGGAAGATCCGTTGCGCCTGGGCTATGAGCTGCGTAACGGTAGTATCGAGTTGAAGAGGTTGAAAATTGCCGGGATGGAGGAGTAGTTGTGACTGATGTTCTGGAGTTTCATCGCGTCAGCCATACCTTTCGCAGTAAGAGCAAGGAAGTTCACGCTCTGCGGGATGTCAATTTCTCCGTTAGTGAGGGTGAGGTCTTTGGTTTTGTCGGGCCTAATGGTGCAGGTAAGTCCACTACGATCAAGGTAATGCTGGACATCATCAATGATTATCAGGGTGAGGTTCTTGTCTATGGCATCGATGCTCGTCGTGCAGATGCGCGTCAGCCGCTTGCTTATGTTCCTGAGTCACCTGCTCTTTATGATCAATTTACCCCGCTAGAAATCCTGCGTATGGCGCTCTCCATGTATGGCATCAAGCGCAAGGATGCCGATGCCTGGTGTATGCAATGGCTGGAGCGTTTCTCTGTTGCAGCCGCCGCCAAACGTCGTATTCGCGAACTGTCCAAGGGTACCGTACAGCGTGTGGCGCTGGCTCATGCCATGGTTGTGCAGCCTAAGCTGTTGATCCTCGATGAGCCGTTGTCCGGCCTGGATCCGGTGGGGCGCAAGGATGTGGTGGATATTCTCAACGAATACAAGAGCCAGGGTGGGGCGATCTTTTTTACCTCCCATGTGCTGCACGATGTCGAGCGTATTGCCGATCGATTTGGCTTTATCAATAAGGGCGAGTTGCTAACTGTGCGTTCTCCGCGCGAACTGGCGGCTGAGCGTGCAGATACCTTGCTGGTGCGTTTCAACGCTGCGGAAGGTTTTGCGCCGGAAGCCAAGCGCTTGCGTGAAGGTGAGTTCGAGTGCGAGCTGATGCAGGCGGAGCTGCCGGCTTTTGTCACTCGGCTCAATCAGGCAGCTGGGCATATCCTCACGGTCAAGCCAGCAGTCTCGCTGGAAACTGTTTTCTTCAAGATTCTCGGTGATGCCGCGCGCAAGGATGTGCCGGTAGTCTGAGTCAGTCGTATGTCGCTTTGTCGGATGTTTTTCGGCAAAATAGCGCCCGCAAGCCGGTGTAGCTCAGTCGGTAGAGCAGCGCACTCGTAACGCGAAGGTCGCAGGTTCGATTCCTGTCTCCGGCACCAGATGCAAAAAAGCCCGCCAATTGGCGGGCTTTTTCATGGGTGGAGTTTTTACAGGCTCAGGCGCATCGATAGATCGATGGCTTTGATGTCCTTGGTCAGGCTGCCGATGGAGATGTAGTCCACGCCGGTTTCGGCGATGCTGCGCAGGGTGCTTTCGTTGATGCCGCCGGAGGCTTCCAGCTTGGCGCGGCCGGCGGTGATGTTCACGGCGGTGCGCATGTCGTCGAGGCTGAGTTCGTCGAGCATGATGATGTCGGCGCCCGCATCCAGGGCTTGTTGCAGTTCGGCTAGGCTTTCCACTTCGACTTCCACTGGCTTGCCGGGTGCTATCCGGTGGGCTGCAGTGATGGCCTGGGCGATGCCGCCGCAGGCGGCGATATGGTTTTCCTTAATCAGGAAGGCGTCATAAAGCCCGATGCGGTGGTTGTGGCAGCCACCGCAGGTGACTGCATATTTTTGCGCCAGGCGCAGGCCGGGAAGGGTCTTGCGAGTATCGAGCAGTTTCACCGGAGTGCCTTTGACCAGGTCGGCGAAGTGCTGGCAGCGGGTGGCGACTGCGGACAGGCTCTGGAGGAAGTTCAGTGCACTGCGCTCACCGCTGAGCAGGGCGCGGGCCGGGCCTTCCAGATGGAACAGTGGCTGGTTGGCGCTTGCTTGCTGACCGTCTGCGACCTGCCAATGTACGGCGACGCGCGGATCGAGTTGGCGGAACACTTCATCGATCCAGGCGGTTCCGGCGATGACTGCGTTCTCACGGGTGATGATGGTCGCGTGGGCCAGGCGCTCGGCGGGAATTAACTGGGCGGTGATATCGCCGCTGCCAATGTCTTCGCGTAGTGCCGCGCGGACATTGGCCTGGATTTCGGCGCCGAGGTCGGCGAGGGTGAGGTTGGGCATGGCAGCCTCCGGAGTCTGGTGGCGCGATTATAGGGATAGCCGACGGCTGGTGCAGGTGGGATACGGGAGAATTCCGGTCTTTCTGCTAGACAGATAAGGTGCGCTGGTCGGCAGTGGATGACCGTCCGGGGGTTCATCTTGCCTGTGCTGTGATGCAGGTCATGTCTGCAGTAAAGGGTATTTGGTCATCCTGCGTCTCTCCCTATAATAAGGTTGGCCATAAACTTTGGCGCCAAGCTTTTGACGTCATGGATGGCGCCCAGTTGATCGTTGGCAGATTGCTCTGAACTGGCAACCTGCGGGAGAGATGCAATGCAGACCGACGCGAAAGTGGTGCACCTGAACAAGGTTGCCCCTGAGCACTCGCCAACTTCGCAGGCAGGAAGGCTTCCCGTGGCCCTAATTCAGGTACGCGACAAGGCAGCGCAGCAGCTCAAACTGGCGCTGCAGGCACTGTTCGATAACGCCGATGACACGCTGTTCGAGATGGCCGACCGCGCTGCCAGTAATGCCGAGCAGAATGGTTTTTTCGAGGCGATGCGCGATTTACGCCTGAAGCGCAAATCCATCGAGCGGGGCTTCCTGCAGAAGATTTTTGAAAGCTTTGCCACCCTCAATCAGTACGAGGTAGGCAAGGCAGCGCCGCAGCTGGGTGCAGTTTCCTTCGAGAGTCTTTCGCTGGTTCAGGATGATGTGCTGGAAGAGTCCGTGGCGCTGGATGCCATGGTTGCACGCGTGATCAGTCGCGATGGCGTGGCCCTAACCCATCTGACCACGCGCCTGAATACACTGATCAGCCAGAAGCTGGAAGACAAGAGCAACCCGCTGGGGCCGCGTGCACTCTGCGAGCAGTTCATGGCGCTCTGCGCCGGCCTGGGTGTAGAGATTCGCGTCAAGCTGATCGTACTCAAGCTCTTCGAAAAATACGTACTGGCTGATCTCGACCAGCTGTATGCCGCGGCCAACCAGCAATTGGTCGAGTTGGGCGTGTTGCCTGAGCTCAAGTCGGCACCACCGGTCCGACGCAATACTCCTGGGCGTACGGCTCCCGGCAATCGTGCCGCGCGTGAAGCCTCTGCAGGGGAGGCGAGTGCCGCTGCCTATGCGGATGAAAGCGTGCAGGAGGTATTCGGTGCCCTGCAGGAGTTGCTGGCCGAGGTGCGTGGCAGCGCAGCCATGCCGCGGCGCGCGGCCCCCGCTGATGCCGTACCGATCTCCAGTAATGATCTGATGCGCCTGCTGTCGCACATGCAGCAGCGCTTGCCAAGCGGTAGCGGGCAAAGCGCCGATGACTTCGATCTGCGTAACCAGCTCGAGCAGCTGTTGACCCGTGCCAGTGCCAAAAGTGGCAAGGCGCGGGTGGTGGGCGAGATCGATGAGGATGTGATCAACCTGGTGTCGATGCTGTTCGAGTTCATCCTCGATGACCGCACCTTGCCGGACTCGCTGAAAGCGCTGATCGGGCGCCTGCAGATTCCCATGCTCAAGGTCGCCGTGCTGGACAAGACCTTCTTCAGTCGTGGCAGTCACCCGGCCCGTCGTCTGCTTAACGAGATCGCCTCGGCGGCCCTCGGCTGGAGTGCGCAAGATGATGCGCAGCGCGACAGCCTGTTCCAGCGTATCGAGCAGGTGGTGCAACGCCTGCTGAATGACTTCACCGATGATCCGACCATCTTTTCCGATCTGCTCGCCGAGTTTCTGGCTTTCACCGGTGATGAGCGCCGGCGCAGTGACCTGCTGGAGCAGCGCACGCGAGATGCCGAGGAAGGCCGTGCCAAGGCCGAGCTTGCTCGCCAGCAGGTCGAGCAGGCACTGAATGCTCGGTTGCTTGGCAAGACCTTGCCGGAAGTCGTGGTGCGCCTGCTGCAGGAAGGCTGGAGTAAGGTTCTGCAACTGACCTGCCTGAAACATGGCAGCGAGTCTGCCGAGTGGCAGGCGGCGCTGCTGGTGATGGACGATCTGGTTTGGAGCGTCGAGCTGCACGAGGAACCGGAAGATCGCGTGCGCCTGCTGGAGCTGGTGCCGAATCTGCTGAAAGCCCTGCGCGAGGGGCTGGCCGGTGCGGCCATCGATCCGTTTGTCACCAGCGAGTTCTTCAGTCAGCTGGAATCCGTGCATGTGCAGGCCTTCCAGCGCTTCAAGCGCGCTGTGCCTGAGCCGGAGGTAGAAGTCGAACTGCTTCTGCCAACGGATGATGCCTCGGCCGAGTCCGTGGTTGAGGTAGCCCCTCTCCTTGAGCTGCCTGCCGCCGAGCCTGTTGTTGAAGCGCCGGCGATGATCGAGGTGGTCGAGGAAATCGTGCTGCTGGCGCCAGGTGAGGTGCGTGAGCGCGAGCCCGAGGTCAGTTTGCCGGATGACGATCAGGCCCTGCTTCAGGTCGACAGTCTGCGTGTTGGGAGCTGGGTGGAAATCCAGGAAGACGAGGAACACAAGCTGCGCTGTAAGCTGGCAGCGATCATCAAGCCGACTGGCAAGTACATCTTCGTCAATCGCACCGGCATGAAGGTGCTGGAGAAAACCCGCATGGGCCTGGCCGTGGAGTTCCGTCGTGGGGCGATTCGTATGCTCGATGATGCGCTGTTGTTCGATCGTGCCCTGGAGTCGGTGATTGGTAACCTGCGCAAGCTGAAGAACGCCTGAGTTCTGTGCTGCTCCAGCAACGCCCGGCCCGTGCCGGGCGTTGTCGTTTTCGGGGCGCGCGGCGCCATCTGCTACAGTGGCGAAACTGGTCAAGGAGCCCCTATGCAGTTGGACCCCGTCAGCGGTTGGTATGCCGATGCGCAGCATTGCCCCTCCGCGAATTGCAATGCACGTCCGCAGGGTGAGATTTCTCTGCTGGTGATCCATAACATCAGCTTGCCGCCCGGCCAATTCGGCACTGGCAAGGTGCAGCAGTTCTTTCAGAATCAGCTGCCTGTAGACGAGCATCCCTACTTCGCCGGCATAGCCCATCTGCAGGTATCGGCGCATTTCCTTATTGAGCGTGACGGCGTGGTTACCCAGTTTGTCTCCTGTAATGAGCGGGCCTGGCATGCTGGCGTTTCCAGCTTCGACGGGCGCGACAACTGCAACGATTTTTCTCTTGGTATCGAGCTGGAAGGTACCGATGATCAGCCTTTCACGGATGCGCAGTACACGGCTTTGGCCAGATTGGCTGGTGAGCTGCTGCAGGTCTATCCGACCCTCGGTGTCGAGCGCATCTGCGGGCATAGCGATATCGCCCCGGGGCGTAAGACCGACCCGGGCCCCTATTTTGATTGGCCGCGTCTGCGCGCGGCCCTGCTGGACCAAGGAGAGCGGTAGATGAACTTTCTGGTACTGCTGCTGGTGCTCTGGGTTGAGAAGTTTTCTGCCGGACGTCGGCGTATTCAGCAGGATGGTCTGTGGCTGCAGCAGTTGGCCAAAGTCGAGGTCAGTCAGCAGGGCGCGCCCTGGGTTGCCCTGGCTGTGCTGGTGGCACTGCCGCTGCTGGTGCTCGGCGCTTTGCTGTTGATTCTGCAACCGGTGGCCTATGGCTGGTTGGCGCTGCCGGTGCATCTGCTGGTGCTGGTCTACAGCCTGGGACGTGGCGATGTGCTGGCTGCACTTGGGCCGTTCCGTGATGCCTGGCGACGCGGTGATGACCAGGCCGCGCTGCATGTAGCCGAGCGTGATCTTGGGCTGGAGGCCGATAGCGAGGCCGAGCTGCTGTTGCGCGTACAGGGTTATGAGCTGTGGCAGGCCTATCAGGGCTTCTTTGCAGTGATCTTCTGGTACGCGCTGCTCGGTCCGCTGGTGCCGCTGGCTTACCGGCTGCTGGCGCTGACGGCCGAGCATGCGAGCCAGGCTGACCTGGCCGAACGTGCCGGGCAATTGCGGCATGCCCTGGACTGGCTTCCGGTGCGGGTGCTGGCCGCCAGCTTTGCCCTGGTCGGCAACTTTGCCGCGGTCAGCCGCGCCGTGCTGCATGATCTGCTGAGCTGGGAGCTGGCGGCGCAGCAACTGCTGGTCAATGCCGGGCGTGCTGCCAGCGAGTTGCCCGAGCCGCAGGCTGGTGAGTCGGGTGTCTACAGCCTGGATGAGCTGTGGCAGCTGTTGGTGCGGGCGGCGATACTCTGGTACGCCGCGTTTGCCGTGTGGATTCTGTTGCTGTAACGCGGTGTGCGAACGAAGCGGGAGCAGGCCCTAGGGCCACAACCAGGCGGCGCCGCGTACGCCGCTGGAGTCGCCATGGCGGGCGGGCAGCAGGCGGGTGTTGACCTGGTCGGAGAACACATGACGCACCAGCAGCGGTGGCACCTGTTGATACAGTGCCTGAATGTTCGACAGGCCACCGCCGAGCACGATCACCTGCGGGTCGAGAATGTTGATCACTGACGCCAGGCTGCGTGCCAGTTGCTCGCAATAGCGCTGTAGCGCTTGCTGTGACGCAGGTTCGCCTGCCTGTGCGGCCCTGGCCAGCTGCTCGGCAGTCAGGTCCAGGGCGCTGCGGGCGGCCCAGCCCGGGCCGCTGAGGAAGGTTTCGATACAGTCATCCAGGCCGCAGTAGCAGCGTCTGGCCGGGCCATCGGCCGGGCTGCGCCAGGGCAGGGCATTGTGCCCCCATTCGCCAGCAATGGCGTTCGGTCCCGCGAGCAGGCGGCCATGGATCACGACGCCGCCCCCCACCCCTGTGCCAAGGATCACGCCGAATACGCTGTCAGCCCCGGCACCGGCGCCATCGCTGGCTTCCGACAGGGCAAAGCAGTCGGCATCGTTGGCCAGGCGTATCGGTCGTTGCAGCAGTTGCTCCAGGTCGCCCTGCAGGTCCTGGCCAATCAGGCACACCGAGTTGGCGTTCTTGATCCGTCCATGATCCGGCGAGCGCGTGCCGGGGATGCCAATGCCAACGCTGCCGTTACCGCCCAGGTCATGCTCGGCCTCACGGACCAGTTGCGCGATGGTCTGCAGGCAGGCGGCGTAATTGCCCGGCGGGGTGGGCAGGCGGCGGCGTAACCGCTCGGTAGAGCCTTCCAAGGCGATGATTTCTGTTTTGGTGCCACCCAGATCAATGCCGAAGCGAAACTGTGCGCGCATTCTTAACCTTAAGTTACAGAGGTTGAGGTCGATATCCGGTATACAGCATGCCTAGGGGAGTGCGCTTGCCTGAGTGTCGCCCTGGCTGGAACTGTTCGCGATCCGCTATGTGCTGACTGCCTCGCACAGAAGCGATTGTTCCCCTCAAGTCATGAACAGCTTCTACGATTCAGTTGTACCAGTACCTTGCCGTTCCATTTGCCGGGCTGCTCCCGACCGGCATACAACAATAATGGCAACAGGAGACGTTTAGTGAATAGCGTGTTGTATCCCGCCATCGCGCTGATGAACCGCATGAGCTTCGGCATGAAGTTCAGCCTAATCAGTGTGCTTTTCTTCCTGCCCATGTCGGTGACCAACTTCTATCTGGTGCGCGACTCCTACCACGAGTTCGTCGATACCCGCACGGAGTTGCAGAGCCTCGAATTGCTTAAGCAGAGCCTGAAGATGCGCCAGGAACTGGAGCGTCTGAACGACCTGCTGGAGATCAATGCCGTCCTCGGCCAGTCTGGTGAATCGGAAAAGCTGGTCGCGCAGATCAATGCCCTGGAAAGCAGTATTTACAGCTCGCTGGAGTCCTTGCAGCCGAGCAGCCGCAGCGCCCAGGAAATCGAGGAATTCAATGCTCAGCGCGATGGCATCAAGGCAGCCCTCGACGCCGTCAAACAGGAATCCTCGCAGCGCAGCAAGGCCGGCCTGGTGGTCAAGGCGCTGGATAACGCCGAAGTATTCATCAAGTTCGTGGCCAGCCAGTCCGGCCTCAGCCAGGACAGTGAGCTGACCGTACGGCAGATGAGCGAGCTGATGACCAGCGTCACTCCGCCGGTGACCAAGGCGTTGAGCAAGGGCCGCGCGCTGGGTTCCTATTCCCTCGGCCAGGGCATCCTTGGCTCTTCCGACAGCACCAAGCTCGACGAGCTGCTGCTGGAGCTGGAAAAGCTGCATGCCGAATACGGCTTCAAGATCCAGAATGCCTTGCAGGGCAATGCCCAGGCGCAGAAGAGCCTTGCCAGTCTGGCGGAAGCCAGTCGCAATGCCCTGACCGAAGGTGGCCTGCAGCTGGAAGACAACATCCTCATGGCGGACACCCTGGATGCGCCCTGGCAGGACTTCTTTGACCAGATGACCGCCGGCATCGACAAAACCTATGTGCTCAACGATGCGGTCCTGGCCTTCCTCGACCAGGAGCTGAGCCAGCGTCTTGAAGCCAAGCGCGTACAGATGGTGCTGCTGGTGGCGGCACTGGTCCTGGTGTTCCTGTTGATCGGCTACCTGTATGGCGGTTTCTACGTCTCCACCCGCGTCACACTCAAAGGCTTTGGTCATACCCTGGGCCAGGTTGCGGCCGGCGACATGACGGTCAAGGTCAACGTCAAGAGCCAGGACGAGCTGGGCGAGTTGGGCCAGGTGTTCAACGGCACCGTGGCGAAGATTCGCGATCTGATCGAGCTGGTTGGCCAGACCGTTACCGAAGTCGAACGGCAGGCCGATCGCGTCGAGCTGGTTTCCGGTGAAAGTAGCCAGGCGGTCAATGCCCAGCGTGGGCAGATCGAGCAGGTGGCCACGGCGATGAACCAGATGTCCGCCACTGCCCAGGAAGTCGCACGCAGCGCCGCCGCTGCAGTGGACAGCGCGCAGAGCGTCAACAACGAAACGGTCAGCGGCCGCGCCATGGTCGAGTCGCAGGTTGGCAGCATCCAGCGTCTGGCCAACGAGATCGATCAGTCGGTCAGCGTGATCAACCAGCTGGCCGCCGACAGTGCGTCGATCAGCCGGGTGCTGGAAGTGATCAAGGGCATCGCCGGGCAGACCAACCTGCTGGCGCTCAACGCCGCCATCGAAGCGGCACGTGCCGGTGAGCAGGGCCGCGGCTTTGCCGTGGTCGCCGACGAGGTGCGCAACCTGGCCAAACGCACGCACCAGTCCACCGAAGAGATCGAGCAGATGATCGGCCGCCTGCAAAGCGGTGTAGGCGCCACGGTGACGGCGATGAACGGCAGCCACCAGATGGTGGAAAGCACCGTCAGCCAGTCGGCCAACGTGCAGCAGGCGCTGGAGAATATCCTCGGTGCGGTGGGCATGATCGTCGATCAGAACCAGCAGATCGCCGCCGCTGCCGAACAGCAAACTGCCGTGGCCCACGATATCGACATGAACATCGTCGAGATCAACCAGGCCGGCGAGCGCACGGCTGAAGGTGCGGTACAGACCGAGCAGGCCAGCCGTCAGCTGTCCGACCAGGTCAGTCGGCTGAAGGAACTGATCAGCGCCTTCCGCGTCTGATCGCCTGTGCTTATCGACAAGGCCCGCCAATTGGCGGGCCTTGTCGTTTCCAGAGGGGCCTGTTTGGTGAGCGTTGCGTAGCCCGGATGCAATCCGCGGAGGCTGCTCGGTGTGAGTAACCCTCCCGGGTTACATCCGGGCTACGGGCTTATTGTCCAGCCGAACAGCTCGGCGGCGTTGCGGCTGCTGGCGCTGGCCAGCTCCTGCGCACTGATGCCGCGCAGCTCGGCCAGGGCGCTGCAGATATCCGGGAGGAACTCCGGGCTGTTGCGCTGGTTGGGATGCATTGCCGGCGCCATGTCGGGGGAGTCGGTCTCCAGCACGATGGCGTCCAGCGGCAGGCGCGCCACCACCTGGCGCAGGCGCAGTGCCTGTGGCCAGGTCGGAGCGCCGCCGAGGCCGAGCCTGAAACCCAGCTTGATATATTCGCGGGCCTCCTCGTAGCTGCCGGCGAATGCATGGATGATGCCGCCGCGTTTGAGTCGATAACGTTTGAGCGTAGCTATGGTCTGCGCGTGGGCTCTGCGCACATGCAGCAGGGCCGGTAGCTCGTATTCGGCGGCCAGGGTCAGCTGTGCCTCGAACAGGGTTTGCTGGCGCGCGCGGTCGAGCTGTTCGAGAAAGTAGTCCAGGCCGAACTCGCCGACTGCGCACAGCTGTGGATGCGCGGCCAGGCGATCGAGCCAGTCGCGCAGCTCGTTCAGGTGTTCGGGCCGGTGCTGGTCCAGGTAGACCGGGTGCAGGCCGAAGGCGGCGTACAGGCCGCTGTC
Source organism: Aquipseudomonas guryensis (assembly GCF_014164785.1). Taxonomy (GTDB): domain Bacteria; phylum Pseudomonadota; class Gammaproteobacteria; order Pseudomonadales; family Pseudomonadaceae; genus Aquipseudomonas; species Aquipseudomonas guryensis. The sequence continues at coordinate 381,884 of NZ_JACJFN010000003.1, read as the reverse complement.
ACTTTGCACCAGTTGCCACAGGCGCTGCCAGTTGGCCTGGTACACGCCGAGCACCACCAGTTTCCCCACGCCCCGGCTGCGGCTGCGCGCCAGCAGCTCTTTGCGGTCTGCCGCGAAGTCGGGGAAGTCGAGGTGAGTGTGAGTGTCGATCAGGTGCATGGGGCATCGCCGGAGACAATGCCGTCAGCATAGCGCCGGGGATGGGGGATGCCCATGCCGGGTGCGCCGTACGCACCACGATCTCCGCCCAAGCCCCAGATGCATAAGGCGCGCCCTACAGAGCCGGCACCGCTAATCCGAGGTTTGTGGCCTCGCACACGATCCGTAATCGTTGCCTAGAACAGGAAGTAACGCTGCGCCAGCGGCAGCACCTCGGCCGGTTCGCACCAGAGCAGCTGGCCGTCGGCCTTGACCTGGTAGTTCTGCGGATCGACCTCGATGCTGGGCAGGTAGTCGTTGTGGATCAGGTCGCTCTTCTGCACCGTGCGGCAGCCCTTCACCACGCCAATCTTTTTCTGCAAACCTAGTTGTTCTGGCACCCCGGCGTCGAAGGCGGCCTGGCTGATAAAGGTCAGGCTGGTGGCATGCAGCATGCCGGCGTAGCTGCCGAACATGGGGCGGTAGTGCACCGGCTGCGGCGTCGGGATCGAGGCGTTGGCATCGCCCATCAGGCTGGCGGCAATCGCGCCCCCCTTGAGGATCAGCGTCGGCTTTACGCCGAAGAACGCCGGGCGCCAAAGCACCAGATCGGCAAATTTGCCCACTTCGATGGAGCCCACTTCGTGGCTGATGCCGTGGGTGATCGCCGGGTTGATGGTGTATTTGGCGATGTAACGTTTGACCCGGAAGTTGTCGTTGCCAACAGCGTCTTCTGGCAGGGCGCCGCGCTGCTGCTTCATCTTGTCGGCGGTCTGCCAGGTGCGGGTAATCACTTCACCGACGCGGCCCATGGCCTGGCTGTCGGAGCTGATCATCGAGAAGGCGCCGAGGTCATGCAGGATGTCCTCGGCGGCGATGGTTTCGCAGCGGATGCGGCTCTCGGCAAAGGCGACGTCCTCGGCGATGCTCGGGTCGAGGTGGTGGCAGACCATCAGCATGTCCAGGTGTTCGTCGATGGTGTTCTTGGTGAACGGCCGGGTCGGGTTGGTCGAGCTGGGCAGCACATTCGGGAACCCACACGCCTTGATGATATCCGGAGCATGGCCGCCACCGGCTCCCTCGGTGTGGTAGGTGTGGATGGTGCGGCCCTTGAATGCGCCGAGCGTGGTCTCGACGAAGCCGGACTCGTTGAGGGTGTCGGTGTGGATCGCCACCTGAATGTCGTACTGGTCGGCCACGGAGAGGCAGTTGTCGATGGCCGCCGGCGTGGTGCCCCAGTCTTCGTGCAATTTGAGGCCAATGGCGCCGGCCCTGACCTGCTCGATCAACGGTTCCGGCAGTGAGACGTTGCCCTTGCCGGTGAAGCCGATGTTCATCGGGAAGGCGTCGGCGGCCTTGAGCATCATCGCCATGTGCCACGGCCCCGGGGTCACGGTAGTGGCGTAGGTGCCGGTGGCCGGGCCGGTGCCGCCACCGATCATGGTGGTGGTGCCGCTCATCAGGGCTTCTTCGATCTGTTGCGGGCAGATGAAGTGGATATGGGTGTCGACGCCGCCGGCAGTGAGGATCATGCCTTCGCCGGCGATGACTTCGGTGGCGCCGCCCACGGCGATGGTCACGTCGGGCTGGATATCCGGGTTGCCGGCCTTGCCGATGGCGGCGATGCGCCCGCCCTTGAGGCCGACGTCGGCCTTGACGATGCCCCAGTGGTCGATGATCAGCGCGTTGGTGATCACCGTGTCGACCACGTAGGCGGCGCACAGCTGGCTCTGGCCCATGCCGTCGCGGATGACCTTGCCGCCGCCGAACTTCACTTCATCGCCGTAGGTGGTGAAATCCTTTTCCACCTCGATCCACAGGTTGGTGTCGGCCAGGCGCACCTTGTCGCCGACGGTGGGGCCGAACATGTCGGCATAGGCTTGGCGGGAAATCTTCATCACAGCGCTCCCATGATGCGACCAGCGAAACCGTAGACGCGGCGCTCACCCGCCAGCTCGACCAGCTCGACTTCGCGTGACTGCCCCGGCTCGAAGCGCACCGCAGTGCCGGCAGCGATATTCAGACGCATACCCCGCGTACTCGCTCTGTCAAAACTCAGCGCATCGTTGGTCTCGAAGAAGTGGAAGTGCGAGCCGACCTGGATCGGCCGATCGCCGCTATTGGCCACCGTCACGCGCAGGGTGCGGCGACCGGCATTGAGTTCGATCTCGCCGTCCTTGATCAAGTATTCGCCGGGAATCATGGTGCGCTGCGCTCCGGGGTCAGAATCAGTTGCATGAAGGTCAGATCCAGCCAGCGGCCGAACTTGCGGCCGACCTGGGGCATCTGTCCGGTGATGGTGAAACCAAAGCGCTGGTGCAGGCCGATGGAGGCGCTGTTTCCGCTCTCGATGGCGGCGACCATCACATGTTTGCCGCCGGCCCGGGCGCGTTCGATCAGGGCGCCGAGCAGTAGCACGCCGATGCCTCGGCCACGCTGCTCGGCGCTCACGTACAGCGAGTTTTCCACGGTGTTGCAGAAGCCGTCGAAGGGCCGCCAGTCGCCATAGGCGGCATAGCCGAGCACATGGTCCTCGGCATCCACCGCGACCAGTACCGGGTAACCCTGCTGGCGGCGCGCGGTGAGCCAGGCCTGCCGGTTGGCCAGGTCGACGGTGGTGTCCATCCAGATCGCCGTGGTGTTGAGCACGGCGTCGTTGAAGATGGCGCGGATGGCTTCCAGGTCGCTGTCGCGGGCGTCGCGAATTGAAATACTCATGGGATCGGCTGATGCACGGTGACCAGCTTGGTGCCATCCGGGAAGGTGGCTTCGACCTGGATCTCAGGGATCATTTCCGGGATGCCCTCCATCACCTGCTCACGGGTCAGCAGGGTGGTGCCGTAGTGCATCAGCTCGGCCACGGTCTGGCCGTCGCGGGCGCCTTCGAGCAGGGCGGCGCTGATGTAGGCCATGGCTTCCGGGTAGTTGAGCTTCACGCCACGTGCCAGGCGCCGCTCGGCGACCAGGCCGGCGGTGAAGATCAGCAGCTTGTCTTTCTCGCGGGGCGAAAGGTCCATCAGGTACTCCAGATACGTGGCGGGACGGCGGCACGTCCCAGTAATTCAGGGCGCAACAGGCGCCAGAGTTCGATCAGCCAGGCGCGCGCATGCAGCGCTTCGCTGGCCAGGCAGCGGGCCACCAGCAGGCCTGGCAGTTGGCTGAGGTCGCCGCGTACCGGGCCGGGGATAGTACGGCAGCGTTCCAGCAGGTCGGCGTCGACCTCGCCGCTGATCAGCAAGGTGGCGAACACTGGTCGTCCGGCCAGGCCGATGGGTGAGTCGAGCAGGCCGTCGTCGCCGCTGATGCGCTGGCGTTCGTGCCACACCAACTGGCCGTCGCGGCGGATATCCAGCCGGGCCTGGAAATGCCCGGCGTCGAAGCGCTCGCCCGCCGCCGGGCGGCCGAGGGCGACCATGTCCCAGTAACACAGGCGGGCGTTGCCCTCGAGGTCGATGCGGGTGCTCAGTTCGGCCTGGGCGCCGGCGTAGACGATGGTTTCCTGCGGCAGCCATTCCAGGGTGGCGCCATTGGCTACCTTGAGTTCCAGCTGCTGGTAGGCAGGCCCGCTGGCGCGGTACCACTTGGCGGCGCCGGGGCTGGTCAGTTGGGCCCAGGCGTTCTCGCCGAGGGTGGCGCGGATGTGCAGGCGATCACCACCGGCAATCCCGCCCGGCGGGTGGACGATGATGTGCTGGCACACCTCGGGGCCTTCGGCATACAGGTGCTTCTGCACCCGCAGCGGGCCGAGGTGGCGGCGCTGCACGGGCCGCGTGGCGTCGCCCTGGCGCGCATAGCCAAGTTCCAGCTCGGCATGCCAGCTGGGGGTAAACAGGGTAGGGGGGAGGGCTGCGTTCATGGCCGCTGTTTTATCAGATTGCCACCAGTCCGCGCACGCCATCGGCTTCCATCGTCTCGCCACGGCCCTGCTGGACGATCTCGCCGCGGCTCATCACCAGGTACTGGTCGGCCAGCTCGGCGGCGAAATCATAGAACTGCTCGACCAGCAGGATAGCCATGTCACCCCGCTCGGCGAGCTTCTTGATCACCGCGCCGATCTCCTTGATCACCGAGGGCTGGATGCCTTCGGTGGGCTCGTCGAGGATCAGCAGACGCGGCTTACTGGCCAGCGCGCGGCCGATGGCCAGCTGTTGCTGCTGGCCGCCGGAGAGGTCGCCGCCCCGGCGTTGCTTCATCTGCAGCAGCACCGGGAACAGCTCGTAGATGAAGGCCGGGACTTCCTTGGCCTGGCTGCCAGGGAAACGTGACAGGCCCATCAGCAGGTTTTCCTCTACGGTCAGGCGCGGGAAGATCTCACGGCCCTGCGGCACATAGGCGATGCCGGCGTGCACGCGCTGGTGCGGCTTACAGGCGGTAATCGGCTTGCCTTCCCATTGCACGGCGCCTTCCTTGGACGGAATCAGGCCCATCAGGCATTTCAGCAGGGTGGTCTTGCCCACGCCGTTACGGCCGAGCAGGCAGGTGACTTCGCCGACCTTGGCCTCGAAGCTCAGGCCGCGAAGGATGTGGCTGCCGCCGTAGTACTGATGCAGGTGTTGGACTTGCAGCATGTCTTGCCCCTTGATCGTTTCCACGCTCTGCGTGGGCATGCATCTGGCGACGCTCTGCGTCGCTGGGACGCGGAGCGTCCCGGGAAGGGTTGCCACGCTGGAGCGTGGCAACCATCTGACTTATCGGCCGAGATAAACCTCGATCACCCGCTCATCCGCCTGCACCTGGGCCAGCGAGCCTTCGGCCAGCACGCTGCCCTGGTGCAGCACGGTGACGTGGTCCGCGATGCTGCCGACGAAGCCCATGTCGTGCTCGACCACCATCAGCGAGTGCTTGCGCGCCAGGGATTTGAACAGTTCGGCGGTGAATTCGGTCTCGGCGTCGGTCATGCCCGCCACCGGCTCGTCGAGCAATAGCAGTTGCGGGTCCTGCACCAGCAGCATGCCAATCTCGAGGAACTGCTTCTGACCGTGGGACAGCAGCCCGGCGGGGCGCTGGCGCGAGCTTTCCAGCTTGATGGTGGCGAGCACTTCGTCGATGCGCGCCTTTTGCTCGCCAGAGAGTTTCGCGCGTAGGCTGGCCCATACCGACTTGTTGGTCTTCAGCGCCAGTTCGAGGTTCTCGAACACGGACAGCGCCTCGAACACCGTGGGTTTCTGGAACTTGCGGCCAATGCCGGACTGGGCGATCTCGACTTCGCTCATCTGCGTCAGGTCGAGGGTTTCGCCGAAATAGGCGTGGCCGTTGTCGGGGCGGGTCTTGCCGGTGATCACGTCCATCATGGTGGTCTTGCCGGCACCGTTGGGGCCGATGATGCAGCGCAGTTCGCCGACGCCGATGTACAGGTTGAGGTCGGTCAACGCCTTGAAGCCGTCGAAGCTGACGTTGATCCCTTCCAGGGTGAGGATGGTGCCGTGGCGTACATCCAGGCCCTTAGCCGCGGCGCTGCCGAGACCGACCGCCTCGCGGCTGGTGCCGGCATCGCTGTTGGGGTTGAACGCGGGTTCGAGCATGAATTCGGGTACCGGAGTGGCGCGCATCATTGCTCTCCTGTGGAAATCGTCAGGAACGCGTCGCGAGCAATTTCAGCTGCAAGGCGCACGGAGCGCAGCGACGAGACAGTACGAGTGTGTACGGCGAGGAGCGAGCACCGCGCAACGCCGCAGATGGAATGCGCAGTAGCGTTCATGATGATTTCCTGCGGAGCAGACCGATCACGCCTTTTGGCAGGAACAGCGTGACGATAATGAACAGGAAGCCGAGGGCGAAAAGCCAGTATTCGGGGAAGGCCACGGTGAACCAGCTCTTCATGCCGTTGACCAGGCCGGCGCCGAGCAGCGGGCCGATCAGCGTGCCGCGACCGCCGAGGGCCACCCACACGGCGGCCTCGATGGAGTTGGTCGGCGACATCTCGCTGGGGTTGATGATTCCCACCTGCGGCACGTACAGCGCACCGGCCAGGCCGCACAACACTGCGCTTAACACCCAGATAAACAGCTTGTAGCCGCGCGGGTCGTAGCCGCAGAACATCAGGCGGTTCTCCGCATCACGCAGGGCGGTGAGTACCCGGCCGAATTTGCTGTGTGCCAGCTTGAAGCCCAGTAGCAGGCTGCCGACCAGCAGCGCCACGGTGCAGAGGAACAGCACGGCGCGGGTGCTCGGCGCGGTGATGTCAAAGCCGAGCATGCTGCGGAAGTTGGTGAAGCCGTTGTTGCCGCCGAAACCGGTCTCGTTGCGGAAGAACAGCAGCATGCCGGCGAACGTCAGCGCCTGGGTCATGATCGAGAAATACACGCCCTTGATCCGCGAGCGGAAGGCGAAGAAGCCGAACACCAGGGCCAGCAGACCGGGCGCCAGCACCACCAGGCACAGCGCCCAGAGGAAGCTGGAGGTGCCGTACCAGTACCACGGCAGCTCGGTCCAGGAGAGGAACACCATGAACGCGGGCAGGCCGTCACCGGCACTTTCGCGCATCAGGTACATGCCCATGGCGTAACCGCCGAGGGCAAAGAACAGGCCGTGGCCGAGCGAGAGCAGGCCGGCATAGCCCCAGACCAGGTCCAAGGCCAGGGCGACCACGCAGTAGCATAGGATCTTGCCGACCAGGGTCAGGCTGTAGGCCGAGACATGCAGGGCATGGTCGGCCGGCAGCAGGTGCAGCAGCGGCATGGCCAGCAGCAGAGCGAGGATCAGGCCGCCGAGGGCCAGCGCGGCTTTCGGCCCGAGTGCATTGCCGGCGCGGGCCAGCAGGGTTTGATTAATGGGCATAGTCATCAGTCGATCACCCGTCCTTTCAGTGCAAAAAGACCTTGGGGTCGTTTCTGGATAAACAGAATGATCAGCGCGAGGATCAGAATCTTGCCCAGCACGGCGCCGATCTGCGGTTCGAGGATCTTGTTCGCCACGCCCAGGCCGAAGGCGGCCAGCACGCTACCGGCCAGTTGGCCGACGCCGCCGAGCACCACCACCAGGAAGGAGTCGATGATGTAGCTCTGGCCGAGATCCGGGCCGACGTTGCCGATCTGGCTGAGGGCCACACCGCCGAGGCCGGCGATTCCCGAGCCGAGGCCGAAGGCGAGCATGTCCACCCGCCCGGTGGGAACCCCACAGCAGGCGGCCATGTTGCGGTTCTGCGTCACGGCGCGCACGTTCAGGCCCAGGCGGGTCTTGTTCAGTAGCAGCCAGGTGAGCAGCACGACGAACAGGGCGAAGCCGATGATGACGATACGGCTGTAAGGCAGAACCAGGTTGGGCAGCACCTGGATGCCGCCGGACAGCCACTCGGGGTTGGCCACCTCGACGTTCTGCGCACCGAAGATCACCCGCACCAGCTGGATCAGGATCAGGCTGATGCCCCAGGTGGCCAGCAGGGTTTCCAGTGGGCGACCGTAGAGGTGGCGGATTACCGTGCGCTCCAGGGCCATGCCGATGGCGGCTGTGACGAAGAAGGCGATCGGCAGGGCGGCCAGTGGGTAGATGGCCAGGTAGCCGGGGGCGAGTTTCTGGAAGGCAATCTGCACCATGTAGGTGGTGTAGGCGCCGAGCATCAGCATCTCGCCGTGGGCCATGTTGATCACGCCGAGCAGGCCGAAGGTGATGGCAAGGCCGAGGGCCGCCAGCAGCAGGATGCTACCGAGACTCAGGCCGCTGAAGGCCTGGCCGAGCAGCTCGCCGCCGAGCAGGCGACGCTTGACCTGGGCCAGGCTGGTTTCGGCGGCGGTACGCACGTCGGCATCGCTTTCCACGCCTTCGACGAGCAGCGCTTCCAGGCGGGTGCGTGCCAGCGGTTCGCCGGTCTCGCCGAGCAGGCGCACGGCACTCAGGCGGATCGCCGGGTCCGGGTCGACCAGTTGCAGGTTGGCCAGCGCCAGGGTCAGGGCGGCGCGCACGCTGGCGTCTTCCTCGCTGGCGACGCGGGCATTTAACAGTTCCAGCTGCGCCGGCTTGGCGCTCTTCTGCAGTTGCTGGGCGGCGGCCAGGCGCACGGCCGGCTCGCTGGCGAGCAATTGGTGGCTGGCCTGGGCGGTGGCCAGCAGGCCGCGCAGGCGGTTGTTCAGGCGCAGCTTCTTCGGCGTGCCAGCGGGGCGGGCCGGCCCTTCAAGGGTTTGCCAGGTACCGTTCTGGTCGAGATAGGGGGTCTTGCTGCTGTCGCTGCCGACGCGACCCTGTTGCAGGGCATCGAGTAGCGGCAGGCGGGCGGGGTCAGGCTGGGCAGACCAGCTTTCCAGCAGCTTTGCCTGCAGGGTAGGGTTGGCTGCGACGAAGTCGGCGGCATCGCCAGCATGCACGGTCAATGGCAAGAACAAGGCCAATGACAGGAGAATTCGGATAAGGGCAGTGGGCATGTTGAAACGGTCCTTCGAATGAAACCGTAGCCCGGAGGCGATCCGGGACGGCCTTCCCCGGATTGCATCCGGGCTACGAACACCCTCTCCCCCGACTCCTCTCCCGTGAACGGGAGAGGAGAGGAGAGGCAAGCGACTCCGCGCGACTGAAGGGTTTCAACCCGCGCTTAACAGTCCCCTCTTCCCCTTTCATTCTATGGAGAGGGGGAGAGGGCTAGGGAGAGGGGCTTTGCTTAGTTGGACTTCACCGCATAGTCCGGCTTCTTGTCGTTGCCGGGGATGTACGGGCTCCACGGCTGGGCGCGCAGCGGGCCTTCGGTTTGCCAGACGATGGAGAACTGCCCGTCTTCCTGGACTTCGCCGATCATCACTGGCTTGTGCAGGTGGTGGTTGGTCTTGTCCATGGTCAGGGTGTAGCCGCTTGGCGCGGCAAAGGTCTGTCCAGCCAGGGCTTCACGCACCTTGTCCACGTCGGTGGTGCCGGCTTTCTCGACGGCCTGGGCCCACATGTTGATGCCGACGTAGGTAGCTTCCATCGGGTCGTTGGTCACGGCCTTGTCGGCGCCCGGCAGGTTCTTGGCCTTGGCGTAAGCCTTCCACTTGTTGACGAACTCGGTGTTGACCGGGTTTTCCACGGACTGGAAGTAGTTCCACGCCGCCAGCTGGCCGACCAGTGGCTTGGTATCGATGCCGCGCAGTTCTTCTTCGCCGACCGAGAAGGCCACCACCGGGATGTCGGTGGCTTCGATGCCCTGGTTGGCCAGTTCCTTGTAGAACGGCACGTTGGAGTCGCCGTTGACGGTGGAGATCACTGCTGTTTTGCCGCCAGCGGAGAACTTCTTGATGTTGGCGACGATGGTTTGATAGTCGCTATGACCGAAGGGGGTGTAGACCTCTTCAATGTCCTTGTCGGCCACACCTTTGCTGTGCAGGAAGCTGCGCAGGATCTTGTTAGTGGTGCGCGGGTAGACATAGTCGGTGCCGAGCAGGAAGTAGCGCTTGGCCGCGCCGCCGTCTTCGCTCATCAGGTACTCGACGGCCGGGATGGCCTGCTGGTTTGGCGCGGCGCCGGTGTAGAAGACGTTCGGCGACATTTCTTCGCCTTCGTACTGCACCGGGTAGAACAGCAGACCGTTGAGTTCCTCGAACACCGGCAGCACGGATTTGCGCGACACCGAGGTCCAGCAGCCGAAGACCACGTCGACTTTGTCCTGGGTCAGCAGCTGGCGGCCTTTCTCGGCGAACAGCGGCCAGTTGGAGGCCGGGTCGACCACCACGGCTTCCAGTTGTTTGCCATTGACGCCGCCCTTGGCGTTGATTTCGTCAATGGTCATCAGCGCCATGTCTTTCAGCGATGTTTCGGAAATGGCCATGGTGCCGGACAGCGAGTGCAGGATGCCGACCTTGATGGTCTCGGCAGCCTGCAGGCTGTAGGGGAACAGGCCGCTGAGCAGCAGGGCACTGGCGGCGAGGGTGGATTTCAACAGAGGACGGCGTTTCATCTTGTTAGGGCTCCATGCGCAACTGTGGGGACCGAAGGGGTCGACAATCCTTTGGCAGCATCCGTGCCAAGCTTCGTAACACATTGTTATACATGTGTTTTTATGAATTTATAGGCATCCGCTCGATAGCTGTCTGAGCGAAGTTGGTGCACCAATCTGTGCGGCCAGTCATGCTTGCAATGGCACGCACCGCTTTGAGGCAAAAGTCTGCCGAGGAGGCTGCATTTCCGCTGGGGATGCTGTGCAGGGTAGTTTTTCGGTGCCGTGCGTGCCTGTTGCTGAGGCGCTGCTCTTCGGCTCGCAGGGCGCATTACCCTGCGGATGGAGCATCAACGGCGAGGAGCGTGGCTCAGGGCAGCAGGTAGCCGCGCACGCCGGTGAAGATGATCTGCGCGGCCAGGGCGCAGACGAACAGGCCCATCAGGCGGCTGAGGATCTGCAGGCCCTTTTCGCCGAGCACGCGCTCGAAGCCATGGGAGAGGAACAGGATGCAGCCGACGGTGACACTGGCCAGGGCGATGCTGAGCACGGCCAGCAGCTTGTCGTCCCAGTGCGGCTGGCTGACGCCCATCACCAGCAGGGCACCGATGGTGCCGGGGCCGACCGTCAGGGGAATGGTCAGCGGGACGATGGTGACGTCCTGGTTGAGGTTGTCGGTCTGCACCGCCGACTTGCCCTGAGCCATGCCCAGGGCGGAGATGAACAGCACACTGCCTGCGCCGATGCGGAAGGCATCGGCGGTGATGCCGAACAGATCGAAGATGCTCTGGCCGAACAGGTACAGCAGCACGCTGGCAACCAGCGTGCCGAAGGCCACTTTCCAGGCCAGTTTTTTACGTTCTTTCACCGTGTAGCCGGGGGTCAGGCCGATAAAGCAGGACAACACGAAGAACGGGCTATAGAGCACCAGCATCTTCAAATACAGACTGAACAGCGCGGGCAGCATGGGGCGGGCTCGTCAGGGAATAATGGCGCAAGCATAGCGGCCTGACTCGGGCCGCGTCAGCCCGCAATCAGGAGGGCAGGGCGTCGGTCTGCAGCCGGCGCTGCTTTTCCTGCACCCAGTGGGCTACCAGTTCGCGTAGCTGGGACATTTCCACCGGCTTGGCCATGTGGCCGTCCATGCCGACCTGGCGGGCGCGTTCCTTGTGCTCGGCGAGGATGTGCGCGGTCAGGGCCACCACCGGGGTGTGTTCGCGCTGTTCGCGGACTTCCCAGGCACGTAGTTGCTCGGTGGCGGAGAAGCCGTCGAGCACCGGCATTTCGCAGTCCATCAGCACCAGATCGTACTGCTGGGCCTGCATGGCGCGCAGGGCTTCCTCGCCGTTGCTGGCGGTATCCGGTTGCAGGTTGAGCTTGCTCAGCATGCCGCGGATGACCTTGGTCGAGATGCTGTTGTCCTCGGCCACCAGGATGCGGAAGTCGCTGGGTGCGAGCAGGTTGCTGGCTTCGCTGCTGTGCAGGGGGGGCAGTGCAGGGCTGTTGTTGCTGCGCTGGGCCAGTTCATCCGCGAGGGTGGTCTTCAGGGTGTAGCCCGCCACCGGCTTGGCCAGGATGCGTTTGATCCCGGCATTGCGCGCGATGATCTTGCTCGGCGCGTTGCTGATCCCGGTGAGCATGATCAGCAGGATGTCATGGTTGAGGTTGGGGTCTTCCTTGATCTTGGCCGCCAGCTGCATGCCGCTCATGCCGGGCATTTCCTGGTCGAGCAGGACCACGTCGAAGTATTCCTGCAGGTGCGCCTTGGTCCGTAGCAGGGCTAGGGCTTCCTTGCCGGAGGCCACGGTGCTGACCTGCAAACCCCAGGCGGTACATTGCTGCTGGATCACCTTGCGGCAGGTTTCGTTGTCGTCGACCACCAGCAGGCGCGCGCCCTGCAGCGTGCCGTCGAGGTCGGCGGTGGGGTGCTCCAGGCGCTCGGCATCCAGCGGCAGGGTCAGCCACAGGGTGCTGCCCTGGTTGTCGCCGCTCTGGATGCCGAATTCGCCTTCCATCAGGCGTACCAGCTGGCGCGCGATGATCAGCCCCAGGCGCCCGCCGAGCTTGCTGGCGCTGAGGAAGTCGGTGCTGTGCAGCTGGGTATTGAGCAGGGCATCGCGCTCACTGGCTTCCAGCGGGCGACCGCTGTCCTGTACGGCAATGCGCAGGCGCGGGGCCTTGCCTTCGTTGTCGAGGGCCACCACCAGGAGGATTTCGCCTTCGTCGGTCTGGCGGAAGGCGTTGTCCAGCAGGCTCAGCAGGGTCTGGCGCAGGCGCGTGGGGTCGCCACTGATCACGCGGGGAACCTGCGGCTGCATAAAGCTGATCAGCTCGACCTTCTGCTGCTCGGCTTTGGCACGGAAGATATCCAGGCAGTCATCGATCAGCGCATTGAGGTCGAACTGCACGTCGTCCAGTTCGATCTGCCCGGACTCCAGCTTGGAGATGTCGAGGATCTCGTTGATCAGGGTCAGCAGCTCATTACCGGCGCTGTGGATGGTCTGCACGTAGTCGCGTTGCTTGGCCGACAGTGGGGTGCCCAGCAGCAGCTCGGTCATGCCCAGCACGCCATTCATCGGGGTGCGGATTTCGTGGCTGATCTTGGCGAGAAATTCGGCCTTGGCTTTCAGTTCGGCACTGATCGCCGCTTCGCTGGTGCGTTGGGTCAGGGTGTCCTTCTGGATCTGCCGCTGGCGCTCGGACAGGGCGATGCTGAGGATCAGGCCAGAGAGCATGGCGACGCTGAACAGGCTGAGCACCAGCCAACCCGGGTTGAGCTGGTCGAAGCCGAACAGCACGGGGATCAGCACGGCGAAGCCCAGGTTGAAGATCAGCAAGCCGGCCACGATCAGCCGCGCCGGCTGGTAACCGGCGCGCCAATGCATGAAGGCGATCAGCGGGATGGTCAGCGCCGTCATGATGACCAGGCCGTAGACCAGCCAGCTGTGCCAGAACAGCCCGGTGAAGGCGATCATGGCCGCCGCCAGGGTGATGAGCAGGAACTCGGCCCGCAGCACATGGCGCAAAGCGCTGTGTTCGGCCAGGGTGCCGTGGAAGAAGCGCAGGGTGAAGCCCAGCACGCACAGGCCGGCGGCGAGCGCCGAGAGGTCGGCGAGCAGCGACTGGTTATAGCTCTGCTCGGGCAGCCACACGGCCAGCAGGCCGATATTGCTGGTGGCGCACAGGGCCAGGGCCAGGTGCATGCCGGCCAACCACAGGTTGCTGGCGGTGGGCGAGTAGGCCATGCGCAGCAGGTTGAACAGGGCCAGCAGAAGCAGGCCGCCGAGCAGGGCACCGAACAGGTAGGCGGGCTTTTCCTGGGTGACCAGTTCGGCCTCGTTGATCACCTTGAACCACATCATCAGGGCGTGGTTGGAGGTCATGCGGATATAGACTTCGCGGGCCTGGCCATCGTTGGGCTGGCTGAACAGATAGGCGCGCGACGGTAGCGGACGGCTGTTCTGCGACAAGGCTTCGCCGGTTTGCCGGTGTTCTTCCAGTTGGCCGTTATTCAGCCGGTAGTAATCCAGGTGCTGCACGCGCGGGGCGAACAGCCAGAGCCAGTGCGGCGCCTGATAGGCCGGAGTCTTGATGTGCAACCAGATGGCGTGGCGGGAGGCCGGGAAGGTGATGGCGCGTTTATCGAGGGGCTGGAAGCGGGCGGACTGGGTGCGGATGTCGTCGAAGCTGAGCGTGGCACTCTTATCGAGCAGGATGGACCAGTGCTCCACCGCGCTGGTTCGGCCGGCAGCTTCGCCTTCCGCCTGTGCTGTGGGCAGGCAGAGCAGGGTCAGCAGCAGGCTGACGATGAGTCCGGTGGCGATCCTGAGCCGTCGCACGGGCGAAGTCCCTTCGATGGTGAATCTCCGGATTATAGCCATGGCTAATACACAAAAGGCAGCCAGGAGGCTGCCTTTTGTGCGGGCTTTACCGGATATTTACCCGGTTTTCGCGCCGAACCTGTTTTGGATTTCTTGAGCTAGAGCCAAGCAAGGCGCAGCGACCATCGGGAGTAACAGCCGTAGGCTGGCCCGAAGGGCAAGCGCCAGCGAGTCAATTGGGCGAGGGCTCGCAGTTTACGAGGTGTAAATGAGCAGTACTCGTTCCACTCGCCCTCCGGGTCGCGCTGAAGCGCGTTAGCGGCAAGCCGCTTTCCGAGCCCGACTTAAACGCGGCATGGCCGACGATCAAGAGATCCAAAACTGGTTCTCAGCTTTCGCCGCGTTCGCGGGCAATGGCACGGTAGCCGATGTCGTTACGGTAGAAGCTGCCGTTCCAGCTGATCTTCTCGGCCAGGCGGTAAGCCTGCTGCTGGGCTTCGGAAACCGTGCGGCCGATGGCGGTGGCGCAGAGTACGCGACCGCCGGCAGTGACCACCTGGCCAGCCGCGTTCAGCGCGGTGCCGGCATGGAAGACCTTGCCGTCCAGTTGCGCGGCGTCGGCCAGGCCTTCGATCACGTCGCCCTTGGCGTAGTCGGCCGGGTAACCGCCGGCAGCCAGTACCACGCCAACTGTCGGGCGCGGGTCCCAGGTCGCTTCGACCTTGTCCAGCGCCTTGGCCAGCGCGGCCTCGACCAGCAGCACCAGGGAGCTTTCCAGGCGCACCATGATCGGCTGGGTTTCCGGGTCGCCGAAGCGGCAGTTGAACTCGATGACTTTCGGCTTGCCGGCCTTGTCGATCATCAGTCCGGCGTAGAGGAAGCCGGTGTAGACATTGCCTTCGGCGGCCATGCCGCGCACGGTCGGGTAGATCACTTCGTCCATCACCCGCTGGTGCACCTCGGCGGTTACCACCGGGGCCGGCGAATAGGCGCCCATGCCGCCGGTGTTCGGGCCGGTGTCGGCATCGCCAACGCGCTTGTGGTCCTGGCTGGTGGCCATCGGCAGTACGTTCTCGCCGTCGACCATGACGATGAAGGAGGCTTCTTCGCCATCGAGAAACTCTTCGATCACTACGCGCGAGCCCGCTTCGCCGAAGGCATTGCCGGCGAGCATGTCGCGCACGGCGTCTTCGGCTTCCTGCAAGGTCATGGCAACGATCACGCCTTTGCCGGCGGCCAGACCGTCGGCCTTGATCACGATCGGTGCGCCTTTCTCGCGCAGGTAGTCCAGGGCCGGCTCGACTTCGGTGAAGTTCTGGTAGTCGGCGGTGGGGATCGCGTGACGGGCCAGGAAGTCCTTGGTGAAAGCCTTGGAGCCTTCCAGCTGGGCGGCAGCGGCGGTGGGGCCGAAGATATCCAGCTTGCGGCTGCGGAACAGGTCGACCACGCCTTTAACCAGCGGCGCTTCCGGCCCGACTATGGTCAGCTGCACGTTCTTCTCGGCGAAGTCGGCCAACTGCTCGATGGCCAGCACGTCGATGGCGACGTTCTCGCACTTGGCCTCGGTGGCGGTGCCGGCGTTGCCCGGGGCGACAAAGACTTTCTCGACGCGCTTGTCCTGCGCCACTTTCCAGGCCAGGGCGTGTTCACGACCGCCGCTGCCGATGATCAATACGTTCATGGGGTATCTCCTGACCGTAGCCCGGATGCAATCCGGGGCTTTTGAGTGGGGTGTCCCCGGATTTCATCCGGGCTACGACGCAAATCTTTCGGGCCGTGATGGAGCGGGTGGATGCTAGGCGCGGATGGCTTCGATAAGCGCAGTTGCCGACTGGCAATGAGCATTAGCGAAGTCGTCCGCAGCAACGCAGACGCCTGCTACAGCGCGGCCACGCCAATCAGTGGCGGAAGTGGCGCATGCCGGTGAACACCATGGCGATATTGGCTTCGTCGGCGGCGGCAATCACTTCCGCATCGCGCATCGAACCGCCCGGCTGGATCACCGCGGTGATGCCGTTGGCTGCCGCGTTGTCCAGGCCGTCGCGGAACGGGAAGAAGGCGTCGGAGGCCATCACCGATCCGGCGACCTGCAGGCCGGCGTGCTCGGCCTTGATCGCGGCGATGCGCGCGGAGTTGACGCGGCTCATCTGGCCGGCGCCGACACCGATGGTCTGGCGGCCCTTGGCGTAGACGATGGCGTTGGATTTGACGAACTTGGCCACTTTCCAGGCGAAGATCAGGTCATGGATTTCCTGCTCGCTCGGCGCACGTTTAGTCACGACCTTCAGGTCTTCGGCCTTGATCATGCCGATGTCGCGGCTCTGTACCAGCAGGCCACCGTTGACCCGCTTGAAGTCCCAGCCAGCGGCACGCTCGGCCGGCCACTCGCCGCATTCCAGCAGGCGCACGTTGGCTTTGGCGGCGACTACGGCGCGGGCTTCGGCGCTGATTTTCGGGGCGATGATCACTTCGACGAACTGGCGCTCGACGATGGCCTGGGCGGTGGCGCCGTCCAGCTCGCGGTTGAAGGCGATGATGCCGCCGAAGGCCGACTCGGTGTCGGTGGCGTAGGCCAGGTCATAGGCCTTGCGGATGCCGCCTTCTTCGTCGGTGGCTACGGCCACGCCGCACGGGTTGGCATGCTTGACGATGACGCAGGCCGGCTTGACGAAGCTCTTCACGCATTCCAGCGCGGCGTCGGTGTCGGCCACATTGTTGAACGACAGTTCCTTACCCTGCAGTTGCACGGCAGTGGCCACGCTGGCTTCGCCTTTCTGTGCTTCCACGTAGAACGCCGCGCTCTGGTGCGGGTTCTCGCCGTAGCGCATTTCCTGGGCCTTGATGAACTGGCTGTTGAAGGTGCGCGGGAAAGCGCCACGCTCTTCGGTGCTCAGGGTATCGCGGCTCTGGTCGATGGTACCCAGGTAGTTGGCGATCATGCCGTCGTAGGCGGCGGTGTGCTCGAAGGCCTTGAGGGCCAGGTCGAAGCGCTGGGCGTAGCTCAGGCCGCCGGCTTTCAGGCTTTCGACGATGCCGGCGTAGTCGCCAGCGTTGACCACGATGGCCACGTCTTTGTGGTTCTTCGCCGCGCTGCGGACCATGGTCGGGCCGCCGATGTCGATATTCTCGATGGCGTCGGCCAGGTCACAACCCGGCTTGGCCACGGTGGCAGCGAAGGGGTAGAGGTTGACCGCGACCAGGTCGATCGGCTTGATGCCGTGCTGCTCCATCACCGCGCCGTCGAGGGCACGACGGCCAAGGATGCCGCCGTGGATCTTCGGGTGCAGGGTCTTCACGCGACCGTCCATCATTTCCGGGAAGCCGGTGTAGTCGGCGACTTCCACGGCAGCCACACCGTTGTCCTTGAGCAGCTTGTAAGTGCCACCGGTGGAGAGGATCTCGACGCCCAGGGCAACGAGCTCGCGGGCGAACTCGAGGATGCCGGTCTTGTCGGAGACACTGATCAGGGCGCGGCGAACGGGGAGGCGGGTGGTCTGGTCGGTCATTGCAGAGTCCATCAGAGCTGGGAAATCAGTAAAAAAGGGCGGCCCTCTCTTTAATGTCGGGGCCGCCCTTTTCCATGCATTCGGTTGATTACAGCAAATCGTATTGCTTGAGCTTCTTGCGCAGGGTGCCGCGATTCAGGCCGAGCAGCTCGGAGGCCTTGGTCTGGTTGCCCTTGACGTAGTTCATCACGGTTTCCAGCAGTGGCGCCTCGACCTCGTTGAGAACCAGGTTGTAGACGTCGGTGACGTCGGCGCCTTCCAGGTGAGCAAAGTAGTTGTGCAGCGCCTTCTCGACACTGCCGCGCAGGGTCTGGCCCTCTTCGCTCGGCGTGGTCAGGTGCTGCTTCAGGTTGGTGTTGTCGCTCACGGGTACTGCCCCATCAAAAACTGATTGATCAAAAAAAGGCTCGGTCATCCTCGTCATGCGGCCACCTCGTTGTCCTTGTTATGGCGCTCGGCAAAAAATTGCCGAACGTGGGTGTACTGCGCGTCCGTACTGTCCAGACGATTGAAGTCGGTGCGGAACTCCTGGGCGCCGGGCAGGGTGGCCAGGTACCAGCCGACATGCTTGCGGGCAATGCGCACGCCCATCACATCGCCATAGAAGGCGTGCAGGGCGCTGAGGTGTTCCAGCAGAATCCGTTCTATTTCGTACAGCGTTGGCGCCGCCAGTTCCTTGCCGGTCGCCAGATAATGAGCGATCTCGCGGAATATCCACGGCCGCCCTTGCGCCGCACGGCCGATCAGCAGGGCGTCGGCGCCAGTGGCGGCGAGCACGGCCTTGGCCTTGTGCGGCGAATCGATGTCGCCATTGGCGAACACCGGAATCGTGACCGCCTGCTTGATCGCGGCGATGGTGTCGTACTCGGCCTCGCCGGTGTACAGATCGGCGCGAGTCCGGCCGTGCACGGCCAGGGCGCTGATACCGGCCTGTTCGGCGATTTTCGCCACGGTCAGGCCGTTCTTGTTCGAGCGATCCCAGCCGGTGCGGATCTTAAGGGTCACCGGGACGTCGACCGCCTTGACCACGGCGTCGAGGATCGCGCTGACCAGTTCTTCATCTTTCATCAGGGCAGAGCCGGCGGCCTTGTTGCAGACCTTCTTGGCCGGGCAGCCCATGTTGATGTCGATGATCTGTGCGCCCATTTCCACATTGCGTCGGGCCGCCTCGGCGAGCATCGCGGGATCACCGCCGGCGATCTGCACCGAGCGCGGCTCGGGATCGCCGCTGTGGATCATGCGCAGGCTGGATTTGCGCGTGTTCCACAGGCGCACATCGCTGCTGACCATTTCCGATACCACCAGCCCGGCACCCAGGCGCCGGCACAGCTGCCGGAACGGCTGATCGGTGACGCCCGCCATGGGGGCGAGAATCAGCTGATTGGGCAGTGTGTAAGGGCCGATGCGTACCACCGACATGGAGGTCATCCCTGTTGTTTTTGAAGCCATTCAGGCAATGGCTAAGCCCGCCTGGACTGGAAAACGGCTTCATGGGAGTGCGAAAAAGGGAGGGCATGATACCCGCTCTCGGTGACCGGATAAAGGCTGTTTTGAACAAATTATGAGCAGCTGTCAGGTTATCGCCGAAGGGTATGTCTAGCCCTGCAAGTGCCGGAAATCCGGCGCCTGCAGGCTTATTCCGGGGAGTGGAAACTGAGGCTGTAGTTGACCGCCTTGGCGCCCGGATCGAGGATTTCCAGGGACACATGGATCGGCGTCTGCGGCGGCATTTCCGCCTGGCCGGCAAGCTCGCCGCCGAGGTATTCGCCCGGCTTGAAGCGACGACTGGCCAGCAGTTGGCCGTTGAGGTCGGCGAAGCGCAGTTCCAGCAGGGGGAAGGGTTGGGCGAAGGGCGCGCGGTTGTAAATGATCGCGTCAACCACCAGCGAATCGCGAAATTCCGGGTGGCTGCGCACCACCAGGTTGCTGCTCTTGATCTGCTCGATATCGACCTTGGACGGCAGCACGCAGCCGATTTCCGGACAAAGCTGCTCGAACCAGGGGCGGTACCGATCCTGGCGCGCCAGTTCTTCGAAGTGGTAGGCCACGTACTGGGTGGTCAGGGCGCCGGCGGCCAGCAGGTTCAGTAGGCCCCAAGCGATCCAGCGGCCCCAGGGCTTCTTGACTTGCTGCCAGTCGAGTTGCAGCGGTTCGTCTTCCAGGCTCAGCAGGCTGTCATCGCGCAGGGCTGGCTCGCTGCGCTCGGGCTTACCGGTCTGGTTGGCTGGCAGCGCGTAGTCGGTGTCGACGACTTCTTCGATAGGATCTTCGTCGGCGTCAAAGTTGTCGTTTGGTTCGTCGCGCAGGGCGTGCAGGCTGGGTTCCTGGCGCTCTTCCGGGGCGGCCGGCGCTGGCGTCGGTTCAGTTGGTGGCTGTGGCTCGGCGGCTAGCGGGCGAAAAGCCGGCTGCGGCTTGGCGGGCTTATCCTCGCGCAGCAGGGATTCGGCCCAGTCTTCGTCATGCGGGTCGCGGGCGACGCTCGGTGCCTTGAGCAGCTCGGCGCTGTTGCCAGCTGCCGGCTTGAGGGCGACGAAGGCCTGGGACAGCTGCATTTCCTGTTCTTCGAGCTTGGCCAGCTCCTCGTCGAGGTCGAGGCTGTCGAGATCGAGGTCGTCGTGGATCCACAGGGTATCGACCGGCTGCTTGTCTGCTGTGGCAGGCTTGTTCAGGCTGGTCGTCGGCGCTGGCGCGCGCTCGGGCACGGGCTTGCTCGCTGGCGGCATGCTGGGTGCGGCAGCAGGGCTCGGGGCGGCAGCAGCAGGGCGTGCCGGTGCGCTGGGCTGCGCGGCGGGCGGCTTGCTGGCGCGCGTCTGGTCGACCAGCAGTTGCTGGGCCGCATTGAACACGTGCATGCAGGCGCCACAACGCACCGCACCATGTGCCGCACCCAACTGGGCGCGGTTAATGCGGAAACTGGTGCGGCAATGGGGGCACTGAGTGACAAAACTGTCGGTCATGCGGCGATCCGTGCAAAGCGAGGCGCTAGTTTACTCAAGCTCATGCTGGCGCTACTAGCGCTTGACCCCGCTGATGCGTACCCAGCCATCCTTGATTGCGGTCGGATCGAGGGTGAAGGCGTCCTGGTAGGCGGCGCGCACTTCGTCGGCCTGCTCGGCGAGGATGCCGGACAGCGCCAGGCGCCCGCCTGGTTTGACCAGGCTGCTGATCTGTGGCGCCAGCGACACCAGCGGGCCGGCGAGAATATTGGCCACCACCACATCGGCCGGTTGCTGTGGCAGGTCTGCGGGCAGGTAGACCGGGAAGCGCGCTGGGTCGATGCCATTGCGCGAAGCGTTGTCGCGCGAGGCTTCCAGGGCCTGGATGTCGATATCAGTGCCGACCGCCTGAGGCGCGCCGAGCAGCAGGGCTGCGATGGCCAGGATGCCTGAGCCGCAACCGAAATCCAGTACGTCGCAGCCGCTGAGGTCCTGGCCGTCCAGCCACTCCAGGCAAAGTGCGGTAGTTGGGTGGGTGCCGGTGCCGAAGGCCAGGCCTGGATCAAGCAGCAGGTTGACTGCGTCCGGCTCCGGCGCGGCGTGCCAGCTCGGCACGATCCACAGGCGCTGGCCGAAGCGCATCGGCTGGAAGTTGTCCATCCAGCTGCGCTCCCAGTCCTGGTCGGCAATGTGCTCGATCTGGTGCTCGGGCAAGGCGGCGCCGGTCAGCAGTTCCAGGTGGGCGACCAGGTTGGTCGGATCGGTGTCGGCCTCGAACAGGGCCAGCAGGTGGGTGTGCGACCACAGCGGGGTAGTGCCCAGGTCCGGTTCGAAGATCGGCTGGTCTTCGGCATCCATGAAAGTCACCGAGACGGCGCCGACACCGAGCAGGGCATCTTCGTAGGTTTCCGCCTGATCCGGGGTGATGGCGAGACGGACTTGTAACCAGGGCATGGGGAAACCTCGTGAACGATGCAGCGCGATGGGGCAATTGGCCGCGCAGCTTACTTGAGGGGCGGCCCGGCTGCCACCGCAGGCGCCAGCCGGAAACGACAAGGGCTGCCCGTGGGCAGCCCTTGTCGCGTGCAGCAATGGAGCTTAGTGCTTATCCATCCCGAGTTTTTTCTCGAGATAGTGGATATTCACGCCACCCTTGTTGAAGCCCTTGTCGACCACCAGGTCACGGTGCAGCGGAATATTAGTCTTGATCCCGTCAACCACGATCTCGTCCAGGGCATTGCGCATGCGCGCCATGGCTTCGTCGCGGTCCTTGCCGTAGGTGATCAGCTTGCCAATCAGCGAATCGTAGTTCGGCGGTACCGCATAGCCGCTGTACAGGTGCGAGTCGACGCGCACGCCGTTGCCGCCCGGGGCGTGGTAGTGCTTGACCTTGCCGGGGCAGGGCATGAAGTTGTCCGGGTCTTCGGCGTTGATCCGGCACTCCAGGGCGTGACCGCGGATGACCACGTCGCTCTGCTTGATCGACAGCTTGTTGCCGGCGGCGATGCTGAGCATCTCCTTGACGATGTCGATGCCGGTAACCATTTCGGTGACCGGATGCTCGACCTGCACGCGGGTGTTCATCTCGATGAAGTAGAAACGACCATCTTCATAGAGGAACTCGAAGGTGCCGGCGCCGCGGTAACCGATCTCGATGCAGGCATCGACGCAGCGTTTCAGCACTTCGGTGCGGGCCTTCTCGTCGATGCCCGGGGCTGGCGCTTCTTCCAGCACCTTCTGGTGACGGCGCTGCAGCGAGCAGTCGCGGTCGCCCAGGTGCACGGCGTTGCCTTGGCCATCGGAGAGCACCTGGACTTCCACATGGCGCGGATTGCCGAGAAATTTCTCCAGGTAGACCATCGGGTTGCCGAACGCGGCACCGGCTTCTGTGCGGGTCAGCTTGGCCGACTTGATCAGGTCTTCTTCCTTGTGCACCACGCGCATGCCGCGACCACCGCCGCCGCCAGCGGCCTTGATGATCACCGGGTAGCCGACTTCACGGGCAATCTGCAGGGCAGTCGCTTCGTCTTCCGGCAGCGGGCCGTCGGAGCCGGGAACCACGGGCACGCCGGACTTGATCATGGCGTTCTTGGCCGAAACCTTGTCGCCCATCAGGCGGATCACGTCGGCGGTCGGGCCTATGAAGGCGAAACCGGATTTCTCCACCTGCTCGGCGAAGTCGGCATTCTCGGCGAGGAAGCCGTAACCCGGATGGATCGCAGTGGCACCAGTTACTTCGGCGGCACTGATGATCGCCGGGATGCTCAGGTAGGACTTGGCGCCAGGCGCCGGGCCGATGCACACGGTTTCGTCGGCCAAGCCCAAGTGCATCAACTCACGGTCGGCGGTGGAGTAGACGGCCACCGTCTTGATGCCCAGTTCCTTGCAGGCGCGCAGGATGCGCAGAGCGATTTCGCCACGGTTGGCGATCAGGACTTTTTGCAACTTCTGCATCGCAGGTTCCCCGCGCATCAAACGATGGTGAACAGGGGCTGGTCGTATTCCACCGGCTGGCCGTTATCCACCAGGATGGACTCGATCACGCCGCTGGCTTCGGCCTCGATGTGGTTCATCATCTTCATCGCTTCAACGATGCACAGGATGTCGCCTTTCTTCACGCTCTGGCCGACTTCAACGAAGTTGCCGGAGGTCGGCGAGGCGGCGCGGTAGAAAGTGCCTACCATCGGCGAGCGGGCCACGGTGCCATTCAGCTTGGCGGCAGCCGGGGCGGCTTCGGCGACGACCGGGGCAGCGGCGGCAACCGGGGCGGCGGCCGGCGCTGGAGCTTGAGCGTACATCGGCTGTTGCATGAAGGCAGGCTGCTTGCTGTGACGGCTGATGCGCACGGACTCTTCGCCCTCGCGGATCTCCAGTTCGTCGATGCCGGACTCTTCCAGCAGCTCGATCAGTTTTTTGACTTTACGGATATCCATAGCTTTGCAACTCCCAAGGTCAGGTCTTCAGGGGCGTTCTAATTGTTCCAGGGCAGCCTCCAGGGCCAGCCGATAACCGCTGGCGCCAAGGCCGCAGATCACTCCAACGGCTATGTCAGAAAAGTAGGAGTGATGGCGGAAGGCTTCACGTTTGTGCACGTTGGACAGGTGCACTTCGATGAATGGGATGCTCACCGCCAGCAACGCGTCACGTAATGCGACGCTGGTATGGGTGAAAGCCGCCGGATTTATCAGAATAAAGTCGACACCTTCGCCTTTTGCGGCGTGAATGCGCTCGATCAGCTCGTATTCGGCGTTGCTCTGCAGGTACAGCAGATGGTGGCCGGCGGCGCGCGCGCGCTGCTCGAGATCCTGATTGATCTGCGCCAGGGTGGTGGCGCCATAGACGCCGGGCTCGCGGGTGCCCAGCAGGTTGAGGTTGGGGCCGTGCAGCACCAGAAGGGTGGCCATGAATGTGTCCTTATTCTGTCCAATGGCGGGACTATGCCGAAAGCGCTGCAGGCTGTCCAGTTGCCTGCAGTAGCCGTCACGATGGCCGATTTTTGCGGCAAATAAATGACGTACTTACTGTTGGCGGTTGCCTGCGCGAGTCAGACGTTCGGCGAAGTCGGCGGCGCTGATCTCTCCTACGACACGCAGATCAGCCCATTCGTCACCGTTGCCGGCGAAGAACAGAATCGCCGGTGGGCCAAACAGCTGATAGCGATCGAGCAGGGCGCGCTGATCAGGACGACTTTCCGTGATATCGAAGCGGATCAGTCGATAGGCGCCGAGCTGGCGGGTCACCTCGGGGGCGGTCAGCACTTCGCGCTCGATCACCTTGCAGCTGATGCACCAGTCCGCGTACCAATCCAGCAGCAGCGGTTGGCCGGCACTTTTCGCTGCGGCCAGGGCGGCATCCAGTTCGGCCGGGCTGCTGATGGTCTGCCAGTTGCTGCTGGCCGGGGCCTGCACTTCTGCAGCCACGACGCTGGCGTTGCCGAGCGGGCGCAGCGGATCGCTGTGACCCTGCAGAGCACCCACCCAGGCGACGATGGCATACACCAGCAGGGGCAGGCCGAGCACTTGCGCGACTTTCTGGTGGTGGGTTTTCGGCGTCAGCTCCAAGGCGCCGAGCCACAGGGCGACGCCGGCTGCCAGCAGTCCCCACAGGGCCAGGCTGACCGGGCCGGGTACGACACGCTCCAGCAACCAGATCGATACCGCCAGCAACAGGGCGCCGAAGGCATTGCGCACGCCGAGCATCCAGGCCCCGGATTTCGGCAGCAGGGCGCCACCGCCGACGGCGAACAGCACCAGCGGGGTGCCCATACCCAGGCCCAGGGCCAGCAGTTTGAGACCGCCGCCGAGGGCGTCGCCGCTGGCGCTGATATAGAGCAGGGCACCGGCCAGCGGCGCTGATACGCAGGGTGAGACCAGCAGGCTGGACAGCACGCCGAGCGCCGCGGCGCTGAGCAGGGTGCCGCCATGTAGGCGCTGGCTCAGGCGCTGCAGCGGGCCATCGACCGCCTGTGGCAGGCGTAATTCGAGGAAGCCCAGGCTGGCGGCGGCGAACAGGGCGAAGAAGATCGCGAACGGCACCAGCACCCACGGCGACTGCAGGCGCGCCTGCAGGTTGAGTTCGGCACCGAACAGGCCCATCAGCGCACCGAGAATGGCGAAGCTGACCGCCATCGGCAGCACGTAGGCCAGCGACAGCACCAGGCCACGCACGCCGCCCGGTTGGCCACGCAGGACCACGCCGGTGAGGATCGGCAGCATCGGCAGGACGCAGGGGGTGAACGCCAGGCCCAGGCCACCGAGGAAGAACAGCGCCAGTTCCTTCCAGCTCCAGCCGGTCGCATTGGCTGGGGCCGTGGCGGCGGTGCTGGCAGGTTCGCTGGTAGCGCTGGTCGGTGCTGTGCTGGCGGCTGCGCCGATTTCCAGGCGCGCGGTCTCCGGTGGATAGCACAGGCCCTTGTCGGCGCAGCCCTGGTAGGTGACGTGGACGGTGAATGGCAGGTCGATGGGGTTATCCAGCGGCAGTTCGATATCGGTGATGCCGTAGTACACCTCGACATCGCCAAAGTATTCATCGTGCTTGGGCTGGCCGACCGGGATCACGGCCTCGCCCTTCGCCAGGTCGCTCGGCTCGATGCGGAACTTGAAAGCGTGGCGATAGAGGTAGTAACCCTCGGCATTGACGAAGCGCAGCTTCACCGCCGTCGGCGAATTTTCCACCAGGCTCAGATGGAAGGCTTCACCTACCGGCAAGAAGTCGGTGCTGTTGTTCAGTGGAGCGCCCAGGGGCGCATCGGGCAACTTGTCGAACAGGCCGGCGCTGGCCGGCAGGCTGAACAGTAGGAACAGAACGAAAGGCAACAGACGGCGCATGGCGGGCTCGCACGACAGACTTGCTGGGCATCATACCCAAGTCGGTGAGCCGACCCCATAAGGCCGCATGCCGCAGGGTGTCAGCGGATATTACCGGGCGACCGCCGGTGCTGCCTGACTAGCCGACGCGAAAGGCCTGCACTGCGGTATTCAGCTGCCCACCGAGCTGCAGCAACTGTTCACCCTGCTGCCGAGCTTCGCCGATATGTGCCAGGTTGTCGCTGCCGAGGCGATGGATGCGCTGGCTGTGGCCGCGAATCTCGCTGGCGGCGCCGCCCTGCTGGGCCGTGGTCTCGGCAATGCGCTCGGCCATGCTCGCAATGGTGCGGATCGCCCCGACCACTTCGTCGAGGGCACCATCGGCCTGGGCGGCCTGGCCTGCGGTGGCTTCGGCATGCTCGACCTGGGCGCGCATGGCTGCCAGCGATTGCTGGGCGGCCTGCTGCAGGCGGGCGATCAGCTGCTGGATTTCCTCGGTGGCGCCGCTGGTGCGCTGGGCCAGGGCGCGCACTTCCTCGGCGACCACGGCGAAACCGCGGCCCATCTCGCCGGCACGGGCGGCTTCAATGGCGGCGTTGAGGGCCAGCAGGTTGGTCTGCTCGGCCACGCCGCGAATGACCGTGAGCACCTGGCCGATGGTGGCGGTTTCGCTGGCCAGTTGCTCGATGGACTGGGCGTTGCCCTGTACCTTGCCGACCAGATCATGCAGGCCGGTCAGGCTCTGTTCGATCACCCGTTGGCCCTGTTCCACGGCGCGGCTGGCGGCGCGGCTGGCATCGGCGGTCTGGCTGGCGTCGTCGGCGACCTGGGCTATGGTGCCCTCCAGTTCGCCGAGGGCATCGCGGATCTGCGCGGTGTCGGCCAGCTGGCGTTCGGCGCCGCCATGCAGGCCCTGGCTCAAATCGGCCAGGGTGCGGCTGCTGCCCGCGACCTGGGCAGCGTTGTGGTGGATGGTGCCGACCAGCTCGACCAGATAGCGCCGTAGACGGTTCAGCGAGTCTTCGATATCGCGCATTTCGCGGGTCTGTGTGTTGAGCGCGATATCCCTGGCGAAGTCGCCGGCAGCCCAGGTGCCAAGTGCTGGGGCCAGGCGGCTGAGAACATTGCTCAGGCGGCGCTGAATGCGGTCGATGGTCAGGGCAATCAGCAGGATCAGGCCGATCATCAGGCCCTGGATCAGGCGTACTTCGCCCTGGATGCGTCCGTGCTCGGCGCGTACCGCCGGCTCCAGGGCCGCCAGTGCCTGCTGCAGGCCTTCGATCTTGGCCGTGCTGTCGAGTGCCAGCTGGTTGCGCTTGTCGATCAGCTCACGGGTGCGGCCCAGTTCGGCGGGGTAGCGTTTGAGCAGGCTGGCGAAGTCGCGCTTGAGGGCAATGCCGCGGTCTTCGGCCTGCTCCTGCTCGCCACTGTCGGCCAGGCCAAGCAGGGCACCGAAACTGTTGCTGCTGTCTTCACTGCTGGCGGCCACGCCGAGCAGCGGCAGGCTGTCGAGGATGCTGGCCTGCTGGCCGAGGATGGCCAGTTCGCGCTCGACATCGGCGATCAGTTCGCTGCGCCCACTGCTGACCAGTTTGCCGCGGGCATGGGCCAGGCGGCTGAGGTGCTGCGCGGCCTGGAACAGCGGCGCCTGGTAGCTGGCGGCCGCGCTGCTGGTGCTCTCGCGGGAATACTTTTCGAGCTGTTCGAGGGCTCCACTGATTTCGCGCTCGGCCTGCAACAGCAGACCTTGCGGGTCGCCGGCCAGCTTGCCGGCGGCGAGCAGGTCGTTGGCGGCGAACTGGCTGAGTTCGGCCAGGCTCGGGCGCAGCTCAGCGGCCAGTTGCGCCGGCAGGGCATCGAGGTCTTGCTCCAACTCGCCGATTGCCTGGCTGGCGGCGCTGTGGCGCAGGGCATCTCCGCTGCCCAGGTAACGCTGGATGTTGTCGGCGACCTGGTGCTGGAACTGCTGCGACAGATTGAGGTAGCGCTGCATCAGCAGGTAAGGCCGCTCCAGCGCTTGTTCCGACCACCAGAGCGTGGCAGCCAGGGCCAGGCAGGCAGTGACCAGCAGGGCGGTGGACAGATTGGTAAGCAGCTTGAGACGCATGGTGGCGGCAACCGGAAGTCTGAAACGGTGCCGTCGAGGTTATTGCGGTTTGATTGCGACTTTGTGACAGCGTGACGGGGATCACGCTGCTACGTGCTCAATCGAGGTGAATTTCCACCCGGTTACGCCCGCCATGCTTGGCCACATACAGGGCCTCGTCTGCCTGCTTGGACAGCTCTTTGCCGTCCAGCTCGCCGCGCAGTTCGGCGATGCCGCAACTGAAGGTGCAGGAGAGATCCTGGGGCTGCGCCGGGTAGATGATCTCGGAGAAGCGCTGGCGAATCTCGTCGAGCACCTTGGCCGCGGTTGCGGCGTCGGTGTCCGGCAGAACCACGGCGAACTCTTCGCCACCGTAGCGGCCGATATGGTCGGTCTTGCGCAGGCGCTGCTTGAGGAACAGCGCCAGGCTCTTGATCACCCGGTCGCCCATGGGATGGCCGTAGGTATCGTTGACCCGCTTGAAGTGATCGATGTCGAGCATGGCGAAGCTTAGCGGCTGGCCGTCGCGACGGGCGCGGAAACGTGCGTCTTCCAGTAGCTGCAGGGTATGGGTGTGGTTGTACAGCCCGGTGAGGCTGTCACGCACCATGCGCGACTTGAGATTGCGTGCGCGGCTGGCGCGGTTGCGCACGGTGGCGATCAGGTGGCGCGGCTTGATCGGCTTGGTCAGGAAGTCGTCGCCGCCCTCGCTCATGGCGTCGAGCTGCTTGTCCAGATCGTCCTCGGCGGAGAGGAAGATGATTGGCACGCTGACATAGCGGTCGTTGTGGCGGATCACCTTGGCCAGTTCCGGGCCGTTGCAGTCGGGCATGTACATGTCGAGGATGATCAGGTCCGGCTGGAAATCGGCCAGCTCGGCCATCGCCTGGATCGGTTCGGTGAGGGTGCGGGTAACGATGCCGGCGCTGTTCAGTACGCGCTCGGTATGGGTCGCCTGGGCTCGCGAATCATCGATGATCAGCACCTTGTACGGGTCGTACTGGGAAACGTGGGTGAGCACCTCGATGCGCTCGATCAGGCTGGAGGCGTCCAGATTGCCAGTGAAGAACTCCTGGCCGCCGGCGCGGACTGCGGCCAGACGGGTTGGCGTGTCGGTGTCTTCGTGACTGAAGAACAGCAGGGGCAGTTTCTGCTCCAGGCCCTGTTGAGCTTCGCTGGCCAGTTGCAGGCCAAGACCCGGGGCGGCGAAATCGACCTCCATGAGGATGGCGGCCGGATGGCGTTCGGTCATGGCGGCGCGGAAGGCATTGGCACTGTCCAGGGCCTGGGCGGTGAGGCCGAAGAATTCCAGCTGCTGTGCCAGGCGCTCGGCGCGCTCAAAGTCCTGCAGGGCCAGGTACACCGGTTTGCGCAGCGGCGGCAGGAAAGTCTGCTCGAACTGGTCGCCATGGCGCAGACCGGTACGTGACAGGCGTTGCATCAGTTGGTTGAGTTCGGTGATCAGCTGGCTGTTGAGGCGTCCGCGATTGGCCTCCACGGCGCTCAGGCAGTTACCGATGCTGGCGGCCAGTTGCACATGCACGGCCTGCTCGAAACGTTCGGCGTAGCGCAACAGGCCAAGGTTGGCCTCGACCAGTTCGGCCATGTCGATGGCATTCCACTCGGCCTGTTGCAGGCGTTGCCAGACTTCCAATACCTGGCGTGCCTGATGGATGACACGTTTGGCAAAGTGCTGCTTGAGACGGTCGCGGCTCGGGTCTTCTTGCTCGATCATGGCCTGCAGTCTTCTCGTACCCTAGGCGGGTGGAATGATGGCCCCATGCTACCACTGGGAGGGAAAGGCGCTATAACCGTCGATCATCTGACGCCAACCTTCCATCTTTTGGCGGTTTTGCCCGCTTTTAGTTCACTGCAGGCTCCGCGGCGCTGCGTTTGCCTCTAGGCTTCGCTATATAGTGCAGGGCCGGCAACTTCAGGTCTGGGTAGTGGTCGGTAATTCGAGAAAGACGATTTAAGGATAAGGTCATGCTGGATTGGAAGAAACGCACAGAGGACCTGCGCGGCAGCGTCGACGATTCGGTTGATGATGTTCGCAGCTATTTCGGTGGCTTGTGGCTGAGCCGCACCCTGGGCAGTCTGTTAGCCATCTATCTGTTGGCGGCGCTGGGGATTGGCTGGTACTGGAGCCAGGAACCCGCGCTGTTCCCAGTACAGCAGCAGGCCCAGGCCGCGGCCGAGAAAGCGCAGCGCAAGCTGGTGGCCGGCTACACCACGGTGGAAACCCTCAAGCAGGTCTCCAGCACGCTGCTCCACAAGCCGGGCGGCTACCTGTCCAACGACATCGCCCCGCCCGGCCTGTGGCTGGACAACATGCCAGCCTGGGAGTACGGCGTGCTGGTCCAGGTGCGTGATCTGTCGCGTGCGCTGCGCAAGGACTTTGCCCGCTCGCAGTCGCAATCCACCGAAGACCCGGATCTGGCCAAGGCCGAACCACGCTTCAACTTCGACAACAAGAGCTGGGCGCTGCCGGCCTCCGAGGCCGAATACGCCGAGGGGATCAAGTCGCTGGATCGCTACCTGGCGCGCCTGGCCGATCCGAGCCAGCCCAATGCGCAGTTCTATGCCCGCGCTGACAACCTCAACAACTGGCTGGGCGATACCGCGACCCGTCTCGGCTCGCTGTCCCAGCGCCTGTCTGCCAGCGTCGGCCGGGTGCGCCTGAACACCGATATGTCGGACAAGGTGCCGGTCGTCGGTGAGGCCGTGCCGCTCAGCGAGGAGGAAGTGAAGACGCCCTGGCTGCAGATCGACAACGTGTTCTACGAAGCCCGTGGCCAGGCCTGGGCGCTGTCGCACATCCTGCGCGCCATCGAGGTGGACTTCGCCGACGTGCTGGCGAAGAAGAACGCCACCGTCAGCGTGAGGCAGATCATTCGTGAGCTGGAGGCGGCGCAGGAGCCACTGTGGAGCCCGATGGTACTCAACGGCAGCGGCTATGGCGTACTGGCCAACCACTCGCTGGTGATGGCCAACTACATCTCGCGCGCCAATGCGGCGATCATCGATTTGCGTACCCTGCTGACCCAGGGCTGAGGCATGCCGATCTCCACCGAGGAAGCGGCGCACCGTGCCGCTTCCGATGCCGAGCGTATCGCCTGGGTCGATGCGCAGGACTGCCTGCTAGGTAGTCTGCCGCGTGCCGAACTGCGTGAGCGCGGGCTGATCGGCCGTGGCACCTTCATCCTGCTGTTCAATGCTGCCGGTGAGCTGTGCGTGCACCGACGCACCCTGAGCAAGGCCATCTACCCCGGTTACTGGGATGTGGCGGCCGGCGGCATGGTGGGCGAGGGCGAAAGCTATGCAGAGTCGGCGGCGCGCGAGCTGCAGGAGGAGCTGGGCATCGCCGGCGTCGAACTGCGCGAGCATGGGCGCTTCTTCTTCGATCAGCCGGACAATCGCCTGTGGTGTGCAGTGTTCTCGGCCATCTCCGATGCGCCGCTGGTGCTACAGCCGGAGGAAGTACTGGAAGCCCGCTTTCTGCCACTGGCGCAGGTGCTGCGTGACACCGAGAGCAAGCCCTTCTGCCCCGACTCGCTGCAGGCCCTGCGCAGCTACCTGGCTGCTCTGGCCTGAACCGCTGCAACCCTTGTCTGGCGTGGCTTTGTGCAGTTTTCTGGGCGTCTTTGTGCAGGATGCCGAACGAGGGCGGGCAAAGGTCGCCAATCCATCGATCATTGGCGCAATTACATACTTAGCAAGGCCAATCTTTGCCGTTACACTGCGCGACCTTTGAAACCGGGTTCCCAGCCCGGTTGCGCTGCCCCTGCCAGAGTGGGGCTTCGCGGTCGATGCCTCAGGCACTTGTCGACCAGTCGCTATCCTGACCAACCCAAGAGGAAAAGCCGGTGGTCAAGAAAGCTTCGTCATTCTCCGCCTTGAGCGGTCTCGTCTACTCCACCGACAGCGGTCGGCACTGTCCCGACTGCAGCCAGCCGGTGGACGCCTGTATCTGCAAGCAGAGCCGGATTCCCGAAGGAGACGGCATCGCCCGTGTGCGCCGGGAAACCAAGGGCCGGGGTGGCAAGACGGTCACCACCATCAGCGGCGTACCGCTTGCCGAAGAGCCGCTGAAAGAATTGGCCAGTGCGCTGAAGAAACGCTGTGGCTGCGGTGGCGGACTCAAGGATGGGGTCATCGAGATCCAGGGCGACATGGTCGACCTGCTCCTCGAAGAACTCGCCAAGCGCGGTTTCAAGGCCAAGAAATCCGGCGGCTGAGCCGGCGCCTCCTAAACTTCTCGATGGGGCAGTGGGTCCACTCTCCGTCATTCGTCATGATTCGCTTCTAACCTGTTGCCCGACCAAGCAGCTGGTCCTTTCTATTGCAGGAGACCCCGATGGCCGCAAGACGCACACGCAAAGACGACGGTAGCCAATGGACAGTCGCGGACAGCCGCAGCGTATATGGCATCCGCCATTGGGGCGCCGGCTTCTTCGCGATCAATGACGAAGGCCGCGTGGAAGTCCGCCCGAATGGCCCGCAGAGCGCGCCTATTGACCTCTATGCCCAGCTCGACGGCCTGCGCGAAAGCGGCCTGTCGCTGCCCTTGCTGGTGCGCTTCCCGGACATCCTGCAATACCGCGTGCGCCAGCTGACCGGCGCCTTCGACGCCAGCATCGCGCGCCTGGAATATCAGAACCGCTACACCGCGCT
Organism: Aquipseudomonas guryensis; assembly: GCF_014164785.1. Taxonomy (GTDB): domain Bacteria; phylum Pseudomonadota; class Gammaproteobacteria; order Pseudomonadales; family Pseudomonadaceae; genus Aquipseudomonas; species Aquipseudomonas guryensis. Next base: position 349,582 of record NZ_JACJFN010000003.1, on the reverse strand, counting down.
GTATCCGATCAAGGTCAACCAGCAGGAAGCGGTGGTGGAGAACATCATCGCCACCCAGGACGTGTCCATCGGCCTGGAAGCCGGTTCCAAGCCCGAGCTGATGGCCGTGCTGGCCCTGGCGCCGAAGGGCGGCACCATCGTCTGCAACGGCTACAAGGACCGCGAGTTCATTCGCCTGGCCCTGATGGGGCAGAAGCTCGGCCACAACGTGTTCATCGTCATCGAGAAAGAGTCCGAGGTGCAGTTCGTCATCGACGAGGCGGCCGAACTCAAGGTTGCCCCGCAGATCGGCCTGCGCGTGCGCCTGTCGTCCCTGGCTTCGAGCAAGTGGGCCGATACCGGCGGCGAGAAGTCCAAGTTCGGCCTGTCCGCCGCGCAGCTGCTGTCGGTGGTCGAGCGCTTCAAGCAAGCCGGCCTGGACCAGGGCATCCGCCTGCTGCACTTCCACATGGGTTCGCAGATCGCCAACATCGCCGACTACCGCAAGGGCTTCCGCGAGGCCATCCGCTACTACGGCGAGCTGCGCGCCCTAGGCCTGCCGGTCGATCATATCGACGTTGGCGGCGGCCTGGGCGTCGACTACGACGGTACCCATTCGCGCAACGCCAGCTCGATCAACTACGACATGGAAGACTACGCCGATGCCGTAGTCGACATGCTCAAGGAGTTCTGCGATCGCCAGGACATCCCCCACCCGCACATCTTCTCCGAGAGCGGCCGGGCGATGACCGCGCACCACGCGGTGTTGCTGGTGCAGGTGACCGACGTGGAGAAACACCACGACGAAGTGCCGCGCATCGACAGCAGCATCGAGCAGCCGGAAGTGCTGCAGGTGCTGATCGACCTGCTCGGTGACAGCGACCCGGAAATGGTCGCCGAGACCTACTGGCGGGCCACCCACTATGTCAGCGAGGTGGCCGCGCAGTACTCGGCCGGCAAGCTCGACCTGCCGCAGAAGGCCCTGGCCGAGCAGTGTTACTTCGCCATCTGCCGGCGCCTGTACAACCAGCTCAAGGCCCGCCAGCGCTCGCACCGCCAAGTGCTCGACGAGCTCAACGACAAGCTGGCGGACAAGTACATCTGCAACTTCTCGGTGTTCCAGAGCCTGCCGGACACTTGGGCCATCGGCCAGATCCTGCCGATCCTGCCGCTGCACCGCCTGGACGAAGAACCGCTGCGCCGTGCCGTGCTGCAGGACCTGACCTGTGATTCCGATGGCAAGATCAACCAGTACGTCGACGAGCAGAGCATCGAGACCAGCCTGCCGGTGCATGAACTGCGCGACGGCGAGGACTATGTGCTGGGGATCTTCCTGGTCGGCGCCTACCAGGAAATTCTCGGCGACATGCACAACCTGTTCGGTGACACCGACTCGGTGAATATTTACCAGAATGCCGACGGCACGTCCTACCACGCCGGCATCGAGACCCACGACACCATCGAGGACATGCTGCGCTACGTGCACCTGTCGCCCGAGGAGCTGATGAGCCACTACCGCGACAAGGTGGCCAGCGCCAAGCTCAGCCCGCGCGAACGCACCCAGTTCCTCGACGCCCTGCGTCTGGGATTGACTCGTTCGTCCTATCTGGCGACCTGAGTCGGCGGTTCTTGCCGTTGCTGCACAGATGAAAAAGCCCGGCGCATGCCGGGCTTTTTTGTCTGCGTTGCCATTAATTGAATGGCTTGGTTTTTTGAGTGGGTGCGATATCCACAATAAGCGGTAGATGGTCACTGTGTTCTATCCACAGCTCGGTAGCACCGATGGATAGTTGGGCGCTGTTCTTGAGCATTTCAGACAAGAACGCGTAATCGATGTGGTATGGCTTTTCGAGCTTCCGGTGCAGAAAGAATGTGGGCTGGGCTTCTGAACCTTGGTCTAGCCCTGTCTGAGCATGGTAAAGACTGTGAAGGCCAATATCAGCAAGCTCTTTGACTACATCTGAGTGGTTCCACCAGCGATCCCAAACATCCCAGCACGCATTGCTGTTGAGGTCTCCGATTACTATGGCTCTTTGCTGGGCAAGCTGGGCTTTATGCAATTGAAGCCATTTGTAGAGCTGGCCAATGTATTTAAAGGTTGGGGAGCCAGCCTCTTTCGTCCAAACGGCCAAAAACATGATCCCATTGACCATGCATGGCAAAAAGAGCTGTAGCCCTCCCGTGTCGAGATCAAGTGCTTCTAGTCGCATCCCTGACTTGGCGAATACACCAAGACCTTTGTTCTTGTTATCTCCGGCCCATAGGTGGCTGCCAGCCCACTGCTTGTAATCGGCATCCTGGGTGTGCTCAGGGTTCTCACACTCTTGGACAACTAGGATGTCTGCGCGAAGTTCATCCAGGAGGTGGCGCTTTTTTCGAAGTGCCCCATTGCAGTTCCAGCTAACAATTCGCATCTGGGTGATGATTTCCTGTTCAGCTAAGAGCAATCCGTTCGAGCCTATCGATCCAATCGAGAGACTAATTTGGTGCATCTCGGTTAGCCGAAGCCGCGTGCCATCAGGCTGGCCAGGAAGGGCAGGCAGACCAGCAACAGCAGTTCCAGGCGGATCACCCAGATCGTGCGTTTGGCCACCGCCAGGCTGATCTGCGGCGCCTTGCCGGCCAGCAGGTCGTTGCGCCAGTTGAAGAAGGTCAGGGTCGGCACGATCGACAACAGCCCGATCAGCAGGAACAGGCCGACCTTGGTATGCAATAGGCTGTTGCCCAGGTAGTAGTCCAGGCCCTTGCCGAACCACAGCACGCGCGCCGCGCCGGTGACCAGCACCAGGCCTGCAGTGATGCCGTAGGCGATGTCGATGCGCAGCAGGCGGCGCGCCGTGGTGTTATCGATTTGCGCTTTGAACAGCAGGTGTTCGCCGGTCAGCAGGGCGAACAGGACGAAGATCGACAGGTAGTGCAGGCTGGCGGCAATCGCGTCGGCCATGGGGATTCCTCGTGCAGGGTCAGGCGGCGTGGACCGTTCTGTTACGGCCCTGGTTTTTGGCAAGGTACAGCGCGCCGTCGGCGCGTTCCAGTAGCGAGGCCGCGCTCTCTCCGGGCGCCGCGATGGCGGTCCCGATGCTGCTGGTCACCGTATGGCTGAGCGTGCCGATGCTCATCGGCGTGGCGGCAATGGCCAGGCGTACGCGCTCGGCGATGTGCTGCAGCTCGCTGGCGTCGTGCACGCTGACCAGGGCGACGAACTCCTCGCCACCCAGGCGCACTAGCAGGTCATCCGGGCGCAGAGCAGCGCTCATGCGTCGTGCGCTTTCCCATAGCACCTGGTCGCCACCGCCATGGCCGAACTTGTCGTTGACCTGCTTGAAGTGGTCGAGGTCGCAATAGATCGCGGCGAGTTTCAGACCCAGGTCAGTCGCGCTGGCCTGCTCGCGCGGGAAGAATTCATTGAAGCCGGCGCGGTTCCACAGCTGCGTCAGCGGGTCGATCAGCGCCTTGCGTTGTTCGCGGCTGACTGCCTGGCGCAACTTGTGGGCATGCTGGCTGACATTGCGTAGATGCAGGTAACCCTCGACTAGCGTGGCCAGGTCGCGCAGGCGCAGCCGCTCCGTCGGATCGAGGCCGCGTGGCTGTGGATGCAGCAGACAGAGCGTGCCGATTGGTTGGTTGTCACGGCTGTAAAGCGGATGGCCAGCATAGAAGCGCACGAAGGGCGGGCCGACCACCACCGGGTTGTCGCAGAAGCGCAGGTCGAGATGGGCGTCCTCGACAACCAGCGGGCTGCGCGCCGCCACCGCATGACCACAGAAGGAAATGTCGCGCGGGGTTTCGGCTAGATCCAGGCCCGTCCGCGCCTTGAACCACTGGCGGTCGCGGTCGATCAGGCTGATCAGCACGGTATCGACGCCGAACAGTTCACGGGTCAGGCGTACCAGGGTGTCGAGGTACAGCTCGGCGGGGGTGTCGAGCAGATCGAGGTCATCCAGCGCCTGTTGGCGAAGGGCTTCATCGGGTGGGCAGGGAGCAGGCAGCATTCTTGTCTCCGTTCAGTGCGGTGTAGCCAGCCAGGCATCCCTGCGCTGCAGGCGCCACGCGAAGATGGCCAGGCTCAGGCCGCGCATCAGCATAAAACATAGCAAAGCCAGCCACAGACCGTGATTACCCAGCCCCTGCAGCAGCCAGCCCAGCGGCAGGGCCAGAGCCACGCTGGCGAGCATGGCATTGCGCATTTCGCGGGCACGGGTGGCACCGATGAACAGGCCGTCGAGCAGGTAGCTCCATACCCCCAGCAGCGGCAGCACAGCCAGGTAGGGCAGGTACTGGTAGGCCACCGCGCGTACCGCGGGAATATCGCTCTGCAGGTTGACGAACAGTTCGCCGCAAACGAGAAACAGCAGGGCGAAGCCCAGACTGGCCAGCAGCGCCCAGCCGCTGGCGACTACCAGCGAGCGGCGCAAGGCCAGGCGGTCACCTGCGCCGATGGAATGTCCGCACAGCGCCTCCACCGCATGCGCCAGGCCGTCCAGGGCGAAGGCGGCGAGCAGCAGGCCGTTGAGCAGCAGGGCATTGGCCGCCACCGTGGCGTCGCCCAGGCGGGTGCCTTGCACGGTGACCAGGAAGAACACCAGGTGCAGGGCCAGGGTGCGGATCAGGATGTCGCGGTTGACCGCCAGCAGCGCGTGCCAGCTGCGCCACTGTTTAAGGGCCGACCCGTCGAACTGTCCGGGGTGATGGCGCAAGGCGCGGCCGGCCAGCAGCAGGCCGAGCAGGGCGCCGCTCCATTCGGCTAGCACCGAGGCTCGCGCGGAACCGACCACGCCCCACTCCAGGCCGAGGACGAACCACAGGTTGAGCGCGATATTCAGCAGGTTGGTACTCAGCATGATGGCCAGCGCACCGCGCGCGCGTTGTGTACCCAGCAACCAGCCGATCAGGGCTGAACTGGCCAGGGTCGCCGGAAGACCAAACAGGCGGGCGTGGAAGAACTCGCGGGCCTGGCTGGCCAACTCCGCCGAGGGTTGCATCAGGTTCAGGGCTAAGCCGCTCAGCGGCACGGCCAGCATTGCCAACAGCAACGACAGACCGCCCGCCAGCAGCAGGCTCTGCAGCAGCACCTGGCGCAGCGCCGTGCCATCGCCCCGACCGCAGGCCTGGGCGGCGAAACCGGTGGCGCTCATGCGCAGAATGCCGAAGACGCCGACCAGCATGGCGTACAGGCTGGCACCGACCACCACCGCACCCAGCTGATGGGCATGCGGCAGGTGGCCGATCACGGCCGTATCGACCAGCGCCACCAGCGGTACCGAGAGGTTGGAGAGGATCATCGGCAGGGCCATGGCCCAGACCCGCCGATGGGTCGGGGCGTGGCGCCAGGCATCGAGCAGGGCGGACATGGGGATTTCCGGTAAAAAGGCGATTATAGGCTGCACGACAGGTCGCCCGACGCCCGGATAAGCCGTGAGCGATACGTTGCGTAGTCCACCGGGTGAACACTGCGTAGTACGGTTGGAGCGGCGCGCGCTGTCGAATGTCATCAGCTCAGTTGCACAGTTGCCTGGATCACGCCTGGGCAAGCATGCTTCGGCTATAGTTTCGCTCCTCTGCCTTGCCCGCTTTGGGAGCCCGTTATGCCGAACAAAGGACTGCTTCTGGCCCTCGCACTGACGCTGCTCAGCGCCTGCGATTCTTCCACTCCCGATGTGCCCAGCGCCGAGCGACCCGTCGCGGCGCAGGACGCGGCCAGGCCGGCGGCGGATGTCGAGGCGCTGGCCAAGCGCTATGCCGGGCGCCAGCTGAGCGTGGCCGATGCCTCGGAAGTGCAGCTCGAGGGCGCCAGTGCGCTATCGGTGACCTTCAGCGTGCCGCTCGATCCCGAACAGGATTTCGCCGCCAAGCTGCACCTGGTCGACAAGAAAAGTGGCAAGGTCGATGGCGCCTGGGAGCTGTCCGACAACCTGATGGAACTGCGCCTGCGCCACCTCGAACCCCAGCGCAGCCTGCTGCTGACCATCGATGCCGGCCTGCGTGGCGTCAATGCCAGCGAACTGGCCGCGGAATACAGCACGCAGATCGATACCCGCGACATGCAGCCCACGGTCGGCTTCGCCAGCCGTGGCTCGTTGCTGCCGACCCGTCTGGCCGAAGGTCTGCCGGTGATCGCGCTGAACGTCGACAAGGTCAACGTCGAGTTCTTCCGCATCCGCCAGGAGGCGCTGCCGAGCTTTCTCAGCCAGTGGGGGCGCAGCTCGAATATCAGCACCTGGGAGTCCCGCGAACTGCTGCCGATGGCCGAGCTGGTGTATGGCGGTCGCTTCGACCTTAACCCGGCGCGCAATACCCGTGAAACCCTGCTGCTGCCGATTGCCGGCCTGGAACCGTTCAAGCAGCCGGGCGTGTACCTGGCGGTGATGCGCGAGGCTGGCACCTACAACTACACGCAGCCGGCGACGCTGTTCACCCTCAGCGATATCGGGCTGTCGGTGCACCGTTACCGCGGCCGTCTGGATGTCTTCACCCAGGCCCTGGAAGGCGGCGCGGCGCAGGCCGATGTGACCCTGGAACTGCTCAGCGACAAGGGCCAGGTGATCGGCGAAGGCAGCACCGACAGCAGCGGCCACGCCGAGCTGAGCCTGCCCGACAACGCCGCCCTGCTGCTCGCTCGCCAGGGCGAGCAGACCAGCCTGCTCAACCTCAGCGGCCCGGCCCTGGACCTGGCCGAGTTCGATATCGGCGGTGAGCTGCCCAACCCGCTGCAGCTGTTCGTGTTCGGCCCGCGTGACCTGTATCGCCCGGGCGAGACCGTGCTGCTCAATGCCCTGCTGCGCGATGCCGATGGCCGTGCGGTCAAGCCGCAGCCGGTGAACGTGGAAGTGCGCCGCCCGGATGAACAGGTCAGCCGCAAGTTCGTCTGGCAGCCGGGCGAGGATGGCCTCTATCAATACCAGCTGCAGCTGGCCGGCGAGGCCCCGACCGGTCGCTGGCAGCTGCTGCTGGATGTCGGCAGCGGGCACAGCCAGATCTACGAATTCCTCGTCGAGGACTTCCTGCCCGAACGCCTGGCCCTGGAGCTCAAGGGCAGCGAGACGCCGATCGCGCCGAGCGATGAGGCGCAGTTCCAGGTCGAGGGCCGTTACCTGTACGGCGCACCGGCGTCCGGCAATCGCCTGACCGGCCAGGTCTATGTGCGGCCGCTGCGCGAGGCGGTGAAGGCGCTGCCCGGCTATCAGTTCGGCTCGCTCACCGAGGAGGAGCTGAGCCAGGACCTCGACCTGGAGGAAACCAGCCTGGATGTCGAGGGCAAGACCCTGATCCAGGTGGAGAACCGCTGGGCCGAAGCCAAGTCACCGCTGCAACTGATCGTCCAGGCCAGCCTGCAGGAGTCCGGTGGCCGGCCGATTACCCGGCGCCTGGTGCAACCGGTGTGGCCAGCCGAGCGCCTGCCCGGTGTGCGCGGCTTGTTCGAGGGCGAGGAGGTGGATGGCGACAGCCTGGCCGAGTTCGAGCTGCTGGTCGCCGACCCGGCTGGCAACAAGCTGGCTGCCGAGCAGCTCAACGTGCGCTTTATCCGCGAACGTCGCGACTACTACTGGAGCTTCTCCGAAGGCGAAGGCTGGAATTACCACTACAACGAGAAGTTCCTCAACCTGGCCGAGGAGAACATCAGCGTCGCCGCCGGCGGCACGGCCAAGGTCAGTTTCCCGGTGGAGTGGGGCCCGTACCGGATCGAAGTCACCGACGCCGAAACCGGCATCATGAGCAGCCTGCGGGTGTGGGCCGGTTATTCCTGGCAGGACAACACCGACGGCGGCGCGGTGCGTCCGGACCAGGTCAAGCTGGCCCTCGATAAGCCGGCCTACAGTGCCGGCGACACGGCCACGGTCACCGTTACCCCGCCGGTGGCCGGCAGTGGCTACCTGCTGGTAGAGTCCAGCGACGGCCCGCTGTGGTGGCAGGAAATCGAGGTGCCGGCCGAAGGCAAGGCCTTCGAGATTGCCCTGGACGACGAGTGGGCGCGGCATGACCTGTACATCAGCGCGCTGGTGATCCGTCCCGGTGAGCGCAAGGCGGGCGCCACGCCCAAGCGCGCCGTGGGTCTGCTGCACCTGCCGTTCGAGCGCGGTCCGCGCAAGCTGCAACTTAGCCTGACGGCGCCGGAGAAGATGCGTCCGCAGCAGCCGCTGAAGGTGCAGATCCAGGCGAAGAACGCCGACGGCAGCGTGCCGAGCGAGGTGCGGGTGCTGGTGGCGGCCGTGGATGTCGGCATCCTCAATATCACCGAGTACCCGACACCGGACCCCTTCGCCCAGTTCTTTGGGCGCAAGGCCTATGGCGCCGACCAGCTGGATGTCTACGGCCAGCTGATCGAGGCCGGCCAGGGGCGTCTGGCCAGCCTGGCCTTCGGCGGCGACGCGGCGCTGGCCAAGGGCGGCAAACGGCCGGATACCAGCATCACCATCGTCGCCCAGCAGAGCCTGCCGGTGCAGCTGGATGCCCAGGGCCAGGGTGAAGTCAGCCTGGATATTCCCGACTTCAATGGCGAGCTGCGCCTGATGGCCCAGGCCTGGACCGACGAGCGCTACGGCATGGCCGAGGGCAAGACGGTGGTGGCCGCGCCGCTGGTGGCCGAACTGTCGGCGCCGCGCTTCCTCGCCGGTGGCGATGAAACCACTGTGGCCCTGGACCTGACCAACCTGTCCGGCGCCCTGCAGAAACTCGATGTGCAGCTCAGCGCCGAGGGCCAGCTGGCCTTGAGCGAAACCCCCGGCGGGCATACTGCACCGATTCAACTCGACCAGGGCCAGCGCACCACCCTGCGCATCCCGGTGCGTGCCGCCGGCGGCTTCGGCGCCGGCGTGCTGCGCGTCAGCGTGCAGGGCCTGAGCTTGCCGGGCGAGAACCTGCCGCCGTTCAGTCGCACCTGGCGCATCGGTGTGCGTCCGGCCTGGCCGGCGCAGCAGCAGATGTTCCGCAGCGTGCTCAAGGGCGAACGCTGGAGCCTGCCGGCCGGCACCCTGGCGGCCTTCGAACCGGCCGGGCTGGAGGCGCTGCTCAGCGTGTCCAGTCGTCCGCCGCTCAATCTGGCCGAGCAGATCCGTGCCCTCAAGGCCTATCCCTACGGCTGTCTGGAGCAGACCACCAGCGGCCTGTACCCCTCGCTGTATGCGGATGCCGCCACCCTCAAGCGCCTCGGCCTGGAAGGCGAGCCGGAGGAGCAGCGCCGCCGTTCTATCGAGATCGGCATCGAGCGCCTGCTCGGCATGCAGCGCTACAACGGCAGTTTCGGTCTGTGGGGCAGTGACAGCGATGAGGAATACTGGCTGACCGCCTATGTCACCGACTTCCTCCTGCGCGCCCGCGAGCAGGGCTTTGCCGTGCCGGCCGAGCCGTTGAAGAAGGCCAGCGAGCGCCTGCTGCGCTACCTGCAGGAGCGCAACCTGATCGAAGTCGGCTACAGCGAAAACCTCGACCACACCCGCTTTGCCGTGCAGGCCTACGCCGGCTACGTGCTGGCGCGCAGTCAGCAGGCGCCGCTGGGCGCCCTGCGCGCGCTGTACGAGCGGCGCAGCGAGTCGCAGTCCGGCCTGCCGCTGGTGCACCTGGCGGTGGCCCTGCAGAAGATGGGCGACAAGCCGCGTGCCGACGAGGCGCTGGCCGTGGGCATGGCCCAGGGCCGCAACCGCGAGGACTGGCTGGGCGACTACGGCAGCCCGCTGCGCGACCAGGCGCTGATCTATGCCCTGCTGGAGGAGAACGACCTGGCCGCCGGCACGCGCGAGCAACTGCTGTTCGAATTGGCCGAGGAGCGTGCGCTGCAGAGCTACCTGTCGACCCAGGAGCGCAACTCGCTGTTCCTCGCCGGCCGTAGCCTGGTGAAAAAGCCGGAGCAGGACTGGAACGCCGTGCTGGAAGTCGCCGGCCAGCTGCGCGAACTGAGCAACAGCCAGCCGGCCGTGCTGCTACAGGGCGCTGGCCTGGGCGAACCGCTGAGCCTGAGCAACCCGGGCGAGCAGAGCCTGTACCAGCAGCTGACGCTGTCCGGTTACCCGGCCCAGGCGCCGCGGGCGGGTGGCAACAACCTGAGCATCGAGCGCGAGTACTACGACCTCGGTGGCAACGCGCTGGACCTGAACAATCTGCAAAGCGGCCAACTGGTGCTGGTGCACCTGGCGGTGCGTGCCGATGAGCGGGTGCCGGATGCCCTGCTGGTCGACCTGTTGCCGGCGGGCCTGGAACTGGAAAACCAGAACCTGGCGCAGAGTGCCGCCAGCCTGGACGACGCCAGCAGTGCGGTGAAGGACTGGCAGAAGTCGATGCAGAACGCCGCGATCAAACACCAGGAATTCCGCGACGACCGCTACGTGGCCGCGCTGGATGTGAATGGCTACGACGCCACCCACCTGCTTTACCTGGCCCGCGCCGTGACGCCCGGCATCTACCGGGTGCCGCCGCCGCAGGTGGAATCCATGTATCGCCCGGCCTGGAAAGCCCAGGGCGAGGCGCCGGAGAAACTGGTGGTAAGGGGGCGCTGAGGCCTTTTGCCGTTGTAGCCCGGATGCAATCCGGGAAAGTTGCCAGACAGGGAGGTCTGGGGAATGGTCAACTATCGACGTGCCAGGGTTGCGGGTGCCTGCTATTTCCTGACGCTGGCCCTGCGGGATCGCTCCTCGGATCTGTTGCTTCGTTATAGCGATGAGTTGCGCATGGCTCTGCGCCAGGTAAGCAGTGCAAAGCCGTTTAAACTTCCGGCCGCGGTTGTCTTGCCCGAGCATCTTCATCTGTTGATGTGGTTGCCTGAGGATGATGCAGATTTCTCATCGCGGGTACGGATGTTCAAGTCTCTGTTTATTCAGCACCTGCAGGCGCGAGGTGAGCGTGTGAGCATTAACCCGAAGGGCGAAGCGAGCATCTGGCAACGCCGTTTCTGGGAACATCTGATTCGCGATGAGCAGGACTTTGCGGCGCACGTGGATTACATCCATGCCAACCCGATGAAGCATGGTTTGGTTTTGCGTGCGGCAGATTGGCCACTGTCCAGCTTTCATCGCTATGTGCAGCGTGGGCTACTGCCTAGTGAGTGGTGTGGGGGCGTACAAGAGCAGGTTGTCGGGGCAGGGGAATAGTGGGGCTGCTCCCGGATTGCATCCGGGCTACCTCTGGGTCGATTCTTGAGTGGCCTCAACTCACAATCAAACTCAACAACCACAATCCCAGCAGCCCATAGATCACCATGCGCACGAAAGCCTTGCGCAGGCCGGCGCGGAAGGCGGCGTAGAGCAGCAACAGGCCGCAGACCATGGCCACCAGGCTGAGCAGGCCGATGTCGGTACCGAGGGCATTGGCCAGGCCCTGCAGAAAGCTGCGGCCGGCGTCGGCGAACAGGCCGAAGAAGCCGCTGAGGGCTTCGACGATGAAACGGATCAGAGTGCCGAGTGCGTGACCCAGCCATTGAAAGAAATCACTCACGAAAAAATGTTCGGCCGCTCGGGGCCGCTCCTCGGCTATTGCGCGCAATGCAGGGCAGCATGCCACAGGCACCTGCTGCGGCGAAGGGTAGCAGGCCCATGGACCTGAGGCGCTGGCTCATCCGCTTGCGCCGCCCCTGGCTGGCGCTGCCCGTGCTGCTGGTGGCGTTGCTGTTGGTGGCCGATCGGCTGTTTCCGCTGCCGCTGCCGCAGGACGACCTGGCCCGCGTGGTGCTGGCCGAGGACGGCACGCCGCTGTGGCGCTTCGCCGATGCCGAGGGGGTATGGCGTTATCCGGTGACGCCGGAGCAGGTTTCGCCCTATTACCTGCAGGCGCTGCTGACCTACGAGGACCGCTGGTTCTATCGGCATCCCGGGGTCAATCCGCTGGCCCTGGGCCGCGCGGCCTGGCAGAACCTCACGGGCGGGCGCGTGCTGTCCGGTGGCAGCACCCTGTCGATGCAGGTGGCGCGTCTGCTCGACCCGCATTCGCGCACCTTCGCCGGCAAGCTGCGTCAGCTCGGGCGCACCCTGCAGCTGGAATGGCACCTGTCGAAGGACGAGATCCTCGCCCTCTACCTCAACCGCGCGCCTTTCGGCGGCACCTTACAGGGCGTAGCGGCGGCCAGCTGGGCCTACCTGGGCAAGTCACCGGCGCAGCTAACCCGCGCCGAGGCGGCGCTGCTCGCGGTGTTGCCGCAGGCGCCCAGCCGACTGCGTCCGGATCGTCACCCCGAGCGCGCCCAGGTGGCGCGGGACAAGGTGCTGCGGCGTCTGGCGCAGTTCCAGGTGTGGCCACAGGGCCTGGTCGACGAGGCGCTGCAGGAGCCGGTGCTGCTGGCGCCGCGCCAAGAACCCAACCTGGCGCCGCTGCTGGCGCGGCGGCTGAATGTGCCGGGCAGCCCGCCACTGATCCGCACCACCCTCGATGCCAGCCTGCAACGGCGCCTGGAAGACCTGCTGCTGGGCTGGCGCGCGCGTCTGCCGGAGCACACCTCGGCGGCGATCCTGGTGGTCGAGCACGAGAGCATGGCGGTGCGCGCCTACCTGGGTTCGGTGGATATCGCCGACAAGCGCCGCTTCGGTCATGTCGACATGGTGCGCGCCCTGCGTTCGCCCGGTTCCACGCTGAAACCCTTTCTCTATGGCATGGCCCTGGACGCCGGGCTGATCCATTCCGAGTCGTTGCTGCAGGATGTGCCGCGGCGCTACGGCGACTATCGCCCCGGCAACTTCGCCGCCGATTTTATCGGCCCGGTGTCGGCCAGCGAGGCCCTGGCCACCTCGCTCAATCTGCCCGCAGTGCAGCTGCTGGAGGCTTACGGGCCGAAGCGCTTTGCTGGTGAACTGCGCAATGCCGGGGTGCCGTTGACCTTGCCGGCCGCTGCCGAGCCCAACCTGGCGCTGATTCTCGGGGGCGCCGGCAGCCGCCTGGAGGAACTGGTTGGCGGCTATAGCGCCTTGGCTCGCGACGGGCTCGCCGCGCGCCCGCGCCTGCAGCCGCAGGACGCCCTGCATGAACGCCGCCTGCTCTCGCCCGGCGCGGCGTGGATCATCCGGCGCATTCTGGCCGGCCAGGCACGGCCCGATCGCGACCCGCGTGCCGAATTGCTGCAGCGTCCCGTGCTGGCCTGGAAGACCGGCACCAGCTACGGCTTTCGCGATGCCTGGGCGGTGGGGGTCGGTCCACGGCACCTGATCGGCATCTGGATCGGCCGTCCGGACGGCACCCCGGTGCCCGGCCAGTTCGGCCTGGCCTCGGCCGCGCCGCTGTTGCTGCAGGTGCATGATCTGCTGGTCAACCGCGACAGCCAGCGTGGCCTGGCGCCCCCTGTGCAAGTGGTGCCGGAGAGTGTCGGCGTGGCGGCGATCTGCTGGCCGCTGGGGCAGCCGCTGGCCCGTGAGGATGACAATTGCCGGCGCCAGCGCTTCGCCTGGACCCTCGACGGCACCACGCCGCCGACCCTGCAGGCGGCCGATCAGCCGTTGGGCCTGGGGCTGTTGCAGAACATCTGGGTCAACTCGCAGGGGCGGCAGGTGGCGGCCACCTGTGCCGCTGGCGAGGCACGTCAGGTGGCGCTCTGGCCGGCACCGCTGGAACCCTGGTTGCCGCGTCGCGAATGCCGCGCGGCGCGTTTGCCGGCGGCCGACACGAGCTGTCCGCCAGCCATGGCACCGCCGGCGGCGCCGTTGTCGATCGTCGGCATTCGCGATCACGACCGCCTGCGCCGCCCGGCCAGCAGTGCCGAGCCGCTGCGCCTGCAGCTCTCGGCCCTGGGCGGCAGTGGTACGCGCTGGTGGTTCCTGAATGGCGCGCCACTGGCCGAGAGCCAGCCGGGCGAAGCCTTCGCCCAGGTGCTGCGCGAGACGGGGCAGTACCAGCTGAGTGTGCTGGACCAGGGCGGGCAGACCGCACAGCTGCGCTTCAGTGTCAGCGAGTAGGCAGAACCTGCCGGCTCTGGACTGCCGCTCAGCCAGCTGGGGTTAAACATCATCGGCTGCTGCTGGCGAATGGCTACACCCTGGCGCTGCCTTCCTATACTCAGCCCATCGACCGTTGGAGGTGGGCATGGGCAAGCTGGGTATTGGGTTGCTGGGTGGACTGTTCAGTGGGCTGTTGTGGAGTAGCTGGCTGGCGGCGGCGAGCCTCGAGATCCAGCTGAGTGACAAGCACGGCGGGCCACTGGCCGACGCCGTGCTGTGGGTCGAGCCGGGTGCGGGCCAGGCGCCGGCTGCCGGCCTCAAGGTCAACCAGGAAAAGCGCCAGTTCGTGCCCTATATCCTGGCCGTGCAGGCGGGCACCACGGTGAGCTTCCCCAACGCCGACCCGATCAACCACCACGTCTATTCCTTCTCCCCGGCCAAGCGCTTTGAACTGCGTCTGCAGAAGCAGCAGGACTTGCCCCAGGACGTGCTGTTCGACAAGCCAGGCCTGGTTACCCTCGGCTGCAATATCCACGACTGGATGCTCGGTTTCATCCTGGTGCTGGACAGCCCCTTGTTCGCCCAGACCGATGCCCAGGGCCGGGCGCGCATCGATTACCAGCCGGCCGCCGGGCAGCGCGTGCATATCTGGCATCCGCGAATCGCCGACCCGGCCGAGCAGCAGGTGCGCACACTGGCTGCTGACGGCCCGTTGCTCTGGCGCCTGAGCAGTGAACTGAAACCAGACCCGCGGCCCAAGGAGCCGAGCAAGCGACCGCAGGGCAAGGGTGGTTACGCGCCATGAGCTTGCGCGGCAAGATCCTCGGCTTTTTCCTGCTCCTGCTGCTGGCGGTGATGGTGCTGCTGCTGGCGCTGGTCTATCGCTCCACCTATAGCCACACCCTGCAGCAGGTGCAAGCGCAGCTGGGCTCGGCGCATGGCGTGCTGGCCAATGAACTGCAGAGCCGCCGTCAGGCGCAGAGCGCGCTGGCCGAGCTGATTGCCAAGGATTTCACTCTGCTCGGCGAGATCGCCGATCTGGTCGCCAGCCCGCAGCAGGAGGCGCAATCGCTGTCTGCCGCGCTGGAATCCTTCGCTTCGCGCAGCCAGGCCAGTTTCGCCCTGGTGCTGGCGCCCGAGGGCCAGGTGCTGGCCGGCACCAGTGCCGAACTGGCGCCCGGTGCGCGCCTACCCTGGAGCGATCTGCTGGCCCTGGACGAGCCCGACAGTGCCGAGCGCCTGGTGGTGCTGGATGGCCGCGTGCTGCACGTCAACCTGACGCCGATTTTCGCCCCGCGGCCCAACCTGATGGGCTGGCTGCTGATGGCCTTCGAACTGGACGATGCCGCCGCCGCCCACCTGGCCGAACTCAGCGGGGCCGACGTGGCCCTGCTGGACGGCGCGCCCGGTGCCTACCGGGTATTGGCCAGCAACCTCGACGGGCTGTCGCGCGCCGAATTGGCGAGCCTGCAGGTGCCGGATACAGCGGGCGTGTTTCACTTCCAGTTGCAGCAGCGCGAGCAGGTAGCTCTGCGCGCGCCCCTGACTGAAACAGGAGGCGCGTTGCAGGTGCTGCTGATGCGTTCGCTGTCCGCCGAGCTGGCCCACTATCAGCCGCTGCAGTGGCAACTGGCGGCCATCTTCGCCATTGCCTTGCTGCTGGCCGGGCTGGGCGCGCTGTGGATCGCCAATACTGTCAGCCGGCCGTTGGCGCAGATGGTGGAGAACGTGCGGCGCATTGCCAGCGGTGATTACCAGGCCAGCGTGGCTACCCGTGCCAGCGGCGAGGTCGGCCTGCTGGCCCGTGAGTTCGTCGCCATGCAGCAGGGCATCGCCGAGCGTGAGAAGACCATCAGCTTCCTCGCCTACCGCGATCCGCTGACCCAGCTGGCCAACCGCAACCGTTTCGTCGCCGAGCTGCAGCTGGCCCTGGCCCGCTGCCCGGCAGGTGAGGGCGTGGCCGTGCTGCTGATGGACCTGGACAACTTCAAGGACCTCAACGATACCCTCGGCCACGAGGCTGGCGACCAGCTGCTGTGCCTGCTCGCCCGGCGCCTGCAGGAGCTGCTGCGTGACGGCGAGCAGCTGGCGCGCCTGGGCGGCGACGAATTCGCCCTGCTGATCCCGCACTGTCATCCCAGCAGTGTGATCCCCGCCGCCGAGCACTACCGCAGTGCCCTGCAGCAGCCGTTTGCCGTGCGCGGCATCAGCATGACCCTGAATGCCACTCTCGGCATCGCCCTGCACCCGGATCACGGCGAGAGCGCCGGCAGTCTGCTGCAGCACGCCGAGGTGGCCATGTACCTGGGCAAGGCGCAGCGCTCGCCCTACGCCCTTTATCGTCCGGAGCTGGATCGTCATAGCCTGGTGCGCCTGGCCCTGATGAGCGAGCTGAAAGGCGCCGTGGAGCAGGGCCAGCTGAGCCTGTATTTCCAGCCCAAGCTGAATATCCGTCAGCGTTGCCTGATGGGCGTTGAATGTCTGGTGCGCTGGATTCATCCGGTGCACGGCTTCGTTCCGCCGGATGAGTTCATTCCCCTGGCCGAGCAGACCGGCAATGTCTGCGCGCTGACCCGCTGGGTGGTGCGCACGGCACTGACGCAGAGCCGTGCCTGGCAGGAGCAGGGGCTGGCGCTGAAAACCGCAGTCAACGTGTCCGCCCTCGACCTGGCCGACCCCTGCTTCGCCGGCTTTATCGCCGCGCAACTGGCCGAACACGGCGTGTCGCCGGGCAGCCTGGTGGTGGAAATCACCGAAAGCGCGGTGATGGCCGACCCCGAGCAGGCGCTGGGCCAACTGCAGCAGCTGTGCGAACTGGGCGTGCGCCTGTCGATCGACGACTACGGCACCGGCTACTCGAGCATGGCCCAGCTCAAGCGCCTGCCGGTGCATGAGCTGAAGATCGACAAATCCTTCGTCCAGGACCTGCTGAGTAACCCGGATGACGACATCATCGTCCGTTCCACCGTCGAGCTGGGCCACAACATGGGCCTAAAGGTGGTGGCCGAAGGGGTGGAGACCGACGCCATACTGCAGCGCCTCGACCAGCTCGGCTGCGACATCGCCCAGGGCTACCTGCTGAGCAAACCGCTGGCGCCGGCGGCCTTCGCCGAGTGGCTGGCCAAGACCCACTGGGGGTTGCCGCGCAGCGCCGCCGGATGAAGGGGGGCGACAGACCGGCCAGCTTGTGCTTGTCTTGCTGAGACCCTGCTTCCGATCTCTGGTTTGCGAGATCGGAAGCAGATACTGAGGGATCGATAGCTGTCTTTCCGCAGGTTGTGCACAGCGCTGCCAACAGGTGCCCAAGGCGCCAAGGAGGAAGGACATGGCAGACCA
Organism: Aquipseudomonas guryensis; assembly: GCF_014164785.1. Classification (GTDB taxonomy): domain Bacteria; phylum Pseudomonadota; class Gammaproteobacteria; order Pseudomonadales; family Pseudomonadaceae; genus Aquipseudomonas; species Aquipseudomonas guryensis. Next base: position 332,423 of record NZ_JACJFN010000003.1, on the reverse strand, counting down.
CAAAGAACGCCTGATATTGCTGTTCGACGGCACCTGGAACGACCCGCAGGACCGCACCAACGTTTACCAGCTGTCGCGGCTCATCGAGGATTACGACGGCAAGATTCGCCAGCGCTTTTTCTACGACCCCGGCGTCGGCACCGGCAGCTTCAATCGCTTCACCGGTGGCGCGTTCGGCGCAGGGCTGAGCGATAACCTGCAGGAGGGCTATGACTGGCTGGTGCGCCATTACACCGCGGGCAGCGACATCTTCGTGTTCGGCTTCAGTCGCGGTGCCTATACCGCGCGCAGTCTGGTGGGGATGATCCGCAAGTGCGGGCTGCTGCATATCTCCACCCCGGCCCTGCTCGACGCGGCCGAAAAGATCTACCGCAACAAACAGGTCGCCCCGGATGACAGCCTGTGCTGTCAGTTCCGCGCCCGCTACAGCCGGGAGGTGAAAATCCACCTGGTCGGCGTGTGGGACACGGTCGGCGCCCTGGGTGTGCCGGGCACGCAAATCTCCGAGCGCGGCCTGTACTCCTGGCACGACACCCAGCTGTCGAAGATCGTCGAGCGCGCCTACCACGCCGTGGCCCTCGACGAGCACCGCGCGGCCTATGACGCGGTGCTGTGGACCAGTGACGACGGTTTGCAGAAGCCGGAGCAAATCGAGGTGGAGCAGCGCTGGTTCATCGGCGCCCATGCCAATGTCGGCGGTGGCTATAGCGACGATCCCCTGTCCACGCTATCCCTGGCCTGGATGCTGGAGAAGGCCAGCAAGGCCGGGCTGAAGTTGACGCCCTGCCCGTTGGCGGCCAATGCCTGGCAGAGCAAACCGCGGGACTCCTTCAGCGCGTTTCTCGGTGGTGCTTATGGCGCCTTCCGCCGAGTTCTGCACCCCGGCGATGGTCGGCATTACCGTGCCTTCGATGAAGGGTCTAAGGGTGAACGCGCCGTCGGCGTGACGATCGATCCCTCGGTCTGGTCTCGTTGGCACTTCGATTCCGCCTACCGACCGCCGACGCTGGTGCTGGCCGGGAAAAAGCCGGCTTAGAACCTGTTTACGATCTTCTGAATTAGAGCCAGACAAGGCAAAAACGGGAGAGGAAGCGGAGTTTACGAGCTGTAAATGAGCATTCCGAGGCCGTTTTTAACGCGGTATGGCCGCGAGTCAGGAGATCGTAAACAGGTTCTTAGGCCTGCTGCTCGGCCCAGCTGCGCACCTCGGCATAGGGGTAGTCTTCCAGCGCGGCAAAACCGGGAATCTGCCGGGCCTTGAGCTTGGTGAAGAGCGGCACGCTGATGCCGCAGAGGAAACGGGTCAGGCACTCGCTGCTGGGCAGTTGGCCTCTGGCTTCCTGGTGGCGCTGGCTGAAAGCGTCGCACAGGGCGTGGAAGTCCTGCTCGGCCAGCGGTCGTAGCGCCGGCGGGGGCGGTAGCTGGGCGACTTGGCCGTGGCACACCGAACAGTGGCCGCAGCGCTGCGGCGCCTGGGCGTCGCCGAAGTAGGCGGCCAGGCGCTGGCTCAGGCAGTGGTCGCTGGCGAACAGCTCGAGCATGGCCTGGATGCGGGCGATCTCGCTGGCTTCCTGCTGGCGGAAGTAAGCGTGCAGTTCCGCGCTCAGTTGCTGCGGATCGAAGCGCCCGTCGAGCAGGGCGTAGACCTCGGTCATCTGCTTGCTTTCCAGCTCGATCCAGCCTTTTTCCTGGAAGAAGTCCAGCGCTTTGACCACCCGCCCGCGCTCGGCCTGGTGCTGGTTGTACAGCGCGTCGAAATCCACTGTGCACCAGGTGCGCGCGCGTGCCGAGGTGGCGATGATCGCCTCGACGAACTGCCGGCGCTCGCCCTCGAACTTGCCCAACAGCACCTCGGGTTCGACCAGGTACTTGAAGCGGTATTCGGCAAAATACGCATAGCGCGGGGCGATGATGCCGCGCAGTTCCAGCTGCACCAGCAGGGTCTTCAGTGGCAGCTGGCGGATATTGCTCTGCTCGGAGAGCTGGTTGAGCATCAGCTCCCATTGGCCGTCCTGGCTGGCGTCGAGCAGTTCATCCAGCACGCAGCGGATACCGGAAAGCTCCGGCGTGTCTCCGTAGACGAAGTTCTCCAGCACGTTGAGGCTATCGCGGTTGGCCAGCACCAGGCAGTCGGACGGCTGGCCGTCGCGTCCGGCGCGGCCGATTTCCTGGCTGTAGTTCTCGGTGGATTTGGGCAGGTCGAAGTGCACCACGTTGCGGATGTTGGCCTTGTCGATACCCATGCCGAAAGCGATGGTGGCGACGATGCAGTTGATCCGCCCGTCCATGAACTGGCGCTGGATCGCCTCGCGCGTCTCGTGCGGCATGCCGGCGTGATAGGCGCTGGCAGGAAACCCGCGTTGGCTGAGCTGCTCGGCCACTTGTTCGGCGGTCTTCTGCTGGGTGACGTAGACGATGCTCGGCTGGCCGGCCTTAGTGCTCAGCCATTCGACCAGACGACGCTGTTTGTCGCGTCCGGCCACCGGCTCCACCAGCAGGTTGAGGTTGGCCCGGTAGAAACCGGTGGTAACCACGTCGTCTGCAGCAATCGCAAACTTCTTCTGCATGTCGGCGATCACCGGCGGGGTGGCCGTGGCGGTGAGCAACAGCACCTGGGGAATGCCGAACTGGCGCTGGTAGTCGGGCAGTTTGAGGTAGTCCGGGCGAAAGTTGTGGCCCCACTCGGAGATGCAGTGCGCCTCGTCGACCACCAGCAGGGAGATCGGTACCTGGCTGATGAAGTTGCGGAAGCGCTCGTTCTTCAGACGCTCGACCGAGATCATCAGGATCTTCAGTTCGCCGGATTTGGCCTTGGCCATGGTATCGGCCGTCTGCTCGCGGCTCTGCGCCGAGTCGATGCTGGCGGCGCTGATGCCACGGGCATGCAGAAAGGCCAGTTGATCCTGCATCAGCGCCAGCAGCGGCGACACCACCAGGGTCAGGTGCGGCAGGTGCAGGGCCGGCAACTGGTAGCACAGCGACTTGCCCGAGCCGGTGGGGAAGATCGCCGCCGCCGAGCGACCGGCCAGCACGGCCTCGACCACCCGCTGCTGGCCAGGGCGCAGCTGGGAGAAGCCGAAGACGCGGGAAAGGGTGTCGAGCATGGGCTATCGTCCGCTGGCAGCAATGGGGCGCTGACCATAGCGTGCGCGGGCGTGCAGCACCAGCAGCGCAGGGCATAGAGGCATGTTGTTGATCCAGCGCATGGAAGGCCGGCATCTGGCGATCTAGGCTAATTCTTGGCTATCACCAACGACGGGATTCGACATGAGCAAACACAAGGGCAAGCACAAACAGGGCACCGCCGAAGCAGCCGAGGCTGCCGGCGCCAAACTGTCACGCAAGGAGTACGAGCAGCAGTTGCATGATCTGCATGTCGAACTGGTGAAGTTGCAGCAATGGGTGGTAGCCACCGGCGCCAAGGTAGTGGTGGTGTTCGAGGGCCGCGATGGTGCTGGCAAAGGCGGCACCATCAAGGCGCTGACCGAGCGGGTCAGTCCGCGGGTGTTCCGCGTGGTGGCGCTGCCGGCGCCGACCGAGCGGGAAAAGAGCCAGATGTACGTGCAGCGCTATGTCCAGCACCTGCCGGCGGCCGGTGAAGTGGTGATCTTCGATCGCAGCTGGTACAACCGCGCCGGCGTCGAGCGGGTGATGGGCTTCTGCAACGAGACGCAGCTGCGTAAGTTCCTCAATGGCGCGCCGCTGGTCGAGCGCAACATGGTCGAGTCGGGGATCATCCTGCTCAAGTACTGGCTGGAAGTCAGCCCGGAGGAGCAGGAACGGCGCCTGCGCGCGCGCATCGAGGATGGACGCAAGACCTGGAAACTGACCGCGATGGACATCAAATCCTACAATCGCTGGGACGCCTATACCCAGGCCCGTGACGAGATGTTCGAGGCGACCGATTCATCCTGGGCGCCCTGGTTCGTGGCCCGCTCCGAGGACAAGAAACGCGTACGTCTGAACCTGATCAGCCACCTGTTGCAGCAGATCCCCTACGAGGAAATCCCACAGCCCAAGGTCAAGTTGCCCAAGCGCAAGGTCGGCGCCTACAAGGCGGCCAACTATCCCTTCAAGTTTATCGCCGAGCCGTTCTGAGAACCTGTCTAGGATCTCTTGATCGTCGGCCATGCTGCGTTGCAATTGGGCTCGAACTGCTCATTTACACCTCGTAAACTCCGCGTTCTCGCCCAATTGCGCCTTGCCTGGCTCTAGCTCAAAAGACCCTAAACAGATTCTGAGGCAGGATTGGGTGCTCCTGTTCGGGGCGCCTGGTTAGCGCCGCGTGAACCGCATGAAAAAGCCCCGCGAGTGCGGGGCTTTTTCATTCAGATTTCCGGGTCCAGCGGCGGGTGCTTGTGCCAGGCACTGCCGCCCGGCAGCACCAGGTTCAGCAGCAAGGCGCTGATGGCACAAAGGGAAATGCCGGACAGGGCGAAGTCGCCGTTGCCGATCACCATGCCGCCGATACCGAATACCAGGGTCACCGAGACGATGATCAGGTTGCGCGCCTCGGACAGGTCGACCTGGTGACGGATCAGGGTGTTCAGGCCAACTACCGCAATCGAGCCGAACAGCAGGCACAGAATGCCGCCCATCACCGGCACCGGGATGGCCTGCAGCGCCGCGCCGAACTTGCCGATAAAGGCCAGGGCGATGGCGAAAATGGCTGCCCAAGTCATGATCTTCGGGTTGAAACTCTTGGTCAGCATCACCGCGCCGGTGACTTCGGCATAGGTGGTGTTGGGCGGCCCGCCAAAAACGCCGGCCGCCGAGGTAGCCAGGCCGTCGCCGAGCAGGGTGCGGTGCAGACCAGGCTGTTTGATGAAGTTCTTGCCGGTCACGCTGCCAATCGCCACGACCCCGCCGATGTGTTCGATGGCGGGTGCCAGGGCCACCGGCACCATATAGAGAATGGCGCCCCAGTGCAGTTCGGGAGCGACGAAGGCCGGCATCGCCAGCCAGGGTGCGGTGGCGATGCCGCTGCTGTCGATCACACCGAAGAAGGCGGCCAGCACGCAGCCAACGACGATGCCGGCGATGATCGGTACCAGGCGCAGCAGGCCACGGCCAAGCACGGCCACCAACAGGGTGGTGATCAGTGCCGGCATGGAAATCAGCATGGCGGTTTCGTAAGGTACCAGCTGCACGCTGCCGTCACCGGCCTTGCCCATGGCCATGTTTACCGCCACTGGCGACAGGGCCAGGCCGATGGAGATGATCACTGGGGCGATCACCACCGGCGGCAGCAGGCGGTCAATGAAGCCAGCGCCTTTGATCCGTACCAAAGCGCTGAGCAGGATGTACACCAGGCCGGAGGCAACTACGCCTCCGAGTACGGCAGGCAGGCCGAATTCACCCTTGGCGGCGAGAATCGGCGCGATGAAGGCGAAGCTGGAGGCCAGGAATACCGGTACCTGGCGCCCGGTGACCAGTTGGAACAGCAGGGTGCCGATGCCAGCGGTGAACAGCGCGACGTTGGGGTCCATGCCGGTGATCAGCGGCATCAGCACCAGGGCGCCGAAAGCGACGAAAAGCATCTGTGCGCCGGAAACCACCTGGCGCCAGAGTGGATCGTTGTATTCATCCTGCATGCTCAGGCGTCCTTCTGTTTGGTGCCGAAGATCTTGTCGCCAGCATCGCCGAGGCCGGGAATGATGTAGCCGTGCTCGTTGAGGCACTGGTCGATGGAGGCGGTGAAGATCATCACGTCCGGATGGGCGTCGTTGACCACCTTGATCCCTTCCGGTGCGGCGACCAGGACCATGGCGCGGATTTCCTTGCAGCCGGCTTTTTTCAGCAGGTCGATGGTAGCGACCATGGAGCCGCCGGTAGCCAGCATCGGGTCGATGATCAGCGCCAGGCGCTCGTCGATTTCCGGGGCGAGCTTTTCCAGGTAGGTGTGCGCTTGCAGGGTTTCCTCGTTGCGCGCCACACCGACGGCGCTGACCTTGGCACCGGGGATCAGGCTGAGCACACCTTCGAGCATGCCGATGCCGGCGCGCAGGATCGGTACCACGGTGATCTTCTTGCCAGCGATCTTCTCTACCTGCACGGTGCCGGCCCAGCCCTGGATTTCGCAGTTTTCCAGGGGCAGGTCGTTGGTTGCCTCGTAGGTGAGCAGGGCGCCCACTTCCTGGGCCAGTTCGCGAAAGTTTTTCGTGCTGATATCGGCGCGGCGCATCAGGCCGAGCTTGTGGCGGATCAGTGGATGGCGGATCTCGCGGATGGGCATGCAGGGTCTCCGGGAAGGGCGGCTGAAATACTGTCTAGAGTAAAGCACTGGTCATGCCAGCTGGACGATGCGCAGTTTACTGACTGACTTGAGTAAGTGGTCAGAAAATATCCGCCCAGACTTGCCCTGGCGCATCAGTCTGAGTACCTTTGCCGACCATTTTTTAACCAGACGATTTATTCGCCCCGGAGAACCCCATGTCTGCCGACCTCGCCCACATCCGCCAAATCATGGCCGAAGCCGATTGCCTGTACACCGATGCACAGGTCGAGGCGGCCATCGATAAAGTCGCTGCGGTGATCAACGGTGAGTTGGCCGAGAGCAATCCGGTGGTGTTCTGCGTGATGAATGGCGGCCTGATCTTCGCCGGCAAGCTGCTGCCCAAACTGGGCTTCCCGCTGGAGCTGTCGTATCTGCACGCCACCCGCTACCGCAGTGAGACCACTGGCGGCGAGTTGTTCTGGAAGGCCAAGCCGGAAATCTCCTTTATTGATCGCGAAGTGCTGATCATCGACGACATCCTCGACGAAGGGCACACCCTGTCGGCGATCATCGACTTCTGCAAGCACGCCGGTGCCAGCCAGGTGCACACTGCGGTGCTTATCGACAAGATCCACGACCGCAAGGCGCGCCCAGACCTCAAGGCCGACTACGTCGGTCTGCCCTGCGAGGATCGCTTCATCTTCGGTTATGGCATGGACTACAAGGGCTACTGGCGTAACGCTGCTGGCATCTACGCGGTCAAAGGCCTCTGATCCTGCTTACGATCTGCTGCGCGTCGACCATGCTGCGTTAAAAGCGCGCTCGGAAAGTGGCTTGCCACTAACGCGCTTCAGCGCGGCCCGAAGGGTGAACTCGGCGAATACTGCTCATTTACACTCAGTAAACTCCGCGTCCTCGCGCACTTTTGCCTTGCCTGGTTCTAGCTCGCGAGATCGTAAACAGGATCAAACATGAAAACGCCGGCCTTCCTCGATCGTGACCTGTTCGCCGCGCTGACCGTCAGGGCGGCGCAGAGCCCGCGCCAGCGCAGCCACCATAACCTGCATGAGATGGACGAGCCCTGCCACCGCTTGGCGGTAGGGCTGCAGCCGGATACCTATATCCCGCCCCACCGCCATCTGGCAGCCGACAAGGCCGAGACCCTGCTGGTGCTGCAGGGGCGACTCGGCCTGCTGCTGTTCAGCGAGAGCGGCGAGCTGCAGGAAACCCGACTGCTTGAAGCGGGCGGTGACTGCCTGGGGGGCGATCTGCCGCCGGGGCAGTTTCATGCCCTGGTGGTGCTGGCGGCAGACAGCGTGCTGTTCGAATGCAAGGCCGGCCCCTACCGCGCCTTGGCCGAAGGCGAGCAGGCCAGCTGGGCGCCGCGCGAAGGCGAGGCCGGCGTGGCCGACTATCTGGCCTGGATGCGCGCGCAGTTCATCTGACCTTTGTGTAGCCCGGATGCCATCCGGGAAGCCGGCGAATTCGCGCCCGGATTGCATCCGGGCTATGGATTAGCCGCTTGCTCCAGCCAGCTCAGGGCCTTGGCCCGTGCCTGCGGCAGGGTGCGGGTATAGGCCAGGCGGTGATTCTCCAGATGCACGCCGGCACGCCGCAGCTTCAGGCGCAGACGCGGCGACACGCCGGCCAGGACCAGGCCGATACCGTGCTTGCGGTAGTCGTGCAGCACGTTCTCCAGGGCCGCCAGGGCGGTCATGTCCAGCAGCGGCACCGCGCTCATCTCGACGATCACCACCTGCACTTCCGGGTTGAAACGGCGCAGCACGCTCAGCGCCTTCTCTGCTGCACCGAAGAACAGTGGGCCGCGAATACTGTAGGCCAGCACCTGCTCCGGCAGTTCGCCAAGCAGTTGCAGCTGGCTGCGCGGTAGTGCGGTGGTATCGGTCAGCTCGCTCATGCGCTTGATGAAGATGCCGGTCGCCAGCAACAGGCCGACGCCGACCGCCAGGACCATGTCGAACAGCACGGTGAGCAGCAGGCAGGTGAGCAGAACCAGCACATCGCTGCGTGGGGCAATGCGCAGGGTGTGCAGCACGTGGCCCGGCTCGCTCATGTTCCACGCCACCATCAGCAGCAGGGCGGCCAGTGCGGACATCGGCAGATAGCTGAACAGAGGCGCCAGGAACAGCATGGCCAGCAATACCACGGCGGCATGGATGATTGCTGCCAGTGGCGAAAAGGCCCCGGCGCGTACGTTGGCGGCACTGCGGGCGATGGCGGCGGTGGCGGTGATGCCGCCGAACAGCGGGGCGACCAGATTGCCCAGGCCCTGGCCGATAAGCTCGGCATTCGGATCATGCTTGCTGCCGGTCATGCCATCGGCGACCACGGCGCACAGCAGCGACTCGATGGCGCCGAGCATGGCGATGGCGAAGGCTGGTGCCAGCAGCTGGCGTATCAGCTCGAAGGACAGCACCAGAGGCTGGCCATCTGGCCCCGGCAACTGCCAGGGCCAGGCAAAGTTCGGCAAGAAGGGCGGTATGCCAGGATGACTGACGCCGTCCACGCTATAACTGAAGCGCTCGCCCAGAGTCGCCACCGGCAGACCGAGGCGTTCCAGCAGCAGCGCGAGCAGGGCGCCTACAGCCAGGGCGACCAGGTGGCCGGGTACCTTGGGCACTAGTTTCGGCCACAGCAGCAGGGTCGCCAGGCTGGCGCTGGCGATCAATACATCACCGGGGTGGAAGTCCGGCAGGGCCTGGCCGATCAGCTGCAGATGCTCGACCACATGCTGTGGCGCACCAGCCAGCTGCAGGCCGAGCAGGTCCTTGATCTGCAGCACGGCAATCACGATGCCGATGCCAGCGGTGAAACCCAGGGTGACCGGGTAAGGTACGAATTCGATCAGCTTGCCGGCGCGGCCCAGGCCCAGGGCTATAAGGATCAACCCGGCCAGCAGGGTGCAGAGCAGGAGGCCGCCGATGCCGTATTGCTGCGTGATCGGTAGCAGAATCACCACAAAGGCAGCGGTCGGCCCAGAGATATTGAAGCGCGAGCCGCCGGTCAGGGCGATCAGTGGGGCGGCGATCAGCACGGTGTACAGACCGTGCTGCGGCGGTACGCCTACGGCAATCGCCAGGGCCATGGCCAGGGGAATGGCGATGATGCCGACGGTCAGGCCGGCGCTCAGGTCGCCACGCAGAGCCGTCAGGCTATAACCGGCACGCAGGGCCTGGCGCCAGGCGGCAAACAGCTGGGGTAGCGGCATCGCAGTCTCCGTGTCGACAGTCCGCAGTATAAAGGCTTGCGAGTCGTGTGGGATTGCGTTGGCGCAAGTCATTTAGTCGCGTTGAGCGCGCTGGCGGGCAAGGGTAAACTGCCGGCCCCGTGATGGTCGCCGAGCTGGAGTGCGTGATGCGTAAAGACAAGAAACAGGTGATTGGCGAAGAAATCAGCGAAGACTCGATCAAGCTGTTCCTCGCGGTCGAGCCGGCCGATGCCACGCCGCCGTCCCTGCACAAGCTGATCAAGGCCTACCGCGGCCTGCGCATCGACGATTTCGAGCGGTTTCTCGGCTTTTTCAAGGACGCCGGTTACGACCTGAATGCCAAGGATGCCCAGGGCAACGATTTCATCGCCCTGATTCAAGATCAGCGCCTGGCCGAACCCTATATCGAGGCGATCAAGGCCGCACGCGGCTGATTCGGCCAATAAACAGGATCGGCGGATGTTATCGGCGCAATTTTTGCGTCTGAAAATGCGTCATTAATGGTATTGTGCGCGCCGTAAAACCGCCCGGCAAAGGTCGGCTTGCGCCTGTTTGGCAGGCGTGCGGTGGATCCAGCCTTGAGCGCTTGCAGGCTCGGCGGGCCATAACGGCGGTGTTGTAGAGTTTGAGCGCATGGGTTGCCCACAGGTGGCGCATGCCAATGAGAGGTGGTGAGGAATCGGGTCAGGCCGAGTCAACGGCCCCTGATGATCGTCGCTGCGATATTCCAGGCACCTGTCTGGCTGTCAGTGATTAGTGGTTGATGCGCGGCTCAAAAGGCCGATGCCATCAATTTGGTACTGCAGATCTTGGAGAAGCGTTAATGACGCAAGTCAATCACGAAACTGTGGATGTGCTGCTGGTCGGCGCTGGCATCATGAGCGCCACCCTGGCGGTGCTGCTCAAGGAACTGGATCCCAGCCTCAAGCTGGAGATTGCCGAGCTGCGTTCCTCGGGTGCCATCGAGAGTTCCAACCCGTGGAACAATGCCGGTACCGGTCACGCCGGTCTCTGCGAGCTGAACTACACGCCGCAGGCGGCCGATGGCTCGGTCGACATCAAGAAGGCCGTGCAGATCAACACCCAGTTTGAAGTCTCCAAGCAGTTCTGGTCCTACCTGTGTGGCAAGAACGAGTTCGGCTCGCCTAAGAACTTCATCAACCAGGTGCCGCACCTGAGCTTCGTGCGGGGCGACAAGGACATCAGCTTCCTCAAGACCCGTTTCGCACAGATGAGCAAGCACCACGCCTTCGCCGACATGCAGTACAGCGAAGACCAGGCCGCCATGGCTGAGTGGATGCCGCTGATGATGCAGGGCCGCGATGCCAGCGAACGTATCGCCGCTACTCGCTCTGTGAATGGCACCGACGTCAACTTCGGCGCACTGACCAATCAACTGCTGCATTACCTGGCCAGCCAGGGCGGCATCAATGTCAGCTACAACCAGAAAGTCACCGGCCTCAAGCGCAGTGGCCAGGGCTGGTCGGCCGAGATTAAGAACAGCAAGACCGGCGAGCAGCGTGAGGTTTCCGCCAAGTTCGTCTTCCTCGGCGCCGGTGGTGGCGCCCTGCCGTTGCTGCAGCTGTCCGGCATTCCGGAAGGCAAGGGCTTCGGCGGCTTCCCGGTGAGCGGCCAGTGGCTGCGTTGCGACAACCCGGAAGTGGTCAAACTCCACCAGGCCAAGGTCTACAGCCAGGCCGAAGTCGGCGCGCCGCCGATGTCGGTACCGCACCTCGACACCCGCGTGGTGGATGGTAAGACTTCGCTGTTGTTCGGTCCTTACGCCGGTTTCACCACCAAATTCCTCAAGTACGGCTCGTTCCTCGACCTGCCGCTGTCTGTACGCCCGAGCAATATCGGCCCGATGCTGGCCGTGGCCCGTGACAACATGGACTTGACCCGCTACCTGATCAAGGAAGTGCTGCAGTCCCAGGAGCAGCGTCTGGAGACCCTGCGCAAGTTCTATCCGCAGGTCAAAGCCGAGGACTGGACCCTGGAGATTGCTGGCCAGCGCGTGCAGATCATCAAGAAGGACGCCAAGAAAGGCGGTGTCCTGCAGTTCGGTACTGAGCTGGTGTCGGCTGAGGATGGTTCTATCGCAGCCCTGCTGGGCGCTTCGCCGGGCGCTTCGGTGACCGTGTCGATCATGCTCAACCTGATTGAGCGCTGCTTTGCCGAGCAGGCCAAGAGCGAAGCCTGGGCGAGCAAGCTCAAGGAAATCTTCCCGGCTCGTGAGTCCGTTCTGGAAGAGAATGCCGAGCTGTACCGCGAGGTCAGTGAGCAATCAGCCAAGCGCTTGCAGCTGAATGCCTGAACTGTCTGATGCTCGATAAAAAAACCGCCTCTCGGGGCGGTTTTTTTATGCAGTTACCAGCGTTCGCGGGCGACTGAATTGTTGCCGGGACAGGATGATCTCACTGACGGGCAGCGGTTGGCCCAGCCAGCAGGTGCGCAATTCCCTGACCTGTACCCAGCCTGGCTGGGAAGGCAGCACAGTGCTCTCACGCAAGGCGCGGCAGCGGCCATCACTGTCCAGCAGGGCGTAGCAGCGCATCTTGCGGCGCGGGCTGAGCAGGCTCCACAAATTCATCATCAGGCTGTCCTCTTGATTTGCCCAATCCTTATCCCATGGCCGGGTGACAGGGGCATGACAGGAACTGGTGCGGCGCTGGCGTGGTCAGAAAAACCAGCTGTCAGCCCAGAATCCTGCTGGTTATACTGCCGGCCATTTTCCGTAACCCCCTTCTGGAGAGATCAAGCATGATGAACCGTGCGCTGCTCGGCCTGATCGCCCTGTTCAGCCTGGCCCTGGTCGGCTGTGCCCACAGCCCGCAGCAACTCAAACCGCAACCGCGCCTCAATGCGGCTCTGGTCGCCGTTGGCCAGGGCCAACCGGTAGTGGTGCGGGTTGCCGATGGACGTGCGTCGCCGAATCTCGGCACCCGTGGCGGTCTTTATCCGGAAACCAGCGCGATCAGCGTGCAAGGCCAGGACATCCTGCCGCGCCTGCAGGCCGAGGCCGAGGCCGCCGTGCGCCTACTCGGCTTCACCCCGAGCGCCAATGCCTACAACGCGCCGCAGTTGACCCTGACCCTGGCCGACCTCAAGTACCAGTCGCCGAAAGAGGGTCTTTACGTCACCGAGGCCGATATCAGTGCCACTTTCCGCGTCGATGTACAGAACAGCACCCGCCGCTATAGCGGTCGCTACGGTGCCTCGCTGAACCAGCGTTTCGGCATGGCGCCGAACCAGGAAACCAACACCAAGCTGGTTAGCGATGTGCTCAGCGATGCAATGACCCGTGCCTTCAAGGACCCGGCCATCGGCCAGTTGCTGACCCAGTAAGTCTTTGCAGCATGAAAAAAACCCGGCTCAGGCCGGGTTTTTTCATATCCGGCCCGCGTCAGGCCGCTTCGTGGTACAGATCGGGCAGGCTGATGCCGGTCTGCTCGTCGATATCCGGCAGGTCATAGTGCTCGTGACCGCCCAGGGCGCAGTAGGCCAGCCAGTGGTGATCCTGCACATTGATGGACAGCTCATCGATCAGCGTGATGGCTTCCATATCGTCCAGTGAGTCGATCAGGTAATCACGATCCTGCGGTTGCGCACTGAGCATGCTGCATATCTCCCTAGTCTGGTTGTTGTCCAATGGCTACTGCTTAGCCAGGCAATGACTGAACATAGTCGACGAACATGACGATCATCAGACCGATTGGTAATGGCTTCAGTGCCAGAAGCTACTTCGTCGGAAACGACAGCCATGCACGCAGGGCTTAGGTAGAATCCGCGACCGTATTTTGACTGCCGGCTATTTCCTGGCTGCCATTCCTTTCGTTGCCCCGGCGCTATGTGCCGAGGTCGCCTGAAGCAGAGGTTGCTGATGTCGCTGCAGGTTTTCTGGTCGCTGCTGTTCAATCACCCGGCCCAGGTGGTCAACAGCCTGGCTCTGTTTTTCGCCGTTGCGGGAGCCTGGTTGCTACTGGCCACACGCTTTCGCGAACAGCGTGCGGTTGCTGGCCTGGTTGTTGGCAGCCAAGTTGAACTGAGCGACGAGGCATCGCTGCTGAGTGAATCAACGCGGCGTTTGAATCGCTTTTTCTATGTCTTTGCCGGCATCACGCTGCTGGCGGCCTTGCTGTTGTCCTGGTTCAGCACCGGGCTTTAAGCGCTTTAGCAGGTCAATTCGCCCGCTCTGTGCGGGCGATAGCTCTCTTTAGCCGGTTTTTGCTGAATCACCAGGGGTGATTCATACCGCAGAAACGGCCATTCATCCTTTTTTCATTCCGCCCGCTCATTCCCGGCTTATCCGACATTTTTCCGTTCCGACGGGCGATTCGGCTGCTAGGCGGAAAAATTGTGCGCAACATACAGTGCACTAATCACTCGTGTGGCATTGCTTGGTGCCTCTTGCTTGGGCCTCTCTAGAGCAGACGTTACGGTGATTAAATCGATCCGTTTTCGTGACTTATTGGTCACGAAAATTATGGCTATTTAAGTGCCCTAAATATAATGATTGTGACAATTGCAGGAGCGTTGTTGTTTTTCTTTTGGCCGATTTAAATTGAGTTTTGCAATTCATTTGGTGACCGCTTTAATGTGAGCTGGTTCGTGCTCGGCAGCTTCCTGAAAAAGACGCTGTGTTGACAGTGGCGCAAATGTAAAAATAGGATGCGCCAGCGTTTTCTGCGTACTAAAGCGACTCCATGGAAGTAGAGAGTCGTTAATAAGAATAATAATTTCTGCAATATTAGGCTGCCGTTCCAATTGGTAGTGCAGGGGAAAGGGATGCAAGCTTCTGTTGTTTCTATTCTATTGGCACTTGGGCTGTTTGCTGTTTCGTCGAATAGTGCGGCGGCTCCTGAAACAGTGTCTGCAGATAGATCTGTTATTTCCTCCGTAACCACCGAAGAATCCTCTCCGGCTGTCGCGATCATTCGTCGTGCCGACCGTATTCGCGCTCCCGCCGAACCCTTTCGTTATGCATTGACTCTGGTCGAAATGAAAGGCGAGCAAGAAGTTTCCCGGCAAAGCCTTGATGTCGCCATGCGCTTTTATAAGCCGACTGCCGAACAAGCCGGTGATGCCCGCGCCTTGGTGCGCTTTGTTGATCCGCCGACTGAACGTGGCAAGTCGCTGTTATCAATCTTCGATAAACTTTGGTATTACGAGCCAAAGTTGCGCCGGCCCATACCTATTTCCCGTCAGCAGCGCTTGGTTGGACAGGTTTCAAATGGCGATGTGGTCGCCACTGATTTCGATCTTTCCTATATTGCGACAGTCGCGGCTACGGAAGACTGTGACGGGCGCCCGTGTTACCGCCTGGAGTTGCAGCGCCGTTGGCCGCATGTGACCTACCCGAAGATCAGTTACTGGGTGGATGTGGAAAATTCCCGGCCGTTCAAGGCGGAATTTCTCTCGACCGGCGATAAGGTGCTGAAGCGCGCCTGGTACAAGGATTACAAGTTGGCCCTTGGTGAATATCGGCCACACGAGATCTACATCGAAGACAGCCTGAAGAAAGAGCAGTACACGCGCATGCTGTATTCCGATGTGCGCCTCGAAGAAGTTCCAGAAGCCTACTTCCAGAAAGAATATTTGCTGCGCTTGCGCTAATTGAAGTCGGTGTCTTGATGATGCGCAAATGGATTTTGCTGGCGCTCGGTGCAGGCGTTGGAATGCAGGTCTGGCCTGTGCAGGCCGTGGATTGCAGTGCGGGCGGGTATTCCGGGGTCGAGGCGGGGCAGGCGCAGGTGCGTGATGCCAAGCTCAATCCGCAGGGCGATTTCAGTAAGGATCAGCGCCACTCTGCGCTGTACAGCGAACTGAACGTCGACTGTGCAGTGGATGCCACGAAGTTGCATGTGAGTGCCTATGGCGAGCGCATGCAGAATTACGGTGAAAGCGGCAGTGCGCAAGGCAATGATGGCTACGACAATCACGGTTTTATCCGTGAAGCCTATTTGTCATTAAGTCCGAATGAATCTCTGTTTGTGGATGTTGGGAAAAAAGATATTCGCAACGGCCAGTTTTTCTTTGTCAGTCCGTTGGATTTTTTGCAGAACCCTGGAAATTATTCGTCGCGGGGTGTGATCAATGCCATGGGCGTTTCCTGGCGTGATAGCTATCGCGAAGGTTCGGTAGCGCTACAGGCATCATGGTTCAATCAATATGGCACGGTTGAATTGGCCGCCATTCCGCAGTTGGCGAATGAGTCGAGTAAGGCGCGGGTTGCCGAATGGACGACGCTGCAACGGACAAATAGCGAAGAACGTTATTACGCGGCCTATACCTCGTCGTTATTTGAGGATTTCAATCCGCGCTTTGTTCTGCAGGGTGGTGAAAACTTCGGTGCCGGTCTCGGTACCAGCGGTTTTTTGACGGACGACTGGATTCTTAACTTGGAACTGGCGGCGCGTGATCGCAGTGATATCCGCGAAACCAGTTCTGCGGCACTGGCCAAGTTGCAGTCTTGGCAGTTCCCGAGCGCCGATGAAATTTTTATCGAGCAGCAACGTGATGTATTTACCCAATTTGCTGCCGGCTTGCGCTATGCCACGGAGAATAACCTGGCCATTTCCGTGGAATACCTGTTTCAGGATCAGGGGCTGGATGAAAAAAATTGGGATGATTACTTCGACTTCCTCGATGTGACGGAACAGGCCTATCGCTTCAGTGGTGCCGAGGTGTTTCGGGATTATCAACTGTTGTTTGTCCAGGAAGCCGATAACACGGTACGCCGCGATCTGATGCTGGGGCGTCAATATTTGATGGCGCATGTCCAGCGCGATCAGGCGGAGTTGCAAATGCTGTCGTGGGAAACTTCGACTATCTACAACATTGAAGATCAAAGTTTTGCGTTGAATCTGCACCTCTCCTCGCAACTTAGTCGGCACTTTGAAGTTTATGTCGGCGGCGGTTATCTGGGTGGGCAGGATCGCAGTGAATTTGGTCGATTGGGAACCAGCGGGGTGGGATATGCAGGCGTACGAGCAATCTGGTAACGACACGCACGGCTGTGCCCTGCTGTTTCCTGGGCAGGGTACTCAGCACATCGGCATGGGTAGCGATGTTTGCGATCAGTCGCCGATTACCGCCCGTGTCTGGGACTGTGCCAGTGATATCGCCGGCTTCGATGTCCGTCGGCTGTGCCTGAAAGGGCCGCTGCCCAAGCTGGACAAGACCCAATACCAGCAGGTGGCCGTGACCACGGTGAACATCGCCTGCCTCGAAGCGCTGCGCGCCAAGGGGGCCGTGGGCGAGTCTTGCGTGGCGGGTCATAGCGTCGGTGAGTTCTCGGCGCTGTATGCCGCCGGCGTGCTGAGCCTGGAAGACGTGTTCCGTGGTGTAGCCGCTCGTGGCCAGATCATGCAGGCCCTGGCCGAACAAACCGAGGGTGCGATGTATGCGATCAAGGGCATTGACCGTGATGGCATCGCCGAGCTGATCGCCCTGCACGAACTGGCCGACCGCATCACCGTGGCCAACGACAATTCGCCCCGCCAGCAGGTGATATCCGGTTGCAAGCTGGCGCTCAAGGAGCTGCTGCCGGTGCTTCTGCGCGAAGGCTTCGAGCAGGTTCGCCTGCCGGTCAATGGTGCCTGGCATAGCAGCCTGATGCGTCCGGGCGCCGAAGACTTCCAGGTGGTGATCGACAGCCTCAGCTTTGCTGAGCCGCGTGTGCCGGTATTCGGCAATCAGGCGGCTGACCGCCTGAGCAGCATCGAGCAACTGCGTGCCGACCTGGTGACCAACCTGTACTCCACCGTGCGCTGGCGCGAAACCATGCACAACCTGGCTGCCAGCGGTGTGCGCCTGTGTCTCGAAGTCGGCCCGAAGAAGGTGCTGAGTCGCCTATTGCTGGATTTCCCGGCGCTGCAGGACCAGCTCAGTACGCGGCATGTCGCCGAGCTGATCGTAACGAAACCGGCTTCGGCCGTGACCGAGTAATCAGCGGCCGACTGCCCGGAGATTCCTGAACCATGCTTCCGACTTTTCAGCGACACCTTGGCCGTTACGCCGTGGCTCTGTGGTTCGGTCTCACCCTGCTGTGCCTGCTGCTGGCCTTTGCCCTGGTGCGCAACAGTGCCGAACTGGGTCTGGTGCAGTTGCTGCTGGCCGGTGGCGCGATTGCCGCCGGGGTTAGCTTTGGTGCCTTTCGCGATGCGCCTGGGTACTGGATCTACAGCACGCTGGCACCGAAATTCATGATGTCCAGGGACGAGCTGAGTGCGGTGCGCAACCTGCGGATCACGCCAGTGCTGCGCTGGCTCAACCCGCTGCAGAGCCCGCTGGGCATGCCGGTGTTACTTACGCTGTTGGTACTGCTGCTGTTGGTCGCGGGCCACAGCCTGTTTCCTGAGCAGCGTGGCGTGGTTGTCATGGTGGTGATGGGGGGGGTGTTTCCGCTGTTGCTGTGCTGGCTGCTGCTGGGCAGTGCCCGCTACTTCCTGGTACTGGCCAGCCCGGAAGGTGAAAACACCCTGCGCCAGGGGCTGAGCTGCCCGCGTCAGGCGGCGAGCTATCGGCGCGAGGACCTGATCATCACCCTGGCCATCAACTGGGTACTGATCTGGCCCCTGCAGGACAAGCCGGAATTCAGTCTGGCGTCGGGCTACGGCACGCCCGAGTTCATGGTCGCGGCGCTGCTGCTGATCTGGATCGCTGGGTTCTTCACTTTGCTTGGTGCACGCCGCTCTCGGCTGTTTTCGCGGGTCGGCGAGGGTCTCTCCAGCCTGTTCAGCGCCGATGCTGTCTCTGCGCGACCGGGACGGCCACTGCTCCAGCGCCTGCTTGCCTACTACGGCGTATTGGCGCTGTGGACCCTAGGTTGCTGCCTGATGCTCAGCCTGTTGCCGCTGGTTCTGCCATTCGCTTTGTTCTGTCTGTTGCTGCTCCCCGCTCTCGGTTGGGTTTTCTGGCAGGAGCGCGGCTTGACCCTGCAGCGTGATGCCGAGCAGGCAACGCAGTTCATCGACGAGCAGGCGGTGCCGCCCGTGGCCGTGCCGCGGCGCATGGCGGAGTTCAACTGAGCATGCATATCGGCATCGACATCGTGCAGATCGAGCGTATCCGCACCGCCAGCCAGCGTAGCGGCGAAGGTTTCATGACGCGGGTCTACACCGAACGCGAACTGGCTTACATCGGCAACCCCGAGGAGAACGCGGAGCGGGCTGCCGGTATCTGGGCGGCCAAAGAAGCAGCGGTGAAAGCCCTGGGTACCGGCTTTGGCGACGGCATCCTGTTTCACGACATGGAAATAGAACACGAGGAGAGGGGGCGGCCGTACCTGGTATTGGCCGGCCGGTTTCGTGAAGTCATGCAGCAGTCAGGTTTGAGTGCGGCGAGTTTGAGCATATCCCACTGCGGCACGCACGCAGTGGCGGCAGTTGTGCTCGGTTAACAACCAAAAAGACGATAGGTCAGACAATGGCAACGTTTTCGGATTTGCAGGGGAAGGTCGCGCTAGTGACCGGGGCAAGTGGCGATATCGGCCTGGCGGTGTGCGAGAAATTGCTGGAGGACGGTTGCAAGGTGTACGCCACCTACAACAGCAATCCGACACGCCTCGGCGAACTGGCGGATCGTCAGGAATTCGCCGGACGGGTGATCGCGCTGAAGTGCGACATCACCAAGAAGGATGAACTGGAAGCGGCCATGACCACCATCGAGGAAGCAGACGGCAAGCTCGATGTATTGGTCAACAATGCTGGCAAGTACCGCGACAACCTGTTCTCGCTGATGGAGTACGAGGAATTCGACGACGTCATCAAGACCAACCTCTACGGCACCTTCATGGCCACCAAGGCGGCCCTGCGCATGCTGCGCAAGGCCAAGTTGGCGACCGTGGTCAACGTGTCTTCGATCGCCGGCATGACCAACAGCTTCGGGCAGACCAACTACAGCTCGGCCAAGGCCGGGATGATCGGCTTCACCCGCACCCTGGCCGCCGAACTGGGCTCCAAGGGCGTGCGGGTGAATGCGGTGGCGCCCGGCCTGATCGAGTCGGTGATGACCAAGCGCGTACCGCGCAACGTGATCCGCCAGACCCTGTCGGTGATTCCTCTGCAACGCATGGGTGAGACCCGTGAAGTGGCCGAGGCGATTGCCTTTCTCTGCTCCAGTTCATCGAGCTACATCGTCGGCCAGACGCTGGTAGTCGATGGCGGCCTGATCATGCGTTAAGGAGGCTCCATGGCCGATTCCGAAGAAAGTCTCGTTGCACCCTCGATGCTCATGAAGATGGGCCCCTGGCGTTACCCGTTCTTCCTGGTCGACAAGATCTGCGAGTTCAAGCGCGGTTCGCGTGGCTACATCACGGCGGTGAAGAACATCTCGTTCAATGAGCCGCAGTTCACCGGGCACTTCCCGGACAGCCCGATCATGCCGGGCGTGCTGATCGCCGAGGCGATGGGCCAGACCAGCGACTACCTGACGCTGCTCACCGCCTTCTGTGAAGAGTACGAGCAGCGTTTCGAGTGTGACCTGTCCGCGCGCCGCGATCTGCAACAGGCCCTGCATTCGGAGGCCGGCCTGGAAATCATTGCCGGTATCCGCAAGAAGTGGGGCGGCGTGTTGGCCTCCCAGGACCTCAAGTACAAGAGCGTCGTGGTGCCTGGCGACACCTTGTTCATGCGCAGCGAACTGATCATGAAGGACCCGGCCGGCTTCAGCCATTTCAAGGTCGAGGCGCGCATCGGTCGGCGGGTGACCACCACCGGCAAGCTCGCCAACTTCTGGTTCGACATGTCGAAGCCGTTCAACTACCCAGGCTAAACCCCAGGCCAGGCTACAACCGCCATTCAGCGAGGAATAAAACATGGACAAGCAACTGCAAGCAGTGATCGAGCAACGCCAGAGCGTGCTGAACAAACTCAAGGAAAGCCTGATCGATCGACTGAATCTGTACCAGAGCAAAGAGCAGATCGACGACGACACCCCGCTGTTTGGTAGCGGCCTCAAGCTCGACTCCGTGGACGCCACCGAACTGGTGGTGATGCTCGACGAAGAGTTCGGCGTGCGCATCACCGAGGGCGACGATCCGTCCTACATGCGCAACGTCAATTCCCTGGCCTCTTTCATCATCCAGCGCCAGGCCGCTGCCGCCGCCTGATCGGCCGCCGCACGCAATCCGCCGCCCACTTTTTAAGGAGCACTTTCATGAGTCTGGAATCCATTCATCAAGCCGCCGGTGCCACTCTGGTTGAACGCAATGGCGTGAAGATCCCGCTGCACTATGGCCATCCGGCCGAAGAACATCTGGCCTCGCGCAAAAACATTCTGATGGTCGACTACTCGCACTTCGGCATCGTCGAAGTGCAGGGCGACGATGGCTACGACTTCCTCAATCGCGTGGTTGGCGGTGACCTCTCGGTGATCCGCGACGAGCAGGCGCTGTACACCCTGCTGCTGAATGACCAGGGGCAGATCGTCACCGACCTCTATGTACTGTGCGATGACGAGCGCTTCCTGCTGATCTCCGAGTGGATGCGCGGCGACAAGCTGGCGGCCAGCCTGCAGGCCCTGGTCGGCGACGAAGAGGTGCAGATCAGCGCACAGAACGACAAGC
Organism: Aquipseudomonas guryensis; assembly: GCF_014164785.1. Lineage (GTDB taxonomy): Bacteria > Pseudomonadota > Gammaproteobacteria > Pseudomonadales > Pseudomonadaceae > Aquipseudomonas > Aquipseudomonas guryensis. Next base: position 311,411 of record NZ_JACJFN010000003.1, on the reverse strand, counting down.
TCACCACCACCCTGTTCGAAGGTCCCTACAGCTGGGAACTGATGGCCGAACTGTACGGCTTCGATGTGCTCGGCCTGCCGTTCCTCGAGTTCATGCATGTCGATGACGCGATCCTGTTCCGCTCCGGCAAGCACGGCGAGTTCGCCTTCAAGGTGCTGACCTCCAAGGAAGGCGCTGCCGACCTGTGGCAGCGTGCCAGCGAGGCCGGTGCCAAGTTCGACATGAAAGCCGGCGGTATCTACTTCCAGGGCAAGTCGCGCCTGGAAAACCCCTGCTGGGATCCGGCCCTGGTGGGTGAATTCAGCACCTGCCCGATCGAGCTGCAACTGCAGTGGGCGGTGCGCTACGACAAGGACGAGTTCATCGGTCGCGAGGCCCTACTGGCCAAGCTGGAAGAGGGCGCCAAGCAGCGCGTGGTCGGTTTCGTGGTCAAGGGCGACGGCGCGACGCTGGGCCTCGGCGATGCCGTGTTCAGCGGTGAACAGCAGATCGGCAAGGTCATCACCCTCGGTCATTCGGTGGGTGTCGATGGCTACATCGGCCAGGCCCTGCTCGACAGCGAGTACGCCTATGCCGGCATCGACCAGTACCAGATCGCCGGCACCGCGGGTCACGTAGCCATCAACACCTGCGCGATTCCGTTCCTGCAGAACTTCAGCTTCATGGTCAACCCGGCGGAGCACAGCTATGTCGATGCCTCGCGACCGAAGAGCCTGATCGAGCAGCAGGCCAAGGCCTGATACGTCGCAAACAACAATAGCGAGGGTGGCCGCCGGGGAGGCGGCCACACCTTCGGGTGGCTCGTTCGAGTAGCACCGCAGAGGAGTACGGATATGGTCAAGCGCAAGCGAATAGTAGTCACAGGGATGGGCGTGCTGACGGCACTGGGCAATACCGTGGATGAGTTCCGCGAGGGCTTGTTTGCGGCCAAGGCGTCGATCCGCCCGAGCGAGCATTTCCTCAAGTATTTCGACCATGCCCTGGCCTCCGAGGTACTGCAGCCGGTCGACTACGAAGGTATCGCCGAGGAACTGCTGCCTGAGCTGGATCGCACCGTACTCTGGGGCTACAAGGTCGGGCGCGATGCCTTGGTGCAAGCCGGCCTGCTCAACGACCCGCTGTTGCAAAAGACCAGCCTGGTGGTCGGGGTGTCCTCCGCGGGCGCCGAAGCCATCATGCCGCTGATCGAAAACCGTCCGCAGGAGTTTTCCGTTCGCAAGATGGAAGTCTCCGGCAACTTTTCCTCCATCTGCCCTGTGGTCACCTCGTTGCTGGGGCTGCAGGGCGGTTTCGAACTGGTGGCGACTGCCTGTACCGCCAGTACCAATGCCATCGGCATCGGTTTCGACCTGATCCAGAACGACAAGAACCCGGTGGCGGTGATCGTCGGTTCCGACCCGGTCTATCTGCCAACCTTCGCCGGTTTCCATGCTCTCAAGGCGATGCGTGAGGAATCCTGCTGCCCGTTCTCCGGCACGCCCGGGCTGTCGATTGGCGAAGGCGCTGGCGCCATCGTCCTGGAAGAGTACGAACACGCCAAGGCGCGAGGCGCGACCATTTATGGCGAGATCATTTCCTACGCCACCTCGTCCGATGCCCACCATGAGACCGCGCCGGACCCGCGTGCCGAAGGCGCCACCCTGGTGATGCGTACGGCCCTGGCGAATGCCGGGGTCGGCCCGGAAGCGATCCAGTACATCAATGCCCACGGCACCGGTACCGAAGCCAACGACCGCGCCGAAACCCTGGCGATGAAGAAGGTGTTCCCCAACATCGCCGACATTCCGGTCAGTTCGAGCAAGTCCTACTTCGGCCATAACATCGGCTCGGCCGGGATCATCGAGCTGATCGCCTGCCTGGTCACCCTGCCCGAGGGCAAGGTGTTGCCGACCCTCAATTTCAGCGTGCCGCGCACCGGCTGCGACCTCAACTACGTGCCCAACGAGTTCCAGCAGCACGACGTCACGCTGTTCATGAAGAACAACTATGCCTTCGGCGGCAACAACTGCAGCATCGTCTCCTCGGTGAAGCCCGAGCAGGTGCCGCAGACCGAGTACCGCCCGCGGCGCGTGGCGATTACCGGCATGGGCGCGTTGAGTTCCCTGGGCTATGGTCAGGAGCAGATCAGCCAGCGCATTCGCGACGGCGAACTGGGCTCGGCGCTGATTGCCGTGAGCGACTGGCTGGACGGCGACGAGAACAGCCAGGAATACGAGAAGCTGCTGGCGGCCAACCCGCGTCTCAGCGAGATGCTGGCCGGCCTCGGTGAAGGCGATATCCGTGCCCTGCAATTCCGTGCCCATGAAGTGCGCAATATCGAGCCGCGCAAGCACCTGAAGAACTTCGACTCGCGCAAGGCCAGCAAGATTGCCACCTACGGCCTGCTGGCTCTGGAGCAGGCGCTGCAGAGTGGCGGTAAGAAGGTGCGTCACGGCGATACCGATACTGCCTTGATCATGGGCATGTCCAAAGGGCCACAGTCGACCGTGGCCAAATATGCCCAGAGCCTGTACCCGGACCCGCGCCGCGCGCGCACCTTCGAGTTCCCCTCGGCGCTGATGAACTCCATCGCCACCTTCTGCGCCATCGCCAAGGGTATGAAGGGCTACAACACCACCCTGTCGACCGGCTACAACGCCTCGTTCGGTGCGCTGTTCTACGGTTACGAGCTGGTGCGTCAGGGCCTGCAGCCGCAGGCACTGGTCGGCGGTGCCGATGAGAATGCCTATTCCTCGGCGCTGATGTCGCAGGCCGGCAGTACCCGTGTCAGCTGGACGGCCGAGGAGGATTCCTTTCAGGTTTACGGCGCCAAGCCCAGTGGTTTCGTGCTGGGCGAAGGCGCGGCCGTGGCCATGCTCGAGGATGTCGACAGTGCGCTGTCCCGCGGTGCGGAGATTCTCGCCGAAGTGGTCGGTTATGGTCGCTCCTGCGATGCCGTCTACCCGGGTGAGCCGGCGCTGGCGCGCGGCAATGCCATGACCGCGGCGATCCGCCAGGCGCTGGATGATGCCGGTCTGCGTTTTGATCAGGTCGATCTGATCTGTGGCACCAGCTGGGGCGTGGCGGAAAGCGCGGACAAGGAACTGGGTGCCGTGCGCGAAGTGTTCGGTAACGCCAGCGCCGAGATTCCGCTGGTCAACTACAACGGCTATTTCGGCTTCGTCGAATCGGCTGCCGCACTGCTCAACCTGTCGCTGGTGCTGGAAGCCATGAAGACCGGCGAGATCATGCCGATCGCTTTCACCCGCGAGTTCTGCGCCGACGACATCGCCTTCGTGCGTGAGCCGATCCAGCGTGAAGTGCGGCATGCCCTGCTGATCGGTGCTTCCGACGGCGGCAACAACTACGCCGTGGTCTTGCGCAAGGGTGCCCTGCATGCCTAAGCCCCGCGCGGCGGTGATTTCCGGGGTCGGTGCCTGTAACGGCCTGGGCCTGGATGCACCGGCACTGGTCGCGGCACTGGCTGAACAGCGCCAGGCCGACTACCAGCCGTACTTCCCGGACGAGCGCGAGGCGGCCCGTCTGGGCATGCCATTCAACCCGCTGCAGGTGGCCATGCCGGCGATGGTGAAGGGCCGCCGCAGCGATGCGCCGACGGCCCTGGTACTGCTCCAGCGAGTGATCGATGAAGCACTCAAGCATGCCGGCCTGGGGCGTGAGGCCCTGGCCGGGCCGCGGGTGCAGCTGTACATCGGTGGTCAGGGCGTGCAGCCGGAGGTGATGGAATTCACCGCCTACCTGCAGCGCAACGACCAGGAAGATCTGCAGCTCAACCCGGCGCTCAAGCAGATGCACAGTGACAACTACGCCGAGGAACGCCTCGGCCGCCTGCTGATGCAGCATTACCAACTGGCCATGCCGCCGCTGGCGCTGTCCACCGCCAGCTGCTCGAGCATGTCGGCGTTGTACCTGGCCAGCAAGGCGATCGAATCCGGTCGCGCGGATATCGCCGTGGTGGCGTCCTGGCAGCAGGTGACGTTGTACAACCTGATGTTCATGGGCGGCCTGAATGCCCTGGCGCGCTCGGTGACCCAGCCGTTCTCGGCGGCGACCGAAGGGGTGATGCTCGGTGGCGGCTTGGCCGCCACGGTGCTGGAAAGCCCCGAACACCTGGCTGCCCGTGGTGGCAAGGGGCGTCTGCGCATCGATGGCTTTGCCATGTGCCAGAGCGGTGGCTCGTCACGCGGCGGGCAATCCTTCTCGCCGGACTTCCGTTCCATCTCGCGCACCATCGATGACTCGCTGGCGCAGGCTGAAATCAGCGCCGAGCAGGTCGGCTGCATCTTCATGCACGGCAACGGCATCCGCGGCAGTGACCAGGCCGAGCTGATGGCGGTGCGCAAAGTGTGGGGCGACAACGGTATTCCGGCGGTCTCGTACAAGGCGCAGTTCGGTTATCAGGTGGCGGCCAGCGGCCTCACCGATCTGGCCATTCTCGCCGACGCCATGCAGCAACAACGCCTGCTGGCATTTCGCGCTCAGGCGCCGCTGGACAACGCCGCCGGGGTGCAGTTGCACGCCGACAGCGAACCGCTGCCGCTGGTGTCGGACAAAGTGGTCAAGCTCGCCCTCGGCATCGAGGGTTCCGTCGCGGCCTGCACGTTGGCGCGCCTGGCGTGAGCCAGGACAGTTGATAGGGAAGAGTGCATGTCCGTCGAAGAAAAGCAGTTGACCCCGAGCCGCGCCGCCAGCAGCGCCGAGTTGCTTGGCGAGGAGGGCGCCAGCAGCACGGCGCTGGCCCTGGTCGGGTTGTCCGTGGTGCAGCCGGAGCGCGCGCCGTTGCCCTATGCGCAGCGCTGGTTCCGCGCCTGGGAGGGCGAGTTGTATCGCCGTGCGGTGCGCAAGACCGGACGCCGGCAGTGGGATCTGAGTCGCTTCAGCGTCGATGGTGGCCCCGAGGCGAGCAAGGCCGGTTACCGGGAAACCCTCGCGGCCGTCGGCCAGGCCGCCAAGCAGGCACTGGCTGCGGCCGAGGCCAGTTGCGGTCGGCGCAGTTCGCGTGAGCGTCTGGCCCTGGTCTATTCGGATTTCTGGGGGCAGTGCTCGCACCTCGAACATGCCTTTAACTGGCGTGATGGTTTCGATCTGGACGTGATCCCCAAATTCCTCCTGCGCGAGCATGCGGTGGATGGCTACTCCTGCAAGGTGCAGGCGGGGCGTTCTGGCTTCGTGCAGAGCCTGCGCGTGGCGGGCGAATTGCTCAATGGCGGCGATATCGACAGCGTGCTGCTCGGCGGGGTGTTTCGCTTCTACCCGGCCCTGGGTTTCTCCGAGGCGATCGGCAATGCCGAGCAGGAGCGGCGCTGGCTGGGCAAGGGCGGTCAGCACAATGCGCCGATCATCGAACGCGCCGGTTTCATCGTGCTCAAGCGTGCCGACGCGGCACTGAAGGCCAAGACCGCGCCGGTGCTGCTCGGTGCGCCGCAGTACCTGGCCGTGCCGGCCCGGCGTGAGGCCGCAGCGGCGGCGCTGCGCCAGGCCTGGTCGGCGCTGCTGCCGGAGCCACGGGCGATCATCTATGGCGGCCACTACCCCTCCAGTCTGCTGGCGGCGGTGGAGGGCAGCGCGGCTGCGGCCATGGGCGATCAGCTGGTCTACGAAAACCTCTGCCGGCGCTTCGGCGACAGCGGCGGCATCAATCCACTGCTGGCGCTGCAGCGTTATGCCGAGCGCAAGGCCGCCGGCCACGATGGCGTACCGGCAGTCCTGTCGCTGAGCGACAGCCACGGCGGCACCTGGATGTTGCGGTGCCAGTGATAACGGATTTCGCGCCAAGGGGGCGGGGCCATGCAGGCTGATAACGGCGCGCCGGCAATTGCCGGCGCTGAAGGTAAGCGGATGCAGATCGTCAATGCCACGCAGCTGCCGATCGTGCGGCTGGGGCAGGTGGAGAAGCGCTACGGCAAAGGCGAGGGCAGTGTGCACGCGTTGCAGGCCATCGACCTGGTGGTCGAGCGGGGCGAGTTCGCCGCCCTGGTCGGCCAGTCCGGCAGCGGCAAGAGCACGCTGCTCAACCTGATTGGCGGCATCGACAAGCCGAGTGGCGGTCGCGTGCATTTTCTCGGCCAGGACCTGGCCGAGCTGAATGACCGCGAACTGGCCCAGCTGCGCGCCCAGGAAATCGGTTTCATCTTCCAGTTCTTCAATCTGCTGCCGGTGCTCAGCGTGTTCGACAACGTCTACTACCCGCTGATGCTCAACGGCTACAAGAAAGAGCAGGCACGCCGCCAGGTGATGCAGGCGCTGGAGCGGGTTGGCCTGGAGAAACATGCCATGCGCCCGCCGACCGAGCTGTCCGGCGGCCAGCAGCAGCGCGTGGCGATTGCCCGGGCGCTGGTGAAGAAGCCGGCCCTGGTGATCGCCGATGAACCGACTGGCAACCTGGACTCGGAAACCGGCCGCTCGGTGCTGGAGCTGATGCAGGAAATCAATCGCGAGAACGGCACCACCTTCATCATTTCCACCCATGCCGACTCGGTGCGCGATGTTGCCAGCCGGGTCATCCGCATCGCCGACGGGAAGCTGCAACATGCTTAAGCGCCTGCCCCTGTTGCTCACCCTGATGCTGGCCGGCGGCGTACAGGCCAGCGTTCAGCCACCTGCCACGCTCGACGCCTATCGTGCGCAAAGCCGTGCCAGCCTGGACGCCCTGCTGGCTGACGGTTCGCTGAGCGCGGCGCGTGATCGCGCCATTCTGGCCGTGGTCCAGGCGCCCAGCGATGGGGTCGCCGAGCAGACCATCGAAGCCCTGGCGGCCTACCGCGAACAACACCCGGATGACCTCTACGCCAAGATGTACGAGGGTTACGGCTGGCTGTTCACCGCTGGTGAATACGTCAAGAAGCAGAACTACTTCCGCGCCGCCGAACTGGCCAAGCGCGGCTTCTTCCTGATCGATGAGGCCGTTGACCAGCAGCCGGACGACTGGCGCCTGCGCTTCCTGCGCGCCCGCCTGGATGTCTACGTGCCAGCCGAGTTCGGCCGTCATGTGGTGGCCCTGAAGGACCTCGACTACCTGCGCCAGCGCCAGGGCGAGTTGCCCGCGTCCCTGGCTGCGCTGATCGATTTTTTGCAGATACGTGCCCTCGACGCAGACGGGCAACAGGCCCAGGCCGAGCAACTGCGTGAGCAATTGCGCCGTTCGCCAGTGTGGGCCGAACTGCTGCAACAACCTGCGCCAAGTCGGTTGTTTCTCACCAGCGAAGAAATTCAGTACGTGCTGGCACCGATTGTGGAGGGCGAACAATGAGCGAGCTGCTGTATTACCTGGCCAATGCCATCATCGCCTACGCCTTGCTGCTGGTGCTGTGGACGGCCCTGAAACGACCGACTTCGATCCGTTACGCCTTCGCCAACCTGTTCCGCCAGCGGCGCCGCTCCGGCATCACCCTGCTGGCGATCATCATGGGTGGCGGGGCGGTGTTCATCTTCGGCGGTTTCGTCCAGCACTCCTTCTCGTCGCTGCGCGAGCAGACCATCCGCACCAACCTCGGCCATCTGCAGCTGTATCGCGAGGGCTACCTGGCCAGCGGCGCGACCAACCCGTTGCGTTACGGCATTCCCGGCTACGAACAGATCAAACGGGTACTGGCCGAAGATGCCGAACTCGGTCCCATGCTCAAGACCGTGACCGGGCAGATCGAGTTCTCCGGGATCGCCTCGCACTATGAGTCGGAGACCTCGACCTTCATTTCCGGCGTCGGTATCGAGCCGGCCAGCTCGCTGACCCTCGGTGCGCTGGATCGCATCGTCCTCGGCAGCGACCTGTCGCGCATCGACGGGCTCGGCGCGACCATCGGCACCGGCGTGGCCAAGGGGCTGTCAGCCGGCTATGACGCTGACCTCGACCTCCTGGTGGTCAACCCCACCGGCGGGCAGAACGCCATGTCGGTGACGGTACGCGGGGTCATGCAGTCCGGCATCAAGGAGTACGACGACCGAGCCCTCAAGCTGCCGCTGAAGACCGCTCAGGACTTGCTGGAGACCGACGAGGTCAGTCGCATCATTATCCTGCTCAACGACACCGAACAGACCGATGTGGCCCTGCAGCGGGTGCAAACCCTGATCAAGGAACGGGGCCTCAAGCTCGAGGTACGGCCCTGGTCGGAGCTGGCGGTGTACTACCACCAGGTAGTCAGCCTGTTCGACGGCATCTTCTTCTTCATCAAGTCGATCGTCAGCGTGATCGTGGTGTTCATGATCGGTAACACCCTGATGATGAACGTGGTCGAGCGCACCCGCGAAATCGCTACCCTGCGCGCCCTGGGCCTGACCCAGCGTGAGGTGGGGCGGCTGTTCATCCTCGAGGGCATCTTCATCGGCCTGCTCGGCGCGGCGCTCAGTGTGGCGGTGGGCATCGGCCTGGCCGAGCTGATCAACATCAACGGCCTGCCGATGCCGCCGTCACCCGGATACACCAAGGGTTACCTGGCGTTCATCCTGTGGGACGAGAACTTCAACCTGTTCTGGTTCACCTGCGCCCTGGCCATAGTGACCGCTGTATTGGCCTCGATCATTCCGGCCAAACGCGCGTCGAAGTTGCTGATTGCGGAGGCCTTCCGCTTTACCTGAAACAACGTAACAAGTAATTAGCAAGGTAATGCCCTTGGCGGTACTCGTGAAGTTTTGCAAGTCGTTGTGCAGTTATAGACCTGTGATGAGTGGGGCGATGAAAGTTACTCGAATAATGCACGGGTAATGCTCATAAAGTTGTCAGTGAATCCGCGAAAGTTGTTCCGTGGTTAATAAGAAATGCGCAGCCGCGGCGAATGACTGACGGACCATGCGCTTCATCATCAGGGGGAAAAAAAGTTATGAGTGGCCAGCGGGAAACTGTTCTTATCACCGGGGCTGCGCGCGGCATCGGCGCGGCTATTGCCGAACGCTTTATCGAAGACGGCTACGACGTCATCCTCAATTTCCGCCGCGCCCAGGGCAAGGGGGCCGCCAGCGTCGACAAGCTGGTTGAACGCGCCGAGGCACGCGGTGTGCGGGCCTACAAGGCACTGGCGGATATTTCCGAAACGCGTGACATCGAACAGATGATCAAGAATCTGCAGGTCGAGGGCGTGGAGCGCATCGATCATCTGGTGCTCAACGCCGCCAGCGCCCCGTTCAAATCGATTCGTGAGTTGACCAAGCACGACTGGAAGGAGCTGTTCGGCACCAGCCTGATCGGCAACGTCGCCTGCATCAACCACGTGGTGCCACTGATGCCGGCCGGAGGCACCATCTGCGCCATCTCCGGTGTCGGCTCCCATGCGGTATTGCCGAACTATCCGCTGGGTCTGATGAAGGCCGCGCTGGAAAACCTGGTGCGCTATATGGAAGTGGACCTGTACGACAAGGGCATCCGCGTCAACGGCGTCTGCGGCGGCGTGGTCAAGAGCGAGATGCTGCCGTACCTGTCGGAGATGTGGCCGGGGATGATCGGGCGCCTGGAGTCGGTGGGGCGGCGCTGGGCCCTGGAGCCGATGGAGATCGCCAATATCGTCGCCTTTCTTGCCTCTGATCGCTCTACCGCGATTCGCGGGCATATCGTCATGGCCACGGGCGGCACCGGTCTGGCCGCCTGACCATTAATCTTGCCGCCGGCCTGCTTGCAGGCTGGCGGCAAGATCAGTCGATCATTCGCCTTGCCAGCGCTTCAGCACCAGGGTGGCATTGGTGCCGCCGAAGCCGAAGCTGTTGCTCATGATGGTATTCAGCGTGACGTTCTCGCGGGTTTCGCGCAGCACCGGCATGTCGGTCAGTTCGGGGTCAAGGTTGTCGATGTTGGCCGATGCGGCGATGAAGTTCTCGCGCATCATCAGCAGGCAGTAGATCACCTCATGCACGCCGGCCGCCCCCAGAGCATGGCCAGACAGGCTCTTGGTCGAACTGATCAGCGGCATGTCACGGCCGAACACCTTGCGCACGGCTCGCATCTCCGCCAGGTCGCCGACCGGCGTTGAGGTGCCGTGGGTATTCAGGTAATCGATCGGCTCGGTGACCCCGACCAGGGCATCCTGCATGCAACGCATGCCGCCTTCACCGCTGGGCGCGACCATGTCGTAGCCGTCTGACGTGGCGCCGTAACCGATGATTTCCGCATGGATCTGCGCGTTGCGTGCCAGGGCATGCTCCAGCGCTTCGACCACCACGATACCGCCCCCGGCCGCGATGACGAAGCCATCGCGGCGCGTGTCGTAGGGCCGTGAGGCCTTCTGGGGGGCGTCGTTGTACTGGCTGGAAAGGGCGCCCATGGCATCGAACAGGTAGCTCTGGCTCCAGTGCTCCTCCTCGCCACCCCCGGCGAAGACGATGTCCTGCTTGCCCATGCGAATCTGTTCCATGGCGTGGCCGATGCAATGCGCGCTGCTGGCGCAGGCCGAGGCTATGGAATAGCTCAGGCCCTTGATGCGAAAGGGGGTGGCCAGGCAGGCCGAGACGGTGTTGCTCATGGTGCGCGGTACGCGGAAGGGGCCGACCCGGGCGATGCCTTTCTCGCGCAGGATGTCCATGGCTTCCATCTGGTTGAAGGAGGACGCCCCGCCTGAGCCGGCGATCAGCCCGGTGCGCGGGTTGGAGACCTGGGCGTTGCTCAGGCCGGCATCCTTCACCGCCTGCTGCATGGCCAGGTAGGCATAGGCGGCGGCGTCGCCCATGAAGCGTTTGACCTTGCGGTCGATGTTCAGGCTGTCCATGTCCAGCGGCACGGCGCCGCACACCTGGCTGCGCATACCGACTTCGGCGTAGGTCGGGTTGAAGCGGATACCCGAGCGCCCTTCCCGCAGGCTGGTGCTGACGCTTTGCAGGTCATTGCCCAGGCTGGAGACCAGGCCCATCCCGGTGATCACGACGCGGCGCATGTGCAAATCCCTTTAGAAGCTGGCGGTGGAGCCGGTGCAAGTGACGGTCATAGGCCGCTCAGATTCTGCTGGCTGAGCAGGTATGCCTGAGCAGTCAGTAGTGCCGGTTTTTCCTGTGAGGGTAAATAAACAAAGTTTGCCTTAAATTGCCAGTTGCTTTTGTCGGAGTTGCGCTGAAATAACGAAAATAGTTTCGCCAGTTGACGAAGGTAGGCGCTCGGAAGTTGTCCACTTGTTAAAGATTTTATGTGCCGATCTGGTGCTGCGCTTAATGCGAGCGTGATGAACATTTAGTGGCAAGTTAAAGGGCGCTTAGTTGCCCTGAAAGAGAGCATGAAAGTTATCGACAGCAAGTAAAGCTTGGCAAGGGGGCGGGGTATGTACCCGCTGCCGCGTGGCGGCAGCGGGTTAGGGATTACAACGGCAGACCAGCCTTGATCCGGTACTGGTTACGCACCGGTGTGGCGTACTGGCGGATCAGCCAGGGGCGTTGCTCGACCGGGCAGGCATCCAGGCGTCGTTGCCATTCGCCACGGGCCTTAGCCAGCTCTTCGGCGGCGAACAGCTGCTCGGCTGTCGGCACCTGCAGCGCGCTGTCGCGTTCGTCCCATTGGCTATAGGCCAGGTAATGCACAGGGAACAGCCGGTAGCCGCCGAGAATGTGCTGGTCCATCAGGCTGGCCAGCTGCTTGGCATCCTCGAAGCCTGCGGTCACTGGTGCACCGAAGTGGATATGCACGCGGCCTTTGTAGCCGGTGATGCCCAGGGCGATGCTGGCGTCATCCTCGCCAGGCGCCTTTTCGTAGCTGCCTGTGGTGGCGCGGATCGACAGTTCGCGGGCCTTGGCCTGGTCGCAGGGGTCGTACTCGTAGCTGATCGACACCGGGATCAGGTTGAGCGAGCCAAGCACGTCGGCGAAGGCCTCGTCCTTGCGACTCATGTGGAACATCTTGAGGATCGCCGAGTCGGTGCGGTCGTCACCGTCCTTGGCGCGGCCTTCGGCCTGGGCGATCCAGATCGACTGACCGTCGACGCGGATCGAGTGGTTGATATAGGCCGACAGCAGCTGGAAGGCTGCCAGCTTCTCGCGCCGGCCGCTCAGCGAGCGGTGCACGATGAAGCTCTTGTTCAGGCGCATCAGGTCGCTGACGAAGGGCCGTTGCAGCAGGTTGTCGCCGATGGCGATGCGCGGTGTCGGCAGGCCGGCGTGGAACACGGCGTAGTTGACGAAGGCCGGGTCCATGACGATGTCGCGGTGGTTGGCGAGGAACAGGTAGGGCGTGCCCGCCTTCAGTTGTTCCAGCCCGGAGTAGGTCACGCCATCGGTGGCGCGCTCGACGGTATGGTCGATATAGGGCTCGATGCGTTCTTGTAGAGCACTCACCGAATTCACATCGGCCAGCTGCTGACGCAGCCGATGGGCTATAAGAGGTTTAAGCAGCCAGCCGAATGGCCCGGCCAGACGCGGGAAGCGGAAGCGCGTCAGGGTGCCGAGGAAGATCGGGTCGGCCAGCAGGCGGGCCAGGACGGCAGGGACTTCGTGGTCGGCGTAGGGTCGGATGGAATCGAATTCGCCCATCATGCTCTCGTTGTTCAGGTGCCTAGGCTCAGGGGGACTCCCGCGAGCCTGCAATAGACCGGCGATTGTAACCGCAAGTCACAGTGGAGGTCGTGATGCTGGAATCACAGGCGTATCAATGTCCCTATTGCGGTGAACCGGCGGAGGCGTTGCTCGACCTTTCTGCCGGCGATCAGGAGTACGTCGAGGATTGCCCGGTGTGCTGCCGGCCGATCATCTTCGACCTGCGTACCGACGGCGATGACTGGTCACTGGATGTGCGCACGGAGAACGACTGATGCAGCGTATCTACGAACCGCAGGACCTGCTGGAGGGTGAGCTGCTGCTGGGTATGCTGGCCAGCGAAGGGGTGGATGCCCACCTCGCCGGGCGTCACCTGCTCGGGGCGATCGGCGAGCTGCCGGCGCTGGGGCTGCTCGGCTTGCTGGTGGAAGATCAGGATGCCGAACACGCACGCCGCCTGATCGATGCGTACAATGCCGCCGCGCCCTTGCCGGGCGAAGAGCCCGATGCCAGCCCCGGTATCCTGCTCTGCTAGTTTTTGCGGCCCGCCTGGCCATCGGCGCGTCGCGGTCTTTCCGCCCTGTTGATGTTGAGCCCGTTGCCTTATGAGTGGACGTTACGGCCTGTTTCGTTGGTCGCAAAGCCTGGCCACATTGCCCGGTTTCCCTGCCGGGCAGGCGCCACACTGGAATCTCGCGCCGGGCAATCAGGTGCTGTTCCTGCGCCATGTCGGTGGCGAGCTGCATGCTGCCAGTGGCCGCTGGGGGCTGACCCCAGCCTGGCTGAACGACCTGAGCAAGGCACCGTCCCATGCCCGCGCGGAAACCCTCAGCGAGCAGCCGATGTTCCGCGAGGCGTTTCGTCAGCGCCGCTGCCTGCTGCCGGCCAACGGCTTCTACGAGTGGCGCGGCGAGCTGCGCAAGCGGCCATTCTGGCTGACCGGCGAAGAACCCCTGCTGCACTTCGCCGCGCTGTGGGAAGCCTATCCGGCGGGTGATCAGCTGTACCTGAGCGTGGCCATGGTCACCCAGGCTGCTGCCCATCTGCGCCGGCCATTGCTGCTCGACGAGGCGCAGCAACAGGCCTGGCTGGCCGCAGATACCCCCCTGGCCGAACTGAACAGCCTGCTGCTGACACCGACTCCGCCACTGCGCGAGCGGGTGCTGGCCAATCTGGTCAACGATCCCAAGTTCGATGCGCCGGAGTGCCTGACCCCGGCCTGAGTCACGGGCGCAACGTCTATTGGTACTCCGGCCGCTGCGCCAAGCCTTCCTTCAATAGATCGACCAGCTGGCGCACCTTCGGTGACAGATGCCGCTGCTGCGGATACAGCGCCCAAACTGCCGTGTGTGGCGGCTTGTGCTGGGCCAGCAGGTCGACCAGCGCGCCGCTGCGCAGGTGCGCCTGTACGTAGTAGTCGGGCAGCTGGCACAGGCCGAAGCCGCGCAGCGCCGCATCCAGCACCGCCTCGCCGCTGTTGCAGCGCCAGTTGCCTTGCACCCGTAGCGACAGTTCGCGGCCGTCCTGCTGGAAGCTCCAGCTGTCGCTGCTGCCGATCAGGCAGTTGTGTCGCGCCAGTTCGGACAGCGAGTGCGGCCGGCCGTAGCGCTCCAGATAAGCCGGCGCCGCGCACAGGTGCATGACCCGTGGTGCAAGGCGTGTAGCGAGCATGCGCGAGTCCTGCAGGCGGCCGAGGCGGATGGCTAAATCCAGGCCGCCGTGCAGCAGGTCGAGGGTCTGGTTGCTCAGCTCGATCTCCACCCGCAGTTGCGGATGGCGCTGCATGAAGTCATTCACCAGCGGCACGATGAAGCGCTCGCCGTAGGCCACTGCGCAGGTCATGCGCAGCAGGCCCTTGGGTTCGCCGGCCAAGTCGCCGACCGCACGCAGGGCTTCCTCGCGTGCGTCCTGCAGACGCTGGCAGTGTTGCAGAAAGGTCTGCCCAGCCTCGGTCAGCGCCACCTTGCGCGTGCTGCGGTAGAACAGACGGGTCTGCAGGCGTTCTTCCAGCTTGGCCACCTGGCGACTGACCTGTGAGGACGACAGGCCCAGGCGCTCGGCGGCAGCGCTGAACTGGCCGCACTCGGCGACCGCGACGAATTCATCCAGGCCTTCCCAGCGGTTCATATGATTGGATTATCCCTGGCTGGCAATAATGTTTTGCTTGGTGGCGGATTATCCAGCAAAACGCACTGATCTACACTCTGCGCCACTTTCTACCAGCCTGTTGGAGAACCCTCATGATCAAGTCCCGCGCCGCCGTGGCTTTCGCCCCGAACCAGCCGCTGCAAATCGTCGAAGTGGATGTGGCGCCGCCCAAGGCGGGTGAAGTGCTGGTGCGCATCGTCGCCACCGGCGTCTGCCACACCGATGCCTACACCCTGTCCGGCGCTGACTCCGAGGGCGTGTTCCCGGCCATCCTCGGTCACGAAGGCGGCGGCATCGTCGAAGCAGTGGGCGAGGGTGTGACCTCGCTGGCGGTCGGCGACCATGTGATCCCGCTGTACACGGCCGAGTGCCGCGAGTGCAAATTCTGCAAGTCCGGCAAGACCAACCTGTGCCAGAAAGTCCGCTCCACCCAGGGCAAGGGCCTGATGCCGGACGGCACCAGCCGCTTCAGCTACCAGGGCCAGCCGATCTACCACTACATGGGCTGCTCGACCTTCTCCGAGTACACCGTGCTGCCGGAAATCTCCCTGGCCAAGATCCCCAAGGAGGCGCCGCTGGAGAAGGTCTGCCTGCTCGGCTGTGGCGTCACCACCGGCATCGGCGCGGTGCTGAATACCGCCAAAGTGGAGGAGGGCGCCACGGTGGCGATCTTCGGCCTGGGCGGCATCGGCCTGGCGGCGATCATCGGCGCGAAGATGGCCAAGGCCAGTCGCATCATTGCCATTGACATCAACCCGGCCAAGTTCGACGTGGCCCGTGAGCTGGGTGCAACCGACTTCGTCAATCCCAAGGACCATGACAAGCCTATTCAGGACGTGATCGTCGAGATGACCGATGGTGGCGTCGACTACAGCTTCGAGTGCGTCGGCAACGTCAAACTGATGCGCGCCGCGCTGGAGTGCGCACACAAGGGTTGGGGCGAGTCGGTGATCATCGGCGTGGCCGGTGCCGGCGAGGAAATCAGCACCCGCCCGTTCCAACTGGTGACCGGTCGGGTCTGGCGCGGTTCTGCCTTCGGTGGCGTGCGTGGCCGCACTGAGCTGCCGAGCTACGTCGAGAAGGCGCAGAAGGGCGAGATCCCGCTGGATACCTTCATCACCCACACCATGGGCCTGGAGCAGATCAACGAAGCCTTCGACCTGATGCACGAAGGCAAGAGCATCCGCACCGTTATCCACTTCTAAGCGCTGACGGCGCCCGGTTTACCACCTGGGCGTCCGTGCATTCGAGGATTGCCCCATGAGCCTGGAAATCGTCTCCAGCAACAAGAGCTGTGGCGGCTGGCACAAGCGTTACCGCCATCGCTCCAGCACACTGAGCTGCGACATGCAGTTTGCCGTCTACCTGCCGCCGCAGGCCGAGCAGGGCGCCAGGTTGCCGGTGCTGTACTGGCTGAGCGGCCTGACCTGCACCGATGAGAACTTCATGCAGAAGGCCGGCGCACAGAAGCTCGCCGCCGAGCTGGGCCTGGTCATCGTTGCGCCGGATACCAGCCCGCGCGGCGCCGAGGTGCCGGGTGATCCGGAGGGCGCCTGGGACTTCGGCCTCGGCGCCGGCTTCTACGTCAACGCCAGCCAGGAGCCCTGGGCACGTCACTACCGCATGCACGACTACGTGGTGCATGAGCTGCCGGCGCTGATCGAGGCCAACTTCCCGGTGTCGGACAAGCGCGGCATCAGCGGCCACTCCATGGGTGGCCACGGTGCGCTGGTCTGCGCCTTGCGCAATCCGGGTCGCTATCAGTCGCTGTCGGCCTTCGCGCCGATCAGCAATCCGAGCCAATGCCCCTGGGGCGAGAAGGCCCTGGGTCGCTACCTGGGCGAAGACCGCAGCCGCTGGCGCGAGTGGGATGCCTGTGCCTTGCTGGCCGAGGCGACGGAGAGGCTGCCGATCCTGGTCGACCAGGGTGATCGCGATGACTTCCTGGCCAAGCAGCTAAAGCCCGAGGCGCTGCAGGCTGCCGCCAAGGCCGCCGGCCATCCGCTGACCCTGCGCCTGCAGCCGGGCTACGACCATAGCTACTACTTTATCGCCAGCTTTATCGACGACCATCTGCGTCATCATGCGGCGGCCTTGCGCAACGCGTAGCCCGGATGAAATCCGGAATATTGGCTCCCCGGATTTCATCCGGGCTACGGGGCAATCCGGTTAGAATCACGCCCTGACATATTCAGGGCGTTGTTTTTTATGCGTATCGGCCATGGCTACGACGTGCACCGCTTCGGCGAGGGCGATTTCATCACCCTGGGCGGCGTGCGTATTCCACATAAATTCGGTCTGGTTGCCCATTCCGACGGCGACGTGCTGCTGCACGCGCTCAGCGATGCCTTGCTCGGTGCCGCGGCGCTGGGCGATATCGGCAAGCACTTTCCGGACACCGACCCGACCTTCAAGGGCGCCGACAGCCGTGCGCTGCTGCGCCATGTGCTCGGCCTGATCCATGCCAAGGGCTGGCTGGTCGGCAACGTCGACGCCACCATCGTCGCCCAGGCACCGAAGATGGCGCCGCATATCGAGACCATGCGCGGGCTGATCGCCGCCGACCTGCAGGTCGAGCTGGATCAGGTCAACGTCAAGGCCACCACCACCGAGAAGCTTGGCTTCACCGGTCGTGAAGAAGGCATCGCGGTACACACCGTGGCACTGCTGGTGAAAGCATGAACGAGGCGCAACTGCTCGGCCCACACGCCCATGGCGAGGCCTGCGGGTGCGCCGTGCTCAAGGCTACGGCGGAAGACTTCCAGGTCGACGAAGTACTCGACATCCCGCTGTCCGGCCAGGGCGAGCATCTCTGGCTGTGGGTAGAGAAGCGCGGGCTGAATACCGAGGAGGCTGCGCGCCGTCTGGCTCGGGCCGCGGGCGTGTCGCAACGCAATATCAGCTACGCCGGGTTGAAGGATCGCCAGGCGCTGACCCGCCAGTGGTTCAGCCTGCACCTGCCGGGCAAGGCCGATCCGGACCTGAGCGCGGCCGAAGGCCACAGCCTGAGCATCCTCAAGAGCGCACGGCATTCGCGCAAACTGCAGCGCGGCGCCCATTCGGCCAACGGCTTCACCCTGCGCCTGACCCAGTTCGACGGCGACAAGGCCGCCCTGGAGCAACGCCTGCAGCAGATCCAGGCCCAGGGCGTGCCCAACTATTACGGCCTGCAGCGTTTTGGCTTCCAGGGCGGCAACGTCTTCGAGGCGCGCCAGTTCGCCGAGCGCCACGAGTTGCCGGAGCAGCGCAACCTGCGTTCGCGCCTGCTCTCGGCGGCACGCAGCTACCTGTTCAACCGGGTGCTGGCCGAACGGGTGGCGGCGGGCAACTGGAACCAGGTCGCGGTCGGCGATCTGCTGGCCTTCACCGACAGTCGCAGTTTTTTCATGGCCGGCGAAGCCGAGTGCAGCGATCCGCGCCTGGCCATTCTTGACCTGCATCCCACCGGCCCGCTGTGGGGCGCCGGGCCGTCACCGGCAGCCGGTGCGGCGCACGCGCTGGAGCAGGGTGTGGCGGTGAGCGAGCAGGCATTGGCGGACTGGCTGGTCGAAGCGGGCATGGCGCACGAACGGCGTATCCTGCGCCTCCCCATCGGCGACTTGTCGTGGCATTATCCGGAGCCTGACATTCTGCAACTGCACTTCGTCCTGCCGGCCGGATGCTTCGCCACCGTGGTGGCGCGCGAACTGGTCGATCTACTGCCGGCAGGGCAGACGGAAAATCCATGCGAATTCTGATTTCCAACGACGACGGGGTGATGGCGCCCGGTATCGCCGCGCTGCATGGCGCGCTGGCCGACTACGCCGACTGCGTCATCGTGGCTCCAGCCGAGGACAAGAGCGGCGCCAGCAGCTCGCTGACCCTCGATCGTCCGCTGCATCCGACGCGCCTGCCCAATGGCTATATCAGTCTCAATGGCACGCCGACCGACTGCGTGCACCTGGGCCTCAACGGCCTGTTCGAGCAGGTGCCGGAGATGGTGGTGTCGGGAATCAATCTGGGCGCCAACCTGGGCGACGACGTGCTGTATTCCGGCACTGTGGCTGCGGCCCTGGAAGGACGCTTTCTCAACCGCCCGGCGTTTGCCTTCTCGCTGCTGTCACGGCAGACCGACAACCTGCCGACCGCCGCCTATTTCGCCCGCAAGCTGGTCGAGGCTCATGAAAAGCTCGACCTGCCGCCGCGCAGCGTGCTTAACGTCAACGTGCCCAACCTTCCGCTGGAACGTATCCGCGGCATCCAGCTGACTCGCCTCGGTCATCGTGCCCGTGCCGCGGCGCCGGTCAAGGTGGTCAACCCGCGCGGTAAGGAAGGCTACTGGATCTCGATTTCCGGTGATGCCGAAGACGGCGGCCCGGGTACCGATTTCCACGCGGTGATGCAGGGCTACGTGTCTATCACCCCATTGCAGCTGGATCGCACCTTCAATGATGCCTTCGCCAGCCTCGAAGGCTGGCTGGAGGGCTTGCTCTGATGCGCGGCCAGGATCATCTGCAGCGCCACGGCATCGGCATGACCTCGCAGCGCACCCGCGAACGCCTGATCGAGCGCCTGTACGAGGAAGGTCTGTCCAATCCGCACGTGCTGGAAGTCATCCGCCGTACGCCGCGTCACCTGTTCGTCGATGAGGCCCTGGCCCATCGTGCCTACGAGGACACCGCGCTGCCGATCGGGCACAACCAGACCATCTCCCAGCCTTACATGGTCGGACGCATGACCGAGCTGCTGCTGTCCGCCGGACCGTTGGATAAGGTGCTGGAGATCGGCACCGGCTCCGGCTACCAGACCGCCGTGCTGGCGCAACTGGTTGAGCGGGTGTTCTCGGTCGAGCGCATCCAGAGCCTGCAGGATCGTGCCAAGGAGCGCCTGGCCGAACTCAAGCTGCGCAATGTGGTATTCCGCTGGGGTGATGGCTGGGAAGGTTGGAACGCCTTGGGCCCTTATAACGGCATCATCGTCACCGCGGCGGCGGCAGAAGTACCGCAGGCGCTGCTCGAACAGATGGCTCTGGGCGGCCGCCTGGTGATTCCGGTCGGCGCCGGCGATGTGCAGGAACTGCTGCTGATCGTCCGCGAAGAAGACGGTTACTCCCGGCATGTGCTGGATGCAGTGCGCTTTGTGCCGCTGCTCAATGGACCAGTGGCCTGAGCGATCTGCCAAGGAAAGCACGATGAAGAATTACCTGCTGCTCTTCGCCAAGGGCATTGCGATGGGCGCGGCCGATGTGGTGCCTGGCGTTTCCGGTGGCACCGTGGCCTTTATCAGCGGCATTTACGATGAACTGCTGCGCTCGATCGCCAGCGTGCCGGAAGCCGTGTTGCAGCTGCTGCGCGGGCGTATCGTCAAAGCCTGGCAAACGGCCAATGCCACCTTCCTGCTGGTGCTGCTGAGCGGCATTATGACCAGCATTTTCAGTCTGGCGCGGCTTATCACCTGGCTGCTGGCCGAGCATCCTATACCGGTCTGGTCGTTCTTCTTCGGCCTGATCCTGGTGTCCAGCCACCTTGTGGCGCGTGAGATCACGCGCTGGAACTGGACACGTTTCGCCAGCTTCGTGCTGGGCGTTGCCTTTGCCTGGTGGATCACCGTGGCTTCGCCGGTGCAGTGGGGCAGCGATCCCCTGAGCTTGTTCTTGGCCGGCGCCATTGCCATCTGCGCGATGATCTTGCCGGGCATTTCCGGCAGTTTCCTGCTGGTGCTGATGGGCTTGTATGCCCTGGTGCTGGGCGCGGTGAAAACCCTGGATATCGGTGTGCTGGCGGTCTTCGCTGCCGGCTGCCTGGTCGGCATCCTGAGCTTTGCCCGTCTACTTAGCTGGTTGCTGGCGCGCTGGCGTGATCTGACCCTGGCGTTTCTGGTTGGCCTGATGCTCGGCTCGCTGAACAAGGTCTGGCCGTGGAAACAGACTCTGACCTGGCGCACCGACAGCCATGGTCAGCAGACCCCCCTGCTGCAGGACAACCTGTTGCCGGCGCAGTTCGCTCAGCTCAATGGTCAGGATGCCCAGCTCTGGCTGGCTATTCTTCTGGCCATTGCGGGTGTGGTCCTGGTGCTGGGCTTGGAGTGGCTGGCCGGGCGCAAACAGCAAGCGGCTGGTTCCGTCGAATAAATGCGGCACAATAGCCGCTCTTACAAGAAACACCTGCATAGGGAGCTCGGGGTGACAGTCACAACCAAACAGCAGCGAAATGGCCTTGCCGGTCGAGCCGGCCTTGGTGCTTTGCTTTTCGCCGCCTTGCTCAGCGGTTGTGGCAGTTCCCCGACTACGCCGGTACAGGTGGTTGATCGCAATGCCAGCGGCCAGCAGCCGCGCCCCCAGGCCAGCGGCGGCCAGTACATCGTGCAACGTGGCGATACGCTGTATTCGATCGCATTCCGTTTTGGCTGGGACTGGAAGGGGCTGGCCGCGCGCAACAATATCCCCGCGCCCTATGTGATTCGTCCCGGCCAGATCATCCGCTTCGACTCTCCCCAAGGCAGCGCCCCGGCAGTGACCCAGGTCAGCAAGCCGAACAATCCCCCGGTAGTGGTGGCTCAGCAGCCGGTTACGCGTGCGCCACAGCAACCGTCGGTGCAGAATTCGCCGCCCCCTGTTCAGGCCAGCAAGCCGCCGGTAACGGCGCCGGTTGTACCCGGTAAAGTGCAGCCGGTAACCCGCTCGGCGAAAGGTTGGGCCTGGCCGGCGAATGGCGTTCTGATCGGCAAATTCTCGTCAAACGGCAGTTTGAATAAAGGAATTGATATCGCCGGTGAATTGGGCCAGCCTGTTTTGGCTGCGTCTGATGGTTCCGTTGTGTACGCCGGAAGTGGGTTACGGGGCTACGGCGAACTGGTGATCATCAAGCACAGCGATACCTACGTAAGTGCTTACGGACATAACCGTAGGCTACTGGTGCGGGAGGGGCAGCAGGTCAAAGCCGGACAGCATATCGCCGAGATGGGTTCCACGGGAACCGACCGGGTGAAACTCCACTTCGAGATTCGCCGTCAGGGTAAACCTGTGGATCCGCTGCAATATCTGCCACGTCGCTGACCTCGCTGCTAGTCTGTTCCAGAGTAGGAGGAACGGGCTCGGGTGTTGCCAGGGAGTGAATTCAGCTTTATTTCAGGTGCGAAGTGAACGGCAGCAGGTCTGTTTCGGCAGGCGTGGGGGGCCGGTTCTCCCTGAGGTGAAACTGGAATAGGCGCCGCCAGGGCTTGTTGTCGAACTCAGCAAAGGACAACAACAATGGCACTCAATAAAGAAGCGCCGGAGTTTGACGTCGACGATGAAGTGCTGCTCATGGAGCCCGGCATCGTCCTGGAAGATGTGTTAAGCGAGGATTCCGAGCTACCGCTTTCCAGCGCCAAATCCAGAAACTCGACCACTAGTCTCAAGCAGCACAAATACATCGATTACACCCGGGCGCTCGATGCGACCCAGTTGTACCTCAATGAAATCGGCTTTTCCCCTCTACTGACTCCTCAGGAAGAAGTGCACTTCGCGCGTCTGGCGCAGAAGGGTGATCCTGCGGGTCGCAAACGCATGATCGAAAGCAACCTGCGGCTGGTGGTGAAAATCGCCCGGCGCTACGTCAATCGGGGTCTTTCCCTGTTGGATCTGATCGAAGAGGGCAACCTCGGGCTGATCCGCGCGGTAGAGAAGTTCGACCCGGAACGCGGCTTCCGCTTTTCGACCTATGCCACCTGGTGGATTCGTCAGACCATCGAACGGGCGATCATGAATCAGACCCGCACGATTCGTTTGCCGATCCATGTGGTCAAGGAGCTCAACGTCTACCTGCGTGCGGCGCGCGAGCTGACGCAGAAGCTTGATCATGAGCCTTCTGCCGAGGAGATTGCCAACCTGCTGGAAAAACCCGTGGACGAGGTCAAGCGCATGCTCGGCCTCAACGAACGGGTGACTTCGGTGGATGTCTCCCTGGGACCGGACTCGGACAAGACCCTGCTCGATACCCTGACCGACGAGAAGCCGACCGACCCCTGCGAATTGCTGCAGGACGACGACCTTTCGCAGAGCATCGATCAGTGGCTGTCGGAACTCACCGACAAGCAGCGCGAGGTAGTGATCCGCCGCTTCGGTCTGCGTGGCCACGAGAGCTGCACCCTGGAGGAAGTCGGCCAGGAAATCGGCCTGACCCGTGAGCGGGTTCGGCAGATCCAGGTCGAAGCGCTCAAGCGCCTGCGTGAGATCCTCGAGAAGAATGGCTTGTCGAGTGACGCGTTGTTCCAGTGAGCACTTCTGGTGACATGAGAAACCCGGCTTCGGCCGGGTTTTTTATTGTTGGCGTTGTAAGTCATTGCTTACAGAGGCTGTAGGAAATTGCAGGCGGTTGGCGCGGGTTATGGGCCATTTTCCTACGCCGATAAAATTTAACTAATTGAAAAATATAGATTTATTTTTCAATTCGAGCCGGAGTTGGCTTGTTTTGCGCGGACTAGTGGCCTTGTTCGGCGGGTGCGAAACGCTAATATGAACCACGTGCAAAGGGAAAAGCACAGGCCCTCAGGGAAGATGGTCAGGAACCACCGCAGGATGCGGTTCATCAGGATGATGAGCAGGAAACAGAGGGAGTAGGGAAAAAAGAGTGGGCGGTTAATAACCGCCCCTTTTTTTGTCCGCAGAAAACCTGCACACAGTAAAAGGCCCGCATTGCGCGGGCCTTTTACGTTGCAGCGAAAGCGCTTAGCGCTCCAGGTGCTGCAGCTTGTCCTTCACGCCGTCCCACTCTTCGGCGTCTGGCAGGGCTTCTTTCTTCTCGGTGATGTTCGGCCAGACTTCAGCCAGGTCGGCGTTCAACTCGATGAACTCCTGCTGGTCTTCCGGCACCTCGTCTTCGGAGAAGATCGCCTGGGCCGGGCATTCCGGCTCGCACAGGGCGCAGTCGATGCACTCGTCCGGGTGGATCACCAGGAAGTTCGGGCCTTCATAGAAGCAGTCAACCGGGCAGACTTCCACGCAGTCGGTGTATTTGCACTTGATGCAATTGTCGGTAACGACGAAGGTCATGGTTCGATTCTCTCCTCGGGCGGCGGCCTGATCCCTTTCTGCGCAGGGCTTGCAGGTGCTCTGTAATTGGCCGCGGCTCAGGCTGTAAACCGGGCAGTCGTAAAATTGCGCGCGATTCTATCAGCTTGCGCCGCTTGGCGTTAGATGCGCGTCTTCCATGTATATAACAGCTCCAGGGCCCGGCGCGGTGTCAG
Organism: Aquipseudomonas guryensis; assembly: GCF_014164785.1. Lineage (GTDB taxonomy): Bacteria > Pseudomonadota > Gammaproteobacteria > Pseudomonadales > Pseudomonadaceae > Aquipseudomonas > Aquipseudomonas guryensis. The sequence continues at coordinate 287,627 of NZ_JACJFN010000003.1, read as the reverse complement.
ATCATCGGGATTGATCTTGGCCAATTCCTCCAAAACAGGGTGCGGCAGGCTGGCAAACAGGTCGTTCTGCAGTGGCGCTGCCGGTTGGCCAGGTGCGCTGCGTGGCGTTTCGTGGGGCAGGCTGGTGGTTTCCAGGCGCGCCAGGTGCTCACGGGCGCGAGCGATCACCGGGGCCGGTACGCCGGCCAGTTGCGCCACAGCCAGACCATAGCTCTGGCTGGCCGGGCCGGGTAGCACGTGATGGAGGAAGACGATGCGCTCGTTGTGCTCGGTGGCGTTGAGGTGCACGTTGGCCACTACTGGCTGGCTTTCCGGCAACACGGTCAGCTCGAAGTAGTGGGTGGCGAACAGCGTCCAGGCGCGCAGGCTAGCCAGCTGTTCGGCGGCCGACCAGGCCAGCGACAAGCCATCGAAGGTGCTGGTGCCGCGGCCCACTTCGTCCATCAGCACCAGGCTGCGTTCGCTGGCGTTGTGCAGGATGTTGGCGGTTTCGCTCATCTCGACCATGAAGGTCGAGCGGCCGCCGGCCAGGTCGTCACTGGAGCCGATGCGGGTGAAGATGCGGTCTACCAGCGACAGCTCGCAGCTGGCTGCCGGGACGAAGCTGCCAATATGGGCGAGCAGCACGATCAGCGCGGTCTGGCGCATGTAGGTCGACTTACCGCCCATGTTCGGGCCGGTGATGATCAGCATGCGCGTGTTGTCATCGAGACCCAGGTCGTTGGCGACGAACGGCGTGTCCAGCACCTGCTCGACCACCGGGTGGCGACCCTGGCTGATGCGCATGCAGGGTTCTTCGACGAAGCGCGGGCGGTTGAGGTCGAGGTTCAGCGCGCGCTCGGCCAGGTTGCTCAGCACGTCCAGCTCGGCCAGTGCTGCAGCGGTGTCCTGCAGCGGCGCCAGATGGCCGATCAGGCGTTCCAGCAGCTCGTCGTACAGCAGCTTCTCGCGGGCCAGGGCGCGGCTCTTGGCCGACAGCGCCTTGTCCTCGAACTCCTTCAGCTCCGGGGTGATAAAGCGCTCGGCGCCCTTCAGGGTCTGCCGGCGGATGTAGTCGGCCGGCGCCGATTCGGCCTGCTTGCTCGGCAGCTCGATGAAGTAGCCGTGTACGCGGTTGTAGCCGACCTTGAGGTTGGCCAGGCCGGTGCGGGCCTTCTCGCGCACTTCCAGATCCATCAGGTACTGGCCGGCGTTCTCGCTGAGCGACTGCAGTTCGTCCAGCTCGGCGTCGTAACCGGTCTTCAGCACGCCGCCGTCGCGGATCACCGCCGGTGGGTTGTCGATGATGGCGCGGGCCAGCAGGTCGGCCAGCTCCGGGTAGGTGCGGATGTTCACCGCCAGTTCCGCTAGGTGCGGCACATCCAGCTTGGCCATGCCGTCCTGCAGTTGCGGCAGGGCGGCCAGGGCATCGCGCAGGCGCGCCAGGTCGCGTGGGCGAGCATTGCGCAAGCCGATGCGGGCGAGGATGCGTTCGATGTCGCCGATGTCCTTGAGCTGCGGCTGGATCAGCTCGAACTGGTAGCGGTCGAGCAGGCAGGCGATGGAGTCCTGGCGACCTTCCAGCACCGCGCGATCACGCAGCGGGCGGTTCAGCCAGCGGGTCAGCAGGCGCGAGCCCATCGCAGTCTGGCAGCGGTCGACTACTGATTGAAGGGTGTTGTCGCGCCCGCCGGCGAGGTTGGTGTCCAGCTCCAGGTTGCGCCGGCTGGCGCCGTCGAGGATCACCGTGTCATCCAGCCGTTCATGGCGCAGGCTGCGCAGGTGCGGCAGGGCGGTACGCTGGGTTTCCTTGGCATAGCCGAGCAGGCAGCCGGCGGCGCCGATGGCCAGGGTCAGGTTCTCGCAGCCGAAGCCTTTCAGGTCCTGGGTGGCGAACTGCTGACACAGGCTCTTGCGTGCCGTGTCACGGTCGAAGTCCCAGGGCGCGCGGCGGCGGGTGCCGCGGCGCTTATCCACTGGCAAGCCCTGCGGCCAGTCATCGGGGATCAGCAGTTCGGCTGGGCTCAGGCGCTCCAGCTCGGCCAGCAGGTTTTCCCAGCCCTTGAGCTCCTGCACGGTGAAGCGGCCACTGGTGATGTCCAGGGTGGCCAGGCCGAACAGGCGCTCATCGCCCAGCACGGCGGCCAGCAGGTTGTCGCGGCGCTCATCGAGCAGCGCCTCATCGCTGATGGTACCGGGGGTGATGATGCGCACCACCTGGCGTTCGACCGGGCCCTTGCTGGTGGCCGGGTCGCCGATCTGCTCGCAGATCACCACCGACTCGCCGAGCTTGACCAGTTTGGCCAGGTAGCCCTCGGCCGAGTGATGGGGAATGCCGCACATCGGGATCGCCTGGCCGGCCGACGAGCCGCGCGCGGTCAGGGTGATATCCAGCAGTGCCGCGGCTTTCTTCGCGTCCTCGTAGAAAATCTCGTAGAAGTCGCCCATGCGGTAGAACATCAGCTGATCCGGATGCTGGTTCTTCAGCTTCCAGTACTGCTGCATCATCGGCGTGTGGGCGGAGAGATCACTCATGGTTCTGGCTGTCCGGCTTAATTCACAAAGTCGCGTAGTGTACGGTATCCGCCGAACCCGCTTAACCCCGGAGCGCATATGGAATCCCTAACTGCATTGGCCGCCCGCCTGGGGCAGTGTCTGCAAGCCGCACACGCCCAGATCAGTACGGCCGAGTCCTGTACCGGTGGCGGGATTGCCGAGGCGATCACCCGTATTGCCGGCAGCTCGGCCTGGTTCGAGGCGGGCTATATCACCTATTCCAATGCGCAGAAGACCGCTCAGCTGGGGGTGTCGGCCGAACTGTTTGAACGCGTCGGTGCAGTCAGCCAAGAGGTGGTCGAAGCCATGGTGCGTGGTGCTCAGCAGCACAGTGGCGCGCGTTTCGCCGTGGCGGTCAGTGGTGTTGCCGGCCCGGGTGGTGGTTCGCCGGAGAAACCGGTGGGTACGGTCTGGCTGGCCTGGGGTGACGCCGACCAGCTGTATAGCCAGCGTTGCCAGTTTGCTGGCGACCGCAGCGAAGTGCGCCGGCAGACTGTGGAGCGTGCGCTGCAGGGTGCGCTCCGACTGACGGCAGGAGAAAAACCCTGGCAGGGGTAGGCGAGCGACTTGCCTTATGGAATACTACTGTCTACTTATACAGTTGTTAGTGGGCGATTGGCCCTCTTGAATACGTGAGGATGGAAATGGACGACAACAAGAAGCGTGCTTTGGCGGCGGCCCTTGGCCAGATCGAAAAGCAATTCGGCAAAGGCGCAGTGATGCGCATGGGCGACCATGAACGCCAAGCCATTCCGGCCATTTCCACCGGCTCCCTGGGCCTCGACATCGCCCTCGGTATTGGCGGCCTGCCGAAAGGCCGGATCGTCGAGATCTACGGCCCGGAATCCTCGGGTAAAACCACTCTGACCCTGTCGGTGATCGCCGAAGCGCAGAAGATGGGTGCCACCTGCGCCTTCGTCGACGCCGAACACGCCCTCGACCCGGACTACGCCGGCAAGCTCGGCGTGAATGTCGATGACCTGCTGGTGTCGCAGCCGGATACCGGCGAACAGGCCCTGGAAATCACCGACATGCTGGTGCGCTCCAACGCCGTCGACGTGATCATCGTCGACTCCGTGGCCGCCCTGGTGCCGAAAGCCGAAATCGAAGGCGAGATGGGCGACATGCACGTCGGCCTCCAGGCCCGTCTGATGAGCCAGGCGCTGCGCAAGATCACCGGCAACATCAAGAACGCCAACTGCCTGGTGATCTTCATCAACCAGATTCGCATGAAGATCGGCGTGATGTTCGGTAGCCCGGAAACCACCACTGGTGGTAACGCCCTCAAGTTCTACGCCTCGGTACGCCTGGACATCCGCCGTACCGGCGCGGTCAAGGAAGGCGACGAAGTGGTCGGCAGCGAAACCCGCGTCAAAGTGGTAAAGAACAAGGTCGCCCCGCCGTTCCGCCAGGCCGAATTCCAGATTCTCTACGGCAAGGGCATCTACCGTACCGGTGAAGTCATCGACCTCGGCGTGCAGCTCGGCCTGATCGAGAAATCGGGCGCCTGGTACAGCTACCAGGGCAACAAGATCGGCCAGGGCAAGGCCAACTCGGCCAAATACCTGGAAGACAACCCGGAAGTGGGTAGCGCCATCGAGAAGATCATCCGCGAGAAATTGCTGGTGGCGTCCGGCCCGGCAGCTCGTGCCGAGTCGACGGTCGATGCTGACGACCTGGCCGATATCGACGCCTGATCGTCACCGCCTGAGCGCCGGTAGCCGTCCATGATGCTCGATACCCTGGTTGCGGTGCGGCGTACTGCGATGGATCTGCTGGCGCGCCGCGAGCATGGGCGTGTGGAGCTGACGCGCAAGCTGCGTCAGCGTGGCGCCCCGGCGGAGCTGATCGATAGCGCCCTCGACCGCCTTGCGGAAGAGGGGCTGCTGTCGGAGTCGCGCTATCTCGACAGCTTCGTCAGCAGCAAGGCGCGTTCAGGTTATGGGCCGCTACGCATCCGCGAGGAGCTGGCCCAGCGTGGTTTGCCGCGTGCGGCGATCGAGCAGGCGCTGGCCGCCGCAGATATCGACTGGTCGGCGCAGTTGCGTGAGCTCTGGCAGCGCAAGTTTTCCGCTGTTTTACCCACGGATCTCCGTGAGCGGGCCAAGCAAGGGCGCTTCCTTGCCTATCGCGGTTTTTCCCAGGAACAGATCGGTCGCCTGCTGCGCGGCGCCGACCTGGACTGAATTCCCCTTTAAGCCCGGAGTCCTCACTTCCGGGCTTTCTTTTACCTGCGCTTCCCATCTTTGCAGTGCTGTCCCTGTGAGCAGTACCGCGTGCCTCAGCCGTTCTGCGCCCAGTTTTGCGGCAGGTTGATGAAGTCCACCAACTCGCGCAGGCGGCCATGGTCGCGGGCGTTGAAATGGAAGGCCAGGCGGGTCAGCTCGCAGAACTCCGGCTCATCGCTTTCTGCCTCGCAATAGTCTTGTTGCAGGTAGCCGCCGCTCAAGCACAGGTCGGCGAATTCCTTGTCCAGGGTCTTCAGGGCTGCGGCGTTGAGCGGGTGGTTCATGCGAATCAGGAAATTGCCCTTGAGCCAGCGCGTCGAGTGGAAGTTGCGGTAGAAGCGCGCGATCTCCTGGCCGGCTTCCTCGGCGCTGTGCGCCACGCGCATCAGGTGCATGTCGCTAGCCAGGATGTAATGGCGTTCCAGTAGCTGTTCGCGGATATAGCGCAGGGCTTCTTCCCAGTAGTTGCTGCCCGTTTCATCCAGCAAAACGATGGGCACCAGTGGGCTCTTGCCGGTCTGTACCAGAGTCAGGACTTCCAGCGCCTCGTCTAGTGTGCCGAAACCGCCAGGGCAGAGCACCAGGGCATCTGCTTCTTTGACGAAGAACAGTTTGCGCAGGAAGAAGAAGTGGAATGACAACAGGTTGCCGCTGCCCTGCACGGTGGCATTGGCACCTTGTTCGAAGGGTAGGGTGATATTGAAGCCGAGGCTGTTTTCCAGGCCAGCACCTTCGTGGGCAGCGGCCATGATGCCGCCTCCGGCACCGGTGATCACCATCAGATCCAGGCGGGCCAGGGTCTGGCCCAGTTCACGGGCCAGACGGTAGGTAGGGTGGTCGGCAGGGGTGCGCGCGGAGCCGAACACGGTGACCTTGCGCCGGCGCTTGAACTGTTCGAGGGAGCTGAAGGCGTGCTCCATTTCACGCAGGGTCTGCAGCATGATCTTGGCGTCCCAGCGGTTGCGGTCAGCCTGGGCCATGCGCACGACGGTGGTGAGCATTTCCTGGTACAGCGGCAGGTTTGGGCTAGCAGGCGGTACCACCAGGCCGGCGAGTTCGGCCACCTTACTGCTCAGGTCGATCCCGCCGGTTTGAAAGTGCCGAGACAGATAGTCGTCCGGTTCATAAGGCATACAACTTCTCCTTTTCTGATACGGACCAGGTCATTTCACATCCTTGAAACGCCCGACCCTGTAGAGAGTATGGCTGGGCCATGACGCTTTGAGAGACAAACGAGAGGCTGGTTGCAGCGCGGCAGTCAGGATTTTGTAAGCGGATAGATCGGTGGGGCCGGCAGAGTCGCGCGCAGCCTATTGGTTGAAACAACAGGCTGCGTGCCACGACGGCGGCGAAGTAGCCGGATAACGCCGCTCAGATGGCGATCTGCTCGCCCGGTTCGGGGATACTGGCGATCCAGTTGAGCTTGTCGCGCAGGGCTTGCTGCAAGGCTTGCATCTTCTCCAGCTCGCCATGCACCAGGTACAGCTCCGGGCGATGGTCGAAGTGACTGACCCAATCGAGCAGCTGCGACTGCCCGGCGTGGGCGGAGAAGCCGCCGAGGGTGTGAACCTTGGCTTTCACTGCCAGGCGCTGGTGCAGCACCTTGACCGTACTGGCGCCGTCGACGATAGCGCGACCCAGGGTGCCCTTGGCCTGGAAACCAGGGAATACCAGGTGGCACTCGCTGCGCCAGAGGTTGTGCTTGAAGTGGTGGACGATGCGCCCGCCGGTGCACATGCCGCTGCCGGCGATGATGATGGCGCCGCTGCGGATGCGGTTGATCGCCATGGAGTCTTCCGGCTGCGGGGTGCAGCGCAGGATCGGCAGCCAGTCTTCGATGCGCTTGCTGCTTTTGCTCTTCAGTGCGGCGCGATCCGCCGGGTCGAACTGGTCCTGGTAGCGCGAGTAGATGGCATTGGCGCGAATGGCCATTGGGCTGTCGAGGAACACCGCCTGCTGCGGCAGACGACCTTCCTGATAGAAGCGCCCGAGGTAATAGATCAGGTCCTGGGTGCGGCCGACGGCGAAGGACGGGATCAGCACATTGCCGCCATCGCGATGGGCCTGCTGCAGGATGGCGGCGAGTTCATCTAGGGTGTCGCTGTTGCAGCGGTGATCGCGGTCGCCGTAGGTGGATTCGAGCAGTACCAAGTCGGCACGACCGAGGGTAGTGGGGTCGCGCATCAGCGGTGAGCAGGTATTGCCCAAGTCGCCGGAGAACACCAGACGGCGGTTCAGGTGATGATCCTGCACGACCATCTCGACAATGGCCGAGCCGAGAATATGTCCGGCCTCATGGAAGGTCACCTGCACGCCCTTGGCCACCTCGTGTGCGGCCCCATAGGCCAGGGGGCGGCGCTGGCGCAGCACCTGCTCGGCGTCACGGATGGTATACAGCGGGCTGATCGGTGGCTTGCCCAGGCGCGCGCGCCACTTGCTCTCCCACTCGGCGTCATGCTCCTGGATATGCGCAGCATCCAGCAGCATCAGTTCCATCAGCTCGCAGGTAGCCTCGGTGGCGAAGATCGGCCCGCGGTAGCCGGCGGCGCTCAGTTTGGGTAGCAGGCCGGTGTGGTCGAGATGGGCGTGGGAAATCACTACGGCATCCAGGCTGAGCGGATCGAAGGGGAAGGGCGCGCGATTGCCTCCTTCCTCTTCTCGGCGGCCCTGGCGCAGGCCGCATTCGAGCAGCACTCGAGCACCATCGCGGCTTTCGATCAGGTAGCAGGAACCGGTGACTTGCTGGATAGCGCCGAGAAAGCTGAGCAGAGCCATGGTGATGTCCTTGCAGGTTGAGTGACTGCAGGTTGCCGCGCCCGCTGGTCGGGGGTCTTGATGCAGATCAGCAGGGACATGCATTGCCCAGCCTAGACTGCGATAAACCCGAGGAGCCGAACCATGTCGCAGATCTTTCCGAGTGCCGCTGAGCTGGACGCACATGCCGCTGACGAGAGCAGTTTTGCCGAGTGGCGGCGCGGCTACGGCCCTGTGCAGCATAGTCCAGAGACCCAGGCGGCCGTATTCCGCCTGGCCCATCAACTGGTACAGAGCGGTCGGCAGCCTGATCTGGCCCGCGTCTATCGCTTTTTCTGGGCACTGGATCGACTGAATGCCGCCGGCCTCTGGTTGGTGGTGCACATGACCTATGCCCGGCGCGTGCGCCCGGATGGTGCAGCCCTGCAGGCCGAGGACTTCAAGGCGCAACCCGAGGGGCATACCGGCGGGGCTTTGAACATGGTGCCGGCCTATGCCGGCTACCTGGCGCTCAATGCGCTGACAAGCGAAACCCGCGGCTGGCTTATGGGCCAGGGCCACTGCGTAGCGGCCATCGAAGCGCTCAACCTGCTCACCGCCAACCAGCATCCTCAGCAGGCACAGCGCTACACGCGCGACGAAGCTGGAATGAGTCGCCTGGTGGCCGATTTCTACAGCTATGCGCAGGCTCCGGATGGCGGCCCGGGTGTGCCGCTGGGCAGCCACGTCAATCCGCATACTGGCGGGGGCATTGCAGAGGGCGGCTACCTTGGCTTTGCCGAGTTGCAATACACCCATATGCCATTACCTGGCGAGAAGCTGGTGGCCTTCCTCTCCGATGGCGCGGCCGAAGAACAGCGCGGCAGCGACTGGATGCCGCGCTGGTGGCGCGCCGAGGACTGCGGGGTGGCGTTGCCGGTGATGATTGCCAATGGTAGGCGCATCGAGCAGCGGACCGAGCTGGGCACCCATGCAGGGCTGGACGGCTTTCGCCAGCACCTGCGTGGCTGCGGCTTCGACCCGCAGAGCTTCGACGGCCGCGACCCTGCGGCGTTTGCCTGCGCCCTCTGGGAGATGGAGCAGCGCCTGGAGCAACGCGTGCAGGAGCTGCACAGCCAGATTTTGCACTACCCGCTGCCGATGCCCTACGGCATTGCAGAAACGCAGAAGGGCTTCGGTTTCTATGGTGCCGGCAGCAATGCCGCGCACAACCTGCCCCTGCCGGGCAATCCGCATGACGATGCGGCCGTGCGGGCGCTGTTCAATCAGCACGCGGCCCCCTTGTGGGTTGCGCCGCACGAACTGGCACAGGCCTGTGCGCTGTTCATCACCTCTCGCCGTGAGCGCCCGGCTGAGCGCGAGCATGTCCTGGCGTTGCGCCAGCCCGCGACACCACGACTTCCCGAGCTGCATTATCAGTCCACTGCCGGTTCGCCGATGGCGGCTCTTGATCGTTTCTTCGTCGATCTGGTGCGTGCCAATCCGGGGCTGCGGCCGAGGGTCGGCAATCCGGACGAGCTGGCCAGCAATCGCCTGGGTGGCGTGCTCAAGGCGCTGAAACATCGGGTCAGCAGCCCGGAAAGCGATCAGGAGTCGTTGCACGGCGCGGTCATCACCGCGCTCAACGAGGAGGCCGTGGTGTCCGCTTGCCTGGCCAATCAGGGCGGGCTGAACCTGGTCGCCAGCTACGAAGCCTTCTGCGTGAAGATGCTCGGTGCCGTGCGCCAGGGCTTGATCTTTGCCCGCCAGCAGAAGGAGGCTGGGCGCCCGGCTGGCTGGCTGGGTTGGCCGCTGGTGGCGACCTCGCATACCTGGGAAAACGGCAAGAACCAGCAATCGCATCAGGACACCACGTTCTGCGAAGCCCTGCTCGGCGAGATGAGCGATATGGTGCGGGTGCTGTTCCCGGCCGATCACAATTCACTGCTGGCCCTGTTGCCATCGATCTACCAGGCGCGCGGGCAACTGGCTTGTGTGGTGGTGGCCAAGCGCGAGCAGCCGGCGGTCTTCGATCAGGCGCAGGCCGAACGGCTGGCCCGTGATGGCGCCATCCTGCTGGAGCAGGCGCCGGGTGCTGAGCCGCTGCTGTTGATTGCTACCGGCAGTTATCAGTTGACCGAGATGCGCCGCGCCGCCGTTCGTCTGAGCGCGGCAGGCTGCGCCTGGCGTCTGATTTACTTGCAAGAGCCAGGGCGCTTCCGCGCGCCGCGCGATGTCTGGGAGGCCGTGGCCGTAGCCCCGGCAGCGCTGCTCGAGGAGCTGTTCCCGGTGGCCTGTGGTCGCCGGATACTGCTGACCCACATGCGCCCCGAAGTGACCCGCGGGCACCTCTGGCCGATTCTGGGCGAGGCCCGCTGGCAACGTGTGCTGGGTTACCAGAACCGCGGCGGAACGCTGAACGAGGCCGGCATGTTGTTTGCCAATCGGGCCAGTTGGGCGCATGTGTTGCAGGCGGCGGCTGAACTGCTGGAAATGAGCCCGCTGCAGCTACTCAGTGCCGATGAGTGGGCTGCGGTCTGTGGTGAAGGAGATCCCCTGAGCCTGCGTTGAGGCAGGTTGGCAGGCTTTAAGGGATGACATGAGCAAGGAAAGGGAGGGGCAGGTATGCCCAAGTTGACGCTGGAGCTGGATCTGGAACTGTATCGCCTGCTGGTGCAGGCCTCGCGCACCAATGGCCTGAGCTTGGAAGACGAGTGCCTCCGACGCCTGGAGGGTGGTGCGCGGCGCTCACGCTACATGGAGGCGCTGCTTGCAGAGCTGCGTGCCGACGACGAGCAGAAGCGCGCCGAAGGCAGTTGAGCGCGCGGTCTATTGCAGACCGCAATCGGCCTTGGCGAAACGTTCGGTGGTGACTGGGCGGTTGCTCTGGTACTCGCTGAACTCGTAACGCAGCACGGCGCCGCGGGCCAACAGCTGGCGATAGCCGGTATTGCTGCAGACGCTCTTTGCCAGTTGCTGGCGCACCGCATCGGGGTTGCCACGCATCTGCGCCGCGTGTCCGCTGCGCACGCTGAGATGATTGATCAGTTCGTTGCCTTGCACCGTATAGCCCTGGTCGAGGATGTCCTCGTTGATCGCCCGCGGCGTACCGACGCTGCTTTCCTTGGCCACCTGGCCGAGCATGCGGGCCAGTTCGTACTCCTGCAGGGAAGCAGCCTGGACGGTGGGCAGGACGAGGCTGAGGGCGAGCAGGGTAGCGGGGCGTAGCATGGACGATCTCCTTAAATAAGACGGAATCCTTCGACCGGCCGGCAGCTGGCGGGTTCAGTCGTTGCACATCTTACTCTAGACTTGCGCGCCCTTAGCTCTTCACTCCGCAGGTTTCTCCATGACTCACGCCGTTGCCCGGCTGCGCGCCGAACGCCTGGCACGCAGCCTCAAGCCTTTCGTGGCTCGCGGCTCGCGGGCACCCCGCTGTCCGCGTTGTCGGGTGCTGGGTAGTCATTGCCTGTGTGCCTGGCTGCCGCAGGTCGAGGCGCGGGCGGGCGTGTGCCTGCTGATGTACGACGTGGAAGCGCTGAAGCCGAGCAACACCGGCTGGCTGATTGCTGATCTGGTGGCCGATACCTTTGCCTTCGGCTGGCAGCGTACGACGGTCGACCCGGCCCTGCTGGCCTTGCTGGCCGATCCGCAGTGGCAACCCTATGTGGTGTTCCCGGGCGAGTATGCCGAGCCACAGCGGGTCATCGGCGAACTGCCGGCAGACAGCGGCAAGCGCCCGCTGTTCATCCTGCTCGATGCGACCTGGACCGAGGCGCGCAAGATGTTCCGCAAGAGCCCCTATCTGGACAACCTGCCGGTGCTCAGCCTGCAGCCGGAGCAGCTGTCGCGCTACCGCCTGCGCCGCTCCAAGCGTGACGAGCATCTGTGTACCGCCGAAGTCGCCGCCCTGTGCCTGGAGCAGGCCGGCGATGGCCGAGCGGCGGGTGCGCTGGATGCCTGGCTGGACCTGTTCACCGAACGTTATCTGGGGGCCAAGCACCGCTGGCCGGTGAACGAGAACAGCCCCGCGCACTTGGCGGTCAAAGCCTTTCTCCCGAACTAGCTAGCCAGGGCCTTCTTCGGCCATAGCTGGGCCAGCAGCATGCCAGCGAACATCAGGGCGCAGCCAAAATAGCCTTTCAGCGCCAGGGCTTCGCTGAGGAACAGCGCACCGGCGATGGCGGCGAATACCGCTTCCAGTGACAGGATGATCGCCGCGTGCGAGGCGATTGCATGCTTCTGCGCCACCACCTGCAGGGTGAAGCCGACAGCCACGCCGAACAGGCCGCCGTAGAGAATCGCTGGGCCGGCGGCGAGGATTGCATCGAGCTTGATCTCTTCGAGGACCAGGGCCAGTACCAGGCTGATCACCGCACAGGTGGCGAATTGCAGCAAAGCCAGGCGCAGCGGATCGTGGCGGCTGGCGAAGAAGCTCACCAGCAACACATGCACACCCCAGACGAAAGCGCCGGCCAGCTGCAACCAGTCACCGGAGGCGACCTGGAAACCTTCGCCTACGCTCAACAGGAACATCCCCGCTACCGCCAGGCCAGCGCCGAGCCAGGTGCCCATGCCGGTCTTGTGGCCGATGAACAGGCCCAGCAGCGGCACCACGATGACATACAGGCCGGTGATGAAGCCGGAGTTGGTGACGCTGGTGAACAGCAGGCCGACCTGCTGCAGGTTGATGCCCAGCGACAGCGCTAGACCCATGATCAGACCGGCGAGCAGCAGGCTGCGGTTGATCGGTTCGGGCCTTTTTTCGCCGCCGCGGCGGCTTAGCAGCACGACCAGTGGCAACAGCACCACGGTTGCCAGGGCGAAGCGCAGGCCGGTATAGAGGAAGGGGCCGATGGCATCCATGCCCAGGCGCTGCGCCACGAAGGCCGAGCCCCAGATCATGGCGGTCAGTAACATCAGCAGGTCGGCGCGCAGGGCTTGGCTTCGCATGGTCTGTCTCTACAGTAAAAAGCCGCGACTTTGCCGCAAAGCGCGCGACTTGACCACCCCGTCAGGGCTGGGCATGCTTGGCGCCGCTTGCTGCCAGGCCCACAACAACAACAGGGAATCCCATGGCCGGTTACGAAATCCTTATCGCTGACGATCACCCCCTGTTCCGCAGTGCCCTGCAACAGGCGCTGAGCCTGGGCCTGGGGCCGGATGTGCGGCTGGTGGAAGCAGCCAGCATCGCCGAACTGGAAACCCGCCTGGGTGAGAAGAGTGACTGGGACCTGGTTCTGCTCGACCTCAACATGCCCGGTGCCTACGGCTTTTCCGGCCTGGTGCTGCTGCGCGGGCAGTACCCGCAGGTGCCGGTGGTGATGGTCTCGGCGCAGGAAGAACCGGCCGTAGTCGTACGTTCGCGCGAGTTCGGCGCCAGCGGCTTCATTCCCAAGTCCAGTTCTCTGGAAACCATCCAGCAGGCGGTGCGCCAGGTGCTCGATGGCGATGTCTGGTGGCCGGCGTTGACGGCCGAAGCGGCCAGCGTGTCGGCCGAGGCCAAGGCGGCCAGCGCTGGCCTGGCCAGCCTCACGCCGCAGCAGTTCCGGGTGCTGACCATGGTCTGCGAGGGCTTGCTGAACAAGCAGATCGCCTATGAGCTGAGTGTTTCCGAGGCAACCATCAAGGCCCACGTCACCGCCATCTTCCGCAAGCTCGGGGTGCGTACGCGAACCCAGGCGGCGCTTTTGCTGCAGCAGATGGAATCGATTCCGGGGCAGTGACCCTGCTGCCCTTCACGTATTTTTGACGGCCCCGGCCCTAGGCTCGGACGTAGTCTTTCTCAGGTAGTCATGCAATGTCGCCATTCAAGGGCCAGACCGGTCTGAAACGTATCCTCAATGCCGCCGGCTATTCGCTGGACGGCCTGCGCGCCGCCTTCGCCGGTGAAGCTGCCTTCCGCCAATTGGTGCTGCTCAACGTGGTGCTGGTGCCATTGGCCTTCTGGCTGGATGTAAGCCCGGTTGAGCGCGCGCTGATGGTGGCGGTGGGCTTGCTGTCGCTGATCGTCGAGCTGTTCAACTCGGCGGTGGAGGCGGCGATCGATCGCATCTCCCTGGATCGCCACCCCTTGTCGAAGAATGCCAAGGACATGGGCAGCGCCGCGCAGTTCGTTTCCCTCAGCCTGATTGCTCTGGTCTGGGCGATCATCCTGATCGGCTGAATGTAGGGGGATTACCCGCCGTCTTTGACTGAGCACTGTCGCGCAGCAAACTCTGTAGGAGCCAGGGGGACGCCCAGTCCTTGCTGGCGATGCTTTTGACCTGCCAAGATCGCCAGCAAGCTGGCTCCTACGTAGTGATGTGCGCTGCGACTACGGCGCCGAATATACCGGGCCGGCTCTTGTTCGGTCGCAATCAGAGCACCCCAGCCTTTTTCCACGCCAGATAGCGCCCGACCAGTTCCGGCCCCAGCTCGCCCGGGCGGGCGTCGAGTACCGGGATGCCATGGGCCAGCAGGCGCTCGTGCAGGCCGGCGCGGGCATTCAGGTAGTTCACCGTGCCGCAGTAGCCGAGCGCCTGTTCGTAGCTTTGCACCGGGGTATGGCGCAGCTGGTCGAGGACTTCCTCACGCAGGCTGGCAATCAGCACACGGTGCTGGCGGCTGAGGCGCTTCACCGCCCCGAGTAACTCTTCGTCGTCTTCGTCACGCAGGTTGGTCACCAGCACCACCAGGGCGCGGCGGCGCTGACGTACCAGCAGGTTATTGATCGCCGTGGCGTAATCGGCGGGTCGGCGGGTACTGTCCAGGGCGTACACGGCGTTGAGCAGGGTGCTGATCTGCGCCTGGCCCTTGACCGGCGGCAGATACTGGTCCTGATCGCCGGCGAAGGTCGCCAGGCCCACCGCATCGCCCTGGCGCAGGGCCACGTAGCTGAGCAGCAGGCTGGCATTGAGGGCATGGTCGAAGTGCGACAGGTCGCCGTCTTGGCTGCGCATACGTCGCCCGCAATCGAGCAGGAAAACGATCTGCTGGTCGCGTTCGTCCTGGTATTCACGGGCGATCGGTGTGCGTTTGCGTGCGGTGGCTTTCCAGTCGATCTGCCGCAGCGTGTCGCCGTCGCGGAACTCGCGCAGCTGGTGGAACTCCAGGCCCAGGCCGCGGCGTGGGCGCTGGCGCACACCGAGCTGGCTGAGCCAATCGTCCACGGCCATCAGCTGGGCACCATAGAGGCGGGCGAAATCCGGGTAGACGCGGGTTTCCCCCGGCAGCTCCAGGTAGCGCCGGCCTTGCCATAGGCGCAGCGGGCTGGGCAGGTTGAGTTCGCAGCGGGTAAAGCGGAAGTGGCCGCGCAGCAACGGGCGCACGCGGTAGCCGCACTGAGTCTGCTCGCCGGGGCGCAGCTCGACGCGCTGCGGCAGGTATTCGAAGTCCATGCGCTCGGGCACGTGGTCGAACAGCTCGATGCTCAGTGGTTGGCTGTAATCGTGGTGCAGGGTTAGCTGCACCTCGCTCCAGCGCCCCAGTGGCAGGTTACCCGGCAGCTGACGCTCCAGGCGCGGCGACGGTAGGCGGCGCAGCCAAAGGGCATCGACGGTGGCGAGCAGCAAGAGGGCCAGCAGCAGGCCCCACCAGAGGGGCTGCAGGGTTTCCGGCAGCTTGACCTTGAGCAGCGGCAGCGTGCCCAGGACGATGGCCAGGGTCAGCAGCGCACCGAGCAGGCTGAGCAGGAGGCGCGAAGGTTTCATGCCGGGTATGCGCCTCGAGCGAGCGGTTGGCGTTGCATCACAGGCGCGGCGCCGGCACTTGGTCGAGCAACTGCTGCAGCACCTGGTCGACCGACAGTCCCTCGATGTCCAGCTCCGGGGCCAGGCGTACGCGGTGGCGCAGCACGGCCAGGGCGCAACCCTTGACGTCGTCCGGCAGGACGAAATCGCCGCCACGCAGCAAAGCACGGGCGCGGCCGCCACGCACCAGGGCGATCGAGGCGCGCGGCCCGGCACCCATGGCCAGGCCCGGCCAGGTGCGGGTGGCGCGGGCCAGGCGCACGGCATAGTCGAGCACCTGCTCGTCGATGGCCAGGTCGCTGGCGATCTTCTGCAGGGCCAGTACGTCCTTGGCTTGCAACAGGGTACGCAGGGGTGCCACTTCGAGCATGTCGGCCTTGGCCGAGCGGGTGACCTGGCGCACCAGGGTCATTTCTTCATCGGCTTGCGGATAGTCCATGCGCAGCTTGAGCATGAAGCGGTCCAGCTCGGCTTCCGGCAGCGGGTAGGTGCCTTCCTGCTCGATCGGGTTCTGCGTGGCCAGCACCATGAAGGGTTGTGGCACCGCCATGGCCCGACCTTCGAGGGTGATCTGGCGCTCCTGCATGACTTCCAGCAGGGCTGCCTGGGTCTTGGCCGGGGCGCGGTTGATCTCGTCGGCGAGCAGCAGGTTGGTGAAGGCCGGGCCTTTGCGCAGCTTGAACTGCTCGCTCTGCAGGTCGTACACCGCATGGCCGGTGACGTCGCTGGGCATCAGGTCGGGGGTGAACTGGATGCGCGCGAACTCACCGCCGAAGCAGCGCGCCATAGCGCGTACCAGCAAGGTCTTGCCCAGGCCGGGCACCCCTTCGATCAGCACATGACCGCCGGCGATCAGCGCGGTCAGCACATCGTCGACCACAGCAGTCTGGCCGATCACGGCCTTCTGCAGTTCCAGGCGCAGGGCCTGGAGCATCTGGCTGGCACGCTGGCGCTGGCTGGCCGGGTTGCTCGCCGGGCTGGCGGGTGGTGCGACAGGGGCTGCCGGGGCTGTAGGTGCAGCGGCAGCAGCGGGCGTAGGTTGTTCCGGCGTATGTTCGCTCATAGGGCATTCCTGAGGGTTTGCAGGTTGGCGACCTGACGGGTGAAGTCGGCAGCAGACAGTTTCTGCGCAGGCGCGGGGCGCATGGCTTGGCTGATGGCGCTGGTGGGGATACGGGTAAGGCGCCCGAGCACTTGCCATTGATCGGCCACGGGCAGGCGTTCGAAGCCCGGGTGACGGTGGCGGGCGCGGCGCTGGATATCGCGTTGCAGGCTGTGCAGCAGATGCGTCTGGCCGCTGCGCCGGAGGAGGAAGTCGGCACCCGCACGCAGATGTTCTTCCAGTTGCCGGCGGGCATGGCTGGGCTGCCCCAGCAAGGGGCCGTGGCGCAGGCCGACATGCCATAGCAGCAGGGCGATCATTAGGGCCAGGGCGGTCAGAGCGGCGGGGTAGTGCTCGAGCAACTGGCTGAGCAGGTTGTCGCGAACGGCGTTGTAGATCAGGGTGACGCTGCTGTCCTGGCTCAGGTACCAGAGCAGCCAGGCATTGTCGTATTGGTCGATATTCTCGTTCTGCCAGATCCAGGCATCGGTGAGCACGGTCACCAGGCCATCGCCGTGGTACAGCTGCAGCATGTGCGTGGCTTCGCCGCTGTTGGCCCAGGCATGGGCACGGTTGTTGGCGTCGTACAGGTGGTATTCGGTATCGAAGTCGACGTAGGCCGGCGCGTCCTCGTTTTCCAGGTAGAGCTTGGTCAGCTCCGGATAGCGGTCTTCATCCTCGGCTTCGATCTGGGCGGCGACGGCATCGGCGAGGTCTTCTTCCGTGGCGCTGTCCTCGTCGTCGAGTTGGTCTTCCTCGACGTGCTCGTCACTGGTTTGGTCTTCGCTGGTTTCGCTGTCGCCTTCTTCTTCGGCGTCGAGGTCTTCGGTGAGATGCTGCTGGATACCCAGGCTGTCGAGCAGCAGGTCGTCGCTCTTGCCTTCTTCTTCGTCCCAGATGCTTTCCGCGACGATCACCAGATGGCCGCCCTTGGCCGTCCACTCCAGCACCTGACGAGCCTGGCGCGGGGTCATGTCTTCACGGCCGCTGAGCAGCATCAGGGTCTGCCCGGCAGCCGGCAGCTGACGCAGGACGGAAATGCCGTCGGCGCGGCTGACGGTCAGTTTGCGTTGGCGCAGAAACATTTCGGCGGCGAGGAACGGATCGGCTTCGACTTCCGGGGCAGGGCCGTGTTCGACCGTCTCTTCGTAGGGTTGCAGCTGACTGAGAACGTAAATAGCCAGCAGGCCGATCACCAGTGCCACCAGGCTGCCCATGGCAAAGCGTGTGGTGCGGTTCATGCCGTGGCTCCTGCTGGGAACAGCCGGCGCCAGGCGTCACACAGGCTCTGCTTGAGCGCTTGCGGAGGCAGGCGATGACCATAGGCGAGGTTCTGCCAGTGGCCGGTCAGTACGGCGCTGAAACGGTGCAGCTCGCCTTGTTCGAGGCGTTGCACCAGTTGCAGGACTTCGCCTTCGGTGTGCGAGCCTTTCAGCGGCAGGCGGTAGTCATGCAGCAGGCGGCTGAGCAAGGCACGGTAGAGAAGGCCGAGGGCTTCGCGTGGTTGTTCGGCCCAGAGTCGTTCGACGACGCTGGCGACATCGTCCGGCAGGCTTTCCGGAGCCAGTTCCAGGCCGAACAGCTGGCTCGGCATCTCGCGAACGCGCCGCTGTGGCAGGCCGAGGCGGCTGGCAAAGGTGCTCAGCCATTCACGGTAGCGCCATAGTAGAAGGACGATCAGGCTGATCAGCAGCGTCCACAGCAGTACCTCGAAGATGGTCGCGACTATGGTCACGCTCTTGAAATAGTCGAACAGAGTGCCGAGGCCTTTGAAGATTTTGGCCAGGCCCTCGAGGTCTTCCTTGGTCAGGTCCTCGGCTTCTTTCTTGGGTTCGTCGCCGATCCGCCAGCGGGTGACTGTTTCGCGGTTCTCGAATGGTGGGCTTTCGAGCAGCTTGTCGATGCTGTCCTGGGCGGCCTGGCTGGTCAGCGGTTGCTTGAGCAGGCGCTCTGCATCGGGGCCGATGGGGTCTTCGACGGGAATCGGGCAGCTGCCGCTGCGGCTTTCGGCCCAGGCCTCCTGGCCCGGGGTGAAGATCAGCAAGCTACAGAGCAGCGCCAGCGCATAGGCGCTGCCGGTCAGGCGCTGGCGCAGGCGGCGGAACACCAGTTCGATGTCCCAGGCTTCCAGGGCGGTGCGGCGGTTGAGATAGAGGGTGAAGCCGCAGGCCACGTAGATCGGCTCCCAGAACACCAGTACCAGGGCGTAGAGCAGGTTGGACAGATGCTCCAGCCATAGCCACTCGGGGCTGCTGTTCTGCAGCATGCTTTGCCAGTTCCAGTCGATCTCTACCTGCTGGGGCAGCATCAGGTAGAGCAGGCCGGCCAGACCCAGCCAGAGCACGCCTTCCAGAAGCATGCCAAGCACGGTCAGCCAGGTGGCGCTGCCGCTGTTGCCCTGGCCGAGCACGACCAGGCGCTTGCTGCGTTCGGCGCCTGACAGACCTTCGAGTTGCAGTACTGGCAGGTCGAAACTGCGTGTCGGGCTGAAGCGCCGCCAGGTCAGGCTGGCCAGCAGTTGCGGGCGGAGCAGGCCGGGCAGGGCCTTGAGTGCCTGCTTGAGGCTGGGAGTGTCACCGAACAGGGCGTGGGCGAGGATATACAGCGGCAGGCGTTCCCAGGCCGGTTTCAGCCACCAGAAGATGAATACGGCCAGGCCTGGGTACTGCCACAACAGCAGGCTGAGCACGGCGAATATCGGCAGGGTGACCAGGGCCCAGCTGGCCATCAGCAGGCCGGCATGGCGTTGCGCCAGGAGCACGCCGAGATCGAGCGCTTCCCAGGTATTGCGTGGGCGGATGGCGACGCTGGCGTCAGTCAGGCGCATGGCGATGGCGTCCGGCAAAAACGAAATAGGCGATGACCAGCAGCCACAGGGCAGCGCCAACGATGTATTTGATGGTCGGCGTGGTGTATGTCATCGACGACCAGAAGGCTTCGATAAAGGCGGCGATGATCAGGAAAAAGATCACCCCCGCCACCAGCTGGATGCTGTGTTTGGATGCTTGGCGCAGGGCTTCGCTACGGCGCAGGCGCCCTGGGGCGAGCAGTGCCCAGCCGAGTTTGAGGCCGGCGGCACCGGCAAAGGCAATGGCGGTCAATTCGAAGGCGCCGTGCCCGATGACGAATGACCAGAAGGTTTCGCTGTAGCCTATCCGCGTCAGATGGCCGGCGACGGCGCCGATCATCAGACCGTTGAACAGCAGGAAGAACAGGCTGCCCAGGCCGAACAGCAGGCCGCTGGCAAAGGTCTGAAAGGCGATGCCGATGTTGTTCATGATGTAGAAGCCGAACATCATCCAGTCATCGGCGGCGTCGCGCTCGCTGAAGCGGCCGATGCGCCGGGCGTCCGGATCGTACATGCGCTCCATGTCGCTGACCTGGGCCGGGTCGAGCAGGCCGTAGATCAGCTCGGGGAACTGCCAGGTGAGCAGGCCCATGCCGATCAGGCTGCCGAAGAACAACAGGCAAGCGGCCAGCACGCTGCGCCATTCGCGGCGAACCAGCTGGGGGAAGCCGGCGAGGATGAAGCCGATCAGTTGTGCACCGAGGTGGCTGCGGTGGCGGTAGAACTGCTGGTGGCCGCGCATCGCCAGGTGCTGCAGCTGGTCGATCAGGTGACTGCTGTAGCCACGCTCTTCGGCCAAGGCCAGGTGCTGGCAGAGGTGGCGGTAATCGGCGGCGAAGTTTTCGCAGGCCTTGGCTTCGGCCTTGCCGCGCTCCAGTTGCTCCAGCAGGGCAGAGAAACGCTGCCAGTCGGCGCTGTGCCGTTGTTCGAACAGGTGCTGTTTCATGTTGCCCCCAACAGGCCGCGGGCGATGCTGTTGAGGCGGGCCTCGGCCTGCTCCTCCGGCACGTCCAGGGGCTCGGCCAGAATGCCCGCCAGCTCGGTGCGGCGCGCCGCCGACAGACCACTCTGGCGCTCGGCGAAACCTTGCAGGGCACGCTGCTCGTTAAGGCTCAGGCGGAACGGCGCACGTTCGCTGTCGCCCTCGGGGATAAGTGGGCGGCTGGTGCTTTCCTCCCGGTAGACCACCAGAGTGCCGGCCGCCAGGTCGCCGAGGCGTTTGAAGGACGGATGGCTCAGGCAACTGATCAGGCCCAGACAGTAGCCAAACGGCAGCATGTCGACGAAGCGCAGCAGGTTGCGGGTCAGCGAGGCGCCCCAGCCGACCGGGGTGCCATCGTCGTGCACCACGCGCAGGCCCATGAGTTGCTTGCCCGGTGAGCGGCCCTGGCGCAAGACCTCGAACAGCACCATGTACCACCAGTTGACCAGGAAAAACAGGATGCTGCCCAGGCCCACGCCGAACTGACCGAGAAAGCCCAGGATAATGAACATCAGCAGCAGGATGGCACCGCGGATCAACAGGTCGATGGCGAACGCCAGGACGCGTGGCAAGGCGCCGGCCGGGCGCAGGACCAGGTCGATGCCTTCGGGTGTTTCCACATGGTGACGAGTATCCAGTAGCCGTTGGCGGATACGGGAGGGCTCATGGGCAACGCTGGGCGGGGTAGGCTGCATCGGTCAACTGCGTCGAAGAAAGCCTGATGCTAGCCAGCAGCAGGAGGGAAGGCAATCGGGCTGCCTGGGCAGCCCGAACGCAGCAGGATGACTCAGTTGGCTGGCGCTGGCAGTACACCGAAGATGGTGCGATAGAGCACGCCCTGCGCAACGATGAACAGCGGGAAGGTCCAGATCAGGCCGATCATCAGCGGAATCATGCTGATGGTCAGGATGAGACCGAGCACGATGTAGAGAAAGAACACCTTGAACCAGTGCTGATTGATGGCCTTGCACGAGGTCATCATGGCGTCCCATGCCGACAGCTTGCGCTCGACGATCAGCGGAATGGTGAGGATGAAGGCAACGGCCAAGTACAGGCCTGGCAGGATGAACAGCATAAAGCCGAGATTGACCAGGATGCCCATCAGAATCGCGGCAAGCAGCAGCGGTAGGGTACGGCCAAAGTGGCTGAATACTTCGCCGAAACGTACCGGCTGGCCGGCGGCTTGACGGATGCCGACCATGTTGATGCCGGCGACGAAGGGGTAGACCACGGCCAGCATGACCAGCAGGAAGGCCAGGCCCATCAGGACGAAGCCAAACATACCGGCGGCCAACAGGCCATCACCAGATCCATCGGCGAGACCGGCCATGCCCACGGCACCGATGGCGCCAAACAGCGACATGACCATGATCATGACGAAGGAAGCAGCAAATAGCGCCGCGTAGAACACCAGAAAACCGCCCCAGATGATGCCTTTGGTGCCTTTGGTTTTCTGCCAGGCTTCACTCAGCAGATCACCGATGGAGAAGTCGTAGCCGCGGTTGAGTGCTTCGGCAATCGATGGAGCCTGCCCTGGCGCAGAGACTTCCTGCAATTGACTGCCCGGCATGGCATAGGGGTTCTGGGCGATAACGTCGCTCATGGGTACTGTCCTTGTGGTGTGGGGAAATTCCAGTTGCGCATCCTAGCGAGAGAGTCAGGAATGCAGCAAGCGGCGGTGAACTTCGACGTGAGCGAAATCATGCTTTATCGCGTTTTTTATCGGCTATAGGCGCCTGTTAGACTGCGGTAGACCCTATTTATGGAATACACCCGTGAGCTCAAGCATCTTCTGGTACGACTACGAAAGCACCGGCATCAACCCGCGCAATGATCGTCCGCTGCAGGTGGCGGGTATTCGTACCGATGAAGAGCTGAATGAAATCGGAGAGCCCCTGAATCTGTACAGCCGCCTGTCCGCCGACATCCTGCCGCACCCGGCGGCTTGCCGGATTACTGGTATTACGCCGCAGGTGTTGCAGGAGAAGGGTCTCAGCGAGGCCGAGTTCATGGCACGAATCCATGCTGAGCTGGCCCTGCCCGGCACCTGTGGTGCGGGTTACAACAGCTTGCGCTTCGATGACGAGATGACGCGTTACAGTCTCTATCGCAACTTCTATGACCCTTATGCCCGCGAGTGGCAGAACGGCAATAGCCGTTGGGATCTGATCGATCTGCTGCGTACCGCCTATGCCCTGCGTCCGGAGGGTATCGAATGGCCGCGTGACGAAGAAGGGCGCGTGTCGCTGAAGCTGGAGAAGTTGACCGTGGCCAATGGTATCGAGCACGGCCAGGCTCACGATGCACTCTCGGATGTTCGCGCAACCATTGCCCTGGCGCGACTGGTGCGCGAGCGCCAACCCAAGCTGTACGACTACCTGTTTCAGCTGCGCAGCAAGCACAAGGTAATGGAGCAGATTCGTTTGTTGCAGCCGCTGGTGCATGTTTCCGGGCGTTTTGCCGGTCAGCGCAGCTACCTGGCGGTGGTTCTGCCACTGGCCTGGCACCCGCGCAATCGCAATGCGCTGATCGTATGTGATCTGCAGGCCCAGATGCAGCCGTTGTTGGAACTGGATGCGCAGACTCTGCGCGAGCGCCTCTATACCCGTCGTGAGCATTTGGGTGAGGGTGAATTACCGGTGCCGCTGAAGCTGCTGCATATCAATAAGTGCCCGGTGGTGGCGCCGCTGAATGTATTGCGGGCGCAGGATATTGCCCGTTTGCAATTGAATCTGCAGGAGTGCCAGGCACGGGCGAAGTTGTTGAACGATACCTCAGCACAGTGGCAGCCCAAATTGGCCGATATTTATGCCGAGGAAGAGTTCGCCGCCGTGGCAGACCCTGAACAGCAACTGTATGCAGGGTTTCTGGGTGAGCGTGACCGGCGCTTGTGCGAGCAGGTGCGCCAGGCGAGTGCGCAGCAATTGGCGCAAGGTAATTGGGGGTTTAGTGACGAACGCTTGCCCGAGCTGTTGTTTCGGTATCGAGCGCGCAATTTCCCGGAGTCGCTCGATAGCAATGAAGTTGCACGCTGGGAAAGTTTTTGTGAGGAGCGCTTGAGTAATAGTGCGGCCGGTGCACCTAACACCCTGGCGCAGTTTGCTGAAGCCCTGGCGCAAGAGTTGCCGCGGGCGAATGCGGCGGAGCAGCAGGTACTGCAGCAGTGGCAGGATTATGTGCAGATGTTGCGGGATATGTGGCAGGGCTGAGGCCGGTGTCGCACCTTCAATTAATCGGAGAATAAAAAATGCCGGCAATTTGCCGGCATTTTTATTGTCCTGTGCGACCTTAGCCGAGCAGGGTAGCCCAGCCTTCAACAACGGCAGCGCCCCACTTGGCTTTCCACTCTTTCAGCGTCTTGTGGTTGCCGCCTTTGGTTTCGATTACTTCGCCAGTGTTCGGGTTCTTGTACTGCTTGACCTTGCGCGCGCGCTTGCTGCCGGTGGCTTTGGCAGTGCGCGGCGCCTTGCTCATCTTGGCTTCCGGGTCGAGCAGGGCAATGATGTCGCGCAGGGATTTCTGATATTCGCCCATCAGGGTGCGCAGTTTGCCTTCAAACTCCAGCTCTTTTTTCAGCTTGTCGTCTTGCGACAGATTCTTCAGGCGCTCTTGCAGTTCTTTGATGGCTTCTTCGGTGGCGCGATATTCGTTGATCAGGGACATGTGTTTCTACCTTGTAAGATGGCGGGTGTGATGATGAAGTGAAAGCAATAATAGACAGGCACTTGGATCAAGTAAATACGCGGGTAAAGTTTTGTACGAGTTATTTCAAGCAATATATTGTCACTTGCTCATTCTTCTTGTAACTCGAATGTCGTAATACCCGGATTGTGCAAATTGTATGCGGTTTGTGGCATGGGGCGGCACGGTCTGCAGGTCACGGCTGCATTGCGGTCGTCAATTATCTCTTGGTTGGCGACTCATGGTGTTGCCCCGGTTCAGTGCGTATGCAGCTCAGATCTGGCGGGTGGGTGCGAGTACTGAAGTTTTCTCGGACACTGGCTAGAATGGCGCCCTTGCAAAGTTTCTGGAGTTTTCCCATGCGCACTTTTCGGCTGGTCATTGCCTGCCCGGACCGCGTCGGCATTGTCGCCAAAGTCAGTAATTTTCTCGCCACCTATAACGGTTGGATTACGGAAGCCAGTCATCACTCGGATAACCAGAGTGGCTGGTTCTTCATGCGTCATGAGATTCGTGCGGATTCGCTGCCCTTTGACCTTGCTGGCTTTCGTCAGGCATTTGCCCCGATTGCCCGCGAGTTCGCCATGGAGTGGCGGGTAACCGATTCGGCCCAGAAGAAGCGTGTGGTGCTGATGGCCAGTCGCGAGTCACATTGTCTGGCCGACTTGCTGCACCGTTGGCACAGTGATGAGCTGGACTGCGACATCCCTTGTGTTATCTCTAACCACGATGACTTGCGCAGCATGGTCGAGTGGCATGGCATTCCTTTCCACCATGTACCGGTCAACCCACAGGACAAGGCGCCAGCCTTCGCCCAGGTGGCTGGGCTGATCGGCGACTGCCAGGCCGACGCCGTGGTACTGGCGCGCTACATGCAAATCCTGCCGCCGCAACTGTGCGCGGACTTTGCCGGGCGCGTGATCAATATCCACCATAGCTTCCTGCCGTCCTTCGCCGGTGCCAAGCCCTATCACCAGGCCTCGCTGCGCGGGGTCAAGCTGATCGGTGCCACCTGCCACTACGTCACCGAGGAGCTGGATGCCGGTCCGATCATCGAGCAGGATGTGGTACGGGTCAGTCATCGCGACAGTATCGAGACCATGGTGCGCCTGGGGCGCGACGTGGAGAAGATGACGCTCGCCCGTGGACTACGCTATCACTTGGAAGATCGCGTACTGGTACACGACAACAAGACGGTAGTGTTCGACTGAGTCTGCTTGCCGTGGCCGTATCAGGATTCACGGCAAAGGAGCTCAGCGATGCTCAAATCAATCAAGGTGCGTGACTACATGACCACGCACCTGGTGACGTTCCACGGCGACACCGACCTCTATAGCGCCATTGACCTTCTGCTCGAACATCGTATTTCGGGGGCGCCGGTGATTGACGATCAGGGTAGTCTGATCGGCTTGCTGGGTGAGACCGACTGCTTGCGCGGGATACTCTCCGGTGTCTATTTCGAGGAAACCGGGGGTACGGTCAGTGCCTACATGAACCGGCAGGTTGAAACGATTTCCGCTGAAATGAGCGTGATCGAAGTGGCCGAACGCTTGCTACAGGGTGGCCACCGGCGCTTGCCGGTGGTTGAGGAGGGGCGTCTGCTGGGGCAGATCAGCTGCCATGATGTGTTGCGTGCGGTCAAGGAATTCGCCCAGCACGAACGGGGACTACCCCGCTGACTGAGGGCAGCCATCAGCCCGCCGAGGTTTCTATGCACAACCCGCGCAAACCTGGAACCGCCAACCCGCCACTGACTCTCGGTGAGGGCTGCACCAGTCGCTATGACCCGGATGCGTTGAGTGAGGAGGACGGCACCGAGTTCCCCGGTGCCGCACAGTTGTGGGCGGATCTGCAGGTTTCTGCAGAGCAGACTGAAGATCCGCCCGAGCCTGCCTAGCGACTCAGATGCGGAAGCTATCCACCAGTTGCTTCAGACGGCTGGCCTGTTGCTCCAGGTCGCCACAGGCGCGCAGCGTGGCATGCAGGTTCTCCACGCCTTCCTGGTTGAGGGTGTTGATCTCAGTGATGTCCATGTTCAGGGCTTCGACCACCGAGGTTTGCTCTTCGGTGGCGGTGGCGACTGACTGGTTCATCCCGTCGATTTCACCGATGCGTTGAGTGACGCTCCCCAGGCGCTCACCGGCCTGGTTGGCAATGGTCACGCTCTCACTGCTGTAACGCTGGCTTTCGGTCATGGTGGTGACCGACTCGCGGGCGTCTACCTGCAGTTCCTCGATCATCTTCTGGATTTCCTGGGCCGACTCCTGGGTGCGATGTGCCAGGTTGCGTACCTCGTCGGCGACCACGGCGAAGCCACGGCCGGCTTCACCCGCGCGTGCTGCCTCGATGGCGGCGTTGAGGGCCAGCAGGTTGGTCTGCTCGGAAATACTTTTGATCACTTCGAGGATCTGGCCGATGTTCACCGTCTTGCTGTTAAGCGCTTCGATATTGGTGCTCGATGCACTGATCTTGCTCGACAGTTCGTTCATCGCCGAAATGGTCTTCTTCAGCACCTGACTGCCGTCCTCGGCGAGGCGCCGTGCATCGGAAGCCTCATGGGATGCCTGTGCTGCATTGCGGGCAATTTCCTGGGCGGCTGCGCCGAGCTCGTTGATCGCGGCGGCGACACTGGTGGTGCGGTTGGCTTGCTCGTCGGAGTTGACCATTGAAGAGTTCGAGGCGTTGACCACCAGCTTGGCTACTTCGTTGACCTGCTGGGTGGCCGAGGATACTTCGCGAATCGAGGCATGGATGCGTTCGACGAACTGGTTGAAGGATTTTGCCAGTTCGCCAAACTCATCCTGATTCTGGATATGCAGGCGCTTGGTCAGGTCACCTTCACCCTGGGCGATGTCCTGCATAGCCCTGCCCATCACGCGCAGTGGTTGCATCAGCACGCGGATCAGCATGCTCAGCAGGAGCATGATCAGTACAACAGCTATTACCGTGGCAATGATGGCCGAGGCGCGGAACTCGCTGAGGGTGGCATAGGCCTTGTCCTTGTCGATTGACAGGCCGACGTACCAGTTCACCGAGGGCAGACCCTTGACTGCGGTGAAGGTGAGCAGGCGGGGGATGCCATCCAGCTCTGCCTCACTGAAGCCACTGCTGACTTGCGGGGTGTCCTGCGGGTAGACCTCCTTGAGCGATTTCATCACCAGATCCTTGTCCGGGTGCACCAGGATCTTGCCATCCGAACTGACCAGGAAGGCGTAGCCCATGCCACCGAAGTCCAGTGAGTTGATGATCTGTACCAGGGTGTTCAGGCTGAGGTCGCCGCCCACTACGCCGGAGCTGCCGGCTGGGGTGGCGATGGTGATGATCAGTTCGCTGGTGGCGGCATCCACATAGGGTTCGGTGAGGGTCGAGCCACCAGCGGCCATGGCATCCTTGTACCAGGGACGGGTGCGCGGGTCGTAGTCTGCGGGCATCTCGCTTTCCGGGCGCATGGTGAAGCTGCCATCCGCCGCGCCGAGGTAAGTAAAGGCGAAGGTTGAAGTCAGGGCGCGTTGCTGCAGGGTTTTCACCAGGCTGTCGGGCGTGGTCTCGCTGTCGATCGACTGGGCCACGTTTTCCACCAGCAGTATGCGTCCCGACAGCCAGTTCTGGATATTGCTGGCAGTCACTGCGCCAAGACTCTGCAGCTCGCTTTCCAGATCGGCCTTGATCACGTTGCGTTGTAGGTAATCGTTGTACAGGGTGAACAGGGAGAAGGCGGCGATTACCACCAGTGAGGCGGCTATCAGTATCTTGTGGCTGAACTTCAGGTTCTGGGTCATGGTTGCTTGCGTCCGGTAAGGTCTGGCAGCAGTCTTGTAGGTGGCCGTTCGACGAAGCGTCGGCTTTATAGGTAACAACATCTATAACGACATAACTGCAGTAAAGCTTTAGCCCGAGGGATGGCAAGATGCCTGTAACCAATTCGTTCATATTGGGTTCTGACCCGCTGGGTCATCCTGTTGCCCAGGCATTGCGCCTGACTAACCGTCATGGCCTGGTGGCCGGAGCCACCGGTACCGGCAAGACGGTGACCCTGCAGCGCCTGGCCGAGTTGTTCAGCGATGCCGGGGTGGCGGTGTTCGCTGCCGATATCAAGGGTGATCTCTGCGGTCTGGGGGCGGCGGGCAATCCTCAGGGTAAAGTGGCCGAGCGCATAGCCGGCATGCCCTGGCTGCAGCACAGTCCGCAGGCCTACCCGGTGACGCTCTGGGATGTGGCGGGCAAGAGTGGCCATCCACTGCGCACCACTCTCAGCGAAATGGGCCCGCTACTGCTGGCCAACCTGCTGGAGCTCACCGATAGCCAACAGGCGGCACTCTATGCCGCGTTTCAGGTTGCCGATCGCGAAGGCCTGCTGTTGCTTGATCTGAAAGATCTCAAAGCGCTGCTCAACCACCTCAAGGATCATCCCGAACTGCTCGGTGAGGATCGTGCGCTGTTTGCTGGCGCATCTGCACAGGCCCTGCAGCGGCGCCTGGCGACCCTGGAACAACAGGGTGGCGATGCCCTGTTCGGCGAGCCGGCGCTGCAACTGGAAGATATCCTGCGCCCCGATGGCGATGGCCGCGGGCGCATCCATCTGCTCGATGCCAGCCAGCTGGTTCACCAAGCGCCCAAGGTCTACGCCACCTTCCTGCTGTGGTTGCTGGCCGAACTGTTCGAACAACTTCCCGAGCGGGGCGATGCGGACAAGCCGGTGCTGGCGTTGTTCTTCGATGAAGCCCACCTGCTTTTTGCCGATACGCCCAAGGCCTTGCAGGAGCGTCTGGAACAGGTGGTGCGGCTGATCCGCTCCAAGGGCGTGGGGGTCTATTTCGTGACCCAGTCGCCGAGTGATCTGCCGGATGATGTGCTTGCCCAGCTGGGCTTGCGTATCCAGCACGGTTTGCGTGCTTTCACCGCCAAGGAGCAGAAGTCCCTGCGCGCGGTGGCGGATGGCTTCCGTCCCAATCCCGAGTTCGACAGTCTCAGTGTGCTCACGGAGCTGGGTATTGGCGAAGCGCTGGTCGGCACCCTGGAGGAGAAGGGCACGCCGGCCATGGTGCAGCGCGTGGCAATCGCCCCGCCGCAATCACGTATCGGCCCGTTGAGCGAGGCTGAGCGCGCGGCATTGTTGCGCAGTTCGCCGCAAGCCGGACGCTACGACAAGCCGTTTGATCGCGAGTCGGCCTATGAAATGCTCATGGCGCGTGCACAGCAGCAGGCGGACGAGGCTCCTGTGGCCAAGCCGAATGCAGCCGGCAAGGGGGCGGAGGAGGGTGGTCTGGGCGGCATGGCTGGCGAATTACTGGGCAGTCTCGCCAGCCAGGTGATGAAGACGGCCGTGCGCCAGGCTGCCAACCAGATTGGTCGCCAACTGGTGCGGGGCTTGATGGGCTCTCTGCTGGGCGGCAAGCGTCGCTGAGGCGGCTGTGAGTCGAGCATAAGGCGCCAATAGGCGCCTTTATGCTTTATGGCCGCACTAGTAAAGACGCTTCAATCGCTTTCCCGTGCCTGTTCGATCTTGTGCAGTTCCTGTTGGAATGCCTGATCGAGGAGGCTGGGCTTCTTGCGCCAGGGTTTGCGCTCGGGATCCGGTTGAGCGGCGTAGGTAATGACTTCTCCGCCGTATACATCCTTGTAACGTTGTGCCTGGCGTTCTAGTTCAACGCGCAGTTCATCTTTCGTCACGTGAGTATCCAAGGTTGTTGCTGGGGGGCGTATGCGTCGGGCTCGCCAATCGTCAGTGCTTGCGACAATGAGGCGAGGGCCGGCGAACAAGGTTCGGCTTGAACCGGGCAACTTCAGCAGGTGATCAACTGGTGAAGTTGATGGGGTGATTATAACGGGCGTGCTTGTAATTGCGCGCTATTACAACGATCTATCGCTTATCAATTGCACTCGTTGGAGTGTGTTGCGTATGTAACAGTTCAACATAAGTTGATCTTTTAGACAGCTAAAGACGGATCAGGCACCGGTTTGCGGGTGCCGTCCCGATTATTGCTGAAAGGGTTGCCGGACATATTGGCCCGGCACGCCTTCACTGCACCAGGCCGCGGGCGCGCAGCTGTTCAACGATATGATCGGCGGCCTGCTCGGCGCTCTGGCGGCTGGTTTCGATGTGGATCTCCGCCGCTTCCGGGGCCTCGTAGGGGGAATCGATGCCGGTGAAGTTCTTCAGTTCACCCCGTCGCGCTTTTTTGTACAGGCCCTTGGGGTCACGCTTCTCCACTTCGCTCAAAGAAGTATCGACGAAGACTTCGATGAACTCCCCTTGCGCAACCAGATTGCGGGCCAGTTCGCGCTCGGAGCGGAAGGGCGAGATAAAGGCACTGATAACGATCAGGCCGGCATCGACCATCAGTTTGGAAACTTCGCCGACCCGACGAATATTCTCTACCCGATCAGCGGCGGTGAAGCCCAGGTCCTTGTTCAGTCCGTGGCGCACGTTGTCGCCATCGAGCAGATAGGTGTGCACGCCCATGGCATGCAGGCGGCGCTCCAGCAGGTTGGCGATGGTCGATTTACCGGCGCCGGACAGGCCGGTCAGCCATAGCACGCAGGGCTTGTGGCCGTTGAGGCGGCCACGCGCCGCTTTGTCGACTTCCAGGGCCTGCCAGTGGATGTTCTGCGAGCGGCGCAGGGCAAAGTGCAGCATGCCGGCGCCGACCGTCTGGTTGCTGTAACGGTCGATGATGATGAAGCTGCCCATGTCGCGATTTTCCGCATAGGGGTCGAAGGCGGTGGCGCGATCCAGGCTCAGGGTGCAGACGCCTATCTCGTTCAGCTCCAGGGTTCTGGCGGGTAACTGGTCGAGGCTGTTGACGTCGATCTGGTATTTCGGCTGGCTGAGTGTCGCGCCGACTGTGCTGGCACCCACCTTCACCAGATAGGCGCGGCCTGGCAGCATGGCCTGCTCCGCCATCCACACCACCGTGGCTTCGAACTGATCGGCGACGGCGGGCGGCGCATCGGCGCTGGCGATCACATCGCCGCGGCTGATGTCGATCTCATCGCTCAGGGTCAGGGTGACGGATTGGCCGGTCGTGGCTACGGGCAGATCGCCACCGAGGGTGACGATACGCGCTACTGTGCTGATCTTGCCCGAGGGCAGCACACGGATTGCATCGCCAGGACGCACGCTGCCGCCAAGGATACGTCCGGAAAAACCGCGGAAATCGAGGTTGGGGCGGTTCACCCACTGCACCGGCATGCGCAGCGGTGCATCGTCCTGGACGCCATCGATGGGCACGCTTTCCAGGTGCTGCATCAGGCTCGGGCCCTGGTACCAGGGGGTATTGCTGCTGGAGCTGGTCATGTTGTCGCCGCGCAGGGCCGACAGCGGAATGCTCTGGATATGCTCGATGCCCAGCTTGCTGGCGAAGGCTCGGTAGTCGGCGTCGATCTGCTCGAAGACTTCCTGCGAATAATCGACCATGTCCAGCTTGTTGATCGCCAGCACCACGCGCTTGATGCCGATCAGCGAGACCAGGTAGCTGTGGCGACGGGTCTGGGTCAGCACGCCTTTGCGCGCGTCGATCAGGATCACCGCAAGGTCGGCGGTCGAGGCACCGGTGATCATGTTGCGGGTGTACTGTTCGTGGCCGGGGGTGTCGGCAACGATGAACTTGCGTTTCTCGGTGGCGAAGAAGCGATAGGCCACATCGATGGTGATGCCTTGTTCGCGCTCGGCGGAAAGGCCATCGACCAGCAGGGCGAAGTCCAGCTCGCCGCCCTGGGTGCCAACTTTCTTCGAGTCGCTTTCCAGGGCACTCATCTGGTCTTCCAGGAGGGCCTTGGCGTCGTACAGCAGGCGACCAATCAGCGTGCTCTTGCCGTCATCGACACTGCCGCAGGTGATGAAACGCAGCAGGCTCTTGTGCTGGTGCACCTTGAGGTACTGCTCGATGTCCTCTTCGATGAGGTGAGTGTGTGCGTTCATCAGAAATAACCCTCGACCTTTTTCTTTTCCATCGAGCCACTGCTGTCGTGGTCGATCATCCGTCCCTGGCGTTCGCTGGTGGTGGCCAGAAGCATTTCCTGAATGATGCCAGGCAGTGTGTCGGCTTCCGACTCCACCGCGCCGGTAAGGGGGTAGCAGCCCAGCGTGCGGAAACGCACGCTCTTCAGTTGCGGCACTTCGCCTTCGCGCAGCGGCATGCGTTCATCGTCAACCATGATTAGCGTGCCATCGCGCTCGACCACTGGGCGCTTGGCGGCGAAGTACAGCGGCACGATCGGAATGCCTTCCAGATAGATGTACTGCCAGATATCCAGCTCGGTCCAGTTGGAGATGGGGAAGGCGCGGATGCTCTCGCCCGGCTGTTTGCGCGCGTTGTACAGGCGCCACAGTTCCGGGCGCTGCGCCTTGGGGTCCCAGCGATGCTGGGCGGAGCGGAAGGAGAACACGCGCTCCTTGGCCCGTGATTTCTCTTCGTCACGCCGTGCGCCGCCGAAGGCTAGGTCGAACTTGTGGGCTGTCAGGGCCTGCTTCAGACCTTCGGTCTTCCACATGTCGGTGTGCATCGACGAGCCGTGGCTGAACGGATTGATCCCCAGCGCCTGCGCCTCCGGGTTGCGGTGGATCAGCAGCTGCATGCCCGATTCCTTGGCCATGCGCTCACGCATTTCGTACATCGCCTGGAACTTCCAGGTGGTGTCGACGTGCAGCAGCGGGAACGGTGGCGGGGAGGGGAAGAATGCCTTGCGCGCCAGATGCAGCATCACCGCACTGTCTTTGCCGATGGAATAGAGCATCACCGGGTTTTCCGCTTCGGCAACCGCTTCACGGAAAATATCGATGCTTTCCGCTTCCAGACGTTCGAGGTGGGTCAACTGCGACATAGTGGCATTCTCTGCATGCATAACGATTTAACTGCGGCTGCTGGCGCCCGCGCGCTGCAAGTCCGCCATGGCTATTGTAAGGCCTGTTCCACGGCGGACTATAACGGGCATGCTGGTCGTTGTCTGGCGCTGCTCAGCGGTTCTTCTGGAACTGTTGGGCAAAGTCCCAGGCCGCCTGGCTGGCGGAGAAGTTGCCGGCAAACAGCTTGCGGTTGCGCCGACTGTCGCCGCCTGGCCAGACATGCTCGCCGTTGGGGATCAGGCGCAGTTGCACAGGCGTCTGGCTCGGGCAGTTCCAGCTGGTCAGTTGCGAGCCATCAGGCAGGTTCTGTTCGCTGGAACCCGTACAGTTATGCGCCTTGGCCATGATCTGCAGGGTTTCCGGTACAGAGCGGTGGGCCACGCCGGCAATGGCGTTTTCACCCATGCCGCCGGCATAGGGCACGTTGCTGTCTTTTGCACCATGAATATGCAAGACCGCCACGCTCTTGGCCCCGGAGCAGTTATTGAGCGCCAGCGTGCCGGACACCGGAATGATCGCGGCGATGTCCTGGGGGATTTCACAGGCCAGGCGGTAGGCCATCATCGCGCCATTGGAAATACCGGTGGCGTAGACCCGCGAGCGATCCAGGGGGTGGTGTTTGGCGATATCCGCGAGCATGCCGTGGATGAATTGCACATCGTCGACATTCTGCTCGGCGGCCTGGCCGCAGCATTTGCCGGCATTCCAGGTGCGGCGTTTCTTCATCAGCCGAGTGCCTGTGCCGTTGGGGTAGGCGACCATGAACTGGTTGCTGGAGGCGACCCGATTCATGCCGGTGGTGCGCTCGGTCTCGTCGGCATTGCCGAGCCCTCCATGCATGACGATCATCAGCGGCAGCGGGCCTGGTGCATTGCTCGGGACATACAGTTTGTAGCTGCGGGTGGTGCCATTGACCTGCATTTCCAACAACTGACCTTCATCGCTGGCGGCCTTGGCCAGCAGGGGGGCGAGCAGCAACAGGCTCGACAGCAGGGTTGTGAATAGCGTGGTGCGCATGTGCCAGCTCCTTGGTCAATGTCGGTTCAGTAGTTTTCTTCGGCTTGTTGCACACTTGCTACGTCCAGGGCGGCATCCTCCAGCTCACGTACGACCGAGAGATCGCTGCGCAGTTCGGTGAGGATGGCTTCCAGCCACTGGATGTCGGTTTCGATCTTCTGCCGGTATTTGACTATTTCCTTGAGGCTGAGGTTTTCCGAAGGGCGGCCCTGGCCGTCGAACAGCAGACGCACGCTGCCGGCGATCTCGCGACTGCCGTTGAGGTGCGACAGCTCCCGCTCCAGATGACTGCGCACGCGGCGTGCCTGTACCCGTTGTTGCAAGTCGTCACGCAATACCTGCAGGTGCGGAGGCAGTGCCGGCAGCTCCTCGAGAGGGCCGGGGGTAGAAATGTTACCGATGCGCGAGCGTGTGGGCATGCTGGGCTTCTCAGTCAGTGTTGATAGCCGAATTCCAAGGCCATTTTCTGTACCTCTGCTTTCAGGCAGGCACCATCCATGCGCCACGGCAGGGGCGCACGCAAGTGCGGCTGTTTGGGTACATGGGGCTGGAAAACCGGGTCGCGCAGAAAATTGGGGTCGTTGCCGAACAGCGCATTGATCGGGCCAACGCAGGCAAACGGAGACAGTTCCGGGTGCAGCATGTCTTCCAGGGCCTCGATGTCATCGCGCAGGCCCAGCCAGCGGCAGATATTCGCCAGGCTGCCCAGTGGGTCGGACATCACGTCTTCGCCGCGCACATGCATCTTCTGCCGTTCGGGGATTTTCTCCAGCAGTTCCATGATGTTCAGATTGGTGTCATGCCAGGCGAGCTGCGGATCGATGATCGCCTGATTGTCGGTGTAGTCGATCGAGTTCACCGAAAGGGCATAACCGCCTTCCTGCATCTTCATCACCGAGTTGCCCTGATTGGTCGGATGACGCGTCAGGTGCATATAGAAAGCATCGGGGTAAGCGGCGTAGATACGTTCCAGATAGACCGCACTGGTGA
The DNA here is from genome assembly GCF_014164785.1 of Aquipseudomonas guryensis. Classification (GTDB taxonomy): domain Bacteria; phylum Pseudomonadota; class Gammaproteobacteria; order Pseudomonadales; family Pseudomonadaceae; genus Aquipseudomonas; species Aquipseudomonas guryensis. The sequence continues at coordinate 252,936 of NZ_JACJFN010000003.1, read as the reverse complement.
CGTGCGCCGGGCTTTTCTCGACGGCCATCAGCGGCGCAATCGCCTGGCAGATTTCCTGGAAAACCTCGGTGCCGCTACGACTCTGCCGTGCGGCCAGCCAGTGGTTGGCCATTTCCACGGTGTTGCTGGTCTGTTCGCCGGCATAGATCTCGGCGACCGCACGCAGAATGCCGTGGCGCTGGAACTTGCTGAAACCAGCGTCGCTCTTGCCGTCCCACATTTCCAGCAGGCGATCGACGGTAAACAGGTTCAGTTCGGGTAGCCCGAATGCCTGTGGATGCTGGCCCAGCATGCCGGCGATCAGTGAGGTATAGGATCGCGGCAGCGCCAGGATGAACAGCGGCTGAGTCATCAGGCCTTGCCTGCGAAGCCTTCGACGAACGGCACTTCGAAGCACTTCTCGTGCATGATCGGGCCGTGGCCGAAATAGCCATCCTCACCGAACAGTTCGCCATGGTCGGCAGTGATGATGAACCAGGTGTTTTCCGGGGCTTTCTCCATCAGCTTGCCGATCAGTCCATCGACGTACTCGACGCAGCGGATCTGCTGCTGACGGAGCATCTCCATCTGCTCCTGATCGAAGAACGCCTCGCTGTCTGCCGCATTGTGCTGGGCTTCACCGCCAAGGGTCTTGAACACGCCATGCACGCCGGAGATGCGCGGCAGGTTTTCGTCCGTGAGCATATAGGGGTAGTGGGTTTCGCCGAGATTTAGGAAGTAGTAGTGCGGCTCGTCTTCGGGGAAGGTCATTTCCTCGACCATGCCGGCGAAGTCGTTGTGGTTGCTCATCAGCTTGTAGTCATCGAAGTGCTGGTTGATGGCGGTCTGCTGGTTGAGCACCGGCATCGACACGCGTGCCACGGTGCGGTAGCCGAGTTGGCCGAGCACCTTGGGCAGCGACAGTTCCGGAATGAAGTTGCGGAACGACACATCGGTGATACCGGTGCGGGTCACCCACTGCACGAACTCCTCCTTGTACACCTCCGAGGCATAGACCTGGCGCGGGGTGTTGTGCGGCAGCATGCCCATGGTGAAGGCGTAGTGCGAGGGAGCAGTCCAGGAGGCATAGCTGTAGCGCTTTTCGATCTCGCCAACGCGTTCGATGTTCGGCGTCTTGGCGGCCACGCAGGAGTCATAGCGGCAGCTGTCCATGATGATGAACACGATGTGGTTGATAGGTGCACTCATGGGGTTGTCCTCTCTGGGCTGGCTGGAGTCGAGCGTGGATGGTCCTGTGTCGCCGTATGGCGGCTATGTCTAGCGCGCGGGCATGGCTGAGGCTCTGTGCGGGCGAGTTGGCCGAGTGTGCCGGTGGGCAAGGTGAGCTTGCTTGGCTGGCAGGTGGTTGGTCGCTGCGTGGCTGGTCTGTCCATGGCCGCTTGGTTGTTCCCTGATTCCCTGTATTGCACCTGCACTCTGTCGATTGCCCGGCATGCCTTTACCTCAATGGCCATCGGCGTATTGGGGCGAGTTGTGCATCAAGCATGCCGCTCCCCATGTTGCTGGCGCATTACCAAACGGCAGCCAGCGCTTCCTATGTGCCGACTGCAACTATCCCTGGCGCATGGGGCTTTGGCGCCGAGGCTGTCAGCTGGGAGTTTGGGTGGCGTTATAATTTTGACTTATTGATCAAGTGATTCTTGTTTTTGTTGTAATTTTGACATTATTAGGCGCTTGCTGGTAAAAAGCCACTACAAAAAAATGCCTCCTTGCGGTGCGGATAGTGCCGGAATGGTTCGGATAAATAATGATCGTGAAATAACTCCCGCATAAATTCATTGCTGCGTCACTTTTTTGTCACGTGATGCGGCTTTGCTTTGGCTGTGCCGCTGGCTCTGGCGAGCGTCTGCGCCGTGTGGGGAGAGTTGGAACGTTTCTAGGGCGACGCGCGAGCTTCATGCGGTTTACGGGTTTCTGCCTGTTTTTTGCATTGGGTGCTCTTCAGGTGGTTGCAGCTGGAATTGGCCCCCGAGTGAGTGCGGATATCCGCCACACGGGGTTGTTTGCCTAAGGAATGAGGCTGCACGCATGAATGGCTCTCGAAGCGCTTCTGGCTTTCAGACGTTGGTGTTTTCCCCAAGCGGTTTGGCGCATCCGGCTCTGGCAATTGCTGCCTCCCGGGCGGGTGGTCTTGGCGTCCTCGATCTGGAACTCGCGAGCTGTGCAGTGCAGGGCGTCGAGCAGTTGGCTGTGCTCGCCCAGCATGCCGGATCGCAGGGTTTTGGCGTGCGGCTGGGCGAGTTTGATCGCGCGCTGCACGACGCTCTGCTGAGCCTGGCGGACAAGGGATTGTGCCTGCTGGTGGTCGGTCGGGAGCAGTTCAGCCTGTGGCGCGACAGCCTGCCAGCCCTGCGTGCCCGTGGCGTGCGGGTGCTGCTCGAGTTGTCGAGCAGCGAGGCGCTCGAGCCAAGCCAGCTCACCGCCGTCGACGGCCTGATCCTCAAAGGCCACGAAGCTGCCGGCTTCGTCGGCGAAAGCAGCTGCTTCATCCTCGCCCAGCACTGGCGCCAGCACAGTGACTTACCGCTCTACCTGCGCGGCGGCATCACGCCGCATACCGCTGCTGCCGCCGCCGTTGCCGGTTGTGCTGGCGTGGTACTGGACAGCCAGGTCCTGCTGCTGCAGGAGTCTCCGGTCGCCAGCGAACTGTTCCCGCATCTGCGCAGCCTGTCCGGCAGCGAAACAGTTGCTGCCGGCAACGGCGAGTTCGGCTGTTACTGCCGGGTTCTGCTGCGTCCTGGTTTCGCTACGGCCAAGGCCTTTGTCACCGCGGCGGAAAGCCTCACGCCTGCCGAGTTGCGCGCGCGGGTGCTGGCCGAGATCAACTGGCGCGAGCCAGCCGCCGGGCTGCTGCCGCTGGGCCAGGATGTGGCGTTCGCGGCGGCCTGGCAAAAGCAGTACGGCAGCCTTGCGCAACTGCTCCAAGCCATCGACAGTGCGGTGCAGAACAACCCGCAAGCGGCCCTGAAGGCGCGGGCGATCCAAGCCGATGCGCCGCTGGCGCAGGTCCTGGGTCTACCGTTGCCGCTGGTGCAGGGGCCGATGAGTCGGGTCTCGGACAAGGCCGAATTCGCCGAAGCTGTAGCCAGTGGCGGGGCGCTGCCGATGCTGGCCCTGGCCCTGCTCAAGGGCAAGCCGCTGGATGAGTTGCTGAACAAGACCCACCAACTACTCAACGGCCGGCCTTGGGGTATCGGTCTGCTCGGCTTCGCCCCGCAAAGCCTGCTCGACGAGCAGATTGCCGTGGCCAAGCCTTACCAGCCGAGCTACGCCATTATCGCTGGTGGTCGTCCGGATCAGGCGGTGCGTCTGGAGCAGTCGGGCATCCCGTCCTTCCTGCATGTACCGTCGGCCAACCTGATCCCGATGTTCCTCAAGGAAGGCGCGCGGCGCTTCATCTTCGAGGGTCGCGAATGCGGCGGGCATGTCGGCCCGCTGAGCAGTTTCGTGCTGTGGAGCAGCATGATCGACCGCCTGCTCGAAGAGATCAAAAGTGGCGTACCGGCAGCCGAGATCCAGGTGCTGTTCGCCGGTGGCATCCACGATGCGCGTTCCTCGGCCATGGTCCAGGCTATGGTCGCGCCCTTGCTGGCGCTGGGCGTCAAGGTCGGCATGCTGATGGGCAGCGCCTACCTGTTTACCCGTGAAATCGTCGGTTCCGGCGCCATAGTTCCGACCTTCCAGCAGCAGGCCATCGACTGTGCACGTACGGTCAACCTGGAGTCCGGCACCGGGCATGCCAGCCGCTGCGCCTATACCCCGTTCGCCGCCGCGTTCTTTGCCCGCCGCAACGAACTCAAACAGCAGGCGGTGCCGGCCGACGAGGCGCGCGAGCAGCTCGATGACCTGATCCTTGGTCGCCTGCGTCTTGCGTCCAAGGGCAGCATGCGCATTGGCGAAGAAGCCAAGCTCAAGGTCTTCAGTGAGGATGAGCAGGTCGAGGACGGCATGTACATGATCGGCCAGGTCGCCACCTTGCGCGCCGCCGTCACCGATATCGCCAGCCTGCACCACAGCGTCACCGACGAGGCGCTGGCCCTGCTCGAAGCGCATGTGCAGGCCCAGGACGAGCTGGCGCCGCTGAGCAGCGATCCGGCGGATATCGCCATCATTGGCATGGGCTCGGTGCTGCCGGGCTCGAAGACCCCGCGCGAGTACTGGCACAACATCCTCAACAAGGTCGACGCGATCACCGAAATCCCGGCCCATCGCTGGGACTGGCGCCTGTACTTCGACGAGAACCGCAGCACCCCGGACAAGATCTACTCGCGCTGGGGCGGCTTCCTCGACGACATGGTCTTCGATCCGACCCGTTACGGCATGCCGCCCAAGTCCATCGAGTCGGTCGACCCGATGCAGTTGATGGCCCTGGATATCGCCCGCCAGACCCTCAGCGACGCCGGCTACGACCAGCGCGGCTTCAACCGCGAGAAGGCCTCGGTGATCATCGGTGCCAGCGGCGGTGCCGGCGACGTCGGCATGCAGTACGGCCTGCGCTCCGAGCTGCCGCGTTTTTCTGGCGAGCTGCCGAGCTCGATCGCCGAGCGCCTGCCGGAATGGACCGAAGATACCTTCGCCGGCATCCTGATCAACGTGATGGCCGGGCGCATCGCCAACCGCCTGGACTTCGGCGGGGTCAACTTCGCCACCGACGCCGCTTGTGCCTCGTCCCTGGCGGCGATCTACCAGGGCATCAACGAACTGCTCTCCGGCCGCAGCGACCTGGTCATCGCCGGGGGCGTGGATACCGTGCAGGGCCCGTTCGGCTACCTGTGCTTCAGCAAGACCCAGGCCCTGTCGCCGCGCGGCCGTTGCCGCACCTTCGACGAATCGGCCGACGGCATCGTGATTTCCGAAGGCATCGCCATGCTCGCGCTCAAGCGCCTGAGCGATGCCGAGCGTGACGGCGACCGCGTCTATGCGGTGATCAAGGGCATGGCCGGCAGCAGCGACGGCAAGGCCAAGGGCCTCACCGCGCCGTTGCCCGCCGGGCAGTTGCGCGCCATGCGCCGCGCTTACCAGCAGGCCGGTTTCGGCCCGGAAAGCGTCGGCCTGTTCGAGGCCCACGGCACTGGCACCGTGGCCGGCGACACCGCTGAGCTGGACAGCACCACCTCGCTGCTGCGCGAAGCTGGCAGCCGTCCGGCGCAAGCCGTGGTTGGCTCGGTGAAGACCATGATCGGTCACACCAAGGCCACCGCCGGCGTGGCCGGGATGATCAAGGCGGCCCTGGCCCTGCATTACAAGACCCTGCCGCCGCACCTCGGCGTGCAATCGCCGAACGCCGTATTGAAGAAGGCCGACAGCCCGCTCTGCGTGCTGGACGAGGCGCAGCCCTGGCTGGTCAACGGCGAGCAGCCGCGCCGCGCCGCGGTCAGCGCCTTCGGTTTTGGCGGCACCAACTTCCACGCGGTGCTGGAAGAGTATTCGGGCGAATACCGGCCCTGGTTGCAGCCCAGTGTCAGCGATGCCTGGGCGGCCGAGCTGCTGCTGTGGCGGGCCGCCAGCCGCGAACAGTTACAGACTCAGGTCAGCGCGCTGCAGCAACAACTGGCGGCGCCGGGCAAGGTGGCGTTGGCCGATATTGCCTGCCACCTGGCGGCGAACCTCGGCAGCGGCACGCACAGCCTGGCCCTGGTGGTCGGCAGTCTGGATCAGCTGGCCGACAAGCTGGACAAGGCCCAGCGGCGCCTAGCCGGTGAAGCGTTGATCGACCCGAGCATTCAGCTGGGCGACAGCTTGGTCGAGGCCGGTCAGGTCGCCGTGCTGTTCCCGGGTCAGGGTTCGCAGAACATCCACATGCTGCGCGAAATCGCCGTGCTGTTCCCGGCCGTGGCCGAGACCCTGGCCGCCGCCGACCAGCAACTGCAGGGCTCCACTGCACGCTTTGCCGACAAGCCGCTGAGCCAGTTCATCTACCCGCGTGGCTGCTATGACGACGGTGCGCGCCAGGCCGCCAGTGCGGCGCTGACCAGCACCGACATCGCCCAGCCGGCCCTCGGCGTGGTCGAGGCCGGGCTGTGGCGCCTGCTGCAGGAACTGGGCGTCAGCGCCGACATGGCCGCCGGGCACAGTTATGGCGAGTTCGTCGCCCTGTTCGCTGCCGGGCACATCGATTTCCCCACCCTGATCAGCCTGTCCGAGGCGCGCGGGCGCTTTATCGTCGAGGCCGCGGCCAGCGCTGGCAGCGAGCTCGGCAGCATGGCCATGGTGCAGGCGCCGCGGGCGCTGGTAGAGGCCAGCATCGGCCATCTACCGGACGTGCTGGTGGCCAACCACAATGCACCGGAGCAGAGCATCATTTCCGGCTCCCAGGCCGGGATCGCCAGCGCCCTGCAGGCCTTCCAGGCGGCCGGGCTGAATGCCAGCGCCATCTCGGTGGCGGCGGCCTTCCATTCGCCGTTCGTCGCCCCGGCGCAGTCGTTGTTGGCGGCGGCCATCGATGCGGCCAACTGGCAGCCGGGCCGCATGCCGGTGTACTCCAACAGCACGGCCGCGCTGCACAGCAGCGAGGCGGCGCAACTCAAGGCGAGCATGGCCGAACACCTGGTCAAGCCGGTCGAGTTCGTCGCCCAGGTCGAAGCCATGTATGCCGCCGGCGCCCGCGTATTTATCGAAGTCGGGCCCAAGGCTGTGCTCAGCCGTCTGGTCGGGCGCATCCTCGACGGCCGCCCACACCAGGCCATCGCCCTGGATGAGCGTGGCGCGGGCATCAGCAGCCTGTTGACTGCCCTGGCCCGGCTGTTCTGCCTGGGCGTCAGCTTCCAGCCGGCGGCCCTGTTCGCCCGCCGCGATTGCCGGCGCAGCAGCAATGGCCGGCTCGACGGCCTGTGGCAGGACGCCAGCCTGCCCAAGCAGGCCTGGCTGCTCAACGGCAGCGGCGCCCGTCGCGCCAGCGCCGCGCCACGGCAGATCGGCGTGCGCCAGGGCGAAGTGCTGCCGGCCGCACCCAGCGAGCCGCGCACCCTGGTCGCGCCGGTCGCTCAAGCCCTTTCAATTCCCGTCCCCCAACGCGCAGCGCAGGCTGCACCCCGAGTCAAGGAGAGGCTGGTCATGTCTGAAACAACGGCTCCCAACGGTGACGAAATGTCATCGGTGATGGCGGAGTATTTCGCCACCATGCGCCAGTTCCTGGAAACCCAGGAGCGGGTGCTCAATACCTTCATGGCCGGCGGCGCTGCGGCCAGCCAGCCGCGTGCCATGCCGGCAGCGGCGGCTCCGGCCCGTCGTCCGGCACCCGCTGCGGCACCGGCGCGTGTCGCGGTCGCACCGGCTCCGGTGGCGATGCCAGTCGCTGCCCCCGCGGTCGCTGCTCCTGTCCCGGTAGCGGTGGCACCGGCCGTGGTTGCGCCAGCTCCAGCTGTGCCGGCTGCTCCTGCCGCCGCCCCGGCGCAGGTGGCGGGTGCCAAGATGAAGGACATCCTGCTGTCCATCGTCGAGGAACGCACCGGCTACCCGAGCGACATGGTAGGCCTGGATCAGAACCTCGAAGCCGACCTCGGCATCGACTCGATCAAGCGCGTGGAAATCGTCGGCGCCCTGCTGCAGACCCTGCCGCCGGCCTACGGCAGTGCCCTGGGCGAGGCGCGCAGCGAGTTGAACACGCGAGCGACCCTGGCCGACATGCTCAAGCTGCTGCAAGGCCTGGAGGTCGGCGAGGCGGCAGTCCCTTTTGATTTGGCCGGGGCGAACCCGATAGCTGCCACCCCCGTGGTCAGCCATTCGCCCCGGCATGTCGTGATTGCCGAAGCAGAAGAAATTCCGGCCAACGCCCTGCGCCAGTTCGAGCCCGGTTACTTCGTCATTACTGCAGATAACCATGGCCTGGCGTTGCGCCTGCAGGAGTGGCTGGAGCAGCGCGGCTGCACGGTGTCGTTGCTGGCACCGAGCCTGCTGGCCGATGAAGCGGCGCTGCTGGCCTGGTGTCGCGAGACCGCCGCCAACCCGGACAAAGTGGTCGCCGGGGTGATCCACCTGGCGCCGTTGGGCGCCCATGTTTTGCCGCGCGATGCGCAGCTGGGCAGCTGGCAGCGCGAGCTGCTGGTCAACGAGAAGTCGCTGTTCCTGATTCTGCATGCCCTGGCCGCGCAGCTGCGCAGCGATGCCCATGTGATGGCGGTCAGCGGCCTGGGTGGCCTGTTCGGTCGTGGTGTGACACCGGCCGAGACTGGTCTCAGCCTGCAGGGCGGCAGCAGCGGCCTGATCAAGTCCGTGCGTGAGGAACGCCCGCACCTGCGTACCCGTGCTATCGACCTCGATCCGGCGCTGGCGGCTGCCGAGCAGCTGGCCATCATCAGCACCGAGCTGCAGCTGGTCGGTGGGCGCCAGGAAGTCGGCTATCCGGACGGGCAGCGCACGCTGTTCCGCACCCAGGCCCATGCAATCGCCGCCAGCGATCTGCTGCCGCCACTCAACAACGCCGTGGTCCTGGCCACCGGCGGCGCCCGCGGTATCACCGCCGAGGTGCTGCGCGACCTGGCCCGGCCGGGCAATGTGCTGATCCTTACCGGGCGCAGCGAGTTGCACGAGGAAGACCCGGCCACCGCCGGCCTCGACAGCCCGAACGCCCTGCGCCAGTTCTTCATCGGCGAAGTGCGCGCCGGTCGCCTGCAGCTCAGCCCGGCGGATGTGCAGCGCAAGGTGGCGGCCATCGTTGCCCTGCGCGAGATGCACAGCAATATCGCCGACCTGCGCCAGGCCGGCGCCACGGTCGAGTACATCGCCGTCGACGTCACCCATGAGCCGTCCGTGCAGGCCCTGATGGTTGGTTTGCGCGAGCGCTATGGCAAAGTCAGCGGCGTGGTGCATGGCGCCGGGGTGATCGAAGACAAGCTGCTGGAAGACAAAAGCGCGGAAAGCTGGATGCGCGTGGTTGGCACCAAGGTCAACGGCATGCTGCTGCTGCAGAAGTATGTGGATGTGGCCGAGCTGGAGTTCTTCGCCGTGTTCAGCTCGGTGGCCGGCCGGTATGGCAACAGTGGCCAGCTGGACTACGCCACCGCCAACGAATTGATGAACCGCCTGTGCTGCCAGCTGCAACGCCAGTGGGGCGAACAGGTCAACGTGGTGTCGCTGAACTGGGGCCCCTGGGGCGCGACCAAGTTCGGCGCCGGCATGGTCACCTCCGACACCGAGAAGAAATTTGCCGACAAGGGCGTGGCCCTGGTCACTGCCGGCCAGGGCCGCCAGCTGTTCAGCGAGGCCCTGCGTCTGCGCGGCGCACATGCGGTGGAAGTGATCGCCGGTGGCGGCCCCTGGGAGCAGCACGAGGCCGACATCGGCCGCCTGTTCGAGGCCGAAGCTGGCGCGACGCAGGGCGGTATCAACCAGCCGCTGCTGACCCACGGCCGTATCGAACATGGCGACAAGGGCACCGAGGTGCTGACCTTCACCATCGATACCGCCCACGGCTACCTGCAGGAGCACTGCATCGACGGCATCCCGGTGCTGCCGGCGGCGGTGGCCCTGGAGATCGTCGCCGAGGCTGCCAGTGTCATGTGGCCGGGCTGGGTGGTCGCCGAGGTGGCCGAGTTCCGCCTGCTCAAGGGCGTGCAGCTGAGCGAGCCGACCCAGACCCTGTCCGTGGTGATCAACCCGCCGACCTACGCCAGCAGCGAAGGCTTCGACGCCAGCCTGACCATCCGTTCGGGCAGCGGCAAGACCCAGCGCATCCACTACCGCGCAGCGGTGAAGATGGCCCAGCAACTGCCGGAAGCACCGCTGCATCGTCCCGGCGAATACCGCGAGCGTGAGCTGCCTGTGGCCAAGGCTTACCAGGAGTGGCTGTTCCATGGCCCGCGCTTCCAGGTGATCCGTGCCATCAACGGTCTGTCCAGCCAGGGCGCAGCGGCGCTGATGTGCCCCAGCTCGCCGCAACAGTGGCTGAGCGGCGCGCCGGCCCAGCAGCAGTGGATCGTCGACCCGGCGGTGCTCGATGCGGCGCCGCAGATGGCCCTGCTGTGGGCGCGCACCTTCCACGACGGCTCCGCGCTGCCGGCGCAGTTCGGTCGGGTGATTCGCTACGTCGAGCAGTTGCCGGAGCGCTTCCACATGGACTTCCAGTGCCTGCCCGGCGAGGCCCAGCAGGTGCGCGCCAACGTGTTCTTCACCGATGACGACGGCAAGTTGCTGCTGCTGATCGAGGAACTGGAGTGCATCGTCGATGCTCGCCTCAATCGCCTTGGTGGCACCCACCTGCGTAAGGAAACCGAGTGAGCCGCATGAGCCAGCCAGCCAACCAGCCGATCGCCATCATCGGCATGGCCTGCATCTTTCCGCAGGCCCCGGATATCGCCAGCTTCTGGCGCAATATTCTCGCCGCCACGGATGCCGTCGGCGAGCCGCTGGCCGAATGGGAAGCCTCGCGCTACCTGGACTCCGGGCGCATCGAAACCCAGTTCGGCGGCTTTCTCAATGATCTCTACCGCTTCGATCCGCGCGAGTTCGGCATCATGCCCAACTCGGTTGACGGTGGTGAGCCGGACCAGTTCCTCGCCCTCAAGGTAGCCCGCGATGCGCTGCTCGATGCCGGTTACCTGAGCGACGAACACGATCACCGCGACACCGGCATCATCCTCGGCCACAGCACCTACCTGCACCGCGGCCAGGTCAGCCATATCCAGAACCACATCGTCCTCGACCAGACCCTGGAACTGCTCAAGGCGGCCCAGCCGAGCCTCAGCGAAGACGACCTGGTACGCCTGCGCGCGGCGTTGCAGAAGAAGCTGCCGCCGTCCAATACCGACATCGCCCCGGGTCTGGTGCCCAACGTGATGACCGGGCGCATCGCCAACCGCCTCAACCTCAAGGGGCCGAACTACATCGTCGACGCCGCCTGTTCCTCCTCACTGCTGGCGGTCAACGCGGCCATGGACGAACTGCGCAACGGCCGCAGCAAGCTGATGATCGCCGGCGGGGTGAATGCCTCGCTGCCGGCCGAAGTCTCGGTGATCTTCACCCAGCTCGGCGCCCTCAGCGGGCGCAAGAAAGTTCGCCCGTTCGAGCAGGGCAGCGATGGCACCCTGCTCGGCGAAGGCCTGGGCATGGTGGTGCTCAAGCGCCTCGACGACGCCCTGGCCGATGGCGACCGCATCTACTCGGTGATCCGTGGCATTGGCCAGGCCAGTGATGGTCGTGGCACCGGCCTGCTGGCGCCGAGCGAGGAGGGCGAAGCCCTGTCGATCCGCCGCGCCTACGAGGGCAGTGGCGTGGAACCGGCCAGCATCTCGCTGATCGAGGCCCACGGCACCGGCATCCCGCTGGGCGACAAGACCGAGATCGCCGCTCTGCGTAGCGTGCTCGGCGCGCGCCAGGGTCTGCTCGGCAGCGTGGCGATCGGTTCGGTCAAGTCGATGATCAGTCACTGCATCCCGGCCGCCGGCATCGCCGGACTGATCAAGACCAGCCTGGCCCTGCACCACAAGATTTTGCCGCCGACCCTGTGCGGCACGGTCAACCCCGAGCTGCAGATCGAGCAGACGCCGCTCTACGTCAACACCGCCAGCAAACCCTGGATCGCCAAGCCGGATGCGCCGCGGCGCGCCGGGATCAACTCCTTCGGCTTCGGCGGGATCAACACCCACGCCATTCTCGAAGAGGCGCCGAGCGGCGCCCTGCGCCCGCCGAGCCTGGGTCAGCGCGACTGCGAACTGTGCGTGTTCGCCGCCGATTCCACGGCGGCGCTGCTGCAGGATATCCAGCAGGTGCTGGGCTATATCGCCGCCAACCCGAGCCTGCGCCTGGCTGACCTGGCCGCCACCCTGGCCGCCCGCGATTGCAGTGGCAAGCCGGTGCGCCTGGCCGTGCTGGTCGCCGACCTGGCCGAGCTAGACAAGAAGCTGCAGCAAGCGGCGAAGAAGGTTGCCGAAGGCAAGTCGCCCCGCTGGATGACCCGCACCGGTCTGTCCTTCTGCAGCCAGCCGCTGGACGGCAAGCTGGCCTTCATCTTCCCCGGCGAGGGCTCGCAGTACCTGAACATGTTCAGCGACCTGGCCCAGCAGTTCGGCGAAGTGCGCGAGTGGTTCGATTTCTGGCAGGGCCTCTACGACGAGAAGGCCGGCTCGGGGCGCAGCGACATCCTGTTCCCGCCGCAGAGCGAGCTGAGCGATGCGCTGCGCGGCCAGCTGGAGGCGCGGCTGTTTGATATGGATGTCGGTTCGGAGGCTATCTTCGTCGCCAGCCAGGCCATGTTCAGCCTGCTGCGCGCCCTGGCCGTGGAGCCGGACGTGATGCTCGGCCACAGCACCGGCGAGTCCTCGGCGTTGGCTGCCTCCGGCACCATGGCCTTCAGCGACCGCCAGCAATTGGCCGACTTCATTCGCGAGCTGAACAAGGTCTACCGCGGTGTGCTGGAGGCCGGCGATATCGCCACCGGCGCGCTGCTCACCGTCGGTGCCATGAGCCGCGCGCAGGTCGAGCAGCACATCGCCGCCAGCGGCGAGGCGGTGGTAGTGGCGATGGACAACTGCCAGAACCAGCTGGTGCTGTTCGGCAGCCAGGCGGCGATTGCCGGCCTGCTCAAGACTTTGAGCGAGGAGGGCGGCATCTGCGCCCTGCTGCCGTTCGACCGTGCCTACCACACGCCGCTGTTCGCCCCGGTCAGCACGGCCTTCCTCAAGTACTATCAGGCGGTCGGCCTGCAGACGCCGAAGACCCCGCTGTATTCATGCGCCAGCGCCGAACTGTTTCCGGCCGCGGCCGAACAGGTCTGCGAGCTGGCGGCGGCGCAGTGGTCGAATACCGTGCGTTTTCGCGAAACCATCGCCAACATGCACCGCGATGGCGTGCGCTACTTCATCGAGGTCGGCCCGTCGGGCAACCTCACCGGTTTCGTCAACGACATCCTAGGCGGCAGCGAGTACGTCGCGCTGGCCTCCAACGCGCGCAAACGCAGCGGTATCGAGCAGTTGTTCAGTGTGCTCGGCGCGTTGTTCGTCAACGGTAAGACGGTTGACCTGGGCAAGCTGTTCCGCGGCAGCAACTGCCGGGTGCTCGACCTTCAGCAGCCGCTGGTCGAACCCAAGCGTGGCCTGCTGATCAAGAACACCATGCCCTTCGTCCATGTGGATGCCGAGATCGCCCAGGTGCTGCGCGAAATCATGGCACCCGCAGCTGCGCAGCCTGTCGCTGCGGCACCTCTAGCCATGGTGGGGGCGCCGATCGCCACGCCGCTGCTCGGCGAGATCCAGCAACTGGGCGCGGACAAACTCAGCGCGCAATGCCCGCTGTGGTCGACTGATCGCTTCCTTGCCGACCATGTGCTGTCCGGCCCGTCGTCCTACCATCAGCCTGAGCTGCAAGGCCTGGCCTGCGTGGCGATGATGGCCAGCCTGGAGATCATGGCCGAGGCCTGCGCCGTGCTGGCCGGCAGTCGGGCGATCAACCTGATCGAGAATGTCCGCGCCTTCGACTGGGTCGCTCTGGATCGTGGCGAGCTGACCTTGCAGGTCGAGGCCGAGTGCCTGGACGCCCAGGCGCGCCTGTACGGCGCCAGCCTGTTCAACGCTGGCAGCAAGGTGATGAGCGCCGAGTTCCGTATCGCCGCGCCCTTGACCGGCACGCCGCTGGCGCCATTGGCGGCGGCCGAGGCTTACCGCTGGGCGGATGCCGAGCTGTACACCACCGGCATGTTCCATGGCCCGCTGTTCCAGAGCATCGCTGGCATCCACGGCTGGTCGGGCGAAGGCATCGATGCGGCGCTGGCTTCCTGCAGCCTGGAAGGTTTCATCCAGGACGGCGAGCCTTGCGATCTGGTGCTCAACCCGGTGCTGCTGGATGCCCTCGGCCAGCTGGCCGCCTTCTGGCTGGCGCAGCAGGTCGGCACCGACTTCAACAGTTTCCCCTCGCACATCGCCCGCATCGAACTGCATGGCCAGGTGCCGGCCGATATCGCTGGCGCCCAGTTGCGCGGCCGCCAGCAGCCCCAGGGCGGCGCCGAGCAGGGCCTCGGCACGCCACGGGTGTGGGATTTCGACTGCCTGCACGAAGGTCGTTTGCTGCTGCGTGCCAGCGGTTTCTCCAACATCTTCTTCCCGGTGCCCAACGCCTTCTACCAGCTGCGTCGCGAGCCGATGAACGGCTGGCTCGGCGCGCCACTGGCGAGCGGCTCGGCGACCCTGGTCAGTGCCGAAGAGGTGCTGTTGTGGCAGCTGAACTACCTGGCAGATGACTTCTGCAAGCAGTCGGCGGCGATTTTCCTGCGCATCCTTGCCCACGCCATCCTTGCCGAGGACGAGCGCGCCGAATGGGAAGCCGTGCGCCACACGCGCCAGGCCCGCGAGTGGCTGCACGGCCGCCTGTGCCTGAAGGAAGCGACGCGCTACTACCTCTACCAGCACACCGGCGAGCTGCTTTGCCCGGCCGATATCTCGGTGTGGCACGACGAACTCGGCGCGCCCTATGTCGACGGCTGGTGGAACGGCCAGTGGCTGGATGCGCCGAGCGTGTCGCTGACCCATGACCGCCACGGCTGCCTGGCGGCGCTGGTGCCGGCCGGGCGCATCGGCGTGGATGCCGAACGCCTGGATCGCCTGCAACGGCCGGAGCTGGTGGCCGGCTCCTTTAGCGCCTACGAGCAGCAGGCCCTGGACGATGCGCCGGGCGAGCAGCGTGGCGAGCTGATCCTGCGCACCTGGTGCGCCAAGGAAGCTGCCGCCAAGTACCTCGGTTGTGGCCTGCAGGGCGCGCCGGAGCGTTTCGAGGTGCTGTTCGGCGAAGACTGGACCTTCGCTACGGTGAATGTCGCGGGGTCTGCCAAGCAGGCGCCTGCACAAATAAGTGTGGCCCTGGAAGTGCAAGGCGATCTGCTGATCGCCCTGGCCGGGGCCGAGTTGGATTATCAGGAATTTGGAGTAGCCAATGGCTGAAGCTGTCGCAGTGGGTCTGGATAAAAGCAGTATCGAGAAGACCCTGATCCACATCGTCGAGGACCTGACCCAGGACTGGGGCATCGAGTTGGATGAGGCTGTCAGCAGTCAGACCCGCCTGGTTGCCGACATGGAGTTCGCCTCGGTCGACATCATTCAGCTGATGGTGGCCATCGAAGAGCACTACAACCGCCCGAAAATGGGCTTCCAGGACCTGCTGATGAACGACGGCAGTTACGTCGATGATCTTTCCATTGGCCAGGTGATCGACTTCGTTCACGCAAAACTCACAGGAGTGCCGGCATGACCACACGTACATTGTTCATCGGGATGGATGGTTGCACCTTCACCATCCTCGACGACCTCACGGTAGAGAAGGACGGTCGTCCTGCGGTCATGCCGTTCCTCGGCGGCCTGATGGCCCGTGGCACGCGCAGCGAACTGCGCTCCACCCCCAACCCGCTGACCCCGCCAGCCTGGGTCTCGCTGATGACCGGGCGTACCCCGGGCAACCACGGCCTGCTGGACTTCATCCGCGCCGAGGAACGTGGCGAAGACGTGTTCTTCACCCTCTATGACTCGCGCGACAACCTGGCGGAAACCATCTGGTCGATCGCCAGCCGCCAGGAGCGCCGCGTCGCCGTGCTCAACCTGCCGTTCACCGCACCGCCACCCAAGGACCTTAACGGTTTCATGGTGCCGGGCTTCATCCCGTGGCGGCACCTGCGCCGCAACACTGTGCCGGCCAACTTCTATGACCGCCTCAAGCAAGAACTGCCGGACTTCAATCCCAAGGAGCTGGCGTGGGACTTCGAGCAGGAGAAGCAGGCGGTCGACAACCTGACCGACGAAGACCGCGAGAACTGGGTGCGCTATCACCTGCCGCGCGAAAAGCAGTGGTTCGAGATCGCCAAGTTCCTGCTCAAGGAAGAAGCCCCTGAGCTGATGGCCGTGATGTTCGATGGCGTCGACAAACTACAGCACCAGGCCTGGCTGTTCCTCGATCCGGCCCTGCAGCACGATGGGGTCAGCGACTACCACAAGCGCATGCGCGCCCTGTGCCTGGACTACTTCCGTCAGCTCGACGGTTTCATCGAGGAATTGGTGACCATGGCCGGCCCGGATGTGCAGGTGTTCATGGCCTCCGACCACGGCTTTACCGCCACCACCGAAGTGGTGCGGATCAACGCCTGGCTGTTCGAGAAGGGCTACCTGCACTGGAAGGAAGTACTCGATCCGGACTCCGAGGCCGCCAAGCGCCGCGAGGACAGCATGTTCGCCAACCTCGACTGGTCCAAGACCACCGCCTACTGCCGCACACCGTCGAGCAACGGCATCAACATTCGCGTGGCACGTAATCCGGGCGAGACCGGGATCAAGCCGGAAGACTACGAGGCGTTCCGTGAACAGCTGATCCTCGATATCAAGGCGCTCAAGGACCCGGTCACCGGCGAGAGCATCGTCAGCGAAATCCACCTGCGCGAGGAAGTCTTCGCCGGCCCGGCGATGATGGATGCGCCGGACCTGCTGCTGGTGCTGCGCGACTTCGGCTTCGTCTCGATCAAGAACAAGCTGCCGATCGTCGAGCCGCGTGAAGAGCCGGCCGGTACCCACCACCCGGATGGCATCTTCATCGCCTGCGGCCCGGGCATCCGCAAGGGCGTGAAAATCGACCGTCGGCACATCTGCGACGTTGGCGCGACCCTGCTCTACAGCCAGGGCCTGGAAGTGCCCGGTGACTTCGAGGGCAAGGTGCCGGCCGACATGTTCATCAAGCCCTGGCTGAACCAGAACCCGATCCGCATCGGCGAGTCGACCCGTGGCGTCAAGCTGGACGAGGACGCTGAAGGCATGGCCGATGACGAGAAGGAAAAGATCATGGCGCAGCTGCAGATGCTCGGGTACATGGAATAACGCTATGGCGATGGCCGAGGTCAATGGCATCAAGCTGCACTACCAGCAGCTGGCATGCGAGCGCGAAGGCGACGAAGTCGAGGATGTGGTACTGATCCACGGCCTCGCCGCCAACCTGGCCTTCTGGTACATGCAGGTTGGCCATGCGCTGGCCCGCAACTACCGGGTGACCATGTATGACCTGCGCGGCCACGGCCGTTCTAGCATGAGCGCAACGGGCTACACCCCGGCCGAACAGGCCGAGGACCTGCGCCTGCTGCTGGAACACCTGGGCATCGAACGGGCGCACTTCATCGCCCACAGCTTCGGCGGGGTGATTGCGCTGAGCCTGGCCTGTGCCCATCCGCAGCGTATTTCCAGCCTGACCATCGCCGATACCCACATCGCGGCGATCCGCAATGTGGGCAGCGACTGGCGCTATGCCGAGCATATCCAGCGCATCCTCGACGATCACGGGATCGACCTGAATACCCGTGAGCCCTATTTCGGCTACCGCCTGCTTAAAGAGGCGGCAGCCCTGCAACTGAACCGGCAGGAATTGCCCGACGCCCTACGCGAGCTGATCAACCCGTTGATGGGCAGCTCCGGCAAACGCACCGCCGACCAGTGGGTGAAACTGCTGGAAACCACCACGGCCCAGCACGAGCTGATGGGTGACGACGGCCTGGCGGTAGAGCGCTTGCGTCAGCTGGATTTCCCGGTGCTGGCCATTTACGGCGAGCGTTCGCAGGCGGTGACCACCGGCGAGCTGCTGCTCAGCGTGTGGCCGGAGGCGGACTTTCGTCTGGTGCGTGGTGCCGGGCATTTCTTCCCGGCGTCGCGGCCACAGAAGCTGATCCGTTCCTTCGAGTTCTTCCTGCGCCATGCCAGCCAGGCGAATGCACGCCGGCAGCGCTCGTGCGATGAGCTGCAGCAGCCGTTCTTTCGCAGCGACCGACTCTACAGCCAGGATGATAAATGGTTCTTCACCACCCGCGAGGGCACGGAGGAGGGGCCTTTCGCCCAGTTCGAGGAGGCCCTGGCCCATCTCGACTCCTTCATCTCGCAGATGGTCGCGCGTAAAGCGCGGGCCCGGTAACCCAGTATGTTCAGCAGTAGCAGCAAAGCTCGTGTACCGGCCGGCCTGAGCCAGGACGATTTCCAGCTGATCGCCCGCAACGGCTTCGGCGACGGGGTCAATGCCTACGCCCATGCCATGGCCTGGTTCAACGACTACCTGTATATCGGCACCACCCGCGGCAACTTCCCGCTGATGAAGGCGCGTCTGCCGATCAGCATGGACCCCTGGCCGGTGGAATGTCCGGCCAACCCCTTCGACCTCGACCTGCATGCCGAAATCTGGCGCTACAACCCGCGCAAGGATGAGTGGCGGCGGGTGTTCAAGGCACCGACCATCATCGGCAGCGATGGCTCGAAGATTCCCCGCGAGCTGGGCTTTCGTGGCATGTGCGTGTACCCGGGCAGCAAGGGCCGGCCGCCAGGCCTGTTCGTCAGCACCTGGTCGCCGGCCAAGGGCCCCGGCCCGCTGCTGCTGCGTACGGAAGACGGGCTGAACTTCACGCCGACCTGCGAACCGGGCCTGATGGGCTTGCCGGTGACCACCATCCGTACCATGGTGGCCTTCAAGGGCCGTATGTACACCACGCCGGCCGGCTCGCGCGGCGGCAACCCCAACGTCTCCTCGCACTCCATCGTCTATGAGAGCGAGGCGCCGGAGGATGGCCAGTGGCAGGCGGTGAGCGACTTCGGCTTCGGCGACGATGGCAACAAGACCATCTTCGAGATGTGCGCGTTCAATGATCACCTGTATGTCGGCACCTTCAACCTCAAGGGCTTCCAGGTCTGGCGCAGCACCTGCGAGAGCAAGCCCTACCACTGGGAGCGAGTGATCGCCGACGGCGCCGACCGCGGCCCGCTGAACCAGTCGGTGCTGAGCATGTACGCGTTCAAGGGCGCGCTGTATGTCGGCAGCGCCATCCAGGGCGGCGGCATCGACCGGCAGAACGGCGTCGGCCCGGCCGCCCCGGAGCTGATCCGCATCCACCCGGACAACAGCTGGGACCTGCTGGTCGGCGACGCGCGGATGACCAGCGACGGCTGGAAGGAACCGCTGTCCGGCTACATGCCCGGTTTCGACAACTTCTTCAACGGCTACTTCTGGCGCATGGCCGAGCACGAGGGCTGGCTGTACCTGTCGACCTTCGACTGGAGCGGCCTGCTCGGCTACGCGCGGCGCGAGAGCTGGCCGGCACCGTTCCTCAATATCGTCAACAGTGTCGGCGAGGAATTCATCTTCAATCGCCAGTCGGGCTTCGACCTGTACCGCAGCTACGACGGCGAGAACTGGGTGCCGGTGACCAACGATGGCATGGGCAATCCCTACAACATCGGCATGCGCACCATCGTCTCCTCGCCTTACGGCCTGTTCCTCGGTGCCGCCAACCCGTTCGGCCCGAAAGTCTGGCCACTGGGTGGCGACCGTTATATCGACAACCCGCGCGGCGGCTGCGAAGTATTCTTCGCCCCGCGCAAAGCCATGACCTCCGCCGCGCCCAGCGCCGGGATCCGTGATCGGTCAAAAGGAAGCCCTGCGCTATGAATGGCACTATTTCGGCCAAGCAACACTCCGACCTCGGCGACGCGCGCAAGATCGCCACGCCGCAGCTGCTGCGCAAGGGCCTCACGGTGTACCTGCGCAATGGCAAGCACGAGCCGCTGTATGTGGTGCGCGACCCGTCCAGTGAGCTGCACTGGGAGTTCGAGACCCGTCAGTTCTTCGTTCTCGAGATGCTCCAGGTCGACGAGGAGTTCGACGCCCTGGCCGCCAGCTATGAGCGGCGCTTTGCCAAGCCGTTCAGCCGCGATGACCTGCAAGCCCTGCTGGCCAATCTGGTTGACCAGCGCCTGCTGGGGCTGGCGGCGGCGTCTCATCCGCTGATCGAACCCTACCGCGAGCAGCTTCAGGCCGACCTGCAGCGCCTGCTCGAGGAGAAGGTCGCCAAGTTCCGCGACAAGACCCAGGCTCCGGGGGCCTCGCACGGGGCCAAGGCAGCAGTCGCCGCACCCACGCCCGCCCCGCGTGCAGGCGCCTCGAATGATGGCAAGGGCGCCGACGCCGACAAGCTGCAGGCCGGGGTGCGCGGCTTTGCCGGCATGGATGACACCCTGCAGATCCCGGTGTTCCACCTGTTCAATCCACGCGCCATGCTCAAGGCGATGCTGGAGTGGGTCGAGCCACTGAAGTACATGGTCTTTGTCCTGCCGCTGCTGCTGGTGATGGCCCTCGGTATCGTCATCAGCAACTTCAGCCTGGTGCAGAACGATGCGCTGGTCCGTCTCTCCGGGCTGGGGCCGATTGGCCAGCTGCTGTTCAGCCTGTTTACCGTCAACCTGCTGTGTACCCTGACCCTGGCCCTGACCGCGCAGAAGTACCGCGGCACGGTCAACAGCCTGTCCGTGGCGCTGATGCTCGGCTTCCTGCCGCGCTTCATGCCGAAGATCAGCCACCTGATCGGCCTGACCCGGCGCGAGCGCCTGTGGCTGCATGCCGGCCCGGTGCTGATGCGCGCGACCCTGTTCAGCATCGGCACCTTCATCTGGTACCTGACTCGCTCTTCCAGTGGCTCGCTGCCAACCATCGGCCTGGCGCTGGCGGTGGTCAGTGCGATTGCCCTGCTGCTGACCCTCAACCCACTGTCGAAAAGCAGTGGCTACCACCTGATCGCTGTGTTGCTGGACGAGCCGCAACTGCGTGGCAAGGCGTTCAAGGCGCTGTTCGGGCGAATCAAGGGCAATGCCTACCGCGAAGCCAACGACACCGCGCTGATGGCTTACGGCCTGGCCTCACTGCTCTATTCCACCCTGCTGTTCGTGGTGGCCGTGCTGATGGTCGGCAGCTGGCTGAAGCTGAATTTCAGTGGCACCGGGGTGCTGATCTGCGTGCTGCTGGTGGGTTACCTGAGCGTACTGACCTACCGCAAGTTCAGCTCGGCCAACGAAATGTACGAACGCGCCCTGCAGTACGAGCGCTGGAAGCGCCGCCGCTTGCCGGAAGACGTGGAGAACAAGATCAACCTCAAGCCGGCCAACAAACTGGCGCGCTACACCCGCCGGGCGCTGCTGCTGTCCCTGCTGATCTGCATGTTCCTGCCCTATCCCTACGAGCCGGGCGGCTCCTTCGTGATCCTGCCGGTGGAGCAACAGCAGGTCGCCACCGACATCGATGGCATCGTCACCGAAGTGCTGTTCAACGGCGGTGAGGAAGTCCAGGCCGGCCAGGTGCTGGCCCGTCTGGCCACCGGCGACTACGAAAGCCAGATGCGCATTGCCGATGCGCGGATTGCCGAAGAGCAGGCCCTGGTCGCCGAGCTGAAGGCGCGCCCGCGTGCCGAAGAAGTCGCGGTGGCTGAGCAGAGCCTGCAGATGGCGCGGACTCAGGCACAGTTCAGCCTGTCCAACCACAAGCGGCATGCCACCCTGCTGGCCAAGGGCGGAGTGTCCGCGCAGCAGGCCGAGCAGGCGCAGCGCCAGTACGAAGTGGACATGATGGCGATCCGCGTCTCCGAGGCCAACCTGGCCCTGGTCAAGACCGGTGCCACGCCAGACTCGATTGCCGCCGCTGAGGCGCAGGTACAGCGCTGGCGCAGCGAGCGCGAGATGTACCAGGCGAAGATCGAGCGCTCGCAGCTGCGTGCGCCGATGTCCGGCAAGCTGATCACCCTGCTGCTCAAGCAGAAGACCGGCAAGTACCTCGGCCCCGGCGAGACTTTTGCGGTGATCGAGAAGTCCGAGCAGGTGTTTGCCGAGATCGAGGTGCCGGAAACCGAGATCGGCTACGTGCAGGAAGGCGCCGTGCTGAAGGTCAAGCCGCTGGCTTATTCCGATCGCTATTTCGACGGCAAGGTCACCCAGATCGACGCCAACGTGATCGAGAAAACCGGGGGCAAGTACGTCAAGGTGCTGACCGTGATCGAGAACGCCAAGGGCGAGCTGAAGTCCGGCATGACCGGCTACGCCAAGGTCGGCAGCGAGGAGTTGCCGGTGTGGAAGGCCTTTACCCGGGCAATCTTCCGCTTCATCGATGTCGAGTTGTGGTCGTGGATTCCGTGACGCTGCCAGGCATCGCTGGATAGGTGTTACACGGGGGCCGCAGGCGGCGTAGCCCGGATGCAATCCGGGAAAACCCTCAGCTCCATCCCCGGATTGCATCCGGGCTACGAAAAACCGGCCTATTGGCCGGTTTTTTCTTACCTGGTTCAGGCCACCGGAGGCGGCAGCAATTCCTTCAGCGGTTTGCTGTCATCGGCCAGCTGTTCCGCGCTGAGGACGATGCCCTCGGCGATCAGGCGCTTGGCGGCCATGAAGTCCTGCGGGCGGTTGACCGTGTCGGCGGCGATGACCTTGCCGTCCTTCAGGTAGAAGGCCGAGAAGCTGTCGCTGTCCGGCGTGCCGCGCAGTACCAGCTGCTGATAGTCCTGGGACAGGCCGACCATCTTCAGTTTCAGCTCAAACTGGTCGGACCAGAACCAGGGCACCGAGGCATAGGCCTTGAGCTTGCCGTTGATCGCCGCAGCGGCGCAGCGCGATTGCTCCAGGGCATTGGGCACCGACTCCAGGCGCAGGCGGCGACCGAGCAGGGCGTTGGGATGGTTGGTGCAGTCGCCGGCGGCATAGATGTCCGGGTCCGAAGTCTGGGCGTACTCGTTGACCAGGATGCCGTTGTCCACCTCCAGGCCCGCGGCGGCGGCCAGCTCGGTGTTGGC
Organism: Aquipseudomonas guryensis; assembly: GCF_014164785.1. GTDB lineage: Bacteria > Pseudomonadota > Gammaproteobacteria > Pseudomonadales > Pseudomonadaceae > Aquipseudomonas > Aquipseudomonas guryensis. Next base: position 230,396 of record NZ_JACJFN010000003.1, on the reverse strand, counting down.
AAGCAGACCGATGCCGACCACCACCAGATCCGCCGGGATACGTGTGCCGTCGCTGCACAGCACGGCGCTGACGGCCTGGCCGCTGGCGTCCAGCTCCAGGTCGCTGACCTGTACGTTGGTACGGATCTGCACCCCGGCTTCACGGTGCTTGCGCTCGTAGTAGGCCGACAGTTCGGCGGCAGTGACCCGCTGCAGCACCCGCGGCATGGCTTCCAGGACCTGCACCTGCAGGCCCTGCTGCACGGCGCTGGCGGCCACTTCCAGGCCGATATAGCCGCCGCCGACTATCACCAGGCGCTTGCCCGCAGCCAGCTGGCTGCGGATCAGCTCGACGTCGTCGAGGGTGCGCAGGTAGTGGAAGTTGCTGCAGGCCTCGGCGGCCTTGGCCTGGGGCACGGCCAGCGGGCGCGGCCGGCCGCCGGTGGCGATGACCAGCTTGGTGTAGGCCAGGCTGCGGCCATCGGCCAGTTGCACAGACTTGTTGGCCCGGTCGATGGCCTCGACCCGCACGCCGCTAAGGATTTCCACATTGGCCTTGTCATAGGCCGCCTGCGGGCGGATGGCCAGGCTGCTCTTCTCGACGGTGCCAGCCAGGTAGGCCTTGGACAGCGGCGGGCGGTGGTAGGGCAGGTGCGCTTCCTCGCCGATCAGCAGAATGCGTCCGCTCCAGCCTTCGTTGCGTAGGCTGACGGCCAGTTCGCCGCCGGCGTGGCCGGCGCCGATGATGATGGCGGTGGAGGATGCAGCGTCTGTCATGGAGAACCTCGGGCGGCAGGGAAAGCGGATAGGCGTTAGTTTATGTATCTGCGGCGCCGGCGTCCCTGCCGAACATGCCATTTTCCCGTCCGCGCCTGCCGCGTCGAGCAGCGGTCACGGCTTTGTGCGACCATTTGCGGCCATGCATAACGACTGGACTGGGGCAAGGGTAATGGGCGAGGGCGCAAGCATGAGCGAGGCAGTCGATAAACCGGCCGAGGTGAGCCTGCTGCAAGCGCTGTGGTTCTGGCTCAAACTCGGTTTCATCAGTTTCGGCGGACCGGCCGGGCAGATTTCGCTGATGCACCAGGAACTGGTCGAGCGGCGTCGCTGGATTTCCGAACGACGCTTCCTGCATGCCCTCAACTACTGCATGTTGCTGCCAGGGCCCGAGGCCCAGCAACTGGCCACCTACATTGGCTGGCTGCTGCACCGCAGCTGGGGCGGAGTGATCGCCGGGGCGCTGTTTGTGCTGCCTTCGCTGTTCATCCTAATCGGCCTGTCGTGGATCTATATCGCCTTCGGTGATGTGCCGCTGGTGGCCGGGATCTTCTATGGCATCAAGCCGGCGGTGACTGCCATCGTGGTCCAGGCGGCGCATCGCATCGGTTCACGGGCGTTGAAGAACAACTGGCTGTGGGGCATTGCCGCAGCGTCCTTCGTCGCCATCTTCGCCCTCAATCTGCCGTTCCCCTTGATCGTGCTGGGCGCCGCCGTGATCGGCTTCCTCGGTGGGCGCCTGGCGCCGCAGCATTTCGCCGTCGGCGGCGGGCATGCGGCGGCCGGCAAATCCTTCGGCCCGGCGCTGATCGACGACGATACGCCGGCGCCGGCGCATACGCGCTTTCGCTGGTCGCGCCTGCTTGCCCTGCTGCTGCTCGGGGCCGCCCTGTGGTTGCTGCCGATGGGCCTGCTGTTCGCCCTGTATGGCTGGGACGGCACGCTGACGCAGATGGCCTGGTTCTTCACCAAGGCGGCGCTGCTCACTTTTGGTGGCGCCTATGCGGTGCTGCCCTACGTCTACCAGGGTGCGGTCAGCCACTATGGCTGGCTGAGCCCGACGCAGATGATCGACGGTCTGGCCCTGGGCGAGACCACGCCGGGGCCACTGATCATGGTGGTCGCCTTCGTCGCCTTCGTCGGCGCCTACCTGCAGCCGGTGTTCGGCGCCGACTCGGCGTTCGTCAGCGGGGCCGTGGCGGCGAGCCTGGTGACCTGGTTCACCTTCCTGCCGTCCTTCCTGTTCATTCTGATCGGCGGGCCGCTGGTGGAGTCGACCCACAACGAACTGAAGTTCACCGCACCGCTGACCGCGATTACCGCCGCAGTGGTCGGGGTGATCCTCAACCTGGCGTTGTTCTTTGCCTACCATGTGCTGTGGCCGCAGGGTTTTTCCGGGGTCTTCGACTGGCCATCGGCGTTGCTCGCGGTGGCCGCCGGGGTGGCGCTGTTCGGCTTCAAACGCGGGGTGATCGAGGTGTTGCTGGCCTGCGCCGGCATCGGCCTGCTGGTGCATCTGCTGCGGTAGTTCGGTTGACCCGGGGCGACCTTTCCTCTATTCAAACAGTAGCGTTTCACCAACAGGAGCGGCTAGCAGCCCCCCATGAGTGATGAACACCGCGATACTCCCCATTGGCGCCGCTGGCTGCTCAAGCCCGCCGTGTTGCCGCTGGCGCGGGCTTTCGTGGTGCTGGTCTGCCTGTCGCTGGTGGCCACCGATGCCTGGTTGATCTGGAAAGCGCGCGGTGTGCAGCTGCGTGATGCGCAGATCGAGACCTCCAACCTGGCCTCGGCACTGGCGCGGCAGGCTGCCGATAGCCTGAAAAAGGCCGACACCGTGTTGCTCGATCTGGTCGAGCGTCTGCAGGTGGATGGCACCGGTCCGGCGCAGCTGCAGCGCCTAAATGGCCTGATGCGCCAGCATGTCTTCGGCCAGGCCGAACTGCACGGCCTGTTCGCCTATGACCGCGACGGCAACTGGCTGGTGACTTCCTTCGGTACCATCCCGGAAGGGGCCAACAATGCCGATCGCGAGTACTTCATCTTCCACCGCAGCCACCCGGATGATCACGGCCCGCATATCGGCCCGCCGATCCGCAGTCGTACCAACAACCAGTGGATCATCCCGGTGTCGCGGCGCCTGGAAGATGCCCAGGGCAATTTTGCCGGGGTGGCGCTGGCGACCCTGTCCATTGGCTATTTCCAGCAGTTTTACGGCACCTTCGATATCCGCGATAAAGGCACCATCAACCTGGCGCTAAACGATGGCACTGTACTGGTGCGTAAACCCTTCCTCGAATCGACCATCGGTTCGAGTATCGCCAACGGTCCGGTGTTCAAGAGCCTGTTGCCGCAGAGCCCGGTGGGCAGCTCGATGCATGTCTCGATACTCGATGGGGTCGAGCGGCTGTTCAGCTACCGGCAGATCCAGGGCTACCCGCTGGTGGTGATCGCCGGCCTAGCCAAGGAGGATGTCCTCGCCGACTGGCGTGCAGACACAGCCCGCCAGTTGGTGGTGATCAGCCTGCTGGCCAGTCTGCTGGGGCTGCTGGGTTTTTACCTGGTTCGCCTGATCAAGCAGGGACAGAAGGCCGAAGCCGAGCTGCTGGCCACCCGCGATGCCCTGCGCTCCTTCAACCAGCGCCTGGAAAAACAGGCGCTGGAAGACGAGCTGACCCGTCTGGCCAACCGCCGGCGGTTCATCCGCGCCCTGGACGACGAGTTTGCCCGTGCCTCGCGCTACCAGCGGCCTCTGGCGCTGGTGCTGTTGGATGTCGACTACTTCAAGCAGTACAACGATATCTATGGCCACTCCGCTGGCGATGCCTGCCTGCGGGCCGTGGCCAAGGCCATTCGTGGCGGGCAGAAGCGTCCGGCGGACCTGGCGGTGCGCTATGGCGGCGAGGAGTTCTGCCTGCTGTTGCCGGAAACCGACGCCGCAGGGGCGCTACAGGTGGCCGAACAGGTGCGGGCCGCGGTGGAGGCGCAGGCCATCGTGCATGCCGGCTGCCCGTGGCTGCGCCTGAGCCTGAGCGCGGGTGTGCATGTACTGACGCCGCAAGTGGGCGATGGCCCCGAGATGCTGGTCAAAGGTGCCGATAAAGCACTGTATGCGGCCAAGGCCGCCGGACGTGACCGCGTGATGCTGTTTGACCAGAGCGTCGAGCAGTTGATCGGCTAGCCGGCTCTTTACTCTGCCAGCGCCCACTCGGCCGCCTGCTGCGCGTGCAGACGGGTGGTGTCGAACAGGGGCACGCTGGCATCCCCGGCGCCGACCAGCAGGCCGATCTCGGTGCAGCCGAGAATCACCGCCTGTGCGCCCTGCGCCACCAGACTGGCGATGACCGCGCGGTAGATCGCCCGCGACTCTTCGCGCACCTGACCGAGGCACAGCTCCTCGTAGATGATCCGATGCACGTCCTCGCGCTGTGGCGCGTCGGGGATCAGCACGCGGATGCCGTGGTGCTGTTCCAGGCGCTCGCGGTAGAAGGCCTGCTCCATGGTGAAGCGTGTGCCGAGCAGGCCGACCCTGTCCAGTCCGGCGGCCTGGATCGCCGCGGCGGTCGGGTCGGCGATATGCAGCAAGGGAATGCTCACCGCCTGCTCGATGGCCGGCGCCACCTTGTGCATGGTGTTGGTACACAGCACCAGCAGCTCGGCGCCTGCGCGTTCCAGGGCCTGTGCCGCATCCGCCAGCAGGCGCCCGGCCTGGTCCCAGTCGCCGCTCTGCTGCAGGCGCTCGATCTCGTGGAAGTCGACGCTGAACAGCACCAGCTTGGCCGAATGCAGGCCGCCCAGGCGCACCTTCACTGCCTCGTTGAGGTGACGGTAGTAGGGAATGGTCGACTCCCAGCTCATGCCGCCGATCAGGCCAATGGTTTTCATCCGTGCTGGGCTCCGTGTGTACAGGTCAGGCCATGCTGCGGCAAATGCTGCGGTCGCTGTAGTGACAGTAGCGTGGCGTTTACTGCCCAGGCTGTACTGGATGACGGATGGCCGGGCATTTGCCGCCGGACTGCGGAATAATGCGCGCCGTCGTGTTCTCAGCTGAGTTAGACCATGTCCGCCTCCAGCATTCGCCCTAGCATCCTGCACCTGCCGGCCGGCCCCTGGTCGAGCGTACTCGACTGCCTGTGTGGGCACTTTCCGGCGATCAGTCGCGACACCTGGCTCGACCGCATGGCCCGTGGTCGTGTGCTCGATGCCGACAACCAACCGATCGGCCCCGCGCACCCCTACCGCGAAGGCTTGCGCGTGCAGTACTACCGCGAAGTGCTGACGGAAACCCGCATCCCCTTCGAGGAGGCCGTGTTGCATGTCGATGAACACCTGGTGGTGGCGGACAAACCGCATTTCCTCTCGGTGATGCCGGCCGGCGAGTACGTCGAGGAAACTCTGCAGGCGCGCCTGACCCGCCGTCTGGGCAATCCGCACCTGGTGCCGCTGCACCGCATCGACCGCCACACCGCCGGGCTGGTGCTGTTCTCCGCCAATCCGCAGAGCCGTGGTGCCTACCAGGCGCTGTTCCGCGAGCGGCGCATCGACAAGCGCTACGAAGCCATCGCCCCAGCCTTGCCCGAACTGCAGTTCCCCCTGCAGCGCGCCACCCGCTTGGTCGCCAGCGAGCCGTTCTTCCGCATGCAGGAAGGCGCGGGCGAAGCCAATACCGAGACCCGCATCGAAGTCATCGAGCGCAATGGCGAGCTGTGGCGCTACCGCCTGTTCCCGGTGACCGGCAAGAAGCACCAGTTGCGCGTGCATATGGCGGCGCTTGGGGCGGGGATCTGCAACGACAGCTTCTACCCCGAGCTGCTCGACGCGCGGGATGCGGCGGACGACTACAGCCGCCCGCTCAAACTGCTGGCCCAGGCCCTGCGCTTCGTCGATCCGCTCTGCGGTGTCGAGCGCTCTTTCGAGAGCCGGCTGACGCTGGACTGGTAACTCAGCCCGCGTTGCGCAGCCGCGCCAGATCGCGCAGCGGCGGGGCGCCGAACAGGCGGCTGTATTCGCGGCTGAACTGTGATGGGCTCTCGTAGCCGACCCGGTAGCCGGCCGCCGACACGTCGAGGTTTTCACAGAGCATCAGCCGTCGCGCTTCCTGCAGGCGCAGCTGCTTCTGGTATTGCAGCGGGCTCATGGCGGTGACCGCCTTGAAGCGGTGGTGCAGGGTCGAGGGGCTGAGGCTGGCGACCCTCGCCAGGTCCTCGATACGCAGCGGTTCGTTGAAGTTCTGGTTCAGCCAGTCGATGGCGCGGGTCACCCGGTGGGTCTGGCTGTCGGCGTTGGCGATATCGCGCAGCACCTGGCCCTGGGGGCTGCACAGCAGGCGGTAGAGGATTTCCCGCTGCACCAGCGGGGCGAGCATGGCGATGTCGCGTGGGCTGTCGAGCAGGCGCAACAGGCGCAGCACGGCATCCAGCAGCGGCGCATCCAGGCGCTCGACATACAGGCCGCGGCCATTGCCCCGGCTGGGTACGCCGACCGGACCGGCTTCGGCAATCAGCTTGCCGATTTCGCCGGGGTCGATATCCAGGCGCAGGCTCAGGTACGGCTGCTCCGGCGAGGCGAGGGTGACCTGGCCGGTGACCGGCAGGGTGACCGAGGCCACCAGGTAATGCAGCGGGTCGTAGACGTAGCGCTCGTCCTCCAGGCTCACCACCTTCTGCCCCTGGGCCATGATGCACAGCGCCGGGCGGTACAGGGTATGGACGATGGGCGAGGGCAGCGAACCGCGCATCAGCGCCAGCGCGCCGATCATGGATTCATTGATGCCCTCTTCCGGCGCGAAGCGATCGATCAGTTGCGCCAGCTCGGCGCGCTGGGCTTCATGCTGCGGCTCTTCGGCGGCGGGCGCGGCGGGTACGTGGGACATGGCGGGCGTTCTCCTCGGCACGTACGACAAGCTTAACCCGCTGCCTTGCGCCAGTCCGGGGGCTGCGGGCAAGTCGGCAGGATCAGGCAAGTGTCCGGCAGTTCTGTGTAAGTCCGGCCCGCGCCTGGTTACTGCTCGTAGCGCTGGTACAGCGCCTGGTACTGTCCGTTGCTGCGCAGCTTGTCGAGGGCTGCCTGCCAGCGCACCACGTCATTGGACGAGGTGTCTTTCGACAAGGCGATAAAGCCCTGGTCATGGCCGAGCACCACCGGGGTGGCCTGGATGCGCGCAGGGTTGACCTGGGCTTCGGCCAGCTCCTGCTGCAAGCCGCCATCGGCCGAAGCCACCAGTTGCACCCGGCCGGCGGCGAGCATACGAAAGCAGCCGCTGTAGGAATTGTGGCGCTTCAGCCGGGTAAAGCCCTGCTGTACCAGCAGCGTGTCGTGGGAGCTGCCGTTGAGGATGCACACCGGCAGCTCGCGGGCATCACTCAGGTGTTGGATGCCGGTGGGCGCGGCGCTGTTTTCGTAGAGGTAGTCGGTTTCCTGCAGGGTCGGTCCGACCCAGTACACCAGGCTCTCGCGCTCCGGCGTGCGGCTGAGGTTGAACAGCACCACATGCGGCTGTTCGGTGACCAGTTTCAGTCCGCGTGCCAGCGGAACTTCGCTGATCGGTGCGCTGCTGCCCAGTTCAGCCAGCAGGGCATGCACCAGCTCCAGGTAAAAAGCGCGCTTGCCGCCGTGTTCCTTGCCATGCAGGGTGCCGCCACTGGCCACGCCTTGCTCGCCCAGGCTATGGGTATAGACCTGCCAGTGCTCGGCACTGGCGTAGCCCGGCGACAACAGCAACAACAGGGTGATCAGGGCGACCCTCACTGCTCGGTCTCTCCTCGGGGCAGATGCGCGACGATGGGTTTAGGTGGCTGCTGTAAGGCCAGCCAGCTAAGCATGTACAGGCAAGAATACGGCCAAGTCAATATTCCTCCCGACAGCCACGGACTGCTTGGCCGTGTGCTGAGGCGATGGGTGCTTGTGCAGGATCAGGCAAAATTTCGGCAGCATTCGGATAACGGCCAACGGCCGTCTGCGTGCAACCTCTGGGCTGTCGCGGTGACCCGCAGTGGGTCATGGCCAACCCTTCCACGCAGAGGAATGCAGCATGTCCAACATCGCAGAAAAAGTCGTGATCATCACCGGCGCCAGCAGCGGCATTGGCGAGGCCACCGCCCTGTTGCTGGCCCGCCAGGGCGCCAAGGTGGTGCTCGGTGCCCGCCGCAGCGAACGCCTGGAACAACTGGTGGCGCAGATCCGCCAGCAGGGCGGTACGGCCGAGTTCCGCAGCCTGGATGTGAGCAGTCGGGAAGACGTGCAGGCTTTCGTCGACTTCACCCTGGCCCGTTTCGGCTGCCTCGATGTGCTGATCAACAATGCCGGGGTGATGCCGCTGTCGCCCCTGGCCGCGCTGAAGTTCGCCGAGTGGGACCGCATGATCGACGTCAACATCCGTGGCGTGCTGCACGGCATCGGCGCGGCCTTGCCGGTGATGCAGCGCCAGGGCAGCGGCCATGTGATCAATGTGGCCTCCATCGGCGCCTACCGCGTGGTGCCGACGGCGGCCGTGTACTGCGCGACCAAGGCTGCGGTGGTGTCGATCTCCGAAGGCCTGCGTCAGGAAGCGGGCGGTACTGTCCGCGTCACCGTGGTGTCCCCGGGCGTGGTCGAGTCGGAGCTGGCCGAGAGCATTTCCGACAGCGCTACCCGCGCGATGATGGACGAGTTCCGCCAGGTGGCGATCCCCGCCAGCGCGATTGCCGAGGCGATTGCTTTCGCCATCGGCCAGCCGCCGCAGGTGGATGTCAGCGAGCTGATCGTGCGGCCCAGTGCCAGCGCCTATTGAGCCATCTGCCCGGCGTTGCTGCTTGGGCGGCGCCGGGTTCTCAGGGAGTGCCTGTGATGAACGATGCGATTCTCAGCCTGGCGCAGATCCGCGCCACTTTCGGCCGCAGCGAGGAACTCGGCCAGCGCTTGTGCGAGTTAGTGCTGCAGGCGCGGCACGACAGCGGCTGCCTGGGTTATGGGCTGCGCCGCGATGCGCGGCAGGCCGATCTCTGGCATTTGCGCGGCCACTGGAGTTCGCCGGAGGCGCTGCAGGCGCACCTGCAACAACCCCATGTGCAACTGCTGGCGCGCCTGGTCGCGCGTGGGCTGATCCGCCAGATGAGTCTGGCCACCGAGCCTGCCACGGCGCCTTATTCGCTGGGGCTGGCCTCGTAGCGGTAGGCGCCGCTGAGGCCGTCCAGTGCGATACGAAAACGCTGGCGTGTGCCGTCATGGCCACTCTCGGCGATGCCGCTGATGTCCAGGCGGGTCTGGCCATCGCTGGTGCAGCGCAGCTGGCTGAGGCTGATTTCGGCGTGGTCGTTGTTGAACTCGACGAAGCCGAAGCCGCGCTCGACCTGCGGGTGGGTACCGTCGGCAGCGGCCTGCAACTGATCGACGAACAGCAGGTCCTGGCCATACAGGGAGAAGCGCAGCAGGCGCAATTCGACGCTGCGTTCGCCCAGTTTCCAGTCACCGCAGCGCTGCAGCTCCTGCAGGCTGGCGAACTGGCCGGCGGCCTCGGCATAGCCGACCTCGCGGCCCAGGCCCAGGGCGGGTTCGACCAGGCAGGCGGCGAGGGCGCCGCACAGCCAGCGCACGGGCTTAACCGCAGCTGACCTGCAACACCACGCCGGCATTGTCGATGTCGATGTTCAGGCGCTGCGAGTTGTAGTCCATGGTCACCGGCTGGTTCGGCCGGGTGATGCGCAGGAAGCGCGCATCGGCCTTGTCGCGTGCCTCTACTGCCATCTCGTCGTCGAGTTGTTCGCCAATCAGGTCATGCACCGGGTCGGCGTCGCAGCGGCTGTCGAAGTCGGCGGTGGGCTCGCTGAGCATTGCCTTGCTGCTGTCCGGGGCCTTGTCCTGGGTTTTTTCCGGGTTGCTGCTGCAGGCGGCGAGCAGGGTCAGGCTGAGGCCGAAGAGGGCGGTACGGGCAAGTGTGCCGGTCATGGTGTCGTCCTTGTGGTGGTCAGGCGCAGAGTGAAACAGGCGGCGCTATGCCGCCCTGACAAGGCCACAATCATAACCAATTACCGCGCGACCTTGGTCGATCCTCTATGCAGGTCGCGCCTGGTGCAAGCCTCACAACACCTTGTACACCTGGCCGGTCTGCTGGCCCTCGGCGCTCTTGGCGTAGGCCAGTGCCACGGTCGCCGCCGGTACCGCCTTGAAGCCGCGGAAGTACGGGCCATAGGCCGGCAGCGATTCCTCCAGCACGGTCGGGCTCACGCCATTGATACGCAGGCCGCGCGGCAGTTCTATGGCGGCGGCGCGGACGAAGCCGTCGAGTGCGGCGTTGACCGTGCTCACGGCGGCGCCGTAGCGGATCGGGTCTTCGCTGAGTACGCCGGAGGTGAGGGTGAAGGAGGCACCATCATTGGCGAACTCGCGGCCGATCAGCACCAGGTTGATCTGGCCCATCAGCTTGTCGTCGAGGCCGACGGCGAACTCCTTGGCCGTCAGTTCCTCCAGCGCGCCGAAGTGGGCGTTGCCGGCGGCGCTGATCAGTGCGTCGAAGCGACCGGTCTGGGTGAACAGGTGGCGGATCGAGGCCGGGTCGCGGATGTCCACCTGCAGCTCGCCGCTGCTGCGGCTGACGCGGATGATCTGGTGACGCTCTTGCAACTCGCTGGCGATGGCCTGGCCGATGGTGCCGCTGGCGCCGATGAGGATGATCTTCATGGGGTGACTCCCGATTGCTGTGGATGACGGAGCCAGTCTAGGGAAAGTGCTGTTGCCAATAATCTAGGCAATGTGAAACCTTTGGTTCTCATATGGAAACAATGAGTGCCGCGTCATGAGCGATCTGCAAGACCTGGCCGCCTTCGCCCTGCTGGTCGAGGCCGGCAGTTTCACTGCCGCCGCCGAGCGCCTGGGGTGCAGCAAGGGTCAGTTGTCCAAGCGCATCAGCCAGCTCGAACGCAGCCTCGACTGCGTGCTGTTGCATCGCACCACCCGCCGTCTGCACCTGACCGCCGCGGGTGCCGCGCTGCTGCCCGAGGCCCAGGCGCTGCAGACCCAGGCCCAGCGCGCCCGCCAGGTGGTGCAGAGCCTGCAGGAGGAGGTGGCCGGCACGGTGCGCCTGACCGTGCCGGTGTCGCTGGGCGAGACCTTCTTCGATGCGCTGCTGCTCGACTTCGTCCACCAGTACCCCAAGGTGCGCGTCGAGCTGGACCTGTCCAACAGCTACCGTGACCTGGTCGCCGAGGGCTTCGACCTGGGCATCCGCTCCGGTCAGCAGCTGGACGAGCGGCTGGTGGCCAAGCCGCTGTTTGCCCTGCAGGAAATCACCTGCGCCGCGCCGGCTTATTTGCAACAGCACGGCACGCCGCAGCAGCCGGCCGAGCTGGCGACCCGGCAGTGCCTGCTGAACACCCATTACAGTGGTTTCGAGGAATGGCTGTACCACCGCCAGCACCAGCTGGAGCGCGTGCGGGTCTCCGGCAATCTGGCCAGCAACCACTACAGCCTGCTGAAGAAGGCGGCGCTGAGTGGCGCCGGCATCGCCCGCCTGCCGTCTTACATGGTTCAGGACGAACTGGCTACGGGTCGCCTGCAATGGCTGCTGCATGATTATCAGACCCGCAGCACCGCGGTGTTTCTCGTGCATCCCTGGCAGGGCAGCCTGCCGCGGCGCACCCAGGCACTGGCGGATTATCTGCTTGGCTGGTTTGAACGCAGTCGCCTGGTACTGGATGGCCTGACTAGGCCGATCGGCGCGCGGCCCACTGGCTGATATGCCGTTCCAGCAGGTCGGCCAGGGGCAGGCAGGCGCCGAGGCGGTAGAGGTTCCAGTAGTGACCTTCCAGCGTGCGGTTGACCAGCAGGGTGCCGGAGGCCGGTTGCAGGCTGCCGAGGGCGGCCATCAGCAGCGGGAACAGTTCCAGCAGTTGCTGGTGCAGGGCGGCGCCGTGGAAGTCCCACTGCGCGCCGGGTTGCAGCAGCGGGTGGAGCAGCTTGTGGATGCGCTTGTACAGACCATGCGGCGCCGGGCTGTCGGCCTGGCGCCCGCCGAGGGCCTGGAATGCCGGCTCCAGGGCGTCGCTGCTTGGCCCGCGCAGGGCGGCGAACAGCTGCACATAGGCATCGAGCAGCGCCGGTTCGAGGGGCTGCACGCTGCCGAAGTCATACACCACCAGCTCGCCGGCAGCGGTCCAGGCCAGGTTGCCGGGGTGCGGATCGGCGTGCAGCAGGCCGAGGCCGAACACCTGCTCGCCCAGCCAGTCACAGAGGTTCAGGGCCAGGCGTTCGCGCACGGCGGCCGGTGCGCTGCCGACTTCGGCCATCGAGTGCCCTGCCACTTCGTGCAGCACCAACACGCCGGGGCGGCACAGTTCGGGCACCGGCTGCGGCAGGCGCAGGCCCGGCCAGCCGGCGAAATGACTGCAGAAGCGTTGCAGGCTGGCCTGCTCGGCCTGGTAATCCAGCTCGGCGTGGATGCTGCCGTGCAGCTCGCTGTATAGCGCTTCCAGCTGCTCAGCTGGTGCGCGGAACAGGCGGCCCAGCGGCAGCAGGCGGCGCAGTTGCTGCAGGTCGGCGGCGCAGATCTCGCGGATGCCCGGATACTGGATTTTCAGCACCAGGGCCTGGCCCTGTGCATCGCGGGCACGGTGCACCTGGCCCAGAGAAGCGGCGGCGCAGGGTTCGGTTTCGATTGGCTGGAACAGCTGGTGCAACTGGCCGTCGTAGAGCTGCTGCAGATGGTCTTCCAGGGCGCTGAAGGGCAGGGCTGGCACGCGGTTCTGCAGGCGCGTCAGAGCCTGGCTGATCGGCTCAGGCAGCACGCCCTGCCACTGCGAGGCCTGCTGGCCGAGCTTGAGCACCGGGCCTTTCATCTGCCCCAGCACATCGCCGAGCAGATCGCCCACCGGTTGCCAGTCCAGACCCGCCTTGCCGGGCGTCAGGCCCTGCAGCATGAGGTTGCCGGCGATGCGCGCACCGGTGCTGCCCAGGCGCAGGAAGCGGCCCAGGGCGGAAACATTCGGTGGCGATGAGCGCGGCATGCTGCTGGCCTGTGGCAAGGCAAAAGCTGATCATGGGCCGACTGGCCGGTGCCGCCAAGGCGAGAATGCTTGCCGGCTGTTGCCGTCCGGGTGCGCGGTGTTCAGCAAGGCCGGTACGGATCTTCCGGTGAACCCACGGCGCACCCTATGCTGGGGTTAGCCGCTATTGCGTGGAGGCACTGCTGCCGATGCTGATTGTCGAGAACCTGCACAAGTCGTTCGCCACCGCCCAGGGCAACCTGGCGGTGCTGCGTGGGGTCGATCTGCAGTTGCCCGGCGCCAGCAGCCTGGCACTGATGGGCGAGTCGGGCAGCGGCAAGAGCACCCTGCTGCACCTGGTCGCCGGCCTGGAGCGGCCCGACAGCGGGCGCATCCTGGTCGATGGCGTGCCGCTGGACGGGCGTCGCGAGGCCGAACTGGCACGCTGGCGCCGCGAAGGCATCGGCCTGGTGTTTCAGCAGTACAACCTGATCAGCAGCCTCAGCGTGGCGGCCAATCTGGCCTTCCAGGCGCGCCTGGCCGGTCGCCATGATCCAGCCTGGGTCGCCTACCTGGCCGAGCGCCTGGGCCTGACGCCACTGCTGCAGCGCTACCCGGAACAGCTCTCCGGTGGTCAGCAGCAGCGGGTGGCCATCGGCCGGGCCCTGGCCGCGCGACCTTCGCTGGTACTGGCTGACGAACCCACCGGCAGCCTGGATGAGGCGAGCAGCGAGGCGGTGCTCGACCTGCTCCTGCAACTGGTCGGCGAGGCCGGCAGCAGTCTGCTCATGGTCACCCACAGTGCGCGCCTGGCCGCCCGCCTGGAGCACAGTCTTTATCTGCACCTGGGCCGGGTTGCGGCTCAGGAGGCTTGATGGGCACGCTGCGCATCAGTCTGCAGGCGCTGCTCAGCCACTGGCGCCGCCATCCGCTGCAGTTCTTTAGCATTCTCACCGGTCTGTGGCTGGCCACGGCGTTGTGGACTGGGGTGCAGGCGCTGAATAGTCAGGCGCGTGCCGACTATGCCCGCGCCAGCGCCGTGCTGGCCGGTCCGGCACAGGCGCAGCTGGTGGCGCGCCAGGGCCCGCATTTCGCTCAGTCCGTCTATGTGCAGCTGCGCCGCAGCGGCTGGCCGGTGTCGCCGCTGCTGGAAGGGCGCCTGCGTTTCGCTGGAGAGGAACCGCTGAGCGTGCAACTGCTTGGCATCGAACCGCTGAGCCTGCCGCATGGCAGCGAGGTGGGTGGGCGCCCCGCCGATGGCTCGGATATCGCCAGCTTTCTCGGCAGTCCGGGCCAGGCCTGGATTGCCGCCGACACCCTGCAACGCCTCGGCCTGCAGGCGGGCGAGCAGGCGCTCACGGCGGACGGCCAGCGCTTGCCGCCCTTGCAGGTACAAGAGCAACTGGCGCCGGGGGTGATCGTGGTCGATATCGGCCAGGCCCAGCGCCTGTTGCAGGCGCCGGGGCAATTGTCGCGCCTGCTGTTGCCGGCGGATTCCGCCACGCGCGCACTGCCGGGCGATCTGCAGGCCGTGCTGCAGCTGCAACCGGCCGCCGACGGCGATGACCTGCAGCGCCTCACCGAGAGCTTCCACCTCAACCTCACGGCCCTCGGCCTGCTGGCCTTTATCGTCGGCCTGTTCATCGTGCATGCCGCCATCGGCCTGGCCCTGGAGCAGCGCCGCGGCCTGCTGCGCACCCTGCGCGCCTGCGGGGTCAGCCTGGGCGGCCTGCTCGGCGCGTTGGCCATCGAACTGGGCTTGTTCGCTCTGCTCAGTGGCTTGGCTGGGGTGGCCAGCGGTTACGGGCTGGCTAGCCTGTTGCTGGCCGATGTCGCCGCCAGCCTGCGCGGCCTGTATGGCGCCGAAGTGGCTGGCCAACTGAGCCTGGCGCCGCAGTGGTGGCTGGCCGGGCTGGCCATCAGCCTGCTCGGCGCCTTGCTCGCTGGCGCCAGCAGCCTGCTGCGGGCGGCCAACCTGCCGTTGCTGGCGCTGGCCCAGCCACAGGCCTGGCGCCTGGCCCAGGGCCTATGGTTGCGCCGTCAGGCCTGGCTGGCAGCCGGGCTGCTGGTGCTGGCGCTGGCCTGCTGGCAATTCGGCGACAGCCTGCTGACGGCCTTCGTCCTGCTCGCCGCCTTGCTCCTGGCCGCGGCGCTGCTGCTTCCGGCCTTGCTGGATGGCGCCCTGGCGCTGCTCGCCCGGCGTTGTCGCGGGCCGTTGAGCGAATGGTTCGTTGCCGACAGTCGTCAGCAACTGCCGGCCCTGGCCCTGGCGCTGATGGCCCTGCTGCTGGCCCTGGCCGCCAGCGTCGGGGTGGGCAGCATGACCGAGGGTTTTCGCCAGACCTTTACCGGCTGGCTCGACCAGCGCCTGTCCGCCGAGCTGTACCTGGCCCCGCGCGACACCGAGCAGGCCGAGCAGATCAGCGCCTGGCTTGCCGCCCAACCAGGTATCACGGCAATCCTGCCGCACTGGCGGGTCGACCTGCGCCTGCAGGGCTGGCCGGCGCAGCTGCAGGGTATCGTCGATCACCCCAGCTACCGCCAGCACTGGCCGCTGCTGGAGCAGCAGGACGATGCCTGGACGCAGCTGGCGGCGGGGCAGGGCGTGCTGCTCAGCGAGCAACTGGCGCGCCGGCTCAAGCTGCGCCTGGGCGACGCGCTGGTACTGCCAGCGGCAGGCGGCGAACAGCGTCTGCCGGTGCTCGGCCTGTACGCCGACTATGGCAACCCCAAGGGCCATCTGCTGCTGAGCGCCGCCTGGCTGCGCCGCCATTGGCCGGACGCCAGCCTGAGCAACCTCAGCCTGCGCCTGCCGGCCGCGCGGGTCGAGCCGCTCAAGGCCGAGCTGGAACAACGCTTTGAGCTGGATGACAGCCGGCTGATCGACCAGGCCTCGCTCAAACGCTGGTCGACCCGGGTGTTCGAGCGCACCTTTGCCGCCACTGCTGCGCTCAACAGCCTGACCCTGGGTGTGGCCGGGGTGGCGCTGTTCATCAGCCTGCTGACCCTCGGCCAGAGCCGCCTGGGCCAGCTGGCACCGCTCTGGGCCCTGGGCCTGGGGCGCGCGCGCCTGGCCTGGCTAAGCCTGGGGCAGACGCTGCTGCTGGCCAGCCTCACTGTGCTGCTGGCCATGCCCCTGGGCCTTCTGCTGGCCTGGTGCCTGGTGGCGGTGGTCAACGTGCAGGCCTTCGGCTGGCGCCTGCCGCTGCATGTGTTCCCCGCCCAGTTGCTGCAGCTGGGCCTGCTCGGCCTGTTTACCAGCCTGCTGGCCGCCGCCGGGCCGCTATGGCAACTGGCGCGCCGCCAGCCGGCCGACCTGTTGAGGCAGTTCGCCGATGAACGCTAGAAGTCTGTTGCTGCTCGCCGCCGTGCTGCTCGCCGGCTGTGACGACGCGCCCGCGCCAAGCGCCGGTTTCGCCGGTCTCGGCCAGGATGTCGCTGGTTTCAGTGCGGTCGAACCCGGCCGGGTGCTGCAGTTCCCGCTCGATCACGGCGCCCACCATGGCTATCGCATCGAATGGTGGTACGTCACCGCCAATCTCACCGACGAGCAGGGCCGCGACTGGGGTGTGCAGTGGACGCTGTTCCGCTCGGCGCTGCGCCCCGGCGCCGAGCAGGCCGGCTGGGACAGCCCCAACCTGTGGCTGGGCCATGCCGGTCTGAGCGGGCCGTTCGGTCACCAGTTCGCCGAGCGCCTGGGCCGTGGCGGTATCGGCCAGGCCGGGGTGGCGGCGCAACCGTTCCGCGCCTGGATCGACGATTGGTCGCTGCACAGCACGGCTGGCGAGGGTTTGCAGCAGCTGCAGATGCAGGCCGCCGGTGCGGACTTTGACTACGACCTGCAACTGCGCGCCGACGGCCCGCTGGTGCTGCACGGCGCGCAGGGCTACAGCGAGAAGTCCGGCCAGGGCCAGGCATCCTATTACTACAGCCAGCCGTTCTACCGGGTCAGCGGCGAGATCGAGCGTGACGGCCAGCGCTACCGGGTTAGCGGCCAGGCCTGGCTCGACCGCGAATGGAGCAGCCAGCCGCTGGCCGCCGAGCAGCAGGGCTGGGACTGGTTTTCCCTGCACCTGGACGGTGGCGCCAAGCTGATGCTGTTCCAGGTGCGCCAGACCGAGGGCCAACCTTATCGTGCCGGCACCTGGATCGGCGCCGACGGCCGCAGCCAAGCACTGCGCGGCGAGCAGATCCAGCTCAGCCCGCTGGCCACTACCGAACTGGACAACGGCCGCCGCGTGCCGACCCGCTGGCGTGTGCAGGTGGCGGGCCATGGCGTTGATGTCGAGGTCGAGGCGCTGCAGCAGCAGGCCTGGATGGGCACCACGTTCCCCTACTGGGAAGGCCCGGTGCGCTTGCAAGGCAGCGGCGGCGGGCGCGGCTATCTGGAAATGACCGGCTACTGAGCTGAGCTCAGAGGCGCACTATTCAATTCATCGATACTGGTCATCAAAGCGTTCGAATTATCGCAGCACTGCCCGGTCTCTAAGATGCCCCCACAGATTTTGCCGAGGGCTTTATGCCCGACAGGAGAACGACGATGAAGATTCTGATGGTGCTCACGTCCCACGACCAGCTCGGCGATACCGGGCTCAAGACTGGTTTCTGGCTGGAGGAGTTCGCCGCGCCTTACTACGTGTTCAAGGATGCCGGTGCGACCATCACCCTGGCCTCGCCCAAGGGCGGCCAGCCGCCGATCGATCCGAAGAGCGATGACGAGGGTGCGCAGACCGATGCCACCCGGCGCTTCCTCGCTGACAGCGCGGCCAAACAGGCACTGGCCAACACCCTGACCCTCGATCAGGTACGCGCCGAAGACTTCGATGCACTGTTCTACCCCGGTGGCCACGGCCCGCTCTGGGACCTGGCCGAGGATGCCCGCTCGATCGCCTTGATCGAACGCTTTCATGCCCTCGGCAAACCGCTGGGGGCCGTGTGCCATGCACCGGCGGTGCTGCGCCACAGTAAGGCGGCGGATGGCCAGCCGTTGGTCAAGGGCAAGCGCGTCACCGGTTTCAGCAACAGCGAGGAAGAGGCGGTGCAGCTGACTCAGGTGGTGCCATTTCTGGTCGAGGACATGCTGGTCGGCAATGGCGCCAGCTACTCGCGTGGCGAGGACTGGTACAGCCATGTGGTGGTCGACGGCCTGCTGGTGACCGGGCAGAACCCGGCCTCCTCGGATGCCAGCGCCGAAGCCCTGCTCAAGCTGATCTAACCCAATATCCATGATGACGGCGGGGCTGCCAGCCCCGCACGGGAACCTGTATGCCGATTGCCCTGTTTGCCAGCCTGACCGCCCACCCCGCGCACCGCACCGCCCTCGAACAGGCGCTGCGCCATATGGTCGAGGCCAGCCGCCGCGAGCCCGGCAACCTGCGCTACGACCTGTTCGTGCGGGGCGATGACGCGGCGACCTTTGACCTCTTCGAGCTGTATGCCGACGCAGCGGCGGTGGCCGCCCACCGTGCCAGCACCCACTACCAGGCCTTTCGCGAACAGATCGGCGGCTGGCTGGCCGCGCCGGTGGATGTGCGTAGCAGCCATGTCCTCGACCTGGCTCCTTTAAATTCCTGAGGCGCTTTGCGCCCACTGATCCATTGCTGTGAGGATTGACGATGTCTGCTCTGTTTTCCCCGTTCCAGCTCAAGGATGTCACCCTGCGCAATCGCATCGCGGTGCCGCCGATGTGCCAGTACAGCGCCATCGACGGCGTCACCACGGACTGGCACCTGCATCATTACGCCGGCCTGGCCCGTGGCGGCGCCGGCCTGGTGATCGTCGAGGCCACGGCAGTATCCCCGGAAGGGCGCATCAGCCCCGGTTGCACCGGCTTGTGGAATGATCAGCAGGCCGAGGGCATGGCCCGTATCGCCCAGGCGATCAAGGCCGGTGGCGCGGTGCCGGGTATCCAGATCGCCCACGCCGGGCGCAAGGCCAGCGCCAACCGTCCCTGGGAGGGCGACGACCATATCGCCGAAGGCGATGCGCGCGGCTGGCAGACCATCGCCCCGTCCGCCGTGGCCTTCGGCGCGCACCTGCCCAAGGTGCCCCAGGCCATGACCCTGGACGACATCGCCCGGGTCAAGGCCGACTTCGTCGCCGCTGCCCGCCGTGCTCGCGATGCCGGTTTCGAGTGGCTGGAGCTGCACTTCGCCCACGGCTACCTGGCGCAGAGCTTTTTCAGCGCGCACTCCAACCAGCGTGACGATGCCTACGGTGGCGATTTCGCCGGCCGCAGCCGTTTCCTCCTGGAAACCCTGGCGGCGGTGCGCGAGGTGTGGCCGGCCAACCTGCCGCTGACGGCGCGTTTCGGCGTGATCGAGTATGACGGCCGTGACGAGGAAACCCTGGCCGAGTCCATCGAGCTGGCCAAGGCCATGCGCCGTGGTGGTCTGGATTTGCTCAGTGTCAGCGTCGGCTTCACCATCGCCGAAACCAACATTCCATGGGGGCCGGCCTTCCTGGCGCCGATCGCCGAGCGCGTACGCCGCGAGGCGGAACTGCCGGTGGCGTCGTCCTGGGGCATCGATGCGCCGGCCAATGCCGAACGCGTGGTGGCCGAGGGGCAGATGGATCTGGTGATGGTCGGCCGCGCCCACCTGGCCAACCCGCACTGGCCGTTGCAGGCAGCGCAGCAACTCGGGGTCGAACGGCCCACCTGGGTTCTGCCGGCGCCTTATGCGCACTGGCTGGAGCGCTACCAGGTCGCCCAGTAACATCCACAGGGTCCGGCATGCCGGACCCTTTGCGTTTAGCGGTCTGGCGTTAACATGAGGCAGGATGCTTTGAGCGGGGCGTATTGATCCGTGCCGGCAAAATGCACCTGCGTGATCCATCAACTTTAGGTTTCCAACGCCCATGCAGCTCAACGCCGACTTCAGCCAACGCGCCGTTATCCGCCCCGGCGACAGCCCCTGGGTGCCCTCGCCGATGCCTGGAGTGGAGCGGCGCATGCTCGACCGCATCGGTGAGGAGCTGGCGCGGGCCACGTCCATCGTGCGCTATGCCGCCGCTTCGCATTTCAGTGAGCACCAGCATCCGGGTGGTGAGGAGTTCCTGGTGCTGGACGGGGTGTTCTCCGACGAGCGTGGCGACTACCCGGCCGGGACCTATGTGCGCAACCCGATCGGCAGCCAACACGCGCCGTTCAGCCGGGAAGGCTGCATCATCTTCGTCAAACTCATGCAGTTCGCCGCCGATGATCAGCAGCCAGTGGTGATCGACAGTCACTCGGCCGCCTGGCACCCGGGGCTGGTGCCGGGCCTGCAGGTACTGCCGCTGCATCAGCATGGCACCGAGCATGTGGCGCTGGTGCGCTGGGCGCCGGGCACGCGCTTCAACCGTCATCGCCACTGGGGTGGCGAGGAAATCCTGGTACTCGAAGGCACCTTCCAGGACGAATTCGGTGACTATCCGGCCGGCAGCTGGCTGCGCAGCCCACACCTGTCCGAACACACGCCGTTCAGCGAGTCAGGCTGCTTGATCTGGGTAAAAACCGGGCATTTGCCAGCTTAGATTCTGTACGGGGCTCGCGCAGATTGTGCCGTGCGCAGCGCAGACCGCTGCGTCGGTACGGCGCACCCTGCGGATCAGGGCTTGCGTTGGGCCAGCAGACGGTCGAGGCGGGCGTCGAGGCGGCGCTTGAGTTCGGCCTCGATCTGCGGGACGAAATCGTCGATCACGTCCTGCAGCAGCAGCTGAGCGGCGGCACGCAGTTCGCCGTCGAGACGGTTCAGTTCGCCGAGCCCCTGAGCGCTGACACTGCGCTGGATGGCGCTGCTTATGCTCGAACTGGCAGGTGCGGTTGTCGCGACGGCGGGTTTGGCCGGCGCTACGGGGGGCGCTGCGGGCTTCGGGCTAACCGGCACAGCCGAGCGCATGGGTGGAGTAGGGCTTGTCGCAGGGACGCTGGCCGGCTGCGCGGTGCCGGCACTTGGCAGCGGGGTGGGCAGGCTTACGGTCGGGCCGGGCTCGATGATGTCGGACAGCAGGGGAATCTGCAGGTCGTCGTCGAGGCTGTCAGTCAGCAGTGGCGGCTCGAGCTGTTGCTCTTCCAGCAGCTTGCGGATGGACTCAAGGTCATCCAGCAGGTGGTCGGGCTTGGGCGGTTTCGGGGTGTCCATGACTTGAATCAGAGCTCTACACGCTGCGGATCATAGCCTTTCTGCCGGTACAGGCGGAAATTCTCGCGGCACAGGGCCAGCAATTGCGGCTCCTGGTTGACGATCTCGATGACCCGGCTGAACTGCTCCAGGTGCGGCGAAAGCGCCGGATTGAGGTTGATCAGCAGGCCCTGGCTGGTCGCCGGAGGTTCGTCCAGGCCGAGTACCACCGGTGCTTGTGGATTGTGCTGGTGCAGGTCGTGGGGCACGAAGCTGTCGTTCTTGAAGTGCCACAACAGCTCGTCCAGCTCTTCGCACTGGGCCTGGTCGGCGCCGCGCACAAACACCGGCATGCCGGCGCGCCAGGCTTTCAGGGCCAGCTGGCAGGCCGCGCGCTGGCGGTCGGCCGGGCTGGCGGTGGAGAGAACGTAGAACTCGACTCTCACTTGACCCTATCCAGCAGGTATTGGGTCAGCAGCGGTACTGGGCGGCCGGTGGCGCCCTTGTCCTTACCACCACTGATCCATGCGGTGCCGGCGATGTCCAGGTGGGCCCAGTGCACGTCCTTGGTGAAGCGCGAGAGGAAGCAGGCGGCGGTGATGGTGCCGGCCTTGGGCCCGCCGATGTTGGCGATGTCGGCAAACGGGCTGTCCAGCTGTTCCTGGTATTCGTCGAACAGCGGCAGCTGCCAGGCGCGGTCGTCGGCGTGCTCGCCCGCCTTGAGCAGTTGCTTGATCAGCGTGTCGTTGTTGCCGAGCAGGCCGGAAGTGTGCGCGCCGAGGGCAACTACGCAGGCGCCGGTGAGGGTGGCGATGTCGATCACTGCCTGCGGCTTGAAGCGCTGGGCGTAGGTCAGGGTATCGCACAGCACCAGGCGGCCTTCGGCGTCGGTATTGAGGATTTCCACGGTCTGCCCGCTCATGGTGGTGACGATGTCGCCGGGGCGGGTGGCGCTGCCGCTAGGCATGTTCTCGGCGCAGGCCAGCAGGCACACCAGGTTGATCGGCAATTGCAGTTCGAGCACGGTCTTGAGGGTGCCGAATACGCTGGCAGCGCCGCACATGTCGTACTTCATCTCGTCCATGCCGGCGGCCGGCTTGATGCTGATGCCGCCGGTGTCGAAGGTCACGCCCTTGCCGACCAGGGCGTAGGGTTGCTCATCCTTATGCCCGCCCTGGTAGTGCATGACGATCATCCGCGGCGGTTGGGCGCTGCCCTGACCGACGGCAAGGAAGGCACCTGCGCCGAGTTCCTTGAGCTTCTTCTCGTCGAGGATCTCAACCTTGAGGTTCTTGTGCGCCTTGCCCAGGGCCTTGGCTTCTTCAGCCAGGTAGCTGGGGTGGCAGAGGTTCGGCGGCAGGTTGCCGAGGTCCTTGGTGAAGGCCATGCCGCTGGCGATGGCCTGGGCATGCAGACTGCCGCGCTCGACGTCGGCCAATTCGGCCTTGTCGGCGATCAGGGTGATCTTCTTCAGCGCCTTGGGTTCGGCCTTCTTACTCTTGAACTGGTCGTACAGGTACTCGCCGTCGGCCAGGGTTTCCACCAGCAGGCGCGCCTTGCCGTAGGCATCGCGACCCTTGACCTTGAGTTCGCCGAGGGCCAGCACGGCATCAGTACCGCCCAGACCTTTCAGTGCGCCCTGAGCGGCTGCAACCAATTTGCGGTACTGGCGGTCGGATAGCTCGCCCTTGCCACTGCCCAGCAGCAGTACGCGTTCGGCCTTGAGGCCCGGCAGGCTGTGCAGCAGCAGGGTCTGCCCGGGTTTGCCGGCGATGTCGCCGCGCTTGAGCAGGGTGCTGATAGCGCCACCGCTGGCCTCGTCGACGGCCTTGGCTGCCGCGCCGAGCTTGCGCCCTTCGCCGAGGGTGACCACCAGGGTGGCGGTCTTCAGGGTTTCCGGACGGGTGCTTTTGACGAGGAATTCCATGGTGAGCTGTCCCCAAGACAAAGAGTCGGGTTTGGCGGATAATGCCCGCTATTTTTTCGAGGGCCTGCATGTGCTGCAGGCCGGCAAAGGTGCGGCTAGTTTGAGCGTAGCCACCGGAGCCTGACAACCCTGGAGTGTCCGGTTTGATCGTCTTCCGCTATCTGTCTCGCGAAGTCTTGCTCACCCTCAGTGCGGTCAGTGCCGTACTGCTGGTGATCATCATGAGCGGGCGTTTCATCAAGTACCTGGCCCAGGCGGCGCAGGGCCTGCTCGATCCCAGCGTGCTGTTCATGATCATGGGCTTCCGTCTGCCCGGATTCCTCCAGCTGATCCTGCCGCTGGGACTGTTTCTCGGCATCCTGCTGGCCTACGGACGTCTGTACCTGGACAGCGAGATGACCGTGCTCTCTGCCACCGGCATGAGCAACAAGCGTCTTCTCACCTATACCATGGCCCCGGCAGCGCTGGTGGCCCTGCTGACGGGCTGGCTGAGCCTGGGTCTGGCGCCGCAGGGGGTGACCGAGGTTACGCGGATCCTCAATCAGCAGGATGCTCTGACCGAGTTCGATACCCTGGTGCCTGGCCGCTTTCAGGCGATGAAGGATGGCTCGCGGGTCACCTACACGGAAAGCCTCTCGGCGGATCGGGCGCAGCTGTCCGGCGTGTTCATTTCCGAGAAACGCTTCAGCCGCGACCAGGCGGAGAAGAATAAGGAGCGTGGCATCACCGTACTGGTCGCCGAGAAAGGTCGCCAGGTGATCCAGGCCGATGGTAGCCGTTACCTGATCCTGGAAAACGGTTACCGCTACGATGGCAACCCTGGCCAGGCCGATTACCGGGCGATCCAGTACGAGACCTATGGCGTGCTGTTGCCCAAACCGTCGGTGAGCAACGAGATCAGCGAGCGTGAGGCCATTCCTACCCGCGAACTGCTGGGTAGCGACAACCCGCGTTATCAGGCCGAGCTGCAGTGGCGCCTGTCGATTCCACTGCTGGTATTCGTCGTCGCGTTGCTGGCAGTGCCATTGTCGCGGGTCAACCCGCGCCAGGGCCGCTTCCTCAAGCTGCTACCGGCGATTCTTCTGTACATGGCCTACCTGGCGCTGCTGATCGGCGCCCGGGGTCAGTTGGACAAGGGCAAGATTCCCCAGGACCTGGGGCTGTGGTGGGTGCACGGCCTGTTCCTGTTGATCGGTCTGGGGCTGTTCTGCTGGACGCCCCTGCAACTCAAGCTGGCCAGCCGCCGCGCAGTGAAGGAGATGGCCCATGGTCAGGCTTGATCGTTACATCGGAACCAGCGTGTTCTACGCCATCCTGGCAGTGCTGGGGATCATCGTCGGCCTGGCGCTGTTGTTCGCCTTTATCGACGAGCTGGGTGACGTAGGCGAGGCCTATGGCACCTTTGAGGCGCTGGTCTATGTCCTGTTGACCTTGCCACGGCGTATCTATGAGATGCTGCCGATGGCCGCGCTGATCGGTTGCCTGATCGGTCTGGGCAGCCTGGCCAGCAATAGCGAGCTGACCATCATGCGTGCGGCTGGCGTATCGGTCAGCCGTATCGTCTGGGCGGTGATGAAGCCCATGCTTGTGCTGATGCTGGTCGGCGTGCTGATCGGCGAATACCTGGCGCCCTGGAGCGAGAACCTGGCTCAGGCCCATCGCTCCATGGCCCAGGGCGGCGGTGAGGCGCAAAGCTCAAAGCGCGGCCTGTGGCATCGTCAGGGGCAGGAATATGTGCACATCAACGCGGTGCAACCGAATGGCCGGCTGTATGGCGTGACCCGCTATCAGTTCGATGAGCAGCGTCACCTGCTTTCCTCAAGCTTTGCCCGGCGTGCCTTGTACCAGGGCGATCACTGGCAGCTGGAAGACGTCAAAACCACGCATTTCCGCGAGCGCAGTACCGAGGTGATCGACGCCCCGATCGAGCGCTGGGATGTCGAACTCAACCCGCAACTGCTCGGCACCGTGGTCATGGAGCCGGATTCCCTGTCGATCAGCGGCCTGTGGCGCTATATCCGTTACCTCGGCGAGCAGGGCCTGAACAATGGCAGTTATTGGCTGGCGTTCTGGACCAAGGTGCTGCAACCGCTGGTGACGGCAGCGCTGGTGTTGATGGCGATTTCCTTCATCTTCGGTCCGCTGCGCTCGGTGACCCTCGGCCAGCGCGTGTTTACCGGTGTGCTGGTGGGCTTCGTGTTCCGCATCGCCCAGGACCTGCTCGGCCCATCGAGCCTGGTGTTCGGCTTCTCGCCGCTGCTGGCGGTGCTGGTGCCGGCCCTGATCTGTGCCGGTGCGGGCTTCGTGCTGTTGCGCCGCGCGGCCTGATCCCAGGCGGGATGTGCAAAGGCCGGGCTTAGCCCGGCCTTTTTGTTGGTGGGGATCGCTGGTGAGCGGATGGCTGCGATGCTGCTTGCCGCGACCGGCCTGATTGCAGCCGCGATGGGCTAAGAGGGGTTGAGTCTGTAAGGCTGTTCACTTAAGTGCTCCCCTCTCCCTAACCCTCTCCCACAAGTGGGAGAGGGGACTGTCCGTATTGCCAGAAAGTCATTATCCCGTTGCATGGCCGCTGCACTTGCCGCAGAAAAAACGCCGCGACTCCTTGGGAGATCGCGGCGTTTTTCTTAAGGGGCAGTGCCAGGGCTAAGGACGGCCTTTCGGCATTATCGAGTGGTTACAGCGTGGCGGGGTTGCTGACGGTGTTCAGGCGCCGGGCCTGCTTCAGGTACAGGGTGACTTCGCGGGCCGGCAGCGGTTTGCTGTACAGGTAGCCCTGGCCCTCGTTGCAGCCGTTGGCGATGATGTAGGCCTCTTGCTCGATGGTCTCCACGCCTTCGGCGATGACCTGCATGCCCAGGCTCTTACCGAGCTGGATGATGGCACGCACGATGGTGGCGTCGTCTTCGTCTTCCAGCACATCCTGGACGAAGCTGCGGTCGATCTTGATCTTGTCCAGTGGCAGGCTCTTCAGGTAGCTCAGCGAGGAGTAGCCGGTACCGAAGTCGTCGATGGCGATCAACGCGCCGGCGCGGCGCAGGCTGAGCAGGTGCTGGGCAGCGGTGGTGATGTCTTCCATCAGGCCGGTTTCGGTGACTTCCAGCTCCAGGCTGCGTGCCGGCAGGCGGTAGACCTGCAGCAGGTTGTTGACCATGCGCGGCAGCTCGGCGTGGTGCAGCTGCACGGTGGACAGGTTGACCGCCATGCGCAGGTTGGTGAAGCCCTGGTCGTGCCATTCGCGCAGCTGGCGGCAGGACTGATCCAGCACCCATTCGCCGATGGCGATGATGGTGCCGTTCTGCTCGGCCAGCGGGATAAACAGGTCTGGCGGGACGAAGCCATGTTGCGGGTGCTGCCAACGCAGCAGGGCCTCGACGCCGACCACCTGGTGGTCGCGGTAGTCGACCTGCGGCTGGTACACCACATGCAGCTCGTTGCGGCCGAGGGCCTCGCGCAGGTCCTTCTCCAGCTCGCGACGGCGACGCATCTCGCTGTCGACGCTGGCGATGTAGAACTGGTAGCGGTTGCGCGAACGACTCTTGGCCAGGGTCATGGTCTGTTCGGCTTTCTGCAGCAGCTTCTCGGTGCTGTCGCCGTCTTCCGGGAACAGGGTGATGCCTATGGTGGCGCGCAGGCGGACTTCCTGCTGCTCCAGGGAGAAGGGCGTGTCCAGGCTGTCGAGGATGCTCTGCGCCAGTTCGGCGGCTTCATAGGGCTGTTCGATGTCGGCCTGGACCAGGGCGAACTGGTCGCCGCCGAGACGGGCCAGGGCGCCCAGTTTGCCGCTGTGGCTGCGCAGGCGATCGGAGAGGGCCAGCAGCAACTGGTCGCCGGTCTGGTAACTGAACTGTTCGTTGATGCCTTTGAAATCGTCCAGGCCGACACACAGCACGGCTACGCGGCGTTGCAGGCGACCGGCGTCTTCGAGGATCTGGTCGAGCTGCTGCTGCAGTTGCTGGCGATTGGGCAGGCCGGTGAGGAAGTCGTACTGCGACATGCGCAGAAGGCTGGTCTCCGCTTCGCGGCGCAGGTGGGTGTTGCGCTCGATAGATTCCAGCAGCTGGTTGGCGGTGTTGATCCACAACCCCAGCTCGTTCTTCTCGTTGCCGCGCAGCATGGGCAGCTTGTGCTCGCTGGGGCGGTCCGGGTTGATGTTGGTCAGGTGCTCGATGATCTTCGACAGAGGCTTGGTCAGCAGCAAGTGGTAGACCAGGTACAGCACCAGGCCCATGGCGAGGGCTCGCAACACGCCGGAGATGAAGATGATCACCGAGGTGGTGAGGAAGTTCTCGCCGTAGCTGGCGGTGTCGAGGGTGATATTGAGATCACCGTAGTACTCGCTGTAGGGACCTTTGCCTACCAGTTGGGTGCTAAAGACCTGCTCCTTGCCGAGAATCGGATCGGTCATCCAGCGGCTGGTCGACTCGATCAGTTCACGCGAGCGTTCGGCCAGCATCGGTTCGTTGGGGTGGCCGATGGCGGCGTAGCGCACTGCTTCGTGCTGGAACAGGCCTTCGATGACCTGCATGCCCATCTCCCGGTCCAGGCTGTAGACGGCCTGGGTCGAGGGGTCGCGGAACATGCCGAGGATGCGCTGGGCATCGCTGGCCACGGCCTGACGAGTCTTGTAGATGTCGAAGACGATCTGTGCACAGCTGAGCACCACGCCAACGATCAGCGCCGAAAGCAGAACCACTCGGAGCAGTTTGAGCGACAGGCTGTTTTTCAATTCCAGCTTCAAATGCGTATTCCTTGTTATCTGCCGGAGCCTACTGACCGTTGTGAGTATTGGCAAATGCGTGGGAGCCGTCAAAGGGCCATTACGTCATCGAGCGGTTTTTTTAGCATTGTTCTGCGCTGGCGCATGAGCGGGGTATGAAATTGGTGATGCGCTCTGCCTTGGTGCGAGCGCATGGCAGGAGCCTCTCGCCTGAGGCTCTCAGGGCTGGCGCAAGAGTTGCTAAGGCTTATCCGTCACTGTGTCGGGGGGCTTGCCATGAAGATCTACCTGCTGTCGCTGTGTGCCTTGTTCTTTCCGTCGCTGGCCCATGCCGCCACGGATGTTGAGCTGAATAGTGCCTGGGTGGTGCTAGCCAGTGCCCTGGTGTTTTTCATGCAGGCGGGTTTTGCCCTGCTGGAAAGCGGCATGTCGCGAGCGAAGAATGCCGTCAATGTGATGATGAAGAATTTCATGGATGGCTGCGCCGGCGGCATCGTCTTCTGGCTGGTCGGCTTCGGCCTGATGTTCGGTGCCAATGCCACCGGCTGGTATGGCATGAGCCACTTCGCGCCACACCAGGGCGAACCCTGGGATTTCACCTTCCTGCTGTTCCAGATGATGTTCGCCGCCACGGCGGCGACCATTGCTAGCGGCGCCATGGCCGAACGTACCCGCTACAGCGCCTACCTGATCGGCGCGGTGGTGATCAGCGGCTTTATCTATCCGATCTTCGGTAGCTGGGTGTGGAGCGGTATCTATGGCGGCCAGGGTTGGCTGGCGAAGATGGGCTTCATCGACTTTGCCGGCTCCACCGTGGTTCATAGCGTCGGTGCCTGGTGCGCGCTGGCCGGGATCATGGTGCTCGGCCCGCGGCTGGGGCGCTTTGCCAGTGACGGCACGCCGCGGGTGATCCCCGGACACAACCTGGCGCTGGTCACCCTGGGTGGTTTCATCCTCTGGCTCGGCTGGTTCGGCTTCAACGCAGGCAGCACCCTGGCGATCAATGCAAGCATCGGCCTGATCGCCCTCAACACCCATCTGGCTGCAGCTTGCGGTGCGGTGGGGGCGATGCTGGCGCTGCGCACCACATCCAGCCCGGTGTTGCTGAGCACCACGGTGAATGGCTCGCTGGGCGGGCTGGTCGGCATAACCGCCGGTTGCGCCACCATGCTGCCGGGCTTCGCCATGCTTACCGGGCTGGTGGCGGGGTTTGTCGTGGTTTTCGGCATGCGTCTGCTCGATCGGCTGCGCCTCGACGATGTGGTGGGGGCCATCCCGGTGCATGGTTTGGCCGGTGTCTGGGGGACTGTCGCCGCTGGTCTGTTCTTTACCGGCGACCTGTTCAGCTGGGCGCGTGTCAGCGTGCAACTGATCGGTGCCGGCATGGCCTTCGTCTGGGCTTTTCCGCTGGCCCTGGCCCTGTATTTCATCCTGGCCAAGACCATCGGTCTGCGCATCAGCACTCAGGATGAACAGCGTGGCCTGGACTATGCCGAGCATGCCGAGATCGGTTACCCGGAGTTCAACCAGTCGCTGACCTTCGATGGCACCGAATTGACGCGGAGGGCGTGAGATGAGTCTGACTACCCGTCGTCGCGCCATCTATACCGGGTTGGCCGGGCACTTTGGCGAAGATGAGCTGCTGCCGCTGTTATCACTGTGGGAGGCCAAGTACGCAGACAAGCCGCCTTTCGCCCTCAACGAATTTCTCGCCGAAGTGGCGCAGCGCAGCGGTCGCAAGCTGGAGCGCGCGCGTCTGTACCGTGAGCTGGTCGGCGCACTGACCGGCCCGACCAGCAATCTGCTGCCCGATCCGGCGCCGCGGGTACATGCCTGGCGCCAGGGTGAAGGCCTGGAAGCAGAAGAAGTTTCCGGGCCGGATGCGCTCGCCCGGCAGACCTTCGATGCGCTGAGCCAGGCCCTGTTCGGCCTGCTCGACCCGGAGATGGTACCGCGCCTACGCCGCTTTGCTGCCGGTAATCTGAATGGCATGCAGGTGGAAACCGAGCTGCGTCTGCGCCTGCGCGGCTGGCTGGAGCAGGGCGGGTCACTGGGGCTGACGGCACTCACGCTGGAGCACCTGCGGGTGCTGCTCAATCTGCTTTATATAGGCCTGTGCGAGTACCTCGGCCCGGTTACTGCCGATCAGGTACTGACCCGTGCCGTGCAGAAGACCGAGCGTATGAATCTGCAGTTGCCACCGCAGAAGCTGCTGTAAAAACCCCTTTGCGATCTTTTCTGCATCGCTTTAGCGGCGTGTAGAGACTGATGCGGAGTGTTTTGCCCCCTCTCCCACAAGTGGGAGAGGGGAGTTTCCGAGATCGTAGACAGGTTCTGAACCACCCTGCAGAAAGCAAAAAACCCGGCCTTAGCCGGGTTTTTTGTGGACGCTGGGTGTGACTCAGGCAGCGAAGTTCTTCGCCACGAAGTCCCAGTTGACCAGGTTCCAGAACGCCTCGACGTACTTCGGACGCAGGTTGCGGTAGTCGATGTAGTAGGCGTGTTCCCATACGTCGCAGGTCAGCAGCGGGGTGTCGCCGCTGGTCAGCGGGCAGCCGGCGCCGATGGTGCTGGCCAGGGCCAGGGAGCCGTCAGCCTTCTTCACCAGCCAGCCCCAGCCGGAGCCGAAGGTGCCGATGGAGGTCTTGCTGAACTCTTCCTTGAACTTGTCGAAGGAACCGAAAGCCGCGTTGATCGCGTCGGCCAGGGCGCCAGTCGGCTGACCACCGCCGTTCGGCGACAGGCAGTTCCAGTAGAAGGTGTGGTTCCAGATCTGTGCGGCGTTGTTGAATACGCCACCCGAGGAAGTCTTGATGATCTCTTCCAGGCTCTTGCCTTCGAACTCGGTGCCTGGCACCAGGTTGTTCAGGTTCACCACGTAAGCGTTGTGGTGTTTGCCATGGTGGAATTCCAGGGTCTCGGCGGACAGGTGCGGCTCGAGGGCGTTTTTCTCGTACGGCAGCGGCGGCAATTCGAAAGCCATGGTCTATCTCCTACTCAGGTCGGGGGCGCGCGGTGCGCACAGGGGCCGTTCACGGGCGGCCGGACTGGCGGCGGAGAGTTTGTCCTCTTTGCGCCGCGAGCCGGGGATCATAGCACCCGAGCTGGGCCTTAACCACGCAGCAACTGTGTGGAAAAGCCGGTGCCAGGGCCTTTGCCACGCCTTACATGGAGCCCATCAGCTGATAGGCCATGGCGAACATCATCAGCGCCACGCCCAGGTCGAGTAGGCGCCAGGTGGCGGGGCGGGCCAGCCAGGGTGCAAGCCAGGCCGCGCCGAGGGCCAGGCTGAAGAACCACAGCAAGGATGCGCTGGCCGCGCCCAGGGTGTAGGCGCCCGGGTCCGGCTGCTGGGCGCCGAGCGAGCCGATCAGCAACACGGTATCCAGGTACACATGCGGGTTGAGCAGGGTGACAGCCAGTGCTGCCAGCAGCACGGCGCGGCGTGAGCGCGGGCCACTGTCCCCAGCCTGCTGCAACGCCTGCGGACGCATCGCGCGCTGCAGAGCCTTGGCACCGTACCAGAGCAGGAAGGCGATACCGCCCCAGCGGGCGATGCCGAGCAGCAGCGGGTTCTGTGCCAGCAAGGCGGCCAGGCCGAAGACCCCGGCAGCGACCAACAGGGCGTCGCACAGCACGCACAGCGCGGCGACCGGCAGGTGATGTTCGCGGCGCAGGCTCTGCGCCAGGACGAAGACGTTCTGTGCGCCGATGGCGATGATCAGGCCGGCGGCGACCAGCAGGCCGTTCAGATAGCTCTGCCACATGGCGTTCACTCCTGTGCCTGGTTGGCGGCGAGTTGGTGCAGCACGGCCATGGCCCGCTCGGCATCGGCTGCGGCGACGAACAGATGATCGTGGTAGAAACCGGCCACTACGTTGCAGCTGATATTGGCGGCGGCCAGGGTGCTGGCGAAGGCAGCGGTGAGGCCGACAGCGGCGAGCGCCGAATGCACGCTCAGGGTGATCCAGGCGGCGACATAGTCGTAGTTCAGGCCCAGGCGGTCGGCCTCTTCCTGGGCGAGGATCAGGGTCAGGCCTTCGGCCTCGCGAAAGCTGCCAATGATCGTCTGGACATCCAGCGGGCTGTCGCTAGCCACGCTGCAGAACACGTAGCGGCCGGGGTTGAGCTCGGGTGACAGGCTGCCGAGCAGTTTGCCGAGTGAAGTTTCGCCAGCCATGGGAGCATCCTTATAAGTGTTGCAGTGATCGTTGCCGGGCAGTTTCCTCTGCGCTCGTGTATAAGAAAAACAAATCATGCTGATCGCTCATTAGGAGAGCTGATTTGTTCGACTACAAACTCCTCGCGGCCCTGGCTGCGGTGGTGGAGCAGGGTGGTTTCGAGCGGGCCGCACAGCTGCTCGGTCTGTCGCAGTCGGCGGTATCGCAACGGATCAAGCTGCTCGAGGCGCGGGTCGGCCAGCCGGTGCTGGTGCGTGCCATGCCGCCAGCGCCCACGGAGATCGGCCGGCGCCTGCTCAACCATGTGCAACAGGTACGCTTGCTCGAGCGCGACCTGCAGGGCCAGGTGCCGGCGCTGGACGACGGTGGCCTACCCGAGCGCCTGCGCATCGCCCTGAATGCCGACAGCCTGGCGACCTGGTGGGCGCGGGCATTGGGCGACTTCTGCGCCGAGCACCGCTTGCTGCTGGATCTGGTGGTGGAGGATCAGGACGTCGGTCTCAAGCGCATGCGTGCCGGCGAAGTGGCCGCCTGCGTGTGTGCGGCCGAGCGCCCGGTGGCCGGCGCCCGCTCCCTGCCGCTTGGCGCCATGCGCTACCGCGCCCTGGCCAGCCCGGACTTTATCGAACGGCACTTTCCCCTGGGCGTGCAGGCCGGCAGCCTGGCGCGGATTCCGGCCATCGTCTTCGGCCCGGACGACCTGCTGCAGCATCGCTATCTGGCGCAGCTGGGCGTCGAGGGGGGCTTTGCTCATCACCTGTGCCCTTCGTCTGAGGGGTTCGTGCGCCTGACCGAAGCCGGCTTCGGCTGGGGCCTGGTGCCCGAACTGCAGGTGCAGCGCGAACTGGCCAGCGGCGCGCTGGTCGAGATCATCCCCGACCTGCCGTTGGATGTGCCGCTGTACTGGCACCACTGGCGTAATGGCGGCGAACTGCTGACGGCACTGACCGAGCACCTGCACCGCGGCGTGGCCGGCTGGCTGGTCAAGCCGTAGCCCGTAGGCAATCCTTGATAGTCGGCATCTACGGCCACGGATTGCATCCGGACTACCAGGCTGACTTTGCCCTAGGTGTAGGAGCCAGCTTGCTGGCGATCAGCTGCTCAATGATCGCCAGCAAGCTGGCTCCTACAGCCACAAACCTCACACCCGCCCTACGCTAGAACACTGTCACAGCTGAAAATGCGCCACCAACTGCTGCTGGCTGCCAGCCACCTTGCGCAGGTGTTCGCCGCAGTTGCGGGTGTGTGCGGCAGTCTGGCGATTTTCCCCGGTCATCTCATGCAGGCGGTGCATGTGCTGGTTGACCTCCTGGGTGGTGGCTGCCTGCTGCTCGGCAGCTGCCGCAATCTGGAAGGCCAGGGCATGCACGCCTTCCAGTGACTGGCTGAGGTGCTCCAGCGAGCCGAGTACGGCCTGGGTTTCGTCTTCCAGTGCGCGGGCCTGCTCGGTGGAACCCTGCATGCGCTGCAGCGCCTCGTCGGAAGAGTCGCCGAGGGCGCCGATGATCTGCACGATTTCCTCGGTGGCGGTACGGGTGCGCAGGGCCAGGTTGCGCACTTCATCGGCGACCACGGCAAAGCCGCGGCCCTGTTCGCCGGCCCGCGCCGCTTCGATGGCGGCGTTGAGGGCGAGCAGGTTGGTCTGCTCGGCGATAGCGCCGATCACACTGAGCACCGAGCCGATCTGCTGGCTGTCGCCGGCCAGGGTCTGCACCACCCGGTCGGCCTGGCGCAGGCCGTCGAGCAACTGGTCCTGGCGGCCGATCATGCGCTGCAGGGTGCTTTGCATAGTGCTGAAAGCTTCCCGTGCGGCGGCGCTGCCATCGGCACTCTGGCTGGCGTTGCTGGCGATTTCCTGGACGGTGGCGGCCATCTGGTCGACCGCGCTGACCACCATTTCCAGAGCTTCCTGCTGCTGGTCGAGGCGGCTGCTGGTCTGCCCGGCGGCGCCGAGGATGTCGCCGCTGGCATCGCCCACCGCACTGCTGGCCTGACGCAGACGTTCGATCACTTCGCGCCAGGCGCCGGCCATTTCATGCAGGGCCTGCATCAGGCCACTGTGCGGAGTGTTCTGGCTGGCCAGGCGCAGTTCGCCGGCGGCCAGACGGCGGGCCAGGTCCGCCATGTTGCTCGGCTCGCCGCCCAGCGGACGCATCACGCTGCGACTGACCAGCCAGGTGGCCAGGGCTACGCCAGCGATGGTCAGCAGGCCGAGCAGGAGCACCTGCCACATCAGCTCACGCACCGGGGCGAAGGCCTGGGCCTGGTCCATTTCAGCGATCAGTGCCCAGCGCTGGCCGTTGAACTCCAGCGGGACGAAGGCCTTGAGCGCCGGTTTTCCGTCCAGCCCCGGTTCGGCCAGGCGGCCTTGCTGCCCCTGCAGCGCCAGTGTCAGGGCTTGGCCGACGAGTGGCGTAGTCTGCGCGCTGCCGCGGCTGACCTGCAGATCGCTGAAACGTACCGAGTCGGAGCGCAGCAGGCCGTCGCTACCCACCAGGTAGGTTTCCCCGGCTTCGCCGAGACCCTGGCGAGTCTGCATCACCGCATTCAGCGGGTCGATCGGCAGTTCCAGCATCAGCATGGCTTGCAGTTCGCCGTCGCTGATGATCGGCGCAGCCAGAAACTGGCTGGGCTCGCCGGTCTGCGGGTTGTTGGCCAGATCGCTGATCAGTGCCTGCTGGCTGTCCAGGCTGGCGCGCGCCAGGCGGGCCATGGGCGTGTCGCGCCAGGCCGGGTCGTTGAGGTTCTGCTGGTAGTCATTACCACGCAGCACGCTGAACAGCACCTTGCCGTCACTGGAGATCAGCTTCAGCTCGCGGTAGCCGAAGGTCTTGATGAAATTCTCGAAAATCGGCCGGTCATAGTTGGCGGTGCTGAGCAGGGCTACGGCGTCCAGGCCGGCGTAGCTGGTGCCGAGGTTGCTGGCCAGGGTGCTGAGCTGGTTATGCCGGGATTGCCAGTTGTCCTGCAATTGCCGTTGTTTGATATTCGCTACGGCTTCCAGGGCGTTCAGCGTCTGCTCCTGCAGAGCCTGGCTGGCCTGGTGGTAGACGGTGAACGCCATGGCCATGACCGGAATAAGGCCGATCATTAGGTAACTTAAGGCTAGCTTCAGGCGTAACGGCATTTCCGTTGGCTCCACGGGTAGAAGAGTTACAAGCGAGGGTGGTGTTGAATATTCTGCAAGAAGCGTGCGAATTGCTTAACGGATGTCAAAAATAATGTCCGGAGTCTGTTTGCAAGGCCGGCTTTCTGGCCTGCCATGTCACAGCCGGACTGGGGTGGGGCTGCTAGAGTCGCTGCTACAACAAGAGTCGCAGGGGAGAGGCGCATGAAAATTCTGGTAACGGGGGCGAGCGGTTTTATCGGTGGGCGCTTTGCCCGGTTCGCCCTGGAGCAGGGTTTGCGTGTGCGGGTCAACGGTCGCCGCCCTGAAGGGGTGCAGCACTTGATCAAGCGTGGTGCGGAATTCGTCCAGGGCGACCTGGCCGATGCCGATCTGGCGCATCACCTGTGCCGCGATGTCGAAGCCGTGGTGCATTGCGCCGGTGCCGTGGGGGTGTGGGGCAGTCGCGAGCACTTCCAGCAGGGCAACGTCGGCCTGACCCAGAACATCATCGAGGGTTGCCTGGGGCAGAAGGTGCGGCGGCTGGTGCACCTGTCTTCACCTTCGGTGTACTTCGACGGTAAGTCGCACATCGGCCTCAAGGAGGAGCAGGTGCCGAAGACCTTCGTCGATCACTACGGCGCGACCAAGTACCTGGCCGAGCAGAAGGTCTTCGAGGCCCAGGAGTTTGGCCTGGAGGTGATCGCCCTGCGTCCGCGCTTCGTTACCGGTGCCGGCGACACCAGCATCTTTCCGCGGTTGATCAACATGCAGCGCAAGGGGCGCCTGGCGATCATCGGCAACGGCCTGAACAAGGTCGACTTCACCAGCATGCAGAACCTCAACGACGCCCTGTTCAGCAGCCTGCTGGCCGCCGGGCCGGCGCTGGGCAAGGTGTACAACATCAGCAATGGCGCGCCGGTGCCGCTGTGGGATGTGGTCAATTTCGTCCTGCGCCAGTTCGACTTGCCGCCGGTGAGCAAGCACATGCCCTATGGCCTGGCCTATGCCGCGGCGACGCTCAACGAGATGGTCTGCAAGGTGCTGCCGGGGCGCCCGGAGCCGAGCCTGTTCCGCCTCGGCGTGGCGGTGATGGCGCGGGACTTCTCCCTGGATATCAGCCGCGCCCGGCAGTACCTGGACTACGACCCGCAGGTGCCGATCTGGACCGCGCTGGAAGAATTCTGCCAGTGGTGGAAGGTGCAGGGGCGCTGAGTACCAATGCTGTGGCGGTTCTCATCGGGGCGCGATCTGAGCCGTACACTGTGACTCTGGTTATCAGGACTGGGTGGCTTATACCCAGTCAACCCAGCCGCAGGTAGCGCCCGACCTATACTGGCCTGTAAAGCCAGCAAGGAAATCCGCATGTTCGCCATGATGGAAAGCGCCCGGCTCGAAGCCCTGCATCTGGCGCAAGATCCTGCCACCGGCCTCCAGGCCATCATTGCCATTCACAACACACGCCTCGGCCCCGCCCTTGGCGGTTGCCGTTATCTCGCCTATCCCGATACCGACAGCGCCGTGCGCGATGCTATCCGCCTGGCCCAGGGCATGAGCTACAAGGCCGCCCTGGCCGGTTTGGAGCAGGGCGGTGGCAAGGCGGTGATCATCCGTCCGGGCCATGTGGATAACCGTGGCGCGCTGTTCGAGGCCTTCGGGCGCATGATCGAATCGCTCAAGGGGGCCTACATCACCGCGATGGACAGCGGCACCTCCAGCGCCGATATGGACTGCATCGCCCAGCAAACCCAGCACGTGACTAGCACCACCAGCGCCGGTGACCCGTCGCCGCACACCGCGATGGGCGTCTACGCCGGCATCCGCGCCACCGCCCTGGCGCGTCTGGGCAGCAGTGATCTGGAAGGGCTGCGCATCGCCGTGCAAGGCCTCGGCAATGTCGGCTTCGCCCTGGCCGAGCAGCTCGCGGCGGCTGGGGTGGAGTTGTTCGTCAGCGACCTCGACCCCGGCCGTGTACAGCTGGCGGTGGAGCAGCTCGGCGCCCATGCGGTGAGTAGTGAGGCATTGCTCAGTACGCCATGCGAGATCCTCGCCCCCTGTGGCTTGGGTGGCGTGCTCAATGCCCAGACGGTCGGCACCCTGCACTGCGCGGCGGTGGCCGGTGCGGCCAACAACCAGCTGGCCAGTGGCGAAATCGCCGATGAGTTGGAGGCGCGCGGTATTCTTTACGCACCGGACTACGTGATCAATTCCGGCGGGCTGATCTATGTCTCGTTGCAGCATCGGGGTTATGAACTGCCGGCGATCACCGCGCACTTGGCGCAGATCGGCTTGCGCCTGACCGATATCTACGCTCATGCCCAGGCCGACAAGCACTCGCCCGCGCGGGTCGCCGACCGGCTGGCGGAGCGACTGCTGTACGGCTAGCTGACAAGGCAACGCCCACGGCAGCAATGCCGTGAACGTTGTCGGCCGCAGGCTCTAGCCCTTGCGAAACACCAGAACCAGCCCCAGCACGATGGCCGCCATACCGACAAGGCTCAGGCTGCTCATGCGGTTGCCGAGGAACAGATAATCCATGGCCGCCGTCACCCCCGGCACCAGGTAGAACAGGCTGGTGACGTTGACCAGATTGCCCGCCTGGATCAGTCGATAGAGCAGCAACTGCGCCACCACCGAGATCACGATGGCCAGCCACAGCAGCGGCAGCAGCAGGTCTAGTGACCAGTCCACGCTAAAGGGCTGCAGCGGCAGCAGCGCCGCGCAGGCCAGCAGGCTCGCGGCGTATTGCAGGGGCAGGGTGTGCAGGGGTGTCTGCTGCAGGCCCTTCTGCAGGATGGCGCCGCCGGTCATGCAGGCCAGCGCCGCCAGGGCATAGACCATGCCTGTCGCGCCCAGGGCCGCTTGCTGCAGGCTATGCCACACCACCAGCACCAGCCCCGCCAGAGCGATGCCCAGCCCCAGCAGGCGCAGCGCGGCAAAGCGCTGCTCCAGGATGAACAGGGTGAGGATTGGCTGCACGCCGAGCAGGGTGGCCAGCACGCCCGGTGTCACGCCGTTATCCAGCGCCAGCAGATAGCAGATGGAGTAGCCGCCGATCAGCAGCAGGCCGGTCGCCGCCGTGCGCCAGCGCTTGCCACGCGCGGGCAACCAGGTACGCGTGAGGCTGCCAATCAGCAACAGAACGCTGAGGGCCAGGGCAAAGCGCAGGGTCAGCAGGGCGAAAGCCGAGGCATGGTCCAGGCCCAGCCTGGCGAAGATCGCGCCGCTGCTCCAGAGCAGGACGAACAGCGCAGTCGAGGCGCATGCGCCCCAGAAGGTCTTGTTGAAATACATGATGAATCACCTGTCGCAAAGGCTTAACAGGCTCCACTAGCCGGTCACTTAGGACAGGCAGGCCAGAAGCGCAACGGAGCCGGGAGTCGGGCTGAAATCAGCCCGCAGCGGTGTACGCGGGTGGCGGCGGAGGTGTGCCGGCCCGACGTGCAGCGGGAGGTGCGACAGGTGGGGAAATCAGGCTCAGGCGCGCAGCAGCATCCCCGGCAGCATGGGCAGCCAGCGGGATGACGAGGGAGTTGTGCGCTTGAAAGGTCATGGGCTCAGGTTGCGAGTGAGCGGAAAGAGGCGATGAAACTAGCGATTGGCGCCTGCGCCGTCAATCCACCGGGTGATCGCCGGCTGCTTGCGGCAAGCAGCCGGTAACGACCTGAAGCGACTTTACTCGGCGGTTTCTGCGCCCAGTTCGGCCAGCGCTTCCGGCTGGTTCTTGAAGGCCTTGGCGAAGGTGTCGCGGTTCTTCGCCATGAAGATGCCGAGTTCTTCCACCTGCTGCTCGCTGAGCGAGGGCACGGCTTTCTGCAGCGCCTCGGACAGCGCTTCGGCCAGTTCCAGCATCTTGTCGTAACGATCGGCTTCGGCCTTATCCATGAACAAGCGCTCCAGGTCGCGACTGCTGCGGTACACCACTTCGAC
This sequence comes from Aquipseudomonas guryensis, assembly GCF_014164785.1. Classification (GTDB taxonomy): domain Bacteria; phylum Pseudomonadota; class Gammaproteobacteria; order Pseudomonadales; family Pseudomonadaceae; genus Aquipseudomonas; species Aquipseudomonas guryensis. Next base: position 191,723 of record NZ_JACJFN010000003.1, on the reverse strand, counting down.
GGCCATTCATCACCTCATTCCTGTATCTGTTGGGAAGAAAAATACTGTATTTGCATACAGTATAAAGAGATGCATCATTGCTGCAAGGCCTGCGCCAAAGTCTTTGCCGGCAGCCCCATCGCTGTGCCCGCAGCCAATGCCCGGGCGTCATGCTGGCCTCCATTCTGCATAACCGTCATCAGGTAGTGCCAGCATGGCCAATCAAGAGTAGTCAGGAGTAACAGCGTGAAATCGAAACAGATCGAAGCCCTGCGCGAGGGCATGCATGACTTTGCGCAGTCCGTCGGCAACCTGATGGTGGAGTCGTTCCACTACCTGGCGCTGTTCGGCATTGGCGGCATTACCGCCTGGGCCTCGGTGGTGGCCTTTCTCGGCATGCTGGAGAAGGGCCATATCACGGTGGATGACATCCTCCTGCTGTTCATCTACCTGGAGCTGGGGGCCATGGTTGGCATCTACTTCAAGACCAACCACATGCCGGTGCGCTTCCTGATCTACGTGGCGATCACTGCGCTGACACGTCTGCTGATTTCCGATGTGTCGCACCATCATCGCCCGGACATGGGCGTGGTCTATGTCTCCGGCGCCATTTTGTTGCTCGGCCTGGCGATCCTGGTGGTGCGCTATGCCTCCTCGCGCTTCCCTTCGGTGCAGGCGCCTATGCGCCTGAGTCGGGAGCGTGAGCGCGAGGCCGGCGAAGTCTGAGGTGGTTCGTGACTAATTTGGCAGGCTTGCCGCCTCTTGTTATGCGCAAGGTCTGCCCGGAAGTGCAGAGGCTAGAACGTTAATAGCTTTCCACTGCAAGTGTTTCTCAATACTATATGGCGCTGATTCGTAGTTGCCAGCCGCTCCCAGATGAGCGGCTTGCATGTATTTACCGAAAACAGCGAGCCGATCTTGAGCAAGAACCCTTCCCTGTCGCGCTGGAGCATTGCCTCGCGTGTGCTGGCTGCCCTGTTCGGCGGTTATGCACTGGCCTATGGCTTTACCGCGTTCTTTTCCGTTTATCTGCCGCTGGTTCGGGCCGACCGCGTGGTGTACGCCAGCCTGGTCTGCTTCGCCATCTGGACGGCAGCGGTGATCTACGTGTTCGCCGCCCGCAGCGCGACCCGCGCCTGGTTGTGGCTGGTCGGCCTAACGGCAGTCTTGTGCCTGGCCGCCTTCCTGCCGACTGAACTGGGAGTACGCCCATGAGCCTGCGTCAATCCATGGCCGGCCTGCATACCTGGGGCGGCCTGCTGCCGAGCTGGCTGCTCTACGTGATCATCTTCGCCGGCACCCTGGCCTGCTTCGACAAGGAGCTGGAGCGCTGGATGCGTCCGGCGCTGCACCAGGGCGTGGCGTCGAGCATGACGGCCGATCAGGTGCGCGGCTGGCTGGAGGCGAATGTCAGCGACGAGCTGCATGCCTTCTGGATGCATGGGCCGACCAGCCGTGATCCGTTCTGGCGCCTGGGCTGGGAAGTGGACAAAACCGAGGAAATGCACAACGTCGCCTTCGATCCGGCCAGCCAGCAGCCGATGCCTGAAACCCTCGGCGGTGGCTTCTTCTTCGAACTGCACTACAACCTGCATGGCGGCACGCTTGGCATGTACATCGTCGGCCTGGCCGGCATGTTCATGCTGGTGGCGCTGGTGTCCGGGGTGATCATCCATCGGCGCATCTTCAAGGACTTCTTCACCCTGCGGCCTAATGCCAATGGCCAGCGCGCCTGGCTGGATGCGCACAACCTGTTCGGCGTGGTCGGCTTTCCCTTCCACCTGGTACTGGCCTACACCGGCGTGGCGATCTTCGTCGCCACCTACATGCCAGCCGGGGCGCAGGTGGCCTACAACAGCAATATCGAACAGTTCTTCACCGACGTGATGGGCGGCTACTCGCGCGAGGGCGTCGGGCAGAAGGCGGCGAGCCAGATGTCGCTGGACGAGCTGATTGAACAGTCGCGCCAGCGCTGGGGTGGCGGTGAGACCGGTTGGGTCAGCGTGCATCATCCGGGCGATGTGGCGGCAGTGGTGGATATCCGCCGTCTGGACAACTCGCGCATCGGCTCGCCGCAGGACACCCTGAGCTACGACGCCGCCAGCGGCGAGCTGCTCAATCAGCAGCAGGCCTCGACCGCCTACCGTGCCTATGCCTGGCTGGCCGGTCTGCATATGGCGCAGTTCGGCGGCACGCTGGTGCGCCTGCTGTACCTGCTGCTCGGCCTGGCCGGTTGCGCCATGCTGGTCGGTGGCTTACAGGTCTGGTTGGCCAAGCGTGAAGCCCGGGGCGGTGCCGGCATCGGCCTGGTGCGGGCGCTCAATGGCGCCGTGTTTGCCGGTTTGCCGCTGGCCAGTCTTGCGCTGTTATGGGGTAACCGATTGATCCCCGCCGATCTGGCCGAACGCGCTACGGCCGAGGGCTGGGTGTTTGTTGGCAGCTGGCTGCTACTGGCGCTGTGGGCGGTAGTGCAGCGCAACCAGCCGCGCCGTCTGCTCAGCCAGCAGTTGGCTCTGGGTGCTGTGCTGGCCCTTGGGTTGCCGCTGGTCAATGTGCTGACCACCAGCCATGGCGGCTTGCCGTCCAGCCTATTGCGCGGCGACTGGGCGCTGGCCGGCATCGATCTGTTCCTGTTGTTCAGCGGCCTGCTCTGTGCCCTGTTCGCCTGGCGCTGGGCCCAACCGCAACAGGCCCAGGAACCCCGCGCGCGTCGCGTGCTGGTCGAGGAGGCACTGTGATGCTGCTGGGTTTTGCCCTGAGTTACCTGGCGCTGCTGGCTCTCAGTCTGGCCATGTCGCGCCACCACAAGACCCTGCTGCAGGGCGCACCCAGCATCGGCCGTCAGCGATTGCTGCACAGCCTGGCGCTGGTCTGCCTGGTTCTCGGTCTGCTGCTGTCCATCGAGCAGTCGGGCGGCGAGATCGGTGCGGTGACCTGGCTGTGCCTACTGATGCTGGCGGGGCTGCTGCTGGTCGCTATGCTGGCCTGGCGCGCGCGCTGGGTGTTGCCGCTGGCCGCGCTGTTGCCGGCTGCTGGTGGCTTGAGTCTGCTGGTCTGATCAGTCCGCTGCGGCGCGTAGCAGACCTGGAGCGGCGCCAAAGACTGCGCGGAAGCGATTGCTGAAGTGGCTGGCGCTGGCGAAGCCGCAGGCCAGGGCGATCTCGCCCAGTGGCAGGCGGCTGTGCTGCAGCAACTGGCGCGCACGCAGCAGGCGCCGTTGCAGCACATAGCGGTGCGGCGGCAGGCCGAAGCTGGCGCGGAACATGCGCACGAAGTGGTATTCCGACAGCGCTGCCAGCTGCGCCAGCTCACCCAGGCTGAGGGACTGGTCGAGATGCTGCTCGATGTACTCGGCCAACCGGCGGCGCAGGTGTGGCGCCAGACCACCCTTTACCTTCAGGCCCTGGCGCAGGCCGACCTGGGTCAGCAGCACATGGCTGATCATCTCGTGGGCCAGGCTGCTGCCGAGCAGGCGCTCGCCTGGCTCCTTCCAGTCCAGCTGCACCAGCTGGCGAAATTGTCCGGCCAGTTGTGGGTCATCGAGGAAGGTGCTTTCCCGCAGCTGCAGTTCGCGCGGCTCGCGGTCGAGCAGGGTGACCGCGCTGGCGGCGAAACGCTCGGGGCTCACATAAAGGTGGGCCAGGCAGATTTCGCCATTGATCACCCAGGATGATTCATGTCCGGCCGGCAGGATGCACAGCTTGTCCGGCGCGCCCTTACTGCCGGGCCTCTCGCGGCGAAAGGTGCCAGTGCCGCCGGCCAGGTAGCAGGACAGTGTGTGCTGGCTCGGCCCCTGGTAGTCGCGGGCGTCGTGGTGGTTGGTCCACAGCGCCGCGGCCAGGTCGTCGCCCAGCTCGGCACCATGCAGCAGGCGCGCGTGCGGAGAGCTGCTGAGGGACTGGAAGACCTGGTTGTGGGCGAGGCTGGTCATTGACGTGTGAGTGCGGAGTTGGACAGTTGCCATCCTACTCCCGGCATTCGTCGCTGCCACCGGCCTGGCGCAGATAAGCGCAATTTTGTGCAAGCGCAGGCGGCCTGGCGGGTCGAGACTGAAGGCCTGTCTCGCGGAGCCTGGCCATGAACCTGTCGCTGTACCTGTTGACCGTGCTGATCTGGGGCACCACCTGGATCGCCCTCAAGCTGCAGTTGGGCGAGGTGGCCATTCCAGTTTCCATCGCCTACCGCTTCGCCCTGGCGGCCCTGGTGCTGTTCGCCATTCTGCTGCTCAGCGGCCGTCTACAACCGATGAACCGCCGGGGTCAGTTGATCTGCCTGGCGCAGGGCTTGTGCCTGTTCTGCATCAACTTCATGTGCTTTTACACCGCCAGCCAGTGGATTCCCAGCGGTCTGGTGGCGGTGATCTTCTCCACCGCGACGCTGTGGAATGCGCTCAATGCACGGATCTTCATGGGTCGGCGGATTGCCGCCAATGTGCTGGCCGGCGGCGCGCTGGGCATGTTCGGCCTGGCCCTGCTGTTCTGGCCGCAACTGGCGGGCCATGAGGCCAGCCGCGAAAGCCTGATCGGCCTGGGCCTGGCGCTGATCGGCACGCTGTGTTTTTCCGCCGGCAACCTGCTGTCCAGCCTGCAGCAGCAGGCCGGGCTGCGGCCGCTGACCACCAATGCCTGGGGCATGTTCTACGGCGCGCTGTTGCTGGTCGGCTACTGCCTGGTCAGCGGTATCCCGTTCACCTTCGAGAACAGCCCGCGCTATATCGGCACCCTGCTGTACCTGGCGATTCCCGGCTCGGTGATCGGCTTCACCGCCTACCTGACCCTGGTCGGGCGCCTCGGCCCGGAGCGCGCGGCCTACTGCACCGTGCTGTTCCCGGTGGTGGCGCTGAATATCTCGGTGTTCGTTGAGGGCTACCAGTGGACCCTGCCGGCGCTGTTGGGGCTGGTGCTGGTGATGCTCGGCAATGTGCTGGTGTTCCGCCAGCCGCGCTCGGTGGTGAGTCCGCAGGCAGATCGGGCCTAATCCGGCCAGTGCCAGGCGGGTTCATTGAGCAGACTCTGGCCCTGTATGGCGGTCTGCCCGAAGCTTTTGTCGAGGACGATGGAGTTGCATTCCGGGTGTTGTTCCAGTGTGGCGATCAGCCGACTGGCGTGGGACACCACCCACACCTGGGTATGCCGCGAGGCCTCGATGATCAGCCGCCCGAGCGCCGGCAGCAGATCCGGGTGCAGGCTGGTTTCCGGCTCATTGAGCACCATCAGTGAGGGCGGTCTGGGGGTGAGCAGAGCAGCCACCAGCAGCAGGTAGCGCAGGGTGCCATCGGATAGCTCTGCTGCCGACAGCGGGCGCAGCAGGCCCTCCTGGCGCAGGGCTACGCTGAAGCGCCCACCGGGTTGGCAATCGATGCTCAGTTCGGAACCGGGGAAAGCGTCGGCGATAGCCTGTTCCAGAGCCGGGCGGTAGCCAATTTCGCGGATAGTCTGCAATGCGGCCGCAAGGTCGCGCCCGTCGTGGTGCAGCACAGGAGTGCGGGTGCCCAGTTGCGGCTGGCGGGCTGGTGCTTCGGCGTCGGTGCGAAAGTGATCGTAGAAGCGCCAGCGACGGATGGCCTCGCGCAGTTGGAACACCTCCGGGAAACCTGGGTCGTTGCCAATCTGGTCAAACAGGCTGTCGTAATTCGGCAGATGCTGGGCCAATACCTGCCAATCGCGGCCCTTACGCTGGCGCACCATCGGCCCTTCGCGATCGACCAGGAGTGCGGCTGGGCGATAGCAGGGGCCGGCCCAGATGCATTCGCGCTTGATCTCGGGGTCGAGGGAGAAGGCTGAACTCGACGGCTCGGGCAGGCCAAGGGAAATGGCGTAGCTGAAGTCCTCACTGGCGAAACCCAGGCGCAGACGGACGACCTCTCGGCGCGGACCACCCTGGATCGGCACCTCGCCGTTGCGCATGCGCCGGCTGATTGTTTCCGGCCCCGCCCAGATAGTCGACTCCAAACCGCCGTCCCGAGCCAAAGCATTGACTACGCCACCTTGGGCCGTTTCGGCCAGCAGGCGTAAGGCGCGGTAGAGGTTGGACTTGCCACTGCCATTGGTACCGGTGATCAGATTGAGCCGACCCAGCGGCATCACCAAATTGTTGATGGAGCGGTAGTTGCCGACGGCAAGGGTATGGAGCATGGCGAGTCGTCCTGACAATAGAACTGCCCTAGGCGATGGCTAGGGGCACACAGGTATCGTAGCGCAGCGGACCGAACAGCTGATCGGCCTGGTAGGTGCAGTAGTGCAGTTCATGGACCGTGAAGTGGAGTGGCTGCGGTTGGCTCAGTGCGGCGGCACGTTCACGCCAGGCCTGGGCGCTGATCGACTGCCGGTAGAGACCGAGGGTCAGGTGCGGCAGGTAGGGGCTCTGGCGGATTTCTTCGGCGTGGCCGGTGAGGCAGTCGCGCAGTGGCTGCAGGCGCCGCTGCGGATCGTCGACCTGCAGAAAGGCCGCGCTGGAGAAGCTGTCCAGGCGGCCGATCTGCAGTTCGAAAGGCGCGAGTGGCAACCGCTGCAAATCCTCGCGCTGGCGCTGCAACTGGTCGCTGCAGAAGTCATCGTCATAACGGCGTTGTAGTGCCTCGAAGCCACAGACGAACAGGGTGATATGGGCCTGGCGCAGATAGCCGGGGTGTAGCCAGTCGCCCAGAAGTTCGCGCGCTGCCTGCATGCGCGCCAGCACTGCCGGGCAGCCGACCGGGATGGCCCAGAGCCCATAACGTTTTCGACCGCAATGCCACTCCGGGTAGTCGCGCAGCTCACAGATCTGGGTATGCGTCGGGCTGTTATGGGCTGTGGAAAACCGCATGCGTTAGGTGGGGCGCCGGCCCAGGTGCAGGGCGAAAGCCAGCGCTACGGGGTAGCTCAGGTAGTGCAGGACGAAGATCAGCTGACCCATATGGCCAGGCTCGTCTTTCAGCCACATCAGGCCCCACAGGCCGAGATAGAGCAGGCCGAGGATCGCGCCGTAGAGCAGGTTGAGGCCCCAGGCTTCGCCGTGGCGTGGCAGGTGGCCTTCGATGCGGGTGAATAGCCAGCGCAGGCCCAGCGCGACGACGATAGCTACCAGCAGGGTAGCGGGAAGACCGCCGATTTTGAGCAGGCCGCGCACCAGCAGGTTGAGCGCGAACACCGCCGCGGCGGCGCCGAGCGCGTACTGGTAGAGGGCAAAGCGGCGCGGGCTGGGCATGGTCTTAGATCAGCTTCTGATTGAGGCCGAAGCGTTTCTTCAGCACGGCCTGCAGCAGTGTGCGCGGCAGCAGGAAGACGAGCAAGGGCAGGCTGCGGCAGCCATGACCAAGGCGCAGCAGGGCCGGGCGCTTGGTGCGTTGCACGGCGGCGAGCAGGTCGGCGGCGAACTCGCTGGCCGGGGTCGGTTTGTCCTGGGAGGCATTGGCGCGGGCGCGGATGCCGTCGCGCAGCGGCCACCAGGGCGAGTTCTGATTGAGCAGCTGCTCGGCCTGGGCGCTGGCATTGCTGCCGAAGCTGGAGGCGATGGCGCCCGGCTGCACTTCCATGACCTCGATGGCGAACGGCGCCAGCTCCATGCGCAGGGCCTCGGACAGCGCATGCACGGCCGCTTTGGAGGCGCAGTAGGTGCCGGCGAACGGGGTCACCAGCACGCTGGAGATGCTGCCGATATTCACCACCAGACCTCGGCTGGCGCGCAGCAGGGGGAAGCAGGCGCGGGTCAGTTCGACCAGGCTGAACACGTTGGTTTCGAACTGTTGGCGCATGCCCGCGGCGCCGCCATCGAGCAGCGGACCCATGGCGCCGTAGCCGGCATTGTTGATCAGCACGTCGAGGCGCCCGGCCTCCGCCCGTACACGCGCGCTGGCGCGGGCGATGTCCCCGGCGTCGTTGACGTCCAGTTTGACCGCGGTGAAGTCGGCCGCGGCCAGCCTCTCTAGATCCGCGCCCTTGCGTGCGGCGGCGAACACCCGGTAACCGGCACCCTGGAAGGCGTCGGCCAAGGCGCGGCCGATGCCGCTGGAACATCCGGTGATCAGTACCACGGGCTGGCTCATGCTGGCTCCTTGTTGTCATGGCTGCGGGGGCTGGTCCCTGCCCGCATCCTACACAAGGGCCGCGCCGCCTGTACTTGCCTTGCGGGCCAAAGTGGCTGGCCCGGCGTGCCAGATGTTTGGAGGCCTGTAGTCCGTAGGGCAGATGACGCTTGTCTCATCCACCATGACGCCGCTCGGTGGATCGACGGAGCGCGATCCACCCTAGCAACTGCCCCTGCCCAGGGCTGAGCCAGTGCGGATCGACGGATTGGCGCGGACTCTTATTCCGTTGGTTGGTCGCGCAGGAACACCAGGCTGTCCGGCTTGGACTGCTCGGCGCTGTAGCGGTAGCCGGCGTAGCTGAAGTCCTTCAGCCCAGCCGGGTCGCGCAGGCGTTCCTTGATCACGTAGCGGGCCATCAGGCCGCGGGCCTTCTTGGCGTAGAAGCTGATGATCTTGTACTGGCCGTTCTTCAGGTCCTTGAACTCGGTGTCGATGATTCGCGCATTAAGGGCCTTGCGCTTGACCGCGCCGAAGTACTCGTTGGAGGCCAGATTAAGCAGCACGTCGTCGCCCTGTTCGGCCAGGGCTTCATTGAGCCAGGCGCTGATCTGCTCGCCCCAGAAGGCATACAGATCCTTGCCGCGCGGGTTGGCCAGTTTGGTGCCCATTTCCAGGCGGTAGGGCTGCATCAGGTCGAGCGGGCGCAGTACGCCGTACAGGCCGGAAAGCATGCGCAGGTGTTGCTGGGCGAAGTCGAAGTCGGCCTCGGCGAAGTCCTCGGCATTGAGCCCGGTGTACACATCGCCCTTGAAGGCGAGCAGCGCCTGCTTGGCGTTGGACGGGTTGAACGGCCGCTGCCAGCTGCCGTAGCGGGCGACGTTGAGGGCAGCGAGCTTGTCCGACAGGTGCATCAGTTCGCCGATCTGCTGCGGGCTCAGTTCGCGCAATTGGCCGATCAGCTCCTGGGCATGGTCCAGGTGCGCGGGCTGGGTGAAGCGGCCGATCACCGGCGGCGTCTCGTAGTCCAGGGTCTTGGCGGGGGAAATCACCATCAGCATTGGATCGTCTCCATAAAACGTGGCGGCGATTCTAGGCTGGATACGGGGCATGGCTCCAGCTATCGGGGCGATCAGTCACAGACTGTGCTGCGGGCTGCGGTTATAGTGGCCGCCGTGCGGTCGTCTGGCCGCGCCTTCCATTCATCGCTTTGACAAGGAGGTCGCAGTGAGTTTTCTCCCTCGCGCCATCGTATCCCTGCTGTTCGCATCCACCGCTGCCCTGGCCCAGGCCGAGCAGTTGCCCATCGAAGTGCTCAGTGCCGTGGTCAAGGACCAGCGCATTGCCGACGCCGAAGTGCTGGTGCAGAAGAACGGTGCGCAGACTGTGGTCGGCAAGACCAACGCCCAGGGTCAGGTCAGCCTGACCACGGCCTTCCCTGATGACGCCGCCAGCCTGCTGATCATCAAGAAAGCCGGCTACTCCAACCTGGTCGCCAAGTGCCCGTGCAAGGGCATGACCTACGCCATCAGCCCGGTCATGCAGAGCCTCGACGGCATGCGTGTGGTGCTCAGCTGGGGTCAGGCCCCGGCCGACCTCGACTCGCACATCGCCTACCCGGGTAATCACATCTTCTTCATGGAGAAAGAGGGCGACGAGGCCAATCTGGATGTCGATGACACCGACAGCTACGGTCCGGAAACCATCACCCTGCAGAAGAAACGCTTCGGCGAAACCTACGTGTATGCCGTGCATGACTTCATCAACAGCGGCAACCCGTCGGCCAATGCCCTGAGCGCCAGCCAGGCCAAGGTTTTCGTCTATGTCGGCCAGTCGCTGGTGCGCACCTATTACGTGCCGCAGGGCCAGCGCGGCAACCTGTGGACGGTGTTCCGCGTCACCGGCAACGGCGACTTCCAGGACATCAACCAGCTGCAGGGCATCAGCGGCGAAAGCGCCACCATCGGCGGCATCCTCCAGCCGCTGCAGAACGAAGGCCAGAGCATTGCCAGCCTGAGCGCCACGCAAACCGCCCAGGGTGATGCCAAGGCGCTCAACCGCCAGGGCGAGACCGCCTACCATGCCGGCCAGCTGGACCAGGCCATCGACTTCTACCGCGAAGCCATCGAGCTGGACGCCAACTACGGCCAGGCCTACGGCAACCTCGGCCTGGCCTACCAGAAGGCCGGGCGCACCGCCGAGGCGATCTGGGCCAACCGCAAGGCCATCGCCCTGGCCAGCGGCGCCAGTGCGGCCACCGTGCGTGCAGGCTCCTACTACAACATCGCGCGTATCTACGAGGCCGCCGAGCAGTACGACGACGCTCTGCGCCACTACCACCTGGCCAAGGAACAGAAGGCCAACCCGGTGTACGACAAGGCCATCCTGCGGGTGCAGGATCGTCACTGATCGGTTGCCGGCTTAATCAGCGCGCTCCTTCGGGGGCGCGTTTTTATTCAAGGAGAGAATTCATGCTTAGAACCCTGGTACTCGGCCTCGGCCTGCTGGCCGGCAGCGCCCAGGCCGCCGGCCCCGCGACCTTCGCCACCCTCGATCGCGGCACCTGGCCCGAGCCGTTGCACAGCCAGGCCGCTTTCGATAGCGCCTCGCGCGCGGAAATCCTCACCTTCGCCCAGGCCCTGCAGGCCAGCGAGGGGCTCGACGAAGCAGGCTGGAAATCCCGCCTGGGTCTCAAGTCGGCCAACCTGCAGTCGATTGCCCAGGTGCGCGAACGCCTCTGGCAGCGCCTGCTGGAGAATTACCGCTTGGCTCGGCAGAGCTGCACGCCAGCCAGCGATTTCTGCGCACCGGTTGCGGATGTCGCCGCGCTGCGCGAGCAGGCCCGGCAGTGGGTGATCGCGCCAGACTCGCGCTACTTCGCCTGGGCCGAGGCCAGCCAGCGTTTCCACCTCGGCTACCTCAACGAGCAGATGCGCCTGGCCGCGCTGTTCCCGCGGATCAGCAGCGAGATCGCGCTGTTCTCCGAGCAGGAACGCAACGGCGACGAACTGGCCGATATGCAGTTCCTCCTGACCTTCGACGACGGCCCCACGGCGCTCGGTGGCCACACTGACAAGTTGGCCGCCTGGCTGCGCCAGCAGGGCCTCAACGGCACCTTCTATGTGCTCGGCAGCAACCTGCAGCAGCGCCTGCAGAAAACCTCGGCCGTCGCCCTGAACCAGCTGTATGCCGGCCAGTGTGTGGCTTCCCACGGCTGGGAGCACAAGTCGCACGCCAGTTGGGCCGACTGGCAGGGCTCTGTGAGTCGAACCCGTGAACTGCTGCAGCGCGAACTGCCGGCGCTGTACGTGCCGCTGTTCCGTCCGCCCTATGGCCAGCGCCAGGCCGACAGCCAGGCCTTCTTCGCCGCGCAGGGCCAACAGGTGGCGCTGTGGCAGATCGACTCGCAGGACTGGAGCAGCAAGGTCAACGCCGAGGCCGCTGGCCAGCGCGTGCTGACCCTGATGCTGTTGTGGCGCCGCGGCGTGCTGCTGTTCCACGACATCCACAACAAGGCCCAAGGCGCCTTGCCCTGGGTGCTGCAGGCGAGCGTAGGGGTGCCGTTGCAGTGGCAGGATTGCCGCAGTTATCGCTGAATTGTGCGCAGATAAAGAGGGTTTTTCGGGGGCTTGCGAAGGGCGTTGCTGAACGAGTCATGGCGGGCTCGTCTAGGGGCAGGACTTCCGACTTTAACGGTGCTGATCGGGTACGCCAAGGGTTATTCGTCTAGCCGATAAAAAAGTCTGCAAGCGATGAAAAAGTTCTTTTTTCTGTCATCCCGAATGGAGTATTAACAAAGACAGACCGCCGAACCCTGCAGCACAGGTGGCGGCCATCGGCCATCACTTTTGCTAGCACTTTCCCGACTTCGGTCGGGTGGTCGGCGGCCCTTCGACGGAGCGCTTTACCGGCTCCGCATGGCCTCCAGATAAGGTGACCGAGTATGGATGATCACGGACACACCCGCTCCACCCAGCCCACCCTCTATGTCCTCGACACCAACGTCCTTATCCACGATCCAAACGCGCTGCTGAACTTCCAGGAACACCACGTCACCATCCCCATGACCGTGCTCGAGGAGCTGGACAAGCTCAAGGCCGGCAAGCACTCGGTCGCCGCCGAATGTCGCCAGGCCATCCGCCTGATCGACCAGGTACTGGGCGAGGCCACACCGGAGGAAGTGGAGAAGGGCGTACCGATCCAGCGTGGCAAGAGCGGGCCTTGCGGCAGTCTGTCGATTCTCATGAGTAAGCGCGCGGAGCCGCTGACCTGGCTACCCGAAGACCTCAACGACAACAAGATCATCAACCAGCTGGTCGATCTGCGCAGCCGCAACCCGGGCGTGCGTGTGGTGCTGGTGACCAAAGACATCAACATGCGCTTGAAGGCGCGTGCCTGTGGCATCTCCTCGGAGGACTACCACACCGACCAGTTGGTCGACGACGTCAACCTGCTGTCGCGCGGCTACCACAACATGACGGGCTCGTTCTGGGACCGCGTGAACAAGGTCGAGACCCGTCAGGGCCACGGCCGTACCTGGCACCAGGTGCAGCTCACCGACAACCTGCCGGCCGTGCATGTCAACGAGTTCATCATCGACGAGCAGGGCTTCGTCGGCTGGGTCAAGGGCATCGACGGACGTACCCTGACCATCCTCGACCTGCATCAGGAGCCGCTGCTGCACCAAGAAGCCTGGGGCCTCAAACCGCGTGACATCTACCAGTCGCTGGCACTGTTCGCCCTGCTCGATCCGGACATCCACCTAGTCAACCTGTCCGGCGCCGCCGGTTCGGGCAAGACCATCCTGGCGCTGGCCGCGGCCATCGAACAGACCATGGTCAGCAAGCGCTATCGGCGCATCATCGCCACCCGCAGCGTGCAGGGCCTGGACGAGGACATCGGCTTTTTGCCCGGTACCGAAGCAGAGAAGATGGAGCCCTGGCTGGGCGCCATCACCGATAACCTGGAAGCGCTGCACATGGACGACGAGAGCACCCATGGCAGCGTCGACTACATCCTGCAGAAGGTGCCGCTGCAGTTCAAATCGCTCAACTACATCCGCGGGCGCAGTTTCCAGCACAGCCTGATTCTGATCGACGAGTGCCAGAACCTCACCCCGCACCAGATGAAGACCATCATCACCCGCGCCGGTACCGGCTCCAAGGTGATCTGCCTGGGCAACCTGGCGCAGATCGATACACCTTACCTGTCCGCCACCAGTTCCGGTCTCACCTATCTCACCGAGCGTTTCAAGGACTTCGAGCACGGCGTACACATCACCCTGCAGGGCGTGCCGCGTTCGCTGCTGGCCGAGTACGCGGAAACTCATATGTAAGGGGGCGAATGTAGAACATATTTACGCTTGTTGAGTGAGGAGATTTCACATGATTGAGTACACGATCAGGCTGGAGCGCAGCAATAACGTTAGAGGCATTCAGGCGGCTTCAAGTCTTGGTACCGACTCCGTGAATGGGATGCTGTCGATTGCTGGGGTTGAACAGCCGGAGATTCTGAGAGAAACAGACGAGTTCGTAGATCTCACCTACAGGTGGAGTGGTGCGAGTAAGTTCTGGGAGACTGATGAGTATCTTGCAAAGTTCGGCGTGCGCCGAGTTTGGCCTGACCCTGTGCGATAAAAGCGGTAGTGATTCGGAGTGGGCGGCAAAGTTTGCACAGAATGCCGACCCACTCTCCTTTTTCGTTTTAACATGGGGCATCTCTAGCCGGTAGAAAGTCCCATGCTGACCCATCTCGATTCCCAAGGCCGCGCCAACATGGTGGACGTCACCGACAAGGCGGTGACCTCCCGCGAGGCCGTGGCCGAAGCCCGCGTGCGCATGCTGCCCGCCACCCTGCAGATGATCGCCAGCGGCGGCCATCCGAAAGGCGACGTGTTTGCCGTGGCGCGCATCGCCGGCATCCAGGCGGCGAAGAAGACCTCCGACCTGATTCCCCTGTGCCATCCGTTGATGCTCACCAGCGTCAAGGTCGAACTGCAGGCCGAGGGCGACGACTGCGTGCGCATCCAGGCGCGCTGCAAGTTGGCCGGGCAGACCGGCGTGGAAATGGAAGCGCTGACCGCCGCCAGCGTCGCCGCGCTGACGATTTATGACATGTGCAAGGCGGTGGACCGCGGCATGGTTATCGAGTCGGTGCGTCTGCTGGAGAAACTGGGCGGCAAGAGCGGCCACTTCGTAGCGGAGCAGCAGGCATGATTCGCGTGCAGTATTTCGCCCGTTACCGTGAGGTGCTGGGTATCGATGGTGAGCAGTTGCAGCTTGCCGCACTGAGTAGCCTCGATCAGCTGCGCCAGCACCTGCTCAGCCGTGGCGGCGTGTGGCAGGTACTGGCCGAGCAGAACCTGATGTGCGCGCGCAACCAGGAGCTGTGTAGCCTGGACAGCGAACTGGCCGATGGCGATGAAGTGGCTTTTTTTCCCACGGTTACCGGAGGTTAGGTCATGGGCGTTCGCGTCGAATCCGCAGCCTTCGACCCCGGCGCCGAGCTGAACGCCCTGCATGCGGCGCAACTGGGCATTGGTGCGGTGGTCGGTTTCGTCGGTTACGTGCGCGACTTCAATGACGGCCAGGACGTGCACGGTATGTTCCTCGAACACTACCCGGGTATGACCGAGAAGGCCCTGCAGAACATCGTGGTGGAAGCCGAGCAGCGCTGGCCGTTGCTGCGGGTGGAGATCGTCCACCGCGTCGGCCAGTTGCCGCCGGGCGAGCCGATCGTCTTCGTCGGCACCGCCAGCGCCCACCGCCAGGCCGCCTTCGACGCTTGCAACTTCATCATGGATTACCTCAAGACCCGCGCGCCGTTCTGGAAGAAGGAAGACACCGCCGAAGGTGCGCGCTGGGTGGAAGGGCGTAGCAGCGACCAGGACGCGGCCGAGCGCTGGAGCAAACCCTGAGCGCCAGGCGTAGCGCGCTCCAGCTCGACATTTCCTGGTTCTTCAGCGGTTCTCTTTGCCCGCCGATTGGCCGTCGACTTACGGTTGTTGCAGTCTGTTGACGATATGTACATAAAAGTCCAGTATGGACTCATAAGTACAAATCAGCAGTGACCGATCATGCATCAGCACCTGCCCCAACCGGCTTCACTCCAGCAGCGACCTGCGTCGCCTGCCCTTTCTTCTGCCACGCCAGTAACGCCTATAGCCAACCTGCCTGCCACCTGCGGCGGGCGTCCACACGTATAGCGGGAGTCGCACCATGAAGAAACTCGTCCTGTTGGGCAGCCTTGCCCTGAGCCTGATGGCATCCAGCCTGTTCGCTGCCGACAAGCCCCTGCGTCTGGGGATCGAGGCTGCCTACCCACCCTTCGCCTTCAAGACCGCCGAGGGTCAGCTGGCGGGCTTCGACGTGGAAATCGGCGGCGCCCTGTGTGCCGAGATGAAGGTCGAGTGCCAGTGGGTCGAGCAGGAGTTCGATGGCCTGATCCCCTCGCTGAAAGTGAAGAAGGTCGACGCTGTACTGTCGTCCATGACCATCACCGACGAGCGCCGCAAGTCGGTGAATTTCACCGGCAAGTACTACTACAGCCCGGCGCGCCTGGCGATGAAGGCCGGCACTGAGATCAGCGCCGACTTCAGCAGCCTCAACGGCAAGCGCATCGCCGTGCAGCGCGCTACCACCACCGACCGTTTCGCTACCGAGGTGCTGGCGCCCAAGGGCGTGGAAGTGGTGCGCTACAGCTCGCAGAACGAAATCTACCTGGACATGGTGTCCGGTCGCGTCGACGGCACCCTGGCCGATGCTATCCCGGTGGATGAAGGCTTCCTCAAGACCGAGCAGGGCAAAGGCTTCGCCTTCGTCGGCCCGGCGTTCACCGACCCGACCTACTTCGGCGAAGGCGCCGGCATCGCCGTGCGCAAGGGCGACCAGGCCCTGCTCGACAAGCTGAATGCGGCGATCCTGGCGATCCGCGCCAATGGCGAGTACCAGAAGATCCAGAGCAAGTACTTCAGCTTCGATATCTACGGCGAGTAATCGGCGCAACTGAAAAAGGCCGCGCATTGCGCGGCCTTTTTGTTGGCTATGGGTCTGTTATCTAGTCCGTCACCGAAGGCTCGGCGACTTGAGAGCACTGGCTTTGCAGCGAGGTGATGAGTGGGCCTAGTCGACGGTGCGCTGAGCTCGATTGATCGCAGTGGCAAGATCGAGCCAATGGCAACTCGGCGAGCAGATACATATAAATGCGCGCCCTAAACGCCATGCCCGGCTCACCGGAGCCGAGCATGGCACCTGACATTACAGGTTGGGTTTGCCACCAGCGGCGGTTGAAGTGACGTTAAGTCCAGCGATGACAAAGCCGGTTTCGCTATCGGCCCGCGGGCAGTGCTCCACGCCTCTGGGGACTATGAACATCTCACCAGGCATGAGCTCGACCGTCCCCTCGCGCAGTTGGATCGTTAGGCAGCCATAGCAGA
Organism: Aquipseudomonas guryensis; assembly: GCF_014164785.1. Lineage (GTDB taxonomy): Bacteria > Pseudomonadota > Gammaproteobacteria > Pseudomonadales > Pseudomonadaceae > Aquipseudomonas > Aquipseudomonas guryensis. The sequence goes on along the minus strand of NZ_JACJFN010000003.1, from coordinate 175,308 downwards.
CGATGAACAGCTCATCCTGATCTTCGTGCTTGTGCCAGCGTGTCTCGCCGATGCCCTTGGCTAGCTTGATCAGTTGCCCGTTGGCCTCGCCGACGATGCGCTGGCTCCAGTGCTCGTCGATCCGCGCCAGTTCGTCGAGAAAGTTGACCTTGTGCATGGTTCCTCTCCCTTTACTTGATCCCGGACGTCCTCAGGGCCGCCGGCAGGAATTCAGATTTGGTCGCTCTGAATCCGAACGAAACGGGATTGCCGGAGTTGTACAGTAAGCCCATCACCAGATAGCGGGAGCTGTTGAAGTCATAGATGGCTTCAGCGGCGTACCAGGGCGTATCGGCATAGTAGTACTGCACGTGGAAACCCTCGGAGAAACGCCACAGGGAACCGCGACTGTCATAGTGCTCTGCCAGGGCGATCTGCCAGGTGTCCTCGTCGATGTAGAAGACCCGCTTGGCATAGACGTGGCGCTGACCCTCGCGCAGGGTGCCGACCACTTTCCACACCCGATGCTTCTCGTAACGAAGGAGTTCGGGGTTGAGATGCCCTTGTTGGATCAGGCGTTCGGAGTCGAGATTCTGATCGGTCAGACGGTGGTTGTTGTAGGGGATGTAGATCTCTTGCTTGCCTTCCAGCTTCCACTCGTAGCGATCTGGCGAGCCCGAATACATGTCGACGTTGTCGGAAGTCCTTAGCCCGTCGGCTGCTGTGCCTGGGCCGTCATAAGCGACCTGAGGGGCGCGGCGCACGCGGCGCTGCCCTGCGTTATAGAGCCAGGCCAGGCGAGGTTGCTGGTATTGATTGACGGTTTCGTGGACCAGCAGCATGTTGCCGGCCAGCCGAGCGGGTGCCACGACCTCCTGCTTGGCATAGATCATCACGTTGGCGTCGGTGGCCTGGTCGAAACCGTTGAGATTTTCGGGCCATACTGCGCGCTCTTCGATCTGCACCTCGTTGAAAGAGCCGCTTGACTGTGTCACGACCTGGGTCTGCGACCTGAACAGACTGCCGCCGCGATAGCGCATGAAGTGGTTCCACAGTACTTCCAGTCCGGTCTTGGGCGCGGGGAAGGGGTAGTAGCCCTGGTAACCGGTTACACCATTGCCATCCGGGGTAAGTTGCGCGGTCTCGCGGTTGCGGCTGGCTGCCTGGTAGACCGGCTCGGGCACCGCGGCGGTGCGGCGGGTCTGATAGACGTTCAGCCGGTAGCCGTCTTTATTCCTGCGCAGCTGTTCGATCTGTCCGGGGGTGAGGTGGTTCTGATATTGCTGATAGTTGCTGTGATCGATGGTGAGTTCGATGGGGTCACTGGCAAAGGGATCGATAAAGTCGCGGGCAATGTCGGTTGAGGCCAGCGGCTGACGATAGCCACCTTGCCAGGCGGGAATGGAGCCATCGGCGTTGCCGGCCAATTCCGCACCCAGTGGCGTGGTTTCTGTCGCTTGGGCGGCGGAGTGCAAGGCGAGGCCGAGCGTGAGGAGCAAGGGCAGTCTGATCATGATTACTGGGCTCCTGCGGCCAGTTGCAGGCGGGCGTAGGTGGTGTCCAGCTGTTCTTGCGCGTCTGCTGCGCCCAGTGCCTTGGCCTGCAGGAACCAGCTGTGGGCGTATTCGAGGGCGGGCAGGCCATTGGCGTCGTTGGTTGCCGTGGCGAGATGGCACTTGCCGATTTCCAGCGCGAGGGCCGCATTGACTATGTCGCGCTCCAGTTCGTTGGTGATGCAGTGGCTGTCCGGCTGAGCCAGCACGGCGCCGCTGGCGATGAGCAGACCGAGTGCCAGGAGTTGTTTGATCATGTTGTGGAGACCTCGATTCAGGGTGTTTTGACTTTGGTTCTATAATAGAACCATGCAGGGTTGAAATTAGGTTCTATAATGAAACCTGTCAAGCGCTTTCGCGCCGGGTTTCTCTCGTGGCTTATCTGGAGGTTTGCAGGGTGGAAAGGCTTACGTTCGAGGATCGGAATTGCTCCGTCGCGCGCTCGCTAGATGTGCTGGGGGACTGGTGGAATGTGCTGATCGTGCTGGAGTGCCTGTGGGGCTCTTCGAAATTCGATGAATTCCAGCGCAACCTGGGAGTGTCCAAGGGGATTCTGTCGAAGAGACTGAAGCTGCTGCAGGATCACGACATTCTGATCAAGCGCATGGTCGATGGGGGAACCGAATACCAACTGACCGAGAAGGGCTTGTCATTGCATGTGATAGTTGTGGCCATCCTGCAATGGGGCGACCGCTGGAATCCCTTGCCCGGTGGAGCCCCTGTGATTCCTGTCAATCGCAACAGTGGTGCTCCGGTGAAACCGGTGCAGCTTTTCGACACGCAGGGTGAGGCGGTGGACATCCGCAACCTTGGGTTGCGTGCCGGGCCCGGAGCGAATGCAATCACCAGCCGTCGCCTGGAAGAGCTGGTGCAGCGCCGCAAGGCTGGCGTGAAGGGGGCGCTGGCGGGCTGAATCAGGCCTCGCCCTTGATTTCCTTGAGGTGCTTGTAGACCGTGGCGCGGCCCATGTTCAGCACATTGGCCACGTAGTTGGCCGCGCTCTTGCCCTTGAACGCGCCCTCGTTGTGCAGCGCCTCGACCAGCTCGCGCTTGTGCTCGCGTGTCAGCAGGTTGAGGCCGAGCTGGCGTTGCTGCAGCCAGGCGTGCAGGAAGGTGTTGATACGCTCCTGCCAGTCGTCGCGAAACAGTGCGTCCGGTTGCGGAATCAGTTTGCTGGCGGAGAGGAACAGGTCCAGCGCCTGCTTGGCGCGCTCGAACATCGAGATATTCAGGTTCAGGCACAGCACGGCGATCGGTGTGCCCTTGGCATCGCGCAGTACTGTGCTGACCGAGCGGATCTTCTGTCCATCCCAGTTGAGCTTCTCGTAGGGGCCGATATTGCGCTCGTCCACCTCGCCGCTGAGCATGTCTTCCAGGGCTGCATCGTCGCCGACCGCGCGCTTGGACAGGTTGTTGGCGATATGGTCGATCTTCTGCGTACGCAGGTCGTGCAGCACCACCTCGGCATGGGGATAGAACAGGGTGGCGATGGCGTCGGCGATGGCGCGGAAGTTATCGAGGTCGGCGGCGGGGCGGGGCGTCATGCGGTGGGCTCCTGGATCGGCTCGGCGAGTGTGCCGCAAAGCGCCGGGTGCGTCATCAGGTGCACCGCGGCGCAGTGTCGCTGTAGCTCGGAGGCAATCCGGAGCGGGCGCGAGGCTTATTCCCGGACTGCACCTGGGCTACGCAGGCGGTCGGGGCTGAGCATTGCCGCGCTCAGGCCGAAGGCGGTGAAGCGCTCCGGCAATGGCTGTCGGCGGATCAGTGCGGCGCAGGCCTCGCCCATCGCCGCGCTGGTCTGGATGCCGTAGCCACCCTGGGCAGCGACCCAGAAGAAACCGTCTACCTGCGGGTCGTAGCCGCCGACCAGATCACCGTCGGCAACGAAGCTGCGCAGCCCGGCCCAGGTGTGCTGCGGGCGGCGAATCGACAGCGTGGTGTGCTCCTCGATCTGGTAGATGCCCAGGGCGATATCCAGTTCCTCCGGTTGCACGTCATGAGGCTCGACCGGGTCGGCATTGGCCGGCGAGCCGAGCAGCTGGCCGGCGTCCGGCTTGAAGTAGAAGGCTTCGTGCAGGTCCACCAGGCAGGGCCAGGTATGGCTGTCGATGCCTTCCGGCGGCAGGAAGGTGAAGGCCGCGCGGCGCTTGGGAATCAAGCCAATGGGCGCGACCCCGGCCAGTTGGGCGATCTGATCGCACCAGCCGCCGGCAGCATTGATCAGCACGCGGGCGCGGTATTGCTGCTCGCCGCAGCGCACCAGCCAACCCTCGGCAGTTTGCTCGATGGAATCGACCTCGCGCTGGCAGTGGATTTCCCCATCCTGCTGGCGAATGCCGCGCAGGAAGCCCTGGTGCAGGGCGTCGGTATCGATGTCGGCGGCGCTGGGGTCGAGCATGGCGCCCTGCACCTTGTCGCGGCGCAGCACCGGCACCAGGGCGCAAGCCTGGTCGGCATCCAGCAGGCGCATGTCCGGCACGCTGGCCTTGCCACTCTCGTACTGGCGCTGCAGCTCGTCCGGGTCGCCGCTGAAGTCCACCACCAGTTCGCCGCGTGGGCTGAGCAGCGGGTGGTCGCTGAAACCGGCCGGTGGCTGGTCGAGGAAGGCGCGACTGGCGGCGGTCAGTGCGCGCACCTGGGGCGTGCCATAGGCCACGGTGTAGAGCGCGGCGGAGCGACCGGTGGAGTGGTAGCCGGGCTGACTTTCGCGCTCCAACAGGATGGTCTTGCCGTGCGCAGCGAGGAAATAGCCGGTCGAGGCGCCGGCAATCCCGGCGCCGATAATCAGGTACTCGGTGTCTATCACCGCGCTCATTGGCCCTGCTCCCGCAGCTGGTAGAGGGCGTTGGCCAGAGCGATGTCTTCCAGGCCGAGGCCGATGGAACGGAAGAATACCGGGCGCTGGTAGTCCGGCTTAGGTGCTAGGCCGCTGAGCAGCTCGGGCAGGTCGCCACTGATACTGCTGCGGCTCCAGCCGGCTTCTGCCGCCAGGAGCATCTCGCCGGCCGCGCCAGGGGTGGTAGCGCGGTAGTCGCAGTACACGTCCATGCCAGCCAGGCTGGTGGGCGGCACTTCATGGGCACGCAGGGCGTTGGTGCTGATCGAGGTGACCAGCGTGGCGCGGCCAAGGCTGAGTGGATCGAGCAGGGCCTGGGCCGAGGAGGTGCACAACAGGATCACCTCGGCATCGGCCACCGCCGCTTCCTGGCTGTCGCACAGCTGCAGGCGGCTATCCAGGGCCTGCAGGGCGGCGCGCTCGGCGGCGCTGCGGCTGGCCAGGCTGGGCGAGTACAGGCGGATGCTCTGCCATTCGCGTAGATCTTTCACGTAATGCAGGTGGGCGCGAGCCACCGCGCCGCTGCCGATGATCGCCAGGTGACGGGCGCCGGCCGGTGCCAGTTCGTCGACCGCCAGGGCAGTGGTGGCGGCGGTGCGTGCGGTGGTCAGGCTGTGGGCGTCGCACAGCAGCAGCGGCTGGCCATTGCGCATCGACATCAGCAGGGTCCAGGCGGTGACCACGGCGCCTTGCGGGTCGGGAATGTACGGCGAGGTCTTGACCCCGTACACACCTTCTTCGGCCAGCACGCCCAAGTAGTTGATGAAATCGCCGCCCGCGGGGAATTCCACCAGCTGCTGCGCCGGCTGCACGGCCTTGCCGGCGGCCAAGCTGCGGAACATGCTGCGCAGGGCTGCCGGCACGTCGATGCGGGCGAGCAGGCGTTCGGCTTCGGCCTGGTGGATCACATAGGGAGTCGGGCTGGACATAGGGAAGGCGCTCCGCTGGGCTGGAATTAAACTTATTTGTCCATGTTGGACTTTTAAGTATTTTCCGGCAAGACCGTTGGTCCGTGCATGGCGCCTGCTTGAATGCTTGCGTCGCAGACCTGTCTGCAACCATGAGAATCAGTCCGGGCCACTGGGTCAGATGGTGCCGGCGGCCTTCAAGGCCGCAATCTGTTCGGTGCTGTAGCCCAATCCGCCGAGTACCTGCGCGTTGTGTTCGCCCAGCGCCGGCCCTGTCCATTCCACTGCGCCGGGTGTGTCGCTCAGCTTGGGTACGATGCCGGGCATCTTGAACGGCTTACCGTCCGGCAGCCTGGCCGAGAGGAACATCTCGCGGGCGAGGAATTGCGGGTCCTTGAACATGTCTTCGGCGGAATAGATGCGGCTGGCCGGAACCTCGGCACGCACCAGGGTAGCTTCCACCTCGCTCAGCGGCAGGCTGGCTGCCCAGCGGTCGATCACCCCGTACAGCTCGTCGCGGCGGGCATCGCGGCCGGCGTTGTCGGCCAGGTCCGGTGCATCGGCCAGATCATCGCGACCGATGGCACGCATGAAGCGCTGGAAGATCGCATCGCCATTGGCGCCGATCTGGATGTGCTTGCCGTCGGCACATGTGTGGATCGAGGAGGGGGTGATGCCGGGCATGATGTTGCCGGTGCGTTCGCGGATAAAGCCGAACACGTCGAACTCCGGGACCATGCTTTCCATCATGGCGAAGATCGCCTCGTACAGCGCCACGTCGACCACCTGGCCCTGACCGCCGTTAACCTCGCGATGACGCAGCGCCATCAAAGCGCCGATCACGCCCCACAGCGCAGCAATCGAGTCGCCGATGCTGATGCCGGTGCGCACCGGCGGCCGGTCCTCGAAACCGGTGATGTAACGCAGCCCGCCCATCGACTCGCCCACCGCGCCGAAGCCCGGCTGGTCGTGCATCGGCCCGGTCTGACCGAAGCCGGACAGGCGCACCATCACCAGTTTCGGATTGAGCGCATGCAGCACGTCCCAGCCGAGGCCTAGCTTTTCCAGCACGCCGGGGCGGAAGTTCTCGATCAGGATGTCGGCCTCGCTGAGCAGCTTCTTCAGCATCTCGCGGCCGGCCTCATGCTTGAGGTTGAGGGTGATCGACTGCTTGTTGCGCGCCTGCACGAACCACCACAGCGACGTGCCCTCGTACAGCTTGCGCCACTTGCGCAGCGGGTCGCCGCCATCCGGCGATTCGACCTTGACCACCTCGGCACCGAACTCGGCGCAGATACGCGAGGCGAACGGCCCGGCGATCAGGGTGCCGAGTTCGACCACTTTCAGGCCGTCGAGGGGTTTGCTGGGAATCATGGTGGCTCCGGGGCAGAAGGTGAGCGCATAAGCCTATGCCATTGTGTGCCGGCTGGGGAGCGCGGAGCGCCTGACCAGGCTGTCGCGCGCCGGCATTGTGCGGTTAAATCGCTGGCACCCGCCTAGATGGCCTGGAGCATGGAGCACAGCGGAACGTGAAAGCCTGGATAGTCCCCCGCCTGCAAACGCTGTTAGGTATCGCCGCCTTGATGCTGGCGCTGCAGCTGATCAACAGCCTCAGCGGCAATGCCCTGAATGTCTGGGGCGTGCTGCCGCGTTATCCGGCCAGCCTGCCCGGCATCCTCGCCGCGCCCTGGCTGCATGCCGGCTGGTTGCACCTGTTGAATAACCTGCCGGGGCTGCTGGTGCTCGGCTGGTTGGTCAGCCTGGGTTCGTTGCAGCGTTTTATCGCCGCCAGCGCCTTCATCATCGTCGGCAGCGGCCTGCTGGTCTGGCTGTTTGCTCGTCCTGGCATGCACCTGGGGGCCAGCGGCTGGCTGTTCGGCCTGTGGGGCCTGTTGCTGGCCCAGGCCTGGTTCCAGCGTAGCCTGGGCAATCTTCTGGTCGCGCTGCTTGTGCTGTTCTACTACGGCGGCTGGTGGTTCGGCTTGTTGCCGAGCCAGGGCGTGTCGTTCGAGTACCACCTGTTTGGTGCGCTGTGCGGAGTGTTGTATGCCGCCCTGTTCCGTGAACGGGCGCGACCTGCGGCGAGCTGAGCGCTTGCGCTCGGATGATCGGGCAAGCATCCGGCGTAACCGTGGCGGGTCTTTCGGGTAGACTTGCCAGCTTTCCAGAACATCAAGAAGCACGCCCATGGCCCTGCAAGCCACGCCTTACAAAGTCGACCTGAACCTCACCGATATCGACCGCAGCATTTACGAAAGCCTGCGTTTCACCGTGGCCAAGCATCCCTCGGAAACCGAGGAGCGCCTGTGCGTGCGGCTGATCGCCTATGCGTTGTGGTACCACGAGCAGCTGGCCTTCGGTCGTGGCCTGTCGGATATCGACGAGCCGGCGTTATGGGAGAAGAGCCTGGACGACCGCGTGCTGCACTGGATCGAAGTCGGCCAGCCGGATGCCGAGCGCATCACCTGGTGCTCGCGGCGCGCCGAGAAGTTCAGCCTGGTGGCCTACGGCAACCTGCGCGTGTGGCAGACCAAGGTGCTCGACAATGTGCGCAACCTGAAGAACATCAATGTGGTTGGGGTGAACCAGGAAGCCCTGGAAAACCTGGCCCGTGACCTGCCGCGTACGGTCAGCTGGAGCGTGATGATCAGCGACGGCGAGCTGTTCGTCACCGACGAGCGCGGCCAGCACGAGATTCCCTTGGAGTGGCTGGTCGGCGAACGCTGAGTTCAGCTCGATCGTTCCCAGGCTCTGCGTGGGAGTGCAGCCCGGACGCTCCGCGTCCAGCTTGGGCACACCGGGACGCGGAGCGTCCCTTGAGGGGTTCCCACGCAGAGCGAGGGAACCATCAGTACGAGTCACCCAGGCTTGCTTGGAAGAACAACCGGAATACCCATGCGCATCGAACCCCGCCCGCTTCCCGCCAACTTGCCTGACCTCGGCGATCTGCCGCCGCTACTGACCCGCCTGTATGCGGCGCGTGGTGTGCAGTCTGTCGCCGAGCTGGACAAGGGCCTGGCGCGGCTGATTCCGTATCAGCAGCTGAAGGGTATCGATGCGGCGGTCGAGTTGCTGGTGTTGGCTTTACAGCAACGCCAGCGCATCCTTATCGTCGGCGATTTCGATGCCGACGGCGCCACCGCCAGCTCGGTCGGCGTGCTCGGCCTGCGCATGCTCGGTGCGGCGCATGTCGATTACCTGGTACCCAATCGCTTCGAATACGGCTACGGCCTGACCCCGGAAATCGTCGCCGTGGCCCTGCAGCGCCAGCCTGATCTACTGCTGACGGTGGACAACGGCATCTCCAGCGTCGAGGGCGTGGCCGCAGCCAAGGCGGCCGGGCTGACCGTGCTGGTCACCGACCACCATTTGCCCGGTCCGCAATTGCCGGCTGCGGATGCCATCGTCAACCCCAACCAGCCGGGCTGCGAGTTCCCGAGCAAGGCGCTGGCCGGGGTCGGGGTGATGTTCTATGTGTTGCTGGCTCTGCGTGCCAAGCTCCGCGAAATCGGCTGGTTCGCCAGCAGTGGCGTGGCGGAGCCTAATCTGGGTGAACTGCTTGACCTGGTCGCCCTGGGCAGCGTGGCCGACGTGGTGCCGCTGGACGCCAACAACCGCATCCTGGTCCATCAGGGCCTGGCGCGCATCCGCGCCGGTCGCGCTCGGCCGGGCCTGCGTGCGGTGCTGGAAGTGGCGGGGCGCCAGCATGGGCGCATCACCTCCACTGACCTCGGCTTCATCCTCGGTCCGCGCTTGAACGCGGCTGGGCGTCTGGACGACATGAGCCTGGGCATCGAATGCCTGCTCTGTGACGACGAGGCCCTGGCCCGCGACATGGCCCAGCAGCTCGACGAGCTGAACAAGGACCGCAAGTCCATCGAGCAAGGCATGCAGCGCGAGGCTCTGGCCCAGCTCAAGGATCTGCCGGTGGAAAGCCTGCCTTTCGGTCTGTGTCTGTTTGAGCCAGATTGGCACCAGGGCGTGATCGGCATCCTCGCCTCGCGCCTGAAGGAGCGTTACCACCGTCCGGCCATCGCCTTTGCCGATGCCGGTGAGGGGGTATTGAAAGGTTCGGCGCGCTCGGTACCGGGCCTGCATATCCGCGATGCGCTGGACGCCGTGGCGGCCAAGCATCCGGGGCTGATCAGCAAGTTCGGCGGGCATGCCATGGCCGCCGGCCTGTCGCTGCCGCAGGAACATTACGGTGCCTTCGCCGCTGCTTTCGATGCCGAGGTGCGCCGCCAGCTGAACGAGGACGACCTGACCGGACGCCTGCTGTCCGACGGCCAGCTCGGCGTCGAGGAGTTCCATCTGGAGCTGGCCAAGGCCCTGCGCCATGCCGGACCCTGGGGCCAGCACTTCCCCGAGCCGCTATTCCACGGCGTGTTCCAGATCGTCCAGCAGCGCCTGGTCGGCGACAAGCACCTCAAGCTGGTGCTGAAGACCGAATGTGGCGGGCAGACCCTGGATGGCATCGCCTTCAATATCGACCGCGAGGTCTGGCCCAATCCCAACGTGCGCTGGGTGGAACTGGCCTACAAGCTCGACGTCAACGAGTACCAGGGGCGTGAGAGCGTGCAGTTGATGGTGGCGCATATCGCGCCGCGTTGAGCGTTTGTTTGCGGGCTTTGCCAACCACGGCAAATGAGTGCGCAGTATTCAAGGGTGGCGTGGCGGCCTGGCGTATTCGCTAGCGCGTGAACAGGCACTTAGCGCATGACCAGCATGGCCGCCTTCTGCATGAACATGGCGCTATCGGCTTTGGACATCAGCTCATCCAGCTCCTCGCCATCGCGCGGATACAGGGCCACACCCAGGCTGGCGCTGACCTGCAGCTGGACGTCGGCCCAGCGCAGCGGCAGGGCGATGGCCCGGCAGATCTGCGCAGTCAGCTGCTGGATGTCGGCATCGTTGTGTACCCCGTCGAGCAGGATGACAAATTCGTCGCCACCCATGCGCGCCGCCATGTCGGCTTCGCGGATATGCGCACTGATGGCCCTGGCCGTGTGGATCAGGATCGCATCGCCGGCCTGGTGGCCGTGGGCATCGTTGATCTGCTTGAAGCGGTTGAGGTCGATGTAGCACAGCGCCAGGCATTCGCCGTTGCGCTTGGCGCTTAGCAGTTTCTGCTTGGCGTAGGGGATGAAGCTGTTGCGGTTGGGCAGGCCGGTGAGGCTGTCGTGGAAGGCCAGGTTGCGCACTTCTTCTTCGGCCACCTGGCGGCGCTGGATCTCACGTCTTAGGCGGCGCTGGCTGGCTAATAGCAGTAGCGCAGCCAGTAAGGTCAGAACGGCGCCGATACTGATCAAAACGATCATCTTCTGCAGGCGTTCGATCTGAGAGTGTGGGTTGGGGTCGTAGATAAACCCTTCCAGTGCGCGGGTATCGCTGACCATGCCCAGTTCGTGAAAGGCCTCGGCCATGCGCTGCCAGCGGCCCGGGTTCATGTGGCCGATCTCGATCAGGTCGGGGAGGATCAGGTCGCGCATGGCCTGGGCCTCGAACTGCAGGTGGGCGCGGGATTTCTTCACCTGATACTGCGTAAGCAGCAGGTCGATGATTTCCTCGGGGTTGTCCATGGCGTAGCGCCAGCCACGCAGGGTGGCGCGACGGAAGGCTTCGACCCGCTCGGGGTTGTCGCGCACCTCTGCTTCGCTGGTGAACAGGATGTCGCTGTAGAAGTCGATGCCGTAGGTGTTGGGTGAAATCACCCTGTAATCGATGCCGCGCTGTTGCAGGTGGTACGGCTCATTGGTCAGGTAGGAATTGAACGCGGCCACCTTGCCGGAAACCAGATCTTCGATGTCGTAGCTGCTGGGCTGTAGCTGGATCAGCGTAGGGTCGATGCCTTCCCGGCGGAACATAGCCTGAAAGTCGGCATCGGTCTGCGCGTTCATCAGCATCACGTTCTTGCCGATCAGGTCGTGGGCATTCTCGATGCCGGCATCGGCGCGGGCCAGCAGCACCGAAGGCGAGTGCTGGAAAATCACCGCCAGGGCCACCAGCGGCTTGCCCTTGAGACGCTCGTAGAGCAGTTCGCTATTGGACTCGGCGTACTGTGCGCGGCCGGCCAGCACCTCATCCACCGGAGTACGGCCCGGTGCGCCTTCGTGCAGGCGCACCTCGAAACCTTCTTCGCGGTAATAACCCTGGGCAATGGCGGCGTAGTAGCCAGCGAATTGGAACTGGTGCTTCCAGCGCAGCTGGAAATCGATGATCTGCAGCGTTGGCTGGCCTTTACGCCTGTCGGCTTGATCGCTGACGGCAAGGCCGGGCAGGCACAAGACAAGCAGAAGCAACCCACGGATGAGGGCTGGTCCTGCTGGGTAACGCGTAGTGTGGCGCGTGCAGTAACCGGTCATGGAGCATCATCCGTGAAGGCTGGGCGCCGCCGATATGGCCGCTACCGTACATAAACCTTGTTTCGATGATGCCTGCCGCACTGCCTCGGCGCAATTGCCCGGCCCCGCCTGCCGACAGAGTGAACAGCCGAATGTCTGCTTTAACCCTGCGGCGCTTGCACGGGCGAGCCGTCGACCAGCGTGCGCGCGCTGACGTCCTGCCAGCGCGACAACAACTGCGGCGACTGTTTCGACTGGCGCTGCGGCGCGCTGCCGAGAAAGATCCCGTGGTTGTTGAAGGCATACACCGGCAGCAGGTCGCGGCGTTGGCTGGCGGGACGGATCTGCTGTTGCAGGTTGTCGAGAATCAGTGGTTCTGCGCTCGGGCTGGGGTAATAGGCCAGCACCATATGCGCCTGCTGGCGCTGCAAGGCCTTGACGAAGGTCAGGCGCATCTTGGCGCTGGGCATACCCATGCGCACCAGGCTGAAGTACTTGGCGATGGCGAAATCTTCGCAATCACCACGGCCACGGCTGAGGGTTTCCAAAGGTGTGGCCCAGTAGTCGGCTTCGCCCCAAAGCTCGGTATCTTCAGCATGTACGACGCTGCGGTTGATAAAGCGATTGACCGTTTCCAGCATGGCCAACTCATCCTGATTACCTGGCTGTTGCAGCAGGTTCTGCCAACTGCTCAGACGGGTATCGCGCAGCGCTTCGCCGAGGGCTGTCGGGGCGCTATCGGCATTGCTCAGGTTGCCGCCCAGGCACAGCAGCAAGCTGCTGGCGCATAGCAGTACACGGCGCAGCGCATGGGCACAGCGGAAGAGCTGTTCGGGCATAGTGAGGGGCGCTTCTGCTTTATTGGCTAACCGGGATGGCTGCCGTTTATCGTTATGCCGTCATCCTATCGGCGCGCAATTGCCAGCGCCTAGGCCCGGACTGTGACGCTGGCCACTTTTTGCACAACTTTTCACCGCAGATCGCCGGAATAATCACCATAAATGCACAACCCCGGCACGTGGCCGGGGTTGTGGGTTGCTGGCGAGACTACCAGCCGAGCTGCTTGTTGAAGCCAAGTGCGTCGTAGTAGTCGCCCTGGTAGGCAATCTTGCCGTCCTTGATGCGGATGAAACTGACCCCTTCGAACTTCACTGGCTTGCCAGTTGCCGGGGTTTCCGCGCTCCAGTTGCCAGTGTTGGTACCACTGAATACCCACTGGAAAGCGATACCGTCGGCGCTGACGATCGGCGCGCCAGTCATCTCCCACTTCAGGTCTGGGATTGCGCCGACGAACACCTTGATCACGTTGTCGCGGGCTGCGGCGCGGCCTTTCTGTGCGGTGCCGACGGTGACGTCGTAATACTCGGCATCCTCGGCGAGGAACTCTCCGGCCTTGTCAGCATCATGAGCGTTCCAGGCGGCCATGTAGCCAGCGACGATGGCCTTGGCATCATCCGCCGCCTGGGCCAGGCCGGCGCAGGCGAACAGGGCGAGGAAACCGATATTGCGGAGTACGTTGTGCATTTCTTATTGCTCCAGCTGATTTTCGGGGGTGGAAAAATCGGAGCGATTTGGGCGTAGCGAGCGACTGCCGGGCTAGGCGGCCAGAGCCGAGAAAGCGGAATGTACTGGAGTACATGAGCATTTCGAGGTTCTGGCCAACAACGCCCGGCTGAGCGCAGTAGCCCAAATCAGTGTTTGAACATCACGTGGCGGATCGCCGTGTAGTCCTCCAGTCCGTACATGGACATGTCCTTGCCGTAGCCGGACAGCTTCACCCCGCCATGGGGCATTTCGCTGACCAGCATGAAGTGGGTGTTGACCCAGGTGCAGCCGTACTGCAAACGCGCAGAGAGGCGATGGGCGCGGCCGACATCGCGGGTCCACAGCGAGGAGGCCAGACCGTAGTCGGAGTCGTTGGCCCAGGCCAGTACCTGCGCTTCGTCGTCGAACGGGGTGACCGAGACCACCGGGCCGAACACTTCGCGGCGCACGATTTCGTCGTCCTGGCGGGCGCCAGCGAGCACGGTCGGCTCGAAGAAGAAACCGGGCCCGTCGACCGCCTTGCCGCCGGTCACCACCTGGATATGCGGCAGGGCCTTGGCCCGGTCGACCATGCCCACGACTTTCTGGCGGTGCTGTTCGGTGATCAGCGGGCCAAGCTCTGTGCTTTCGTCATCCTGCAGGCCGTACTTGATGCTGCTCACGGCCGCGCCAAGCTTGGCCACGAACTGCTCATAGATACCTTTCTGCGCGTAGATGCGGCAGGCGGCCGTGCAGTCCTGGCCGGCGTTGTAGAAGCCGAAGGTGCGGATGCCTTCCACGGCGGCGTCGATGTCGGCGTCGTCGAAGATGATTACCGGGGCTTTGCCGCCCAGTTCCATGTGCATGCGCTTCACGGTGTCGGCGGTGCTGCTGATGATGGCCGAACCGGTTGGGATCGAGCCGGTCAGCGAGACCATGCGCACTTTCGGGTGAGTGGTCAGCGGCGCGCCGACGCTCGGGCCGCGGCCGAAGACTATGTTGACCACACCGGCGGGGAAGATCTCGGCGAGGAATTCGGCCAGTTTCAGCGCAGTCAGCGGAGTCTGTTCAGATGGTTTGAGCACCACGCAGTTGCCTGCGGCCAGTGCCGGGCCGAGTTTCCAGGCGGCCATCATCAGCGGGTAGTTCCACGGCGCGATGGAGGCGATCACACCCAGCGGGTCACGGCGAATCATCGAGGTATGCCCCGGCAGGTATTCACCGGCCGCCGAGCCGCTCATCACCCGGCTGGCGCCGGCGAAGAAGCGGAACACGTCGGCGATGGCCGGCAGTTCGTCGTTCAGTGCAGCGCTGTAAGGCTTGCCGCAGTTGTTGGACTCCAGGCGGGCGAGTTCCTCGGCGTGGGCGTCGATCTTGTCGGCCAACTGCAGCAGCAGGGTGGCGCGGTCCTTGGGCGTGGTCTGCGACCAGCTGTCGAAGGCCGCATCGGCGGCGCGTACGGCGGCGTCGACCTGCTCCGGCGTGGCTTCGCGGATTTCCACCAGGGTGGTGCCGAGGGACGGGTTGAGCACGGCCTGCGCGGCGCCTTCGCCAGCGACCAGCTGGCCATTGATCAGCAGTTTGGTTTGCATCGCGTTTCCCTCGTTATGGAGTTGCATGAAAAAGTGAGGGGGGAGGCTGGCCCTCTCCCCCGGCCCCTTTCCCGCAAGCGGGAGAGGGGAGAAGCCTTACTTGCCGCTACCGGCCACGCCTTCGCCGCCCTTGGTCAGGTAGTAGGCGCCGAGAATCGGCAGCATGGTCACGAGCATCACCAGCATCGCCACCACGTTGGTCACCGGCACATCGCGCGGGCGTGACAGCTGGTTGAGCAGCCACAGCGGCAGGGTGCGCTCGTGGCCGGCGGTGAAGGTGGTGACGATGATCTCGTCGAACGACAAGGCGAAGGCCAGCATGCCGCCAGCCAGTAGGGCCGAGCCGAGGTTGGGCAGGACGATGTAGCGGAAGGTCTGCCAGCCATCGGCGCCCAGGTCCATGCTGGCCTCGATCAGGCTGTGGCTGGTGCGGCGAAAGCGGGCGATGACGTTGTTGTAGACGATCACCACGCAGAAGGTGGCATGGCCGATGACGATGGTCAGGAAGCCCGGCTCGATGCCGAAACTCTTGAACGCCGCCAGCAGTGCCAGGCCGGTGATGATGCCGGGTAGGGCTATCGGCAGGATCAGCAGCATGGAGATGCTTTCCTTGCCGAAGAAGTCGCGGCGATACAGCGCGGCGGCTGCCAGGGTACCGAGGATCATCGCCACCAGCGTGGCCAGGGCGGCGATCTGCGCCGACAGCTTGATCGCCTCCAGCACGTCCGGGCGCGCCAGGGCCACGCTGAACCAGTTCAGGGTGAAGCCTTGAGGCGGAAAGCTGAAGCCCGCGCTCTCGGTGTTGAAGGCGTACATGAAGATGATCAGGATCGGGAAGTGCAGAAACACCAGCCCGCCCCAGGCGGCCAGTTTCAGACCCCAGGAGGCTTGATCCCCGTGCTTTTCGACTTTAGAGCGCATCGAAGGCCCCCAGGCGTTTGACGATGGAAAGGTAGACGGCGATCAACACGATCGGTACCAGGGTGAAGGCGGCGGCCATAGGCATGTTGCCGATCGAGCCCTGCTGCGAATACACCATGTTGCCGATGAAGAAGCCGGGCGGCCCCACCAGCTGCGGCACGATGAAGTCGCCGAGGGTCAGGCTGAAAGTGAAGATCGAGCCGGCGGCGATGCCTGGGATCGACAGCGGCAGGATCACCTGCATGAAGGTCTGTCGGGGCTTGGCACCGAGGTCGGCGGAAGCCTGCAGCAAGGAGGGCGGCAGGCGTTCCAGTGAGGCCTGGATCGGCAGGATCATGAACGGCAGCCAGATGTAGACGAACACCAGGAAGCGCCCCAGGTGCGAGGTCGACAGGGTATTGCCGCCCACGCCGGGGATGCCGAGGATCAGCTCCAGCAGCGGCTGCAGGTGCAGCGCCTGGATGAACCACATGGCCACGCCACCCTTGGCCAGCAACAGGGTCCAGGCATAGGCCTTGACGATGTAGCTGGCCCACATCGGCAGCATCACCGCGATGTAAAAGAACGCCTTGGTTTTGCCCGTGGTGTAGCGCGCCATGTAGTAGGCGATGGGGAAGGCCACCAGGGCGCTGGCGATCGATACGGCCACAGCCATGCCGACGGTGCGCAGGATGATGTCGAAGTTGGCCGCCTGGAACAGCGCGGCGAAGTTGGCCAGCGTGAGGTCCGGGGTGACCGTCATGCTGAAGTCGTCGAAGGTATAGAAACCCTGCCACAACAGGGTCAGCAACGAACCCAGGTACACCGCGCCGAACCACAGCAGCGGCGGAATCAGCAGCATCGACAGGTACAGCGTGGGCTTGCGGTAGAGCAGGTCGGACAGCCGGCGCATCAGGCCGCCGCCGCTGTGGTCGAGGGTGAGGGTCTGGCTCATCTCACACGTCCTCGCGCAAGCCGACCATGGCGCCACGCGCCCAGCGCGCGCTGACCCGCTGGCCCGGCTGCACCGGCGCATCGCCCAGTTGCCATTGGTTGTTGGCCTGGCTGACGCAGAAGTTCTGGCCGTTCTCCAGCTGGATCTCGAAACGGGTCGAGGCGCCCTGGTACTGGATGTCGTGCAACAGGCCGCTGATTTCCACTTCGTCGCTGCCCAGCGCTTCGCCAGTGCTCAGGCGGGTGTGCTCGGGACGGATCGAAATCGGCTGTGGCGAACCATTGATACGCGCGGCCAGCTCACCCTTGAGCACGTTGCTGGTGCCGACGAATTCGGCGACGAAAGGGGTAGCCGGCTTCATGTACAGGTTGCGCGGAGTGTCGACCTGCTCGATGCGGCCCTTGTTGAACACCGCCACGCGATCCGACATGGACAGCGCTTCGCTCTGGTCGTGGGTGACGAAGATGAAGGTGATGCCGAGCTGGCGCTGCAGCTTTTTCAGCTCGCTCTGCATCTGCTCGCGCAGCTTGAGATCCAGCGCGCCGAGCGGCTCATCAAGCAGCAGTACACGTGGGCGGTTGACCAGGGCGCGGGCCAGGGCCACGCGCTGACGCTGGCCGCCGGACAATTGCGCCGGTTTGCGCGAACCGTAGCCGCCTAGGGCGACCAGGGCCAGGGACTCTTCGGCACGGGCCAGACGCTCGGCTTTACCGACACCTTTGACCTTGAGGCCGTAGGCGACGTTTTCCAGCACGTTCATGTGCGGGAACAGGGCGTAATCCTGGAACACCGTGTTGACGTCGCGCCGGTAGGGCGCAAGGCCCACGGCCTCCACGCCATGAATACGAATGGAGCCAGCGCTGGGCTGCTCGAAGCCGGCGATCAGGCGCAGGCAGGTGGTTTTGCCCGAGCCGGAAGGGCCGAGCATGGAGAAGAATTCGCCATCCTGGATGTCGATGGACACCCGGTCGACGGCTTTGACGTCGCCGAACGCGCGGGACACATCGGTAAATTGCACTGCAAGGGTCATTTCACGAGCTCCAGGATAAAAGCCATCCACCACCGTCTCGCCCGGGTTGGGTTTGCCGACACAAGACGGGAGAGTCGGTGGTGGATGTACAACGGTGAAAACTGGGGGTGTGCAGGCTGAGGCAGGCTGTACCGCTCATTGCCTGCTGCTGGCGATCCGCTCTTGCGGACGGACAGCAGGATCGCCAGCAAGCTGGCTCCTACAGGTGAGGGTGGCGGCACTACTCGCGTGGTTGCTCGCGCCTCATCAGCTCAGCGAGTTATCTGCCGCCCATGATGGCGATGTAGTCCTGGGTCCAGCGGCTATAAGGCACGTACTTGCCGCCCTCGGCCTGCGGGGTTTTCCAGAAGGCGATCTTCTCGAAGTTGTCGAAGCCGTTGGTCTTGCAGCCTTCGGCGCCGAGCAGCGCGTTGCCTTCGCACGCGGCCGGTACGGCTGGCACCGAGCCGAACCAGGAAGCCAGGTCGCCCTGCACCTTGGGTTGCAGCGACCAGTCCATCCACTTGTAGGCGCAGACCGGGTGCTTGGCTTCGGCGTGCAGCATGGTGGTGTCGGCCCAGCCAGTGGCGCCTTCTACCGGTACGGTGGAGGCGATCGGCTGTTTCTCCAGTTGCAGTGCGTTGACCTGATACGGCCAGGCACCAGAGGCGACCACGCCTTCGTTCTTGAAGTCGTTCATCTGCACGGTGACGTCGTGCCAGTAGCGGTGGATCAGCGGCTGCTGGGCGCGCAGCACTTCCAGCACGGCGGCGTACTGGGTCTCGTCGAGCAGGTAGGGGTCGGTGATGCCCAGCTCCGGCTTGGTGGCCTTCAGGTACAGGGCGGCGTCAGCGATGTAGATCGGGCCGTCGTAGGCCTGCACGCGGCCCTTGTTGCTCTTGCCGTCGGCCAGGGTCTGCTCTTCGAACACCACTTTCCAGCTGGTCGGCGCTTCCTTGAACAGCGTGGTGCTGTACATCAGCACGTTCGGGCCCCACTGGTACGGGGTGCCGTAGTGCTGGCCGTCGACTACGTGCCAGGGCGAATTCTGCAGGCGGCTATCGACATTCTTCCAGCTGGGGATCAGGTCGATATTGACCGGCTGCACGCGCTTGCCGGCGATCAGGCGCAGCGAGGCGTCACCGGAGGCGGTGACCAGGTCGTAGCCGCCCTTGGCCATCAGGCTGACCATCTCGTCGGAGGTGGCGGCGGTCTTGACGTTGACCTTGCAGCCGCTGTCCTTCTCGAACTGGGTTACCCAATCGTAATTCTTGTCGGTTTCGCCACGCTCGATGTAGCCGGGCCAGGCGATGATGTCGAGCTGGCCTTCGGCAGCGCCGAGGGTTTTCAGCGGTTCGGCGGCCTGGGCGGCGCCTGCGGCGAGCAGAGCGGTGGCCAGTGCACTGAGCACTGCGGTTTTATGCGCGGACATCGGGATTCCCTCTTCTTATGGACTGTTATTGGGCAGCAAAATGTCGGCGATACCGCTGCCGAACGGGTGTAATCGATCAGTCTAGTTGTTGTCCGTGGCGCGCCATGATGTGGCGCACCACGCTGTAATCCTGCAATGAGTCGCTGGATAGATCCTTGCCATAGCCGGAGCGTTTGAGCCCGCCGTGGGGCATCTCGCTGGCCAGCATGAAATGGGTGTTGATCCAGGTGCAGCCGTACTGCAGACGCCCGGCAACTTGCATGGCCTTGTCCAGATTCTGCGTCCATACCGAGCTGGCCAGGCCGTACTCGGAGTCGTTGGCCCAGTCCACGGCCTGGCTCAACTGGTCGAAACGGGTGACGGTGACCACCGGGCCGAACACTTCGCGCTGGACGATCTCATCGCTCTGCTTGCAGCCGGCCAGCAGGGTCGGCTGGTAATAGAAGCCGGCCCCGGAATGCGCGGCGGCGCCGGTGACCCGCTCGATATGCGGCTGGCCGAGGGCGCGTTCGACGAAGCTGGCCACGCGGTCGCGCTGGCGGGCGCTGATCAGCGGGCCGATCTCGTTGTCGCTGTCCTTCTTGCGGGCGAAGCTGATGCTCGCCACGGCGTCGCCCAGCTCGCGCACCAGGCGGTCGTGGATGCCGGCCTGGGCGTAGATGCGGCAGGCGGCGGTGCAGTCCTGGCCGGCGTTGTAGTAGCCGTGGGTGCGGATGCCTTCAACCACCGCCTCGATATCGGCGTCATTGCAGACGATCACCGGCGCCTTGCCGCCCAGTTCCAGGTGCGTGCGTTTCAGGGTGCGTGCGGCGCTCTGCAGGATCTTCTGCCCGGTGACGATGTCGCCGGTCAGCGACACCATGCGCACCCGCGGGTGGCCAACCAGCTGGCTGCCGACGCCTTCGCCACCGCCACAGACGATGTTGAGCACGCCGGGAGGGAGGATCTGCGCCAGCGCCGGGGCCAGCGCCAGGATCGACAGCGGGGTATGTTCCGAGGGCTTGAACACCAGCGTATTGCCGGCGGCCAGGGCCGGGGCGATCTTCCACGCGGCCATCATCAGCGGGTAGTTCCATGGCGCGATGGAGGCGACTACACCGACCGGGTCGCGGCGCACCATGCTGGTGTGGCCGGGCACGTATTCGCCGGCCAGCTGGCCCTGTTGGCAGCGTACGGCACCGGCGAAGAAGCGGAATACGTCGGCCGTGGCGGGGATATCGTCCTGGCGCGCCAGGTGCAGCGGTTTGCCGCAGTTCAGCGACTCCAGGCGCGCCAGTTGCTCGGCGTTCTGCTCGATGGCGTCGGCGATGGCCAGCAGCGCTGTGGCGCGTTGTGCCGGGGTGGTGCGTGACCAGCCGACGAAGGCGCGGTGAGCGGCCTGCACGGCGGCTTCGACCTGCTCTAGCGAGGCTTCGGCTATGGCAGTGAGCACTTCGCCGCTGGCGGGATTGATGATGGCTTCGACCAAACCTTCCCCGGCGACCAGTTGGCCGTCTATCAGCAATGTGCTGTACAGGGTGGGTTCGGACATTTTTGGATTTCTTCTTTTTGTTTCTACCTGCATGGCGGCTCCAGTACTGCGCGGAACGCCTGCCTCAATGAGGAACAGAGACTAGGGCCCGGCGCAGAGGTCGACAAATTCTAAAAAATGAAAGCAGCGTTCGATTAAATCGAAACCTTGCGGCTATGCGGTTGTTCGCGCGCCACCGTGAGAAATGGGTCGACCAGCGCAGGTCGCGCCGTGCCTCGGCGCCAGGCCAGGCCGACATCCAGCGGTTCGCTCAGGTCGGCCAATGGCAGGGCCTCGATGATGTCGCCTTCCAGCGACCAGGGTCGGTAAGTCATGTCCGGCTGGATCGACAGGCCGAGGCCGGCCGCCACCAGGCTGCGCACTGCTTCCACCGAGGCGGTGCGCAGGGTCACATGCGGCGTCAGGCCGGCGCGGGTCCAGATGCGCTGGGTGTGCAGGCCCATTTCGTCGGCGTTGAGCTGGATCAGCGGCTCGCCGGCCACATCGGCCAGGCTGATGCTGTCGCGCTCCAGTAGCGGATGCCGTGCCGGTAGCCACAGGCGGTGCGGCGAATGAGTGAGTACTTCGGTCTGCAGGGCGTGGCGGTCTTCCAGGTTGGAGAGGATCAGCACGCCGACATCGATCTCGCCGCTGACCAGCAGGTGCTCGATATAGGGGCGCTCGTCCTCGACCACGCGGGTCTGCACATTGGGGTAGGCGCGCTGGAAGCGGGTGATCAAGTCAGCCAGATAGTAGCCGGCGACCAGGCTGGTCACGCCGATGGTCAGGCTGCCGGCGACCTGATCGGTACTCTGCTGCAGGCTGCGCTTGGCATTATCCACGGTGGCCAGGATCAGGTGCGCCTGGCGCAGGAACTGATGGCCCTGGTGGGTCAGACTCATGCCCTTGGCGTGGCGGTTGAACAGGCTGACGCCAATTTCTTCCTCCAGCTGCTGGATGGCCAGGGTCAGGGTCGATTGGGAAATGAACACCGCCTGGGCGGCGGCGGAGATCGAGCCGGTCTCGGCGACGGCGATGAAATGGCGGATCTGGCGCAGGGTCATCATGGAGGGGCATCCGGTGCGGGCGCAGGGCAGTCGGCATTATGGTTAGTAGATAATGGTTGAAAGCGTTCTTTTTTATAGAAATTAAAGTGTTTTCCCCTGCGCCGGCTGGCGCGGTGCGGTTGCCAGTCGTGGATGGCAATATCTAGAAGCACTCTGTCGGGCCCGCTCCGGCAACCGGCATGGCTAGAATCGGTCGCATCAGGGAACGACACCATCTCAGAGGAGACGCTTATGAATACCCGTGGTTTGCTCGATCAACTGCTGAAATCCGGCCAAGATTTGCTGCAGCAAAAATCTGCTGGTTCATCCGCTGGCGGCCTGAGTGGCGGCCTGGGTGGTGCGCTAGGCGGTCTTCTGGGTGGCGGCAAGGGCGGGCAGGGTGGCGGTGATCTCGGCACCCTGCTCAAGGGCGCTGGCGGCGGTGCCCTGGCTGCTGGCGCGCTGGGCCTGCTGCTGGGCAACAAGAGTGCGCGCAAGTTGGGCGGTCAGGCGCTGACCTACGGCGGCCTGGCGGCTCTCGGGGTGATTGCCTACAAGGCCTACGGCAACTGGCAGGCCCAGCAACAGCAGGGCGGCTTGGCGCAGCCAGTGCATGAGCCGCAGACCGTGGACCGCCTGCCGGCCCCGCAGGCCGAGCTGCACAGCCAGGCCATCCTCAAGGCGCTGGTGGCGGCGGCCAAGGCCGATGGTCATGTCGATGCCAAGGAGCGTCAGCTGATCGAGGAGCAGATCGGTCAACTTTCGGGTGATCCGCAGCTGATGCGCTGGCTGGATGCCGAGCTGAACAAGCCGCTCGACCCGGCCGAGGTGGCGCGTGCCGCCAGCACCCCGGAAATGGCCGCGGAGATGTACATCGCCAGCGTCCTGATGGTCGATGAGGAACACTTCATGGAGCGCGCCTACCTGGAAGAACTGGCCCGCCAGCTCAAGCTCGACCCCGCCCTCAAGGCCGAGCTGGAAGCCCAGGTGCGGCAGACCGTAGCGGTCAACTGAGAGCCAGCCGGGGCAACCTGGCTAACCGGCTCCACGACCGGCGCGGCAGTTTCCAGAACGCGCCTCAGGCAGCCGGCGGTTCGTGCGTCTGAAACTCCGCGCGGTTCCTGCCGGCATGCTTGGCGCGATACAGCGCCTGGTCGGCCAGTTCCAGAGCTTCGCTAAGGTCGGCATGGTCCAGCGGCCATAGGGCGCCACCTATGCTGCAGCCGACTCGTGCCTGCTGGCCGTCCAGGACTACTGGGGCGGCCAGTGCCTGCAGGGTGCGTTCGGCTATCTGCCGGGCCTGCTGCTGTGCCTCGTGCTGCGGCACCTGCAGGATCATCAGAAATTCGTCGCCACCCAGGCGCGCCACCAGGTCGCCGTCACGCAGGCAAGTGCGCAGGCGCTTGGCCACTTCCTGCAGCAGCAGGTCGCCTGCGGCATGCCCGAACTGGTCATTGACCGGTTTGAACCCGTCCAGGTCGAGGTAGAGCAGGGCCAGGCAACCCTGGTGAGCCTGGCTGTGGTGTTGTGCGTGGGGCAGATATTTTTCCAGTGCGGCGCGGTTGGGCAGGCCGGTCAGTGGGTCGCTGTGGGCCTTGTCTTCCATCAGATTGAGAGCGGTCTGTTGGTGGGTCAGGCTTTCCACCAGATGGCGGATCGATTGGCTGAGCGTGGCGATTTCACTGGGGCTGCGCAGATCAGGAATCACTGTGATCTCGCCAGCACTGAGACGGTCGGCGGCATGCGCGATCTGCCGCAGCGGACGGGTGAAATAACCGGTCAGCAGCCAGCCGATGGCGGCGAACAGCAGGGCCAGGCCGCCTCCCCAGAGCATGGTGCTGTGCATCAGCTCGCGGGCCGGTGCGTAGGCCTCGTCGACGGACTGGCGCGCTACCACGATCCAGCCGAGGCCGGCGTAATCACCATAGCCTTTGCTGGCGGCAATCCCGGTCAGGTAGGACTGACCGTCAGGCCATTGCTGTACTGCCCAGGAGCCATCCTGCTTGGCGGATTGTTGCAGTGCTGGCAGTTCAAGCTTCTGGCCGATCATCGCCTTGGGGCCGAGCAGCACGGCGTGGTCGTGGCCGAGCACGAGGAATTCGACGTTGCGTCGTTTCTGGATGGGCTCCAGCAGTGAGCGGCGTACCTCGTCAGCCCATTCCCACGACAGGTGGCTGGCCAGTACGCCGGCCAGCGCGCCATCGGGGCCTTGTACCGGCAGGCTGATATCGACGAACTTCATCGCTTCGCCACTGGGGTTGGGTAGCAGCTTGGCCAGGAGCACGGCTTCGTGCACGTCGCCGATGAACAAGCCCTTGAGGCCTTCCAGATAGACTGGCCGCTGGATGAGGCTAGCGCCTTCGAGAATGCCGTTGCTGGAGGCCAGCACCGTGCCTTGCGGATCGGTTAAGCCAATCCAGGCGATGCTGGGAATCTCATGCTGTAAACGATCGAGCAGGACGCGAATCTCTGCGTTATCCCGCGGTTGGCGCAGGACGCGCAGGCTGCCGAGCACTTGCAGGTAGCTGGCGCGGCTGGCCATGTCGCGGTCCAGGCGATCAATCATCTGCAGCGACACTTCGGCCAGGTCGCGTCCGACTTCTTCGCGAATGCGCTGGCTGGAGTTTTCGCCGATCAGCGAGCCCAGCAACCAGCTGAGCAGGGTCACCAGCAAGGCGATCAGGACGGCGAAACGGCTGCGCAGGCTGTGCGGGAACGGCATGGCACGATGGCTCCTGGAGCAAAACAACGATGGCCCGTGACGATCCCCGAAGTTTAGTTCGGAGTGCCGGCGCGAGTGGCGCCGGCTATTCCACACAATAGTGCGGGCAACTGCAATCTCCGTGGCGTGCGGGTTTAGACTCTACCGATCGACAAGGGAGCCTGCCGGTATGCAAGAAACATCCACCACTGCGCTGCTGCTCACCCTGCTGGCTCTGGGTGGCGCGGGTGTACAGGCGGCTGAGTTACCGCTCAGCCAGCGCAGCCTATTGCTCGACGACAGTCGCCTGCCGCGCGAGGCGGCGCTTGATCGCATGCAGCAGATTCGCTTCGCCTTCCGCGAGCGGCCGGCGCCGGCCGGCCAGCTACAGGGCTGGTCGCGCGGCTATGGGGGGTATGGCTCCTGGGATGGCAGCAGTGACTCGGCGCGTCTGGAACGACGCAGTAAAGGTCTGCTGGTCGGCATCGACCGGCCGCTGACGGGCATGTGGATGGCCGGTGCGCTGGCTGGCGTCAGTCGCAGCGAGTTGCAGGCCGATGAGGGCGGCGACAGCGATGTCGACAGCTATCACCTGGCGGCCTATGCGACGACCCGCTATTACCAGTTGGGCTTCAAGCTCGGTGCCGCCTACAGCTGGCACGAACTGGACAGCCAACGGCGCAGTGCCGGGCAACGCCTGCGCGGCGACAGCCAGGCCGCCAGTACCCAGTTGTTCGGCGAAGCCAGCTACCCCCTGGATTTCCGTGAATTCACCCTGGAACCCTTCGCCGGCCTGGCCTACGTCCACCTGGATGCCGACAGCCTGCGCGAGACCGGCGGTACCGATGCCCTGCAGCTGAGCGGCGAGCAGCAGGATGGCGCTTACCTGACCCTCGGCTGGCGCCTGGCCAGTGCCTGGCAGGTGCGCGAGCGGCGCCTGGTCGGGCGTGCCAGCCTGGCCGCGCGGCATGGCTTCCTCGATGACCGAGCCACGGCTCAGGCCTGGCAGCCGGCGACTGGGCAGGGTTTCGAGCTGAGCGGCCGCGAATTCGAGCGCCATCAGCTGCGCCTGGACCTGAGCCTGGACTATCAACTGAGCGAGCAGCTGTACCTGGGCCTGACCTACGCCGGCCAGTACGCTGACGATGCCCGCGACAATCAGCTGGGTGCTCGTTTCAGCTTGCAATTCTGAGGTTTCCGCCGGTCAGGCCGGGCCTCGCCAGCCGCCTTGGCGGGCTGCCCGCGCGGCGCGGACTCGGGTATACTCGCCGGCTTTTCTGAAACTTCGGGGTCACGGCCTGTCGCCGTGTCCGGTCAGCGGCCGTCCAGGCTGGCTCGCCGGGCCGCACAGGGCCGCTGCGTCCCTCTTTCGCCTGCGAGTGCTGACAGCCATGGAAATCAACCCGATCCTCAACAGCATCAAGGACCTGTCCGAGCGGACCCAGACCATTCGGGGGTATCTTTGACTACGATCACAAGCATGATCGTCTGGTCGAAGTAAACCGCGAACTCGAAGACCCGAACGTCTGGAACAACCCCGAATACGCACAGAACCTGGGCCGCGAACGCGCCGCCCTGGCCCTGATCGTCGACACCCTGGATGACCTGCACAGCAGCCTCGCCGACTCGCGCGACCTGCTCGACATGGCCGCCGAAGAGAACGACGAAGGCGCGGTGAGCGACATCGTCAGCGAAGTCGAGCGCCTGCGCGGCATCCTCGAGAAGCTGGAATTCCGTCGCATGTTCAGCGGCGAGATGGATATGAACAACGCCTACCTGGATATCCAGGCCGGTTCCGGCGGTACCGAGGCCCAGGATTGGGCCAACATCCTGCTGCGCATGTACCTGCGCTGGGCCGACAAGCGTGGCTTCTCCGCCGAGATCGTCGAGCTGTCCGCCGGCGAAGTCGCCGGGATCAAGGGCGCCACCGTGCATATCAAGGGCGAATACGCCTTCGGCTGGTTGCGTACCGAGATCGGTGTACACCGCCTGGTGCGCAAGAGCCCGTTCGACTCCGGCAACCGTCGCCACACCTCGTTCTCCGCGGTGTTCGTCTCGCCGGAAATCGATGACAACATCGAGATCGAGATCAACCCGGCCGACCTGCGCATCGACACCTACCGCTCCTCCGGTGCCGGTGGTCAGCACGTCAACACCACCGACTCGGCAGTACGTATCACCCACGTACCGACCAACACCGTGGTGGCGTGCCAGAACGAACGCTCGCAGCACGCCAACAAAGACACCGCGATGAAGATGCTGCGGGCGCGCCTGTACGAGCAGGAGGTGCAGAAGCGCAACGCCGCCTCCCAGGCCCTGGAAGAGACCAAGTCGGATATCGGCTGGGGTCACCAGATCCGCTCCTATGTACTCGATGCCTCGCGGATCAAGGATCTGCGTACCAACATCGAACGCAGCGACTGCGACAAGGTGTTGGACGGCGATATTGACGAATACCTCGAAGCCAGCCTCAAGCAAGGCCTGTAATACCTTTCGATTCCGCTCTCCAGAGGAGGGCGGCAACGACACCGTGACGGAAACCGATGACCATGAGCGACCAACAACTCGACCACCACGAACTGCAGCAGGAAGAAAACAAGCTGATTGCCCAGCGCAAAGAGAAGCTTGCTGCCATCCGTGAGCAGGGCAACGCCTTCCCCAACGACTTCCGCCGCGACAACTACTGCGCCGATCTGCAGAAACAGTACGCCGACAAGAGCAAGGAAGAGCTGGAAGCCGCTGCCATTCCGGTCAAGGTTGCCGGGCGCATCATGCTCAACCGTGGCTCGTTCATGGTGATCCAGGACATGACCGGGCGCATCCAGGTCTACGTCAATCGCAAGACCCTGTCGGAAGAGAAACTCGCCGAGGTCAAGCACTGGGACATGGGCGACATCATCTCCGCCGTCGGCACCCTGGCCCGTTCCGGCAAGGGCGACCTGTACGTGGAAATGACCGACGTGCGCCTGCTGACCAAGTCGCTGCGCCCGCTGCCTGACAAGCACCACGGCCTGTCCGACACCGAGCAGCGCTACCGCCAGCGCTACGTCGATCTGATCGTCAACGAAGACGTGCGCGAGACCTTCCGCGTGCGTTCGCAGGTGATCGCCCATATCCGCAGCTTCCTGATGCAGCGCGACTTCCTTGAAGTCGAAACGCCGATGCTGCAGACCATCCCCGGTGGCGCCGCGGCCAAGCCGTTCGAGACCCACCACAACGCCCTGGACATGCAGATGTTCCTGCGTATCGCCCCGGAGCTGTACCTCAAGCGCCTGGTGGTCGGCGGCTTCGAGAAGGTCTTCGAGATCAACCGCAACTTCCGTAACGAAGGCGTCTCGACCCGGCACAACCCCGAGTTCACCATGCTCGAGTTCTACCAGGCCTACGCCGACTACGAAGACAACATGGACCTGACCGAGGAGCTGTTCCGCGAGCTGGCCCAGCTGGTCCTCGGCACTACCGACGTGCCGTATGGCGACAAGGTGTTCCACTTCGGCGAGCCGTTCGTGCGCCTGTCGGTGTTCGACTCGATCCTCAAGTACAACCCGGAAATCAGCGCTGCCGACCTCAACGATATCGACCGCGCTCGCGAGATCGCCAAGCAGGCCGGCGCCAAGGTCCTCGGCTTCGAAGGCCTGGGCAAGCTGCAGGTGATGATTTTCGAGGAGCTGGTCGAGCACAAGCTGGAGCAGCCGCACTTCATCACCCGCTACCCGTTCGAAGTCTCGCCGCTGGCCCGCCGCAGCGACGATGATCCGAGCGTCACCGACCGCTTCGAGCTGTTCATCGGTGGTCGCGAAATCGCCAACGCCTACTCCGAGCTCAACGATGCCGAAGACCAGGCTGCGCGCTTCATGCAGCAGGTGGCCGACAAGGATGCCGGCGATGACGAAGCCATGCACTACGATGCCGACTTCGTCCGTGCCCTGGAGTACGGCATGCCGCCGACCGCTGGTGAAGGTATCGGTATCGACCGCCTGGTCATGCTGCTGACCAATTCGCCATCGATCCGCGATGTGATCCTGTTCCCGCATATGCGCCCGCAGGCTTGATCGCCGGGCCCGTTGCGGGCACTGTGCGCACCGCGCTGCATGGCACATGGCTATCACTGCCATGCCGGCGATGAAAAAGAAGGGTCTGCCCATGGCAGGCCCTGTTTTTTGTCCGGATTTTGCGAGGTTTAACCAGCAGTGACTCTCAGCTCAGCCCCGGAATGCCCGGCCAAGATCGCCGGCGAGCTCGCCGAAAACGTGCAATACCGTGGCCGCAAGGCCAGTCGCCAGGGCAGTGAGCAACGCCGCCTGAGCATTCTCGAAGCCGCTCTGCGCATCATCGTGCGTGAAGGGCTGCGTGGCGTAAGGCACCGCGCGGTGGCTGCCGAAGCCGGCGTACCGCTGTCGGCCACTACCTACTATTTCAACGATATCCAGGACCTGATCGCCGACAGCTTCGCGCTGTTCGTCAAACGCAGCTCGACCAATCTGGCCAGTCTGTGGAGCGGTATCGATGAAGACTTCCTGCGTATGTCCGCCGCCATCGAGGGCAATCCGCAGGCGCGGCGTGACATGGTCGAGCATGTCATCGAGCTGGCGGTGGCGCATATCGAGGCCAAGGCCCGCGAAGGCGATGCCGAGCTGCTGGTCGAGCTGGCCTTCCGCCAGGAAGCACTGACCAACAGCGGCCTCAATGCGCTGGCCGTGGCCTACCGCAACCTGCGCTTCCACTTTGCCGAGCGCGCCCTGCGGGCCATGGGCTCGACGGCTCCGTTCGAGGATGCGCAGGTGTTGACTACGCTTATTTTGCGGATGGAATATCATGCCCTTGTCGATGGGGTGGAAAACCTGGATATGCCAGGCCAGCGTGCGGTGCTCAAACGCTTCCTGGACCTGGTCATAGGGCTGTAGGATCAGGCCCGACCAAGCCCCGCTGCTGCGGGGCTTGCCGTTTTCGGCGGCAGTAAACCCCCGCAAGCGGCACCAACGGATCTCACAAGGAGTGCGTAATGAATGCCTGGCGCGTTGCGGTAGCTGCCTTAGCCTGCCTGTTGTTGAGTGGTTGCCTGGTCACCTTCAAGGATCCGATTCCGGCCAACGAGGCGGCGCCGATGCCGCTGCTCGGTGACTGGGAGCGCCAGGACGAGTGGGGCGAGCGCCAGTACCTGTCGATCAGCCGCTCCGGCTCCAACGTGTACAAGGCGCGCGCCTGGCTGGATGGTGAGGAGGGTCTGAAGGAGGTCGACGAGTACGGCTTCACCGTCGCCCATCACGGTCGCCGCTGGTATGTCTCGGCGGGCTTGCCCAAGCGCCTAGGGGCGAATTTCGCGATTGCCGGTTTCGAGCTGACGGCCAACAACGAGCTGGTGATCTACAACCTGGATGTGGAGCGCATTCTGCAGGAAATGCAGGGCGGTACTCTCCAGGGCCAACCGGTGGAAACCAGCGAAGGCGAGGCCGTGCTGGTGACCAGCCCGCTGGATCAGGTCTTCGGTTATCTGGATGACCAGGCCAACGCGGACGTCTTCGTCGAGGTGGCGCGTTATCAGCGCAGCAGCGAGCAGTAGCGAGTAGTCGCGAGCAATAACGGAGCAGTTCGATGAGCAGACGCAAGACGCCGGACGATTACCACAGCACCATCCGTGCCCTGTCCGACCGCATCGTCGAGGCGCAGACGCCGATTCGCGTGCTCGACGCGATCAAGTGGGACGACAGCATCCGCCAGGGCTTCATCAAGGCCAAGGGCAAGCAGATGCCGGCGGTCGACCGCAGCTATTACGACAGCCGTCCGCTGAGCTTCGACTCGACGGCGAAGAAGCTGGAATTCCAGAACATCGAGCGCGACATCACCCGCCAGCTCGGCCAGTTCAACCCGGTCGGGCAGATCATGCGGCGCATGTGCAAGGAATACCGCATGGTTATCCGCATGCTCGAAGCGCGCGGTACTGCGGATTTTGGCCTGATCTCCCAGGAACTCTATGGCGCGGCGTCTGACGCTTTCCATGCCGGCGACCCGACCCTGGCTGATCTCGGCCTGATGCTCTCCGACTACCTGAATAACATCGCTGCCCGGGGTGACCTGGAGGACGAGGCCAAGAACCTCACCGCCAAGGACGCCGTGGCCATCCTCCAGGAGCGCCTGGCTGCGGTGTTCGGCGATGACACCATCCGCGTGTTCGAGTCCGACGGCATCGTCGCCGACGCGGCGGCGGGTGCCGACTACATCAAGGTGCGCGCCGATGCGCTGTTCAATCAGCGCGATGTGCGTGCCCTGGAAGTGCACGAGGGCATGGTGCATGTCGGCACCACGCTGAATGGCCTGAACCAGCCGATTTGCACCTTCCTGGCCAAGGGCCCACCCTCGTCGACGGTGACCCAGGAAGGCCTGGCGATCCTCATGGAAGTGATTGCCTTCGCTTCCTACCCGACCCGTCTACGCAAGCTGACCAACCGCACCCGCGCCATCCATATGGCCGAGGAGGGCGCCGACTTCCTGCAGGTCTACGAGTTCTACCGCGAGCAGGGCTTCAGCCTGGAAGAGAGCTACGGCAACGCCAGCCGCGCCTTCCGCGGCTCGACCCCGACCGGCCTGCCGTTCACCAAGGACTTGTCCTACCTCAAGGGCTTCATCCTGATCTACAACTACATCCAGCTGGCCGTACGCAAAGGCAAACTGGAGCAGATTCCGCTGCTGTTCTGCGGCAAGACCACCCTGGAAGACATGCGCACCCTACGCCAACTGGTCGATGAAGGCCTGGTGGCGCCACCCAAGTACCTGCCACCGCAGTTCCGTGACCTCAACGCGCTGTCGGCCTGGATGTGCTTCTCCAACTTCCTCAATCACCTCAGCCTGGATCGCATCGAAGCGGATTACGCCAACATCCTCTGACGGGCGCGCCGCGTCATCTGTAGGAGCCAGCTTGCTGGCGATCATCGGGTTCTCGGGTGAACGAATCGCCAGCAAGCTGGCTCCTACAGTATCCCTTCGTCTTTCATGGAGCCTGCCATGCCCAGCCACAAACTCGACTACGAAATCCTCGGCGCTTCGGCGCAGACCGTGGAAATCATCCTCGATCCGGGTGAAACGGTGATCGCCGAAGCCGGGGTGATGAACTACATGACCGAGGGCATCCGCTTCGAGACGCGCATGGGCGATGGCTCGGCCAGCGGTGTGCTGGGCAAGCTGTGGGGCGCCGGCAAACGCCTGCTCACCGGCGAGTCGCTGTTCATGACCCACTTCAGCAATGCGGGCCAAGGCCCGCAGCGGGTCGGTTTCGCCGCGCCTTACCCGGGCAGCGTGGTGCCCATCGAATTGAGCCAGGTCGGCGGCAAGCTGATCTGCCAGAAGGACGCCTTCCTCTGCGCCGCCCACGGCACCGAGATCGGCATCAGCTTCAACAAGCGCATCGGCGCCGGCTTCTTCGGTGGCGAGGGCTTCATCCTGCAGAAGCTGGAAGGCGACGGCCTGGCCTTCGTGCATGCCGGCGGCACGGTGATCCGCAAGGAGCTGAACAACGAGACCCTGCGCCTGGATACCGGCTGCCTGGTGGCCTTCACCAGTGGTATCGACTACGACATCGCCCTGGCAGGCGGCTTGAAAAGCATGCTGTTCGGCGGCGAAGGCATTCTCCTGGCCACCCTCAAGGGCACCGGCACGGTATGGATCCAGAGCTTGCCGTTCTCGCGGCTGGCCGAGCGTATCTATGACGCGACCTTCAAGGCGCGCGAGGAAGTCCGTGCTGGCGGCAAAGCATAGTGTTGGCGGGCGCGGCAATCCGTCGCGCGCTCTTGCCAAGGCTGCGCGGCTGTATCAGGCTGCGCCGCCATTGGCTCGAGGCAGCCATGTCCTATTTAGTCAGTTCTAACGGTGAACAACGTCATGAGTGAAGAACGCAACGCCATCCCTCTGATTCTGACCGGCATCGCCAGCATCATCGGCACCATCGGCGTGCTCTGGATGTACGGTTACCTGCATTTTGCCAAGGAGGAGGATGCCCTCCTGCTGGCCGAGTTCACCATGCTCAAGACCGTCCCTGGCGATCAATACAAGCTCCCGGTGAAGCCGGCAAACCAGGTCGCCCAGTGCATCGACGGCGTGCTGGTGCTGTTCGATACCCAGCAGAAGGGTCTGACCGGTGTGCTGGTGGATGACAAGAAGCAGGCCGTGCGCTGCATGGGGCAGGAGACCCCGCAGGCTCCAGTCACCGAGTAAGACGGCCGGCCGCGGGCACGCGGGGCGGGCGCGATAGCCTCTAAGGCAGCCACGAGTCACCCGTGGGTGTGCCGCGCAAATTGCCGCTGGTGCGCCTGGTGCACCCTACGAGCCAGGCATGCTCAGTGCTTGGCGCCGTCCTGCTTGGCGCTCAGGGTCTGCAGGTAGCGGCGCGACAGGGCGAGAAAGCGCGGCGTCGGGCCGATGTCTTCATACAGCGGGTCGCCCTGTTCGTCGGTGGCCACCACCTTGCTGCCTTTCACATAGGGCAGGCTGGCTTCCAGCTCTTCCAGGGCGGCGCCAATCAGCTCGCCGAGTAGCTCCTCGCTGCTGCGTTTCGGGTACATTTCGGAGAGCGCGGCCAGACGGGCGGCGGACTCAAGGTCCAGGTGGATCTGATAATGGCTGGGGGTCAGACGACCCTTGGCGTTCTGTTCCCAATGGCGGACAAGCTCGCGGATCTTCATAAACACCTCTAAGTGCCCATTCATGGTGGGCGGAGTGCAGCCCGGAAACCACTGCAGTCCGGGCAGCGGGCGCTTATGGCGTCCGCTACTCTCAGCCTAGCTCGCGCTCCAGTCTTGCAAGGCCATTCGTCGCGCCCTTGTCAGAAAGCGTCGCGCTGGGCAAGCTGAGGCTCTACCTCGGGCGGAGAGCTGGTTTATGGCGAAAATCGATGCGCGCCTGCGTGAAGAGGTCCATCTGCTGGGCGACCTGCTCGGTGACACCATCGGCAATCAGCGCGGCGCGGCCTTTGTCGACAAGATCGAGCTGATCCGCCAGGGGGCCAAAGCCGCGCGCAAAGGCTCGGCGGCTGGCGAGCAGCAGCTGCGGGCGACCCTCGATGGCCTCAGCGACGACGAGCTGCTGCCGGTGGCGCGGGCCTTCAACCAGTTTCTCAACCTGGCCAATATCGCCGAGCAGTACCACCGTATCCGTCGGCGTGGCCCGAATGAGCCGGAACCGTTCGAGAACCGCGTGCTGGATGAGCTGTTGCAGCGCCTGCAGGGCGCCGGGCACAAGCCCGAGCAACTGGCCCGGCAGATCGGCCGGCTGGATATCGAGCTGGTGCTCACCGCCCACCCCACCGAGGTGGCGCGGCGCACCCTGATCCAGAAATACGATGCGATTGCTGCCCAGCTCGCGGCGCTGGATCACACCGACCTGCTCGCCGCCGAGCGCGCCCAGGTGCAACTGCGCTTGCGCCGCCTGATTGCCGAGGCCTGGCATACCGAGGAAATTCGTCGCACTCGCCCCAGTCCGGTGGATGAGGCCAAGTGGGGCTTCGCGGTCATCGAACACTCGTTGTGGCAGGCCGTGCCGAACTTCCTGCGTCGCACTGACCAGGCCCTGCAGGCCGCTACTGGCCTGCGCCTGCCGCTGGAGGCGGCGCCGATCCGCTTCGCCTCGTGGATGGGCGGCGACCGCGATGGCAACCCTAATGTCACCGCCCAGGTTTCGCGCGAGGTGCTGTTGCTGGCGCGCTGGATGGCGGCCGACCTGTATTTGCGCGATATCGACCAGCTGGCCGCCGAGCTGTCCATGCAGCAGGCCAGCGACGAGCTGCGCCGGGTGGTCGGCGTGCATCCAGAGCCGTACCGCGCGCTGCTCAAACAGCTGCGCGAACGCCTACGCGTCACCCGTGCCTGGACCGAAGCGGCATTGGCCGCTGAAGTCGCCCCCGGCCCCGAGGTGCTGCACGATAACCGCGAGCTGCTCGAACCGCTGGAGCTCTGCTACCACTCACTGCACGCCTGCGGCATGGGCGTGATCGCCGAAGGCGCGCTGCTCGACTGCCTGCGCCGCGCCGCGACCTTCGGCTTGTTCCTGGTGCGCCTGGATCTGCGCCAGGATGCCGCGCGGCATGCCGCCGCCCTGAGCGAGATCACCGACTATCTGGGCCTGGGTCGCTACGCCGAGTGGGACGAGGAGCGACGCATCGCTTTCCTGTTGCGCGAGCTGGACAATCGTCGCCCGCTGCTGCCGCCGCAGCACCGGCCCTCGGCAGACACGGCCGAAGTACTGGCCACCTGCCGGGTGGCCGCCGCCGCACCTGCTGCCTCTCTGGGCTCCTATGTAATCTCCATGGCCGGTGCACCTTCCGACGTGCTGGCGGTGCAACTGCTGCTCAAGGAAGTCGGGTTGCAACGGCCGATCCGTGTGGTGCCACTGTTTGAAACCCTGGCCGACCTGGATAACGCCGGCCCGGCGATCGACCGCCTGCTCGGCCTGCATGGCTACCGCGCGCGTCTGCACGGTCCGCAGGAGGTGATGATCGGCTATTCCGACTCGGCCAAGGACGCCGGCACCACCGCGGCGGCCTGGGCCCAGTACCGCGCCCAGGAAACCCTGGTCGAGGTCTGTCGCAAGCACGAGGTCGAGCTGTTGCTGTTCCATGGTCGCGGGGGCACGGTCGGCCGTGGCGGCGGCCCGGCCCATGCGGCGATCCTCTCGCAGCCGCCGGGCTCGGTAGCCGGGCGTTTCCGCACCACCGAACAGGGCGAGATGATCCGCTTCAAGTTCGGCCTGCCGGACCTGGCCGAGCAGAACCTCAACCTGTACCTGGCAGCGGTGCTGGAAGCCACCCTGCAGCCGCCGCCGGCGCCCGAGCCTACCTGGCGTGCGGCCATGGACCGCTTGGCCGCCGATGGCGTGGCGGCCTACCGCGCGGTGGTGCGCGAGCATCCGCAGTTTGTCGAATACTTCAGCCAGGCTACCCCGGAACAGGAGCTGGGTCGTCTGCCGCTGGGCAGTCGCCCGGCCAAGCGGCGTGCCGGTGGGGTGGAAAGCCTGCGGGCGATCCCGTGGATCTTCGCCTGGACCCAGACCCGCCTGATGCTGCCGGCCTGGCTGGGCTGGGAAGCGGCTCTGGGCAACGCCCTGCAGCGTGGCGAACAGACCCTGCTGGCGCAGATGCGCGAACAGTGGCCGTTCTTCCGTACGCGCATCGATATGCTCGAAATGGTTTTGGCCAAGGCCGATGGCAGCATTGCCGCACTCTATGACCAGCGTCTGGTCAGTGCTGAACTGCGACCGTTGGGCGCGCAATTACGCGACCTATTGTCGCAGTCCTGTGCCATCGTTCTCGGCTTGACCGGGCAGTCGGAGCTGCTTACCCATAGTCCGGAGACCCGCGAGGCAATCACGGTGCGCAACATCTACCTAGACCCGCTGCACCTGCTGCAGGCCGAGCTCCTGGCCCGTTCCAGGCAGCGCCAGAGTCCAGAGGGCAGCCCCCTGGAACAGGCCCTGCTGGTAACCGTGGCGGGGATCGCCGCCGGCTTGCGCAATACCGGCTGAGGCCTATTGGCCTGCTACTTTTGGTGGCTTGTGTGGCAGGGGGCTGCTGTGTATCTTGGTCAACCTTTTGGCCGCTCAGTGACGCCGAAACCCGAATAGTGAGATTGGCCCCATGAGGCGAATCCGACGATTTCTAGTCATTTCTTGAGGAGCACATCGATGCGCGTGATTCTGCTGGGGGCGCCCGGTGCCGGCAAAGGTACCCAGGCTGGTTTTATTACCCAAAAGTTCGGTATTCCGCAGATTTCCACTGGCGACATGCTGCGTGCAGCGGTCAAGGCCGGTACCGAGCTGGGCCTGAAGGCCAAAAGCATCATGGAAAGCGGCGGTCTGGTCTCCGACGACCTGATCATCAACCTGGTCAAGGAACGCATTGCCCAGGCCGACTGCGCCAAGGGTTTCCTGTTCGACGGCTTCCCGCGCACCATTCCCCAGGCTGAAGCCCTGAAGGAAGCCGGCGTGGTCATCGACAATGTGGTCGAAATCGCCGTCGACGACGAAGAAATCGTTCAGCGCATCGCCGGTCGTCGCGTGCACGAGGCCAGCGGCCGCGTCTACCACGTCGTCTACAACCCGCCGAAAGTGGCAGGCAAAGACGATGTCACCGGCGACGAACTGGTGCAGCGCAAGGACGACACCGAAGAAACCGTGCGTCATCGCCTGTCTGTCTACCACTCGCAGACCAAGCCGCTGGTGGACTTCTACCAGAAGCTCTCGGCCGCCGAGGGCACGCCGAAGTACAGCGCCATCGCCGGCGTCGGCTCGGTGGACGAGATCACTGGCAAGGTGCTGGCTGCTCTCAGCTGATCGGCTGCGCGTCGGCCATGCGTCGTTGGAAAAGGGCCTCGGGTGCTCATTTACTGCATGTAAACTCCGCGCCCTCGGCCCTTCTCCGCCTAGCCTGGCTCTAGCTCGCTCGATCATTGGCTAGTAGTTCAACGGCCCGCGCATGCGGGCCGTTGGCGTTTATAATGCGCGACTTTTCTGCCTGACCTGACCGGATTGCCCGATGACCACCTTGCTGGCCCTGGATACCGCCACCGAAGCCTGTTCCGTTGCCTTGCTGCATGACGGCAAGGTGCTCAGTCACTACGAGGTGATCCCGCGCCTGCACGCCCAGCGCCTGCTGCCGATGATCCAGACCCTGCTGGGCGAGGCGGGTGTCGAGCTCTCGGCGCTGGATGCGATTGCCTTCGGCCGTGGCCCTGGGGCATTTACCGGTATCCGTATCGCTATTGGTGTGGTTCAGGGCCTGGCTTTCGCCCTGGATCGCCCGGTGTTGCCGGTGTCCAACCTGGCGGTGCTGGCCCAGCGCGCGTTGCGTGAGCAGGGTGTGCAGCAGGTTGCGGCGGCTATCGATGCGCGCATGGATGAGGTGTACTGGGGTTGCTACCGCGCCGAGCAGGGCGAGATGCGCCTGCAGGGTGTCGAAGCCGTGCTGCCGCCGGAGCAGGCCAGCCTGCCGCGTGGCGCCACGGGTGACTGGTTCGGTGCTGGCACCGGCTGGGGCACCTACGGCGCGCGTATTGCCGTGCAACCCGCTGGCCAGGATGGCGGCATGCTGCCGCACGCCGAAGATCTGCTGCAGCTGGCCCGCTTCGCCTGGGCCCGTGGCGAAGGTTTGCCGGCCGACCAGGCGCAACCGGTCTACTTGCGCGACAAGGTCGCCACGCCCAAGGCCGCGCCTTAGAACCTGCTCAGGGCGAACGGAGTCAGGTTCTTAACCTTCTGTCCGCCCGCTGAGCGTAGAATTGCCAAGGGCCTGCGGCGCCGCTAAATTGCCAGCACGTACTCCGAGCAGTAACTGATGCGTATCGACGGTTTCACTTCCTCTTATTCGCTGGATCGCACGCCCCGTCCGGGCAGTGCGGTCACGCCCTTGCGCGAGAGTCAGCGCGAGATCGAGGATCGTCGTGAGCCAGCGGTTACCCCCAGCCCGGCCAGCAGTCAGGGCTTCGAGCAGACGCCACAGCTGCGTCGGGTGCAGCCGGGCACGGCCAGCAGCGACAGCCTGCCGGCACGCAGCCAAGACGTGCTGAGCCAGCAACGTCCACTGAACGCCAAGGCCAACCAGGCGCTGGCCGCCTATGGCAGCACAGCCAGCTTCACCAGCGAGAGCGACGCGACGGAAGTCCTCGGCCTCGACCTGTACGCCTGACCGCGTGCTGCCTTACTTTCTCGGTTGCCCGTCCTGGAGCGAGCCGGCCTGGCGCGATTCCCTCTATCCCGACAACGCCCGCAGTGCCGATTTCCTGCCGCTGTATGCCCGCCTGTTCAATGCCGTGGAAGGCAACACCACATTCTACGCCCGGCCTTCGGCGCAGACCGTGGCACGCTGGGCGAAGCTGATGCCGGCGGGCTTTCGCTTCTGCGCCAAGCTGCCGCGTGATATCAGCCACACCACCGATCTGCGCGAGCAACTGGCAGCCGCTCAAGACTTCCTGAATCTGCTTGCGCCACTGGGCGAGCGCTGCTCGCCGCTCTGGCTGCAGTTGCCGGCCAGCTTCGGGCCGGCGCGCCTGGGCGAGCTGCAGTATTTCGTCGCGGAGTTGGGGGGCAGTCTGGCGGTGGAAGTGCGCCACCCGGCGTTTTTCGCCAAGGGCGAGGAGGAGCGGGCGCTCAACCGGCTGCTGCGCGATCTGCAGGTGGAGCGCATCTGCCTGGATTCGCGGGCGCTGTTCAGCTGCCAGTCCAGTGATCCGGCCGTATTGCATGCGCAATCGAAGAAACCGCGTCTGCCGCCACGGCCGGCCGCATTCACCGCGCACCCGCAGCTGCGCTTTATCGGCCATCCCGAGCTGGCGGCGAATGATGTGTTCATGGCGCCCTGGCTGGACAAGGTGGCGAGCTGGATCGAGCAGGGGCTAAAGCCGTACGTATTCCTGCATACCCCGGACAACCTGCGGGCGCCGCATCTGGCGCTGCGTTTTCACCAACTGCTGAGTGAGCGCTTGCCGGGGCTGCCGGCGCTGGCGTTTCCCGCGTCAGTGGCAGAGGTCGAACAGCTGGGACTGCTTTATTAAACCCTGTTTCAGCGCTGTGCTAACAGCAGATCGGCGGCCTGGCCAAGACGGCCATCGCTGAAGTCGAAACTGCCGAGCTGGGCGATGGTGTCGTATTGGCCGAGTGCCTGTTTCACGTCGCGGGCCTGCAGCTGGATGGCACTGACCCCAGCCTCGCTCAGGCTGATCTGCTGCTGGCGGCCCTGGGTGTCGAAGCGCAGCAGGCTGAGGCGCTCGAAGATGGCATCCTGAGCGTCGATGCGGCCATCGCGGTTGTCGTCGTATTTGCTCAGCTCGGTAAAGCCGTTGGCGGCGCCGTTCTGGTCGCCGAACAGTTCGCGGCCATCATCGATACGGCCATTGCCATTGCGATCCAGGGCGAGCAGGGCGTCATCGCCGCTGGGGGCGCTGATGCGGTCGATGCGCCCGTCGGCATCCAGGTCGA
Source organism: Aquipseudomonas guryensis (assembly GCF_014164785.1). Taxonomy (GTDB): domain Bacteria; phylum Pseudomonadota; class Gammaproteobacteria; order Pseudomonadales; family Pseudomonadaceae; genus Aquipseudomonas; species Aquipseudomonas guryensis. The sequence continues at coordinate 136,070 of NZ_JACJFN010000003.1, read as the reverse complement.
AGCGCACCGGGTCTTGCAGGCCGCGGGTGGTGAAGCCGTTGCTGGCCAGGTCGAGCACCAGTGGATCGGTTTGCTGCGGCTGCGGGTTTACGCTGACGTTGAGTTCCAGTTCGCGCTGCTGCAGCACCTGCTGGAAGCTGGCGGCCTGGGCGCTGGCCTCAGCCATGGCGCTGCTGGTAGTGCTGTCCGGGCTGCGGGCCTCGTTGATTTCGGCTGCGGCGGCTTCGGGTGCTGGCACTTCGTCCTTGGGCATCAACGTGCGGCGCAGGATCTGGTAATCCAGCGAGTCGCGCAGGCCCGCGTCGAGGTTGTCTTCCAGGTCACCGTTGCGCGAAGGGCGTGCGGCAGCACTGTGCGGGGCGGAAAGGGCATCAAACATGATCAACTCGATGCGGCTGCTAACTACCGCGTCTGGCAAAATAGGGCGTTATGCCTGTATCGGCCGAAAGTTGGCCCGATTGAACATTTTTTGAGCATATTTCCTGATGAGTGACGAGCGGCATATAGCCAGAATTCGCGTCGAAGCCCTGGCTCCAAGTCATGCGGCAGCTGCTGTGCAGTGGGCGCAGCGTCTGGGGTTGCCCCTGGAGGGCGAGGCGGAGTTCGCCCTGCAACTGGGCGCCGAGGGGTTGCAGTTGGCCGAGCTGGGGCCGCAGGCACCGGGGCCGGTGCGGGTGGATTTCGTCGAGGGCGCGGTGGCGCATCGGCGTCTGTTCGGCGGCGGCAGCGGGCAGATGATTGCCAAGGCGGTCGGCGTGCAGTCCGGGGTGCGCCCGGTGGTGCTGGATGCCACGGCGGGCCTGGGTCGCGATGCTTTCGTGCTGGCCAGCCTGGGTTGCCAGATGACCCTGATCGAGCGTCAGCCGATCATCGCCGCATTGCTTGAAGATGGGCTGGAACGTGCCCTGCAGGATGCCGAGGTGGCGCCGATTGCCAGGCAGATGCGTCTGCTCTGTGGCAACGCCATCGAACTGATGAGCCACTGGCAGGGCGAGCCGCCGCAGGTGATCTACCTAGACCCGATGTTTCCCCATCGCGACAAGAGTGCGCTGGTGAAGAAGGAGATGCGTCTGTTCCGCCCGCTGGTCGGCGATGACATGGATGCCCCGGCACTGCTCGAGGCTGCGCTGGCCCTGGCCAGCCACCGGGTGGTGGTCAAGCGCCCGCGCAAGGCGCCGATCATCGAAGGCGGCAAGCCAAGCTATGCGCTGGAAGGCAAGTCCAGTCGTTACGATATCTATCCGAAGAAGGCGCTGAAGCCCTGAGAACCTGCTTACGATCTCCTGGCTGTCGGCCATACGGCGTTAAAAGTGGCCTCAAAATGCTCATTTACAACTCGTAAACTGCGCTTTTTCGGCCATTTTTGCCTTGTCTGGCTCTAATCCAGAAGATCGTAAACAGGTTCTGAGGAGTTGCCCTCTCTCGTAAACGGGAGAGGGGCAAAGGCCAGTGCTACCGCGCTCAGGGCCGGTAGGCGCGCAGAAACAGTTTCACCACTTCCTGCACATGCTCGTCGGCCGCCAGGCCGCTGGGCGGTTCGCAACAGCCGATCAGGCGGCGGAAGTTGCAGCCGCCCTTGATCAGGCTGAAGAAGTGCTCTGCGGCGCGCTGCGGATGCTCAACGCGCAATTGGCCATTGGCGTTGGCCTGCTCCAGCAGATGCTCCATGGCCAGCAGCATGCGCTGCGGACCGGCGTCGTAGAACAACTGGGCCATTTGCGGATTCTGCACGGATTGGGTCATCACCAGACGCATCATCGCCACTGACTCTTCACTGTTGATCAGGCTGTTGAAACCGCGACCGATGGCCAGCAGCACTGTGTCGATGGCGGTGTCGCTGCGCAGCTCGAAATAGGGGGTGGGCAACTGCTCCTCGCACTTGGACTCCACCGCACAGGCGAACAGTGTCTCCTTGTCGGTGAAGTGGCTGTACACCGTGAGCTTGGACACGCCGGCCTCGGCGGCGATGGCATCCATGCTGCTACCTTCATAGCCGTTGCGCATGAACAAACGCTTGGCAGCCTCAAGAATGGCCAGTCGCTTGGCTGGATCCTTGGGTCGTCCGGGGCCGCTGGAGGGCGGTAACAGTTTGTTGGACATTTCGCGTTTTAATACTGGACTGGTGAGTTTGCTATTTTTACTATACCGCTCAGTATAAGTATTCCAAGCATTTCTTTGCGAAAGGTCATCCACCATGTTCCGCCATGCCCTGTCCCTCGCTGTGCCCGTAAGCCTGATCGCCCTGCTGGTTGCCTGCGGCAACGGCGACACCGTTGAAGCGCCGGTACGTCCGGCCATGGTGGTGCAGCCGCAGCCTGCGGGCGACGCCATGGAAACCTACCCGGGCGAGGTGCGCGCGCGCTTCGAGCCTGAGTTGGCCTTCCGTATCGGCGGCAAGATCAGCAAGCGCCTGGTGGATGCCGGGGCACGGGTGAAGAAGGATCAGCCGCTGGCCGAGCTGGACCCCGAAGACGTCAAGCTGCAGCTGGAGGCCGCTCGCGCCCAGGTCGCGGCGGCGGAAGCCAATCTCAAGCTGGTACGCACCGAGCGTGATCGCTACCAGACCCTGCTGGCCCGCCAGCTGATCAGTCAGTCGCAGTACGACAATGTGGAAAACCAGTACCGCGCGGGTGAAGCGCGGGTCAAACAGATCAAGGCCGAGTTCAACGTGGCCAACAACCAGGCCGGCTATTCGGTGCTGCGCGCTTCCCAGGACGGCGTGATTGCCCGCCGCCTGGCCGAGGTCGGTCAGGTGGTCTCGGCTGGGCAGACGGTATTCACCCTGGCGGCCGATGGTGAGCGCGAAGTGCTGATCAGCGTCCCGGAACATGCCTTCGAGCGCTTCCGCATTGGCCAGGACGTCAGCGTCGAGCTGTGGTCACAGCCGGGCAAGCGCTTCCCCGGACGCATTCGCGAGCTGTCGCCGGCTGCCGACGCGCAGTCGCGCACCTTCGCCGCGCGCGTGGCCTTTGCCGGCGGGGCGATGAAAGCCGAACTGGGGCAGAGTGCCCGCGTGGCGATCAAGGCCGAGGGCGAGGTGCCGCTGTCGGTGCCGATGTCGGCACTCAGTGCAGAGAAGGACGTGCCCTTTGTCTGGGTGGTCGATCCCAAGGAGTCCAAGGTGGTCCGTACCCTGGTACGCATCGGTCGCTACGGCCAGGAGCGCGTATCAGTGCTGGAAGGCCTGAAGGAGGGCGATTGGGTAGTCGCCGCCGGTGTGCAGATGCTGCGTGACGGGCAGAAGGTCAAACCGGTGGATCGCGATAACCGCACCGTCAAGCTGATCGCCGGGGAGTAAGCGCATGTCCTTCAACCTCTCCGAATGGGCGCTGCGCAACCGCGCCGTGGTGCTCTATCTGATGCTGGTGATCGCCGTGGTCGGCGCGCTGTCCTATACCAAGCTGGGACAGAGTGAAGACCCGCCCTTTACCTTCAAGGCCATGGTCATCCGTACCGACTGGCCGGGTGCTACCGCCGAGCAGGTCTCGCGGCAGATCACCGAGCGCATCGAAAAGAAGGTCATGGAGACCGGCGATTACCAGATGGTCATGTCCTACTCGCGTCCTGGCGAGTCGGTGGTGACCTTCATGGCCCGCGACAATATCGTGTCGAAGAATATTCCCGAACTCTGGTACCAGATCCGCAAGAAGGTCGGCGATATCCGTTACACCTTGCCAGCGGATATTCGCGGGCCGTTCTTCAACGATGAATTCGGCACCACCTTTGGCAACATCTATGCGCTGACTGGCGAAGGCTTCGACTACGCCGTGCTCAAGGACTATGCCGACCGTCTGCAGCTACAGCTGCAGCGGGTCAAGGACGTTGGCAAGGTCGAGCTGCTCGGCCTGCAGGACGAGAAGATCTGGATCGAGCTGTCCAACGTCAAACTGGCCACCCTTGGCCTGCCCCTGGCGGCGGTGCAGCAGGCGCTGGAAGAACAGAACGCGGTAGCTTCCTCGGGTTTCTTCGAGGCCAGTACTGACCGTATTCAACTGCGGGTTTCCGGCAGCTTCGAGACGGTCGACGAGATCCGCAATTTTCCCATGCGCATCGGCGACCGTACCTTCCGTATCGGCGACGTGGCCGAGGTATTTCGCGGTTTCAATGATCCACCTGCGCCACGCATGCGCTTCATGGATCAGGACGCGATCGGCCTGGCTGTGTCTATGAAAGCCGGCGGCGACATCCTGGTGCTCGGTGAGGCGCTGGAGCAGGAGTTCGCTCGTCTGCAGCAGACCTTGCCGGTCGGCATGGAGCTGAGCAAGGTCTCCGACCAGCCGGCGGCGGTGAAAACCGGGGTTGGCGAGTTCATCCGCGTGCTGGTCGAGGCACTGATCATCGTGCTGTTGGTGAGCTTCTTCTCCCTCGGCCTGCGTACCGGCCTGGTAGTGGCGTTTTCAATTCCGCTGGTGCTGGCGATGACCTTTGCCGTGATGCACTACTTCGGCATCGGCCTGCACAAGATTTCTCTCGGCGCTCTGGTGTTGGCCCTCGGCCTGATGGTGGACGACGCAATCATTGCCGTGGAGATGATGGCGATCAAGATGGAGCAGGGCTATGACCGGCTCAAGGCGGCCAGCTTCGCCTGGACCAGCACGGCCTTCCCGATGCTCACCGGCACCCTGATCACCGCCGCCGGTTTCCTGCCGATCGCCACTGCGCAATCCGGCACTGGCGAGTACACCCGCTCGATCTTCCAGGTGGTGACCATCGCCCTGGTGGTGTCCTGGATCGCCGCCGTGGTGTTCGTGCCTTACCTGGGGGACCGGCTGCTGCCGGACCTGGCCAAACTGCATGCGAAGAAGCATGGTGGCAGCGCCGGCGGCCATGATCCCTACTCGACCACCTTCTACCAGACGGTGCGCGAAATGGTGGAGTGGTGTGTGCGCCGCCGTCGCACGGTAATCCTGGTTACCGTCGGCCTGTTCGTCGCCTCGGTGGTGCTGTTCCGCTTCGTGCCGCAGCAGTTCTTCCCGGCATCCGGGCGCCTGGAGCTGATGATCGACCTCAAGCTCACCGAAGGTTCGTCGCTCAAGGCCACCGAAGAGCAGGTCAAGCGCCTGGAGGCACGCCTCAAGGATCACGACGGCATCGAAAACTATGTGGCTTATGTTGGCACCGGTTCGCCGCGCTTCTATCTGCCACTGGATCAACAGCTACCGGCGACCCGGTTTGCTCAGGTGGTGGTGCTGGCCAAGTCGATTGAGGACCGCGAAGCATTGCGTGTCTGGTTGATTGACGTGCTCAACGACGAGTTCCCGACCCTGCGCACCCGCGTCTCGCGCCTGGAGAACGGCCCGCCAGTGGGCTACCCGATCCAGTTCCGTGTCTCGGGTGAGCATATCGACGAGGTGCGTGCGATTGCCCGCCAGGTAGCCGACAAGGTGCGCGAGAACAGCCATGTGTCCAACGTGCACCTGAACTGGGAAGAGCCGAGCAAGGTGGTCTACCTCAACATCGACCAGGAGCGTGCCCGCGCCCTCGGTGTGAGCACAGCCGATGTTTCGCGCTTCCTGCAGAGTTCGCTGTCCGGCTCCAGCGTCAGCCAGTTCCGCGAAGGCAACGAGCTGATCGAGATCCTCTTGCGTGGCACCGTGCGTGAACGCCAGGAGCTGGAACTGCTACCGAGTCTGGCGGTGCCGATCAGCAATGGCAAGAGTGTGGCACTGTCGCAGATCGCCACCCTGGAATACGGTTTCGAGGAAGGTGTTATCTGGCACCGCGATCGCCTGCCGACTGTCACCGTACTGGGTGACATCTACGGCGGCGAACAGCCGGCCGGGCTGGTCAAGCAGATCATGCCGACCCTGCAGCCGATCCGCGATGCGCTGCCCAGCGGCTACCTGCTGGAAGTCGGCGGTACGGTGGAAGACTCGAGCCGTGGCCAGCAGTCGGTGAATGCCGGTATTCCGCTGTTTATCCTGGTGGTGATGACCCTGCTGGTGCTGCAGCTGAAGAGCATCTCGCGCTCGGTGATGGTGTTCCTCACCGCACCGTTGGGGCTGATCGGCGTGACCCTGTTCCTGTTGGTGTTCCAGCAGCCATTTGGCTTCGTCGCCATGCTCGGCACCATCGCCCTGTCGGGGATGATCATGCGCAACTCGGTGATCCTCATCGACCAGATCGAGCAGGACATCGCCGCCGGCCAGGACCGCTGGCACGCCATCATCGAGGCCACGGTACGGCGCTTCCGGCCCATCGTGCTGACTGCCCTGGCGGCGGTGCTGGCGATGATCCCGCTGTCGCGCAGCGTGTTCTTCGGGCCGATGGCGGTGGCCATCATGGGTGGCCTGATCGTCGCCACGGCGCTGACCCTGCTGTTCCTGCCGGCGTTGTATGCGGCCTGGTTCAAGGTCAAGGAAGTCGAGGCGTAATTAGCGCCATGCCAACAAAAAGCCCGGCTAATTGCCGGGCTTTTTGTTGAGGGCTTAGACGCTCAGAGCGCGCCAAATACCTTCTTCGCCAGGCTGGTAGCGGCGCCGGCCGGGTTTTCGCGGATGCTGGCTTCCTGCTCGGCGATCATCTTGAACAGGCCGTCCAGAGCCTGTTCGGTGACGTAGTTCTCGACGTTGGCGCTCTTCGCATCGACCACGCCGAAGGCTGCAGCCTGACCGGCGAAGGCGTTGTACTGCTGGGCTACGCCCACCTTGTCGGTGGCCTGCTTGACGATCGGCAGGAACTTGGCACGGATCTGCTCGCGGCTGGTCTTGTTCAGGTACTGGGTTGCCGAGTCCTCGCCGCCGGCGAGGATGCCTTTGGCATCGGTCACGGTCATCTTCTTCACGGCGTCCAGCAAAATCACCTGGGCTTGCGGTACGGCCGCTTCGGCAGCCTGGTTCATGCTGGCTTCCAGTTCATCGACTTGGGCGCCCATGCCCATCATCTTCATGGTCTGCGCGGCTTTACCCAGCTTGCCGGGCAGTTCGATGCGCACGTCTTCGTTGTTGCTGAAGCCACCGGGCTTGCCCAGTTGCTTGACGGCGATCTGCGCGCCTTGCGTCAGGGCATCCTTGAGGCCGCTGCTGGCATCGGTCTGGCTGAGGTCGGCGAGGGACAGGGCGAAGGCGTTGGCGCTGAGCAGCAGGCCGGTGGCCAGGGCGGAGAGGCGGAGCATGGGAAGATCCTTTTGCACGGGGGAATGTACCGAGCTTATCGGAGCCGGGCGGGGGAGCCAAATCAGCAGGCGTTCTGTCGCACTTTTAAGGGGGCGGGCAGCCCGGCAGGTCGTGCGCCCGCGTGCGCTTGCGGGTATCGTTGCCCACTCTGCATCCATGCGTTAAGGATCTATCCGCTTGATCATCCGCAATCCCGTTCGCGCGCTCATCCTCGGCGCAACCCTGTTCTGTGCCCCAGCCGCTATGGCCAAGGTCGAGGTGGAAGCCGTGCAGCACAAGACTATCGGCCGCATGCTGGTGGCCAAGGTGTCCGAAGAAATCGCCCCAGGTGACTATGAGCAGCTGCTGCGCGGCATCATGGCCAATCCGGGCAAGTTTGCGCAGAAGGTCCTGCTGCTGGACTCTATCGGCGGTAGCGTGCCCGAGGCGATCAGGATGGGGCGGCTGGTGCGTGAGGCGGGGTTCGATACGCTGGTGCCTTCCACCGGGGTCTGCCAGGGCACCTGTGTCTACCTGCTGGCCGCTGGTCGCGACAAGACCGTGCGTGGCCATGTCGGCATCCATCGACCGCCTTTCCCGGGGGGCGATTCGGCCCAGTCCGCCCTCAGCCCTGCCGGCGCGAGGTACAGCCCGGCAGCCTATTTCAGGGAGATGGGCATTCCCGGCAGTCTGCTCGAAGACATGCACAGAATCGAACCCAGCAAGATGCGCGTGCTGTCGATTCAGGAACTAGCCCGCTATCGGCTCAACTGAGCCTGATTCTCCCGTCGCACAACGCACAAGGGCCGCATAAGCGGCCCTTGCTGTTACAGCGGCCTGGATCAGGCTTGCTGTTCGGTGTCCTCACCACGCTCCAGTGCGACCTGGCGGATCGACAGGCGAATCTCCGCCGGTAGCACGCGCTTGGCCGCGCCCTCGGCCAGCCCGTCCAGCTGCGGGTGGTGGCTGAGCTTGCCGGCGCTGTCCTGACGCAGCACGCCTTCGTCGAGCAGGGTCTGGATGAAGTGGCGGAACAGGCTCTTGTCGAAGAACTCCGGGGCATTCAGGCCATGCAGGATCGACAGGCGCTGGGCCATGACCACGCAGAGGTTCTCCAGCTCCTCGGCCGACAGCACGTTCTGCCCGGCGTTGCTCAGCAGTGCGGTGGCCATGTAGAAGCGCTGCAGGGTCTGCACGATGGCGCGGGCCAGTAGGGTGAGCAGGACGAACTGGCGCGAGCTCGGTGCCGGGCGGATGTACACATCCTCTTCCTGGCGCAGCAGGCCCTGTTCGACGAAGGCCGCCAGCCACTGGTCGACCACGCCTTCCAGCTCCTCGCGTGACCAGCGGATGAACAGCTCGGACTGCAGGTACGGGTACAGCGCCGTGGTGTAGCGCAGGATCTGTTCGCGGCTCATCCGCGAACTGCTCTGGAAGAAGCTCGCCAACAGCGCCGGCAGGGCGAAGATGTGCAGCACGTTGTTGCGGTAGTAGGTCATCAGGACGGCGTTCTGCTCGTCCAGATAGAAGATCTTGCCCAGTGCATCCTTCTGCTCGGCCAGCAGGTCCATGCTCTGAACGTAGCGAATCAGCGCCGCGCCATCGCCTTCCGGCAGGGTCGCGTGGGGCGAGTAGGGCACCTGGCGCAGCAGCGCCAGATACAGGTCAAGCACCCGCACCAGGCTCTTCTCGTCCAGCGCCAGCTTGCTGGTGGAGAGCAGGGCCAGGCCGACCAGGTTGACCGGGTTGACCGCCGCGGCCTCGTTGAGGTGCTGCGCCACGCGCTCGCCGAGGCGGTTGGTGGTGCTGTTCAGCCAGTCCGGGCGGAACTGCGTACCGTAGTCCTGGCTGCGCCAGTCCGGCTGCTCCGCATCGAGGAACTCGGCCAGCTTGATCGGCTCGCCGAAGTTGACCCAGACGCTGCCGAAGCGCTGTTTGCGGATGGCGCTGATGACCTTGAAGATGTCGAAGATCGACTCTTTCTTCTTCGCCGCGCCACGCAGCTCGCCTAGGTAGGTGCGGCCTTCCAGTACGCGCTCGTAGCCGATGTAGACCGGCACGAACACCACCGGCAGGCGGCTGGAGCGCAGGAAGCTGCGCAGGGTGATGGCCAGCATGCCGGTTTTCGGCTGCAGCATGCGCCCGGTGCGCGAGCGCCCGCCCTCGACGAAGTACTCCACCGGGAAACCGCGGCTGAACAGGGTGTGCAGGTATTCGTTGAACACCGCGGTGTACAGCGGGTTGCCCTTGAAGGTGCGACGCATGAAGAAGGCGCCACCGCGGCGCAGCAGGCCGCCGATCACCGGCATATTGAGGTTGATCCCGGCGGCGATGTGCGGCGGGGTCAGGCCGTTGCGGAACAGCAGGTAGGACAGCAGCAGGTAGTCGATGTGGCTGCGGTGGCAGGGCACATAGATCACCTCGTGGCCGTGGGCCACTTCGCGCACGGCATCGATATGGTTGACCTGGATACCTTCATACAGCTTGTTCCAGAACCAGCTCAGCACCAGTTCGAGGAAGCGGATGGCGGTGTAGGTGTAGTCCGAGGCGATTTCGTTGCCGTAGCGCAGGGCCTGGCTCTCGGCCTTCTCCACGCTGATCTTCTCGCGCTCGACTTCGTCGAGGATCGCCTGGCGCACTTGCGGGCCGTGGATCAGGCCCTTGACCAGGTTGCGCCGGTGCGACACGTCGGGGCCGATCACCGCCGCCTTCTGGTTGCGGAAGTGCACGCGCAGGATGCGCTGGGCCATGCGCTGGGTACGTTGCAGGCCCTTGTCCTGGGCCAGCAGCTCGCGCAGGTGGATTGGCGCGGAGAACTGCACGCGGGTCTTGCGGCCGAGGATCAGGATGCTCACCAGCTTGCGCAGGCGTCCGGTGACCGCCCAACTGTCGGCGAACAGCAGCTTCCACGGGCTGGTCTCGCGATCCGGCGACTGGCCCCAGAACACGCTGACCGGGATGATCTGTGCGTCGTCCACCGCATTGCGCTCGAGGGCGGCCAGGGTGCGCACCAGCGCCGGCGGCGCGCCGCGCTTGTCATGCCCGCCAAACCAGCCCGGCTCGGGGGTCAGGTAGAAAAATGCGGCAGGCTCGATCTGCTCGCCGATCGCCACCGGCAGCACCGGGCGTGGCAAGCCGGCCTTGCTGCATTCCGTGTCGACCACTGCCAGGTCGCTCGCCGAAGGCTGCTGCAGCACGTAGAACACCGGCTTGCTGCGGTCGAGCTTGAGGGTGAAGGCGGACTGGTTGATGGTTTCCGAGCGCACCCAGAGGTACAGCACGCGGCGTAGGGCACCAAAAACGAGACGGCGGAAGGGCGAGCGGGTCATACGGACTCTGCGGGGCAATCAAGCGAGCATTTGCTCGGGGGCGCTAGTTTGCCGGATTCGCCGCGCGGCGGCAAAAGCCATCAGTGCTGGCGTGCGCTGGCCAATGGCCGGGACTCGACCCGGCTGGTGGCCGATTGGGGACTATTCTCCAGGTCTGACGTTTGTGCCCCGCGAGTCATGGCCTGACCAGTTGTTGATCGCCGGCGAGAGGGCGGGAACGCAGCACATTCAATGCTATGCAAGGAGGTTGCTATGAACAGGCTTTCATTGCTCTGTCTGTGCGTTGCCGTGGCGGGGGCTGCTGGCCAGGCACAGGCCGAAACAGTGGTGCCGCTGCAGGGCCAGAGCTCCCAGCAGATCCAGCAGGATATCGATGCCTGCCGCAGTGCGGCCACCAGTTCGTCCAGCAGTTCGACGGACAGCGGGCCGTCCGGTCAGCGCCTGCGTGGTGCTGCAGTCGGGGCTGCCGCAGGGGCTGCCGGGGCGCAGGTGCGCGGCAACCAGCACGATGAGGTGTACGACCGCGTCGATGATGATGTGAAGCAGGAGTACCGCCAGGATCGCGCCAAGGAAACCGCGGTGGCGGGTATGGTGGTCGGTGGCTCGCGCGAACGCCGTGATCGCCGGGACGAGCGCCGCGCCGACTCGACCAGCACTGGTCAGGTCGATTCGGCGGCCTATGCCAGTTGTCTGCAGGGGCGGGGTTATCAGGTCAGCCCCTGATTCTGCTGCGTTTACGCGCAGAAACACTCTGCGCAACTTTCTCTATGACAGGCTGTCTTGCAATAGCCGCGATGGCTTCATATAGTCCGGCGGCATTTTGGCAGCCTGTCTCCGCTGGGTTATCCAGGTGTCGAGATGGGTCCTCATGGGCCCCGTGGTGAGTACGGCTGGGCCCTTACCGAAAATGGTGAGAGACCATGATCGAGATAAAAAATCTAACTAAACGTTTTGCCGGACATACGGCCGTCGATAACCTCTCGTTCAACGTCCAGCAGGGGGAAGTGCTGGGCTTTCTCGGCCCTAACGGTGCCGGCAAATCCACCACCATGAAGATGTTGACCGGGTTCCTCGCGCCGACTTCCGGCACGGCGAGCGTCCTCGGCTACGACATACAGCGTCAGACCCTCAAGGCCCAGCAGCAGATCGGCTACCTGCCGGAAGGCGCGCCGTGCTATGGCGACATGACGGTGCGCAGCTTCCTCGAATTCATCGCCGAGGTGCGTGGCTTCCGTGGCGCCGAGAAGCGCGAGCGGGTCAGCCGTGCGGTCGGCCAGGTGGAGCTGGACAAGGTCCTCGGCCAGTCCATCGACACCCTGTCCAAGGGCTTCAAGCGCCGTGTCGGCCTGGCCCAGGCGATCCTGCATGATCCCAAGGTGCTGATTCTCGACGAGCCCACTGACGGCCTCGACCCGAACCAGAAGCACCAGGTGCGCGGGCTGATCCAGAGCCTGGCCCACGACAAGATCGTCATCATCTCCACCCATATCCTCGAAGAAGTCAGTGCCGTGTGCACCCGCGCTGTGGTGATCGCCTCCGGCAAACTGGTTGCCGATGGCACGCCGCTGGAGCTGGAAAGCCGCTCGCGCTACCACCAGGCCGTTACCCTGGTCAGCAGCAGCGAGCTGGACCAGGCCGCGCTAGCGGCCCTGCCGGGCGTGGCCGGGGTCGAGGAAAACCGCCAGGAACGCAGTCTTACCGTGCTGGCCCAGCCGGGCCAGGTGATCTTCCCGCAGGTCAACGCGCTGATTCACCAGCGCGGCTGGCTGGTCGAGGAACTGGACGTGGAGCGCGGTCGCCTCGATGAAGTGTTCCGTACCCTGACGCGCGGAGAAGCGGCATGAAACAGCTACCGGTAGTCTTCAAACGCGAGCTGGCCAGCTATTTTGCGACCCCGCTTGCGTACGTGTTTATCCTGATCTTCTTGGTCCTGTCCGGGGTCTTCACCTTCTATATGGGTGGTTTCTACGAGGGCGGCCAGGCCGATCTCAAGGCCTTCTTCAGCTTCCACCCCTGGCTCTACCTGTTCCTGGTGCCGGCCCTGGCCATGCGCCTGTGGGCCGAGGAGCGCAAGTCCGGCTCGATCGAGCTGCTGATGACCCTGCCGATCACCCGTTTCGATGCGGTCACCGGCAAGTTCCTCGCCGCCTGGGTGTTTGCCGGCATCGCCCTGCTGCTGACCTTCCCGATGATCATCACGGTCAACTACCTGGGTGAACCGGACAACGGCGCCATCGTCACTGCCTACCTGGGCAGCTGGCTGCTGGCCGGCTCCTACCTGGCCATCGGCTCGTGCATGTCGGCCCTGGCCAAGAACCAGGTGATCGCCTTCATCCTCGCGGTCAGCGCCTGCTTCCTGTTCATCGTCAGCGGTTTCCCCATGGTGCTGGATGCCTTCACCGGCTGGGCGCCGCAGTGGCTGCTGGATGCGGTGGCTTCGCTGAGCTTCCTGACCCGTTTCGACGCGATCAGCAAGGGCGTGATCGACCTGCGCGACCTGCTCTATTTCATCACCCTGATGGCTGCCTGGCTTGCTGCCACCGCCATCGTGGTCGATCTGAAGAAGGCTGACTGAAGATGAAAAAACTGATGTATTCCGGCGCCGGCCTGCTGCTGATCGCCGCCGCCTTCCTGGCATTCAACGTGCTGTCCGGGTTGACCCTGGGTAATGCCCGCCTCGACCTGACCGAGCAGAAGCTCTACACCATTAGTGAGGGCACCAAGCAGATCCTCGGCGAGATCAAAGAGCCGATCGACCTGTACTTCTTCTACTCCGACAAGTCGGCCCGCGAGTTGGCCGTGCTGCGCAACTACGCCACCCGCGTGGAAGAGTTGCTCAAGGCCTACGAGCGTGCGGCCAAGGGCAAGATCAAGCTGCATGTGATCGACCCCGAACCGTTCTCCGAGGACGAAGACAAGGCCGCCGGCTTCGGTCTGCAGGCCGTGCCGGCAAACCAGAGCGGCGAGCAGATCTACTTCGGCCTGGCCGGCACCAATGGCCAGGACGACAAGCAGATCATCCCGTTCTTCCCGCTAGACCAGGAAGAGTTCCTCGAATACCAGGTCAGCCAGCTGGTGCAGAGCCTGGCCAAGCCTGAGCTGCCGGTGGTTGGCCTGATGTCGGGGCTGCAGATCAACGGCGGTTTCGACATGGCCAGCCGCCAGCCGACTGCGCCCTGGATGTTCATGGAGCAGGCGCGTCAGTTGTTCAAGATCGCCAGCCTGAAGATCGGCATCGACCAGATCCCGGACGATATCTCGGTGCTGCTGCTGGTACACCCCAAGCAGCTGCCTGAGGCGACGCTGTATGCCATCGACCAGTTCGTCCTGCGCGGCGGCAAGTTGCTGGTGTTCGTCGATCCGTTCAGCGAAGCCGATACCGGCATGCCGATGCTACCGGGCGATGGCGCCGACAAGGCATCCGATCTGGAACCGCTGTTCAAGGCCTGGGGCCTGCGCCTGATGCCGGACAAGGTACTCGGTGACGGTTCCTACGCCATGGCCGTGGGCATGGGCCAGAGTCAGCGTCCGGTGCGCCATGCCGGTTGGCTGGGGCTGCCGCCGCGCGCGCTGAACCAGGAGGACGTGAGTACGGCCGGCCTGGAAAGCATCAATGTCGCCACCAGCGGTATTCTCGAACCGGTCGAAGGCGCCAAGACCCAGTTCCTGCCGCTGCTGCAGAGCTCGGAATACGCCATGCCCTTCGAGGCCGCGCGTTTTGCCATGCTCAACAATCCGGAAGAACTGCTGCGCGATCTGCAGCCAACCGGTGAGCGCTATGCCATCGCCGCGCGCATCAGCGGCCCGGCGCAGTCGGCCTACCCGAACGGCATCGAAGGGCAGAAGGACGGCCTCAAGGCGGCGGACAACATCAATGTCATCGCCGTAGCGGACACCGACCTGCTCAGCGACCGCATGTGGGTGCAGGTGCAGGACTTCTTCGGCCAGCGCATGCCGCAGCCGTTCGCCGACAACGCCGGCTTCGCGATCAACGCCTTGGACAACCTGTCCGGCTCGGATGCGCTGATCAGCGTGCGCTCGCGCGGCCGTTTCAGCCGCCCGTTCGAGGTGGTCGAAGCGCTGCAGCGCGAGGCCGAGGCGCAGTTCCGCGTCAAGGAAGAGGACCTACAGAAGCGCCTGGGCGAGACCGAGCAGAAACTCGCCGCCCTGCAGCAGAACCAGGACCCGAGCAAGCCCATGGAGCTGACTCCGGAACAGCAGGCCACCGTGCAGCAGTTCCTCGCCGAGAAGGTGCGCATCCGCAAGGAGCTGCGCGAGGTGCGCTTCCAGCTCAACTCGAAGATCGAGGAACTGGGGGGCGTGCTCAAGTTCGTCAACATCGCCCTGGTGCCATTGCTGCTGACCCTCGGCGTGCTGGCGCTGTGGCTGTGGCGCCGGCGCAAGGCCGCTTAAGAAGTCATTCGCCTCTAATGAGCCAGGCGCCTTGCCTGGCTCAACCGTGGATAACGCTTTGCTTATCCACCACGGCTGACTCGTCGCGGCTGTTGGCGGAAAAAGCTGACCGTTCTGCTCCCTGAGAAACCCTGTAAAAGCCCTGTAGGCCATATGCTACGTGCCTTGCAGGCTGTCCTGAATTATCTCTTGGCAGGCCAAACACTTGTTTTATACTCGGCTGGCGGTTGCTTCAGGAGCACTTTCAGCATCCCGTCCCATGCCGGTCTGGTGTGTGGACGAAGCGCGGGGGAGGGCGCCAGTGGCACCGGCGAAGTCCATCCGGGCAATAACAATAATGTGAGTCGAGGAAGTGCGAATGGCTGAGCGTGAGACTGGAACCGTCAAGTGGTTCAATGATTCCAAGGGCTATGGCTTCATTCAGCGTGGCAGCGGGCCGGACGTATTCGTCCACTACCGCGCCATCCGTGGCGAAGGCCACCGCTCGCTGGTCGAAGGCCAGCAGGTCGAGTTTTCCGTGATCCAGGGCCAGAAAGGCCTGCAGGCGGAAGACGTATCCCAGCTCTGATCCCTACAGCTCGCAGAAAAACAAAAGGCCCGTCAGTGACGGGCCTTTTGTTTTTCCGGGCAGCGCTTCAGTCGGTGCGCCAGATGATCTCTTCTTCACCGTCGCTGCTGATGCGAATCCAGCGGTCGGCGGTTTCCACGCTTTCCTCCTCGTCCCAGCCACCAGGGGCGCAGCGTACTTCCACGTCCAGTGCAGCGAAGGCAGCGCGGGCGCAGGCAAGGTCGTCGTCCCAGGGCGTGGCGTCGCTTTCCAGATAAAGGCTGTGCCATTTGCCCACGGCCTTCGGCAGCCAGGTTACCGGCACGGTGCCGGCGCGGCATTTGAAGGTCTGGCCCTGTTGGCGCCATTCGCTGACCGGGCCAATGGCTTGACCCAGCCAGGCGGCAATGGCCTTGTGATCGGCGTCCTTGAGGTAGATCTCGATATCGGGTTGGCGCATGGCGGGCTCTCTAGATTTTCTCGATCCAATCGTAGCGAATGGATACAGTCACTTCGAAGTCTTCGGCGATCACCGCGGCGCGGCGTTCGGCGCTGGCGCGCCAGCCGTGCGGGGTCATGGCCAGCAGGTCGGCACGGGCCTGGCTGCTGTCCAGCTGCAGGGCAAAAGTCAGGGTTTCGCTGTGGGCCAGGCGCATGCCCGGTGGAATCAGTTCGAGGTGCTTCTGCTCATCATAGTCGCGCACTTCGTCGTACAGCTTCTGCCGCAGCTGCATCAGGTGCTCGCCGGTCGGGCCCATGCGCAGCAGGCCGCCACCGGGAGCGAGCAGGCGCAGCGCTTCCTGCCAGTCGAGCGGGCTGAACATGCTGGCCAGCAGATTGCAACTGGCATCCGCCAATGGCACCCGGGCCATGCTCGCCACCAGCCAGCTCAGCTGAGGGGCGCGCTTGCAGGCCCGCTTGACCGCCTCGCGGGAGATATCCAGGGCATAGCCATCGGCATCCGGCAGCAACTCGGCGAGCTGCGCGGTGTAGTAGCCCTCGCCACAACCGATATCCAGCCAGCGCTGCGGCGCACGCTCGGCGGCCAGTTCGGCCAGGCGCCGGGCCAGCGGGGCGTAGTGGCCGCCGTCGAGGAAACGTCGACGGGCCTCGACCATGGCCGCGTTATCGCCTGGGTCACGGCTGTTCTTGTGCTGCACCGGCAGCAGGTTCAGGTAACCCTGGCGCGCGCGGTCGAAGCGGTGGTTGGCCGGGCAGGCCACGCCGTTGTCGACGACGCTCAGCGCCTGCTGGCAGATCGGGCAGGTCAGACTCATGCGAGCAGATTGACCAGGGTCTGGTAGTAGATTTCGGTCAGCACATCCAGGTCGCTGGCCAGCACGCGCTCGTCGATCTGGTGGATGGTGGCGTTGACCGGGCCCAGCTCGACCACCTGGGTGCCCAGGGTGGCGATAAAGCGCCCATCCGAGGTGCCGCCGGAGGTCGAGGGCGTGGTCTCGCGCCCGGTGACGCTGCGGATGCTGGCGGCCACGGCGTCGAGCAGGTCGCCCGGCTGGGTAAGGAATGGCAGGCCAGACAGGGCCCAGTCCAGTTCGTAGTCCAGGCCATGCTTGTCGAGAATGGCGCGCACGCGCTGCTGCAGGCCTTCGACGGTGGATTCGGTGGAGAAGCGGAAGTTGAACACCGCCTTCAGTTCGCCGGGAATCACGTTGGTGGCTCCGGTGCCGGCATTCAGGTTGGAGACCTGGAAGCTGGTCGGCGGGAAGTAGGCGTTGCCATTGTCCCAGTGCTCGGCGGCCAGTTCGGCCAGGGCCGGAGCGGCCAGGTGGATGGGGTTGCGGGCCAGGTGCGGGTAGGCCACGTGGCCTTGCTTGCCGCGCACGGTCAGGGTGCAGCCGAGCGAGCCACGGCGGCCGTTCTTGACCACGTCGCCGACCAGGGTGGTACTCGACGGTTCGCCGACGATGCACCAGTCCAGGCGTTCGCCGCGCTCGCGCAGGCGCTCGACCACGGCCTTGGTGCCGTGGTGGGCCGGGCCTTCTTCGTCGCTGGTGATCAGGAAAGTAATCGCGCCCTTGTGGTTCGGGTGGTCGACGACGAAGCGCTCGACGGCGATGATCATCGACGCCAGGCTGCCCTTCATGTCCGCCGCGCCGCGGCCGCAGAGCATGCCCTGCTCGTCGATCAGCGCATCGAACGGCTGGTGCTGCCAGGATTGCAGGGGGCCGGTCGGTACCACGTCGGTATGCCCGGCGAAGCACAGCACCGGACCGTCGCCGCCACGATGGGCCCAGAAATTGTCCACTTCCTCGATACGCATTGGCTCCAGCGTGAAGCCGACGGCGGCCAGGCGCCGCATCATCAGTTCCTGGCAGCCTTCGTCGACTGGGGTCACGGACGGGCGGCGGATCAGGTCGCAGGCGAGCTCGAGGGTGGGGGTGAGGGCGGTCATGGAGAACACTCAAAGCACGGAAAAGGCGCATATCTTAAAGCAAAACGGCGGCCCAAGGCCGCCGTTTCGACAAGCAGAAACTCACTCAGACCGGGGCCGTGGCCTCGTCCTCGCTCGTTTCCAGCGGCTTGGGCAGGGACGACAGCAGCGCCATGATCAACGCCGCCAGGTACGGCAGCGACTGCACCAGGAGCATGGCCACCCAGAACTTCACGTCTGAGCTGGGGAAGCCCTGGACGATGCCGATACCGACCGCCGAACCCCACAGCAGGAGCATGATGAATACCTCCTCGCGGGCTTCGGCCAGGGCCACCATGATGCCGTGGTTGCTGGCCATCTTCGGCGTGCGGAAGAACGGGATGGTCTTGGTGAAGGCGCCGTAGAGCACCGCCTTGGCGATGGTGTGCGACAGCGCCAGACCGGCCAGGGCCGCCTGGAACGAGCGCACCAGGTCGACGCCCATGGCCTTGCGGTAGAGGAACAGGATCTTGCCCAGCTTGAAGAAGAACAGTGCCAGCGGCGGGATGGCGAAGATCATCAGCGGCGGGTCGACCCGCTGCGGCACGATGATCATGCCGGCCGACCAGAGCAGGGCGCCGACGGTGAAGAAGATGTTCAGGCCATCGGCGATCCATGGCAGCCAACCGGCGACGAAGTGGTAGCGCTGGCCAGTCTTGAGTTCGGAGTCCTTGCCGAGGAACAGGCTGCGCGCATGGCCCTTCATGATCTGGATGGCGCCATAGGCCCAGCGGAAGCGCTGCTTCTTGTAGTCGATGAAGGTGTCGGGCATCAGCCCCTTGCCGAAGCTCTCGTGGGCGTAAGCCGCCGAGTAGCCCTTCTCGAATACGCGCAGGCCCAGCTCGGCGTCTTCACAGATGGTCCAGTCGGCCCAGCGCAGTTCGTCCATCACGCTGCGGCGGATCATGGTCATGGTGCCGTGCTGGATGATCGCGTCGCGGTCGTTGCGGGTCACCATGCCGATGTGGAAGAAGCCTTTGTACTCGGCGTAGCAGAGCTTCTTGAAGGTGTTCTCGTTGCCGTCGCGGTAGTCCTGCGGTGACTGCACCACGGCGATCTTCGGGTCGGCGAAGTGCGGCACCATGTGCTTGAGCCAGTTCCTGTCGACGCAGTAGTCGGAATCGATCACCGCCACCACTTCGGCATCGGGCGCGGTATGCGGCAGGATGTAGTTCAGCGCGCCGCCCTTGAAACCGTGCAGCGGGGCGACGTGGAAGAAGCGGAAGCGCGGGCCGAGCTGCTCGCAATAGGCCTGCACCGGCTCCCACACCGCAGGGTCCTTGGTGTTGTTGTCGATGATGATGACTTCGTAATCCGGGTAGTCCAGCGCAGCGAGGGCGTCGAGAGTCTGTTTGACCATCTCCGGCGGCTCGTTGTAGCAGGGCACGTGGATCGACACCTTGGGCCGGTAGGCGGTATCCGTCAGCACCGGCAGGAAGGGCCGACGGCGGGTGCGGGTCCAGGCGGTCTCGGCCAGCTCATGGGCTTCGGTGAGCAGCACGATGAACACACCGAAGGCGCCGATGCCGAGCAGCAGGCCGACGAGGGTACTGAACCAGGTGCTGTACTGCTGGCTATAGTCGTAGCCGATCCACACCAGCATGGAGCCGCCGGCGAAGGCGACGAAGGTCAGGAAGGTGCGGCCGCGCTGGCGCAGCGCACTGCCGTCGATCAGCATCAGGGCCAGGGTCAGCAGGGCCAGAACCACCGAGGCAATGGCCAGCAGGCGCCATTGCGGAATGGCCACCACCGGGCCTTCGAAGGCGAACTTGGGTTGGCGGTCGAGGTTGTACACGCCCCAGTAGGCGCCGACCGAACCTTCTTCGCTGGCCTTCCACGGCTGGTCGAAGGCCTCGATGACGAAGTAGTTGTAGCCCTTGGCGTTGAGCGCATTGACCAGGGTGCGCAGGTAAATGGCCTGGTCCGCCTGGGAGGCCTCGGCGCCACCGCGCATGCGGCCGTTGCTTGGCCAGCCGACCTCGGAGAGCAGCAGGGGCTTCTTCGGGAAGAGTTTCTTCAGATCCTTGGCGCGCTCCAGCACGAATTCGGTGGAGTCCTCCATCGGCACGAATTCCCAATAGGGCAGCACGTGGGCGGCGACCAGGTCGGTGTGCTTGGCCAGCTC
The DNA here is from genome assembly GCF_014164785.1 of Aquipseudomonas guryensis. Classification (GTDB taxonomy): domain Bacteria; phylum Pseudomonadota; class Gammaproteobacteria; order Pseudomonadales; family Pseudomonadaceae; genus Aquipseudomonas; species Aquipseudomonas guryensis. Next base: position 116,131 of record NZ_JACJFN010000003.1, on the reverse strand, counting down.
CGGGTATTCCTGCCAGATGTGCCACTGTTCGGAGGTGGTCACCGGTACCTTGACCGCTGCACGCACACGGTCGATGTAGGCGATCAGGTTTTCTGGGGTCACCTCGGTGCGGAACAGGGCTTCGTTACCGACCACCACGCGCACCACACTGCGGGAGTCGTTGGCGATCTCGATGGCCTTGGCGATTTCCCGCTCGTTGCGCTCCAGGTCCGGGCTTATCCAGATACCCAGGGTTACGCGCAGGCCGAATTCCTCCGCCAGCTGCGGGATGTTGGCCAGGGCGCCATCCACCGAGTAGGTGCGGATGTTGTCGGTGTGTTTGCTCAGCAGTTCGAGGTCGGCGCGGATCTGCGCATCGCTCGGGTAGGTGTTCTGCTGCGGGTTCTGCCCGGCGCGGAAAGGCGAGTAGGAAAAACCGGAAATCTGTTCCGGCCAGTCCGGTGCGGTTACAGGGCGGTTGTACAGGGCCCAGATGCCAGTGAACAGGGCGGCGACCGCCACGAAGACTGCCAGGTTGAGTCCGAATTTGCGCGTTGGCATAGCTGTTTTCAGGTTCCGCAGGGAGCAGCAGGGGGAAAGATCCGACGAACGCCGGTCGGCGCGCATGCTACTCCCCTGTCCGCAGGCTGTATAGGCCGCCAGCCCCGGCGCACGGGGCCTGCCGCTGGATGGCAGATGGTCGTATGGAGCCTGTTTCCGATGGTTGCAGGGTGAGTCCTGCGCCGTAGGCCCCTATAATGCCGGCCGGTTTTCGAGGGTGGCGGTATGGCGACAGATGATCAGCGTTTCGGCGGGATTGCCCGGCTCTATGGCCTAGAGGGCTTGCAGCGCCTGCAAGCGGCGCACGTGGCGGTGGTCGGCATTGGCGGCGTGGGCTCCTGGGCGGCCGAAGCGCTGGCCCGCTCGGGGGTGGGCGAGATTTCCCTGTTTGACCTGGACGATGTCTGCATCACCAACACCAATCGCCAGGTGCATGCCCTCAGTGGCGCGGTGGGCAAGGCCAAGGTCGAGGTCATGGCCGAACGTATCCGCGCCATCAATCCGGCCTGCGTGGTACATGCAGTGGCCGATTTCGTCACCCGCGAGACCATGGCCGAGCACATCACCGAGGAACTCGACGCGGTGATCGACTGTATCGACAGCGTTACGGCCAAGGCGGCGCTGATTTCCTGGTGCAAGCGGCGCAAGATCCAGATCGTCGCCACCGGTGGTGCTGGCGGGCAGATCGACCCGACCAAGATCGAGATCGCCGACCTCAACAAGACTGTCAACGACCCGCTGATCGCCAAGGTGCGCTCACTATTGCGCCGCGACTACAACTTCTCGCGCACCCCGGGGCGTACCTACAGCATCACCTGCGTCTACTCGCGCGAGCAGCTGCGCTACCCCTTGCCCGACGGCAGCGTGTGTCTGAGCAAGGTCATGCCCAGCGATGGCACCCGCCTGGACTGCGCCGGTGGCTTCGGCTCGGCGATGATGGTCACGGCCAGCTTCGGCATGGTCGCGGCGGCGAAAATCATCGACAAGCTGGTGGCCGGTGCCAGGCGACCAGCGGAACGCCAGCGCTCGGACTGATGGTCGTACTCGGCTAAGCTAAAACCACGGACGATGAATCAGCCGCCAGGGACAGAATCGAGGTGTACCTGAGGTGCCAATCAATTGCGCTGTATGTGTGTGAAGACCTGGCTGGTGTTGCTCTGCCTGTTGTTGCCTGTAAGTGCCGCGCAGGCGCAGCAAACCGTGCGTATCGGTACTGGCGATTGGGCGCCCTATGTCGATCAGCGCCGCGCCGATGGTGGCGCCCTTGGGCGGCTGATCAGCGCCGTGTTCGCCGAGGCTGGCTATCGGGTCGAATACCTGTTCTACCCCTGGGATCGCAATGTCCTGCTGCTCCAGCATGGCGAGCTGGATGCCATCATGCCCTACAGTTGTACGCCCAAGCGCCTTCAGTACGGGGCGTGCAGCGAGCCGCTGGTGCAGGGTGAGATCGTCCTGTTTCACCGCAAGGACCTGTCGTTCGACTGGCGCGGCATCGATGACCTGCGACCCTTCCGTATCGGCACCACCCTGGGGTACTCCTACGGTCCGCAGTTCGATGCGGCATTGCAGGCAGGCAGTTTGCAAGCGCTGCAGAACCACAAGGAGGACACCAACTTTCGTCTGCTGGAGCTTGGGCGCATCGACCTGCATCCGCAGGATCGGGCGGTGGGTTACAGCATGCTGCGCCAGCGTTTCTCCGCCACCGAACTGGCCAGCATTACCCATCATCCGCGCCAGTTGAATACCGAGCCGTTGCGCCTGCTGTTTCGCAAGGATGACCCGGCGTCCCTGGCGGTGATGCGGCAGTTCAATGAAAGTCTCAGGCGTTTTGCCGAACGCGGTGAGCTGCAGGATCTGCAGCGGGCACTGTATAGCGGTGATCCGGATAGCTGGATGCCGACGTTGCTGGCGCCGCGCGACTGAGGAAAAACTGCCTTTGGCAGCAGGGCTGCGCTTTTATCTGCCGTGTGGCCGGCCGGCTACCCGTATAATCGCGCCTTTCCCGCGTCTGCCGGGCCTTACGAGATGTACCGATGATCAACAACGATGTGCTGCGCAGCCTGCGCTACCTGCTGGATGTCAGCGACGCCAAGCTGGTCGAAATCTGCCAGCTGGCCGACTACTCGCTGAGCGAGGCCGATGTCGCCGCCTATCTGCTGAAGGAAGAGGAAGAGGGCTATCTGCCCTGCCGCGACGAGGTGCTGGCGCATTTCCTCGATGGTCTGGTGTTCTTCAAGCGTGGCAAGGATGACAGTCGCCCGGCCTTGCCGGTGGAGAAGCGCCTGACCAACAACATCATCCTGAAGAAGCTGCGCGTGGCCTTCGAGCTGAAGGACGACGATATGCACGCCATCCTCCAGGCCGCCGACCTACCGATGACCAAGGCCGAGCTGAGCGCGCTGTTCCGCAAGCCGGGGCACAAGAACTTCCGCCTGTGCGGCGACCAGGTGCTGCGCAACTTCCTCCGTGGCCTGACCCAGCGCCAGCGCGGCTGACAGCCTGCCGCAGGCTGGCTGGTGGATAAGCACAGCGTTATCCACCATGGGTTCCTAGAACCTGCTCACGACTTCCCGTGGGGTGCGCTGTGCGCACCACAACCCCCATACGAGTATTCCGGTGCGCACAGCGCACCCTACGCAAAGGGCGTCCGGTCCACAGCTGTGCGGTCTGCTTGCTTATTTGTCGCGGTTGGGAAAGATCGCAAATAGGCTCTTAGCCCCGGGTCAGCTCGCGCATGCGCTGCAGCACGGCGTTGAGGCCGTTGCTGCGCGACGGTGACAGTTGCCGGGCCAGGCCCAGCTGGTTGAACCAGTCGGCCAGGTCGACGCCCTGCAGCTCGCCGCCGTCCAGGCCATTGACTCGCGCCAGCAGCACGGCCAGCAGGCCGCGGATGAGGCGGGCGTCGCTGGCGGCGCGGAACTGCCAGTGGCCGTCGCTACAGGCGCCGACCAGCCAGACCTGGCTGTCGCAACCGTGTACGCGGTGGCTTTCCTGCCGTTCCTCTTCGCTCAGCGCCGCCAGGCGTTCGCCCCACTGCATCAGCAGGCGCGCGCGCTGTTCCCAGCCGGGGCACTGACCGAAGGCCTCCAGCGCTTCACGGGCGGCGGCGGGCAGGCTCATCGCAACAGCTCCAGGCTTTTGTCCAGGGCAGAGAACAGCCGTTCCAGGTCCTCGCCGTCGTTGTACAGGCCCAGGGACACGCGGATCGTCCCGGGCAGGCCGAGGCTTTTCAGCAGCGGCATGGCGCAGTGATGGCCGGCGCGCACGGCGATGCCCTGTTCGCTGAGCAGGTGCGCGAGGTCGGCGCTGTGCACGCCGTCCACCACGAAACTGGCCAGGGCCACCTGGGGCGCGCCGAGCAGGCGCACGCCTTCGCGCGCGTTCAGGCCGGCCAGCAGCTTGGCGTGCAGGGCGGCCTCATGGCCGGCGACGGCGGCGCCATCCAGGCCGGCCAGGTAGGTGAGGCTCGCGCCCAGGGCGATGACGCTGGAAATCGCCGGGGTGCCGGCCTCGAAGCCCAGCGGAGCAGGGCGGAAGCGCGCGTGCCGGTAGTCGGCCTCCAGCACCATTTCCCCGCCGAACTGCCAGTGGCGCAGCTGCGCCAGGGCCTCCCGGTGGCCGTAGAGCAGGCCGACGCCGTCCGGGCCGTACAGCTTGTGGCTGGAGCAGGCGTAGAAGTCGCAGCCCAGCGCCTGCACGTCATGCCGGCCATGCACCACGCCCTGGGCGCCGTCGACCACCGTCAGCGCGCCCTGTGCCTGGGCCAGGGCGATCAGCTCGCGCACGGGCTGCCAGCAGCCCAGCACATTGGACAGCTGCGACACCGCCAGCAGGCGGGTGCGCGGGCCGATCAGCGTGGCGGCCTGGGCCAGGTCGATCCGTCCGTCGCGGTCGAGGGGCAGCACCACCAGCTTGAGCCCACGGCGCAGGGCCAGTTGCTGCCAGGGCAGCAGGTTGGCGTGGTGCTCCAGGGCGCTGATGGCGATTTCGTCGCCGGCGGCGAACCGATGCTCCAGGCCATAGGCCAGCAGGTTGAGGGCTTCGCTGGTGCCGTGGGTGAAGACGATCTCTTCGCTACTGGCCGCATTCAGCCACTGCGCCACCTTCGTCCGGCTGGCCTCGAAGGCGCGTGTGGCGCGTTCGCCCGGCAAGTGCTGGGCGCGGTGCACGTTGGCGGCGCCGCTGGCGTAGTAACCGAGCAGGCTGTCGAGCATGGCCTGCGGCTTCTGCGCGGTTGCGGCGCTGTCCAGGTAGGTCTGGCCTTGGTTGTCCAGGGCCAGGATGCCGGGGAAGTCGGCGCGCCAGGGGGAGTTCAGGGGCATGGGCTTCGGCACTGCTGGGAGATGTGCTGAGTATAAATAGACAGGCCGGGCATGGGCCCGGCCTGTAGCGACTGCAGTGCGCTTAGTTGTGCGCGTGCAGGGCCTCGTTCAGCTCGATCGCGGTCTTGTTGGTCTTGCACTCCACTGCACCAGTCTGCGAGTTGCGACGGAACAGTAGGTCGGCCTGGCCGGCCAGTTCGCGGGCCTTGATCACCTTGACCAGGTTGTTCTGCTCGTCGAGCAGGGCCACCTTGGTGCCGGCGGTGATGTACAGGCCGGATTCTACGGTGCTGCGATCACCCAGCGGGATGCCGATGCCGGCGTTGGCGCCGATCAGGCAGCCTTCGCCGACGCTGATGATGATGTTGCCACCACCGGACAGGGTGCCCATGGTCGAGCAGCCGCCGCCCAGGTCCGAGCCCTTGCCGACGAATACGCCAGCGGAAACGCGGCCTTCGATCATGCCCGGGCCGGCGGTGCCAGCGTTGAAGTTGACGAAGCCTTCGTGCATTACCGTGGTGCCTTCACCGATGTAGGCGCCCAGGCGCACGCGGGCGCTGTCGGCGATACGCACGCCGGCCGGCACCACGTAGTCGGTCATTTTCGGGAACTTGTCCACCGAGAACACTTCCAGCAGCTCGCCCTTCAGGCGTGCTTCCAGTTGGCGCTCGGCCAGCTCGGCCAGGTCGACGGCGCCCTGGCTGGTCCAGGCCACGTTCGGCAGCAGCGGGAAGATACCGGTCAGGTTCAGGCCGTGCGGCTTGACCAGGCGATGCGACAGCAGGTGCAGCTTGAGGTAGGCCTCGGGCGTGCTGGTCAGGGCGATGTCGGCATCGAGGAAGGTCGCTACCAGCGGCTTGTGGCTTTCGGCCAGGCGGGTGAGCAGGGCGGCCTGGGCAGCATCGATACCTTTCAGGCTTTCGGCCAGCTCGGCGGCCTGCTGGGTGGTGAAGGCGATGGCCTGGTTGCCGCCGCTGTAGCCGAGCTTCTGCGCGACTTTATCGGTCAGAGCGGTGCTCGGGTGCAGCAGCGGCTGGGCGTAGAAGATTTCCAGCCAGTTGCCCTGGCGGTTCTGGGTGCCGACACCGAAGGCGATGCTGAACAGTTGGGTAGACATGGCAATTCCTCTTGCTGAATCAGGTTGTGACAGGCCGGCGCTTGAGCAGCCAGGCAAATTCGGGGGATCAGTTCAGGGCGGCGGCGTACAGCTCAGGCTTGAAGCCGACCAGGGTCTTGTCACCGAGGTCGAGCACCGGGCGTTTGATCATCGAGGGCTGGGCCAGCATCAGTTCGATGGCGCGTGCTTCGTCGAGATCACTCCTCTGCGCCTCGTCGAGTTTGCGGAAGGTCGTGCCGGCGCGGTTCAACACGGTTTGCCAACCGTGCTCGGCGCACCACTGCTGCAGACGGGCGCGGTCGATGCCGGCGACCTTGTAGTCATGGAATGCATAGGTAGCACCCTGCTCGTCAAGCCAGGTACGGGCCTTCTTCATCGTGTCGCAGGCCTTGATGCCATACAGACACAGGTTTTGGCTGGTTTTGCTCACTCTGCGCGCTCTCCGCAAGCGATTGAACGTTCGGTGCAATCAGCCGGCAATTATGCCACGCCCGGCTGCTTTCGGCCGTTTTCAGGCTGTTTTCAGTGATTCGCCTGGAATCTGGCGTCAGACGAACGGCGATTCAATATGAGACCTGGTCGAAAATTAACCAGTTGCTACCTGTCTATCCTGCGCCGGGTGCGAAGTAGAGAGGTGCACGCCATGATTGATCTTAGCCATTGGGATCTGTCGATCCCGGAAGGAAACCCCGTTATCGTCATTGAGAGTCCGCGGCTGGTGGCAGGTTACAACGACCAGTATTTCAAACCTGCGGGCAGCTCCATCCAGTTCTGGGCCCCGGTCAGCGGCACCAGTACCAACCTCAGCGATTACCCGCGCACCGAGCTGCGTGAAGCGTATGCCGATGGCAAGCCGCGCAACTGGCTGTACACCGAGGGTACTGCCACCCTCAGTGCGCGCTTGGCGGTCAACCAGCTGCCGTCCGCTGGCGGGGTGATCGTCGGGCAGATCCATGCCAAGGACAATCCCTATCCCTTCCTCAAGCTCAGCTATCGCCTGGTTCAGGGGGTCGGCTACCTGGATGTCACCCTGCGCCGGAAGCCGACGGACACTGCCAGCCCGGTAGTGCTGACCTACAAGAGCATGCCGCTCAACACCGCCTTCGACTATTCCTTCAAGGTTTCGCCGAGCGGTCGGTTGGATGTGAATGTTGCGGGCATGCAGTACAGCACCACGGTCAATAGTGCCTGGGCGCAGAAGGCGTTCTACTTCAAGACCGGCAACTACATTCCGGACAATCAGGGTCCGGCCACCGAGGGTGGACGGGTGACCTTTTATGACATCAAGGTCGGTCACCAGCCCAAGTAATCAGCCGCGGATGAACTGGCGAATGCGCTCGGCGGCTTCCACGCATTCGGCCAGCGGTGCGACCAGGGCCATGCGCACGCGCCCGGCGCCCGGGTTATCGCCGTTCACCTCGCGTGACAGGTAGGAGCCGGGCACCACGGTGACGTGCTGTTGGGCGAACAGTTCGCGGGTGAACTGGCTGTCATCGCCTGGCGTCTTGGCCCACAGGTAGAAACCGCCGTCGGGGCGCTGCACCTCGAGCACAGGGTCGAGGATGTCGAGCATGGCGGCGAACTTCTCGCGGTACAGGTCGCGATTGGCGCGTACGTGGGCTTCGTCGTTCCAGGCGGCGACGCTGGCCAGCTGGGTCTGCACCGGCATGGCGCAACCGTGGTAGGTGCGGTACAGCAGGAAGGCTTTGAGGATGTCGGCATCGCCGGCCACGAAGCCCGAGCGCAGCCCCGGCAGGTTGGAGCGCTTGGACAGGCTGTGGAACACGACGCAGCGCTTGAAGTCACTGCGGCCCAGCTCGGCGCAGGCGCTGAGCAGGCCGGGTGGTGGGTTGTCCTCGTCGAAATACAGCTCGCTGTAGCACTCGTCGGCGGCGATCACGAAGTCATGCTCATCGGCCAGGGCGATCAGCTTCTTCAGCTGTTCCAGTGGCACCAGGGCGCCAGTGGGGTTGCCGGGCGAGCAGAGGAAGAGGATCTGGCAGCGCTGCCAGACATCGGCCGGTACGGCGTCGAAGTCCGGATTGAAGCCGTTGGCTTCCAGGCACGGCAGGTAATGCGGGGTGGCGCCAGCGAGCAGGGCGGCGCCTTCGTAGATTTGGTAGAACGGGTTGGGGCTGACCACCAGGCCCTGGCTCTCACGGTTTACCATGGTCTGAGTGAAGGCGAACAATGCCTCGCGGGTGCCATTGACCGGCAGTACGTGGCGCGCGGCATCCAGCCAGCCAGCGGGTACCTTGAAGCGGCGTTCGCACCAGGCGGCGATGGCTTCGCGCAGGGCCGGGATGCCCAGGGTGGTCGGATAGACGGCCAACTGATCGAGATTGGCGCTCAGTGCTTCGGCGACGAAGGCTGGCGACTTGTGCTTGGGTTCGCCGATAGACAGGGCGATCGGGCGTTTGTCTGCCGGCGGCTGGGCACCAGCGAGCAAGGTACGCAGTTTCTCGAAGGGGTAGGGCTGCAGCTGGGTCAGGGCGTGGTTCATAACGTCTCTTTCTACACAGGCGGGCCGCGCGGCCCGGGTCAGATGCGGATGGCGCCGGTGGTCTGGGTTTCGCCGTTGGCGTGCGACAGTTGCTGGACGATGGCGTCCTGCAGGCGGGCGCACAGCTCCGGGTCGGCCAGTGGCTGGTGGTGTGCGTCGGTGATGAAGAAGATGTCTTCTACGCGCTCGCCCAGGGTGGCGATCTTGGCGTTCTGCAGCGACAGGTCGAAGTCCAGGAAGATCTTGCCGATGCGCGCCAGCAGGCCGGGGCGGTCCGGGGCGGTCAGCTCGATCACGGTCACCGGGCGCTGCGCATCGTTGTGGATGCTCACCTGCGGGGCGAAGGCGAAGTGCTTGAGCTGGCGCGGCACGCGGCGCTGGATGATGTTTGGGTAGTCGTCCGGGTTCTTCAGCGCGCCGATCAGGCCTTCGCGGATCTGCTTGATGCGTGCCGGGTTGTCGCCGATGCGGCCGCCCTCGGTATCCAGAACGATATAGGTGTCGAGGGTGAACTGGCTGGTTGAGGTGATCACTCGCGCGTCATGGATGTTCAGGTTGAGCTGGTCCATGGCGGCCACGGTCACGGCGAAGAAGTCGTGCTGGTCCGGGGCGTAGATGAATATCTGCGTGGCGCCCTCGAACTCGCGCTGGGCGGTTTCCTTGATCAGCACCAGTGGGTCGTTGCCGGCCGGGTGCTGGAGGATTGCCTCGGTGTGCCAGGCCACGTCGGCTGCGGTGTGGCGCAGGAAGTAGTCGTCGCCGAGCTGGCTCCACAGTTGTTCGGCGTCGTCCTGGTCGATGCCGCCGCGCACCAGGATGTCGATCGCCGAGCTCTGCGTCTGGCGGATCTGTTCCTCGCGGTCCAGTGGGTTTTCCAGGCCGCGGCGCAGGGCACGCTTGGTCTCGGTGTAGAGCTGGCGCAGCAGGCTGGCGCGCCAGGAGTTCCACAGGCTGGGGTTGGTGGCGTTGATGTCGGCCACGGTCAGCACGTAGAGGTAGTCGAGGCGGGTCTGGTCGCCGACCAGTTGGGCGAAGTCGAAGATCACCTGCGGGTCGGAGAGGTCCTTGCGCTGGGCGGTGGTCGACATCACCAGGTGGTTCTGCACCAGCCAGGTGATCAGGCGGGTGTCCCAGGTCGGCAGTTGGTGGCGTACGCAGAAGGCTTCGGCATCCACCGCGCCCAGTTCCGAATGGTCGCCACCACGGCCCTTGCCGATGTCGTGATAGAGGCCGGCGAGGTAGATCAGCTCGGGTTTAGGCAGTTTGCCCATGACCTTGCTGGCCAGCGGAAACTTCTCTGCCAGCTCCGGCCACTTGAGTTTGCGCAGGTGCTTGATCAGGTTCAGCGTGTGCGCATCGACCGTGTAGATGTGGAACAGGTCGTGTTGCATCTGTCCGACGATCAGGCCGAACTCCGGCAGGTAGCGGCCGAGGATGCCGTAGCGGTTCATTCGCCGCAGGTTGCGGTGGATGCCCTGGGGTGACTTGAACAGTTCGATGAACAGGCTGGTGTTACGGATATCGCGGCGGAAGTCATCGTCGATCAGATGGCGGCTATCACGCAGCAGGCGGATGGTGTCGGCGCGCACACCCTTGATCTCTGGGTGCTGGGCCATCAGCGCGAAGACTTCGAGGATGGCGAATGGGGTGCGTTTGAATACCCCGGCGCTGGTCACTTCGATATAGCCATCGCGCAGCTGGAATCGACTGTTCAGCGGCTGCGCTGTGCCGCATTCGCCGGCGCGCAGGATGACTTCCTCGAAGTGCTGGTTGATCAGCTCGCTCAGCTCGGCAACGCCCATCACCACGCGGTAGTACTTTTGCATGAAGCGCTCGACTGCCATCTTGCCGTCGCCGTCTTCGAAGCCGAGGAGGGCGGCGATCTTGCGCTGGTGGTCGAACAACAGGCGGTCTTCGGCGCGCCCGGCGAGCATGTGCAGGGCGTAGCGCACCTTCCACAGGAACTCCTGGCTGGAGGCGAGCATGCTGTACTCGCTGTCGACCAGGAAGCCTTCCTTGACCAGCGAGTGCAGATTGAGCGTGGCGAGCTGGCGGCGGGCGACCCAGAGGATGGTCTGGATGTCGCGCAAGCCGCCGGGCGAGCCCTTCACGTTGGGTTCGAGGTTGTATTCGGTGTCGTTGTACTTGGCGTGGCGCGCCATCTGTTCCTTGCGCTTGGCCAGGAAGAAGTGCTTGCTCGGCCACATCTGCTCGCTGCTGGTGACGGCCTGCATGCGCAGGCGCAGGCGCTCGGGGCCGGCGATGGTGCGACTTTCCATCAGGTTGGTGATCACCGTCAGGTCGGCGCGCGCCTCTTCGGCGCACTCATCCACCGAGCGCACGCTCTGGCCGACTTCCAGGCCGATATCCCAGAGCAGGGTGAGGAAGCCTTCGATGGGGCTGCGGAAGACTTCGTGGTCGGCGCTGTCGAGCAGGATCAGCAGGTCGATGTCGGAGTTGGGGTGCAGCTCACCACGGCCGTAGCCGCCGACCGCCAGCAGGGCGATGTCGGCGTCTTCGCTCCAGTCGAAGCGTTTCCAGGCCTCTTGGAGAATTTGGTCGACGAACCAGGCACGATCTTCGACCAGGCGGCGAATGTCGCGACCTTCGCGGAAGCGCCCGTCGAGCACTTCGCGGGCCTGTTTCAGGGCTTTCTTGAAGGCGGCGATGGGGCTGGACTTGAGCGCCAGTTCTGCCTGGAACTGGCCGCGATCAAACAACTCCGGGTCCATCTGCGGCATGCGTGCCTACCTTCTATATATGTGGGCTCAGGCTGAGGTGCGCGGCAGGGTGTCGTCACTGCGCAGGGTGAGGATCTCGTAACCGTCGGCGGTGACCAGTACGGTGTGTTCCCACTGTGCGGAGAGCTTGCGATCCTTGGTGATGGCGGTCCAGCCGTCGCCGAGTAGGCGGGTTTCCGGGCGGCCCTGGTTGATCATCGGCTCGATGGTGAAGGTCATGCCTTCCTTGAGTTCCATGCCGGTGCCGGCGCGGCCGTAGTGCAGTACCTGCGGCTCTTCATGGAATACGGCGCCGATGCCGTGCCCGCAGTACTCGCGCACCACGCTGAAACCATGCTTTTCGGCGTGTTTCTGGATGACTTCGCCGATATCGCCCAGGCGTGCGCCCGGTTTGACCAGCTGGATGCCCTTGTACATCGATTCCTGGGTGACCTGGGCCAGCTTGACGGCCCACTCGGGCACCTTGCCGACCATGAACATCTTGCTGGTGTCGCCGTGGTAGCCATCCTTGATAACGGTGACGTCGATGTTCAGCACGTCGCCATCTTTCAGCGGCTTCTCGTTGGGGATGCCGTGGCAGACCACATGGTTGAGCGAGGTGCAGATCGACTTGGGGAAGCCTGGGCGGCCCGGTGCGGCGCCATAGTTGAGCGGTGCCGGGATGGCCTTCTGCACGTTGACGATATAGTCGTGGCAGATGCGGTCGATTTCTTCGGTGGTGACGCCGGGCTTGACGTGCTCGCCGATCATCTCCAGCACTTCGGCGGCCAGGCGGCCGGCCACGCGCATTTTTTCGATTTCTGCGGGAGTCTTGATGGTGACGGTCATGCAGTCTCTCTCGGCGCCGGCGGCGCAAGGCAAAAACAGGGAAGACGGCGATATTAGCAGCTTCAAGCCTCAAGCCATAAGCTCCCAGCTGTAGCATTCTCTTTCTGGCAGTTTGGCTGCTTGTAGCTTGTGGCTGCTCTTTATGGTATAAAACGCGCCGCTTTACGGGCAGTGGGCTCGTGAAGCTTTAATCCGCACACGTATCGACACGTTATCCTGGGTGCCTGAAAGGGTTGGATAGCGGGATGCGTGGAGGCCTAACCCGACTTATCAAGGAACTATCATGTCCCAAGTCAATATGCGCGATATGCTGAAGGCCGGTGTGCACTTCGGCCACCAGACCCGTTACTGGAACCCGAAAATGGGCAAGTTCATTTTCGGCGCGCGCAACAAGATTCACATTATCAACTTGGAAAAGACCCTGCCGATGTTCAACGAGGCCCTGTCCTTCGTTGAGAAACTGGCTAACGGCAAGAACAAGATTCTGTTCGTGGGCACCAAGCGTTCCGCTGGCAAGATCGTTGCTGAAGAAGCTGCACGTTGCGGTTCGCCGTACGTCGATCATCGCTGGTTGGGCGGCATGCTGACCAACTACAAAACCATCCGTGCTTCGATCAAGCGCCTGCGTGATCTGGAAACCCAGTCCCAGGACGGCACCTTCGCCAAGCTGACCAAGAAAGAAGCCCTGATGCGCACCCGCGACCTGGAAAAACTGGATCGCAGCCTGGGTGGTATCAAGGACATGGGCGGTCTGCCAGACGCTCTGTTCGTGATCGACGTTGACCACGAGCGCATTGCTATTACCGAAGCCAACAAGCTGGGCATCCCGGTCATCGGCGTAGTCGATACCAACAGCAGCCCGGAAGGCGTTGACTTCATCATCCCGGGTAACGACGACGCCATCCGCGCCATCCAGCTGTACATGGGTGCTATGGCCGACGCCGTGATCCGTGGTCGCAACAACGCTGCCGGCGGCGCCGACGAGTTCGTCGAAGAAGCTTCCTCCGAGGCCAGCGAAGGCTGATAGCGGGCGACCAACGTCACCCGTTGCGCAAGAAGGGGGCTAGGCCCCCTTTTTGCCACTTACGAATTTGTACCCGGTATCCGGGTTGATTGGTTGACTACCGATTCAAGAGGATCAAGAACATGGCAGAAATTACTGCAGCCCTGGTTAAAGAACTGCGCGAGCGCACCGGCGAAGGCATGATGGATTGCAAGAAGGCCCTGACCAAGGCCGGCGGCGACATCGAAAAAGCCATCGATGACATGCGTGCCTCGGGCGCCATCAAGGCCGCCAAGAAGGCTGGCAACATTGCCGCCGAAGGCGCCATCGCGATCAAGGACGACGGTAAATCCGCCGTGCTGCTGGAAGTCAACTCGCAGACCGACTTCCTGGCTCTGCAGGATGACTTCAAAGCCTTCGTCGCTGCCAGCGTCGAGCAGGCTTTCGCTGACAAGCTGACCACCGTCGAGCCGCTGATCGAAGCCCGTGAAGCTGATCGTCTGGTGCTGGTTGGCAAGACCGGTGAGAACGTCAACATCCGCCGTCTGGCTCGCGTTGAAGGCGACGTGCTGGGTTCCTACCTGCACGGCAACAAGATTGGCGTGGTCGTGGCTCTGAAAGGCGGTAGCGTCGATCTGGCCAAAGACATCGCCATGCACGTAGCTGCCAGCAACCCGGAATTCCTGCTGCCGAGCCAGGTCTCTGCCGAGGCCATCGAGCGCGAGAAGAACGTGTTCCTGTCGCTGAACGAAGACAAGATGAAAGGCAAGCCGGCTGAAATCGTCGAGAAGATGATTGCTGGTCGCATCAGCAAGTTCCTGGCCGAAGCCAGTCTGGTTGAGCAAGCTTTCGTCAAGGATCCGGAAATTACCGTCGGTGCTCTGGCCAAGAAAGGCGGCGCTGAAATCGTTTCCTTCACCCGCTTCGCGGTCGGTGAAGGCATCGAGAAGCCGGTCGACAACTTCGCTGACGAAGTTGCTGCTCAAGTGGCTGCCGCCAGCAAGCAGTAAGACGGTTCTACACTGTCGTACCGAAGAGGCTGCCCGCTTATGCGTGCAGCCTCTTTTGCAAAGCGCGGCATAATTGTCCGTCGCGCCGCACCAATTCACCGGGCAGTGGTCTGACTGCCGGGTAAAAATATGAAGCTCACGAGGCTTCGCTAGAAAACAACGCCGCAGGAGAGATACGCATGGCTCAGCAGGTGAGTGGTCGCCAACCTCGCTATAAACGCATTCTGCTCAAACTTAGCGGCGAGGCCCTGATGGGCTCCGAAGACTTCGGTATCGACCCGAAGGTTCTCGATCGCATGGCGCTGGAGGTCGGCCAACTGGTCGGCATCGGCGTGCAGGTCGGTCTGGTGATCGGCGGTGGCAACCTGTTCCGCGGTGCGGCGCTGTCCGCGGCCGGCATGGATCGGGTTACCGGTGATCACATGGGTATGCTCGCCACCGTGATGAACGCCCTGGCCATGCGCGATGCGCTGGAGCGCTCGAATATCCCGGCTATCGTGATGTCGGCGATTTCCATGGTCGGCGTGACCGATCACTACGATCGCCGCAAGGCCATGCGCCACCTGAAAACCGGTGAAGTGGTGATTTTTGCGGCCGGTACCGGCAATCCGTTCTTCACCACCGATTCCGCCGCCTGCCTGCGTGCAATCGAAATCGATGCCGATATCGTGCTCAAGGCCACCAAGGTTGATGGCGTGTACACTGCCGATCCTTTCAAGGACCCAAATGCAGAGAAGTTCGAGCGCCTGACCTATGACGAGGTGCTCGACCGCAAGCTGGGCGTCATGGATCTGACGGCCATCTGCCTGTGCCGCGATCACAAGATGCCGCTGCGGGTTTTCAACATGAACAAGCCAGGCGCCCTGCTGAATATCGTGGTGGGCGGCGCCGAAGGAACCCTGATCGAGGAGGATGCACAATGATCAACGAGATCAAGAAAGACACCCAGGAGCGCATGCAGAAGAGTCTGGAGTCGCTGAGCCATGCGTTCAGCCGGATTCGTACCGGTCAGGCGCACCCGAGCATCCTGGGTGGCGTGATGGTGCCTTACTACGGCGCTGATACCCCGCTCAATCAGGTGGCCAACGTCACCGTCAAGGATGCTCGCACCCTGCAGGTGGTGGCGTTCGAACGCGGCATGCTGGCTGCCGTCGACAAGGCGATCCAGAGCTCCGGCCTGGGCTTCAACCCGACCAACCTGGGCGAGCTGCTGCTGATTTCGATGCCGGCGCTGACTGAGGAAACCCGCAAGGGCTTCACTAAGCAGGCGCGTGGCGAGGCGGAAAACGCCCGTGTGGCGGTGCGCAATATTCGTCGTGATGCCCTGGCCCAGCTGAAAGACCTGGTCAAGGAAAAGGAAATCAGCGAAGACGAAGAGCGTCGCGCTTCCGACGAAGTGCAGAAGCTGACTGACAAGTTCATCGCCGAGGTGGAGAAGGCTCTGGAAGCCAAAGAAGCCGATTTGATGGCGGTGTGACGGTCTTCTAGCCATGGTCAAGAGCAAGCAGGAAGCCCAGGCGATAGTGCCACGTCACGTGGCCATCATCATGGATGGGAACAATCGCTGGGCGAAAAAGCGTCTGCTGCCTGGTGTGGCTGGACACAAAGCCGGCGTCGATGCCGTGCGTGCGGTGATCGAGGTGTGTGCCGAGGCGGGGGTCGAGGTGTTGACCCTATTCGCCTTCTCCAGTGAGAACTGGCAGCGCCCGGCCGATGAGGTTGGGGCGTTGATGGAGCTGTTCCTCAGCGCTCTGCGCCGCGAGGCGAAGAAGCTCAAGGACAATGCCATCAGTCTGCGCATCATCGGTGATCGCTCGCGCTTTCATCCGGAGTTGCAGGCTGCCATGCGCGAGGCCGAGCAGGCCACGGCCGGGGAAAATCGCTTCGTCCTGCAGGTGGCGGCCAATTATGGCGGTCAGTGGGATATCGCTCAGGCTGCGCAGCGTCTGGCGCGTGATGTGCAGGCTGGGCATCTGCAGCCGGAGGATCTGACTCCCGAGCTGTTGCAGAGCTGCCTCACTACCGGTGATCTGCCGCTGCCTGACCTGTGCATTCGTACCGGTGGCGAGCACCGCATCAGCAATTTCCTGCTCTGGCAGCTGGCTTATTCCGAGCTGTATTTCTCCGACCTGTTCTGGCCGGATTTCAAACACGAGGCCATGCGTAAGGCGCTGGCCGATTTCTCTACCCGTCAGCGGCGCTTCGGCAAGACCAGCGAGCAGGTAGAAGCCGAGGCGCGTAGCTGATGCTCAAACAACGGATCATCACGGCGCTGCTTCTGCTGCCGATTGCTCTGGGTGGTTTCTTTTTGCTCGATGGCGGGTTGTTTGCCCTGTTCATTGGTGCAGTAGTCACTCTCGGTGCCTGGGAATGGGCGCGCCTGGCCGGTTTTGCCGCGCAAGGCCTGCGTGTCGGCTATGCCGCGCTGGTCGCGGCGCTGCTCTATCTGCTTTATCTCATCCCGGCGCTGGCGCCCTGGGTGCTGGGTGCTGCGGTGCTCTGGTGGGCGCTGGCGACCTTGCTGGTGCTGACCTATCCGGATAGCAGCCGCTACTGGGGTGGCCTGCCTGGCAAGTTGCTGATCGGCCTGTTGATCCTCTTGCCGGCCTGGCAAGGCCTGGTGCTGCTCAAGCAGTGGCCGCAGGCGAACATGCTGATCATCGCGGTAATGGTGCTGGTCTGGGGTGCCGATATCGGCGCCTATTTCTCCGGCAAGGCCTTCGGCAAGCGCAAGCTGGCGCCGAGCGTCAGTCCCGGCAAAAGCTGGGAAGGTCTGTATGGTGGGCTGCTGGCCAGCCTGCTGATCACCGCGGCTGTCGGCCTGCAGCAGGGCTGGCAGGCTAAGGGCTTCGTCCTGGCCCTGGCGGGCGCGGCGCTGGTGGTGCTGGTGTCGGTGGTTGGTGACCTGACCGAGAGCATGTTCAAACGTCAGTCCGGGATCAAGGACAGCAGTAATCTGCTGCCCGGTCACGGCGGCGTGCTGGATCGCATCGACAGCCTGACCGCCGCCGTACCGCTGTTTGCCGTATTGCTCTGGCTGGCCGGTTGGGGCGCCCTGTGAGTCAGCCACAACAGATCACGGTGCTGGGGGCGACCGGTTCGATCGGTCTCAGCACCCTTGATGTGATTGCGCGTCACCCCGATCGTTATCAGGTGTTTGCGCTGAGCGGTTTCTCGCGCCTGCAGGAGCTGGAGCAGCTCTGTCGCACACATCGCCCGCAATTCGCGGTAACCCCTGATGAGGCTTCGGCGGCAGCACTGCAGCGTGCGTTACGCGCCGCAGGTCTGTCGACCGAAGTGTTGGCGGGTGCGCAGGCGCTGTGCGACGTGGCCGCACATGTCGAGGTGGATGCGGTGATGGCTGCTATTGTTGGTGCTGCGGGCTTGCAGCCGACCCTGGCGGCAGTCGAGGCGGGCAAGAAGGTGCTACTGGCCAACAAGGAAGCGCTGGTGATGTCCGGCGACCTGTTCATCCAGGCCGTGCGCCGCAGCGGTGCCGTGCTGCTGCCGATCGACAGCGAGCACAATGCGATCTTCCAATGCCTGCCCGGCGACTATGCGCGCGGCCTGGGGGCGGTCGGCGTGCGGCGTATCCTGCTGACCGCTTCCGGTGGGCCGTTTCGTGAAACGCCGTTGGCCGAGCTGGAGCAGGTCAGTCCCGAGCAGGCCTGCGCCCATCCCAATTGGTCGATGGGGCGCAAGATCTCGGTCGATTCGGCGAGCATGATGAACAAGGGGTTGGAGCTGATTGAGGCCTGCTGGCTGTTCGATGCCAAGCCGGCCCAGGTCGAGGTGGTGATTCATCCGCAGAGCGTGATCCATTCGCTGGTCGATTACGTCGACGGCTCGGTGCTGGCTCAGCTGGGCAATCCTGATATGCGCACGCCGATTGCCCATGCGTTGGCTTGGCCACAGCGGATCGACTCCGGGGTGGCGCCGCTGGATCTGTTTGCCGTCGCGCGTCTGGATTTCCAGCGTCCGGATGAGCAGCGTTTTCCCTGTTTGCGTCTGGCGCGGCAGGCAGCGGAAGTCGGTGGCAGTGCGCCGGCCTTGCTCAATGCGGCGAATGAAATTGCGGTGGCGGCCTTTCTCGAGCGGCGCATCCGCTTTCCTGAGATCGCGCGTATCATCGATGAAGTGCTGAATCTTGAGGCGGCCGTTGCGGTCGAAAGTCTCGATGCGGTACTGGCCGCCGATGCTCGGGCACGGGTGCTGGCCGGTGAATGGTTGAATCGCCACGGGCGTTGAGTCCGGAGGAAGACGATGAGCGCGTTGTACATGATTTTTGGCACCCTGATCGCCCTCGGGGTGCTGGTCACGATCCACGAGTTCGGCCATTTCTGGGTGGCCCGTCGCTGCGGGGTCAAGGTTCTGCGTTTTTCCGTGGGTTTCGGTAGCCCGCTGCTGCGCTGGCATGATCGCCAGGGTACCGAGTTCGTCGTTGCTGCCATTCCGCTGGGTGGCTACGTGAAAATGCTCGATGAGCGTGAGGGTGATGTGCCTGCCGATCAGCTCGAGCAGTCCTTCAATCGCAAGCCGGTGCAGCAGCGCATCGCCATTGTTGCAGCCGGGCCGATCGCCAACTTCCTTCTGGCCATTCTGTTCTTCTGGCTACTGGCCATGCTGGGCAGTCAGCAGATCAAGCCGGTCATCGGTAGCGTGCAGCCGGATAGCCTGGCCGCGGCCGCTGGTCTGTTGCCGGGGCAGGAAATTCTGGCGGTGGATGGTGAGCTGACCCAGGGTTGGGGGGCGGTCAATCTGCAGCTGGTACGTCGTCTCGGTGAGAGCGGCACGCTGGAGTTACTGCTGCAGGAACCTGGCTCTACGGCGCAAAGTACCCGCCAGGTGATTCTGCGTGATTGGCAGAAGGGGGCGGATGAGCCTGATCCGCTGCGCTCCCTGGGTATTCAGCCGTGGCGCCCGAATATCGCGCCGATATTGAAGGAAATCGATCCCGATGGTCCGGCCCATGCCGCCGGTGTGCGTCTGGGCGATCGTTTGCTGGCGATCGGTGAGCAGCGTATCGAAGACTGGCAGCAGGTGCTCGATGTGCTGCGTGAATTGCCGGCCAAACAGGTCACGCTGGTTGTCGAGCGTGCGGGGGAGAGGCTGGAGTTATCCGCCAACCTGGGGGTGCGTGGCGAGGGTGATTCGCGTGGCGGCTATCTCGGGGTGGGCGTCGGCTCCGTCGAGTGGCCGGCAGAAATGCTCCGCGAGGTGCGCTACGGGCCTTTGGATGGCGCGGTCGAGGGGCTGCGGCGGACTTGGCACATGACCCTGCTGACCTTCGATTCGGTCAGGAAAATGCTGGTCGGCGAGCTCTCGGTAAAAAACTTGAGTGGGCCGATAACCATTGCTAAAGTGGCGGGCGCTTCAGCCCAGTCGGGAGTGGGGGATTTTCTTTATTTCCTGTCCCTGCTGAGCATTAGTTTGGGGGTTCTCAACCTGTTGCCCATCCCCGTGCTGGATGGGGGGCATCTGCTGTTTTACCTGGTGGAATGGGTGCGCGGGCGTCCACTCTCCGAACGGGTGCAGGGTTGGGGAATGCAGATCGGCATCAGTCTGGTGCTTGGGGTGATGTTGCTGGCCCTGATCAACGACTTGGGTCGCCTGTAACAAATCGCTGAATTGTGAAGCTGCCGCGTATCGCGGCAGTTTCTTTATTGCCAGTTGGAATAAGAAAGGACTTCATGAAACGTCTGCTGCTACCTGCGGTGCTCGCCGCATTGATGATCGCCGAAGTTCACGCCGAGTCCTTCACCATCTCAGATATTCGCGTCAACGGCTTGCAGCGGGTTTCCGCTGGCAGCCTGTTCGGCGCTCTGCCGCTCAACGTAGGTGAGCAGGCGGACGATAATCGTCTGGTTGAAGCCACTCGCTCCCTGTTCAAGACCGGTTTCTTCCAGGATATCCAGCTGGGTCGCGAAGGCGATGTGCTGGTTATCAATGTGGTAGAGCGCCCGTCCATCTCCGGTATCGAGATCGAAGGCAACAAGGCGATCACCACCGAAGACCTGATGAAAGGGCTGCAGCAGTCTGGCCTGGCGGAAGGCGAAATCTTCCAGCGCGCCACCCTTGAAGGTGTACGTAACGAGTTGCTGCGCCAGTACGTGGCTCAGGGGCGTTACTCGGCGACCATCGAGGCTGAAGTCATTCCGCAGCCACGCAACCGCGTGGCGCTGAAGATCGATATCAATGAAGGTTCGGTTGCCGCCATCCAGCACATCAACGTGGTGGGTAACAGCGTATTCCCGGACGAAGATCTGGTTGGTCTGTTCGAGCTGAAGACCACTAACTGGCTGTCCTTCTTCAGGAACGATGACAAGTACGCCCGCGAAAAGCTCTCCGGTGACCTGGAGCGTCTGCGCTCCTACTATCTGGATCGCGGGTATATCAACATGGATATCTCTTCTACTCAGGTATCCATTACGCCTGACAAGAAGCACGTCTACGTCACGGTCAACGTCGAAGAAGGCGAGAAGTACAGCGTCAGCGAAGTCAAACTGTCCGGCGACCTGAAAGTGCCGCAGGAAGAAATCGAGAAGCTGCTGTTGGTCAAACAGGGTCAGGTGTTCTCGCGCAAAGTGATGACCACCACCTCCGAGCTGATCACCCGTCGCCTGGGCAACGAAGGCTATACCTTCGCCAACGTCAACGGTGTGCCGCAGCCCAACGATGAAGACAAGACCGTTGCCATCACCTTCGTGGTTGATCCGGGCAAGCGCGCTTACGTTAATCGCATCAACTTCCGCGGCAACACCAAGACCGAAGACGAAGTACTGCGCCGCGAAATGCGCCAGATGGAAGGTGGCTGGGCGTCGACCTACCTGATTGATCAGTCCAAGACCCGCCTCGAGCGCTTGGGCTACTTCAAGGAAGTCAACGTCGAGACCCCGCAGGTTCCGGGTACCGACGATCAGGT
This sequence comes from Aquipseudomonas guryensis, assembly GCF_014164785.1. Lineage (GTDB taxonomy): Bacteria > Pseudomonadota > Gammaproteobacteria > Pseudomonadales > Pseudomonadaceae > Aquipseudomonas > Aquipseudomonas guryensis. Next base: position 95,145 of record NZ_JACJFN010000003.1, on the reverse strand, counting down.
TGACGTCAACTACAGCGTCGAAGAACAGGCTTCCGGTTCGATCACCGCCAGCGTCGGCTTTGCCCAGAACGCCGGCCTGATCCTCGGTGGCTCGATCAGCCAGAACAACTTCCTCGGCACCGGTAACAAGGTTAGCGTCGGTCTGACCCGCAGCGAATACCAGACCAGTTACAGCTTCGGCTTCGTCGATCCCTACTGGACCGCCGATGGTGTCAGCCTGGGTTACAACGCCTTCTACCGCACCACTGACTATGACGATCTGGATGTCGACGTATCCAGCTATGCGGTGGACAGCTATGGTGCCGGCGTCAGCATCGGCTACCCGATCAGCGAGACCTCGCGCCTGACCTATGGCCTGACCATTCAGCAGGACAGCATCGATACCGGTGACTACACCGTGGACGAGATTCTCGACTTCCTCGAGGAAGAAGGGGATGACTACCTCAACCTGAAAGGTTCGATCGGTTGGTCTGAGTCGACTCTGAACCGTGGCGTGATGGCCAACCGTGGCCACTCGCAGAGTCTGGTGCTGGAGACCACTATTCCGGGTAGCGACTTGTCGTTCTTCAAGATCGACTACCGCGGCCAGCTGTTCAAGCCGGTGACCGAGAATTACACCCTGCGCTTCCACACCGAACTGGGTTATGGCGACAGCTACGGCTCCACGTCTGACCTGCCGTTCTACGAAAACTACTTCGCCGGTGGTTTCAACTCGGTACGTGGTTTCGAAGACAGCAGCCTGGGCCCGCGCAGTACCCCAAGCGTGGCTCGAGATGCCAATGGCAACCCGTTGCCGGGTGGCGAAGGTGCTGGCCCTGGTGTCGACGGTCGCTATACCGACGATCAGGATCCGCTGCCCTTCGGTGGCAACGTGCTGATCCAGGGTGGCGTGGAAATGCTCTTCCCGCTGCCGTTCGTCAAGGATCAGCGCTCCCTGCGTACCGCGCTGTTCTGGGACGTGGGTAACGTGTACGACACCAATTGTTCCAAGACCCAGAAGCAGAATGGCAGCACCTGCGACCTGGATCTTGGCGAGCTGGCCAGTTCCGTGGGTGTGGGTCTGACCTGGATTACTGCCCTGGGCCCACTAAGTTTCAGCCTGGCAGCACCGATCAAGAAACCGGACGATGCCGACACCCAGGTCTTCCAGTTCTCTCTTGGCCAGACTTTCTAATTGCTTGATAAATGACAACAGTGTTTGTTGCAGGAGTGCATCGTGCGTAAGTTGACTCAACTGGTTCTGATCACCATGGCCCTGGTGGCGACTCCGGCGTTTGCCGAGATGAAGGTGGCAGTACTGAATTACCAAATGGCCCTGCTTGAGTCTGACGCTGCGAAGAAATACGCCGTGGATGCCGAGAAGAAATTCGGTCCGCAACTGAACAAGCTTAAGCAGCTGGAAACCGACGCCAAGCGTATTCAGGATCGCCTGGTCAAAGAAGGCGAGCGTATGCAGCAAGCCGAGCGTGAGCGCCTGGAGCTCGAGTTCAAGCAAAAAGCCCGTGACTTCCAGTTCCAGTCCAAGGAGCTCAACGAAGCCAAGGCCATCTCCGATCGCGACATGCTCAAGCAGCTCAAGCCGAAGCTGGACAAGGCAGTCGAAGAAGTGATCAAGGGCGGCAATTTTGACCTGGTGCTGGAGCGTGGTGCGGTAATCGACGTCAAGCCGCAGCTCGACATTACCCGTCAGGTCATCGAGCGCATGAACAAGCTGCGCTGATCATGAGCGCAGTGTCGTTTACCCTCGGTCAGCTGGCCGAGCAGCTGGGCGCCACCTTGCGTGGCGCTGCCGACAAGCCGATTCGTGGCCTGGCGTCCTTGCAGGATGCCGGTTCCGAGCAACTCAGCTTTCTGGCCAATGCCCAGTACCGCAAATTTCTGGCCGATACGCAGGCCGGCGCCGTATTGCTCACCGAGGCGGATGCCGATGGCTTCGCGGGTGATGCTCTGGTGGTTGCCAATCCCTATCTGGCTTATGCCCAGCTGTCTCATCTGTTCGATCGCAAGCCCGTTGCCGCTGCCGGGATTCATCCGACAGCCATAGTGGCTGCCGATGCTCAGGTCGACGCGAGCGCCAGTATCGGCGCCTATGCGGTGATCGAAAGCGCGGCGCAGATCGGCGCTGGCGTGACCATCGGCGCGCATTGCGTGATTGGTGCGCGCAGCTCTATCGGCGAGCATGGCTGGCTTGCGCCGCGCGTGACCCTGTATCACGACGTGCACATCGGCAAGCGTGTGGTCATTCAGTCCGGCGCCGTGCTCGGTGGCGAGGGCTTCGGCTTCGCCAACGAAAAGGGTGTCTGGCAGAAGATCGCGCAGATCGGTGGCGTGACCCTGGGTGACGATGTTGAGATCGGTGCCAACACCACCATCGACCGCGGCGCCCTGGCCGATACCCTGATCGGTAACGGGGTCAAGCTGGATAACCAGATCATGATCGCGCACAACGTGCAGATCGGTGACAACACGGCCATGGCTGGTTGTGCGGGAATTTCCGGCAGCACCAAGATCGGTAAGAACTGCATGATTGCCGGTGGCGTGGGCATGGTTGGGCACATCGAGGTGTGCGACAACGTGTTCGTCACCGGTATGACCATGGTCACCCGTTCGATTACCGAACCTGGGGCCTACTCCTCAGGTACTGCGATGCAAACTGCGGCCGACTGGAAGAAGAGCGCTGCGCGCATTCGCCAGTTGGACGATATGGCACGACGCCTGCGCGACATGGAAAAGCGCCTGGCTGCCGTGACCCCGGGCGCCGATGCCTCATCAGATGCCTGACCCGCGTCTGACGCACGTCCCCATTCTTTAGAACAGGCTTTCCGTACATGATGGACATCAACCAGATTCGCGAATACTTGCCGCACCGTTACCCGTTCCTGTTGGTGGACCGGGTTGCAGAGCTGGATCTCGAGGGCAAGAGCATTCGTGCTTACAAGAATGTCAGCATCAATGAGCCGTTTTTCAACGGGCATTTCCCCGAGCATCCGATCATGCCGGGTGTGCTGATCATCGAGGCAATGGCCCAGGCCGCCGGGATTCTCGGTTTCAAGATGATGGATCTGAAACCCTCCGATGGCACCCTGTATTACTTTGTCGGCTCCGACAAGCTACGCTTTCGTCAGCCAGTGGTACCGGGTGATCAGTTGATGCTCGAAGCCAAGTACCTGAGCAACAAGCGCAGCATCTGGAAGTTCGAGTGCAAGGCCAGCGTCGATGGCAAGGAAGTCTGCTCGGCAGAAATCATCTGTGCGGAACGCAAACTATGAGTTTGATTGACCCTCGTGCCATCATCGATCCGTCGGCCAAGCTGGCGGATGACGTTCAGGTCGGCCCCTGGTCGATCATTGGACCCGATGTGGAAATAGGCGAGGGTACCGTGGTCGGCCCCCATGTGATCATCAAGGGCCCGACCCAGATTGGTAAGCACAACCGCATCTACCAGTTTTCCTCGGTGGGTGAAGACACCCCTGACCTGAAGTACAACGGTGAGCCGACTCGCCTGGTGATCGGTGACCACAACGTGATTCGCGAAGGTGTCACCATTCACCGCGGTACCGTGCAGGATCGCTCGGAAACCACCATCGGCGATCACAACCTACTGATGGCCTATGTGCATATCGGTCACGACAGCGTGATCGGCAATCACTGCATCCTGGTCAACAACACCGCCCTGGCCGGCCACGTGAAGATGGATGACTGGGCAATCCTCTCCGGCTTCACCCTGGTCCATCAGTTCTGCCGCATTGGCGCGCACAGCTTTTCCGGCATGGGCACGGCGATCGGCAAGGATGTACCGGCCTACGTCACCGTGTTTGGCAACCCGGCCGAGGCGCGCAGCATGAACTTCGAAGGCATGCGTCGGCGTGGTTTCAGCGCCGAAGCCATCGCCGCACTGCGCCGTGCCTACAAGGTGGTGTATCGCCAGGGATTGACCGTCGAGCAGGCGCTCGCCGAGCTGGCCGAGTCCTCCGCGCAATTTCCGGAAGTGGCGGTATTCCGCGACTCCATCCAGGCTTCGACCCGCGGCATCACCCGCTAAGTCATGACACGTCCTCTTCGCATAGCGTTGGTGGCCGGCGAGGCCTCTGGCGATATTCTCGGCGCCGGCCTGATGCAGGCGCTCAAGCGCCAGCATCCGCAGGTCGAATTCATCGGCATCGGTGGGCCACGCATGGAGGCCGAAGGTCTGGCTTCCTACTTCCCCATGGAGCGCTTGGCGGTGATGGGCCTAGTCGAGGTGCTCGGCCGCCTGCCTGAGTTGCTGGCCCGGCGCAAACGCCTGATTCGTACGCTGATCGAGGCCAAGCCGGATGTGTTCATCGGCATCGATGCGCCGGACTTCAACCTGACCCTCGAACTCAAGCTGCGCCAGGCCGGGATCAAGACCGTGCATTACGTCAGCCCGTCGGTCTGGGCCTGGCGGCAGAAGCGCGTGTTGAAGATTCGTGAAGCCTGCGACCTGATGCTGACCCTATTCCCCTTCGAGGCGCGTTTCTACCTCGATCACCAGGTGCCGGTGCGTTTTGTCGGGCATCCACTGGCCAATACCATTCCCATGCAGGCCGACCGTGCGGCGGCGCGCGACGTCTTGGGGTTGGATCGAGATGTTGCGGTAGTTGCCCTGTTGCCGGGCAGTCGTGGTGGCGAGGTGGCGCGCCTGGGTGCCTTGTTCCTCGATGCGGCCGAGCGTCTGCGCGCTCTGCGCCCGGGCGTGCGCTTCGTCCTGCCCTGCGCCAGTCGTGAGCGACGTGTGCAACTGGAAGAACTGCTGGGTAACCGCGATCTGCCGTTGTTGTTGCTCGACGGTCAGTCCCATGAAGCCTTGGCGGCCTGTGATGCCGTGCTGATCGCTTCCGGTACGGCGACCCTCGAAGCGCTGCTGTACAAGCGGCCGATGGTGGTGGCCTACAAGGTGGCGCCGCTGACCTATCGCATCCTCAAGCGCCTGGTGACCAGTCCTTATATCTCGCTGCCCAACCTGCTGGCCGAGCGCCTGCTGGTGCCGGAGCTGATTCAGGATGCCGCCACTCCGGATGCGCTGGCGCAGACTCTGGCGCCGTTGCTGGATGACGGCGCGGTGCAAACCGAAGGCTTCGATGTGATTCATCGCGCTTTGCGTCACGATGCCTCCGAGCAGGCCGCCGATGCGGTGCTCAAGCTGGCGGGGCTGGCCTGATGCAGATGGGGTTGGATTTCACTTTGGTCGAGGAGCTGGTTGCCGGGGTCGACGAAGTCGGCCGTGGTCCGCTCTGTGGTCCGGTGGTCACTGCTGCGGTGATCCTCGATCCGGCGCGGCCGATCCTGGGTCTCAATGACTCGAAAAAACTCAGCGAAGCGCGCCGCGAGAAGCTGTTCGACGAAATCTGCGAGAAAGCCCTGGCCTGGTGCATTGCCCGCGCCGAGGTGGAGGAGATCGACCGTCTGAATATCCTGCACGCCACCATGCTGGCCATGCAGCGCGCGGTGGAAGGGCTCAGCGTGACGCCGCGCCTGGCGTTGATCGACGGCAACCGCTGCCCGAAACTGGCGGTGCCCAGCGCGCCGGTGGTCAAGGGTGACAGCCAGGTACCGGCCATCGCCGCCGCCTCGATCCTGGCCAAGGTCAGTCGTGATCGCGAGATGCAAGCGCTGGAAGCCCTTTATCCCGGTTATGGCATCGGCGGGCACAAGGGCTACCCCACGCCCGTGCACCTGGAAGCGCTCAAGCGCCTGGGGGCCACGCCGATCCATCGGCGCTCCTTCGCACCGGTGCGCAATGTGCTTGAAGGTATCGACTAGCGACAGTCTCAAGCTGTCGTTTGAGTGCAGGCCCGGTACAATCCGGGCCTTATTGTTTTTGTGTTCTGTACAGGATCGTCATGACCACCACCTTCGTCCATCTGCGCCTGCATACCGAGTTTTCCCTGGTCGATGGCCTGGTCCGGGTCAAACCCCTGGTCAAGGCGGTGGCTGGTGCCGGCATGCCGGCAGTGGCGGTGACCGACCAGAGCAACATGTGCTCGCTGGTGAAGTTCTACAAGGCGGCCATGGGCGCCGGTATCAAGCCGATCTGCGGCGCCGATATCTGGCTTGCCAGCGATCAGGAAGATGGCCCGCTGACGCGCATGACCCTGCTGGCGATGAATGCCAAGGGCTATCGCAACCTCACCGAACTGGTTTCCCGTGGCTGGAGTGATGGGCAGAGCAACGACCTGGTAATCATCCAGCGTGACTGGGTCAAGGAAGCGGCCGAAGGTCTGATCGCCCTGTCCGGTGCCCGCGACGGCGAGATCGGGCATGCTTTGCTGGCAGGCGAGCAGGCGCGTGCCGAGGCGCTGCTGGGCGAATGGCAGGCGGTATTCCCCGAGCGTTTCTACCTCGAACTGCACCGCTGCAACCGCATCAACGACGAGGAACACGTGCATGCCGCCGTGGCCCTGGCCGCTCGCTGCGGTGCGGCGCTGGTGGCGACCAACGATGTGCGCTTCCTCAAGCAGGGCGACTTCGAGGCCCACGAAACCCGCGTGTGCATCGGCGAGAGCCGCACCCTGGATGATCCGCGCCGGCCGCGTACCTATTCCGACCAGCAGTACCTGAAGACCCCGGCCGAGATGGCCGAGCTGTTCAGCGACATCCCCGAGGCGCTGGAAAATACCGTCGAAATCGCCAAGCGCTGCAACATCGAAGTGCAGCTGGGCAAATATTTCCTGCCGGACTTCCCGGTGCCGGATGGCATGACCATCGACGAGTACTTCCGCAAGGTCTCCTTCGACGGCCTGGAAGAGCGGCTGCAAGTGCTGCTGCCCAAGGACACTCCCGACTACGAGGCGAAGAAGCAGGTCTATATCGACCGGCTGAATTTCGAGCTGGATATCATCATCCAGATGGGCTTCCCCGGTTACTTTCTGATCGTGATGGACTTCATCCAGTGGGCCAAGAGCAACGGCGTGCCGGTCGGCCCGGGCCGCGGTTCGGGTGCCGGTTCGCTGGTGGCCTACGTGCAGAAGATCACCGATCTCGACCCGCTGGCCTACGACCTGCTGTTCGAACGCTTCCTCAACCCCGAACGCGTTTCCATGCCCGACTTCGACGTCGACTTCTGCATGGACGGCCGCGACCGGGTGATCGACTACGTGGCCGAGAAGTACGGCCGTAACGCGGTGAGCCAGATCATCACCTTCGGCACCATGGCGGCCAAGGCTGTGGTGCGCGACGTGGCGCGGGTGCAGGGCAAGTCCTACGGCCTGGCCGACCGCCTGTCGAAGATGATCCCCTTCGAGGTCGGTATGACCCTGGAGAAGGCCTACGAGATGGAGGAGCCGCTGCGCGACTTCCTCAAGGTCGACGAGGAGGCGGCGGAAATCTGGGAGATGTCGCTCAAGCTCGAGGGCATCTGCCGTGGTACCGGCAAGCACGCCGGCGGTGTGGTGATCGCACCGACCAAGCTCACCGACTTCTCGCCGATCGCCTGCGATGAAGAGGGCGGCGGCCTGGTCACCCAGTTCGACAAGGACGACGTGGAGGCGGCCGGCCTGGTCAAGTTCGACTTCCTCGGCCTGCGCACCCTGACCATCATCAAGTGGGCAATGGAGACGATCAATCGCGAGCAGGCGAAGAAGGGCCTGCCGGATGTGAACATCGACTTCATCCCGCTGGATGACAAGAAAACCTACGACATGCTGCAGAAGGCCGAGACCACTGCGGTGTTCCAGCTTGAATCGCGCGGCATGAAGGAGCTGATCAAGAAGCTCAAGCCGGACTGCCTGGAAGACATGATCGCCCTGGTGGCGCTGTTCCGTCCCGGTCCGTTGCAGTCAGGCATGGTGGACGACTTCATCAACCGCAAGCACGGCCGTGAGCAGCTGTCCTACCCGCACCCGGACTACCAGTACGCGGGCCTGGAGCCGGTGCTCAAGCCCACCTACGGCATCATCCTGTACCAGGAACAGGTGATGCAGATCGCTCAGGTCATGGCCGGCTACACCCTCGGCGGTGCGGACATGCTGCGTCGTGCCATGGGTAAGAAGAAGCCCGAGGAGATGGCCAAGCAGCGCGGCGGTTTCATCGAAGGCTGCGCCAATAACGGCATCGACGCTGAGCTGGCGGGCAACATCTTCGACCTGGTGGAAAAGTTCGCCGGTTACGGCTTCAACAAATCTCACTCGGCCGCCTATGGCCTGGTCTCCTACCAGACCGCCTGGCTCAAGGCGCATTTCCCGTCGCCGTTCATGGCGGCAGTGCTCTCGGCGGATATGCACAACACCGAGAAGGTTGTGACCCTGATCGAGGAGTGCCGCAGCATGAAGCTGCGCATCCTCGCCCCGGATGTGAACAATTCCGAGTTTAAGTTCACTGTCGATGACGACGGGCGCATCGTCTACGGCCTGGGTGCTATCAAGGGCGTGGGCGAGGGGCCGGTGGAGGCTATCGTCGAGTCGCGCCAGGATGGGCCGTTCAAGGACCTGTTCGACTTCTGCTCGCGGGTCGACCTCAAGCGCATCAACAAGCGCACCCTGGAAGCATTGATCCGTGGCGGCGCGCTGGATCGCCTGGGGCCTTACTTCGCTGACGAACTCAAGGCCTACCAGGCCGGCATCGACCGCAACCGTGCGGTGCTGCTGGCGGCCATGGAAGAGGCGGTGCAGGCAGCCGAGCAGGCGGCGCGCAGCCATGACAGCGGGCATGCCGACCTGTTCGGCGGCTTGTTCTCCGAGCCCGAGGCGGACGTCTACGTCAACCATCGCAACGCTCGCGAGCTGTCGCTGAAGGAGCGCCTGAAGGGCGAGAAGGACACACTCGGTCTGTACCTCACCGGTCACCCGATCGACGAATACGAAGGTGAAGTGCGCCGCTTCGCCCGTCAGCGCATCATCGACCTGCGTCCGGCGCGCGAGAGCCAGACCATCGCCGGTCTGATCGTCAACCTGCGGGTGATGAAGAACAAGAAGGGCGACAAGATGGGCTTCATCACCCTCGACGACCGCTCCGGGCGGATCGAGGCCTCGCTGTTCGCCGATGCCTTCGCCAGCAACCAGGCGCTGCTGCAGAGCGATGCGCTGGTGGTGGTCGAGGGCGAAGTGAGCAATGACGACTTCTCCGGCGGCCTGCGCCTGCGCGCCAAACGCGTGATGAGCCTGGAAGAGGCGCGTACCGGCCTGGCGGAAAGCCTGCGCCTGCGTGTAGGGCGCGAGGCGCTGCAGGGTGATCGCCTGCGCTGGTTGGGCGAGTTGCTCGGCAAGTACCGCGGCGCCTGCCCGCTGACCCTAGATTACAGTGGCAGCGACGCCAAGGCCGTGTTGCAGTTTGGCGAGCAGTGGCGCATCGATCCGGCCGATGGTCTGATCCAGAGCCTGCGTGACCAGTTCGGCAAAGACAACGTCTTCCTCCAATACCGCTGAGTGGCGGGCCACAGGCCTGCCTTCTCGGTCTCGACCCCAGGCGCCTTATCCCTTAAGGTAATGCGCCAGATGGAACCAGCCGCCCGGCCATTCGGCCGCCGATGCAAGACGGACGCCTATGAACCCGAACTTTCTCGACTTCGAACAGCCGATCGCCGACCTGCAAGCCAAGATCGAAGAGTTGCGCCTGGTCGGTAACGACAATGCGCTGAACATCAGCGACGAGATTGCCCGCCTTCAGGACAAGAGCAATACGCTGACCGAGAGCATCTTCAGTAACCTCAGCAGCTGGCAGATCTCCAAGCTGTCGCGCCACCCGCACCGTCCTTATACCCTCGACTACATCGAGCACATCTTCACCGAGTTCGACGAGCTGCATGGCGATCGGCACTTCTCCGACGATGCCGCCCTGGTCGGTGGTGTTGCCCGCCTGGATGACCAGCCGGTGATGGTGATCGGTCACCAGAAGGGCCGCGAGGTGCGCGAGAAGGTGCGCCGCAACTTCGGCATGCCGCGCCCGGAAGGCTACCGTAAGGCCTGCCGCCTGATGGAAATGGCCGAGCGCTTCAAGCTGCCGATCCTGACCTTTATCGATACGCCCGGTGCTTATCCGGGTATCGACGCCGAAGAGCGCAACCAGAGCGAGGCCATCGCCTGGAACCTGCGCGTGATGTCGCGCCTGAAAACCCCGATCATCGCCACCGTGATCGGCGAAGGCGGTTCCGGCGGCGCGTTGGCCATCGGTGTCTGCGACCAGTTGAACATGCTGCAGTACTCCACCTACTCGGTGATCTCGCCGGAAGGCTGCGCCTCGATCCTGTGGAAAACCTCGGAGAAGGCGCCGGATGCGGCCGAGGCCATGGGCATCACTGCCGATCGCCTGAAAGGTCTGGGCATCGTCGACAAGGTGATCGCCGAGCCATTGGGCGGCGCCCACCGTGACCCTGCTCTGGCGGCGGCGAGCATTCGCAAGGAGCTGCTGTCGCAGCTCAAGGGCCTGAAGAAGCTCGATAACGACAAGCTGTTGGAGCGTCGTTACCAGCGTCTGATGAGCTACGGCATCGCCTGATCATCCTGCTGCACGCACAACGGGCCTTCGGGCCCGTTGTTGTTTAATCTAGACCGATGATCGCTCTCGAAAACCGCCTGCTCGAAACCCTGCGCCCCTGGCTGGCGGCCCCAGCCTGGCGGGTGGCGCTGTCCGGTGGCCTGGACTCCAGTGTGCTGCTACACCTGCTGGCGCGTCTGCGCGTGCACCAGGCCTTGCCGCCGCTCTCGGCCATTCATGTGCACCATGGCTTGCAGGCGGTTGCCGATACCTGGCCGCAGCACTGTCAGCAGTTGTGCGATGGGTTGGACGTGCCGTTGCGGATCGAGTATGTGCAGGTCGACGCAGGTGCCAGCCTTGAGCGGGCAGCGCGTGAGGCGCGCTATGGCGCATTCGAGCGCTGTCTGGGGGCTGGCGAACTGTTGCTGACCGGCCAGCATCGCGACGATCAGGCCGAAACCTTGCTGTTTCGCCTGTTGCGTGGTGCCGGCGTGCGCGGTCTGGCGGCCATGCCGGTGCAGCGGGCGCTCGGCCATGGCCTGCTGCTGCGCCCATTGCTGGCGGTTTCGCGCAGTGAGCTCGAGGCTTATGCGCTGCAGCATGCGCTGAGCTGGGTCGAGGATCCGTCCAATATCGATACGCGGTTCGCGCGTAACTTCCTGCGCACGGAAGTACTGCCCCTGCTGGCGCGCCACTGGCCGCAGGCTGGGCAAAACCTGGCACGCAGTGCCGAGCACATGCGCGAAGCACAGGGCCTGCTCGATGAGTTGGCTGAACTGGACCTGGCTGCTGCTGCGTGCCCGTCGGAATATGCCTGGCTGGGGCTGCCTTCGCTGGCGCTCGAACCGCTGCGTCAGTTGTCGGCAGCACGCCAGCGCAATGCGCTGCGGCACTGGCTGGCGCCACGCACAGCGCTGCCGGATAGCGAGCACTGGCAGGGCTGGCAGGATCTGCGTGATGCGGCAATCGGCAGTGCGCCGGTCTGGCGTCTGGCGGCGGGTGAGCTGAGGCGGGCCGACGAACGGTTGTGGTGGCTGGCGGGCGATTGGCTGCGCATGCCGTCATCCCCCGCAGCCTGGTCTGAACCGGCGCAGTCGCTGCAATTGCCGGGCAATGGTCGGCTCCATTTGCGCGGCGAATACCCCGTGGGCGCGTTGCAGGTGCGCTACCGCGTAGGGGGAGAAGTACTGGCGCTGCCGGGGCGTGGCCATCGCGATCTGAAACGTCTGCTCAACGAGCGCGGCGTGCCGGCTTTTGTCCGCGGCCGATTGCCGCTGCTGTATCGCGGCGAGGAGCTGCTGGGCGTGGCCAACCTGCCTGGCCTGGACGGTTCGCAGTGGGGCGAGTGGCAATTGTCCTGGCAACCGCCGACGAGCGAGCAAGGTTTGAGCTGAAAGGGCCTTTCCGGTAGACTACGCTCCCGTCTTGTTACTGCTTTCTGCGAGTTCCCCGGAGCCCGCGGAAGCTTGCTTATTTCAGGTTGGCCAAGAGTGCCGGCCTGCGCTTTCACCCCGGCGGCGCTGACCGCTTGAACGCAGACTTCTAGGATTTTTCATGACGCGCTACATCTTCGTCACGGGTGGTGTTGTTTCTTCATTGGGGAAAGGCATCGCTTCGGCTTCACTGGCAGCCATCCTGGAGGCGCGGGGCCTGAAGGTCACCATGCTCAAGCTGGATCCCTATATCAACGTGGATCCGGGCACCATGAGCCCGTTCCAGCATGGTGAGGTGTTCGTCACCCACGACGGCGCCGAGACCGACCTCGATCTGGGCCACTACGAGCGGTTCATCCGCACCACCATGACCCAGAACAACAACTTCACCACCGGCCGCGTCTACGAAGACGTACTGCGCAAGGAGCGCCGTGGTGATTACCTGGGCGCGACCATCCAGGTCATCCCGCACATCACCGACGAGATCAAGCGCCGCATCATCAAGGGTGCTGGCGATGCCGACGTGGCTATGGTCGAGATCGGCGGTACGGTCGGCGACATCGAGTCGCAACCGTTCCTCGAGGCGATTCGCCAGCTGCGCGTGGAAGTGGGCGCCAAGCGCGCCATGCTGATGCACCTGACCCTGGTGCCGTACATTGCCACCGCGGGCGAGACCAAGACCAAGCCGACCCAGCACTCGGTCAAGGAACTGCGCTCCATCGGCCTGCAGCCGGACGTGCTGATCTGCCGCTCCGACCATGAAGTCGACCAGTCCTCGCGGCGTAAGATCGCCCTGTTCACCAACGTCGAAGAGCGTGCGGTGATCGGTCTGGAAGACGTCGACACCATCTACAAGATTCCGTCCGTGCTGCACGCCCAGGGCCTGGACGACTTCGTCGTCGAGCGCTTCGGCCTGCAATGCAATCCGGCCGACCTCTCCGAGTGGGATCGCGTGGTGGATGCCAAGCTGAACCCGGAGAAGGAAGTCACCATCGCCATGGTCGGCAAGTACATGGAGCTGCTGGATGCCTACAAGTCGCTGATCGAAGCGATGAGCCATGCCGGCATCCAGAACCGCACCAAGGTCAACCTGCGCTATATCGACTCCGAAGACATCGAGAACAAAGGCACCAGCCTGCTCGAAGGTGTCGATGCCATCCTGGTGCCCGGCGGCTTCGGTCTGCGTGGCGTGGAAGGCAAGATCACCACCGTGCAGTACGCTCGCGAGAACAAGATCCCGTACCTGGGCATCTGCCTCGGTATGCAGGTCGCGGTGATCGAGTTCGCCCGCAACGTGCTGGGCTGGAAAGACGCCAACTCCACCGAGTTCGACCAGAACGGCGCGCACCCGGTGGTTGGTCTGATCACCGAATGGCAAGACGCCACCGGCGCCACCGAAGTCCGTACCGATGCCTCCGACCTGGGCGGCACCATGCGTCTGGGCGCCCAGGACTGCCAGCTGCAGGCCGGCTCCAATGTGCGTGAGTGCTACGGCAAGGACGTGATCGTCGAGCGCCATCGCCATCGTTACGAAGTGAACAACAACCTGCTGCCGCAACTGCTGCAGGCCGGTCTGAAAGTCACCGGTCGCTCTGCCGACGGCGCCCTGGTTGAAGTGGTCGAGGCGCCGGATCATCCGTGGTTCGTCGCCTGCCAGTTCCACCCGGAATTCACCTCCACCCCGCGTGATGGCCACCCGTTGTTCAGCGGTTTCGTCAAGGCCGCACTGAAGCAGGCCGGCAAGGCATAAGGCAAAGGACATGACCCAGAAGATCATCAAGGTCGGCGGCATCGAGATCGCCAACGACAAGCCGTTCGTGCTGTTCGGCGGCATCAACGTCATGGAATCGCGTGACCTGGCAATGAAGGCCTGCGAAGAATATGTACGGGTTACCGAGAAGCTCGGCATCCCCTACGTGTTCAAAGCCAGCTTCGACAAGGCCAACCGCTCCTCGATCACCTCCTTCCGCGGCCCTGGCCTGGAAGAGGGCATGAAGATCTTCGAGGAAGTGAAGAAGACCTTCGGCGTGCCGGTGATCACCGATGTCCACGAGCCTTATCAGGCCGCCCCGGTGGCCGAGGTATGCGACATCATCCAGCTGCCGGCCTTCCTCTCGCGGCAGACCGACCTGGTGGTGGCCATGGCCAAGACCGGCGCGGTGATCAATATCAAGAAGGCCCAGTTCCTCGCCCCGCAGGAGATGAAGCACATCCTCAAGAAGTGCGAGGAGGCCGGCAACGACCAGTTGATCCTCTGCGAGCGTGGCTCCTCCTTCGGTTACAACAACCTGGTGGTGGATATGCTCGGCTTCGGCATCATGAAGCAGTTCAACTACCCGGTGTTCTTCGACGTCACCCATGCCCTGCAGATGCCAGGCGGGCGCGCCGATTCCGCCGGTGGCCGCCGTGCCCAGGTCACCGACCTGGCCAAGGCCGGTATGAGCCAAGGGCTGGCCGGCCTGTTCCTCGAGGCTCACCCGGATCCGGATAACGCCAAGTGCGACGGTCCTTGTGCCCTGCGTCTGGACAAGCTGGAACCCTTCCTCACCCAGCTCAAGCAGCTGGATGATCTGATCAAGAGTTTTGCGCCGATCGAAACTGCCTGAGTTTCGTTTACGGATCGCGTATTTCAACTGTTGGAGCTGACAAGAATGGCAAAGATCGTCGACATCAAGGGCCGTGAGGTTCTCGACTCCCGTGGCAACCCCACCGTAGAAGCCGATGTAATCCTCGAAAACGGCATCATCGGCAGCGCCTGTGCGCCGTCCGGTGCTTCCACCGGTTCGCGCGAAGCGCTGGAACTGCGTGATGGCGACAAGAGCCGTTACCTGGGCAAGGGCGTGCTCAAGGCCGTGGCCAACATCAACGGCCCGATCCGTGACCTGCTGCTGGGCAAAGATGCTCGCGAGCAGAAAGCCCTCGACCTGGCTATGATCGACCTCGATGGCACCGAGAACAAAGGCAAGCTGGGCGCCAACGCCATCCTCGCCGTGTCCCTGGCCGCCGCCAAGGCTGCCGCCCAGGCCAAGGGCGTGCCGCTGTACGCGCACATCGCCGACCTCAACGGCACCCCGGGCGTCTACTCGATGCCGGTACCGATGATGAACATCATCAACGGCGGCGAGCATGCCGACAACAACGTCGATATCCAGGAGTTCATGGTGCAGCCGGTTGGCGCCAAGACCTTCTCCGACGCACTGCGCATGGGCACCGAGATCTTCCATCACCTGAAAGCCGTGCTGAAAGCCCGTGGCCTGAGCACTTCCGTCGGTGATGAAGGCGGCTTCGCGCCGAACCTGGCCTCCAACGAAGACGCTCTGGCTGCGATCGCCGAAGCCGTGGCCAACGCCGGTTACAAGCTGGGCAGCGACGTGACCCTGGCTCTGGACTGCGCTTCTTCCGAGTTCTTCGAAAATGGCCAGTACGACCTGGCTGGCGAGGGCAAGGTATTCAGTGCCGAAGGTTTCGCCGACTACCTGGCCGGCCTGACCCAGCGCTACCCGATCATTTCCATCGAAGATGGCATGGACGAGTCTGACTGGGCTGGCTGGAAAGTGCTGACCGACAAGATCGGCGAGAAAGTCCAGCTGGTTGGCGACGATCTGTTCGTCACCAACACCAAGATCCTCAAGCGCGGCATCGACGAGTCGATCGGCAACTCGATCCTGATCAAGTTCAACCAGATCGGCTCGCTGACCGAAACCCTGGAAGCCATCCAGATGGCCAAGGCTGCCGGCTACACCGCGGTGATCTCGCACCGTTCGGGTGAAACCGAGGACAGCACCATCGCCGACCTGGCTGTGGGCACTGCTGCCGGCCAGATCAAGACCGGCTCCCTGTGCCGTTCCGATCGCGTGTCCAAGTACAACCAGCTGCTGCGTATCGAAGAGCAGTTGGGCGGTAAGGCTCCTTATAAAGGCCGTGCCGAGTTCCGCGGCTAAGCCGGGAATGGTAAAAGGGCAGCGCAAGCTGCCCTTTGCTTATGGATTCTGAGTTCGATGGCTAAAGCCCCTTACTGGTTGTTCCTCGCTCTGCTGTTGGTGCTGTCCGGCCTGCAGTATCGCCTGTGGGTGGGCGATGGCAGCCTGGCCCAGGTCACCGAGCTGAAGCGCCAGATCGCCGAACAGCAGGGCGAGAACGAGCGCCTGCTGGAGCGTAACCGGATTCTCGAAGCCGAAGTCATGGAGCTCAAGCAGGGCACCGAGACCGTCGAGGAACGGGCGCGCCACGAACTGGGTATGGTCAAAGAGGGCGAGACCCTCTATCAGCTGGCCGAATGACCACTACCGCCTTGCCGCCGTTCTGGGTGGTGATTCCCGCTGCCGGCATCGGTTCGCGCATGCGTGCCGACCGGCCCAAGCAGTACCTGCAGTTGGCCGGGCGCAGCATTCTCGAACACACCCTCGATTGTTTTCTCGATCATCCGCAGCTCAAGGGCCTGGTGCTCTGCTTGGCGGCGGACGATCCCTTCTGGCCGGCACTGCCCGGTGCCAGTGATCCACGTATCCAGCGTGTCGATGGCGGCGGCGAACGCGCCGACTCGGTACTCAATGGCCTGCTGCATCTGCGCGAGCTGGGGGCGCAGGAAGGCGACTGGGTGCTGGTACATGATGCGGCGCGGCCTAACCTGGCGCGCACCGATCTCGATCTGCTATTGGCTGAGCTGGCCAATGATCCTGTCGGCGGCCTACTTGCCGTGCCGGCACGCGACACACTCAAGCGCGCCGGCGCAGATGGCCGAGTGCAGGAGACGGTTGATCGCAGCGTGATCTGGCAGGCCTACACGCCGCAGATGTTCCACTTCGCTGCACTGCACCGTGCCCTGGCCGATGCCCTGGTCGCGGGTGTGGCAGTGACCGACGAGGCGTCGGCGCTGGAGTGGGCGGGCTTGTCGCCACGCCTGATCGAGGGGCGGGCGGATAACCTGAAGATCACCCGCCCGGAAGACCTGGAATGGCTGCGCCAGCGCTGGGTACTCAAGACCTGATAGACCTGTAGGAGCCAGCTTGCTGGCGATCAGCGGGGCGGCGGATCGCCAGCAAGCTGGCTCCTACAAAGCAGGCCTTTTCTCTGCTTAAACGCGGAACTGATTGATCAGACGACGCTGCTGCTCGGCCAGCTTGGTCAGTTCGGCGCTGGCCTGGCTGGCTTCGTCGGCGCCCCCGGCAACCTCTCCAGCCACCTGGCCGATATTGGTGACGTTGCGGTTGATGTCTTCGGCTACCGCGCTTTGCTCCTCGGCGGCACTGGCGATCTGGGTGTTCATGTCGTTGATCACCGACACTGCCTGGGTGATCGATTCCAGCGCCTGAGCGGCAGCGGCGGCCTGCTGCACGCTGTCGTCGGTGCGCGCCTGACTCTGCTCCATGACGTTGACCACTTCGCGGGTGCCATGCTGCAGCTGCTGGATCATCGACTGGATTTCTTCGGTGGCCTGCTGGGTCTTCTGCGCCAGATTGCGCACCTCATCGGCGACCACGGCGAAGCCACGGCCCTGCTCACCGGCTCGTGCGGCCTCGATGGCGGCGTTGAGGGCGAGCAGGTTGGTCTGCTCGGCTATGCCACGAATGGCGGTAAGAATGGCGTTGATGTTCTCGCTGTCCTTGGCCAGGGTCTGCACCACGCTGGTGGCACGACCGATTTCGGTAGCCAGCGAGGCAATCGCGTTGGAGGTTTTCTGCACGATGTGCTTGCCGTCGTTGGCCGAACGGTCGGCATGGTTGGCGGCCTCGGCAGCCTGGGTGGCGTTGCGCGCCACGTCCTGGGCGGTGGCGGTCATCTCGTGCACTGCGGTGGCGACCTGGTCGATCTCGGCCATCTGCCGCTGTACGCCTTCGTTGGTGCGGATGGCGATGTCGGCGGTGTGCTCGGAGGAGTCGCTGACCTTCTGCACCGAGGTGACCACGTCACGGATCATGTTCTGCAGCTTGTTGAGGAAGGTGTTGAAACCTTTGGCGATCTGACCCAGTTCGTCGGCCCGGTCTACTTGCAGGCGCTTGGTCAGGTCGCCATCGCCTTTGGCAATATCGTCAAGCATCAGCACCATCTGCCGCAGCGGCTGGGCGATGCCGTAGCCGACGAACCAGATCACCAACAGGCCGATACCGGCCACCAGCAGGCCGACCAGGGTCATGCCGAAGGTGTCTTCCTGGGCTTGCTCGGCAAGACCGCTCTGGAGTTTTTTCAGGTCAGCAAATACGGCGCTGGTCGGCAGCTCGATGGCCAGGGTCCAGCGTGTCGCGGTGCCAGCCACCTTGAATGGCAGTAGCAACTGGAACAGCTCACGCTCCTCGTCGAGCCTTTTGATTGCCTGCTCACTGCTGCTCTGTTTGAGCTGGTCGAGCAGCTCGGCATCCAGTGCCTTGCTGGCCGGTTGGCCGATCAGGCTGGCGTCTTTGGTGGCGGCGATCAGGGTACCGTTGGCGGCGATCAGGGCCAGTTCGCCAGCACCGTCATACAGTTCGCCCTTGGCGGTATTGAGCAACCCCTGGATGAAGTCCAGAGCCAGGTCGTTACCGACGACGCCTTTGAATTGGTTATCAACCAGAACGGGAGCATTGAAAGAAGCGACCAGCACCTGCTTGCCGCCGAAATCGTAGGAGGCTGGGTCAACTACGCAGGGCTGCTTGGTAGCCTTGGGGCACAGGTAGTACTCACCTTCACGTACACCCGTGGGCAACACCTTCTCGCTTTCCATCTGTGCAACGGTCAGCGGAGCTACCTTGAGTTGGCCGCCGTCCCTGTACCACCAAGGCATGAAGCGCCCTGTGGCGTCATAGCCTGCGGCCTCCTGGCCGGCGTAGAGATCATCATCCTGATCGAAGGCATTGGGTTCCCAGCCGATATAGAGGTCTATCAGTTCCGGATTCTTTTCTAGGTACAGGCCGACCAATGTCGACAGCTCCTCCCGGCTGAGACTTACCTTGGGTGCGCCATCCGCGCCTTGGGCCATCTGGCTATTGAGCGCAGCCAGAAACTTTGAGAGGTTCATCGGTGTTTCGAACTGGCGCTGAAGGTCGCCGACTTGCGCCTCGGCCAGTGCAACCAGGCGCTGATTGATCACTTCCTCGAGCAGGCCTTGAGTGCGTTCCTGCACCAGGCTCTGGGTACGTGATCCGGCGAACAGGGCGTAGAGCACCAGTGCTACTACCACAGCCAGAATGCTGGCTCCCGCCAGGGTGACTACGGAAAACTGGATCGACTTGAATTGCATGGGGACTCCACAACTGTCTGGTTGTTGCACCGGTCCCTGGCTTATCGGCCGCAAATCAATAAAGCATTAGCTGGCCATGCAACTAGCAAAGAACGCTGTGGGTCATAGTGCAAGTAGTGCAGGTTGTTCTGTTATCAAGGCCGACCTAGCATATGTGCCCTGTTGTAACGGAGAACTGCGATGAACACCCCATTTCGCCTGGCCGGGCTAACGCTCTGCACCCTGCTGACGGCTTGCCAGGCCGTGAATACCACCAGTGGTGGCGCCGTTGGCGTCGAGCGCAAGCAGTACATGTTCAGCATGCTGTCGACCGCCGAGGTCAACCAGATGTATGCGCAGTCCTACCAGCAGACCCTCAGCGAGGCATCGAGCCAGGGCGTGTTAGACAAGCGCAGCAAAAATGCCAAGCGTGTCGATGCCATTGCCAGGCGTCTGATTGCCCAGGCGCCGGTATTCCGCGCGGATGCGGCGCAGTGGGACTGGCAGGTCAATCTGATCGACAGCAAGGAGCTGAATGCCAACTGTGGGCCGGGCGGCAAGATCATCGTCTACAGCGGTTTGATCGAGCAGCTGCAACTGACGGACGATGAGCTCGCTGCGGTGATGGGGCATGAGATTGCTCATGCGCTGCGTGAACACAGCCGCGAGGCGATGTCCAAGGCTTACGGCATGGAAATGGCCAAGCAGGGCGCAGGGGCCTTGCTGGGGCTCGGTCAGGACAGCCTGGCGCTGGCCGATGCGGCCGTGCAATACGGCATGACCCTGCCCAACAGCCGTGGCAACGAGAACGAGGCGGATATCATCGGCCTGGAGCTGGCAGCACGTGCCGGCTACAACCCGAATGCGGCGATCAGCCTGTGGCAGAAAATGAGTCAGGCCGGCGGTGGCGCACCGCCGGAGTTCATGAGTACGCACCCATCGTCCAGTACGCGTATCTCGTCACTGCAGGCGGCGATCCCCAAGGTGATGCCGTTGTATCAGCAGGCCAGGGGACGGTGATCTGAGAAGCCACGCTGTTGTGCCTCTATCGGATCTCGCGAGCTAGAGTGAGACAAGGCAAAAACAGCCGAAGACGCGCAGTTTACAAGTTGTAAATGAGCAGTCTGAGGCTGTTTTTAACGCAGTATCACCGACGCGCAGCAGATCCGAGTTCAGGGCAGGGCTTTTTCGGCGAACGGGCGGGTCTCCAGTCCCAGCTGGGCGCGGAAGCTTTCCATGTCGAACATGGTGCAGATCTCGCGAATATCGCCGGCCGGAGTAAAGGTCCAGAAGGCCATGGCCGAGATGCTCATGACCTTATCGCTGGGTGGGTAGCCCAGGGCCGGTTTCTGGATGGTGCCGATCAGGGTGCTCCAGGTGACGACCTTGTAGCCTTCGGCGATGCAGTCCTCGATCACCACTTCCAGATCCGGCATGGCATGGCGGATGTCCTGCACCATCTGCACATAGCCGCTACTGCTCAGCGGCCGGCCCACGAACGAGCTCTTGTAGAGAAAGTCCTGGCTGTGCAGCTGCTCGGCCAGGGCCAGGCGGCCCTTATTCCAGGACAGGTCGATATGCTGGCGAACCCGTTTCTTCATCTCTTCCAGTGACATGTACTGCTCCTTGCCTGGGTTGGTAACTGCGCAACTTGCTGCACAGATTACCAGCCCGACTGCAGACGTCATCCCGCTATTGCAAGCTGTCAGGCCAGGCGAATTGTCACGCGGTGCTGCCCAGGCCCAGTGCTTGACAGGCCGCGTAGATGGCCAGGGCGAGGAAGCAGGCAGCGGCGAGGCGATGAATGAGCGTCATTGGCAGACGATCGGCAGCAAAGTGTCCTGCCAGTACGACCGGCACGTTGGCCAGCAGCATACCCAGGGTCGTACCGGCGACCACCATCAGCAGCTGTTGGTATTGGGCGGCGAGCATCACAGTGGCGATCTGCGTCTTATCACCCATTTCGGCAATGAAGAATGCGATCAGCGTGGTGAGGAAGGGGCCGTAGCGCTTGAGGCTGGAGGCTTCGTCGTCATCGAGTTTGTCCGGGATAAGGGTCCAGATGGCCACGGCGAAGAAACAGGCAGCGAGGATCCAGCGCAGGGTGGTTGGGGAGAACAGTCCGGCGACCCAGTGCCCAGCGGCGCCAGCGACGAAGTGGTTGGCCAGGGTGGCGATGACAATGCCCCAGATGATCGGCCAGGGGCGGCGAAAACGAGCGGCCAGGACCAGCGCGAGCAGCTGCGTCTTGTCGCCGATTTCAGCGAGGGCAACAATTCCGGTGGAAACGAATAGGGATTCCAGCATTGAGCGGTTCCTAAGGGGCGGGTTCGACAGTTGGCTATGACACGTACGACCTTCCCGCCCCGGGTAAGGTGTGCGTGTCATAGGTCTTGTCAAACCCAGGCCGGTAAAGGCCTTGGGTCGCATGCGCCATGCTCTGCGGAGCAAGTGTGTTGACGCATGCCGGGTGAGCGGGCGCTCACGGGAGACTACTCCCCTAGGACGGGTGGCATTTTGCCCAACTTGGCCGGGATGGGCAACCCAGGGCGACAGATAGTCGCGCCCGTGGGCCCAGATTCAGCGACGGATGGCGCGGTAGATGCGAAAGCCCTCGGCGTCCTTGAGCGTCTGGCAGTTGCCCAGGTGCTGCTCGATCAGCGGTGGGTACTTGAGGAAGCTGTTGGCCACCAGGCGTAACTCACCACCGCGCACCAGATGGCTGGCAGCCTGGCGCAGCAGGTGTTCGCTGGCTTGATAGTCGGTGTGCACGCCCTGGTGGAAGGGCGGGTTGCTGAGGATGGCGGCCAGCTCCCGTGGCGCTGCATCGATGCCATCGCCGGCGATCACCATGCCCTCCAGGCCGTTGGCAGCCAGGGTCAGGCGGCTGCTTTCGACAGCGAAGGCATCCACATCCAGCAGGCTGACCTGGCTTTGCGGGTAGCGACGTTTGAGTACCGCGCCCAGTACGCCGGCGCCACAGCCGAAATCCAGCAGATGGCCGCTGGGCAGGCCTTCCAATTGCTCCAGCAGCAGCGCGCTGCCGCGGTCCAGGCGACCATGGCTGAACACGCCTGGCAGGCTCAGCACCTGC
The DNA here is from genome assembly GCF_014164785.1 of Aquipseudomonas guryensis. Taxonomy (GTDB): domain Bacteria; phylum Pseudomonadota; class Gammaproteobacteria; order Pseudomonadales; family Pseudomonadaceae; genus Aquipseudomonas; species Aquipseudomonas guryensis. Next base: position 72,998 of record NZ_JACJFN010000003.1, on the reverse strand, counting down.
AGTGGGCCGTCGCTAAGCTCCAGCTGGTAGTGCTGCGCCAGGCTGTGCAGGTCAGGAGTCGTAGGGGCTTGCGTGACGCTGACCTGCCACAGCTGGCAGTGGCGGGCGCTGTCCAGCTTGCGCGGTTTGCCGTAGGCGGCCAGCTGCTTGGCGGCGCGCTCGATGCCGCCACGTTTCTCACCCACCAGAAACAGTTCGCCACCGGTCAGGCGTGCGGCGAGGGACTGCAGCAGGTAATCGGTGAGTTCGCGTGATTTGGGCAGGAACAGTACGGCGCTGTCGAAACTGCGCTGCGGCGCAATGGTGCCGAACTGGCTGCGCCCGGCAAAGCGGGCGCCCAGCACCTGCTGCTCGCCAGCGTGCCAGCTCCAGCCGTGGGCGCGCGGCAGGCGGCCGAGTAGGTCGTCGGCGGGCAGCCCGGCGAGCAGCAGGTCGCCCTGGAAAAGTTCTGCCTGGCGCAGGAGTACTTCGCTGCGTGGATCCATTCCGGTTCTCCGGCCGCTGAAAAAGGCGCGTAGTTTACCCGCTGACTACTCGCTTGGGCGCGCCGGAAAAGAACGCCGCGGCGTTCTCGGCCAGTTGCCCGACGATGCGTTGGCGCGCCTCGCGGCTGCCCCAGGCATTGTGCGGGGTGATGATCAGTCGTGGGATGTTGGGTGGCAGCAGTGGATTGCCGTGGCGTGGCGGCTCCTCGCTGAGCACATCGCAGGCCGCGCCGCCCAGATGGCCCGCGCGCAAGGCATCGGCCAGGGCCTGTTCGTCGATCAGGCCGCCGCGGGCGGTGTTGATCAGTAACGCTTGCGGCTTCATCAGGGCCAGCTCGGCAGCGCCGATCAGGTTGCGGGTGTCCTCGGTCAGCGGGCAGTGCAGGCTCAGGGCATCGACCTGCGGCAGCAGTTCGTGCAATGGCAGGCGATCGGCGCGAACGGGGCGGCCGGGCAGGGCGCCGAGTAGCACACGCATGCCGAAGGCCTCGGCCAGGCGCGCCACCGCGCCGCCCAGTTCGCCGTGGCCGAGTAGGCCGAGGGTCTTGCCCTGCAACTCGATGATCGGGAAGTCCAGCAGGCAGAATTGGCTGGCGCGCTGCCAGGCGCCGTCACGGATGGCGCGCTGATAGTCCGGCAGGCGGGTGGCCAGAGCGAGCAGCAGCATCAGTGTGTGCTGCGCGACTGAAGGTGTGCCATAGCCCTGGCAGTTGCTGACGGTAATGCCCAGGGCGCGCGCTGCGGCCAGGTCGATATTGTTGGTACCGGTGGCAGATACCAAGATCAGCTTGAGCTCGGGGCAGGCTGCCAGGATGGCGGCATCTAGGCGCACCTTGTTGCTGATCGCTACCTGTGCGCCTTGTAGGTGTTCGGCCGCTTGCTCTGGGGTGCTGCTGGCATGCAGGGTCAGCTCGGCGAAGGACTGGCGCAGGGGCGCCATGTCGAGGTCGCCGAGGTCGAGGGAGGCGTGGTCGAGGAAGACCGCGCGAATGCTGTTATTCATCAACTGTGCCTGTCGTCAGCAAGGGTGCTGGCGTAAGGTTGCCAGCCTGGGCGGATGTTTCCCACTATTTGGAGGTTGTATGTACTGGGCAGAGTTTCTCACCGTGGCGCTGATCCACCTGTTGGCCGTGGCCAGCCCGGGGCCGGATTTTGCCATCGTGGTGCGCGAGAGCGTGGCCCATGGGCGCCGCGCCGGCACCTGGACTGCCGTTGGCGTCGGTACGGGCATCTTCGTGCATGTTGCCTATTCGCTGCTGGGTATCGGCCTGATCGTGTCGCAGTCGATCGTGCTGTTCAATGCGCTGAAGTGGCTGGCGGCGGCCTACCTGTTCTATATCGGCATCAAGGCCTTGCGCGCGCGCCCGGCGCCAGCGGGTGCGCTGGAGGTGCAGGTCGATGGGCTGGCGCGCTCGGCACGCAGTGCGTTCATGATCGGCTTCGTCACCAATGGTCTGAATCCCAAGGCCACGCTGTTCTTCCTCTCGCTGTTCACCGTGGTCATCAATCCGCATACCCCGCTCACCGTGCAGGCTGGCTACGGCGTCTACCTGGCCATTGCCACGGGCCTGTGGTTCTGTCTGGTGGCGCTGTTGTTCAGCCAGGCGCGGGTGCGTTCGGGTTTTGCGCGGATGGGCCACTGGTTCGACCGGATGATGGGCGCCGTGCTGGTCGGGCTGGGTATCAAGCTGGCCTTTACCGAGCTGCGCTGATCGTTCGCACATAAAAAAGCCCCGCCTAGGCGGGGCTTTTCGTTGGCGTGTTACTTACAGCAGTTCGATTGCTACTGCGGTGGCTTCACCGCCGCCGATGCACAGCGAGGCCACGCCGCGCTTGCCGCCCTTTTTCTGCAGGGCGTTGATCAGGGTGACGATCAAGCGCGAGCCGGTCGAGCCGACCGGGTGGCCCTGGGCGCAGGCGCCGCCGTAGACGTTGACCTTGGCGTGGTCCAGGCCGTGCTCACGCATGGCCAGCATGGTGACCATGGCGAAGGCTTCGTTGATCTCGTACAGATCGACGTCTTCCTTGCTCCAGCCGGTCTTCTTGAACAGATTGCTCATGGCGCCGATCGGCGCGATGGTGAACTCGCTCGGATCCTGGCTCTGGGTGGCGTGGGCGACAATCTTGGCCAGCGGCTTGAGGCCGCGCTTGGCCGCTTCCTCGGCAGTCATCAGCACCAGAGCGCTGGCGCCGTCGGAAATCGAGCTGGCGTTGGCGGCGGTGATGGTGCCGTCTTTCTTGAATGCCGGCTTGAGGCCCGGAATCTTCTCCAGGTTGGCATTCAGCGGCTGTTCGTCATCCTTCACGACCACCTCACCTTTGCGGCTGCTGACGGTGACCGGGACGATCTCGCTGGCCAGCGAGCCATCGGCGATGGCGGCCTGGGCGCGCTTGAGCGACTCGATGGCGTAGGCGTCCATCTCTTCACGGCTGATGCCGTACTGGTCGGCGGTTTCCTGGGCGAAGGAGCCCATCAGGCGACCCGTGCGGGCATCTTCCAGGCCGTCGAGGAACATGTGGTCCTTGATCTCACCGTGGCCCATGCGCAGGCCGGTGCGGGCCTTCTCGAGGATATAAGGGGCGTTGGACATGCTTTCCATGCCACCGGCGACCATGATCTGGTTGCTACCGGCCTTGAGCGCGTCGAAGGCCTGCATCACGGCTTTCATACCGGAGCCGCACAGCTTGTTGATGGTGGTACAGCCGGTGGCGGCAGGCAGGCCGGCACCCAGCGACGCCTGGCGGGCCGGGCCCTGCTTGAGGCCGGCAGGCAGCACGCAGCCCATGATCACTTCCTGCACGTCGGCGGGCTGGATGCCGGCACGGGCCACGGCTTCGCGGATGGCGATGGCGCCCAGCTCCACGGCGGGCACGCCGGACAGGCTGCCCTGGAAGCCACCCATGGGGGTGCGGGCGCCGCTGACGATGACGATATCGGACATCGGTATTACCTCTTGTTGGAAAACCTAATACCACTTACTCAAGACGATTCTACTCCGTGACTAAAAGCGGCCAAAGAGTCATGGGGAAAATCATTCTTTGGGCTGATTTAGCACGGGTTGCGCCCCTCTAGATTGGGCGCCATAGAACAACTCCAAGAAGTCAGGTGCCGACATGCTGCAGACCAAGATCATCCCGCCAACCGAAAGTGCTAACCAGGCGCCGCTGCTGATCAAGCGTCTGCTGCTCTCCGGTGTGCGCTATGAAAAGACCCGTGAGATCGTTTACCGCGATCTGGTGCGTTACAACTACGCCACCTTCAATGAGCGTGTGGCGCGCCTGGCCAATGCGCTGAGCGAGGCCGGGGTCAAGGCTGGCGATACCGTGGCGGTAATGGACTGGGACAGCCATCGCTACCTGGAGTGCATGTTCGCCATTCCGATGATCGGCGCGGTGCTGCACACCATCAACATCCGTCTGTCTGCCGATCAGATCCTCTACACCATGAACCATGCCGAGGATAAGTTCGTCCTGGTCAACAGCGAGTTCGTGCCGCTCTACAAGGGCATCGAAAGTCAGCTGACCACCGTGGCCAAGACCATTTTGCTGACAGACGCACCGGAAAAAACTGCAGACATCGCCAATCTGGTGGGCGAATACGAGAACCTGCTGGCCGCTGCCAGCACGAAGTATGACTTCCCGGATTTCGACGAAAATTCGGTGGCTACCACCTTCTACACCACCGGTACCACGGGCAATCCCAAGGGCGTGTATTTCACCCACCGCCAACTGGTGTTGCATACCCTGGCCGAGGCCAGTGTGCTGGGCAGTCTGGATAGCGTGCGCCTGCTCGGTACCAGTGATGTGTATATGCCGATCACGCCGATGTTCCACGTGCATGCCTGGGGTATTCCCTATGTGGCCACCATGCTAGGCGTCAAACAGGTTTATCCCGGCCGCTACGAGCCGGACATGCTGTGTCGGCTGATTCGCGAGGAGAAGGTGACCTTCTCGCATTGCGTGCCGACCATCCTGCAGATGATGCTCAATGCACCGAGCGCTCAAGGCTATGACTTCGGTGGGCTGAAGGTGATCATCGGCGGCAGCGCGCTGAATCGCGCCCTCTACGAAGCAGCCAAGGCGCGCGGCATTCAGCTGACGGCGGCATACGGTATGTCCGAGACCTGCCCGCTGATTTCCTGTGGCCATATCAATGACGAGTTGTTCGCGGGCAGCGAAAGCGAGCGCATCAGCTATCGGATCAAGGCGGGTGTCCCGGTGCCTTTGGTGGAAGCGGCCATCATGGCTGCGGACGGGAGTCTGCTGCCGGCCGATGGCGAGACTCAGGGGGAGCTGGTGCTGCGTGCGCCCTGGCTGACCATGGGCTACTTCAACGAACCGCAGAAAAGTGCCGAGCTGTGGGAGCACGGCTGGCTGCATACCGGTGATGTGGCGACCCTGGATGACTTCGGTTTCATCGATATTCGCGATCGCATCAAGGATGTGATCAAGACCGGTGGCGAATGGCTGTCTTCGCTGGAACTCGAGGATCTGATCAGTCGCCATCCGGCCGTGCGTGAAGTAGCGGTGGTGGGGATTGCTGACCCGCAGTGGGGGGAGCGTCCATTCGCGTTACTGGTCGTCCGCGAAGGGCAAACCCTCGATGCGCGTGGGTTGAAGGAACATCTCAAGCCCTTCGTTGAACAGGGCAGTATCAACAAGTGGGCGATACCCAGTCAGATTGCACTTGTTACCGATATTCCCAAGACCAGCGTAGGCAAGCTGGATAAGAAACGTATTCGCCTGGATATCGCTCAGTGGCAGGCTGCGGGGAGTGCATTCCTGTCTACTCTGTAGGCGCCTGATCACGCCAATCGCAGCTTTTATCGAGAACCGAGCAAACGCTTGGCTTGTAAATTGCTGTTGAACGGCGTGCTTTCAGCCCGTATGAGTTTCGTGACTCGGCGGTCTAGAGGGGTTGGGCTCGGAAATCACACTTTCGGGGGATCAAGCCCAATGGGCCACTGGCTATAGTCCGCACCATCCATAACAAAAAACACATGGAGTAGCGTCGATGACAACAACTAAACCGTTCTGGCGTCTGGCCAAGCTGCCTCTGGCAGTCAGCCTTGCCTCAACCCTGGCTGCCCCGGCATTCGGCGTCACCTTCAACATCGGTGAGATCGAGGGTCAGCTCGACTCCTCTCTCTCCGTGGGTGCCAGCTGGTCCACCAAAAGTGCCGATCCTGACCTGATTGGTGTCAACAACGGTGGGCAAGGCCTGTCGCAGACCACCGACGACGGTCGCCTGAACTTCAAGAAGGGCGAAACCTTCTCGAAGATCTTCAAGGGTATCCACGACCTGGAGCTGAAGTACGGCGACACAGGCGTGTTCGTCCGTGGCAAGTACTGGTACGACTTCGAACTGAAGGACGAAAGCCGCCTGTTCAAGGATATCGACGACAGCAACCGTAAAGAGGGCGCTCAGGCATCCGGTGCGGAAATCCTCGACGCCTTCGTCTACCACAACTACTCCATTGCCGATCAGCCGGGCTCCGTGCGTCTGGGCAAGCAGGTAGTGAGCTGGGGTGAAAGTACCTTCATCCAGAACAGCATCAACGCCATCAACCCGGTCGACGTTTCCGCTTTCCGTCGCCCGGGTGCCGAGGTCAAGGAAGGTCTGATCCCGGTCAACATGTTCTATGTGTCGCAGAGCCTGACCGACAACCTGTCGATGGAGGCTTTCTATCAGCTGGAGTGGGAGCAGACCGTAGTCGACAACTGCGGCACCTTCTTCTCCCAGGTTGACGTGGCGGCAGATGGTTGCGACGACAACCTGCGCCTGCTGACCAACAACGAAGCCTTGGTCAACGGCGTACTGAACCCGATCCTGGTTGGTAATGGTCTGGATCCGCTGGATGTCAATGGCGAGGGCAACTTGGTTGCACGCGCGGATGATCGCGATGCTCGCGATAGCGGTCAATGGGGCTTGGCATTCCGCTACTTCTCCGAGCCTCTGGATACCGAGTTCGGCGCCTATGCCATGAACTACCACAGTCGTGCACCGATTCTCAGTGCCACTGCGCCTGGCCAGGACGTGTATGACGTTGCCAACGGTGTTTTGGGAGTTAGAAATGGTGCTGCATCGGCACTGGCGATTGCCGGTAGCTCCAGCTATTTCATCGAGTATCCGGAAGACATCCGCCTTTATGGTCTGAGCTTCTCCACTACGTTGCCCACCGGCACTGCATGGAGTGGCGAGGTCAGCTATCGTCCCAACGCTCCGGTTGCGCTCAATACCACGGACGTTCTCTACTCGGCTGTCCGTCCGTTGAACAACCCAAATGTCGACAACCCCTATGCTGATGCTTCTGTGTTGGAGGGGGGAGTTGGTGCTACTCGCCACGGCTATAACCGTAAGGAAGTTACCCAGATCCAGACTACTTTCACCCACTTCCTCGATCAGGTCATGGGTGCAAGCCGTTTGACTCTGGTGGGCGAGGTTGGTATGACTTTTGTCGGTGGCCTGGAGCACACTAGCGAAGCGCGTTATGGACGTGATCCGGTCTTCGGTCCGGGTGAACTTCCGAATGGCACTTGTGAACTCTTGAATAACTCCACCGTTGGTGGTGCTGTCGACAATGCCGACTTCTCCAACGCCACCAAGGACTGCAACGACGACGGCTACACCACTCACAGCTCCTGGGGCTATCGTACCCGTGCGATCTGGGATTACCCGGATGTGTTTGCCGGTGTGAACCTGCGTCCGAGCGTGGCCTGGTCGCATGACGTGGATGGTTACTCGCCTGGCCCGGGTGCCAACTTCGAGGAAGGCCGCAAGGCTGTGAGCCTGGCCGTAGAAGCTGAATACCAGAACACCTACACCGCCAACCTGTCCTACACCGACTTCTTTGGTGGCGACTACAACACTTCGATCGACCGTGACTTCGTAGCGCTCAGCTTCGGCGCGAACTTCTAAGCGCTCAGGATCCTTTGAGGAAAGACATGCAAATGAAAACAACAAAGTTCTTGCTGCAATCCGGTGCTCTGGCTCTGTCCCTGATGGCTACCAGCGTGATGGCTGCAGTTTCTGCCGATGAAGTAGCCAAACTGGGCAACAGCCTGACTCCGCTGGGGGCGGAGAAGGCTGGTAACGCCGATGGCTCGATTCCCGAGTGGACTGGTGGTCTGCCAAAAAACGCCGGTACGGTTGATGATCGTGGCTTCCTGTCCAACCCGTTCGCTGGTGAGCAGCCGCTGTTCACCATCACTGCGCAGAATCTGGATCAGTACAAGGACAAACTGACCCCGGGTCAGGTAGCGATGTTCAAGCGCTATCCGGACAGCTACAAGATTCCGGTGTACAAGACCCATCGCTCCGCCACTGTGCCGCAGAACGTACAGGACGATGCCAAGTTCAACGCCGCCAATACCAAGCTGGTCGAAGGTGGTAACGGCCTGGAGAACTTCAAGTCCGCGTACCCCTTCCCGATGCCGCAGAACGGCCTGGAAGCGATCTGGAACCAGATCACCCGCTACCGCGGTGGCAGTGTCCGTCGTCTGGTTACCCAGGCCACTCCGCAGCCGAACGGTTCCTACAGCCTGGTGTACTTCCAGGATGAGTTCAGCTTCCCGACCAGTCTGACCGACTACGACCCGAGCAAGCCGAGCAACATCCTGTTCTACTTCAAACAGCGCGTAACTGCTCCTTCGCGTCTGGCTGGTAACGTGCTGCTGGTGCACGAAACCCTCAACCAGGTGAAAGAGCCGCGTCTGGCCTGGCTGTACAACGCCGGTCAGCGTCGCGTACGCCGTGCCCCGCAGGTTTCCTACGACGGCCCAGGTACCGCTTCCGACGGTCTGCGTACTTCCGACAACTTCGACATGTACAACGGTGCTCCTGACCGTTATGACTGGAAGCTGAACGGCAAGAAGGAAATCTATATTCCGTACAACACCTACGAGCTGGATTCGCCGAAGGCCAAGTACGCCGATATCATCAAGCCGGGCCACATCAACCAGGAAATGAGCCGTTACGAGCTGCACCGTGTATGGCACGTGACTGGTACCCTGAAGGCGGGCGAGCGTCACATCTACGCCAAGCGTGATGTGTACATTGATGAAGATACCTGGCAGGCCGCGGTAATCGACCACTACGACGGTCGTGGTGCCCTGTGGCGTGTGGCTGAAGCCCATGCTCAGTACTACTACGACAAAGAAGTACCGTGGTACACCGTGGAAACCCTGTACGACATCATCTCCGGTCGTTACCTGGCCCTGGGTATGAAGAACGAGGAAAAACAATCCTACGACTTCAACTACAAGGCTGGCACCAGCGATTACACCCCGGCAGCCCTGCGTCAGGCTGGCGTGCGTTAATCCGCTACCCGCAACAAGAAAAAGCCGGCCTAGTGCCGGCTTTTTTCTTTCCGGGGACGAAGCGGGCTTCAAATACGGGGAGCAAGGGGATAGGCTGCGCTCATTTAACCGCCGATGAGCCGCAATCTGCCCAGTGACTGACCTGTCCCGCTCGCCCAGCATCGCCTGTTTGCCTGTCAATCCTGGGGAAGGGCGTTTCTTTCGCCCGCCGTTGCCAGACGGATACGTTTTGCGTCCCCGTTTATGTGAACGGCTTGCCGAGGGAATGGCGGGGCGTTTGATGTTGGTCTGTGCGCCAGCAGGCTTCGGCAAGAGTTCACTGGCCATCGAGTTTTGCGAGCGCTTGCCAGAGCAGTGGCAGAGCCTCTGGCTTGGCCTGAGTCGGCGCGACAGCGATCCCGGACGTTTCCTGGAGCGTCTACTTGATGGCTTGCGCCAGTCGTTCCCAACGATTGGCGAGGAAGCGCTGGGCCTGTTGAAGATGCGCCAGCGCCATCAGCCGTTTGCCTTTGAAGAGCTGCTGGATGGGCTGCTCGATGAGTTGGGGCAACGCCTGGATCCTGCGGCTCCGCTTTTGCTGGTCCTCGACGATTACCACCTGGCCCAGGGCGCGGTGCTGGATCGTTGCCTGCAGTTTTTCCTCAATCACCTGCCCGCCGGAATGCTGCTGCTGGTCACCAGCCGCCAGCGTCCGGACTGGCATCTGGCCCGCCTGCGCCTGTCACGGCTGTTGCTTGAGCTGCAGGAGCAGGATCTGCGTCTGACCACGGAGGAGACCCAAGAGCTGCTGGCCAGCCAGGGAGCGAGTCTCGATGGCGAGGCCTTGCGCAATCTCCTGCAGCGCAGTGAGGGTTGGGTGGCTGGGCTGCGCCTGTGGCTGCTGACGGCGGATGAAGCAGGTAGCGAAGAGTCGGTGCGGGATCTGCACGGCGCCCAGGGACTGATTCGCGACTACTTGCTTGAAGAAGTGATTGAGCGCCAGCCCGCCGAGGTGCAGAGCTTCCTCTACGATACGGCGTGCCTGGAGCGTTTCTGCGTCGAACTGTGCGATGCGGTGCGTGAGAGCCATGACAGCGCGGCTATCCTGCAACACTTGCAGGCCAACCAGATATTTCTGGTGCCACTTGATGAGCATGGGCGCTGGTTCCGCTATCACCACCTGTTTTCCGACTTGCTGCGCGCCAGTCCAGCCCTCGGGTTGTCGCTGCCGCTGTCGAGCCTGCACTTGCGCGCTTGCCGCTGGTTCAGTGGGCAAGGCGTGCTCGATGAGGCGGTGGAGCAGGCCCTGCGCGCCGGTCAGCCGGATGTGGCCGCCAGCCTGGTGCAAAACTTCTCCGAAGAGCATCTGCTGGCCGAACAGAATGTGGCCATGCTGCTGCGCTGGAAGATGGATTTGCCCGATAGCCTGCTGAGCAGCACGCCGCGCCTGATCGTGTTGTACAGCTGGGCTCTGGCCCTGGCTTGCCAGCTGGATGCGGCGGAAGACCTGGCCAGCCAGCTTGTGCGTTTTTTGCCTGCCCCCTCGGCGGTGGAGCAACAATCGCTGCTGGCCCAATGGCTCGCCGTAAGTGGCGTGATTGCCCGGGGCCGTGGTGATAGCACGCGAGCCGAGGAATATTGCACGGCGGCCCTGGCGACCTTGCCGATACAACGCTTCGGGCCGCGGCTTTTGTGCCTGTCGACCCTGGCCAATCTGGCAGTGGTCAGCGGTGATCTGTGGCGTGCCCGCGGTCTCAATCGCGAGGCCCTGGAGTTGGCCCAGCGCCAGGGTAACCCGCTGTTCGAGGCCTTCTGTCACTACGATCGTGGCCGGGTGCTGCAGGCACGTGGCGAAGTGACTCGTGCACTCGAAGAGGTGCGTCACGGCCTGCAATGCCTGCGCGAGCTGCCGGCGCAGCGTCTATATGCCGTGCGGGCACGGCTGACCTTGTATGAAGGCTTCCTGCTGGCATTGCGTCTGCAACCCGATGAGGCGAAGAATCGGCTGTTGGCCGGCGTGGCCGAAGCCCGTGGTTGTCGAGACATCAGCCTGTTGATCGGCTATTGCATTCTGGCCAGCCAGGAAGGACGCTCTGGGCGTTTCGCCGAGGCCTTTGCCTATCTGGCTGAGGCCGAGCGGCTGATGCATATCTGGGATGTGCCGCCGGTCTACTACCTGGCGATGATCACCCTGAGCAAGTGTGAGTTGTGGTTGACCCAGGGGCAGGTCGAGCTGGCCAATGCCTGGTTGATGCGTCTGGCCGATACCTACAGCGGCGAGCAGGCGGCGACGGCACCGGAGTTCCATCCACAGCTGTCCCTGCATATCGAAATTCACCGTGCTGCGCTGGAGCGTCGTCAGGGCCAGGTGGAGGCTGCCGAGCGTCGTCTGCGGGCTCTGGTGATAAGAGCGCAGAGCTGCGGTGGGCAGTTGCTCGGCACGTTTGCTCATGTCCAGTTGACCTTGCTGTTGTGTTCCACCGGTCGTGAACGGGAAGCTCAGCAGCAACTGCTGAGTTGCCTGGAGGCTGCTGCCGGTGGTTGCCTGTTACCCTTCCACGAATTGCTTGCCCACCAGCCGGACTGGTTGCGCGAGCAGTTGCAGACGGCACCGAACACCGCCCTGACCGAGGCCTTGCAGCTGCATTTGCCGGAAAGTGCGGAAGTAGGGCAGAGCTTCGCTTTTCTGGGTGTGGCTGAGAGTCTGAGTACCCGCGAGCTGGCGGTTCTGCGCCTGATTGCGCTGGGCTGTTCGAATCAGGAAATTAGCGAGCGTCTGTTCATCTCGCTGCATACCGTGAAGACCCATGCCCGCCACATCAACAGCAAGCTGGGGGTGGAGCGGCGCACCCAGGCCGTGGCGCGGGCCAAGAGCCTGGGGCTGTTGCGTTAAGCGCTGCTGCCGTTTCGTTCCGGTTAAAGAATCAGGCAGGCGCAGTTTTTAAGCGGCTTCGACCACGCCGTCGAACTCGCGGCGGTAGTGCAGAATCACCTGCATGTTGTCGTGTTGCCAAGGGTGGAAGTCGCGCTTGTAGAAGTCCAGGTAGGTGCGCACCAGCGGCCGCAGGATGCCCCGACTTCCCCACAGCCAGCCCAGCCCATCGCGCCATACCCGCCAGTTCCACAGCAGTCCATCGCGCTTGAGCATGTGCACCAGGCCTTTGAAGGTATCCAGGGTGAAATACAGCGTGCTGTGCAGCATGGCTCGCCGCCGCAGCCAGACACTGCCGCAGACCTGTTGATACAGATCGAAGGCGACTGCCTTGTGTTCGCTTTCTTCCAGTGCATGCCAACGCCACAGTTTGGCCATGCTCGGCTCGGCTCCGGCCAGCCAATTCGGGTTCTGCAGGATGGCGTCGGCCATGATGGCGGTGAAGTGTTCCACAGCCACGGTGGAAGCCAGGTGCAACTTGGGCGGCAGATGCTTGCGCACAAATGCCAGGCGGCGCTTCAGCCGATGCTCCAGGTAGTCGAGGTCGTAGCCGCAGTGGCGTAGTGCCTCGCTATAGCGATCATGCTCGCGGCTGTGATGTGCCTCCTGGCCGATGAATCCACTGATCTGCTTCTGCAGGTGCGGGTCCGTGGCCTGGTCGCGGTAGTGTCGCACCGAGTCGATGAAGAAGCGTTCGCCATCAGGGAACAGCAGCGACATGGCATCGAAGAAGTGGCTCTTGAAGGCATTGTCGTCGTGCCAGTGGCGCACCCAGGGCTGGGGCAGGGTAAAGCCGGGCTGGCGTGCCTTGATCAGCAGGTCTGGCGGTGTCGGGCTGGGCATGCTGCCTCCCCTTTAATTGTTATGGTTACAGGGTCTGTTGCCGCTTCGTTCGTGGTCGCGACGGAGCCCGTTTTTGCGCGGAGCTAGGCGCGAGACGCGAAGTTTGGTGGTCCAAATGAGTCGTCGAGTAACGACGTTCCGCGCAAAAACGGGCCCGTCCCTTCGGGTTGCGCGAAAAATCGCGCCATGCGTCGTTGCGGGACTTGCCAAGGGATGACCATTGCCTGCGTCCCGCGCCTAGTCTGGCGCGATTTTTTGCAGCAACGCGGCTCACGAACGAAGCGGCAACAGACCCTTGGACTATGGGCTTGTCGGGTTTCGGCGGGCAAGGTTATCTTCTGCCATTATTCGGGTCATTTCCGGCCACTGCTGATAGGCGGCAGACTGATGAAGAAGCTGCTCACGCTGAACTCCGCGCTGGTTCCGCTGGCTTACGCTCAAGCTCTGATCGAGCTTGCCGGGGAGCTGGGCGTGCCGCGTGATCAGCTCTTGTTCGCCGCCGGCATCGCCCCGCAGGTTCTGCAGAATCCAGCTGGCAGGCTGTCTTTTCTCGACTTCCGCCAGCTCGCCAACGCCGCGTTGCTGGCGGCTGACGATCCAGCCCTGGGGCTGTTGCTGGGGCAGCGCCTGAACGCCTCGGCCCATGGCATTCTTGGCTATGCACTGCTCTCCAGTGCCACCCTGGAGAAGGCCCTGCACTTTGCGCTCAAGTATTACCGCGTCCTCGGGCTGAGCTTCGATCTGGAGCTGATCGAACATGCTGACCGCCTGGAGTTGCGGGCCAGCGAGTCGATTCCGCTCGGAGCGCTCAGCCGTTTTGCCGCAGAAGGTCTGTTGGCCAGTCTTTACAGCATCGCCCAGTTCCTTCTCGGCGAGACACCGCAAGGCGTGGCGCTTGGCTTTTCCTATCCGGCTCCCAACTATGCTGATCGCTACCGCGACGTCTTCGGCGTTGCAGCATCGTTCGAGCAACCCTGGCACTGGCTGAGTCTGCCGCGAGCCTATCTGGATCGGCCGATGGCCCTGGCCAATCCGGCGACCATGCAGATGTGCGAACAGCAATGCGAAGCTCTGCTGGCGACACTCGATGTGCAGGACGGCTTGCTCAGCCGGGTGCGCCGTCTGCTGCTGGCCCGTCCAGGCGAGTTTCCCGATCTGGATAGTGCTGCGCGGGCCTTGCACATCAGTGGTCGCAGTCTGCGGCGTCATCTGGCCGGTTCGGGGACCAGTTACCAGCAGATCCTCGATGAGGTGCGTAAGCGCCTGGCCTTGCAGTACCTGAGCACTACCCACCTGCCGCTCTATGAAATCGCCGCATTGCTGGGTTTCAGTGACCCCTCCAATTTCCGCCGCGCCTTCCGCAAATGGACGGGGCGGCAGCCGAACGATTATCGTGCCGGCCCTGATCATCGATGAGGATTGTCCAATGAGCACCAGCCCCCAGCCCCAGCTGATTCGTGAAACCTTCCCCGTCGGGCCGTTACAGTGCAACTGCACCATCATTGGCGACCCGTTGACCAAGAAGGCCATCGTGGTTGATCCGGGCGGCAATCCCGAGTTGATCATGGCGCGCCTGGAGGCCCATGGCCTGCAAGTGGTGAGCATCATTCACACTCATGCCCATCTCGATCACTTCCTCGCTTCGGGCCAGATGAAAGAGAAGACTGGTGCCACGCTGCACCTGCACAAGGAGGACCAGTTCCTCTGGGACAACCTGGAGATGCAATGCCGCATGTTTGGTGTGCCCTATACCCCGGTGCCGGCGCCGGACCAGTGGCTGGCCGATGATGAGGAACTGGCCTGTGGCTGTGGCGTGGCGCTGCATACCCCAGGGCATACGCCAGGCTCGATGAGTTTCTGGTTTCCCCAGGACAAGTTGCTGATCGCCGGCGACACCCTGTTCCGTCGCGGTATCGGGCGCACTGACCTGTGGGGTGGTGACTACGCCACCATCGAGCGTTCAATTAAGCAGCGTCTGTACAGCCTGGACGAGGAAGCCACCGTGGTCACCGGGCATGGGCCGGACACGCGGCTGGGTGATGAAATGCGCGAGAATCCCTTTATTCGCGCCTGAGGCTGGCACGCTGGCTGTGGCTGATTGTGCCGCGAGGGAATCTTCTGCGCGGCCAGTGCTCTAAACTTCATCTGTTTATCTGCACGCAAGACTGCCTCAGGAGCTTCAACCATGTTTACCCCTTCACGCCTCGTCCTCGCCGCTACCCTGGCCGCCCTGATGACCGGCTGTGCCTCGCAAAACCCGTACGACAATCCAAGCGCTGAACAGAGCACGGGTGGCATGAGCAAGACCGCCAAATACGGTGGTCTCGGTGCCCTGGCCGGTGCAGTCGCCGGTGCGGCGATCAACCATGACAACCGTGGCAAGGGTGCGCTGATCGGTGCCGCTGTTGCCGGTGCTGCGGGTGCCGGTTACGGCTACTACGCCGACAAGCAGGAAGCCGAACTGCGCCGCAGCATGGAAGGCACCGGGGTGCAGGTCGAACGCCAGGGCGACAACATCCAGCTGATCATGCCGGGCAACATCACCTTCGCCACCGATTCGGCGGAGATCGCCAGCAACTTCTACAACCCGCTGAACAACCTGGCCAACTCGTTTCGCCAGTACGACCAGAACAGTATCGAAATTATCGGCCACACCGACAGCACGGGCAGCCATACCTACAACATGAGTCTGTCGCAGCGCCGTGCGCAGAGCGTGGCCAACTACCTGCTGGCACAAGGGGTCAATGCCGGCCGCGTAAGCACCCGTGGCGCCGGCCCGGATCAACCGATTGCCAGCAATGCCACAGCAGAAGGGCGTTCACAGAACCGTCGGGTGGAGATCAACCTGCGCCCCTTGCCCGGCCAGCAATAACCGCTGCTGCTTTACAAGAGGCCCCGAACAGGGGCCTTTTGCATTTTGGGTGCCGCCCGTCGTGTCACTCGACGGCCTTAAATTCCTGACTAGACTGCTCAACATATGTTCTGCAGTCCGCGTTCCTGACACCTGTCCCTGCGCCGATTGCCGTGCATCAATCAAGGATCAGGAGAGTGCATGGACGACACCGCACCGGCTATTTCACCGCGTAAACCCTGGATCCCTCTGCTGGTCACCGTCTTGCTGTTGGCCGGCCTGAGTGTCCTGGTGACCTGGCAGTGGCTGGTGCTGGGAGCCAGCAACCGCGAAGAACAGAACGCCCGTTTTGCCCTGGCCGTGGATGGCATCGAGCAGAGTGTGCGCGAGCGCATGCTGGCCTACGAAATGGTTCTGCGGGGCATGTCCGGATTGATGGCCGGCAGTAGTGACGTGTCCCATGAAGAGTGGCAGCGTGCGGCGGACCAGTTGCAGTTGCAGGAGCGCTACCCCGGCATCCAGGCCCTGAGCTGGGGCCGCTACCTGCGTGACAGCGAACTGGATGCCTTCGTGCAGCGCGAGCGCGGCAATGGCCGGCCAGAGTTTCAGGCCTATCCCCCAGGGCCGCGTGACGAGTACCTGATCGTCGACTTTATCAATCCGCTGGACTGGCGCAACCGTCGGGCCCTTGGCTTCGACATGTACAGCGAGGCGACCCGGCGCCTGGCCATCAGCCAGGCCCGTGACAGCGGTGAAGCGGTGCTGACCGGGCCGCTCAAACTCAGGCAGGAAATCGAACAGGATGTGCAGGCCGGTGCCCTGCTGTACCTGCCGGTGTATCGCCATAACGCGCCGCAGACCAATGTCGATGAGCGGCGCGCCGCAGTGTTGGGCATGGTTGCCGGCACCTTTCGCATGGGCGACCTGATGCAAGGCATCCTTGGCAGCAGCAGCGAACTGTTCTGGGTCGAGCTGCGCGACAGTCAGGATGCCGCCAACCCATTGCTTAAGGCGGTCTCGACAGACGCTCAGCAACCTCGCTTCGAGACTCAGCGCACGCTGAACATCTACGGTCGGACCTGGCAGCTCAAGGTCAGCAGCACCCCCCAGTACGAGCAGACGCTGCACAACAGCAGCCTGAGCATCGGCCTGGGCAGCGGCTTGCTGGCCGCGTTGCTGCTGTCCTTGCTGATTGGTGGTTACCTGTTCCTGCGTGAGCGTGCGCTGGCCAACAGCGAACGCCTCAATCAAGGCGTGCGCGAGCGCGAGGAGCGTTTCCGTCTGGTGATCGAGGCATCGCCCAACGCCATCGTGCTGGTCGACAGCCATGGCCGGGTCGCCATGGTCAATCGGCAGACCGAGCTGATGTTTGGCTATAGCCGCGAAGAGACCCTCGGCCAGCCGGTGGAAAAGCTCTTGCCGGAGTCCATTCGCAAGGCCCACGTCGGCATGCGCGAGAACTTCCAGGCGGCGCCGGAGCCTCGGCGCATGGGCGGCAGCCGCGAGCTGTTCGGTCAGCATCGCGATGGTCGACAGATTCCCCTGGAGGTTGGTCTGTCACCGATCCGCGCCGGTACTGAAGTGCTGGTGCAGGCGGTGATTATCGACATCAGCGAGCGCAAGGCCGCCGAAGAGCGTTTCCGCCTGGTGGTCGAGGCGTCGCCCAACGCCATCGTGCTGGTCGATGGCCATGGTCTGGTGGCCATGGTCAATCGGCAGACCGAACAGATGTTCGGCTACTCGCGTGATGAGCTGTTGGGTCAGCCGGTCGAGCAGCTGCTGCCGGAATCCCTGCGCAAGATGCACCCGCACCTGCGCGATAGCTTTATCAACGACCCGTCGCCACGGCGCATGGGCGGCAACCGCGAGCTGTTCGGCCAGCATCGCGATGGTCACCTGATCCCCCTGGAAGTAGGCCTCTCGCCGCTGCGCAGCGGCACTGATGTGCTGGTGCAGGCGGTGATCATCGACATCAGCGAGCGCAAGGCTGCCGAGCAGCGCTTGCGTGAGCAGGCTGAGCAGCTGGCGCTGGCCAACCGCTACAAGTCCGAATTCCTCGCCAACATGTCCCATGAGCTGCGCACGCCGCTGAACAGCATCCTGATCCTCAGTGAACAGCTGAAGCAGAACATGGCTGGCAACCTCACGGAAAAGCAGGTCAAGCATGCCGATATCGTCTACAAGGCCGGCAATGATCTGCTGCAACTGATCAACGATGTACTCGACCTGGCCAAGATCGAAGCGGGGCGGGTGCAGCTCAAGCTCGAACCGCTGAATGTCCACGACATGCTGGTGGAACTGGACTCCAGCCTGCGGCCGATGGCCGAGCTCAAGGGCCTGCGTCTGCTCAATACCTTGGAGCCTGGCGTGCCGCGGGTGATTCATACCGACCGCGGGCGCCTGCATCAGATCTTGCGCAACCTGCTGTCTAATGCGCTCAAATTTACCGAGGCGGGTGAGGTGGAGCTTTCCATCAGTCGCTCGCCAACACCGCTGGATGATGAGCGCGAAACCCTGCAGATTGTCGTACGCGATACCGGCATCGGGATCGCTCCGGAGCAGCATGAGCGGATCTTCCAGGCCTTCCAGCAGATCGACGGTTCCACCAGTCGGCGCTTCGGTGGCACCGGTCTGGGGCTAGCGATTACCCGTCAGCTGGTCGAAGTGCTGGATGGCAAGATCAGCCTGGAGAGCCTGCCTGGGCAAGGTTCGCGCTTCATCGTGCAGTTACCGGTGGTGGCTCTGACTCAGGTCGAGCCGGATCAGCCCCTGAGCAGCGTGCCCGTGCGTAGCGGTCAGGGGCCGGCGCTGCTGGTCATCGAGGACGACCTCAATTTCTCCGCGGTGATTGCCGAAGAGGCCCAGGCCCATGGTTTTTCCAGCGTACTCTGCCGCAGTGGCAAACAGGCGATCAACCTGCTGCAGAGCGAGCGCTTTGTCGCCGTAGTGCTCGACATCCTGCTGCCGGATATCAGCGGCTGGCAGATCTACCGGCGCCTGCGCAGCCTGGCGCAGTACCGCGATATACCGGTACACATCATTTCCTGCGTGCCGCAGCCACAGGACTGGCATGAGGATGGCACGCGCTATCTGGTCAAACCCATAGGCCGCAATGATCTCGAGCAGGTCTTCGTCGGGCTCGCCGGCCTTGGTCAAACCCTACGCCCATTGCTGCTGGTGGAGGACGTCGAGATTGAGCGCGAGCACTACCACGAGCACTTGAGCCAACTCGGCTTCACCGTCACCTCGGTCAGCAGTGCCGAGGCGGCGCGCCAGGCCTATGCGGAGCAAGGTTTCAGCGCTCTGGTGATCGATCTCGATCTGCCGGACCAGGACGGTTTCGAGCTGCTCGAAGCCATGGACCGACAGCGTCCCCTGCAGTCGACCCAGGTGGTGATCAACACCGGCCTGGATGTCACCCGCCAGGATCTGCAACGCCTGCGCCGTTACTCGGCCGTGGTGGTGCGCAAGAGTGGCGACGACCTGAGTCCGCTGAGCGCTGCCCTGCAAGGCTTCCTGTCCGGGGTGCGCGAGCCGCAGAGCGACAGCTCCGGCCTGGCCGGCAAGCGTGTACTGCTGGTGGATGACGATATCCGTAACATCTACGCGATGACCGCGTTGCTGGACGAGGTCGGTCTGGTTGTCACTCCGGCCAAGGATGGTGTGGAAGCGCTGGAGCGCTTCGCACTGCAACCGTTCGATCTGGTACTGATGGACATGGCGATGCCGCGTATGGACGGCTACACCGCCACACGCCTGCTCAAGGAAGAGCACGATTGTCGGGTGCCGATCATTGCCCTGACCGCCCATGCGATGAAGGGTGACCGCGAGAAATGCATCACCGCCGGGGCCGACGACTACCTGGCCAAACCGGTTAGTCGTCAGGAGTTGCTGGAGCACCTGCACCGCTGGTTGAGCGCTGCTCCGCAACCGTTGCGGCAGGCACAGGGATGAACAGGGCGGGCAGATTGCGGATGGTCTGCCGCGAGCCGCGCGTGAGGAGGGCGATATGGCGCAGTTAGAACTCGATACGCAGGTGGATTCCCAGGTGCTGCTGGTGGTCGATGACCGCGAAGAAAACCTGGTGGCCATGGAGGCCCTGCTCGGTGATGGCGAGTGGGATGTGCGCACCGTCAATTCCGGCGAGGCCGCCCTGCAGTGCATGATTGATGAGCCGGTTGGCCTGGTCCTGCTGGATGTGCAGATGCCAAAGATGGATGGCTTCGAAGTCGCCCGTCTGATGCGTGGCAGCCCGCACACCCGGCATACGCCAATTATCTTTCTCTCTGCCATCGCTCATACCGAGGATTCGGTGCTGCACGGCTATGCCATCGGCGCCGTGGACTTCATCCTCAAACCCTTCGACCCCAAGGTGCTGCGGCACAAGATCAGCGCCTTGCTCGAGCATGAACGTCATCGCCATGAGCTGCTCCAGCTCAGCCAGCAGCTGGACAGCGCGCGGGCCTTCAATGCCTCGGTGCTGGAGAATGCCTCTGAAGGCATTCTGGTGCTGGATCAGGAGGGTAAGATCAGCTTTGCCAACCCGGCCATGGCGCAGATGCTCCACGGCGAAGTGGCCGACTTGCAGGGCACCCAGCTGCTTTCCTACCTGCATGCACCGCAGATGCCGGCGGACTGGAAGACCTCCGAGTTCTACCTCAGTTGGCGCTCCGGCAAGACCTATCGTCTGCATGATGCCGTGCTCAGCACCTTCAGCGGCAGCTTCCTGCCGGTGGCGCTGTCCTGCTCACCACTGCCGCAGTACCAGAACGCGATGGTGCTGATTGCCCTGGACATGTCGGTGGTGAGCAACCTGCATGCTCAGCTCGAGTCGCAGGCGATTACCGATGCGCTGACCGGCCTGTACAACCGCCGCGGCTTCAATCAGGCCCTGGAAGCGGCACTGTCGCGCATCGACCGCAGCGGCAAGCGCATGGCCGTGCTCTATCTCGACCTGGACGGCTTCAAACGGGTCAACGATTCCCTGGGGCATGCCGCTGGCGACGAGATCCTTCGCACAGTGGCCGAGCAGCTGAAAACCTGCCTGCGCCCCTATGACATCCTCGCGCGCATGGGTGGTGACGAGTTCACCGCGCTGCTCGATTCGCTGGACCATCCGGAGGATGCGGCGCGGGTGGCGGAGAAGCTGATCGAGCTGGTGTCGGTGCGCCACAAGGTCGATGGCGTCGAGTTCACCCTGGGTGCCAGCGTCGGTATCGCTTGCTTCCCCGAGTGCGGGCAGACCGTCGATGGCCTGCTGCGTGCAGCGGACATGGCCATGTACGAAGCCAAGCGCGCCGGGCGCCAGCAGTACCGCTTCTTCTCCCCGGAAATGAACGGCCGCGCGCGCTCGCGGTTGATGCTCGAGGAGAGCCTGCGCACGGCCATCGATCAGGACGATTTCGTCCTCGTCTACCAGCCGCAGATCGACCTGGCCAGCGGCCGCCTGCGCGGTTTCGAGGCGTTGCTGCGCTGGCAGCACCGGGTCGCCGGCACCATCGCGCCGGGCGTGTTCATTCCGTTGCTGGAGGAAACCCGGCTGATCAACCGCCTGGGCGACTGGATCTTCCAGCGTGGCATTCAGCAGTGCCGTGCCTGGCGTCCGCAATTCGGCGAGGACCTGCTGCTCAGCCTCAACGTCAGTCCGGTGCAGTTCAGCATGCCGCAGCTGGTCGGTGACCTGCGCCGGGTGCTGGAGACCCATCAGCTCAAGCCGTCACAGCTGGAAGTGGAAGTCACCGAGAGTGCGCTGATGCAGAATCTCGACACCACCCGCGAGCAGCTTCAGCAGCTGCGTGCGTTGGGGGTGCGCATCGCCATCGACGATTTTGGCACCGGCTATTCATCGCTGGCCTACCTGCGCCATTTCGAGCTGGATACGCTGAAGATCGATCGCCTGTTCATCGCCAACATGCTCGACTCCCCGAAGGATGCGGCCATCGTCAGCACCATCATCGACCTGGGCCATCACCTGGGTCTGGAGGTGATCGCCGAAGGGGTGGAGACCCTCGCCCAGCGCGACTGGTTGATCGCCCATCAGTGCAGCACCATGCAGGGCTTCCTGGTGGCGCCAGGGTTGTCGGTGGAGAAGGCCGGGGCATTTCCGCCCCAGCTCGATTGGGCGACCTGGGCGCCCGAGGCCTGATTACCGGCGGGTGGCTGGGAACTGCTGGTGCAGCTGCGCCAGTTCGGCATCCTTGGCTTCCCAGAGCTGGTTGACCCACTGCTGGAAGGCCAGTCGGTAGCTCTCATCCTGGTCGTAGTTCTGGCCGATGAACTCGGCCGGAATCTGCAGCTCGGCAAAACGCACCACTACCTTGTCCAGACGCCCACAGAGCAGATCCCAGAAGCCCGGGCTGCCGCCTGGGTAATGGATGGTCACGTTGATGATCGAGTGCAGTTGCTCGCCCATGGCGTCCAGCACGAAAGCGATGCCGCCGGCCTTGGGCTTGAGCAGGTACTGGAAGGCCGAGCCCTGCTGATCATGCTTGGCCTGGGTGAAACGGGTGCCTTCGAGGAAGTTGAACAC
This sequence comes from Aquipseudomonas guryensis, assembly GCF_014164785.1. GTDB lineage: Bacteria > Pseudomonadota > Gammaproteobacteria > Pseudomonadales > Pseudomonadaceae > Aquipseudomonas > Aquipseudomonas guryensis. The sequence continues at coordinate 51,060 of NZ_JACJFN010000003.1, read as the reverse complement.
CGACACCGGGTTGCTTTTGTAGCGCTCGCACGCCTTGCGCGTGGTGGCCAGATCCTGGCCGAGCTTCTCCGGGTGCTTGGCCAGGTAAGCCTTGGAGTAGCGCTTCATGAAGGGGAACTCCAGCGCCCACCAGCACAGGCCAATCACCGGCACCCAGATCAGCTCCTGCTTGAGGAAGAACTTGAGCAGTGGCATGCGCCGGTTCAGTTGGTACTGCAGCACCAGGATATCGACCCAGCTCTGGTGGTTGCTGGTTACCAGGTAGGAGTGGCGGGTGTCGAAGTTCTGCGTACCGGCTACGTCCCAGTGGGTGCGGCAGACCAGGTTCATCCAGAACTTGTTGACCCCGATCCAGAACTCGGCGATGCCATGCATGACGGAGCGCAGGCCGCGTTGGAGCGCCGGTACCGGCAGGAGCAGCTTGAGCAGCGCTACGGCGAACAGTGGCCAGCAGCAGATCAGGGTGTTGGCAGCCAACAGCAGGGCAGCGATGACGCCACGCAACGGGGCAGGCAGAAAGTGCAGCATGGGGGCGTGAGCCTCCTGACAGTGGGGGCATTCTGTGTGCCCCGGAGCGGTCGGGTTACCTGCGGCAGTTCCCTTGCACAAGGCGGTCGGTTGCCAAGGTTAACGCTTGTACACTGACCGGCAAGCGCTGGCTTTGACTAATGGGTCAATCGACCCGGCGCATTTCACCGTATTCAGACGGGACGAATTCTAACGCAAGCAGCGCTTTCGTAGCCTGGATGCAATCCGGGGAGTTCTCGGTGTGGGCTTACCCCGGATTGCATTCGGGCTACGTTGGCCTATGCCTCCCTGGCCGCGGCCTGGATGGCGGTGAGGGCGATGGTGTAGACGATGTCGTCGACCAGGGCACCGCGCGACAGGTCATTTACCGGCTTGCGCAGGCCCTGCAGCATCGGCCCCACGCTGACGCAGTCGGCACTGCGTTGCACCGCCTTGTAGGTGGTGTTGCCAGTGTTCAGGTCGGGGAAGATGAACACCGTGGCGCGCCCGGCTACCGGGCTGTTCGGCGCCTTCTGCAGGCCGACGCTGGCAATGGCGGCAGCGTCGTACTGCAACGGGCCGTCGATCAGTAGCTGCGGGTTCTGTTCGCGAGCCAGGCGGGTGGCTTCGCGGACTTTCTCCACCTCGGCGCCACTGCCGGAATCACCGGTGGAGTAGCTGATCATCGCCACCCGCGCGGCGACGCCGAAGGCTTCGGCGGAAGCGGCGCTCTGCAGGGCGATCTCGGCCAGTTCAGCCGCGTTCGGGTCGGGGTTGACCGCGCAGTCGCCATACACCAGCACCTGATCCGGCAGCAGCATGAAGAACACCGAGGACACCAGGTTGTAACCGGGCGCGGTTTTGATCAGCTGCAGCGCCGGGCGAATGGTGTTGGCGGTGGTGTGGATAGCGCCGGATACCAGGCCGTCGACCTCGTCCAGTGCCAGCATCATGGTGCCCATCACCACGGTGTCTTCCAGCTGGGCAGTGGCCATCGGCGCGTTGAGGCCCTTGCTCTTGCGCAGCTCGACCATCGGCCCGACATAGCGCTCGCGGATGAGATCCGGATCGAGGATTTCCAGCCCAGGCGGCAACTCGATGCCCTGGGCCTTGGCCACCGCCTGCACCGCTTCCGGCTTGGCCAGCAGCACGCAGCGGGCGATGCCGCGTGCCTGGCAGATGGCGGCGGCCTGCACGGTGCGCGGCTCACTGCCTTCGGGCAGGACGATGCGCTTGTTTGCCGCCTGGGCGCGGCGCATCAGCTGGTAGCGGAACGCCGGTGGCGACATGCGCGCCTCGCGCGGGGTGCCGCAGCGCTGCTTGAGCCAGTCATGGTCGATATGGCTGGCGACGAACTCGGTGACCTTCTCCGCGCGCTCGCGGTCGTCGATGGGGATTTCCTTGTTCAGCCGGTTGAGATTGGTTGCCGTGTCGTAGGAACCGGTGCTCACGCTGAGCACCGGCAGGCCACTGGCCAGGGCGCCGCGGCACAGCTCCATGATGCGTGGGTCCGGGGCGAAGTCGCTGCACAGCAGCAAGCCGGCCAGCGGCACGCCATTCATCGCGGCCAGGCTGGCAGCGAGGATGATGTCGTCGCGATCGCCCGGGGTCACTACCAGCACGCCAGGCGTCAGCAGTTGCACGGTGTTGGGCACGGCGCGGGCGCAGAGAACGATCTTGGCTACCCGGCGCTGCTCGTAGTCGCCGGCATTCAGCACCCGTGCACCGAGCAGTTCGGCGATGTCGCGGGTGCGTGCGGCATTCAGTTCGTCTTGCCAGGGAATGCAGCCGAGCAGGCGGAACTGCTCGGTCTTCAACAGCGGCGAAAGCTCCTGCAGACGCGTGGCGAAGTTTTCGCCGCGCACCTTGTTAAGGATGGCGCCGAGCACTTTCGGCTCCTGCGGCCCGCCGAACAGCTGGGCCTGGATCTCGATGCGGTCGGACAGCTCGGTCATGGCCTGGGCCGAATCACCTTCCGGTGCGGAGACCAGGATGATCTCAGCATCCAGGCTGCGCGCCAGGTGCACGTTGATGCGTGCCGCGTAGCTGGCGTGGCGGGTGGGCACCATGCCCTCGACGATCAGCACGTCCATGCCCTCGCTGGCCTGCTGGTAGAGGCTGACGATTTCTTCCAGCAGGTCATCCAGGTGACCGTCGCCGAGCATGTGTTCGACCCGTGCCAGCTCGAGCGGCTTGGGCGGCTTCAGACCGAGGGTGCGGGCGATCAGTTCGGTGGAACGTTCCGGGCCTTCATCGCCCGGGTGTGGCTGGGCGATTGGCTTGAAGAAACCGACCTTCAGGCCGTCGCGTTCCAGGGCGCGGACCAGGCCGAGGCTGATGGAGGTGAGGCCGACACCGAAGCCGGTGGGGGCGATGAAGAAGGTATGCATGGTTTCTTCGTCCTGGTAGGCGTTCGCGTTGATCGCTTGCGGTATTCGATTCGCGAGCAGAGCTCGCTCCTGCGCTTTATTCGTTGAGCAGGGCCAGGGTGTCGAGAGCGATCTGTCGCTCCTCGTTGGTCGGTACGACCAGTACGCGCGGGCTGCCTGGGCTGTGGATCGGCCCGGCGGCGCCACGGATGCAGGCGGCGTTAGCCGTTTCATCGAGGGCGAGATTGAACAGTCTTAGGTGCGCCAGCGTCTTGCTGCGGATCAACGGCGAGTTCTCGCCGATGCCACCGGTGAAGATCAGCCCGTCCAGCCGTGGCAGAGCGCAGCTCATGGCGGCCAGAGACTTGGCCAGGCGGTAGCAAAACACCTCGATGGCCAGTGTCGCGCCGGCATGCCCCTCGGCGCGTGCCTGCTCCAGGCTGCGCATGTCGTTGGACAGGCCGGACAGGCCAAGCAGGCCGCTTTCCTTGTTCAGCAGGCTGTCGATGCGTTCCAGGCTCCAGCCCAGGGTGCGCGCCAGGTGACCATGCAGATTGGGGTCGACATCGCCGCTGCGGGTGCCCATCACCAGGCCTTCCAGCGGGGTCAGGCCCATGCTGGTGTCGCGGCTCTGACCATTGACGATGGCGCAGGTCGAACAGCCATTGCCCAGGTGCGCCGACAGCCAGCTGCTGTCGGCAAAGTCCAGGCCACTCATCTCGGCCGCGCGCTGGCTGACGAAACGGTGGCTGGTGCCGTGGAAGCCATAGCGGCGCACGCCGTGCTCGCGGTACAGCGCCTCCGGTACGGCGTAGCGGAAGGCATGTTCGGGCAGGCTCTGGTGGAAGGCAGTGTCGAATACCGCGACCTGCGGCAGCTCGGGGAACAGCTTGAGCGCGGCCTCGATACCCAGCAGATTGGCTGGGTTGTGCAGTGGCGCCAGCGGCGCGGTGGCGCGGATCGCCAGCAGGCTGAGCGGGTCAATCAGACAGGCGCTGGTGAACTGCTCGCCGCCATGTACCACGCGATGGCCGATGCCATGCAGCTGGCCACCAGCGGCACTCTGCACCAGCGGCAGTAGCTGGGCGAGGGCGGCGCGGTGATCGCCGCCCTGCAGCAGCAGGCTGTCCTTGTTGTCGGCATGCTGCCAGTGCAGCACCGCTTCCGGGCTGCCCAGTCGTTCGGCCAGGCCGCTGAGGATGAAGTCGGGTTGGGCTTCGTTGATCAGGGCGAATTTGATCGACGAACTGCCGCAGTTGATTACCAGAATGTTGCGTGCCGGCATGACTACTCCTTACTCGTTGTCGGCGCCTTGTAGGCTCTACCTTCCAGCTCGGCCTGGCACCAGCCACAGGCGAACGGCTGGCCGATGCGTTGCTGGCGCTGCTGGGCATCTGTCACCCAGTCACGGTTCTGCCAGGGCGGCTGGTGGCGCAGGTGCTGAGTATGCCCACAGGACAGCTCGGCCACCCAGTGACCTTCTTCATCCTGATGGAAGCCCAGCAGTTGACTGGGCTGAGCGTTCCGTCCGTCCGGCTTCTGGTCGCATTCGACCGAGCCGACAGGTAAACTCGCGCGTTCTTCAATCTTTTGCAAAAGGTCCCACCTCATGCTGATCGCCGCTAACAAGGCAGTCTCCATCGACTATACCCTGACCAACGATGCCGGTGAGGTGATCGACAGCTCCGCCGGTGGCGCGCCGCTGGCGTACCTGCACGGTGCTGGCAATATCATCATCGGCCTGGAAAAGGCCCTCGAAGGCAAGCAGGCCGGCGACGAGCTGAAGGTGGCCATCGAGCCGGTAGATGCCTATGGCGAATACAGCGCCGAGCTGGTGGCTACCCTCAACCGCAGCATGTTCGAGGGTGTCGACGAGCTGGAAGTGGGCATGCAGTTCCACGCCTCCGGGCCGGACGGCGGCATGCAGATTGTCACCATCCGTGACCTCGACGGCGACGACGTGATCGTCGACGGCAACCACCCGCTGGCCGGTCAGCGCCTGCACTTCCAGGTCAAAGTGGTCAGCGTTCGCGAGGCCCTGGCCGAAGAGCTGGCTCACGGTCATATCCACGGCGAAGGTGGTCATCACCACTAAGAACTGTTCACGATCTGCCGTTCGCTCTGACCCGCAAGATCGTGTTTCAGCTCTTATTGGCAGCCTGATTGATGACCCCGTAAATCGACTTATGGTCGTTCCAACGGTGGTCGCGGCTGCTACGCTGAGTGAACGGAAAAGGCGCCCGCGGGCGCCTTTTTTGTCCTCTGCGCAGAATATCTTGCATTCTCAAGGAGTTATTCATGAGTGCCTTTCACGACCTCAATCTGCGTGCGCTGGATGGCCAGGATCTGCCCCTTGCGCCTTACAAAGGCCAACTGGTGCTGGTGGTCAATGTCGCCTCCAAGTGTGGCCTGACCCCGCAATACGCCGCCCTGGAAACCCTCTACCAGCAGTACCGTGAGCGCGGCTTTACCGTGCTGGGCCTGCCGTGCAACCAGTTCGCCGGCCAGGAACCGGGCACTGAAGAGGAAATCCGCACATTCTGCAGCCTCACCTACGGCGTGACCTTCCCCCTGGGCAGCAAGCTGGAGGTCAACGGCCCCGGCCGTCACCCGCTGTACCGACTGCTGGCGGGCGAGGGTGCCGAGTTCCCTGGCGACATCACCTGGAACTTCGAAAAATTCCTGGTCGGCCGCGATGGCCGCGTGCTGGCGCGTTTCTCCCCGCGCACCACGCCAGATGATCCGGCGCTGCTGCAGGCCATCGAGAAAGCCCTGGGCTGATGCACCCGGACGCATTTGCCCAATAGCGGGCAAATGCGCCAATGCTCCGGCTGTTTCCCCCGTACGGCTTGTCGAGCGCAGCGTCGCCCTGCTTAATCGGCTGACTTGCCGAGGAGCAGTGCGATGACCAGTTTTCCCCAGGATGATGCCGTGGCCCATGCTTCGCCGGCGGCTTTGCGTGCGCTGATCGAGAGCCGCCGCGCGGTGCGTCGCTTCACCAGCGAGGCGGTGCCCGAGGCGGTGATTCGCGACTGCCTGGAGCTGGCCGTGCTCGCGCCCAATTCCTGCAACCTGCAGCCCTGGAGCTTCCAGGTGATCCGCGATCCGGCACTGCTGGCACACCTGCACCCGGTGTGCATGAGTCAAAACGCGGCCAAGGCGCCGCTGATCATCGCCGTGCTGGCGCGCCCGGATACCTGGCGCCAGGCCTGCCGGAACATTGTCGACTACTGGCCCGAAGCCGAGGTGCCGCTGCGCATCCGCAGCTTCTACGCCAAGACTGCGCCGTTTCAGTACAACCAAGGCCCGCTGGGCCTTTTCGGCCTGTTCAAGCGCCAGTTGGTGCGCCTGGCCGCGCTGCGCAAGCCGCTGATGCGCAAACCCAACAGCAAGGCCGACATGCGCATCTGGGCGGTAAAGTCCACCGCCCTGGCGGCCGAGAACCTGATGCTGGCCTTCCAGAGTCACGGTTTTGCGACCTGCCCAATGGAGGGCTTTGACGAGGTGCGCCTGCGCAAGGTGTTGGACATCCCGCGCCAGGCCATTCCGATCATGCTGCTGGCCGTGGGCCGCCAGGGCGAGAAGGGCGTGTACAACCCGCGCCTGCGCTTTCCCCTTGAACAGCAGGTGACCTGGCTGTAAGCACCGCCGCCGCCCATATTTGTAGGAGCCAGGCCGGCGCGGTGATCAAAACGCTGCCGGCTTCTGGGGCTAAATCACCAGAATCAATAGTGCTGGGCGAGGCGAGACGACCGGTCATATGCTCGCCGTCATGAACACCAGCATTCGATTCGACAAGCGTGACCTGATCCTGGCCAAGGGCTCGGCGGTAATGACCCGCCGCGGCTACCACGGCACCGGGGTGCAGGAAATCGTCCAGGCCGCGGGCATCCCCAAGGGTTCCTTCTACCACTACTTCGCCAGCAAGGAAGACTTCGCCCTGCAGGCCCTGGAGTTCGTCTACCAGCCGCGCCTGCAGCGCTATGCCGAAGCCCTGGGCAACCCCGAGCTGAGCCCGCGAGCGCGCATCCTGGCCTACTACCGCGAGCTGCAGGCGCACTTCCTGCGCCAGGAAAAAGCCGAATACCACTGCTTCATCGGCAGCCTGAGTTTCGAGATGAGCGAGCTGCTGCCGGCCATCGGCGCGCAGGTCGAAGCGATTCAGCAGGCTTCGGTGGACATCCTCCAGCGCTGCCTGGAACAGGCCCGTCAGGCCGGCGAGCTGCATGCCGAGGAAGACTGCGCCAACCTCGCCAGCTTTATCGCCAACGCCTGGCAGGGTGTGCTGGCGCGACTCAAGGTCGGCCGCAGCACGCAAGCCCTGGATGCCTTTATCACCCGTCTGGAGCTGCTGCTGCAGCCCTGATTTTTTAACACCCGATTAACGAGACGACCGGTCGACCGACCGGCTTGAGGAGCTCCCATGACCGCCCCCGTACAAGCCCTGTTCCAATCCTTCCGCCTGGGCAATCTGGAATTGCCGACCCGCGTGGTGATGGCGCCGATGACCCGTTCCTTCTCCCCAGGCGGTGTGCCCAATGCCCAGGTTGTCGAGTACTACCGTCGCCGCGCCGCTGGCGGTGTTGGCCTGATCGTCACCGAAGGCACCACCGTCGGTCACAAGGCCGCCAACGGTTACCCGCACGTGCCGCGCTTCTATGGCGCCGACGCACTAGCCGGCTGGAAGCAGGTGGTTGATGCGGTACACGCTGAAGGCGGCAAGATCGTCCCGCAGCTGTGGCACGTGGGTAACGTGCGCAAGCTGGGCACCGAGCCGGACGCCAGCGTGCCGGGCTACGGCCCGAGCGAGAAGGTGAAGGACGGCAACGTGGTCGTGCATGGCATGACCAAGGGCGACATCGACGAAGTCATCGCCGCCTTTGCCCAGGCCGCCCGTGACGCCCAGGCCATCGGCATGGACGGCGTGGAAATCCACGGCGCCCACGGCTACCTGGTCGACCAGTTCTTCTGGGCTGGCAGCAACCAGCGCAGCGACGAATACGGTGGCGACCTGGCCCAGCGTTCGCGTTTCGCCATCGAGCTGATCCAGGCCGTGCGCGCCGCCGTAGGCCCGGACTTCCCGATCATCTTCCGCTTCTCCCAGTGGAAGCAGCAGGACTACACCGCGCGTCTGGTACAGACCCCGGAAGAGCTGGGGGCCTTCCTCAAGCCGCTGTCCGACGCCGGCGTGGATATCTTCCACTGCTCGACCCGCCGCTTCTGGGAGCCGGAGTTCGAAGGTTCCGACCTCAACCTGGCCGGCTGGACCCGTCAGCTGACCGGCAAGCCGACCATCACTGTGGGCAGCGTCGGCCTGGACGGCGAGTTCCTGCAGTTCATGGTCAACACCGACAAGGTCGCCGAGCCGGCCAGCCTGGAGAACCTGCTGGAGCGCCTGAACAAGCAGGAGTTCGATCTGGTGGCCGTGGGCCGTGCCCTGCTGGTCGACCCGGACTGGGCGGTGAAGGTGCGCGACAACCGTGAGCAGGACATCCTGCCGTTCAGTCGTGAAGCCCTCAAGCAACTTGTCTGATCAGCCCGTGTTACCCCTGTGCGCCGGCTTGCCGGTGCACCCTTCGAGCCCCGGCACACCGGGGCTTTTTTATGCCTGTCGGTTGGCGGCATGGGCTTTGTGGGAGCAGATTTATCCGCGATGCCGTTTGCCGTGCACGCATCGCGGCTGCAGCCGCTCCTAGGAAAGCCGCGCCTGCAGCAGATGACCTTCGAACTGCTCGACGATCGCCGCCCAGCCTTGCCGGCTGGCGTGCTGGCGAGCATTGAGGCGCACCCGGCGCAGGCTTTCGCGGTCTTCCAGCAGCCAGTGGGCGGCGTCGATGAAGCCTTGCTCGTCACCGGGCATGGCCAGCGCGCCACTGTGTCCGTGGCGGATGTGCTGGGCCGCTGCGGCCTGGTCGAAGGCGACCACGGCCAGGCCTGAGGCCAGCGCTTCGAGCACCACGTTGCCGAAGGTTTCCGATAGGCTGGGGAAGAGGAACAGGTCGCCGCTGGCATAGTGCGCGGCCAGTTCTTCGCCACGTTGCAGGCCGCAGAAAATGGCGTCCGGCAGGGCGTTCTGCAACTCGGCGCGCTGCGGGCCATCGCCGACCAGTACCAGTTGCAGGCGCTGCTGCGGATAGCGTGACTGCAGGGCCAGGAAGCTGCGTTGCAGCAAGGCCAGGTTCTTTTCCGGCGCCAGGCGGCCGACATGCAGTATGGCGATGTCATCGTCGTGCAGGCCCCAGCTGGCGCGCAGTTCGGCCGAGCGCCGGGCCGGGTGGAACAGCTGGCTGTCGACCCCGCGGGCGAGCAGTTGCAGGCGCTCGAAACCACGCCGTTGCAGTTCCAGACTCTGGCTGGCGCTGGGGACCAGGGTGGTGCTGGTGCGGTTGTGAAACCAGCGCAGGTAGTGGGTGAGCAGGCGGGCCAGCAGGCCCAGGCCGTAGTGCCCGCTGTATTGCTGGAAGTTGGTATGAAAGCCGCTGACCACCGGGATGCCCAGGCGCCTGGCCGCACGGATGGCGGACAGCCCCAGCGGCCCTTCAGTTGCGACATACAGCACGTCCGGGCGGTTGTGCTGCCAGCGGCGCAGCAGCTTGTTCAGCGCCGACTGTCCCCACTGTAGGCCGTTATAGCCGGGTAGCGGCCAGCCGCGTGTCAGCAGCAGATCGTCGTCGCTGCGCCGTTGCTGGTCCTCGCTTTGCCGTGGGCGGATCAGCTGCAGCCGATGGCCGCGCTCGCGCAGGCCCTGGCACAGGCGTCCGAGGGTATTGGCCACGCCGTTGATTTCCGGCGGGAAGGTTTCGCTGACGAGAGCGATATGCAGGCTTGTGACAGTCATGGCGCCAGTTTCCGGCGGCGCCATGTCGTTGATATGACGGTTGGGTGACCGGCGCATGACGGCCCAGGCGCCGTCACTCCCAGCCTTTCACTCCGCTCATGTCCGGCAGGTGGTGGGCGATGCCCTTGTGGCAATCGATGCAGGTGGCCTCGCCGGCGGCCAACGCGGTGGAGTGCATCTGCCGGGCGCGCTGGCCCTGGCGGGTGAAGTCCATGAACTCGAAGTTGTGGCAGTTGCGGCACTCCAGCGAGTCGTTGGCCTTGAGCCGGGCCCATTCGTGCTCGGCCAGTTCGCGGCGCAGGGCGAGAAACTTGTCGCGGGTGTCGATGGTGCCAAAGATCTTGCCCCAGACCTCCTTGGAGGCCTGCATCTTGCGCGCAATCTTGTCGGTCCACTGGTGCGGCACGTGGCAGTCCGGACAGGTGGCGCGCACGCCGGAGCGGTTGGTGTAGTGGATGGTGTCCTTCAGCTCGACGTACACGTTGTCGCGCATCTCGTGGCAGGAGATGCAGAACGCCTCGGTGTTGGTGGCCTCCAAGGCGGTGTTGAAGCCGCCCCAGAAGATGATGCCAGCGACGAAGCCGGACAGGGTCAGAAAGCCCAGGCTGTAGTGCACGCTGGGTTTGCGCAGGACACGCCAGTAGCTCAGCAGCCAGGCGATCAATGTTTTCATATCGCCTCCTTCAGGGCTGCTCGGCTGACTGACGCTGCAGTATCTGGTCGATGGTCTCGAAGGTATTGCCGACCAGCGGCTGCACCTCCTTCTGCGGCACATGGCACTGGGTGCAGAAGTAGCGCCGTGGCGCCACTGCGGCCAGGGCCTGACCATCGCGATCCATGTAGTGGGTGATGCTGATCATCGGCGCCTGGGTGCGTGCGCTACTGGCCCGGCTGTGGCAGGTCAGGCACTTGTTGGCGTTGATGTCGACCAGGTAGCCGCGAATGCTGTGCGGGATGGTCGGTGGCTGCTCGGGGTAGTTGCGCTCGCGGCGCTGGTCCTTGTTCTCGTCGCTGGGCAGCACCGGGGTTGGCAGTTCGTCGGCGATGGTGCCGCCGGGCCGGCGCCCGTCCGGTGCTGGGGCGTTGAGCGGGTAGGCGAGGTCGTCGGCCAGCAGCGGCAGGCTGCACAACAGGGCCAGGAGCGCGGCAGTGATGCGTTTCATGGCTGTCTCCTCAGGCCAGGCTGACCAGTTCGATGCGCACCGCGCACTTCTTGTAGTCGGTCTGCTTGGAAATCGGGTCGGTGGCGTCCAGGGTGACCTTGTTGATCAGCTTGTTGGCATCGAAGAACGGCACGAACACCAGGCCCTGCGGTGGCTTGTTGCGCCCGCGGGTCTCGACCCGGGCGCGCATCTCGCCGCGCCGGCTGATCACTTTCACCTCGCTGCCGCGGCGCAGCTTGAGCTGCTGGGCGTCGTCGGGGTGCATGTACACCAAAGCGTCGGGCACCGCCTTGTACAGCTCGGGCACCCGCGCGGTCATGCTGCCGGTGTGCCAGTGTTCGAGCACGCGGCCGGTGCTCAGCCAGAACGGGAATTCCTGGTCCGGCGCCTCGGCTGGCGGTTCGTAGGGCAGGGCGAAGATGATCGCCTTCTTGTCCGGATAGCCGTAGAACTGCACGCCGCTGCCCTTGGCCACATAGGGGTCGTGGCCCTCGCGGTAGCGCCAGCGGGTTTCCTGGCCATCCACCACTGGCCAGCGCAGGCCGCGTGCCTCGTGGTAGGCGTCGAACGGTGCCAGGTCATGGCCGTGGCCACGGCCGAAGGCGGCGTACTCCTCGAACAGGCCCTTCTGGATATAGAAGCCGAACGCCTTGGCCTCCTCGTTGGCGTAGCCCTCGGCGATCTCGTCGTTGCCATAGGCATCGACCTGGCCGTTCTGGTACAGCACCTCGAACAGGGTCTTGCCCTTCAGCTCCGGGGCCTTGGCCAGCAGCTCGGCCGGCCACACCTCGTCGGTGGTGAAACGCTTGGAGAACTCGACCAGCTGCCACAGGTCGGAGCGCGCCTCGCCAGGCGCCTTGACCAACTGATGCCAGAACTGGGTGCGCCGCTCGGCGTTGCCATAGGCGCCTTCCTTCTCCACCCACATGGCGCTGGGCAGGATCAGGTCGGCGGCCTGGGCCGAGACGGTGGGGTAGACGTCGGAGACGATCACGAAATTGTCCGGGTTGCGCCAGCCCGGCAGCACCTCGCCCATGATGTTCGGCCCGGCCTGCATATTGTTGCTGACCTGGGTCCAGTACACGTTGAGCACGCCGTCCTTGAGCATGCGGCTCTGCTGCACGGCGTGGAAGCCAGGCTTTTCCTGGATGGTGCCGGCCGGCAGCTTCCAGATCTTCTCGGCGGTGGCGCGGTGTTTCGGGTTGGCCACCAGCAGGTCGGCCGGCAGGCGGTGGGAGAAGGTGCCGACCTCGCGCGCGGTGCCGCAGGCGGACGGCTGGCCGGTGAGGGAGAAGGGGCTGTTGCCCGGCTCGCTGATCTTCCCGGTGAGCAGGTGGATGTTGTAGATCAGGTTGTTGGCCCACACCCCGCGAGTGTGCTGGTTGAAGCCCATGGTCCAGAACGACATGACCTTGCGCTTGGGGTCGGCATACATCTCGGCGAGCTTCTGCAGGCGCTCGGCGCTGACCCCGGATTCCTTGGCCGCGCGCTCCAGGGTGTAGGGTTTGACGTAGTCGGCGAACTGGGCGAAGGAGATATCGGTCCAGGTGTTGGCCTTGTCGGCGTTTTTCGCCTTCTGCTCCAACGGGTGGGTGGGACGCAGGCCGTAGCCGATGTCCTCGGCGCCGTGGGCGAACTTGACGTGCTTGCCGATGAACTCCTTGTTTACTGAACCGCTCTGGATGATGTGGTTGGCGATGTAGTTGAGGATGATCAGGTCGGTCTGCGGCTTGAACACCATGGGGATGTCGGCCAGGTCGAAGCTGCGGTGCTCGAAGGTGGACAGCACGGCGACCTTGACCTGCGGCGCGCTGAGTCGGCGGTCGGTGACCCGCGACCACAGCACCGGGTGCATCTCGGCCATGTTCGAGCCCCAGAGCACGAAGGTGTCGGTGGCCTCGATGTCGTCGTAGCAGCCCATCGGCTCGTCCATGCCGAAGGTGCGCATGAAGCCCATCACCGCCGAGGCCATGCAGTGGCGGGCGTTGGGGTCGATGTTGTTGGAGCGCAGGCCGGCCTTCATCAGTTTGTTGGCCGCGTAGCCTTCCCAGATCGTCCACTGCCCGGAGCCGAACATGCCGACCGATTCGGGCCCCTTGGTCTTTATCGCAGTCTTGAACTTCTCGGCCATGATGTCGAAGGCCTGGTCCCAGCTGATGGCCTGGAACTCGCCCTGCTTGTCGTACTGGCCGTTCTTCATGCGCAGCAGCGGCTCCGTCAGGCGGTCGCTGCCGTACATGATCTTCGACAGGAAGTAACCCTTCACGCAGTTGATGCCGCGGTTGACCTCGGCCTTGATGTCGCCGTGGGTGGCCACCACCTTGCCGTCGCGGGTGGCGACCATCACGCTGCAGCCGGTGCCGCAGAAGCGGCAGGGCGCCTTGTTCCAGTCCAGGCGGGTCATGTCCGCCTCGGTGATCAGGTTGCTGGCGCTGCTGAAGATCGGCAGGCCGACGGCGGCCGCGGCGATGGCGGCGGCGTTGGCCTTGGCGAATTCACGTCTGCTGAGTTTCATCAGGCATCTCCGATGCGGTGCCCTTCACGGCTGGGCGGGGGAGTCCAGTTCTTCGAGGACTTCGTGGTAGACCAAGGCGGCGTTGAGCACGCCGGGCAGGTTCTGGATGGCGTCGAGGGTGGCGAGAATCTGTGCCTCGTCTTCCGCCTCGAGCACCACGACCAGCTTGCCCTGGGGGCTTTCCTGATGCAGTTCGAGGCCGGGCAGGCGGCGCAGGTTGGCCTTCACCGCTGTCATCAGCGCGGGTTGGGCATGCACGATCAGGCTGGCAATCTGGATGCTGTCTGGCACGGGCCTGGACTCCTGGCAGTTAACTCTTGGGGCGAGCGCTACACGGGAGGGCCGGGTGGACCAACAATCAGCTGGTACATCCAAATGATGAAACCGAAGCCGCCGACGACGACCACGGACAGGATGGGAAACAGGCAAACCACAAGGAACAGGAACAGCTTGGTTTCCTTGCCTTTGCTGTCGTCAGACTCGATCTCGAGTGGCATGGCGACGCACCTCCTTCGATGACAGCTTTCAGCCTAGACCATCAATGCGCGGAGGTGAGTCTCAGGGGGGGGCGATAGAGCAGAGGGACATGGCAGCGAGCCTGTCGGCTGCCATGCAACGCGGATGCAGCGGGGGTTACTGCGCGACGATGTCCACTGCGCCGCGCTCACGCACCCAGAACAGTGTGGCGCCGGCTACCGCTGCGGGCATTACCAGGATGTTGAAGAAGGGAATCAGCAGCGCCACATACACCGCACCGCCAAAGCCCAGGCTCTGCCAGCGTTTCTCACGGAGCCAGGCGAGCATGTCGTCCCAGCTGACCTTGTTATTGTCGCAGGGGTAGTCGATGTACTGCACGGCCATCATCCAGATGCCGAAGAGAATCCACAGCGGGGCGGCGATCAGGTTGAGTACCGGCACGAAGGTGAGGATCAGCAGGGGAATGGCGCGTGGCAGGAAGTAGGCCAGCTTGCGCAGCTCGCGGCCGATGGTGCGCGGCATCATGGCCAGCAGCTCGTTCCAGCTGAACGGCGGGAAGTCATCGCGGCCACGTACCACCACTTCTACCTTTTCCGCGAGGAAGCCGTTGAACGGTGCGGCGATGATATTGGCCAGCAGGGTGAAGCTGAAGAACATGATCACCAGGACCAGCAGCACGAACAGCGGCCAGATCAGGTATTCGAGGAAGCTCAGCCAGTCCGGCAGGTTGGGCATGAAGGTGTCGACCCAGCCGCCGAACTGCTGCATGGCCAGCACGATCAGGCCGATGAACAGCAGCAGATTGATCGTCAGCGGCAGCAATACGAACAGGCGCAAGCCGGGGCTCAGTATCAGTTTCAGGCCTTCGCCCAGATACTGCGGGCCAGACAAGGCGGGTTTGAGCATGGTGAAGCTCCGGTAGGCTGATTAACGCGCCGACCTTACCGATTTTACGACTCTGAAGAAAGCGCTTCGGGCTGGTAGACGCAGGCCCGGTTGCGCTCGCGCTTGGCCTCGTACATGGCGCTGTCGGCTGACTTGATCAGGCCCTCCGGGTCTTGTGCGTGCTCGGGGTAGAGAGCGATGCCGATACTCGGTGTAACAAAGTCGATGTGCTGCGCGCCCAGCTGCAGCGGTGTGCCGAGGGCGGTGAGCAGGCGTTCAGCGAGCTTGAGCGCCATCTCGCGGCTGGCGTCCTGCAGCAGCAGGGTGAACTCGTCGCCACCCAGGCGATAGACCCGATCCGGCTGGCGCATGGCATTGCGCAGTCGCTCGGCGATCTTCTGCAGCAGGGCATCGCCGGTGTCGTGGCCGAAGCGGTCGTTGACCTCCTTGAAACGGTCGAGGTCGAGATACAGCAGGGCCAGCTGGCCTTGCTGGCGCTGGGCCTGTTCCAGGGCGTTTTTCAGGTGTTCGGCAAAAGCCTTGCGGTTGCCCAGGCCGGTCAGCGGGTCGCGGTAGGCCATATCGAGCAGCTGATTCTGGTACGCCACCTGGGCGCTGATGTCGCGCAGGATGCCGCGAAAACCACTGAAACGACCCTGGCTGTCGTGGACCAGGGAGAAGCGCGTTTCGTAGTAGCCAAGGCTGCCATCGCGGCGGCAGAAGGGTGCGGCGAAGGTGGCATTCTCGCCACTGTCACGGGCCTGGGTGAACAACTGGCGGGCACGCTGGCTATCTTCGGCATTGAGGACGTTATCGAACCTGTGCTGCAGCAGCTCCTCGGCGCTGTAGCCGAGCATCTGGCAGAGCGCGCGGTTGACCGCCAGGATGACGCCGGTGGGATCCAGCTCGAAGTAGCCGTCCTGGATCGCATCGAGAATCTGCCGGTCACGCACTTCGCTCTGTTCCAGGCGCTCGAGCATGCGGTTGGCTTCGCCGGCCAGCTGGCCGAGCTCATCGCGACCGCTATCGCTGAGGCGCTGATGCGGGGAGTCCGGACCGATGGCGGCCATCTCACGGTGCATGCGCGACACCCGGTACAGGATCCAGTGTTCCAGGCCCAGATAGATCAGCAGCCAGGCGAGCAGGCCGATGGCGCTGCTCAGCAACAGGAAGATGGCGATGGTCTGTCGGCCATCCTGGTAGAGGCGCCGATCCTTGGTCAGCTCCAGCAGCAGCTCGGGTTCGCCTAGGCTGTTGCTGAACAACAGCAGCCGCTGCTGGTGTTCAGAATCCAGCAGTCGGCGTGGGCTGATATGCACCGGATTGAGACCGTTGCCGGGCGCAGGTAGCAGCTGCCAGTCGGTCGGCATGCCGTCTGGTGGCAGCAGGCGCAGCACGGCATTGACCCGGCTTTGCAGTTGCTCGGCGCGTTCGCCATCGATGAAGTAACCGGCGATCAGGGTGCCAAGTGGCGCCAGGCTACCTTCGCTGTTGCTGATCGCACTCATGGCCAACACCACGGGCACACCCTGCACCCGCACGAATTGTCCTTTAAGGTTGCTGCTGCCGTTCTGCTTCAGGCGTTTGCCCAGGTTGAGGATGTCGTCGCGCAGGCTGAGGTGGTTCTCTGGGCGCCGGTCGCCGAGTACCAGCAGCTCCGGAAGATCGGGTGGCACCCACTGTTCGGCGTAGACCTGATCCTGCATGTCGAGAAAGACCATGAAGTCGAAATTCGACAGGCGCATGGCTTCGGTGTCCATGTTGCTGCGGATGAAGTCCGGGTTGCCGCCCTGCATGAATTCGTAGCTGTCATCCCACTCACCATAACCATTGACCAAGTCGAGGTTGCGCTTGAGGTTGTCGTCCAGCAGGTTGCGCAGGCGCTTGGCCTCGGTGTCCAGCAGGGCGCTGTCCTGGCGGTCGAAGCGCGTGAGGATGAGCTGCTGCGAGAGCACGAAGGCGCTGCTCAGGACTAGCACAAGCAGGGGGCCAAACAGCCAGAACAGACGTTTGCGCAGAGTCATGGCGGGTCTACTGCCAGGGCTAGGTAGTGAGGCTGAGTATAGCTATGCATGGATACGGCTCCGGGTCACATAGCCAGGCCCTATCGCCGGCATTGAGAAACGAAATTTTCGCCTATCTATCTGACTGCGTAGGCTGGCCCCAGTTGCGTTTCCAGGGGCTGTCCGCTTCATTCAAGCCTTCCCCCAAGTGCTTTGGCTGGCCCCTCTTTTATTAACCTGGAGTTGTCCATGTCCGCCATTCGTCATTCCCGCGTGATCATTCTCGGCTCCGGCCCGGCCGGCTACAGCGCTGCGGTGTATGCCGCACGGGCCAATCTCAAGCCCTTGCTGATCACTGGCATGCAGGCCGGTGGTCAGTTGACCACCACCACCGAAGTCGACAACTGGCCGGGCGACCCGCACGGACTGACCGGCCCGGCGCTGATGCAGCGCATGCAGGAGCATGCCGAGCGCTTCGAGACCGAGATTGTCTTCGACCATATCAATGCGGTGGACCTGGCCGGCAAGCCCTTCACCCTGCGCGGCGACAATGCCACCTACAGCTGCGATGCGCTGATCATCGCCACGGGTGCCAGCGCCCGTTACCTGGGGCTGCCGTCCGAAGAGCTGTTCATGGGCAAGGGCGTGTCCGCCTGCGCCACCTGCGACGGTTTCTTCTACCGTAATCGTGAAGTAGCGGTGGTCGGTGGTGGTAACACGGCGGTGGAGGAGGCGCTGTACCTGGCGAACATCGCCAGCAAGGTGACCCTGGTGCATCGCCGCGAGACGTTCCGCGCCGAGAAGATCCTGCAGGACAAGCTGCGGGCGCGGGTGGCCGAAGGCAAGATCGTGCTCAAGCTGAATGCTGAAGTCGATGAAGTGCTGGGCAACGACCTTGGGGTCACCGGCGTGCGCCTGCGCAACAACGATGGCAGCAGTGCAGAGCTGACCGTCGATGGTCTGTTCGTGGCCATTGGTCACACGCCGAACACCTCGCTGTTCGAGGGCCAGCTGGCGCTCAAGGACGGTTACCTGGTGGTCAATGGCGGGCGCGATGGCAATGCCACCGCCACCAACGTGCCCGGCGTGTTTGCCGCGGGCGACGTGGCCGACCATGTCTACCGCCAGGCCATCACCTCGGCCGGTGCCGGCTGCATGGCAGCGCTGGATGTAGAGCGGTATCTGGACGCCTTCTAAGCGTTCTCAGCCGGTATGAAAAAGCCCCGCAATCGCGGGGCTTTTTCATACCAGGGTATTCAGGCTCAGGGTGCGCGAGCTGATGCGCAGGTATTCCGCACTGGAGCGCATCAGCAGGGCGTCCTGGTCGACCAGCAGTTCGCTGGCGGCATGGCCTTCCGCTTCGCTGCGGTACAGCGCCTGGCCGTCGCTCTGGCGCAGGTACTGGTAGCGCTGGCTGCGCGCCTCCACGCGCAGGCTGAGCAGATCGACGTAGGCGACGTCCAGCTGTTCGCTTTCGCCAACTTCCAGGGCGCAGCGTTGCAGGGCAGGGGTGTGGGTAAAGGGCGAGGCGGAAAGCATGACCTGCTGGCAGTGGGCGAGATCCTCACGCAGTTCGCCGTTGAGGAACCAGTGGCCGCGGATGTCGCGACGCAGATCGAGACTGCGCTGGCCCTGGTTGTCGACTTTCAGCCAGAGGCGGCGGAAGCGCCAGCGCACATCGCATTTGAGCACGTAGGTGGCAGCAATGCTGTTGCCACGAATACTCTGCATCAGGTGGCTGCTGGCATTGATGCCGTGGCTGTCGATATCCAGGCTGAGGTGCTCGACGCCCGGGTTGCTCCAGGGTTTCCAGACCAGACTTTGTTGCATCCTTGCACTCCACGGCTCAAGGGCCGGGGCCTCGCGTCAGCATCCTGCTGACGACCTTACTGAAGGCACCCGACGCTCAGATGGCGGCAGGATACGAGGCTTTTTAGAGGCTGTCTGTCAGCCAAAGCCGACAGTTAGGCAACTTTTTGCGCAGCTCAGGCCTTGCGCGTGAGCGGCTGCTGCTCGAAATGCACACCGGGCAGACCAGTGTCCTGCAGTGCGCGAATATTGCCGTGGTCGCTGCCGTCCGGGTTGGCCAGCACGGCGCGGTAGTGCTCGCCGAAGGCACGCAGGGTTTCTTCCAGGCTCAAACCTTCGAGCAGGGCCAGACCGAGGGTCTTGCAGGAGCCTTCATTCTGGCCGCTGGCGTTGTCCACGTTGCCGTTGCGAAAGGCGCTGGGCTGGTAGTCGTAGTGCGCGGCGATAAAAGCCAGGGTTTCGGCAAACAGGAACTGCTCGCTGTGCAGGCGGGCGCGGAAGTCTTGCAGGTTCATCAGTGCTTTCCCTTGGCGAAGGTGGCCTGCTGTGCGGCGCTGGCTTCTTTCTGGTATTTGGCTTTCCACTCGGCATACGGCATGCCGTAGATTTCTTCGCGGGCCTGTTCGACGCTGACGTCCACTTCGAGGTCGTCGGCGGCGGCCTTGTACCATTTGGACAGGCAGTTGCGGCAGAAACCGGCCAGGTTCATCAGGTCTATGTTCTGTACATCGGGACGCGAACGCAGGTGCTGGACCAAGGTGCGAAAGGCGGCGGCTTCGAGTTCGAGGCGTTGTTGTTCAGTCATGGCGGGCTCCCGGGCGACGATGGAGGCGCAGATGATAGAAGGCCGGAACAGGCCCGGCAACGCCCGCCGCCGCTCTGGCTGCGGGCGTTTGGACTCAGCGCTGGGCGGCGAGGGTGATCGACACCGATTCGGCGAAGCGCAGGGCGTGCAGTTTGTCGACTTCCACTTCGGCGTAGTGCACAGCCGAGTTGCTCATCACCAGATCGAGGATTTCCTGGGTCAGGCGTTCGAGCAGGGCGAAGCGGTTTTCCTCGACATGACGGATCACCGCCTTGGTAATGGTGCGGTAGTTCAGCGCGTGGTCGATGTCGTTGTCACGCACCGCCTCGTCGGCCGGGTAGAGGATGGTCAGATTGATCAGCACATCCTGTTTGTTGAGGATTTCCTCTTCCTTGATGCCGATATAGGTACGCAGGCGCAGATCCTTGACGCGGATACGCGCCATGCCGGGGTCCAGGCGTGGCATTTACTTGCTCCGTCCGATCAGTTGCAGGAATTCCTGGCGAGTGTTGCAGGACTCGCGGAAGGCACCCAGCATAACCGAGCTGCTCATTACCGAGTTCTGCTTTTCCACCCCGCGCATCATCATGCACATGTGCTTGGCCTCGATCACCACGGCCACGCCGGCTGCATGGGTCACGCTCTGAATGGCGTCGGCGATCTGCTTGGTCAGGTTCTCCTGGATCTGCAGGCGCCGCGCGTACATGTCGACAATGCGCGCCACCTTCGACAGGCCGAGCACTTTGCCGGTGGGGATGTAAGCGACATGCGCCTTGCCGATGAAGGGCAGCAGGTGGTGCTCGCACAGCGAGTACAACTCGATGTCGCGGACGATCACCATCTCGTCGTTATCGGAGGCGAACAGCGCACCGTTGACGATCTCATCGAGCGACTGCTGATAGCCATGGCAAAGGTACTGCATGGCCTTGGCGGCACGCTTGGGCGTATCGAGCAGGCCCTCGCGCTCGGGGTTTTCGCCCACGCCAATAAGAATTTCACGATAGTGCTGCGGCAGTTGCGGATTCATATAAAGCCCTCGCGGTGCCCCTCAAACGAGGTGGCGACCGCCATTGACGGCAAGCGTTGTGCCGGTGACATAGGGGTTGTCGAGCAAGTAGCGCAAGCTCTGGTAGATGACCTCGGCGCCGGGTTCGATACCCAGCGCTGATTCGGCCAGGCGCTTGGCGCGGTAGGCCGCGTCATCGCCTTCGTTGAACTGGATCAGTGCGGGAGCAATGCCGTTGACCTTGATTGCCGGGGCGAAGCGCGCGGCGAAGGACAGGGTCAGGCTGTCCAGGCCAGCCTTGCTGGCGCAGTAGGCCGGGCGCTTGGCGCTGCCGGCGCGCACCACATCATCGCTGATATGAATGATGTCGGCCGGCGTGCTGCGGCGCAGCAACGGTTCGCAATGCAGGTTGATCAGGTACGGCGCGAGCATATGCACATTGACCATCTGCTGGAACACTGCGGCTTCGTTGCCGGGCGTCTCAGTCAGCCAGTCGGAAGCGTTGTGCACAATCGCGCGCAGGTTGTCGGTGTGGCTTTTCAGGGTTTCGATGAAAGCCATGATGCCGGTTTCGCTGGCGAAGTCGGCCTGCAGGGTCAGTGCGCCGCGCTCACGCAGCTGATCAAGGCCGGGGCGTTCGCTGCGGTAGCTGACAATCACTGTTTGCCCGCTTTCGAGCAGGCGCAGCGCACAGTGCAGGCCAAGACGCTGGCTGGCACCGGTGAGCAGAATGGGGGCGGCGGAACCGCTCATGGATGCCTCGCATACAGGAGGATGAAGTGGCAGCCAGGACCTGTGCCCTAAACTGCCGATGACAGGACAAACTTATACCAGGCACTGGCTTTGTACAACCATGCGCAGTCTGTGGGAATCCGTTTTGCTGACTTAAATAAGCATATCTATATGATATTTAAGCAATTTAATTGCTTATATCGAAATTCCCCTGCGGCTTCTCGTGTACAGCTTTTCGGATTCTGTACAGCTTGTGTAGATAGATGTGTCTGCGACATTAACGGCCGAGCAAGCGGAGTTTACGGGCTGTAAATGAGCATGACTCGTTTCACTCACCCTTCGGGCCGCGCTGAAGCGCGTTAGCCGCAAGCGGCTTGCCGAGGCTGTTTTTAACGCGGTATGGCCGCGAGTCAGGAGATCGTAAGCAGGTTCTCAGTGCACCTGCAGGGCCGAGTCTGTGGGCGCAGACGCTTTGCGCGCGTGCAGCCAGGGGGCGAGCAAACGGGTCGAGAGCGGGATGAACCAGTAAGTCATAAGGGGCGTCAACGCCAGGGTGCTGAGCAGCACGCGCAAGGTCAGCGACAGGTCGTCTAGCCAGCCACCCAATAGCAGATTGAAGCCCAGCGATACGGGGAAGAACGCCAGCCAGATGGCCACGCTTTGCTTCCAGCGTGGCGGTTGGCGAAGGCTGTGGCCGAACCAGGCGTCGAGGCCCTGGATACGCCGCTCCTGCGGGTCGGCGAACAGTCCGCTGCCGCGTTGCAGCCAGGCCCGGCGCGATGCCGAGTGTTCCCAGGCGGCGAGCGTGGTCTGATCGGCGAAGCGGAAGACGATCTGGAATTCGTCGTCGCCTGGTGGTGGCGCCAATACACCTGATCCCAGGTAGCCCGCAAAATCGGCAGCGAGCAACTGGCCTTCATGCAGCCAGGTGCGGAATTCGGGGAAGCGTTCGCGATGGACGCGACGGGCCACCATCAGGGTGACGGGATCAGCAGACATTGTGTATCTCCTTGCAGCGAACGCCGGCCCGGATAGGGCAGGCGCATCCCGCAGCGCCGGGGTGATGGCACTGCGCATAATGACAGACGCGATTATTCCGGTTTTTCTCGATTACGCCAGCGGTTTGCTCGTCAGCGGCTTGTGGTGCAGGCTCTGTAGCACATGTGGCCTGGGCATTTCAGGCCTGGGCCTTGCCTGAGGTACACTGCGGGCATTCTCTTTCGGCGATTCCTTCCATGACCGAACGCGCTGGCGCTGCTCTTGTCTCCGACTCCCTGCAACAGGAGGAGTTGTTTCCCATTCGTGAGGTTTCGCGGCTTACCGGGGTCCACCCGGTTACCTTGCGTGCCTGGGAGCGACGCTATGGGTTGATCCAGCCGACCCGCACCGACAGTGGCCATCGCCTGTATTCGGCGGCGGACATCGAATCGGTACGCAGCATCCTCGCCTGGATCGAGCGTGGCGTATCGGTGAGCAAGGTCGGCAAGATTCTCGCCCGCAGCAGCGCGATCAAGATGCCGACACCGGTCTATGTCGAGGTCACCGCCAGCGAGTGGGGCGAGTGGCAGGCGCGTATCCGTAGCGCCGTGGCGGCATTCGATGGCGTGCAGCTGGAGCGCCTGTACGGCCAGATTTTCTCCACCTACCCGTTGCTGGTGGTGTTCCAGGATATCTTCGTGCCGCTGTGGCAGGAGTTGCTGCTGCACCGTGACGATTACGGCCAGACCAGTGCCTGGCTGTTCCTCGATGCCTTCCTCCGTGCTCGCGCCTTACAGCGCCTGCAACTGGCTGCCAGCGGGCAGGGCGCTGTGCTGTTGTCGGCCTTGCCGGGGCATTGCCGTGAGCTGGAACTGCTGGTGGCCGGCCTGTTGCTCGGTGGTGCCGAAGGCCGGGTGCAGGTGCTGGCGTTGGGCCAGCCGTTGGAGGAGCTGGCGCTGGTCTGCGAGAAGGTGCAGCCCCAGGCGCTGGTGCTGTTCTCCAACCAGCCACCGGCAGACGATCTGCCGCGTCAGCTCAGTCGTCTAGCTCTGGCGTTGCCCTGTCCGCTGCTGCTGGCCGGCGATGCCTCCGAACTGGTCGAGGAAGAGCTCAGCGGCTCGCCGATTGCCTGTCTGGGCAATGAAGGGCGTCTGATGCACCAGCGCCTGCAGCAATTCCTCGCCGGTCATCTGGATACCTGAGAACGTCTTCAGGATCTTTGCGGGGCTGACATTCCTCCTGCCCACACAGCCAGCGCGCTTTTTCGTGCGCACCGGGAACTCTCTACGAGTTTTCTGGCGCCCATGGCGCCCCCTGCGGGCGATCCGAAATAGCCGTTAAAAACATTTCCCCCTTGTACAGCTAACGACACAAGTGAGTAGGGCGTCGTCTGATTTTGCCTATTTTCCGAAAAAAGCTTGCACTGTGTAGGCTTGTCGCTATACAAAAGCTGTACATTAAATTTACTTGTACAGCTTAAGGGTTCAGATCAATGCCTGCTTACCGTGCTCCCTTACGTGATATGCGCTTCGTTTTCGACGAGGTGCTCGACGCTTATGCCACCCTGCAGTCGCTGCCCAGTCAGCGCGAGTTCGGTAACGATCTCGGTGGCGCCATACTCGAGGAGGCCGCCAAGCTGGCGGAAAACGTCCTCGCTCCACTGAATGGCCCCGGCGACAAACAGGGCTGCCAGTACGACCCGCAGAGCAAGGCGGTGAAAACCCCCGATGGCTTCCCGGCGGCCTACAAGCAGTTCGCCGAAGGTGGCTGGACCGCACTGGCCTGTGCTCCGGAGTTCGGCGGCCAGGGTCTGCCCCATGTGCTGAACATGATGGTTGAAGAGATGGTCTGCTCGGCCAACCTGTCGCTGGGCATGTACCCGGGCCTGACCCACGGTGCTATCAACGCGTTGACCGAACACGGTACCCGTGAACAGCAGGATCAGTACTTGCCCAAGCTGATCAGTGGCGAGTGGACTGGCACCATGTGTCTGACCGAGCCGCAGTGCGGCACCGACCTGGGCCTGATCCGCACCCGTGCACTGCCCCAGGCCGATGGCAGCTACGCCATCAGCGGCACCAAGATCTGGATTACCGGCGGCGAGCATGACCTTGCCGACAACATCGCTCACCTGGTGCTGGCCAAGCTGCCGGATGCCCCGGACAGCGTCAAAGGCATCTCACTGTTCCTAGTGCCCAAGTTCCTCGAAGACGGTACGCGTAACCCGGCGTTCTGCGGCGGTCTGGAACACAAGATGGGCATCAAGGGCTCGGCCACCTGCGTGATGAACTTCGAGGGCGCTCGCGGCTGGCTGATCGGCGAGCCGAACAAGGGCCTCAAGTGCATGTTCACCATGATGAACTCGGCGCGCCTGATGGTCGGTATGCAGGGGCTGGGGATTGCCGAGAGTGCCTACCAGGTCAGCCTTGGTTTCGCCAAAGAGCGCCTGCAGAGTCGCTCGCTGTCGGGCCCGAAAGTGGCGGACAAACCCGCTGATCCGATCCTGGTGCACCCGGATGTACGGCGCATGCTGCTGCGGCAGAAGGTGATGATCGAAGGTTGCCGCGCTCTGGCTTATTTCACCGGCATGCACCTTGATGTCGCCCATGACCATGAAGATCCGCAGGTACGCCAGCAGTCCGACGATCTGGTGCAACTGCTGACCCCGGTGGTCAAGGCGTTCCTCACCGATGAAGGTTTCAACTGCGCCAACGATGGCCTGCAGGTACTCGGCGGCTCCGGCTTCACCGAAGACTGGGGCATCGAGCAACTGGTGCGCGATTGCCGCATCACCCGTATCTACGAAGGCACCAACGGCATCCAGGCCCTCGACCTGGTCGGGCGCAAGCTGGCCCTGGGCGGTGGTCGCGCGGTGCGTAGCTACTTCGCCCTGGTCGAAGGCTGGCTCAAGGCCAATGCCGACGCGCCGCATGCTGCGGCTGTGGGCAAGGCGCTCAAGCAGCTGCAACAGGCCACGATGTGGATCGCCACTGAAGGTATGAAGGACCCGGAGCAGGCGGGCGCCGCATCCGTGCCTTACCTGCGTCTGTTTGCTCTGACCACCCTGGCCTGGTTCTGGTCGCGCATGGCGCTGACTGCCCAGCACAAGCTGGCCGCTGGCAGCAGCGAAAGCGCTTTCTATGGTGCCAAGCTCAAGTCAGCTGATTTCTACATGGCACGCGTGCTGACTGAAACTGACAGCCTGCTGGCCGAGGTGCAGGCCGGCAAGAGCAGCCTGATGGCCTTCAGCGAGGAGGAGTTCGCCGCTTAACGTCTGCGCAACCGACAGCCACTTCTCCCCTTTATTTCGGCTGTCGGTCTTTTATCCCTGAGCACGGCTGGTTATCCAGCCTGCCTTTACGACCCGCACCCGACGGGTCATTTTTTTGCCCATAAAAAGGTTGCCCATGAAAAAGCCCGGCACTGGGCCGGGCTTCGTCACTGCTGCGCGGTGTTACTTGATTTCCACCGCCAGGCTGTCGTGGATCTTCTTCTGCCAGATCGCCGGGCCGGTGATGTGCACCGACTCGCCTTTGGTATCGACCGCCACGGTTACCGGCATGTCCTTCACTTCGAACTCGTAGATGGCTTCCATACCCAGCTCGGCGAAGGCCAGCACCTTGGACTTCTTGATCGCCTGGGCGACCAGGTAGGCGGCGCCGCCGACGGCCATCAGGTACACGGCCTTGTTGTCCTTGATCGCGTCGATGGCGATCGGGCCGCGCTCGGACTTGCCGATCATGCCCAGCAGGCCGGTGCTTTCGAGGATCTGCCGGGTGAACTTGTCCATCCGCGTGGCGGTGGTCGGGCCGGCTGGGCCGACTACTTCGTCACCGACCGGATCGACCGGGCCGACGTAATAGATGAAGCGACCTTTAAGGTCCACCGGCAGTTCTTCGCCCTTGTTCAGCATGTCGACCATGCGCTTGTGCGCGGCGTCGCGGCCGGTGAGCATCTTGCCGTTGAGCAGCACGGTCTCGCCCGGTTTCCAGCTCTGCACTTCTTCCGGAGTGATGGTGTCCAGATTGACGCGGCGCGCGCTCGGGCCGGCTTCCCAGACGATTTCCGGGTAGGCGTCGAGGGGCGGCGCTTCCAGTTCGGCTGGGCCGGAACCGTCGAGCACGAAGTGGGCGTGACGGGTGGCGGCGCAGTTGGGGATCATGCACACCGGCAGGGAGGCGGCGTGGGTCGGGTAGTCCATGATCTTCACGTCGAGCACGGTGGTCAGGCCGCCGAGGCCCTGGGCACCGATGCCCAGCTGGTTGACCTTGTCGAACAGCTCGAGGCGCATTTCCTCGATCTTGTTCTGCGGGCCGCGGGCTTTCAGCTCATGGATGTCGATGGACTCCATCAGCACTTCCTTGGCCATCACTGCGGCCTTCTCGGCGGTGCCGCCGATGCCGATGCCGAGCATGCCCGGCGGGCACCAGCCGGCGCCCATTTCCGGGACGGTCTTGAGCACCCAGTCGACGATCGAGTCGGACGGGTTGAGCATGGCCATCTTCGACTTGTTCTCGGAGCCGCCGCCTTTGGCTGCGACGTCCACTTCCACCTGGTCGCCAGGGACGATGGAGTAGTGGATCACGGCCGGGGTGTTGTCCTTGGTGTTCTTGCGGGCACCGGCTGGGTCGGCCAGGATCGAGGCGCGCAGGACGTTTTCCGGCAGGTTGTAGGCGCGGCGTACGCCCTCGTTGATCATGTCGTCGACGCTCATGGTCGCGCCATCCCAGCGTACGTCCATGCCGACGCGGACGAACACGGTGACGATACCGGTGTCCTGGCAGATCGGCCGGTGGCCAGTGGCGCACATGCGCGAGTTGATCAGGATCTGCGCCATGGAGTCGCGCGCGGCCGGCGACTCTTCCTTCAGGTAGGCCTCATGCATGGCCTGGATGAAGTCGACGGGGTGGTAGTAGGAGATGAACTGCAGGGCGTCGGCGACGCTCTGAATCAGGTCATCCTGCTTGATCACGGTCATGCAAGCGCTCCTCTAGTACGGGAACATCGGTAGGGAAGCGCCGGACCACGACCCGGCGCACTGCATCAAAAAAGGCGCCGAAGTATAGCGCGGTAGAGGGCTGCGGCACAGTCGCCGGCAGTCGACCCTGGTCGTATGGACGCCATTTTTCAGGCGCCGGACACAGTGCCATGACCCTAGGTTTTTTGTGCCCGCAGGGGTAGAGTGAGGCCAGGTGCCAGTACGGGACGGAGCCCAGAGCACAATGACTCACCGGGTAGCCAAACGAACCTTGCAAAGTCTGCTGCTGAAGCGTTTCGGCATGGCCGCGGCCACCCACGGGCTGGCTCTGGCGTTGCTGTGGCTGGCTGTATTCAGCGACCTGTTCAGTGGCCAGATATCCTGGGCACTGTTCTGCAGTGGGCTGGTGATGGTTTCCCAGCTGAGCTTCCTGCTGCTGTTCCGTACGGGCTACAACCTGCGCTTTCGCGATCCCAGCCTGACGGAAGCGCAAATCCTGGTCGCCCTGGCCCTGCATACCTTTGTGTTGGCCAGCTTCGACAGCGCCCGTGGCAGCCTGTTGATGTTCTACCTGATCATCCTGCTGTTCGGCATTTTCCAGCTGCAGCCTAGGGTCTTCGTGCGCTGCGCCTTCTTTGCCTTTTTCGCTTTCTCCAGCCTCAATCTGTGGGAAGGCTATCAGATGCGCCTGGCCGATCCGGGGCTGGCGTTGCTGCAGTGCTGCGCCTTGTTCCTCGCGCTCGCCTGGCAAAGCCTGTTTGCCAGTTACATCCAGGGTTTGCGCCAGCGCATGCGCCAGCGCAGCTTCGCCCTGCAGGCGCACCAGGACACCCTGCGCGGCATGATGCGTCAGCTTGAAGACCTGGTGGCCACCGACGAGCTGACCGGCCTGTTCAACCGCCGCCACTTCCTGCGCCTTGCCCTGCGTGAGCTGGAGAACCTCGGCCCGGGACGCCAGCACGGCCTGGCCCTGATCGATCTCGACTACTTCAAGCGGATCAACGATGTACACGGCCATGCCGCCGGCGATCGTGTGCTACAGACCTTTGCCGCAGTGGCGCGGGCCTGTGTGCGTGATGGTGATGTGCTGGCACGTTACGGTGGCGAGGAGTTTGTCCTGCTCCTGCCCAACGCCGACGCCGATCGTCTGACCACTTGCTGCGAGCGCTTGCGCGAAGCCTTTGCCGCGGCCGAGCCGCTGGGCGTACAGGTCGCCAGCCTGAGCCTGTCCGCCGGGATGACCCTGCTCAGCGAAGGTGATGACCTCGATGTGGCCCTGCAACGGGCCGACCAGGCCTTGTACCGGGCCAAGCGTGGCGGACGTAATCGCTGCGATGCGGCCTGGGAGGGCGCGGGTGCCTGAACTTCATGTGGCCGGCCAGTCCTGGTCGGTGCCCAACGCTAGCAACCTGCTCGACGCACTCAACGCTGCAGGCTTGCGCGTGCCCTATAGCTGCCGTGCCGGTAGTTGCCATGCCTGCCTGGTGCGCTGCGTACGCGGCGAGGTGGAGAACGCCGCGCCGCAGGCCCTGAGCCCCGAGCGCCTGGCCGAGGGCTGGCGCCTGGCCTGCCAGTGCCGGGTCGTCGATGAGCTGATCCTGGAGCTGTTCGACCCGGCCCGCGACGGCCTGCCGGCCAAGGTAGTGGCCAGCGACTGGCTGAGCCCGAGCGTGCTGCGCCTGCGCTTGCAGCCGGAAAAAAACCTGCGCTACAGCGCCGGCCAGCATCTGGTGCTCTGGGCTGACGCAGCGCTGGCGCGACCTTATTCACTGGCCAGCCTGCCGGGCGAGGATGCCTGGTTGGAGTTCCATCTGGATTGCCGCCAGCCGGGCGCATTCAGCGATGCGGCGCGGCAGTTCCGCCCCGGTGATGTGTTGCGCCTGGGTGAGCTGCGCGGCGGCGCCTTGCACTATGACCCGGACTGGCACAGCCATCCGCTCTGGCTGCTGGCGGCCGGCACTGGCCTGGCGCCGCTCTGGGGCATCCTGCGCGAGGCCTTGCGCCAGCAGCACGAGGGGCCGATCCGCGTACTGCATGTGGCCCACGACAGTTCTGAGCATTACCTGGGCGAAGCCTTGCGGGCATTGGCCGCTACGCACCCGCAACTGCAGGTCGAGCTGCTGACGGCGACCGAGCTGACAGCGGTTTTGGCGGAACTGAAGCTTGTTTCCCGGCAAACCCGCGCCTTACTCTGCGGCTCTCCCGCCAGCGTGGAAAGTTTCGCGCGCCGCCTGTACCTGGCCGGCGTGCCGCGTAACCAGGTGCTGGCCGACGTCTTTCTGCCCCGCGCATAAGCTGCTTGCGTTCGGGGCGCCCCGAATCTGCAAGGAGTTGTGATGAGCGAGCATGTACTGGTCGAGCGCGAAGGCGGCCTGCTGACCCTGCGCCTGAACCGCGCGGACAAGATGAATGCCCTGACCCGCGCCATGTACAGCCAGCTGGCCGACCAGCTGGATGCTGCCAACGAAGACCGCAGCGTGCGCGCGGTACTGATCACCGGCGGCAGCGAATGCTTCACCAGCGGCAACGACGTGGCGGATTTCCTCCAGGCCCCGCCCACCGGCATGGACAGTCCGGTATTCCAGTTCATGCGCGCGCTGTTCGACTTCAGCAAACCGGTGATCGCCGCGGTCAACGGCCCGGCGGTGGGCATCGGTACCACCCTGCTGCTGCATTGCGATCTGGTCTATGTCAGCCGTACCGCCAAGTTGAAGATGCCCTTCGTCAACCTCGGCCTGTGCCCGGAGTTCGGCTCCAGCCTGATCCTGCCGCGCCTGCTCGGTCAGGCCCGCGCCTCCGAACTGCTGCTGCTCGGCGAGAGCTTCACCGGCGAGCAGGCAGCGCAGTGGGGTATCGCCAATGCGGCGCTGGAAGGCGGCGCCGAGGTGCTGGCCAAGGCCCGCGAGATGGCTCTGCGCTTCCTCGAATTGGCACCTTCGGCTGTGGCTGACAGCAAGCGCCTGATGCGCGCGCCGGGGCGTGCCGAGCTGCGCCAGGTGATCGAGGAGGAGGGTGCGCTGTTCGGCCAGCGTTTGCGTTCGCCGGAAGCCCTCGAAGCGCTGTCGGCCTTCATGCAGCGGCGCAAGCCGGACTTCTCCAAGTTCGCCTGAGAGCCTGTTCACGATCTCCTGTCCGTCGGCCATGCTGCGTTAAAAACAGGCTCGGAATGCTCATTTACAACTCGTAAACTCCGCTTCCTCGCCTGTTTTTGCCTTGCCTGGCTCTAGTCCAAAAGATCGTGAACAGGTTCTGAGACCTCAGGCGTTTTCCCAGGGCGGGTTGGCCAGGCGTTGCTGCAGAAAGTCACATAGGGCCAGTACCTTGCGCGAGGCCCGGCTGGATCGCGGGTACAGGGCGTAGACCGCGTAGGCTTGGGCACGAGCCTGCGGCAGTACCTCGATCAGCGAGCCATCGCGCAGGTGGCGGTGCACGATGAAGCTCGGCAGTAGCGCAAGACCCTGGCCTGCAAGTGCCATTGCACACATCACTTCGCCGTTATTGCTGGCGAACCGCCCGCGCGGCGCAATGCTCAGCAGATCACCTGCGGCGTCGCAGGTCTCGAATGACCAGAACTGCCCGGAGCTGACGTTGCTGTAGCCGATGCAGTCGTGCGCCAGGAGTTCCTCGATCTGTTCCGGCACTCCATGCCGGGCGGCATAGTCAGGGCTGCAGCAGAGTACGCGGTTGCTGCTGGCCAGCTTGCGGGCGATCAGTGCGCTGTCGCCGATGTGGGAAATACGCACGCACAGGTCGTAGCCTTCACGCTCGAAGTCGCTGATACGGTCGTCGAGATGCAGGGTGACTTCCAGTTCCCGGTGCAGGCACATGAATTCGGCGAGCAGCGGTGCCAGCCAGAGCGTGCCAAAGCTCATTGGCGCCAGCATCTGCAGACGTCCACGCAGCCCGCTGTCGTTGAAGGTCGCGGCTTCGGCCGCCTCGTGCAGGTCGCGCAAGGCGCCCTTGGCCTGCTGGTAGAAGCGCAGGCCGTTCTCGGTCGGCCCTACCTTGCGTGTGGAGCGGTGCAGTAGCTTGGCCCCCAGCTGCTGTTCCAGATCGCTGAGGCGCTTGCTTACCACCGATTTGGACAGTGCCAGTGCCTCGGCAGCACGGCTCACGCCACCCAGTTCCACCACGCGCAGAAAGGTTTCGATTGCCTGCAAGTCCAGTTTCATGGCGTCCGCCCCGAGTATGAGATTGGCCAAGAATAGCCTTCCTATGGAGGCGGACTGTTCGGATTTATCGAAAAGCTATTTGTTCATTTGCCGGGACGTCAGGGTTATCGCCAGCGGCTAGGCTGAAAGTCCATCCATTCGATGCCCAATCCGCCGCAACCCCAAGGGAGGTTCAACCATGTCCTTTATTTACAAGCGACTGAACAAGGATGACGCCGTTGTGCTGCTGGTCGACCACCAGGCCGGTCTGTTGTCCCTGGTGCGCGACTACAGCCCGGACGAGTTCAAGAACAACGTGCTGGCCCTGGCCGACATTGCCAAGTTCTTCAAACTGCCGACCATCCTCACCACCAGCTTCGAGCAAGGCCCGAACGGCCCGATAGTGCCGGAGCTCAAGGCCATGTTCCCGGATGCGCCCTATATCGCCCGACCTGGCCAGATCAACGCCTGGGACAACGAGGACTTCGTCAATGCGATCAAGGCCACCGGGCGCAAGCAACTGATCATTGCCGGTGTGGTGACCGATGTTTGCGTGGCCTTTCCGACCCTGTCGGCGCTGCAGGAGGGCTATGAGGTGTTTGTGGTCACCGACGCATCCGGCACCTTCAATACCTCGGTACGTGATGCGGCATTGACCCGCATGGCCCATGCCGGTGCGCAGTTGCTCAACTGGTTCAGCGTCGGCTGCGAGCTGCACCGCGACTGGCGCAACGACATCGAAGGCTTCGGCGGCATCCTCGGCGGCCACCTGCCGGCCTACGCCAACCTGATCCAGAGCTACAGCCAGAAATAGGGCCGGCAGCGCCAATGAAAAGGCCGCTCAGTGAGCGGCCTTTTGCATTACACGCGGCATTACACCATCGGATCGCCGACATGCAGGATCTTCATGGTGTTGGTGCCGCCGGTGCCGTGGTAGCTGTCGCCCTTGGTCAGGATTACCCAGTCACCTGGCTCGACCACGCCGAGCTTGAGCAGCTCGTCCACCGCCGCCTGGCTGACCTTGTTGGCCGGCATGGCAGTCGGGTCGAACGGCACGGTATAGACGCCACGGAACAGCGCCACCCGGGCCTGGGCTTCGCGGTGCGGGGTGAAGGCGAAGATCGGGATCGACGAGCGAATGCGCGACATGATCAGCGGGCTGTAGCCGCTCTCGGTCAGGCTGATGATCGCCTTCACGCCGGGGAAGTGGTTGGCGGTGTACATGGTCGCCAGGGCCACGCTCTCGTCGCAGCGCTCGAAGGTGCGGCCGATGCGGTGACTGGATTTCTGGCTGGTCGGATGTTTCTCCGCGCCCAGGCACACACGGGCCATGGCTTGCACCGCTTCCAGCGGGTATTCGCCGGCGGCGCTCTCGGCCGAGAGCATCACCGCGTCGGTGTAGTCCAGCGCGGCGTTGGCTACGTCGGAGACTTCCGCGCGGGTCGGCATCGGGCTGTGGATCATCGACTCCATCATCTGCGTGGCGGTGATCACCGCTTTGTTCAGACGGCGGGCGTGGGCAATGATCTTCTTCTGGATACCGACCAGCTCGGCATCGCCAACTTCCACACCAAGGTCGCCGCGCGCCACCATCACTGCGTCACTGGCGCGGATCAGGCCATCGAGGGTTTCGTCGTCGGCCACCGCTTCGGCACGCTCGATCTTCGCCACCAGCCAGGCGGTGCTGCCGGCTTCGTCGCGCAGACGGCGGGCCAGCTGCATGTCGGCGGCATCACGGGGGAAGGACACGGCCAGGTAGTCCAGCTCCATCTCGGCGGCCAGCTTGATGTCGGCCATGTCCTTCTCGGTCAGTGCCGGCGCGGTCAGGCCGCCGCCACGACGGTTGATGCCCTTGTTGTCGGACAGCGGGCCGCCGATGGTGACGCGGCAGTGCAGTTCGTCGGCGCCCTTGAGTTCGACCTGCATGACTACGCGGCCGTCATCCAGCAGCAGTTCGTCGCCGACGTTGCAGTCCTGGATCAGCGCCGGGTAGTCGATGCCGACCACCTCCTGAGTGCCCTCAGTGCGCGAGTGGCTGGAGGACAGGCGGAACAGGTCGCCTTCCTTGAGTTCGATGCGCTTGCCTGCGAACTTGGCGATGCGGATCTTCGGGCCTTGCAGGTCACCGAGCAGGGCTACATGGCGGCCGTGCTTGGCGGCCAGGTCGCGCACCAGTTGGGCGCGGGCCTTGTGGTCTTCGGGCGAGCCGTGGGAGAAATTCAGACGGGCCACGTCGATGCCGGCGAGGATCAACTGCTCAAGCATTTCCGGCGAGTTGCTGGCCGGGCCGAGGGTGGCGACGATTTTGGTGCGACGCAAGGTCATGCAGGGACTCCATTTACAAGGCGTGGCGCGAGGCTACTACGGCAAAACACTGTAGTCATTGTTCCGATGCACTACCTTGAAAACGGTGGATAACTTGCTGCCAGGCATCGGCCTCTGCAGAAACCGCCACAGCAGTCGATACACTGCGCAATGGAGGACAACACCATGCGTACCCTGATCATGTTTTTCGCCCTGGCCAGTCTGGCCGGGTGCAGCCGGATGGCACTCGACAATCACCTCAACGATGCCTATCGCAATTACGACCAAGGCAACTGCGAAGAGGCCCTGCTCGACCTCTCGCGCGCCGAGCGCACCAGCCGGGCGCGGCGCTATGTCCAGCCGGAAATCTCCCTGCTGCGTGGCCAGTGCCTGGAGCGGCAGAACCTGTTCGTCGATGCGGCGCAGACCTATCAGTTCATCATCAACCAGTACCCGACCAGCGAATACGCCTATCGGGCGCGGGCGCGTCTGGAAACCCTCGAGCAACTGGGGCACCATCGCCAGCTGGAGCCGGCCAAGGCTTCGCCTGCGGCGCTCTGAAGCCGCTGGTCGGCCGGTTTATAGGGAGTTTCGACCAGGGTTAAGCTCTGGTTTTCGAAGGAGTGAACGATGCTTCGACTGCTGTGCTGTGTCCTGCTGTTGCCCGCGCTGGCATCAGCGGAAATCTACCGTTGGACCGATGCCCAGGGCCGCGTGCATTTTGGCGAGCGCCCAGGGGCGAGCGATGCGCAAACGGTGGAAGTGAAGCCGCAGGTGGTAGAGCGTGATGACGCCACCCGCCAGCGCGAGCAGCGCACCGAACAGTTCTACGAGGCACGTCGCGCGGAGCAGGCCAGGGACGACCAGCAGGCTGCAGCCGCCCAGGCCAAGCGAGCCGAGGAGTGCCGCCAGCTGCGCCATAACCAGGCGCAAATTCAGCAGAGCGGGCGCTTCTACAGCATGGATGCCGCCGGCAACCGGGTGTACTACAGCGACAAGGAAATGGAGGCCGCGCGTAGCCGCCTGTCGACTCAGATCGCCGAACGCTGCAGCTGAGCCTGGCGAGAGTCTTGGGCTGCGGCCATACTCAGGAATCCATCCATAGCGATTGGCCATCATGCATATTCCGCGCAGCATTGAACGCCATCAGTTGCCTTACTACCTCAAGGTGTTCAACCGTATTACCGACAAGCCCATGGGCTATATCGGCAACGTTTCCCTGGACGGCCTGATGCTGATCAGCCAGCTGCCGATGCTGGTCAACGCGCGTTTTGATATGCGCCTGAAAATTCCGGGCCGCGATGGCCACATCCATAACATCGACTTTTATGCCACCTGCCAGTGGAGTCGCGAGGACATCACGCCAGGCAGCTACGACTCCGGCTTTTCCCTGGTGGCGCCGCCCGCCGACTATGTGGAGATGGTCGACGCGCTGCGTCACTACTTCAGCTTTCGTCCCTTGCAGGCCTCTGCCTGAGGCCTGAACGCCTTTTCTACTGATTGACCTTCGCCACCCTGGCGCCTGTCCCTGTTACACGGGTGCAGTCCGCAGGTTTCCTGAGCATGCAGCCGGCACGTCTCAGGCAATCGGTGGCAGGATGATCTTATCGCTGCGGCTGATGCCGGCCGTGAGCTCACGACACAGCTCGAGAAATTCACGCATGGCCGCCGTTTGGTACTTCTGCTTGTGCCAGATGAAGTAGAACTGCCGGGTCAGATCCAGTTGCGGGGTTTCCACGGCCACCAGGCTGCCACGCCGGAAGGCGTCGCGCAGGGCCAGGCGCGAGATGCAGCTGATGCCCAGCCCCGATTCCACCGCGCGCTTGATCGCCTCGGTATGCTCCAGTTCCAGGCGAATGTTCAGCGGCGTGGGGTGATGGCGCATGGCCTGGTCAAAGGTCAGGCGCGTCCCGGAACCCTGTTCGCGCAACACCCAGGCTTCGCGCGTTAGTTCTTCCAGGCTGGCCTGGCCACTGCGGGCGAACGGATGCTGCGGCGCGCAGAACACCACCAGCTCGTCTTCCACCCAGGGTTGCACCTCGATATCCGTGTGCTGGCAGTCGCCTTCGATCAACCCCAGATCAAGCTCATAGTGGGCAACCTGTTGCACGACATGGGCAGTGTTGTGCACTTGCAACTTCACCCGGCATTCCGGATGGCGCTGCATGAAACTACCGATCAGCAGGGTGGCCAGGTAGTTGCCCACAGTCAGCGTGGCGCCCACCTCCAGCGAGCCGAAGCCGCTCTTGCCGTTGAGCAACTGCTCGATCTCGCGAGCCTGGTCGAGCAGGGCCACCGCCTGCGGCAACAGTTGCTGGCCAAGGGCGTTTAGGATCAGTCGCTTGCCTGCCCGGTCGAACAGCTGGCAATCGGATTGCCGCTCCAGCTCGCTCAGCGAGGTGCTCGCCGCCGATTGCGACAGGGCCAATGACTGCGCGGCCCGGGAGACGCTTTCCTGTTTGGCGACGGCGACGAACACTTGCAGCTGACGCAACGTAAATCGCATATCTATATAACCTATAACTTATATCTTAATAATCCATTTCACAGATATTGTGGCCCCCTCTAGAATTGTGCGCAATCACTGCCAGCCCTGGCAGCATCCTGCCGACCTGATAGCGCCAGTCTTGGAGAAACACATGAGCAACCTGAACGTCGAGCGCGTAGTCAGTGTGCACCACTGGAACGACACCCTGTTCAGCTTCAAATGTACCCGTGATCCGGGTCTGCGCTTCGAAAACGGCCAGTTCGTCATGATCGGCCTGCAGCAGCCCAATGGCCGCCCGCTGATGCGTGCCTACTCCATCGCCAGCCCGAACTGGGAGGAGCACCTGGAGTTCTTCAGCATCAAGGTGCCGGACGGCCCGCTGACCTCGCAGCTGCAGCACCTCAAGGAAGGCGACGAGATCATCATCAGCAAGAAGCCCACTGGCACGCTGGTACTCGACGACCTCAACCCCGGTAAGCACCTGTACCTGCTCAGCACCGGTACCGGCCTGGCGCCGTTCATGAGCGTGATCCAGGACCCGGAAACCTACGAGCGCTTCGAGAAAGTGATCCTTGTGCACGGCGTGCGCTACGTGAACGAAGTGGCCTACCGCGAGTTCATCACCGAGCACCTGCCGAAGAACGAATTCTTCGGCGATGCCCTGAAAGACAAGCTGATCTACTACCCGACCGTGACCCGCGAGCCGTTCGAGAACCAGGGCCGCCTGACCGACCTGATGCGCAGCGGCAAACTGTTCGCCGACATCGGTCTGCCACCAATCAACCCGCAGGACGACCGCGCCATGATCTGCGGCAGCCCGAGCATGCTCGACGAGACCAGCGAAGTGCTCGACAGCTTCGGCCTGAAAATCTCCGCCCGTATGCGCGAGCCGGGCGACTACCTGATCGAACGCGCCTTCGTCGAGAAGTAAGCGTCAGTCGCCGCATACACAAACCCGCCGCTCGGCGGGTTTGTCGTTTTAGTCCCCCTTTCCTGTTTTCGGGAGAGAGGCCGGGGGCGGTGACAACCCGCAGCAAAGGTCCCGCGGAGCCCGGATGCAATCCGGGACAGACGCCACCGTTCAGGCAGGCACAACTTCCAGCAAGCGGATCAGCCCCGCCTGCGGGTAATGCCAGCGCACCTGCACATCCCAGAACTGTACGCCATAGCGGCGCTCCGGCTCCGGCACCTGGTAAGCCGGGCGTGGGTCCTGCGCGAGACACTGCTCGATCAACTCGACCAGTGGCTCGCCCAGACGCAAGGCGTGCTGTTGCGCCTGCTCTAGTGCGGCGCCTGCCCACTCCACGGCGATCGCCTCTGGCGCCGCATCGGCCAGCGCATTGTGTGCCTGGGTCACGCAGTCGGCGTAGGGCACATAGGGCTTGATATCCAGCACTGGCGTGCCATCGAGCAAGTCGATCCCGGACAGCCACAACCGGCCAGGCTCGACCTTGTCCAGTCGCACCACCGACTGGCCAATGCCATTGGGGCGGTGTGTGGCGCGGCTGGCGAATACTCCGATGGATGTATTACCACCGAGCCGAGGTGGGCGAACCTTGAGCCGCGGCTTGTCTTCCAGGGTCTGGTGGAACAGAAACAGCAGCCAGACATGACTGACCTGCTCCAGCCCAGCAATAGCTTCCGCCCGATCAAACGGCGCCAGCAACTCCAGCACGCCACGGGCCGCCGGCGCTAATTGCGGTTGGCGAGGAATGGCAAACTTCTCCTTGAAACAGGAGCGGACGAAACCAATGGGAGCGACGGTGTAGGACATGGCGAGACAATGCGGCGGAGTGAGTGCGCATGGTAGCCGATCAGTCATCGGCCTGGCCGTGTCGGGTTGGGTCAGTTACAGGCTGTACCGAAATGCGCGCATTGCCCGCTGGCGGTGACGTGATAACAGGTCTGGTAGGCCCTGGCCTGCGCATTGAACATACACTGCCCGGATGTGCCGGTCGGGGCCCCGAAGTGAGCGCACTTACCGTCAGCCGTAACGTGATGGCAGATGTGGTTGGCCCCGGTTTGCGGGTTGTAGAACGCCTGATCGCCCGGGGCGCAAACCGTACCGTAATGCGCACAGCGCCCATCGGCAGTCACGTGGTAACAGCTCTGGTGGCTACCGGAATCAGGGTTGAACAGGCAGGGTGCATCTGCCTGGGCAATACCGGTGGCGAGAGTTAGAAGGAGGGGGAGGAGAGGGCGCATAGGGCTGTGGTATCTGCTGCTGATTTGACAGGTGGATCTGAGTTGTTACGGATGGCACTTACTGTTGGAAGTTCACTTCGGCGGCATCAGCAGAAGTCATCTCTGCGGGTGTGCTCAATTTCATGCTGCACGATCTCGACTTAAAGGGCATTACGCTTGAGTTAAGCCGCGCCGCGAAGCGGCGTTGGATTAAATGAATTGTTAGGCCACTGCCGACAGTTCACGGCAGTGGCCCGAACTTTGAAAGCCATGGTTCTTTGCCTGCACATGCCGACAGTAGATGGTTAGCTCCAAGGATCGCGAGAGCGGTGCCCCCGATCAGTTCTGACTCAGTCATCGGAGAGGCTGTGAGAAGTACATATACACCGCCCCCAACTAGCAGGGTCCCGAACACAGACGACACAAGACGGTATCCGTGTGTCGTATAGAAAGGCTTGGAGTCGCCGTGGTGTCTCATTCTGTGGCCTAACGTTTGGCTATGGGGTCGGCTTTAGCCGGTCCCGAGTGAGCAAAGCGAACGGCTTGAACCGATTGTTAGAGCTTATGCACATTGTAAAGCCCGACCTCGGTAATGCTTGGAAAGAAGTGGCTTACGATAACCAGCATAATTATCGTTGAAATAAGCATGGCTACATTTATGCAGAACTCGGAACAGAGTGTTGAACCAAGACTCACGATCAGCCCAATTAAATATGCGACAGCCACAACTCCAGGGGCGATTGCAAAGCTGGCCTCAAGGAAATAAGACACGAGCCCGCTGAGTGTTAAGAATACTATTGAGTTGAGGGCTAGGGCTTTCATGGTTTGAGTGCTCTAACGATTAAGCTAAGGGGCCGCGGAACGCGGTCCCAGCGAACGAAGTGAGCGCTTTGAGCGCATTGTTAGGAGTTACTAGACGTTATTTGTGGATGCTCGCCAATATTGCGAGATTTACATATCTCTTGAATAACGTCTTCTCGCCAACAGAGGCCCAATGCCGCACCTTCCTCTTCCTTTCCAACTCTGCCGCTGTAGCAGCCGATAAATTGCATCCGATTTTCACCGAGTAAGACGTCATCTCGACTCCAAAAATTTGGGTCATCCATATTCAATTCTTTGTATGGGTCTGATGAGTCCCAGTTTCCAGTGTACGCAGCGAAAACTGGAGAGCCAGACATTCCCGACCTAGTTAGGGAGTCGATAAAGAATGCCGGCAATTTGGTGCCTCCTTGAGTCCCTGCAATTTCTGAAAGACTTCCACCTATTTCAATATCGTAATGTGGCTCTGAGGCAATATAACCAGATTTCCAAAGCGGCAGACCAAATCCAACACTTAAGGAATGAGGGAATCCAATAATGAACGCTGTACAGCCAGGTTTTACAGGGATTTTTATTTTACTGATGCAGTTGGCCGCGTTATGCATGAATTCTGGACAGCTTTTCGGCCTATTTAAAGGAAGGGCAACGACATCACATTTATGCCCTAACGTAGGGTGTTGATACCAGCATGGTTCGTAATCTTTGTAAATATCAACCCGTTGCGCAATAGTTGTGAATTTATCCCCGTCAATGTAGGTGGATAACTTTACCTTAATATATGTAGGGAACCTTGAGGAGTCGCTAAGTGGAGCTCTCGTTAAAAAGTGCCGGCCACTGAAATTATGCCAATTGGTAATAAGGAACCATTCTTCCTCATATTTATAGAAAAATGCACTACCTGTTGATATGACGCCAGCGTCATCGCACATAAAAATCTGAAATGGAGATTGAGAGTATGTGCTACGAATACCGTTTTCAGGCACGTGCCTTTCTCCTAACGTTTGGTTAAGGGGCGGGCTTTAGCCCGTCCCAGTGAGCGAAGCGAACGGTTTGAACCATTTGTTAGGCTTTAGTTGACGTGACGTCTGTAGCAAAGCCAATTGCAACATATTCGCCTTTAGTAAAGTCAAGGCTGGTGTCATCTAAAAGACTATTATCGATCACTAATGCGATATTTACAGGAAAGTCTTCCATTCCACGCCCAACATGGCTGCCCTCAATTCTGGCGCCGATAATAATGTGTGTAATTTCTTGGCCTTTCCATTCAAGTGCTGCGTCTAATTTTGCTAATACGTAATCCGATCCATCAGGTGCAGCAAGGGGCCGAATAAGTTCAATATGAAGTGGAAGCTGTTTGTATAGTTCTTCTGGTGCGTTATCAAATTCTTTAATAAGTGCAAGCAGCATCTGAATTCTCTGATTTAGGCCTAACGATTAAGCTAACGGGCGAGCAAAAGCGTAGCTTTTGCGAGTCCAGCGAACGGAGTGAGCGACAGTTGAGCGCATTGTTAAGTGCCAACAGTAATTCCGAGCCACTTTTTCAGGTAGGGGCTTGCGACTAGGCCAGCGATAAAAAGTATTGTGCCGGCAACCAGGTTGATTATGAATGCAATGACCCGTTCTGAGACTTTGCTTTTATTTATTGAGGCGTCTAGTTGCGTAAGTAGTGCCTTCGCTTTTTCTTGCTCGATACTGGCTAATGCTGCATAGCGCTGATGCTCATCCTTTAGTCTTGAGACATTTTCCATTTTTGACTTTAACTCGGTTTCCAGGCGTTCCACGAGTCGGGAGGTTTCTTGGAGCGACTCATATGCTTGGTCAATCTTTCGGCCGAAAGACTGTTCGTTTTCTGTTAGGTCTTCCAGAAGATACTTGAAGTCTTGTGAGACATACGGTGTGAACATTTTTACCAAGGATCGATACACATACCTGGTAATCATGTTCAGCTTTTCTTGGCGGGTACGATTCATTTTTGGCACTTAACGATTAAGCTAAGGGGCCGGCTTCGCCGGTCCCAGCGAACGGAGTGAGCGCTTTGAACGCATTGTTATGTTTCATTGCGCAAGGCCTCATTGCTTTTGCCTTTTAAAATATTTTTCAGTGCCATGCTGGCGTCGTTGAGCCCGTTATTACTTGCCCTTTGTAGCCACGTAATTCCTTCGGTCTCGTTGTTGCTTCCAGCCCAGCCGTCGATTAGGGATAGTCCGTAGTTGTATTGAGCCGGTGCAAAGCCCCTTTGAGCGGACTTAAAGAACCACTGAGATGCCGTGGCTTCACATTTGGGGTGGTACAGGCCGTTCATGTACATATTGCCGATGTTAAATTCGGCAAATTTTGTACAGGGGCTGAGCCTGCTTGCTACGAAGGAGTAGCACTCAAATGCTTTTTTGTAGTTCTTTTCAATTGAGGCACCATTCTCCAATCTTGCTCCTAGCTCAAGCATGCCCCAGTCGTCACCTAATTCTGTGAGCGAGTGAAGATGCTTTATTGCGATTCTCTCAATGTTTTTTTCAAACCCAACCACCATCCAGTGGTGGTAGAAGATTTTTAGTGATCTAACGATGCGGTTCATGATTGAAATATAACGATTAAGCTAAGGGGCCGGCTTTAGCCGGTCCCAGCGAACGAAGTGAGCGCTTTGAGCGCATTGTTAGCCCCGCGCATGGATTGACTGTGCCAGTGCACATAAGCGCCCGTATCCAGAGCGCCTCAAGTTGAGCCATAGTGTCTCCAAACTATCGACTGAATGGCCGAAGACTCGAACCACTCGACTACTTGCGCTGCTGCTTCCTTATTGTCAGACCAAAAGGCGTTTCCCAGTCTCTTTTTTGGAAGATCCGCAGCATTGAGTTCAAAGAAGCCAATGAGAGCCTCTGTGGCTGCATGGGCTTCAAGCTTCTGTAGGAATGGGGCGACATCTACGCCAGCAAGTGCCAAACCACAGATCCATGAGTCGATTTCGTATTCTTGGTCTTCTTCGCAGCTAATTACATCATTGAATGCAGAGTCGAAAAGTGATTGTAGGACCTCGCGCTCGCCTTTATGCCAAGACTTCCAGCCTGCCAACGCAAGACTTCGAAGGACAATCTCGCGATCTGGCCACCAGCCACGATCATGGATAGATATTTCGAGAATGCGAGGCAGAAAATATCGGAAGTCAGGCTCGCTACCTGCAGTTAAAAACACCGATGATGCGTAGCTCGACAATTGTGCGGGCGTGATCTTGCGGAGCGGTGTGGATAGAAGAGTGCAGACGTGGGCTTGATCAATGCAGCAAGGGCACGCGGAGATTGTGCGTGGCTTTTTTTGCGTTGAGAAAGCTTGATATACGCGGTCGAGGGCTTCAGGTGTATTCATATAGGGCTAACGTTTGGTTAAGGGGCCGGCTTTAGCCGGTCCCGCAGTGAGCGAAGCGAACGACTTGAACCAGTAGTTAGAGGCCATTTTGCACCTTGCAAAGTAGCTCTTCTGCTTCCTCTTTTCCTGCTGGCGTAATGTTACTTGAGATTAATGCCTTTGAAAGATGTTCTTTGGCGGCAGAAAAAGATTTGCGAACGCCTTTGCCGGAAATTAAGAGCTTTGCTAGCTCTACCTCTGCGTCACCATCATTTAGTTGGATTGCGCGCTTGAACCATTGCGCAGTGAGATCGAAACGACCCTGTTCGCGGTAGAGGATGGCTATGTTCGAGGCGGCAGAGCTACTACCAAGGCGATAAGATTTCTTATACCAGTACATAGCCCGTTTTTTATCTATAGCAGTACCGATTCCTTCATCATAGAAGTATCCGAGATCCAGCATGCAACCCTCTGAGCCTTGGCGTGCACATTCTGAGAAGAGCTCAAAAGCGAGACTTACATTTCCAGAGTCCCACGCATCATGTGCTTTGAGCTCAGCATCTTCCATGACAATGGCCTCTAACGATTAAGCTAAGGGGCCGGCTTCGCCGGTCCCAGCGAACGAAGTGAGCGCTTTGAGCGCATTGTTATAAGGCATTACTGGATCTCTATTAGCGGTTCTCTGTAAATGATCAGTGCTTTGAGAAGGGCTAGGCTGATGAGCACAGAAAAGACGAGAAATACACTGCCTGTGATTAGGAATAAAGCCAGTGCCACCAAGAAGAACACTATCTCTGAAAATATTGAGGTTGCAAACCCTCCGAACAAATTCTCTCGTTTCTCGAACCCAACGACTGCATGACATTCGATACAAGAAACGCAGGTGAGCCTAGTTAGTGCATAGAGGTATAACTTTTCATTTGAAATTCCTGCACATCTACAGCGAGGGCACGTTCTCATTGACTTGCCTTATAACGTTTGGTTAAGGGGCCGCGGAACGCGGTCCCGAACGAGTGAAGCGAGTGACTTGAACCAGTTGTTAGGCAGCGGGCATCGAGTCGTACGCAGGCGATTAATACCGCACTGTGGCCAACCCGCAGCGGCCTTGCAAGCACCTGATTCGTTCTTGCTGGGAGCTCACTCATGCGGCCTGTCCGGCCCGTACGATCATCGAGTTTGGCTTTTGGAAATCAGCACGTGAGCTAGAGCGGGCTAACGGCTTAACAGCAAAATGAAAGACTTCCATGCCCGTACATCCTTTAATTGCTTTTGCCGCCTAACGATTAAGCTAACGGGCGAGCAAAAGCGTAGCTTTTGCGAGTCCAGCGAACGAAGTGAGCGACAGTTGAGCGCATTGTTAGAGGCCAACTCCACGCTCTGATGGGGATAGATATTGTGCCTCGGTAATAATTGGCTCCATACGCTGGCTTTGATTGAAGCCAGGAGAGCAAAAGCTAAAGAAACTATTTGGCGGCCAGTTTAAGTTTATTTTCCAGCGAAAAGTAGAATAGCCATTGGGATAGGTAATCGGCTCTTGCTGAATTTCATGGATGGCCATGGGTTGAACTGCTGCGCTTGCTTCGGCGTAGTTTATAGAAATTACTAAGTCCGAGACCTCGTGAAATATTAGATTCGATGGCGCGACTTTGAAATTGTATTTTTCGTTGGTTGGCGGTAGCCATTCGGCAATGAAATCAATGTCAAAGATAAGCTCACCACAAACGTCTCCTTCCAAAATTCGGAAGGCATGAATTGCGTTGTCATGCCACTGAATTTTTCCAAAGTCTTCGGTGGAGAACATGCTTTGGCCTCTAACGTTTGGTTAAGGGGCTGGCTTTAGCCGGTCCCGAGTGAGCGAAGCGAACGGCTTGAACCATTTGTTAGGGGCACTATTGCACCAATGCCCAGACTCTGAAAAATAACCAATATACGATAGAGGACGCTCCGACAAATAAAACAATATAGAGCAAGGATAGTTGAATTTTGTTTAATTGAGCGCTGGGAACGACATTGACATACTTGGCGTTCATTTCGTCTGACTTGCAATATGAATGAACATTGTGCCAAGTGTTGGGCGGGAAATATAAATACGAAATATTTAGCTGCTCGTCAGGTACCAATGTCGGTATAAGAATTTCGGCAGCACCATTGTCACCACGGATAATTTCGTGCGTGAGTTGTGGGTGTAATTGAAAGCTTTGTGGCAAATAGTTGTGACCAATCCTTACATTTTTAGCTGTTTTTTTACCAGAATTCCGCACAACAATGCTGTGCGTATTTACACTCCCATTTTCCTCATTGTGTAGTGGTATGGCGGAAGCGTGTACCATGTAGGTTATTAGTTTAGGTCTGGATTCAAAGTATTTCTTAATAAAAAACACTAATATGGCTGTTAACGTTGGAGCCAGAAGTTTTGCTAGAG
Source organism: Aquipseudomonas guryensis (assembly GCF_014164785.1). Lineage (GTDB taxonomy): Bacteria > Pseudomonadota > Gammaproteobacteria > Pseudomonadales > Pseudomonadaceae > Aquipseudomonas > Aquipseudomonas guryensis. The sequence continues at coordinate 6,291 of NZ_JACJFN010000003.1, read as the reverse complement.
TTTCGATTTCCATGACTACTCCGTAGTGATCCTAACGTTTGGTTAAGGGGCCGGCTTTAGCCGGTCCCGCAGTGAGCGAAGCGAACGACTTGAACCAATTGTTAGAGCGACTCAGGTGATTCGGCCTAACTGAAAAATTGGCATATACATTGCCAGAATCATGGCTGGCATAACAATGACAAGACTTATAATTCCAACTAGGCACGAAGCTAAAGGACGCCGCTGAGTTTTTGGCCAGAAAATGCGTGCGGCGATGACAAATATAGGGAGCGTCCAAAGCCACAAGTGATAGCTCAATGCAATATGAGTTATCAGCGGGACTTGTGCGCCGAAGCCATTGAATACCTGTTGGAACTGAGGAATTACTAGCGCTGGGACAAGTGCAGCAATAAGCGCGCAAACCAGCCCGACGATCAACTGGATGACAGCAGATGAATCGTTTCTTGGCTTCAGAGAGGCTTCAAAAGCTGACTCAGGAGTTTGGTATGGATTTGTCATAGGCTCTAACGTTTGGCTAAGGGGCCGGCTTCGCCGGTCCCGAGTGAGCGAAGCGAACGACTTGAGCCAATTGTTAGATTGCCCAGCCGTACGCTGCAAGTGAGGCCAGCGCTGCGCTTGACCGACGGTACGCACGGCGTGTCGGTTTTGACCCCGGAAGTTATTTGTGATGTGCACATTCTTTGAAAGCAACTCCTTTGCTGGCCACAAATAACGGCCTCTACTGTCAGGCGACCATTCGATTCAGGAACACCGCGTCGATGCGGTGATTGTGTTTCCTGGCTCGGTGCTGAATAACCAATTTTGCCTTTGCGCCTAACGATTAAGCTAAGGGGCCGCGGAACGCGGTCCCAGCGAACGGAGTGAGCGCTTTGAGCGCATTGTTAGAGGCCATATGCACTCCTTGCTGTGTCATGTGAGAACGAAAAAGAAAGCAGCAAAAATTGGTAGACATTGTAGTGCCCATTTCACCTTCCAATCCCTAGTGAACGATTGGCTTGCCAGCATGAGTAGCCCTGAGAAAGCGATAAGAATTAAACCCGAGAATAACGCTAGTTGCCCACCGTGACTGTCGTTCTCTGGAGGGCTAAAGGAAAACCAAATGTTGTAGAGGCCATAAATGCCTACCGCGATTGCTACAACTGCATTTGCCCAAGCCAATACACGAATGATTGCCATATGGCCTCTAACGATTAAGCTAAGGGGCCGGCTTCGCCGGTCCCAGCGAACGAAGTGAGCGCTTTGAGCGCATTGTTAGCCTTCATGTTGCAGGGATGACCAGACTGCTTTGATTATTACCATGGAGGCTTCATCTGGATGGCACCCTTTTCCGCATGCGGACTCGATGAGCTTTTCGTTGCCTCTCCATAAGCCATAGTAGTTACGAATTCCGGTTCCCCAGCCATGGTGGTACATAATTAATTCATCTTTCTTGTTTTTACGCAGCATCTCTTTGTCCTCGGGAGATAGGGAGGCCAGAATATCTGCGACAGTTGCTTTCACTGTGGTGGGCCATTTGTCCGGGCCTAAATTCTGCCCATCTTGTGCAGAAGCCGCAGTGGAGATAATGAGGGCTAGCAGTAGAGTATTTTTCATGATGGCTAACGTTTGGTTAAGGGGCCGGCTTTAGCCGGTCCCGAGTGAGCGAAGCGAGCGACTTGAACCAGTAGTTAGATGTGGCCACTCGCTAGTAAAGCTTTATCTCTAGAACCAACTCGGTCAGTCTGTGAGGAATTCCAAGTGTGGTTAATTCTTGCGATAGTTCGCTTATATTTTGTTGTCTGTGGCCATGGGTAAATTCTTTGTTTTCAATTTTTTCCCAATAGAACTGTGCAGGAATTATAAAGTGAGCAATTTGCTCGTAGTGGAACGGTTGCCCCCAAACTCCACCGTCGGCCGTGTAACTCTCATAAATATCATGCTCATCTGGAAGACCACTTTTCCAGTAATTTATGTCTGAGCTCAAGCTTTGAAACGTAGTCCAGGCACACCAAGATTTGCTTGCCCATGAGACGGGCGCTCCTTGCCCAAGGATGCGTCGCGCGGTTTTTAGAAATTCTTGCCACTGTGCATTAGTCATGAGCTGCATCTAACGTTTGGTTAAGGGGCCGGCTTTAGCCGGTCCCGAGTGAGCGAAGCGAACGACTTGAACCAATTGTTAGAGCACTCACACTCCGAGTTTAACTGAGCTGATTTTCGTGCCAATTGGAAGGTCGCGTACTTGTTTCTGGATTTGTCCAAGTGTGTTGAAGTGCACTGCAACGCTTGTTGGCTTGAAATTTTCTGGAGAGAACGACCCTCCGAGCGTTAGAGGAATTTTATAACTAAAGCACTCACGATGTGACAGGCCCTTGCCAGATGACAATAAGTCCCCTACGAGCATTGGGGAAAACCATTGATCTGCGTGATTTGTAGTTTGACGAAGAGTGTCAAATTCAGCTCGACTAGCGGCAATTTTTGAAATTTCTGCGCTGCCAGTATCAAGCCAATAGATCTCGCCTAGTTCATTTTCAAGAAATGCATCGCCTAGAGCTGAGACCATGCGGAGTGATAATCCAGAAGGTATTAGCCAGCGCCACTCTTTTAGGATCTCATCTGGAGACTCCTCGGAAATATCAATTGCTAGTTCGCGCCAGGTGATTTTCATCTTGAGTGCTCTAACGATTAAGCTAAGGGGCCGGCTTCGCCGGTCCCAGCGAACGGAGTGAGCGCTTTGAGCGCATTGTTAGCCGGCACGTGCACGGTTGATAGCTAGCCGGATTAGGCTCAGGGCGCACATAACAGCCGCTAATATTGTTACTACGATAAATAGCTGGATGCTGATAAGCATAATGCCACCTTCAGTGGCTTTGTGGCTTCCTTGCTGCTGCAGCAACCCAGCTAGAAATTGTGAGGCAGTGATGCCCGCGCCGCCTAATAGACAGAAGACTGTAGTTTCAGCAAACCCGCGTAATTTCCAAGCTGCAAGCACACAAATTATTGCCACCGGCAAAAAGGTGGCGAACAACCACATTGCGGGAATTTCCACCCAAATACCGAGCTTAGGAACAATCAATGGCTCATATATAAATTTTTGCTCGGCCCAGAAAGCAAGCACAAGCAAGGCTGGAAGTAGGATTGAGCGGGCTATACGGTTCATATTGTGTTGGCTAACGTTTGGCTAAGGGGCCGGCTATGCCGGTCCCGAGTGAGCGAAGCGAACGACTTGAGCCAATTGTTAGATTGCCCAGCCGTACGCTGCAAGTGAGGCCAGCGCTGCGCTTGACCGACGGTGTGCACGGCGTGTCGGTTTTGGCCCCGGAAGTTATTTGTGATGTGCACATTCTTTGAAAGCAACTCCTTTGCTGGCCACAAATAACGGCCTCTACTGCCAGGCGACCATTCGATTCAGGAACACAGCAACGGTACGGTGATTGTGTTTCCTGGCTCGGTGCTGAAAACCAATATTGCCCTTGCGCCTAACGATTAAGCTAACGGGCAGGCAAAAGCGCAGCTTTTGACTGTCCAGCGAACGGAGTGAGCGATAGTTGAGCGCATTGTTAGGTGCTCACTTAGATGGCTCTTGGTACGCCAGGAGCTCTATCATTGCGGCCTTCACCTATGGCAATTAACCCCAAAAGCATAGCGAATTCTTCGGCGAGCTGGATATTTTGCTTTGCCGCCGGTAGATACTCAGCTCTGCTCTCGATGACCTGTTGAGCCGAAAGCAAGTAGTGAAGTACTTGCTTGGAGACAACATGCTCTGACTTTATAAGATCTGCCTTCTGGCATAGATATTCATGGAAAGCATCAAAGGCAGAGGCATCAAAATAATCTGTCATGAGCTGACCTACAGACCTTTCATAAAGATCCTTTAGCTCAACATCAAAGTCGCTTGGACTCATTTTTGCACCTAACGATTAAGCTAAGGGGCCGCGGAACGCGGTCCCAGCGAACGAAGTGAGCGCTTTGAGCGCATTGTTAGGCATTTGCCTCACTTAACCATTTTTTGAACCACTCTACCGGAAGCCGCTCACTTTCGAAGGACTCCGACCGAAGCTGTTCATATGTATACGTGTTGGCTAGGTAAAGATCCCACTGGGTCTCGACGTCTGTAAGAATTGGGAGGAGCTTCTCGATTTCTGGAGGCGCATCTATATCGAGGTACTGACACCAGAAACGATCACACCACTCCGCGATTTGCTTGTGTGAGTATGGTGAGGCGTCGGGATTTGCTCCCCACTCCAGCATTTGGAGTGCAGATTCTGGAGTGAACGGCAAATCTGCTTCTTGAGATTGGCGCAAATTTTTCTCCAAATGCCTAACGTTTGGTTAAGGGGCCGCGGAACGCGGTCCCGAGTGAGCGAAGCGAACGGCTTGAACCAGTAGTTAGAGGTCACAGCTCATACTCTGGGTTGAATACAATGAAATGGGGTGAGTTTAGGAAGCCTTTGTCTTTGTCAGATAGATGCTCGTGGCACCAAGATTTTCCAGATAATTCCATTCCGCTCGCGCAGTGATCAAGAAATTTTGCGATGCGGCGCAATTCGTCAGGCGATGCTACTAGCGTTATTTCAGCGAGTTCAGACGGAATTAGGTTTTCAACGTCTTGCTCTTCCTTGGCATAACCGTGAACTTTCACTGTGACCTCTAACGATTAAGCTAAGGGGCCGGCTTCGCCGGTCCCAGCGAACGGAGTGAGCGCTTTGAGCGCATTGTTAGGCACTGGTAGACCTCAATTTCTTGACTCCCAATGCTATTAGCAAACCTGCTGCGATTAGACAGACTATGCCAAAGACGATGAGATGCAAACATGTGAATGTGGTGCATTCTGCTATTCCTGTTGTGGAGCAGATGCGGAAGAAATGACTGCCGTTTGAAGCTGTGGCCTGGGTAATGGCGCTCCAGGCTAAAAAGAGTGATGCAAGAAAAAGAGACAACGGCAAAAGTGCCGTAGTGAGGATTGCAATAGCTGGGAGTCTTCCTTGGCTCATTTGAAGTGCCTAACGTTTGGTTAAGGGGCCGCGGAACGCGGTCCCGAACGAGCGAAGCGAGTGACTTGAACCATTTGTTAGGCGGCTCACTCGGTGACCTGCTTTAAATTCGCATGCTCTGCAATAAGCCATTTTGAGCCAACAGAAGGGAAGGTTATGTTTATAACCGTGATGCCTTCTTCTGGTTGGATCTCTTCAACTTTTCCAACGCCGAACTTTGCATGGGTGAGCTCTTGCCCTATGCGCACGGTGGCAAGGCCGATAATTTCATGCTCTTGAACGCTGTCCACTCCAGGTAGTTAGCTTGCGGGAATAGCTTCTGCAGAAATGCACGCTGCAAAGGCAAAGAAAGTGGCTTTAAAAGGCGATTTCATTTGTTTTACGCCTAACGTTTGGCTAAGGGGCCGGCTTTAGCCAGCCCCGAGTGAGAGAAGCGAACGGCTTGAATCATTTGTTAGGCTTCTGGGTGTCCATTGTTAGCGCTCGCTTGATCATTGACTATAGAGATACCCATATCGCTGATCATCAGCAATATGTCATTGATAAGCTCTTCTTGTGTGATGTCTTCAGGCAATATTTCTAGGACTTCAGACTTCAGTAGGAAACCTTGGGATCGCCCCTTGCTTATTAGGGATTTTAGGTCTGGATGCATCCGGCTATGACCTCTGCCTCTGTGAGCCTAACGTTTGGTTAAGGGGCCGGCTTTAGCCGGTCCCGAGTGAGCGAAGCGAGCGGCTTGAACCAGTAGTTAGGTTTCGCTTGCACAAGTTGTCCCTCACTAGAGTTGCCGCAATTTGTTGAGCAGACCACTGGCGAGTAACCCAGATGGTTAGTGCTGCGCCAGACGTGTGCCACCAAGTATTGTTGCCCATACGATGAGCAGCATTATAGGTGCTCGCAATTCGCCATGCGGCGCGTTCTCCTGGTGTCGTACGCATTGGATTGCCAAACAGAAACTTACTCGCTAGAGCCCATGGATTGGTAGGTTTAACAGTGACAGGCAGCTTCTCGTTGCATTGACTCCATGCTTTATCAATGACCTCCTGACTGTAGCTCTCAGGATTTGCAGGGACTGGGCGGCCGTCAACTCTGTATATGCCGATGATATAAACAATTCCGGGGAATGCGGCAGCCAATAGAAAAGACACGAGCAGTATTGAAAGGATGACCCGGCGCAAGATAAGCATGGGGTGATACCTAACGTTTGGTTAAGGGGCCGGCTTTAGCCGGTCCCGAGTGAGCGAAGCGAGCGGCTTGAACCACTAGTTAGGGGCTCACACTACGGGCCTGGATACACGTCATACACAATGGACGCTCCAAG